>NZ_LMQZ01000014.1:0-117129 GCF_001425545.1 Pseudomonas sp. Leaf434 | reverse complement strand
CGCAAGCTGCTGCACTTCGTTTACGGAGTGCTCAAGTCAGGACTGCCATATGACCCGAAACTTGCGCTTGCCCGGTGAGGCTCAAGACGGTATCTACAGGGGAATGTATTTCAAAGGTAGGAGCTGCCGAAGGCTGCGATCTTTTGATTCTGAAAAAAAGCCCCGACGAATCGGGGCTTTGGGTCATACCGGCAAGTTACTCGCCGATGGCAGCCTTGTAAGCCGCCGCATCCAGCAGCTTGTCCAGCTCGGCCTTGTCGCTTGGCTTGAGCTTGAAGATCCACGCGCCGTACGGGTCGGAGTTCAGCAGCTCAGGCGAGCCACCCAGCTCTTCGTTGATCGCGATGACTTCACCGCTGACCGGGGCGTAGATGTCGGAGGCGGCTTTCACCGACTCGACCACGCCGGATTGATCACCGGCGGCGAACACCTTGCCGACTTCGGTCAACTCGACGAACACCACGTCGCCCAGCGCTTCCTGCGCGTGATCGCTGATGCCCACGGTGACGGTGCCGTCGGCTTCCAGACGCGCCCATTCATGACTTTCGGCAAAACGCAGTTCGGCAGGGATATCGCTCATCTTCGGTTCCTCGGAAATTGGTCAGCGGTCATGCCCGCCAGAAAAGGTTAGATCAAGGTTTTGCCATGGCGCACGAAGGTCGGTTTGACCACCCGTACCGGGTACCACTTGCCACGGATTTCCACTTCGGCGCGGTCGGCGGTTGCCATCGGTACACGCGCCAAGGCAATCGATTTGCTCAGCGTAGGAGAGAAACTACCACTGGTGATCTCCCCTTCGCCAACATCGGCGATGCGAACCACTTGGTGAGCGCGCAAAACCCCGCGCTCTTCCAGCACCAGACCGACCAGTTTATGCGCCACGCCGACGGCTTTTTCCGCCTCCAGCGCCGCACGGCCGATGAACTGCCGCGAGGCCGGCTCCCAGGCGATGCTCCAGGCCATGTTCGAGGCCAGCGGTGAAACGTCCTGATGAATGTCCTGACCGTACAGGTTCATTCCGGCCTCGACACGCAAGGTGTCGCGAGCACCGAGGCCGATCGGCGAAATACCCGCACCGACCAGATCGTTGAAGAAACCCGGCGCCTGATTGGCCGGCAGGCAGATTTCCAGGCCATCCTCGCCGGTGTAACCGGTACGCGCGATGAACCAGTCGCCGTCGATGGCGCCTTCGAAAGGTTTGAGTTGCTGGATCAGCGTGGCGCGCGACTGGGTGACCAGTTCGGCAATCTTGTGCCGGGCCTGCGGGCCTTGGATGGCGAGCATCGCCAGCTCGGCGCGCTCGTGCAGTTGCACGTCGTAGGCGCCGAGCTGGGCGTTCATCCAGGCCAGATCCTGATCGCGGGTCGAGGCGTTGAACACCAGCCGGTACGCGTCGTCGAGGCGATAGACGATCATGTCGTCGACGATGCCACCGCGCTCATTGAGCATGGTGCTGTACAACGCCCGGCCGGGGCGGTGCAGACGTTCGACGTCGTTGGCCAGCAGATGCTGGAGCCAGGCCTTGGCCTGGGCGCCGGTGACATCAATCACGGTCATATGGGAAACATCGAACACCCCGCAATCGCGGCGCACTTCGTGGTGCTCCTCGACCTGCGAGCCGTAATGCAGTGGCATATCCCAACCGCCAAAATCGACCATCTTCGCGCCGAGCGCGAGGTGCAGGTCATACAGAGGCGTACGCTGTCCCATGGGTTTCTCCTTCCGGGCGTGGCGAGGGTGCGGACCGCCGCTATACGGCTGAAAGCCTTGATGGATAAGGCTTGCAGCCGATTCCAGCGCACGGGTCTGTCAGACGAACCGCACCGAATGCCGCGCATTGTAGCCGCATGATGTAGGACTGACGACTAAGTGTTTCGATGCGCCGAACGTCGAATCAATCCGATCACCGGCAACAGCCCGACCAGCACCAGGGTCAATGCTGGCAACGAGGCGCGCGCCCATTCGCCTTCGCTGGTCATTTCAAAGATGCGCACCGCCAGCGTGTCCCAGCCAAACGGGCGCATCAGCAGGGTCGCGGGCATTTCCTTGAGCACATCGACGAACACCAGCAACGCGGCGCTCAACGTGCCGGGCAGCAAGAGCGGCAGATACACTTTGAAAAACAGTCGCGGCCCACTGACACCCAGGCTGCGTGCCGCTTCAGGCAAAGATGGCCGTATACGCGCCAGACTGCTTTCCAGCGGTCCATAGGCGACGGCAATGAAGCGCACCAGATAAGCCATCAGCAACGCCGCGAGGCTGCCGAGCAGCAACGGTTTGCCGGCACCACCGAGCCAGGCGGAGAGCGGAATCACCAGTTCACGATCCAGATAACTGAAGGCAAGCATGATCGACACCGCCAGCACCGAACCGGGCAAGGCGTAGCCGAGATTGGCCAGGCCGACCCCGGAGTTGATGGCTGGGGTCGGTGCCAGGCGCCGGGCAAACGCCAGCAACAGCGCAACGCTGACGGTGATCAGCGCCGCCATCGCGCCCAGATAGAGCGTGTGCAGAATCAGCCCGGCGTAACGCTCATCCAGATCGAAGCGTCCACGCTGCCAGAACCAGACGATCAGTTGCAGCACCGGGATGACGAAGGCGCAGGCGAACACCAATCCACACCAGCCCGTCGCCGCGAAGGCCTTGATTCCCCGCAGGTGATACAGCGCTTTCACCCGTGGCCGCTCGTTGCTGGCCCGATTCGCCCCGCGTGCCCGGCGCTCGCCGTACAGCACCAGCATCACCACCAGCAGCAACAGACTGGCCAGTTGCGCAGCGCTGGGCAGGCTGAAAAAGCCGTACCAGGTTTTGTAGATGGCCGTGGTGAAGGTATCGAAGTTGAACACCGACACCGCGCCAAAATCGGCGAGGGTTTCCATCAGCGCCAGCGCCACGCCCGCGCCAATCGCCGGACGCGCCATCGGCAGCGCAACCCGCCAGAACGCCTGCCACGGCGACTGGCCCAGCACCCGCGCCGCTTCCATCAAACCTTTGCCCTGAGCCAGAAACGCGGTGCGCGCCAGCAGATAAACGTAGGGATAAAACACCAGCACCAGCACCACGATCACCCCGCCGGTGGACCGTACCCGAGGCAGGCGCAGGCCGCTGCCGAACCATTCGCGCAACAGGGACTGCACGGGGCCGGCGAAATCGAGCAGGCCGACGAAAACGAACGCCAGTACATACGCTGGAATGGCGAAGGGCAGCATCAGCGCCCAGTCGAGCCAGCGCCGACCGGGGAATTCACAGAGGCTGGTCAGCCATGCGAGGCTGACACCCAGCAGAATCACGCCGACACCGACGCCGAGGATCAGCGTCAGGGTATTGCCGAGCAGACGCGGCATCTGGGTTTGCCACAGGTGCGACCAGATCTGCTGATCGATGGTCTGCCACGACAGCAGCAACACGCTCAGGGGCAACAACACCAGCGCGGCGATGGCGAAGACGATGGGGTACCAGCGGCGTTGGGCGGGGTGGGCCACTTTTGGGTCTCTGGAGGGATTGGGGTGTTCTTGGATTGCGTATTTCAGGTTGGGATTGCTGCCCTCACCCTAGCCCTCTCCCGGAGGGAGAGGGAACTGACCGAGGTGCTCATGCAAACTACATCGACCTGAGATATTGAGTCGAACTCAAGTTTCGAAAGCAACAAGTTGGCTCCCTCTCCCTCCGGGAGAGGGCTGGGGTGAGGGAGCGATCTTGAAAGATCAACAGTTACACGAAACGCCTCAGTTCCACCCCGCCCGATCCATCATCCGGATCGCCTCGGCCTGACGTTTACCCGCCACCTCAACCGGCAACGTATCAGCAACAAACTTGCCCCACGCCGCCACTTCTTCCGATGGCGCCACCGCCGGGTTGGCCGGGAATTCCTGATTCACATCAGCAAAAATCTTCTGCGCCTCAGGCGTGGTCATCCATTCGACCAGCGCCTTGGCCGCTTCCGGGTGCGGTGCATGTTTGGTCAGGCCGATGCCCGACAGGTTCACATGCACACCGCGATCGGCCTGATTCGGCCAGAACAGCTTCACCGGCAATTCAGGCTTCTGCTTGTGCAGGCGACCGTAGTAGTAGGTGTTGACGATGCCAACGTCACACTGCCCGGCGTTGATCGCTTCCAGCACTGCAACGTCATCGGAGAACACGTCAGTGGACAGGTTGTTGACCCAGCCCTTGAGGATTTTCTCGGTCTTCTCGGCGCCGTGGACTTCGATCATGGTCGCAGTCAACGACTGGTTGTAGACCTTCTTCGCCGTGCGCAGGCACAGGCGGCCTTCCCAGTTCTTGTCGGCCAGCGCTTCGTACGTGGTCAGTTCGCCCGGCTTCACCCGCTCGGTGGAATAGGCGATGGTCCGTGCGCGCAGGCTCAGGCCGGTCCAGGCGTGGGTGGACGAGCGATATTGCTGAGGAATATTGGCGTCGATGGTTTTCGAGGTGAATGGCTGGAGGATGCCCATCTGCTCGGCCTGCCACAGGTTGCCGGCATCGACGGTAAGCAGCAGATCGGCGGTGGCGGTTTCGCCTTCGGCCTTGATGCGCTGCATCAGCGGCGCTTCCTTGTCGGTGATGAACTTGATCTTCACCCCGGTCTTGGCGGTGTAGGCATCGAATACCGGTTTGATCAGCTCATCGATGCGCGACGAGTACACCACCACCTCATCGGCGGCCTGGGCAGTGGTGCTGCCGATCAGGGTCAAGGCCAGTGCGGTCAGAAGACGCTTGGGTGCCAACATGGGAGTGGTCTCACGGTCGGGAAAGGTGGGCCAAATGATAAGGACTCACATTTACCACCACAATCGAACACTGGGGGAAGGCGTTACCAGATGTTGCACGGCTCAAAACTGCGGTAAGTGGGCGGACGCTTTCGCGAGCAGGCTCGCTCCCACATTGGAATGCATCTCAACAGTGGGAGCGAGCCTGCTCGCGAAGGGGCCATCAGCCTCAATGAGGCGCTCAGGGCTTTGCCAGAGCGGGAAGATCACCGATCAACCCCAGCGCCTCGCGCACAAACAACGCCTTGGCCTCGGGCATCTGCTCGACCAGTTTCAATCCGGCATTGCGCAACCAGCGCAGCGGCAGGGGGTCGGCCTGGAACAACCGCTCGAAGCCTTCCATCGCTGCCATCAGCGCCAGATTGTGCGGCATGCGCCGACGCTCGTAGCGGCTCAGCACCTTCACGTCCGCCAGTCGCTCACCGCGCTGATGCGCTTGCAGGAGCACTTCCGCCAGCACGGCGGCATCGAGGAATCCAAGGTTCACACCCTGCCCCGCCAAGGGGTGAATGGTGTGCGCCGCATCACCGATCAAGGCCAGGCCCTCAGCGACGTAGCGCTTGGCATGGCGCTGACGCAGCGGCACGCACAGACGCGGATCGGCGCTGATCACTTCACCGAGGCGCCCTTCGAACGCTCGCTCCAGCTCAGCGCAAAACGCAGTCTCCTCGAGCGCCATCAAGCGCTCGGCTTCAGCCGGTGTGGTCGACCAGACGATCGAGCACCAGTCCTGCTGACCATCACGCTCCAGCGGCAAAAACGCCAATGGCCCGTGATCGGTAAAGCGCTGCCAGGCGGTTTTGCGGTGCGGCTGGCTGCAGCGCACGCTGGTGACGATGGCGTGATGCAGATAATCCCACTCGCGAGTCGCCACGCCGGTCAGACGGCGCACAGCAGAATTGGCGCCATCGGCCGCGATCACCAGCGGCGCGCGCAAGGTGCGGCCGTCGGCCAGCGTCAGCAGCCAGTCATCGCCGGAGCGACGCATCTGCTCCAGCCGCGCATTGGCCAACATGCCGAGGTCGCAATCATGCAAACGCTCGAGCAGCGCATCCTGGACCACGCGGTTTTCGACGATGTGGCCGAGCACATCGGCATGCACGCTGCTCGCCGAGAAATGAATCTGCCCGGTGCCGCTGCCGTCCCACACGTGCATGTCGGTGTACGGGCTGCTGCGCCGCTGGGCGATGCCGTCCCAGACGCCAAGGCGCTCGAGAATGCGCTGGCTCGCCGCCGACAATGCACTGACGCGCGGTTCGAACGCCGCTTCGGCATCGAAGGGTTTGACACTCAGCGGGCTACCGTCGAGCAACAGCACTTCCAGCCCACTGTCCTGTAACGCCAGCGCCAGGGCGCTGCCGACCATTCCGGCTCCGACAATCAGCACATCTGCGCGCATTTCCATGCTTTAGGCCTGTCTCGCTTGCGGCTTGAGCCGCACGTAAAGGGTTTTACCGACCCGCGCCACAAGGTTGCCGGCGCCGTCATGAATGTCGACCTGCAACTGCGGCAGGTATTTCTCGCCGTTGGCGGTCTGCCGGCGGATCTCGTCGAGCAGGGTCTGGTCGATGTTGAACCGGGCGAATACCGGGCCTTTGCCCGGCGCAATGAAATCGATGTCGGCGGCCTTGTCCCAGACGATGTACTTCGGGCCGAGGTTTTCCATGAGCATCAACATGAAGAACGGGTCGACCATCGAATACAGACTGCCGCCAAACTGGGTGCCGACATAGTTGCGGTTGTACCAGCCCAACCCCATGGACACCTGAACGTCGCGAAAGTCATCGCTGATGTGCCGCACCCGCACACCCGCGCCGAGATATGGCGGGTAGCAGGTCATTACCCAACGCATCAATCGCGCCTTGCCGAATGTGTTGCTCAGCCACTCAAGCATCCGGACGGGTTCCCAGACCCATCGCCTGCCGGGCGAACCAGCGCTTGGCCGGTGGCAGCAGGTCGAGGCCGAGCAGGCCGAGGTTGCGCCCCAGCGACACCAGCGGCTGGGTGCTGCCGAACAGGCGCGTGACCTGATCGGAGAAGCCCACCGTCAGGTCCTGATCGAGGCGCTGCCGTTCGCGATAGGCCTGCAACGTGGCGAAGTCGCCCAGCGGCTTGTCGCTGGCCAGCAGCGCGGCAGCCAAGGCGTCGGCGTCACGCAGCGACAGGTTGAAGCCCTGGCCGGCGATCGGGTGCAGGCTGTGTGCGGCGTTGCCGAGCACGGCCAGATGCGAGCGCACCTGTTCCTCAGCCTCGATCAGTGCCAGCGGATACAAATGCCGTGCGCCGACCTGTTTCAAAGTGCCGAGCCGGTAACCGAATACGCCTTGCAGCTCGCTGAGAAAATCACGCTCGCTCAATTCAGTCAGACGCTGCGCGTCCATGCCCAGCCGCGTCCACACCAGTGCGCAACGATTGTCCGGCAGCGGCAGCAGGGCCATCGGCCCCTCATCGGTAAAGCGCTCGAAGGCCATGCCGTTGTGCGCTTCGCTCGGGGTGATGTTGGCGATCAGCGCGCTCTGGTTGTACGGGCGCTTGCGCACGTTGATGCCCAACTGTTCGCGCAAGCCGGAGCGGCCGCCATCGGCGAGCACCGCGAGATCGCATTCCAGCGTGGTTTCATCGTTGAGGGTCAGACGATAGCCATCGGCCAACGGCTCCATGCGCGTGACTTCCGCCGGGCAGCGCCACGTGATCACGTCTTTGTCGAGGTGCTGCCACAGGCACTGGCCGAGCCAGGCGTTTTCCACCACGTAACCGAGCGCTGGCACACCCTCTTCCATCGCCGACAAGCGCGCGGTGGAGAAGCGGCCACGGTCAGAGACGTGAATCTGTTTGATCGGCTCGGCGCGGCGGGAGATTTCCTGCCACACGCCCAGGCGCTGATAAATCTGCCGCGAGCCGAAGGACAGCGCCGAGGAGCGAGCGTCGTAGCTCGGTTGCCAGCTGTCGCCGGGGGCGAACGGTTCGATCAGGACGATTTTCCAGCCCTGCGCCTTGGCCCCGGCCTGCAACGCCAACGCCAGACTGGCGCCGACCAGACCGCCACCGATGATTGCCAGATTGACTCGACTCATGCTGCGTGTGTCCTTGCTTGTGCCATCAGCGCCTCGATCTCGGCGACGGTTTTCGGCACGCCGCTGGTGAGGATTTCACAACCGGATCGGGTCACGACCACGTCATCCTCGATACGCACGCCAATACCGCGCCATTTCTTCGCCACGTTCTGATTGTCCGCCGCGATGTAGATGCCGGGCTCCACGGTCAGCGCCATGCCGACCTCCAGCACACGCCATTCGCCGCCGACCTTGTACTCGCCAACGTCATGCACATCCATGCCCAGCCAGTGGCCGGCGCGGTGCATATAGAAAGCCTTGTAGGCTTCGCTGGCGATCAACTCGTCAACCTCGCCCTGCAACAAGCCAAGCTTGACCAGACCTGCGGTGATCACCCGCACCGTGGCTTCGTGCGCCTGGTTCCAGTGCTTGTTGGGGGCAATCTCGGCGAATGCCGCTTCCTGCGAAGCCAGCACCAACTCGTAGATCGCCTTCTGCTCCGGCGAGAACCTGCCATTGACCGGCCAGGTGCGGGTGATGTCGCTGGCGTAGCAGTCGATCTCGCAACCAGCGTCTATCAACACCAGATCGCCGTCCTTGAGCAGCGCGTCATTTTGCTGGTAATGCAGGATGCAGCTGTTGCGCCCGGCGGCGACAATCGAACCGTAGGCCGGCATCTTCGCCCCGCCCTTGCGGAATTCGTAATCCAGCTCGGCTTCGAGGCTGTATTCATACAGCCCCGGACGACTGGCCTGCATCGCGCGGATATGCGCCTGCGCCGAAATCCGCGCGGCTTCGCGCATCACCTTCACTTCTGCCGCCGATTTATACAGGCGCATGTCGTGCAGGAGGTGATCCAGGGCAACGAATTCATTCGGCGGCTGCGCGCCGAGGTGCGCCTTGGAGCGGATCACGTTGATCCAGTCCATCAAATGCCGATCGAATTCAGGGTTGCTGCCCATCGCCGAATACACCCGGTCGCGGCCTTCGATCAGGCCCGGGAGGATGTCGTCGATGTCGGTAATCGGAAAGGCGTCGTCGGCGCCGTACTCGCGGATCGCGCCTTCCTGCCCGGCGCGCAGGCCATCCCACAATTCGCGCTCGGCATTGCGTTCACGGCAGAACAGGATGTACTCGCCGTGCTCGCGGCCGGGCATCAGGACGATGACGGCCTGGGGCTCGGGAAAACCGCTGAGGTACTGGAAGTCGCTGTCCTGACGGTAGACGTGCTCGACGTCGCGGTTGCGGATGGCCACCGCGGCGGCGGGCAGGATCGCGATGCTGTTGGGTTCCATCTGCGCCATCAGGGCCTTGCGGCGACGGCTGTATTCCGCTTTGGGGATATGGGTCATGGGCAGATGGCTTTCCCTGGCACGCGATTAATGCAGCGAAGGTTTGGCCGCTGGCGGCACATCGGACTTCTTGGTTTCCGAGAACAGCAGCAGAGGCGCGACGCGCAGGTATTCCATGACTTCCATGTAGTCGGATTCGCCGTCTTCGGATTCTTCCAGCGCGTCCTGCACCTGGGAAATGGCGGCCAGATCCTGCAGCACTTCGGTGGCTTCGGTGCTGAGCATGCTGCTGTCGCGGCAGTTCAGGCCGAAACCGCTGAGGAAGCCCTGGCACCACTCGCCCAATGCGGCAGCGCGGTCGGCCAGCGGTGCATCGTCGGTCGGCAGCAGCAGCACGACAGTGACGTCGTCGCCGGTCAGCTCGCCTTTGACCATCTCCTGCAGGCCGATCAGAGCGTTGCGGACGTTGTCCTGGATGTCGCCTTCGAGCAGTTCGGCGGCGTCGATCAGCCAGCCTTCGTGATCGAAGCCGGCCCCGGCGCAACTGCGCCCGAGCAGCACGCCGTGCAGTTCGGCAGGCGAGACGTTGTGGCCGCTGGCAGTCAGCAGAGTGGCAAAGGCTTGGTACGGGGAATTCGCAATGGTCATGGGCAGCTAGGCGCCAGACGGCGCTATGTCTAGAATGAAGGCCTTGTATCCTACATCGACAGCCCCGCCAAGACCATTAAAGGCTGTCCGCCAGTCACCACCCATCAGACGACACGTGGACCCAATGGAAGACACCGACCTGCAAGCGCTGATGGCCAGACTCGAACTGCTGATTGGCCGAGTCGAGCAACTTAAGAGTCAAAACGCACTCTTACTAGCTCAGGAAAAAACCTGGCGCGAGGAACGCGCTCACCTCATTGAAAAAAACGAAATCGCCCGGCGTAAGGTCGAATCGATGATTTCGCGCCTCAAGGCCCTGGAGCAAGACTCATGAGTTCAAGCAATAGCGTTACCGTGCAGATCCTCGACAAAGAGTATTCGATCATCTGCCCGCCGGAAGAACGCAGCAATCTGGTCAGTGCCGCGCGCTACCTGGACGGCAAGATGCGCGAGATCCGCAGCAGCGGCAAAGTCATCGGTGCCGACCGCATTGCCGTGATGGCCGCGCTGAACATCACCCACGACCTGTTGCACAAAGAAGAGCGCCCGGACATCCAGGCCAGCGGTTCGACCCGCGAACAGGTGCGCGACTTGCTCGATCGTGTCGATCTGGTCCTGGCCGACGATCAGAACACCGTCAAGGGCTGATTCGCCTGACAGCTTGAGGTATACTCGCGGCACTCCCTGGGGTGCTTGCCAGTTGACGATGTCCCGGAGCCGATTCGCACTACCCTGGAAGTTGCACGTTGGGCTGGTGTGCATGTCCGCTAGACGGAAAGCCTTAAAGTCTACTGCTTCTTCCACCTTGAACTTTCGGGTTCAAGGGCTGAGTTGACAGCGGTTCATCCGGGGAGCCTGATTCGAATCCGATGTCGGTGTATGCCGACATCGGATTTTTTATGCGTACGTTTTTGCATCCACCTGCCGAAGCCGAACCATGACCGAACCCGCGCTGCTGCCCCGCCCGCAACTCCGCCGTCTGCTGCGCAAGGCCCGTCGCGCACTGACGCCGGGCGAACAACGCCAGGCTGCCAAAGGCCTGTTCCGGCAATTGGCGCAAGACCCGCACTTTCGCCGGGCGAAACATATCTCTCTGTATTTGCCCACCGACGGTGAAATCGATCCGCGCCTGCTGCTGCGCGAAGCCCAGCGTCGCGGCAAGGCAACTTATCTGCCGGTACTCAGCGCGTGGCCACGAACGAAAATGGTCTTCCAGCGCATCCGCCCTGGCGAAAAGCTGATCCCCAATCGTTTCCGCATCCTCGAGCCCCGGGTCAATCTGGCTCGGCAACGCAAGGTCTGGGCGCTGGATCTGGTGCTGTTGCCGCTGGTAGGGTTTGACGATGTCGGCGGGCGCCTGGGCATGGGCGGCGGATTTTATGATCGCAGCCTCGCCTATCTGGCCCGGCGCAAGAACTGGCGCAAGCCGACGCTGCTGGGCCTGGCCCATGAGTGTCAGAAGGTCGAACGTCTGGCGCAGGCGAGCTGGGATGTCCCGTTACAAGGCACGGTCACCGACAAGGCGTGGTATTTCGCAGAGTAGACGCCGCATGGAACAGCGGCGTCGAAGAGACAGGTTCAGCGTTTGAAAGCGGTCGACTGTTGCACCTGTTGCGCCACTTCAATCGGCGCGTCGGTCTTGTTCGCCCACAGGCTCTGCGCGTAACCGGTGGTTACCACGCCCAGGCCAAACAAAATTACCAAAGTCCATAGCAAATCCGGTTTGCGTTTCATCGATTGCCCCCCTCAAGGCACATCATCACGATGACAGCAGCGGTTTCCGTTCGTAGGCCGTGCAGCAGCGTCAAGCTTTAAAGGCCGGCATTTTGCGGCAACGTGAACCTGTGCGCAAACGCTGACGTCAACCGACTGTCGGTTTGTCATAAAATTGCCCGACAACCTGCCCAATGACCGCTTCAGGAGCACACGACATGGCCTACTGGCTGATGAAATCAGAGCCCGACGAACTCTCGATCAAGGGTCTGGAAAAGCTCGGCAAGACGCGCTGGGACGGGGTTCGCAACTATCAGGCGCGCAATTTCCTGCGGGCGATGGCGGTCGGTGACGAGTTCTTTTTCTACCATTCCAGCTGCCCCGAGCCGGGGATTGCCGGGATTGGCAAAATTATCCAAGCAGCGTATCCCGATCCGACGGCGCTGGAGCCGCAGAGCCATTACTTCGATCCGAAGGCCACAGCGCAGAAGAATGCCTGGAGCGCCATCGACGTGGCGCACGTCGAAACCTTTGCGCGAGTCTTGAAGCTCGACTACCTGAAACAGCAGACCGCGCTGGCAGAAATGCCACTGGTGCAGAAAGGCTCGCGGTTGTCGGTGATGCCGGTGACGACGGAGCAGTGGGCGGCAGTTATCGCGCTCAAACCCTGATTCATTTTTGCCTGATAAATAGCTTTCGCGAGCAGGCTCGCTCCCACAGTGGATTGGTGGTGATGCACATTTTTGCATTCACCGAATAACCCTGTGGGAGCGAGCCTGCTCGCGAAGGGGCCTGCCCGGACAGCGAATGACTTACTGAATGATCAGGTTGTTGAACAACAGATCCTCAACAACAGGCTTGCCGGTCTCGTCATTCATGACCTGCTGGGTCTGCTTCAACGCTTCCTGACGCAGCTTTTCCTTGCCCTCGATGCTGCCCATCGCCTCGGTCGACTGCTGAGTGAACAACGCCACCAGCTGATTGCGGATCAGCGGCTCGTTGGCCTTGACCAGTTTGGTCGCCTCCTCACCAGTCACACGCAATGCCACATCGGCTTTGTAGACCTTGAGCTTGGCGGTGCCGTCCAGGCCATAGTTGCCGACGAACGGCGGGCTCAGGGTGATGTAATTGACCTTCGGCGCCTCGCCTTCTTTGGCTTCTTCGGCCAGTGCTGCCACAGGCAGAGACAGGGCCAGCAATAACATGATCCACGCTTTCACAATTCGCTCCTTATCCGGTTTGCGGCCTAGCATAACGACCCGCCGCGCAAGCACAAGCTTATGGCTGACTATCAGGGCCGGGCATGCTCGTTGACCCGTTGATTCACACACCTACACTTATCGGCCATCACTCCCAAAGGAATAGCCCTGATGAAAGCCGTGCTGTGCAAAGCCTTCGGCCCTGCCGAATCGCTGGTGCTGGAAGACGTCGCCAGTCCTGTCGCGAAGAAGAATGAAATCCTGCTGGACGTGCACGCTGCCGGAGTCAATTTCCCGGACACGCTGATCATCGAGGGCAAGTACCAGTTCAAACCGCCCTTCCCGTTTTCGCCAGGCGGTGAAGCGGCGGGCGTGGTGCGTGAAGTCGGGGAAAAGGTCAGCCATCTGAAAGTCGGCGACCGGGTCATGGCCCTGACTGGCTGGGGCAGTTTTGCCGAGCAGGTGGCGGTGCCGGGCTACAACGTCCTGCCGATTCCGCCGTCGATGGATTTCAACATCGCCGCTGCATTCAGCATGACCTACGGCACCTCGATGCACGCGCTCAAGCAACGCGCCAACCTGCAACCGGGCGAAACCCTGCTGGTGCTCGGCGCATCGGGCGGCGTCGGCCTCGCCGCCGTGGAGATTGGCAAAGCCATGGGTGCCCGCGTGATCGCCGCCGCCAGCAGCGCCGAGAAACTCGCGGTGGCCAAGGCTGCCGGCGCCGATGAGCTGATCAATTACAGCGAAGCCAGCCTCAAGGAGGAGATCAAACGCCTCACCGACGGCCAGGGCGCCGACGTGATCTACGACCCGGTCGGCGGCGACCTGTTCGACCAGGCCATCCGCGCCATCGCCTGGAACGGCCGCCTGCTGGTGGTCGGCTTCGCCAGCGGACGCATCCCGGAACTGCCGGTCAACCTCGCCCTGCTCAAGGGCGCGGCGGTACTCGGCGTGTTCTGGGGTTCTTTTGCCCAACGCCAGCCACAGGACAATGCAGCCAACTTCCAGCAGCTGTTCGCCTGGTTTGCCGAGGGCAAGCTCAAACCGCTGGTGTCGCAGGTGTATCCGCTGAGCAATGCCGCGCAGGCGATCGATGATCTTGGCCAGCGCAAGGCTGTGGGCAAGGTTGTCGTTCAGGTTCGTTAACAACATGGAGCGATCCGGAGCAGCAATCCGGATCGCTTTAGCGCTGAGATCTGCCTCTCCCATGCGTCAAACCGCAGAAACCCACCCGAGCCACCATTCCCTCAGCGCCGCGTACTTGTCTCAGAGCGACATGTTCATAAAGGAACGTTCATCTGCCCAAATTTCCGCTGTTTTGCCGACGTGAAGCGATGCTATTTTCGGTAACGAAACTGTAACATTCGCATCCGCAGTCAAAACAAGAAAACTGGAGCTCTTGAATGTTTGCTTTCTTTCGTCCTGCCGCACATCAGGCTCCATTGCCTGAAGAAAAAATAGACAGCACCTACCGCCGCCTGCGCTGGCAGATCTTCGCCGGTATCTTTATCGGCTACGCCGGTTACTACCTGCTGCGCAAGAACTTCTCCCTGGCCATGCCGTACTTGATCGATGAAGGCTACAGCCGTGGCGACCTTGGTCTGGCGATGTCGGCGATCGCTATTGCTTACGGCCTGTCGAAGTTCCTCATGGGCCTGGTGTCCGACCGTTCCAACCCGCGCTTCTTCCTGCCGTTCGGTCTGCTGGTCTCGGCCGGGGTGATGTTCATTTTCGGTTTCGCGCCGTGGGCAACGTCCAGCGTGACGATGATGTTCATCCTCCTGTTCATCAACGGCTGGGCGCAGGGCATGGGCTGGCCGCCGAGCGGGCGGACCATGGTGCACTGGTGGTCGCAGAAGGAACGCGGCGGCGTGGTCTCGGTGTGGAACGTGGCGCATAACGTCGGCGGCGGTCTGATCGGCCCGCTGTTCCTGATCGGCATGGGTCTGTTCAATGACTGGCACGCGGCGTTTTACGTCCCGGCAGCAGTCGCACTGGGCGTAGCGGTATTCGCCTTCATCACCATGCGTGACACCCCGCAATCGGTCGGCCTGCCGCCGATCGAGCAGTACAAGAACGACTACCCGGAAGGCTACGACGCCAGCCACGAAGACGAATTCAGCGCCAAGGAAATCTTCGTCAAGTACGTGCTGCGCAACAAAATGCTCTGGTACATCGCTCTGGCCAACGTCTTCGTCTACTTGCTGCGCTACGGCGTGCTGGACTGGGCGCCGACGTACCTGAAGGAAGCCAAGGGCTTCACCGTGGATAAAACCTCGTGGGCCTATTTCTTCTACGAGTGGGCAGGCATTCCGGGCACGCTGCTGTGCGGCTGGATGTCAGACAAGATCTTCCGTGGCAACCGTGGTCTGACCGGCATGGTGTTCATGGCCCTGGTGACTGTTGCGACCCTGGTGTACTGGCTGAATCCGGCCGGCAATCCGATGGTCGATATGATCGCCCTGCTGTCGATCGGCTTCCTGATCTACGGCCCGGTGATGCTGATCGGCCTGCAAGCGCTGGAACTGGCGCCGAAGAAAGCCGCCGGTACCGCAGCGGGCTTCACCGGTCTGTTCGGTTATCTGGGGGGTTCGGTCGCGGCCAGTGCGGCGATGGGCTACACCGTTGACCACTTCGGCTGGGATGGCGGTTTCGTGCTGCTGGTCGGCGCTTGCCTGCTGGCGATGGCCTTCCTTGCGCCAACGCTGTGGCACAAGCAAGTCGCCAGTCAGAGCCGTGAAGCGGTCGCCTGATCGCTGTGTGATTTACAGCGCTTGAGCCGCGCCTCCAGATTTCGATCCGGCATGGCGTGGCTGCGCAGGGCGTGCGCGGTCTGCTCGACATAATCGCGAGTGGTGCCGTAACGGCCGCTGGCGCTGGCGAACACCTGGCTGAGCACATGATCCGGCAAGTTGCCGGCGTAGCTCGGCAGGTGGCGCTCCAGAACGAATCCCAAAGCCTGCACCTGAGTGCCATCTTCGAGCCGGCAATTGAGCCAGTGCGGGCGATACGAGGGAAACGGCATCTCGCGTTTCCACAGCGCGTACAGCGCGGTATCGAGATTGTCTTCCGGCAAGCGGTAGGCAAAACCGCTGCATGAACCGCCGCGATCCAGACCGAACACCAGGCCGGGCATTTCCGGCGTACCCCGATGCTCGTGGGACCACAGGTACAAGCCGCGATGATAGCCATGCACGCGACCGCGCATGCGCTCAACCGCCGTGCATTCCGGCCGCCAGATCAGCGAACCATAGGCGAACAGCCACACCGGCCCGCCCTTGTGGCGTGCCATGGTCGATTGCATGGAAGCGAGAAGTTGTTCGTGCGTCAGCTGCGGCCCAAGATCGAGCCGCGGAGGGTAAGCCAGGTTCAGAATTGCGTTTTCAATGACGCTCATGGCGAATAGCGTTCAGCTCCCCGCGGGTGAAGAATTACTTAATAGAACGCACCGTTGTAACAATAAGGCACATATGTTTTAAGGCAAATTAAGTGCCACTGATTAATTGCCTGATTCATATATAACCTAGCGATATTTACTGTTTAAGGTAAATACCGATCGGCTATATACCAAGTTATAAGTCTCAAGAGCGCGGCGCATAGGCGAACACATCAGCGCGCATCTGATGCGCATCCATCCCCGCCTCGACCAGCGCGTCCAGCGTGCCGTAAACCATCGCCGGCGAACCGCTGGCATAGACATGCAGCGGCTTCAGATCGGGGAAATCCTCGCAAACCGCTTCGTGCAACATCCCGCAGCGCCCTTCCCAGCCGCACTGGTCGCTGACCACTTTGTGCAGGAACAGATTGGGCAGCTTCAGCCATTCGTCCCAGTGCTCGATCTGATAAAAGTCTTCTGGACGGCGTACGCCCCAATACAGATGCACTGGATGCTTGAAGCCTTCGGCGCGGCAATGTTCGATCAGGCTGTGAATCTGGCCCATGCCGGTGCCGGCGGCGATCAACACCAGCGGACCGTCGGGTAGTTCCGCAAGATGTGTGTCACCGAACGGCAACTCGACACGCACCAGCGGGTTGCGTTGCAGCTGCTCGATCAGGCTCAACGCACTGGTTTCGCGCGCCAGCACATGGATTTCCAGATCACGTCCGCCGTGGGGCGCCGAAGCCATGGAGAACGCCGATTTCTCGCCGTTCTCACGCTCGATCATCAAATATTGCCCGGCGTGATAGCGCGGCGGCTTGCCCGCCGGTGCACGCAGACGCACGCGCCAGGTATCGCCGCCGACCTCGCGGCACTCAATGACCTGACACGACAGGCTGCGCACCGGCAATTCACCGAGTGCGAGCACGCCATCCCACAACAGCACGCAGTCTTCCAGCGGTGCGGCGATGCAGGTGTAGAACTCGCCATGGTCGTGGACTTTGCCGGCCTGCTCGACGCGGCCCTCGACCAGCAGCGCCGCGCACACGTGGCAATTGCCGTTGCGGCAGCTTTGCGGGCAGTCATAGCCCAGGCGCCGCGCACCGTCGAGAATCCGCTCACCGGGCTGTATCTCGAGCACTGCTCCGGAAGGCTGCAGGGTTACACGCATCAATCTATTCCTAACTGATTCCAGATGGCATCGATCCGTTGGGTGACGGCGTCGTCCTTGACGATCACGCGGCCCCATTCGCGGGTGGTTTCGCCCGGCCACTTGTGGGTGGCATCCAGGCCCATTTTCGAGCCCAGGCCGGAAATCGGCGAAGCGAAGTCGAGGTAGTCGATCGGCGTGTTGTCGATCATCACCGTATCGCGCTTGGGATCCATGCGCGTGGTGATAGCCCAGATCACGTCGTTCCAGTCGCGGGCGTTGATATCGTCGTCAGTGACGATAACGAACTTGGTGTACATGAACTGTCGCAAAAACGACCAGACACCGAGCATCACGCGCTTGGCATGCCCCGGATACGACTTCTTCATCGTCACCACGGCCATGCGGTACGAGCAGCCTTCCGGCGGCAGGTAGAAGTCGGTGATCTCCGGGAACTGCTTCTGCAGGATCGGCACGAACACTTCGTTCAGCGCCACGCCGAGAATCGCCGGCTCATCCGGCGGACGGCCGGTGTAGGTGCTGTGATAGATCGGCTTGATCCGGTGGGTGATGCGCTCGACGGTGAACACCGGGAAGCTGTCGACTTCGTTGTAGTAACCGGTGTGGTCGCCATACGGGCCTTCGTCGGCCATTTCGCCCGGATGAATCACGCCTTCAAGGATGATTTCGGCGGTGGCCGGTACTTGCAGATCGTTGCCACGGCACTTGACCAGTTCGGTACGGTTGCCGCGCAAGAGCCCTGCGAAAGCATATTCGGAAAGGCTGTCCGGCACTGGCGTCACGGCACCGAGAATCGTTGCCGGATCGGCGCCAAGGGCTACGGACACCGGGAAAGGCTGGCCCGGGTGCTTCTCGCACCACTCGCGGAAGTCGAGAGCGCCGCCACGATGGCTGAGCCAGCGCATGATCACCTTGTTGCGGCCGATCACTTGCTGGCGGTAGATGCCGAGGTTCTGGCGTTCCTTGTTCGGGCCTTTGGTGACCGTCAGGCCCCAAGTGATCAGCGGGCCAACGTCGCCGGGCCAGCAGGTCTGCACCGGCAACATCGCCAGATCGACATCGTCGCCTTCGATGACCACTTCCTGGCACACCGCGTCTTTGACGACTTTCGGCGCCATCGAAATGATCTTGCGGAAGATCGGCAGTTTCGACCACGCGTCCTTCAAGCCCTTCGGCGGCTCCGGCTCCTTGAGGAAGGCCAGCAGCTTGCCGATTTCGCGCAGCTCGCTGACCGACTCGGCGCCCATGCCCATGGCCACGCGCTCGGGGGTGCCGAACAGGTTGCCGAGCACCGGAATGTCGTAACCGGTAGGCTTCTCGAACAGCAGTGCCGGGCCTTTGGCCCGCAACGTGCGGTCGCACACCTCAGTCATCTCCAGCACCGGCGAGACGGGAATCTGGATGCGTTTCAACTCTCCGCGCTGCTCAAGCTGCTGCACGAAATCCCGAAGATCCTTGAATTTCATTGACGATGGCACCCTCAAAATAGGCGTACATCCTACCTGCTCTGAGGGGCAAACAGCAGCCCGTCATTGCTCGATTGTGGCCCCCGCGCTGCGGCGAAGGCGCAGGCCTCCAACTCGGGAGTGCGCTGCCGACGCCGCAGAATCGGCCCATCAACAGATATCCGTGATGGGCGCGAGATTTTTCGGGGCAAAAAAAAACGCCCCCTCGCGGGAGCGTCCTTTGCTGAAACGCCAGCGTCTTACTTGCGTTTCATCGACAAGAAGAACTCGTCGTTGGTCTTGGTCGTTTTCAGCTTGTCGACCAGGAACTCGATGGCGGCGACTTCGTCCATCGGGTGCAGCAGCTTGCGCAGAATCCACATGCGCTGCAGTTCGTCGTCGGCGGTCAGCAACTCTTCGCGGCGGGTGCCGGAGCGGTTGATGTTGATGGCCGGGAACACACGCTTCTCGGCGATCTTGCGATCCAGAGGCAGCTCCATGTTGCCGGTACCCTTGAACTCTTCGTAGATCACTTCGTCCATCTTCGAGCCGGTTTCAACCAGCGCGGTGGCGATAATGGTCAGCGAGCCGCCTTCTTCGATGTTACGCGCGGCACCGAAGAAACGCTTCGGCTTCTCCAGGGCGTGGGCATCGACACCACCGGTCAATACCTTGCCGGAGCTCGGGATCACGGTGTTGTAGGCACGGGCCAGACGGGTGATGGAGTCGAGCAGGATCACCACGTCTTTCTTGTGCTCGACCAGGCGCTTGGCCTTCTCGATCACCATTTCAGCAACCTGCACGTGACGGGTCGGCGGCTCGTCGAAGGTCGAGGCAACCACTTCGCCGCGCACGGTGCGCTGCATTTCGGTCACTTCTTCCGGACGCTCGTCGATCAACAGCACGATCAGGTGAACTTCAGGATTGTTACGGGCGATGTTCGCTGCGATGTTCTGCAGCATGATCGTTTTACCGGCTTTCGGCGGTGCGACGATCAGACCACGCTGGCCTTTGCCGATCGGTGCACACAGGTCGATCACGCGACCGGTGAGGTCTTCGGTGGAACCGTTGCCGGCTTCCATCTTCATGCGCACCGTCGGGAACAGCGGCGTCAGGTTCTCGAAGAGAATCTTGTTTTTCGCGTTCTCCGGACGATCGAAGTTGATCGTGTCGACCTTGAGCAGGGCGAAGTACCGCTCGCCTTCCTTCGGAGGGCGGATCTTGCCAACGATGGTGTCACCGGTGCGCAAGTTGAAACGGCGGATCTGGCTCGGCGAGACGTAGATATCGTCAGGGCCGGCGAGGTAGGAAGCGTCTGCGGAGCGCAGGAAGCCGAAGCCGTCCTGGAGAATCTCCAGCACGCCATCACCGGAGATTTCCTCGCCGCTTTTCGCGTGCTTTTTCAGCAGGGAGAAAATCACGTCCTGCTTGCGCGAACGGGCCATATTTTCTATGCCCATCTGTTCGGCCAATTCGAGCAGTTCGGTAATCGGCTTTTGCTTGAGTTCAGTCAGATTCATATAGGAATGACGTAATCATTTATGGAGGGGGGGAAATTAAGCTTTTGGCTTAATGAGGCCGCGCCGCGGAGAAGGCGACAGGATCGCGAACTAATTCGAAAAGGAGTGCGTCGGCGACGGCTAGCAGGGGGCATTGGAGAAACCAGTGCGGGGCCGAATGTACCACCTGAGTTTCGGAGCGTCTAGCCCTGAATATGCAAAAAGCCCCGCGATTTGCGGGGCTTTTTTTCAGCGTTTTACTGCGACGCTCAGATGTTGGCGTCGAGGAAAGCCGCCAGCTGCGACTTCGACAGTGCGCCGACCTTGGTCGCTTCAACGTTGCCGTTCTTGAACAGCATCAGCGTCGGGATACCACGCACGCCATGCTTGGCCGGGGTTTCCTGGTTTTCGTCGATGTTCAGTTTGGCGACGGTCAGCTTGCCTTTGTAAGTCTCGGCAATCTCGTCCAGAACCGGTGCGATCATTTTGCAAGGGCCGCACCATTCAGCCCAGTAGTCGACCAGGACAGCGCCTTCGGCCTTGAGTACGTCGGCTTCGAAACTAGCGTCGCTAACGTGTTTGATCAGATCGCTGCTCATGGAATTCTCCAGGTTGTAAGCAAAAAAACGTGGCCCATCATAGCCGCCCTTCCCTTGTTCAGGAAGCCGCAGATGATTGAGTGTTGCTATGGCCCTTGATGAGTTTGGGTATAGCTCAAGTCACGCCGTGGCGGGAGCGATGAAGGCGATTCCAGTGCGCAGGGCGGCGTTGCGCACGTGTTCCTGCATGGCTTTCTGCGCCGCCGCCGAGGCGCGGCGCGCCAGTGCGCGGAGGATCTTGCGGTGTTCCTGCCAGGTTTCCATGGCGCGCTCGGCGCGGATGAACGGCAGTTTCTGGCTCTCGAGGAAGATCTCGGCGCTGGCGGTGAGAATGCTCAGCATCGCCTGATTACCGCTGGCAAGAAGGATGCGTCGGTGGAATTCGAAGTCGAGTTTCGCCGCTGCCTCAAAGTCGCCGAGCTTCAATTGCTCGCGCATGGCCGCAACGTTGTCTTCCAGCGCATCCAGATCGAACGTGCTCAACGTCACTGCCGCCAAACCTGCTGCAAACCCTTCGAGCGCATAGCGCAATTGAAAGATATCCAGCGGCGATGCCTGCGCCGCAAACGACCAGCCTGGCGCGTTGTCGCCGCGCGACAATTCGACCGGCGACTGCACGAACACGCCCTTGCCCGGCTGAATGCTGACCACGCCCAGTGCACTGAGCGACGACAGCGCTTCACGCAACGATGCCCGACTGACGCCCAGTTGCAGCGCCAGATCCCGTTGCGAAGGCAACGCGTCGCCGGCACCGAAGCCCTGTTCGGTGATCAGTTTGCGGATCGCTTGCAGCGCCACTTCGGGTACGGCGCGGGAGATCGAATTCATGATGTGCGGACGCGTCAGGGCCAAGGTGCGGCTAGTTGTAAAGCTATTCGCCAAGTCCGGCAAGTCGTGCCCCAGCGGGGTTCGGCGCGAACTGCCGATGCGCCATCGCAGTGCGAAAACCGAGTTGACTGTTCAGACCAGTAAGACCGAACCAAGCCGCTGATGCCGCGGCCTGCCGGGGCGAAATCCGCCTGTTGGCACGGCCCATGCTCTGTCCGATCGCAGCAACCACTTCCCGCCGATCCGGAGATTGTCCATGACCCAGCGTTACAGCGCCCTCCTCGCTTCCCTGTTTGCCGGCCTGCTGCTGTGCCAGGCCCCCGCTCACGCCGACGGTCTGGACGACGTGGTCAAACGCGGCACGCTGAAAGTTGCCGTGCCCCAGGACTTCCCGCCGTTCGGCTCGGTCGGCCCGGACATGAAGCCGCGCGGCCTGGATATCGACACGGCGAAGCTGCTCGCTGACCAACTCAAGGTCAAACTCGAACTGACCCCGGTCAACAGCACCAACCGCATCCCGTTCCTCACCACCGGCAAAGTCGATCTGGTGATCTCCAGCCTCGGCAAAAACGCCGAGCGTGAGAAAGTCATCGACTTCTCCCGCGCCTATGCGCCGTTCTACCTCGCCGTGTTCGGTCCGCCAGACGCCGCGATCACCAGCCTCGACGACCTCAAGGGCAAGACCATCAGCGTCACCCGGGGCGCCATCGAAGACATCGAGCTGAGCAAAGTCGCCCCCGAAGGCGTGACCATCAAACGTTTCGAAGACAACAACTCGACCATCGCTGCTTATCTGGCAGGCCAGGTCGATCTGATTGCCAGCGGCAACGTGGTGATGGTGGCCATCAGCGAGAAGAACCCCAAGCGCGTGCCGGCGCTGAAGGTGAAGCTCAAGGATTCCCCGGTCTACGTGGGCGTGAACAAGAACGAAGCGGCGTTGCTGGCCAAGGTCAACGACATCCTCAACACCGCCAAGGCTGACGGCGCACTGGAAAAGAACTCGCAGACCTGGCTGAAAGAGCCGCTGCCGGCCGATCTCTGATCGACTGCGCGGGAGACGTTCATGGCTTATCAGTTCGATTTTATGCCGGTGGTGGAAAACACCGACCTGCTGCTGCGCGGCGCACTGTTCACGCTGGAGCTGACCGCCATCGGCGCGCTGCTCGGGGTCGGCGTGGGCATTGTCGGCGCGCTGGTGCGAGCGTGGCAGATCCGCCCGTTCTCAGCGATCTTCGGCGTCTACGTCGAGTTGATCCGCAACACGCCGTTTCTGGTGCAACTGTTCTTCATCTTCTTCGGCCTGCCGTCGCTCGGCGTGCAGATTTCCGAGTGGCAGGCGGCAGTGCTGGCGATGGTGATCAACCTTGGCGCCTATTCGACCGAGATCATCCGCGCCGGCATCCAGGCGATTCCGCGCGGGCAACTGGAAGCGGCTGCGGCACTGGCGATGACGCGCTTCGAAGCGTTCCGCCACGTCGTCCTGCTGCCCGCGCTGGGCAAGGTCTGGCCGGCGCTGAGCAGCCAGATCATCATCGTCATGCTCGGTTCGGCGGTGTGTTCGCAGATCGCCACGGAAGAATTGAGCTTCGCCGCCAACTTCATTCAGTCGCGCAACTTCCGCGCCTTTGAAACCTATGCGCTGACCACCCTGATCTATCTGTGCATGGCGCTGCTGATCCGCCAGTTGCTCAACTGGTTCGGGCGTCGGTTCATTGCGAGGAGCAGCCAATGAGCGATTTCACTTTCTGGGACATCCTGCGCAACCTGCTCACCGGCCTGCAATGGACCCTGGCGCTGTCACTGGTGGCGTTCATTGGCGGCGGCCTCGTCGGCCTGCTGATTCTGGTGATGCGCATCTCCAAGAACACGCTGCCAAGCAGCATCGCCCGCACCTGGATCGAGCTGTTTCAGGGCACGCCACTGTTGATGCAACTGTTTCTGGTGTTCTTCGGCGTGGCGCTGGCCGGCATCGAGATTTCGCCGTGGATGGCCGCGGCGATCGCTTTGACCTTGTTCACCAGCGCCTATCTGGCGGAGATCTGGCGCGGTTGCGTCGAGGCCATTCCCCACGGTCAGTGGGAAGCCTCGTCGAGCCTGGCGCTCAATCCGCTTGAGCAGTTGCGCTACGTGATCCTGCCGCAAGCGCTGCGCATCGCCGTGGCGCCGACCGTGGGCTTCTCGGTGCAAGTGGTCAAAGGCACAGCGGTGACCTCGATCATCGGCTTCACCGAACTGACCAAGACCGGCGGCATGCTCGCCAATGCCACGTTCGAACCGTTCATGGTCTACGGCCTCGTCGCCCTCGGCTACTTCCTGCTCTGCTACCCCTTGTCCCTCAGTGCGCGCTACCTGGAAAGGAGACTGCATGCCTCTGCTTAGAATTTCCGCCCTGCATAAATATTACGGCGATCACCACGTACTCAAAGGCATCGACCTCAGCGTCGAGGAAGGCCAGGTCGTGGCGATCATCGGCCGCAGCGGCTCGGGCAAATCGACCCTGTTGCGCACGCTCAACGGCCTGGAATCGATCAACGATGGCGTGATCGAAGTCGACGGCGAATACCTCGACGCCGCCCGCGCTGATCTGCGCAGCCTGCGACAGAAGGTCGGCATGGTCTTCCAGCAGTTCAACCTGTTCCCGCACCTGACCGTCGGGGAGAACGTCATGCTCGCGCCGCAAGTGGTGCAGAAAGTGCCAAAAGCCAAGGCAGCCGAACTGGCGCGCGAAATGCTCGAGCGAGTCGGGCTCGGGGAGAAATTCGATGCCTTCCCGGACCGTTTGTCCGGTGGTCAGCAGCAACGGGTGGCGATCGCCCGGGCTTTGGCGATGTCGCCGAAGGTGCTGCTGTGCGATGAAATCACCTCGGCGCTGGACCCTGAGCTGGTCAATGAAGTGCTCAGCGTGGTGCGGCAATTGGCCAAGGAAGGCATGACGCTGATCATGGTCACCCACGAGATGCGCTTTGCCCGGGAGGTGGGCGACAAACTGGTGTTCATGCACCATGGCAAGGTGCATGAGGTGGGCGATCCGAAGGTGTTGTTTGCCAATCCGCAGACGGCCGAGCTGGCGAACTTTATTGGCACGGTGGAAGCGACAGCCTGAAGCAGCCTCATCCTGATCGTTCCCACGCTCCGCGTTGATCGTTCCCACGCTCCGCGTTGATCGTTCCCACGCTCCGCGTTGATCGTTCCCACGCTCCGCGTGGGAACGATCAGGTTCGGGGTGCGCGCTCCGGCGGTTTGAGCCATGCGCGTTGGCGTCAGCGTTTGATCGTGGCACGATGTCGGGGTTATCGACCGAGACCCCCTGACCATGCCGCAATCCCAAGCCAAGAATCTGTCCCTGATCGCCGCAATCGACCTGGGCTCCAACAGCTTTCACATGGTCGTGGCCAAGGCCCAGAACGGCGAAATCCGCATCCTCGAGCGCCTCGGCGAGAAGGTGCAACTGGCCGCCGGCATCGACGACGCGCGCCAGCTCAACGAAGAATCGATGCAGCGCGGCCTCGATTGCCTCAAGCGCTTTGCCCAACTGATCAACGGTATGCCGCTCGGCGCCGTGCGCATCGTCGGCACCAACGCCCTGCGTGAAGCGCGCAACCGTGGCGAGTTCATCCGCCGCGCCGAGGAAATCCTCGGCCACACGGTTGAAGTCATCTCCGGCCGTGAAGAAGCGCGCCTGATCTATCTCGGCGTTTCGCACACACTCGCCGACACCCCGGGCAAACGTTTGGTCGCCGACATCGGCGGCGGCAGCACCGAATTCATCATCGGCCAGCGCTTCGAGCCTTTATTGCGCGAAAGCCTGCAAATGGGCTGCGTGAGTTTCACTCAGCGTTATTTCAAGGACGGCAAGATCACCCCGGCCCGCTACGCCCAGGCCTACACGGCGGCGCGCCTGGAAATCATGAGCATCGAGCACGCCCTGCATCGCCTGACCTGGGATGAAGCCATCGGCTCCTCCGGTACGATTCGCGCCATCGGCCTGGCCCTGAAGGCTGGCGGCCACGGCAGCGGCGAGGTCAACGCCGAAGGCCTGGCGTGGCTCAAGCGCAAATTGTTCAAGCTGGGCGACGCCGACAAGATCGATTTCGAAGGCATCAAGCCTGACCGTCGGGCGATCTTCCCGGCGGGCCTGGCGATTCTCGAAGCGATCTTCGACGCCCTTGAACTGCAACGCATGGACCATTGCGAAGGCGCACTGCGTGAAGGCGTGCTCTACGACCTGCTCGGCCGTCATCACCATGAAGACGTGCGCGAACGCACCCTGACCTCGCTGATGGAGCGCTATCACGTCGACCTGGAACAGGCAGCGCGGGTCGAGCGCAAGGCCCTGCACGCCTTCGATCAGGTCGCCGTGGACTGGGAACTGGATGACGGCATCTGGCGCGAACTGCTCGGCTGGGCGGCGAAAGTGCACGAAGTCGGCCTCGACATCGCTCACTATCACTACCACAAGCATGGCGCCTACCTGATCGAACACTCCGATCTGGCCGGCTTCTCGCGAGAAGACCAGCAGATGCTCGCGCTATTGGTGCGTGGGCATCGGCGCAATATTCCCAAGGACAAATTCGCCGAATTCGGCGATGACGGCATCAAACTGATTCGCCTGTGCGTGCTGCTGCGGTTTGCGATTCTGTTCCATCACATTCGCGGGACCCAGGCGATGCCACAGGTGGCGCTGCATGCCAATGGCGATCATCTCGACGTGGAATTCCCGGAGAACTGGCTGGATGAAAATCAGCTGACCCAGGCGGATTTCGGCCTGGAAGCGGATTGGCTGACGCGGGTTGGAATTGTCCTCACGGTGCACTGAGTAACTGGCTGGCACAAAAAAGGCGATCCGTTAGGATCGCCTTTTTATTGGGTTTGGCTTGAGAGCGGCGGTGTAGCTCTCCCCTCACCCCAGCCCTCTCCCGAGGGAGAGGGAGCCGATTTGTACTAGCGTTGAGGCCAGAGTTCGATCAGGTATTTCAGGTCAGTGTATGACGCAAGACACCTCGGTCAGTCCCCTCTCCCTCCGGGAGAGGGTTAGGGTGAGGGGCTTTTGACCTTCGGCACTTAACTGCTGACAGGCAATATCGGGCTGCCCAGCCGCTCCAGCAACGTCGCCTGCGCACTGCGCGGGTTCTGGTTGCCAGTGGGTGTGTTGCGGATGTAGCGGCCGTCCGACTGCAGGCTCCAGCTGTGGGTGTTGTCGGTCAGGTACAGCTCCAGCTCCTTCTTGACCCGAGTCAGCAGTTTCTTGCCTTCCACCGGGAAGCAGGTCTCGACGCGCTTGTCGAGGTTGCGCTCCATCCAGTCGGCGCTGGAGAGGAACATCTGCTCGTCGCCGCCGTTGAGGAAGTAGAACACCCGCGTGTGCTCAAGGAAGCGGCCAATGATCGAGCGCACATGAATGTTGTGCGAGACCCCGGCGATGCCCGGACGCAGGCAGCACATGCCGCGCACCACCAGATCGATGCGCACGCCGGACTGGCTGGCCTTGTACAGCGCGCGGATGATCTTCGGATCGGTCAGCGAGTTGAACTTGGCGATGATGTGCGCCGGTTTGCCTTCGAGGGCGAACTGGGTTTCGCGGGCAATCATGTCGAGCATGCCCTTCTTCAGGGTGAACGGCGCATGCAGCAGCTTTTTCATGCGCAGCGTCTTGCCCATGCCGATCAACTGGCTGAACAGTTTGCCGACGTCCTCGCACAAGGCGTCGTCGGAGGTGAGCAGGCTGTAGTCGGTGTAGAGCTTGGCATTACCGGCGTGGTAGTTGCCGGTACCGAGATGCGCATAACGGACGATCTCGCCAGCCTCGCGGCGCAGGATCAGCATCATCTTGGCGTGGGTCTTGAAGCCGACCACGCCGTAGATGACCACTGCGCCCGCCGCTTGCAGACGGCTGGCAAGCTGCAGGTTGGATTCTTCGTCGAAGCGCGCGCGCAGCTCGATCACCGCAGTGACTTCCTTGCCGTTACGCGCGGCGTCGACCAGCGCATCGACGATCTCCGAGTTGGCGCCGGAGCGGTACAGGGTCTGGCGAACCGCGAGCACGTGCGGGTCTTTCGCGGCCTGACGCAGCAGGTCGACCACCGGCGTGAACGACTCGAACGGGTGCAGCAGGAGGATGTCCTGCTTGCTGACCACACTGAAGATGTTTTCGCTGTTCTGCAGCAGTTTCGGGATCTGCGGGGTGAACGGCGTGTATTGCAGCTCCGGATGACTATCGAGGCCAGTGATGCTGAACAGACGCGTCAGGTTGACCGGGCCGTTGACCTGATACAGCTCGGTCTCGCTCAGGTTGAACTGCTTGAGCAGATAGTCCGAGAGGTGTTTCGGGCAGGTGTCGGCAACTTCCAGACGCACCGCGTCACCGTAGCGCCGCGAGAACAACTCGCCACGCAGGGCGCGGGCCAGGTCTTCGACGTCTTCGGAATCGAGCGCCAGGTCGGCGTTTCGGGTCAGACGGAACTGGTAGCAGCCTTTGACCTTCATGCCCTGGAACAGGTCATCGGCGTGGGCGTGGATCATCGACGACAGGAATACATAGTTGTCGCCAGCGCCGCCGACTTCTTCCGGGACCTTGATGATCCGCGGCAGCAGACGTGGCGCCGGAATGATCGCCAGACCGGAGTCGCGACCGAAGGCGTCGATGCCTTCGAGCTCGACGATGAAGTTCAGACTCTTGTTCACCAGCAGCGGGAACGGGTGCGTCGGGTCGAGGCCGATCGGGGTGATGATCGGCGCGATCTCGTCGCGGAAATAGCGGCGTACCCAAGTCTTGAGCTTGGTTGTCCAGTTGCGCCGACGGATGAAGCGCACCTGATGCTTTTCCAGCTCGGGCAGGAGGATGTCGTTGAGGATCGCGTACTGGCGGTCAACGTGACCGTGGACCAGTTCGCTGATCCGCGCCAGCGCCTGATGCGGCTGCAAACCGTCAGCGCCGGCCTGTTCGCGGGCAAAAGTGATCTGCTTTTTCAGCCCGGCGACGCGGATCTCGAAGAATTCGTCGAGGTTGCTGGAGAAGATCAGCAGGAACTTCAGACGCTCCAGCAACGGGTAGGACTCGTCCAGCGCCTGTTCCAGCACGCGGATGTTGAACTGCAATTGCGAAAGCTCGCGGTGGATGTACAGGCTGCTGTCATCCAGGCCGGGAATGGCGATCGCCGGTACCGCCACAGCGGTTTCGGCAACCGGCGCGGGTGGCGCAGGCTCCAGTTCCGGCGGGGTTTCGGTGATTTGCTCGACCACCGGCTGAGCTTCTTTTACGGCAACTTCAGTGAGTCCTTCGGTATTCATGGAATGTTCCTGGGAGGGCTATTTCTGCTCTCGTAACAATTGAGCGGCACGAACGGCAAAGTAAGTCAGGATGCCATCTGCACCGGCACGTTTAAAGGCGGTCAGTGACTCGAGGATCACCGCTTCGCTCAACCAGCCATTCTGGATAGCGGCCATGTGCATGGCGTATTCGCCACTGACCTGATAGACGAAGGTCGGCACCTTGAAGGCATCTTTGACGCGAAAAAGAATGTCCAGGTAGGGCATGCCCGGCTTGACCATGACCATGTCCGCGCCTTCGGACAAGTCGGCACCGACTTCGTGCAGCGCTTCGTCGCTGTTGGCCGGGTCCATCTGATAAGAGGCCTTGTTGGCCTTGCCGAGGTTCGACGCCGAACCCACGGCATCGCGGAACGGGCCGTAGTAGGCGCTGGCGTACTTGGCCGAGTAGGCCATGATGCGCACGTTGACGTGGCCGGCAATTTCCAGCGCCTCACGTATCGCCTGGATGCGGCCGTCCATCATGTCCGATGGCGCCACCACCTGCGCGCCGGCTTCGGCGTGGGACAACGCCTGACGCACCAGCGCATCGACGGTGATGTCGTTCTGCACGTAGCCGTCTTCGTCGAGAATGCCGTCCTGACCGTGGGTGGTGAACGGGTCCAGCGCCACGTCAGTGATCACGCCCAGCTCCGGGAACCGCTCACGCAGGGCGCGAGTGGCGCGCTGGGCGATGCCTTCGGGATTCCACGCTTCGACAGCATCGAGGGATTTCAGTTCAGGCGGCGTGACCGGGAACAGCGCCAGCGCCGGAATGCCCAGCTCGACCCATTTCGCCGCTTCTTCAAGCAGCAGATCAATGGTCAGTCGCTCGACGCCCGGCATCGAGGCCACGGCTTCGCGGCGGTTTTCACCGTCGAGCACGAACACCGGCAGGATCAGGTCATCGACCGTCAATACGTTTTCACGCACCAGCCGCCGCGAAAAATCATCACGACGATTGCGACGCAGACGAGTGGCTGGGAACAGACGATTGGCGGGGGTAAAGCTCACGGCAGACTCCTGAGCCCGGGCAAACGGGCGAGCGTGACAGTTATAGACGGCCATTATGACTAACAGATGACAGTTATGTGTGCTCTGTGACAGGTAGCCGCAATCCATTGTCGATGTAGGAAATGTTCACGTCGAGACACATTTGGACACTTTCATGAATGTGCCCGAAGGGTTAGGCTGCGCGTTCATTTCGCCAGCACCCAGACAATGCTCCAACAATTTCTGCACGACTTTGGCTACTTTGCCTTGTTCCTCGGCACGTTCTTCGAAGGCGAAACCATTCTGGTGCTCGCAGGCTTCCTTGCGTTCCGTGGATACATGGACATCAACCTGGTGGTGGTTGTGGCGTTCTTCGGCAGCTATGCCGGCGATCAGCTGTGGTACTTCCTGGGGCGCAAGCACGGGCGCAAATTGCTTGCGCGCAAGCCGCGCTGGCAGATGATGGGCGACCGCGCGCTGGAGCACATCCGCAAACATCCGGACATCTGGGTCCTGAGCTTCCGCTTCGTTTATGGCCTGCGCACCGTGATGCCGGTGGCGATCGGCCTGTCCGGTTATCCACCGGGACGTTACCTGCTGCTCAACGGTATCGGCGCGGCGATCTGGGCCACCGCACTGGCTGCGGCGGCTTACCACTTCGGCGCAGTGCTGGAAGGCATGCTCGGCAGCATCAAGAAGTACGAGCTGTGGGTGCTCGGCGCCTTGCTGATCCTCGGGCTGGGCCTGTGGCTGCGGCGCCGCTTCAAGAATGCGCAACTGGCAAAGAAAATCTATCAGGACGAGCAGCTCGCCAAGGCAGCCGAGGCCGAGCAGTTGCGTCAGGCCGAAGCGACCCCTCCTGCCGGACCGAAAACGCCAGCCGAATAAGCCATTCGCTGGCGGCTGCCACGCGCATTCCCGGCAAATAATGAACACCCCGCCGCCGTTGCGATCCATTGAGAGAGCGCTCTGTTCCCGCGCGCGTCAGCCATGCCCCTATGGCCACGCGCGACGATTTAAGGGACATTGAGCGCCATGAATCTGGAGAGAAGCCCATGAGCAAAAAAGTTGCAGTGATCCTGTCCGGCAGTGGCGTGTACGACGGCGCCGAAATCCAGGAAAGTGTCATCACCCTGCTGCGCCTCGACCAGCGCGGAGCACAGGTGCAGTGCTTCGCGCCAAACATCGCGCAATTGCATGTGATCAACCACCTGACCGGCGAAGAAATGCCGGAATCGCGCAACGTACTGGTGGAATCGGCGCGGATTGCCCGGGGCAACGTCAAGGATATCCGCGACGCCGATGTCGAGGATTTCGACGCACTGATCGTGCCCGGCGGTTTCGGCGCGGCAAAGAACCTGTCGAACTTCGCCATCGAAGGCGCCGGCTGCACCGTACAACCTGAAGTGCTGGCCCTGGCCGAAGCATTTGCCGAAGCGGGCAAACCGGTCGGGCTGATCTGCATCTCACCGGCGCTGGCGGCGAAAATCTATGGCCCGGGGGTGACTTGCACCATCGGCAACGACGCCGACACCGCTGCGGCCATGAACAAAATGGGCGCCACCCACGAAGAGTGCGCCGTGACGGAAATCGTCGAAGACAAGGCGCGCAAACTGGTCACCACCCCGGCTTACATGCTGGCGCAGACCATCAGTGAAGCGGCTTCGGGGATCAACAAACTGGTCGACCGCGTGCTCGAACTGACCCACGAAAACGACGCTTGAAATCAAAAGATCGCAGCCTTCGGCAGCTCCTACAGGTTTCGTGTCGCGCCGTGATATTGCGGCATACACCGCCCCTGTAGGAGCTGCCGCAGGCTGCGATCTTTTCAGGGCTTGCGGGTGAGCCGGGTGAGAATCCGATCCAGCGCATTGGCAAACGCCTGCTTCTCGCGCTCGCCAAACGGCGCCGGGCCGCCGCTCATCTGGCCCTGCTCCCTGAGATCGGTGAACAGATTCCGCACCGCCAGCCGCTCGCCCATGTTCTGCGCATCGAACTCCTTGCCGCGCGGATCCAGTGCCGCCACGCCCTTCTTGACCAGCCGATCGGCCAGCGGAATATCGCTGCAGATCACCAGCTCGCCCGGCACGGCGTGCTCGACCAGATAATCATCCGCAGCATCCGGCCCGCTCGGCACCACGATCAGTTTGACGATGGCCAGCCCCGGCTTGGTCTGCGGCTGCCCGGCTACCAGCACCACTTCGAACTGGCGCTTGAGGGCGAATTTCACTACAAGATCCTTCGCCGCCCGTGGACAGGCGTCGGCATCAATCCATACACGCATGTTCTTGCCTCCAAAAAATTCGCGAGCAGGCTCGCTCCCACAGGATACATACCGAACCTGTGGGAGCGAGCCTGCTCGCGAATATGAGCGCAGCGAATGCCTTTATGCAGCCGAAACCCGACGCTTCTCCGCCACCCAACTGCGCCCATACAGCACAGCAATCGCCACAATCGCCACCACCTGCGCGGTCAGCGAATAGGCATCGGCATGGATCCCCAGCCAGTCGAATTCAAAGAACGCGACCGGCCGTGTGCCGAAGATCCCGGCTTCCTGCAAGGCCTTGACGCCATGCCCGGCAAATACCACCGACAACGCGCACAACAGCGCGGCGTTGATGCTGAAGAACAAGGTCAGCGGCAGTTTCGCCGAGCCGCGCAGAATCACCCACGCCAGGCCGACCAGCAGCACCAGCGCCGTGGCACCGCCAGCCAGCACGGCGTTGTGCCCGGCAGGACCGGCCTGCAGCCACAGGGTTTCGTAGAACAGGATCACTTCAAACAACTCGCGATAGACCGAGAAGAACGCCAGGATCGCAAAGCCGAAACGTCCACCGCCGCCGACCAGACTGCTTTTGATGTAATCCTGCCAGGCCGCCGCATGACGGCGGTCATGCATCCACACGCCGAGCCACAACACCATGACGCTGGCAAACAGCGCGGTGGCGCCTTCCAGCAACTCACGCTGCGAACCGCTGACGTCGATGACGTACGCCGCCAGTGCCCAGGTACCCAGACCTGCCAGCAGTGCCAGACCCCAGCCAACGTTGACACTGCGTACTGCCGATTGCTGACCGGTATTGCGCAGGAAGGCGAGGATCGCCGCCAGCACCAGAATCGCTTCCAGGCCTTCGCGCAGCAGAATCAGCAGGCCGGAGATGAAGCTCAGCGACCAGCTCAGACCATCGCTGCCCAGCAGGCCGGCGGATTCCTTGAGTTTGGCTTTGGCCGCGTCCAGACGCTGCTCGGCCTGCTCGACCGGCAGACCATCCTGCAATGACTGCCGATACGCCATCAGCGATTTTTCGGTGTCCTTGCGCACGTTGGCATCGACGTTATCCAGCGAGCTTTCGACCAGTTCGAAGCCTTCCAGATACGCCGCCACCGACAGGTCATAGGCCTGATCGTGCTCACCGGCACGGTAGGCCGCGAGGCTTTTGTCCAGCGTGGCGGCGGTGTAATCGAGCAACTGCGCCGGCCCGCGCTTGACCTGCGGTGGTTGCGCGCGCTGGGCACGGAACGTCGCCGCGACCTCTGCGCCCTCCGCCGCCTGCACTTCGGCCGGGGTCTGCCGGGCCAGGTCAGCGATGTTGTAGACCTTGTCGGACTTGGCGGCCGTCGCATCGGCGCTGAAGCCGGCGATGTAGGTGGCCAGATCCCAGCGCTGGCGATCATCGAGCTGATCGGCAAACGCCGGCATGTCGGTGCCTTCGACGCCCTGGCCGAGGGTGCTGTAGATCGCGTACAGACTCAGGTGATCCATCCGCGCAGCGTCGCGCAGGTTGGCTGGCGCAGGGGTCAGACCGACACCGGCCGGGCCGTCGCCAGCACCAGTGTCGCCGTGGCACACCGAGCAATTTTGCGCATACAGCGGCGCACCGCGTGTCGGGTCCGGAGTGATGATCGGTGCCTGGCTGACTTCATAAGCCACCGCCAGTTTCGCCCCCAGCTGTCGGGCCTGACGGGCGACATCAGCACCGTCCTGCTTCGCAGTGATGGCGGCGTGCAAAGATTCGACGCCCTGTTCCAGCGCGGCTTTTTCCGGTTTGGCTGGCAATGCAGTGATCAAGCCTTGCAGAACCTGGGTGAATTCCAGCTGCTCGCGGTATTCGCCATCGTCGATGACTTTGCCTGCCGCGACCGTCGGCGGGTAATCGGCACTGATGTAATCGAGCAGGTGCAACGCTTGCGGCGCGCCTTCCACGGTATCGGCCAGCAGCGGCAGGCTGCTCAGGGACAATAACGGGAACAGCAGCCAGGCCAGCAATCGGGACGAGGCAGTCATGAACGAATCTCAAATGGAAATGCGAAGTTACATATTGTTCACTTCGAAGACATTTCTCTCAAGCTTTGTCGGCGTTTCGCTTTGATTGGCAGGAAATACCCGGCAGACGGCAGCAGCGTTTGTCGCCGAGTATTGCCGCACTGCCCGCTGCCGATTGACGCTCGATCAAGATCGCAGCCATTTGCCACCATCCACTTTATACTGCCCGCCCCAGAGCATTTGCGCGCAAGGAATCAACCTCAATGCGGAGTCTTCCGTTCATTTTGCTGCTTTGCGTCGCTGTTCAGTTGAGCGGTTGTGCCGCCTATCGCAACTACGATCTTGAAATGCAGCAGACCACCGAGCAAATGACCCGGGGCAATCTGACCGGGGCTCTGGCACTGGTGGAAATGAACAACCCGTGGGAAGACAAGGATCTGCTGTATTACCTGGAAAAAGGCGCGATCCTCAGCGCTGGCAGTGCCCTGCCCGACAGCCAGGACGCCTGGCGCAATGCCGACCGCATGATCTTCCAGCGCGAGGAAGCCAACCCGTCCGGCGCGATGAAATTACTGGCCCGTTTCGGTGATGAAATGGGCACGATGCTGGTCAACGACAAGCTGCGGCGCTATGAAGGCTACGATTACGAAAAGGTCATGTTGACTACGCAAATGGCCTTGAACCAGCTATCCGTCAATGACTTTGCCGGCGCCCGCGCAGACATCAGGAAAACCCACGAACGCGAAGCATTGATCGCCCGCCAGCGTGAAAAGCAATACGAAGCGGCCGAGGAACAGGCAAAAGCTCAAGGCAAAGTTCTCCATTACAAGGAACTGGAAGGCTACCCGGTCGCCTTGCTTGATGCGCCGCAGGTCGTTGAGCTGAAAAACGGCTATCAGAGTGCGTTCAGCCACTATCTGGCCGGATTCACCTATGAAGCCCTCGGCGAACGCGCCCTCGCGGCGGCCGGTTATCGTCAGGCGATCGAACTGCGGCCGGATATGCCCTTGCTGCAAAAGGCCCTGCGCAATCTCGACAAACCGCCAGCGAAAGCCGATGAAAGCGATGTGTTGCTGATTATCCAGAGTGGCCTGGCTCCGGCTCGCAGCTCAGTGCAAGTGCCGATCCCGGTTCGTCTGAACGAAACACTGGTCATCATCGCGCCCATTTCATTCCCGGTGATGGTGCCGGACGCAGTTACGCCCAACTTCAGCCATATCACCGTAGACGGTCGCAAACAGCCGTTGGTAGTGATCAACAGCGTGACTGACATGTCCATGCGCACACTGCGCGACGACATGCCGCAAATCATCTCGCGGGCGATGTTCCGCGCCAACATGGCCGCCATCGGTCAAGCGCAGGAAAACGAGCGCAACCCGGCGAAAGCCTCGTTGGTCGTCACTCAGGATGATCCGTTCGAAGAAGCCGACACCCGCACATGGCGAGCGTTGCCGGACAAGACGCTGGTCGCCCGCCTGCGCTTGAAAAAAGGCCTGCATACCTTCCGTTTTGCGCCTGCGTCCATCGACCACCCTTTTGAAATGCGCGTCGACCAGGACCGCCAGATTCTGCACCTGCGGGTATTCCGGGATCAGGTCTATACCGTCGGATCAGCCTTTGTACCGAATAAAAAACCCGCGTCGGATACACCCGCTTCTGCGGAGAAGTGATGGCACCGCATCTGAAAATGCACCCAAAAAGCTATTACATAGCCATCACCCCACGTTTATAATGCCGCGCCCTCGCCCAGCGAGCCGGCATCAAAAGCTCCTCACGCATGAGGAATTGGCAGGAGGCCAGCGCCACCGTCGATAGGTCACACCAGCCCGACCAGCACACGCGGCTGCAAGTTTTGTTACTCAGGGAAGAAGTACCCATGGCATTCCGCGCTCCCATGCTGCTCGCGCTCAGCGCCGTCACGCTGTTGTCCGGCTGCGCAGCGTTTCGCAACTACGATTCCGAACTGGCCCAGACCAATCAGCAACTGGCATCCGGCAACGTCGACGCCGCGCTGACCCTGCTGGAAAAGAACAACACCGGCACCGACAAAGACCTGCTCTATTACTTCGAGAAAGGCGAACTGCTGCGCGCCAAGGGCGACCTGTCAGGCAGCCAGAACGCGTGGGGCAGCGCCGATCAGGTGGTCGGTCAATGGGAAGACGCGGTCAAGCTCGACTCGGCCAAGTACCTGGCGCAGTTCGGCAGCTTCATCGTCAACGACAAGGTGCGTCGCTACGAAGGCTATGACTACGAAAAAGTCATGCTGACCACGCAGATGGCTCTGAACCTGTTGGCGGTCAACGATTTCGATGGTGCCCGCACGGCGATCAAAAAGACTCACGAACGCGAAGCAGTGATCGCTGACCTGCGCGACAAGGAATACCTCAAGAGCGAAGAACAGGCCGAGAAAGAAGGCATCAAGACCCAGTACAAGGATCTGCAGGGTTATCCGGTGGCCAGCCTCGACGCGCCGGAAGTGGTCGGCCTGAAAAACAGCTACCAGAGTGCGTTCAGCCATTACCTGGCCGGTTTCGTTTACGAAGCCCTGGGCGAGAAGGATCTGGCCGCGCCGGGTTATCGCAAGGCTGCCGAATTGCGCCCGAACACGCCGCTGCTCGAGCAGGCGCTGGTCAACCTCGACAAGCCTTCCAAATCCGATGACAGCGACATTCTCATCGTCGTGCAGAGCGGTCTGGCCCCGGCCCGTGACTCGATTCGCGTACCGCTGCCGCTGCCGATTTCCAACAACGTGGTGATCACCCCGTTGTCGTTCCCGATCATCAAACCGGACACCTCCACCGCGCCTTTTGCGCAGATCGGCGTCGACGGCAAGCAGGTCGACCTGACCGCACTGAACAGCACCACCGCCATGTCCCGCCGCGCTCTGCGTGATGACATGCCGGGGATCATCGTGCGCACCACCGTGCGCGCGATCACCAAAGGCGTGGCGCAGAAGCAGATCAACGAAACCAATCCGCTGGCCGGTCTCGCTGTGGGTATTTCTTCAGCAGTGCTCGAAGGTGCCGATACCCGTACATGGCGCACCCTGCCGGACAACACCCAAGTGGTGCGTCTGCGCCTGAAAAAAGGTGAGCATCAGGTTACCCTGCCGAGCGCCGTCGGCGGCTCGGTGGTCAAGGTCACCGTCGACCAGCGTTACCAAGTGATCAGCCTGCGTGCCGTGGGCAACCAGGTATTCGCTGGCGGCATCGCTGCTCACGTAATGCCGAGCGCTGCCGCGACCAACGTCGCCAGCCTCAAACAACCTTAAGAACGGAGTCTTTGCAATGCGCTTGAAGATCATCGCCGTCGCCGCCCTCGCCTTGCTGGCAGGCTGCGCCACCCCGCCACCACCTGAGCCGGGCAGCGCCGCGAGCAAAGTCGTGGCCATGGGCCCGCAGAAACACATCGTCGTCGGCGCCATGCGCGTGGCTCGTGAAAACGGCTTCATGACCGTCAACGTGCAGTTGAGCAACACCCTTAACAGCAACAAGATTTTCTACTACCGCTTCGCCTGGCTCGGCGCCGAAGGTTTCCCGGTTGCCGAAGAAGAAGTGTGGAAAAGCCAGATGATGTACGGCGCCCAGACCAGCTTCATTCAGGCCATCGCCCCGACCCCGAAAGCCGTGGATTTCCGTCTGGAAATCAAGACGCCTTAAGCCCGCCACCCTATTTCTGATTGAGAGAGCTTTCTCATGTTTGCACGCTTTTCCTGCATCGCCGTCATCGCCCTGCTCGCCTCCGGTTGCGCCAACACCTCGCCGACCCTGGGCAGCAAGAACATCAGCTACGGCGACACCAAAGCGGTTGAAACCGTGACCAACGAATTCGGTTCGACCGACCTGCAAATGATCGCCGAGTCGATGACCCGCTCGCTGGCCCAGTCCGGCATTCTGCAGGGCCGTCCGGTGGTTCAGGTCTACGATGTGAAGAACAAGACCAGCGAGTACATCGACACCCGCGAAATCACCACCAGCATCAAGACCCAACTGATGAAAACCGGTGTTGCGCGCTTCGCCAGCGACAACAATGCAATGCAGAGCCAGGTCGACCAGCTCAAGCTGCAAAACCAGAGCGGCCTGTACAAGAAAAGCACCGTGGCCAAGACCGGCAACATGGTTGCCGCCAAGTACCGCATCGAAGGCTCGATCAGCTCGATCGTCAAGCGCAGCAGCGACTACAAGGACGTCTTCTACAAATTCAGCCTGCAGTTGATCGACGTCGAAAGCGGTCTGGCCGAGTGGATGGACGAAAAAGAGATCCGCAAAACCACGGAGCGTTAATCGATGCGCACATGGATTGGCATGATGGCCCTGGCTTGCGCGTTCAGCGCGCAGGCGGCCCCGAAAGTGGCGGTGACGGATCTGGCGTATCAGGAGCGCGTGGAGCAATACATCCACATCGTTTCGGCGCAGAGTAATCATCGTGAGAGTTACTACAGCGCCAGCGGTTCTTCGAGCTACAACGAGATCGAAGCGACCACCAGCTATATCGAACAGGGCGAGTTGCGCAAATTCACCGGCGACATCAAGGGTGAAATCCTGCGTACCGGCATGTTCCAGCTGGTGCAGGGCACGCCGTATACCGCCTCATCCAAAGGCGACGTGTATGACGTGATCAAGCGCATCAAGGCCGGCAACTTCAAAGGCGCCGACTACGTGCTGTTCGGCACCGTGTCCGACATCGATTTCACCCAGGACATCAACGAGCTGGCGCACACCGACAGCTACTCGGCAGTGCTGGGCCTGACGCTGGTGGCGGATTTCAGCCTGATCAATACCAAGACCTACGAGATCACCTCGGCCTTCACGGCGATGGGCGAAGCGCAGGACACCAAACTGGTGAACCATCGCGACATCAAGATCTCGCTGAACCGTCCGCGGGTGGTGCGTGAGGTGTCGAAGGCCTTGGGCGAAGACGTGGCCGGGCAACTGAGCATGCAACTCGGTGGCGGTGACGGTTATGAGCAGCCGCGTGAAGCGCCGCAGCGCAATAATCTGCCGCGTGATACGGCGCCGGTGATTTTACGCTGAGCCGATCTGAGGACTTTTGTGGCGAAGGGCTCTGTGGCGAGGGGATTTATCCCCGTTGGGTCGCGAAGCGGCCCTCGCTATTGATTCAAGACGATTGGGACTGCTGCGCAGTCCAACGGGGATAAATCCCCTCGCCACAAAAGCTCGCTTGCCCCGATGTCTCGGTAGAAATGAAAAAGGCGACCTCTTGAGGTCGCCTTTTTTCTGTCCGAGCGGTTTACGCCGCCGCTTTGCGCAACGTCGCCATGAACGCCGCCGCGCCAATGAATAACCCGGCAAAGGTGCGGTTCATGCGTTTCTGCTGCTTGGGCGTGCGCAACAGGCGCAGCACCTTCGACGCCAGTCCGGTGTAGCCGGCCATGACAATCAGATCGACGAAAACCATGGTCACGCCGATCACCACATACTGAATCAGCAGCGGCGCATGGGGATTGATGAACTGCGGCAACACCGCGAGCATGAACACCAACGCCTTGGGGTTGCTGATGTTCACCAGAAAGCCGCGAAACACCAAAGCCAGCGGCTTGCCGATCGGCCGCACTGCGGCGTCATCGCTCATGTCCATGGGCAGCGCCCGCCATTGCTTGATCGCCAGGTAAACCAGATAGGCGACACCGAACCATTTGATCGCATGGAATGCTGTGGCCGAAGCGGTGAGCACAGCGCCAACACCCGCGCCGACAATCGCGATCTGCACCGCCAGACCGATCTGCAGGCCCAGTGCGTTCCAGTAGCCGCGCCAGAACCCGTATTGCAGACCGCTGGACATCGACGCGATGGCGCCCGCGCCCGGGGACAGGCTGATCACCCAGCAGGCGGCAAAAAATGCCAGCCATGTTTGAAGCTCCATCGCACACCTCGGCTGATGCTGTAACAAGTCGTCAAAACTAATGCTGTTTGGGGCTAAAAGCAAAAGATCGCAGCCTTCGGCAGCTCCTACAGGGATCGTATTCCAAATGTAGGAGCTGCCGAAGGCTGCGATCTTTTGATCTTGCTGGAAAAGCTACTTCTCAAAGCCACTCGACGGAAACACATCTGTCCCGCGCCAACGCCGCACCGAACGCTGGAAGAACAGGCTGTTCGGCACCTGCACCATGGCGCTGCCGGTGCCCAACTCTTCGGCCTCGACCAGCGTGGTGTAGAGCAGATTGATCGCGATCACCCGGCCTTTGACGCCAGGCTTGTCGGTGGTATCCACCAGCTCGACTACGTCGCCGAGGCGGAACGGCCCGACGGTGAAGATCAGAATCGCGCAGAGCAGGTTCGACAGCACGCTCCACATGGCGAAGAACGCCACCGCCGCCACCGCGACAAATCCCGACAGCGCCGTCCACAGCACCGTGGCCGAAACGCCGAGGCGCTCGAGCACGAAGAGCAGCGCGCTGCCCATGATCAGCCAGCGCAACACGCCGCGTAGCGGCATCAGCAACTGCGGCGGAAACGGATAGCGCTCACCCAGGCGAGTGAGGCCTTTGGCGACGAAACGCTGGGTCAGGTAACCGGCCAGCAGAATCAGCAGAATCTGCGCGGTGAACCACAACGGTTCGACCCACACCGCCGAGAAAGGCAGCTTGAAGGCTTCCATCAGGACAACGCCTCCAGCTCCGCCTGCATGCTTTCCAGGGTTTCCAGCGCTTCCATCCAGGCTTCTTCCAGCTCGGCTTCACGAACCTTCAATTTCGCCTGTTCGGCGAGCAGATCACGCAATTCATTCTTGCGCGCCGGCTCGTAGATATCGCTGTCACCGAGGCTGGCATCGACCTTGGCCAGTTTCTCGTGGAGCTTGCCCAGCTCGGCTTCAAGCTTGTCGGCCTCGCGCTTGTGCGGCGCCAGTTGCTGACGCAACGCTGCCGCCGCCTGGCGCTGCGCTTTCTTGTCGGTCTTGTCCGGGTTGACAGGCGTGTTGCTGACCGGCGCATTGCGCTGACGGTATTCCACCAGCCAGCGCGCGTAGTCTTCGAGATCGCCGTCGAACTCTTCGACCTTGCCGTCAGCGACCAGATAGAAGTTGTCGGTGGTGCTCTTGAGCAAGTGCCGATCGTGAGAGACCACCAGCACCGCACCGCTGAATTCCTGCAGGGCCATGGTCAGCGCCAGACGCATTTCCAGATCGAGGTGGTTGGTCGGTTCGTCGAGCAGCAGCAGGTTCGGCCGTTCCCAGGCGATCAACGCGAGGGCCAGACGCGCCTTCTCGCCACCGGAGAAATTCAGCACCGGCTCATCGATGCGCGCCCCCCGGAAGTCGAAGCCGCCAAGGAAGTCGCGCAAGGTCTGCTCGCGCTCACCCGGCGCGAGGCGCTGCAAGTGCAGCAACGGGCTGGCCTTGGAGTCCAGCGAATCGAGCTGATGCTGGGCGAAGTAGCCGACCACGGTGTTTTCGCCACGGGTCAGGCGCCCGGCCAGCGGTTCGAGCTCGCCGGCGAGGTTCTTGATCAGCGTCGATTTACCCGCACCGTTCGGCCCAAGCAGACCGATCCGCGCACCCGGGGTCAGTTGCAGCTTGACCTTCTCGAGGATGGTCTTGTCGCCATAACCCAGGCGTGCATCGGACAGGTCGATCAGCGGACTGGAGATCTTGGTCGACTCGCGGAAGACGAAGTCGAACGGCGAATCGACGTGGGCCGCCGACAATTCTTCCATGCGCTCCAGCGCCTTGATCCGGCTCTGCGCCTGACGGGCCTTGGTCGCCTGGGCCTTGAAGCGAGCGATGTAGCTTTCCATGTGCGCACGCTGCGCCTGCTGCTTCTCGTAGGCCTGTTGCTGCTGGGCCAGACGCTCGGCACGGGCGCGCTCGAACGCGGTGTAGCCGCCACGGTAGAGGGTCAGTTTGCGCTGATCGACATGGGCAACGTGATCGACCACTTCGTCGAGGAAATCCCGGTCGTGGGAAATCAGCAGCAAGGTGCCCGGATAACTCTTCAGCCACTCTTCGAGCCAGATGATCGCATCGAGGTCCAAGTGGTTGGTCGGTTCGTCGAGCAGCAGCAGATCCGACGGGCACATCAGTGCCTGCGCCAGATTCAGACGCATCCGCCAGCCACCGGAGAAATCGCCTACCTGACGATCCATCTGCTCATTGGTGAACCCAAGACCGGCGAGCAGCTTGCGCGCCCGCGCATCGGCGGTGTAACCGTCGGCGCTGTCGAGTTCGGCATGCAGACGCGCCAGCGCGGTGCCGTCGTGGGCCTGCTCGGCGGCGGCAAGCTCGCGTTGCACCTCGCGCAGACGCAGGTCGCCATCGAGCACATAATCGACCGCCAGGCGCTCGAGGGTGTCGACCTCCTGACGCATGTGCGCAATGCGCCAGTCGGCCGGCAGCAGGCAGTCGCCCGAATCCGGGTGCAACTCGCCGCGCAGCAAGGCGAACAGGCTGGATTTGCCGGCACCGTTGGCGCCGATTAGGCCGGCTTTGTGGCCGGCGTGCAGGGTCAGCTCGGCGTCTTCTAGCAGACGTTGCGGGCCACGCTGTAAAGTCAGGTTCTGAAGTCGGATCATAATGGCGGCGGAGTCTACCAGCTTCGCTCACAACTGGCGCGAGTAGCACGATGTCCTCTGACCTGTGGAGCTTTGCCCTTGATGTCTACGCCCGCCCGGGTGTGGAAGATGCCTGCCTGCAATTGCAAACGGCGGGCGCCAATGTCTGCCTGCTGCTGTGCGGTTTGTGGCTGGAGCAGCGCGCGGTGGCCTGCGATCAGCCGCGCGTACGCTTACTCAAGGCCTTGACCGCGCCGTGGGATATCGAAGTGGTGCAGCCACTGCGAACCCTGCGCATGCAATGGAAAGCGCGGGCCGTCGACGATGCGGTGGTGACCGGCATGCGCGAGCAGATCAAATCACTGGAGCTTGAAGCTGAGCGCACCTTGCTGTCACGCCTTGAAGGTGTGGCGCAAGAGTGGACGCGCAACGATGCAGGTTCGGTGACCTGGCTTGAAGACCTGGCCGGCAATGCCGCCAGCCTGAACCGCGACGCGCTGCAAGTGCTGCGCGTCGCGGCAACCGGCACTTAGGAAGCGCTGGTCGGGGTGCTGCTGACGTTCGACGAAGCGGCTGGTGCTGGCGCAGTCGAAGGGGTCGAGTGGGCGGCGGACGACGGTGCCGACGCAGCTGGAGCAGCCGGGGTAGCGGCAGTGGCAGGCTTGGCCGCTGGAGCGGTGGCCGGTTTGGTCGCGGCTGGTTTGGCAGCTGCAGGCTTTTTCACCGCTGGTTTTGCGGCTGGCTTGGCGGCCGGTTTTGCAGCAGCGGCAGGCTTGGCAGCAGCGGGTTTGGCACCAGGCTTGACGGCGGCCGGCTTAGCAGTGGTTTTTGCCGCAGGTTTTGCTGCCGATGTTGCGGCTGGTTTGCCAGCCGGCTTTACCGCCACTTTCGCAGCAGGTTTGGCGGCGGCCGGCTTGGCCGCAGTCCTGGCAGCAGGCTTCGCAGCGGCAGTCTTGGCAGCAGGTTTTGCTGCTGGTTTCGCTGCTGCTTTGGCAGCAGGTTTGGCGGCTGCGGTTTTCGCCGGTGCAGCTTTGCTCGCGGCCGGTTTTGCAGCGGCTTTGGCAGGGGTGGCTTTCACTGCTGGCTTGGCTGCAGCAGGTTTGGCTGCGGTGGTTTTAGCCGCCGGTTTTGCCGCGCTCGCCGCCGGCTTCTTCGCTGCAGTTTTCGCCGCTGGTTTGGCAGCCGCTTTCACTGGCGCCTTGGCCGCAGGTTTGGTGGCGGTTTTCGCAACAGCAGGTTTCGCCGCAGCGGTCTTCGCCGGGGCTTTGCTTACAGCAGGTTTAGCAGCGACTTTCTTCACTGGTGCTGCTGCCGGTTTGGCCGAACGCGACGACAGAACTTTGCCCACTGCTTCCTGAACGCGGCCAACACCCTGGGCCAGTTTCAGGCTTTCCTGGGCATCGCGCTTGAGCTGCAGAATGTAGCTGCGGGTTTCGGACTGACGATCTTTCAAAGCGTCCAGCAAGTCTTCGAGCTCTTTCACGGAAGACTTGGCTTTGTTCTGAGCCTTGGCTTTGCCGGCAGTGGCGGCGTCCTGCAACTTGGTGCGCGATTTGTGCAGTTTTTCCTGCGCCTTGCCACGCTGTTTTTCCAGCTTGGCGAGCAGTTTTTCAGCATCAGCCAAGGCTTGCGAGCAAGCGTTTTCCAAATGCTCGAGCAGGCTGCCCGACAATTGTTGGAGTAAGTGCAACGGAGTATTTACAGGCTTCTTGGTGGCCGACATGGTTTACCTCCTGGCTGACGTGAGTGCGGCTCATACTAGACCTCTGCTGATACCGCCGCTAGGGCATGTTGACAGTATCTGCACCGTTGCGTTGCACCGCAGCCGAAATGTTCTGCGCCGAGGAAAAAGCAGTTCACCGATGCAGACGTTTGCACTGGCATAATCCCCCGCATCTCAGGTCGGAGAGTGCCCATGTCGCGCTACTTTATTTTGTCCCTCTGCGTGTTTTTTTCGACGGCGTATGCCGATGAAAAAACCACGGCGAACGATGCTCATGATCTGGCTTACAGCCTCGGTGCCAGCCTCGGCGAACGACTGCGCCAAGAGGTGCCGCAGTTGCAGATCCAGGCGCTGATCGAAGGTCTGCAACAGGCATATCAGGGCAAGCCACTGGCGTTGAGTGAAGCGCGCATTGAACAGATTCTGGCCGACCATGAATCGCAAAATGCCGAGCAGGCTTCACGGCAGTCGAGCGATGCTGCGATGGAAAACGAGCAACGCTTTCTCAGCACAGAAAAAGCCAAACCGGGGGTGAAGGAACTGGCCGATGGCATCCTCCTGACTGAACTGGTTCCGGGCACTGGCGCCAAGGCCGGCCCGGACGGCAAAGTGCAGGTGCTGTATGTCGGCAAGCTGCCGGACGGCACCGTGTTCGATCAGAACACCCAGCCGCAATGGTTCAACCTCGACAGCGTGATTGCCGGTTGGCGCACCGCCTTGCAGAACATGCCGGTGGGGGCGAAATGGCGGCTGGTGATTCCATCGGATCAGGCCTATGGTGCCGACGGTGCCGGCGACCTGATTGCGCCGTTCACGCCTCTGGTTTTTGAAGTGGAGTTGCGTGGTGCGACGAGCTGATCAGGCATAAAAAAACGGTGCGCTTGCGGGCGCACCGTTTTTCATGAAGGACGTGGATCAGGCCTGAACCGAATATTCTTCCTTGTGTGCCGTGTGCAGCACTTCGATCAGGCAATCCTCAAGTTCAAAGCGCTCATGCAGCAAGCCGCCCAATTCCTTGAATTTCTCCGCAACGCATTTGCCTTCGTCGCACAGATCATTGAATGCGAGCAGCTTCTCGGTAATGACGTCGATGCGCGGGTAGATGGTCTCGGCGAGTTCCAGGCCGCGCTTGTCGTTGAACGCCTTGGCTTCGCCGGTCAGCTGTTCATAGATTTCGAAGTGACCCGCCGATACGTAATCGACCAGTACACCGCAGAACTCCAACAAGGGTTTGCGGCTTTCGGACAGCGAATCAGGCTGCGCACCGAGCTTGTCGTAGGCGACGATCAGCTCTTCACGCTCCTGCAACCAGCGGTCGATCAGCAGATGAACCCCACCCCAACGTTCCTGAGCATTCTGACAACTTTCGAGCATGGCGATCTCTCTTCCCTTGTGGGTCATGCTGCTCTACACCCGCGCCCCTGTTCTGATTTGACTGGTGGACGATCGGGCAGAGCGTCATCGAGCAACATAAATCCAATGACACGTGCCGGCCAGATTATGCCCGCACGCCTATGGCTTCAAGGTACGCAGGAGATAAAGTTCATACAAGTGTTTAATCCCTGACCAGCATGTGGTGCGACGCTTCGTCGCTGACCGGTCGTTGCAGAGCACTCCAGATCAGACGCAGCAACTGATAAACCGCAAGGATCGACACACCGACAAAAAACAGCAGGCTCCATTCGGGGATGCTCAAATCGAACAGTGTCCAGGAAATATCCGCACAATCAGCGCCGCCGTTGAACATCCGTTGCAAGGCGCAGATCCACGGCAGTTCGCTGAACAGTGACTCCACGGTGGGCGAGCATTTGACCAGTTGCAGCATGGAGTCACTCTGAATCAACACCTGCCGCCACGCAGCGGTGGTTCCCCCCAGACTGGCGCCGAGCGCAAACAGCCAGTACCACCATAAGCCAACGCGCCGGGGGCCATGCACCGCCGCCACGCCGCAGCCGATGCACAGCAATGTGAGGAACAACCGCTGCACCAGGCACAGACTGCAAGGCGTCAGTCCGACCGCGTATTCGAGGTAATAGGAAGCTCCCAGAGCAAAGGCCCCCGCAATGAAAGCCATGAAGAACAAGGAGCGTGAGCAGGCCAACGACATGGCTTTTCCGTAACAGTAGAGACAGACGGTTACGGTAGAGGAAAGCGTGTCAGCCTTTCAAGGCAAGGGCCTGGCGACAGTTCACCACAGGTGTAGGGAAAACCCGACAGGCTCGATAGGAAACGGTGAAGCGCTTTGTAGGACTTTGTCTGTAGAGCGCAAAGAAGGGGAATTTTCGGTCATCGAAGTTCACGAGGGAGCAACCTCCCTCGCCATTCATACCTTCGCCGGGACTGGCAGAGGCGCCGCCAGCAGGCGTTCATCAAGCAGCCCCAGACCTTCCTGGAACAACTGATTGCTGCGCTCGGTATCGCCAAGCTGTGCAAGCAGACGGGCCAACTCCGCACAGGTCTCCGGATTGCGCTGCACGCGCAGACTGCTTTCCAGATAGTCACGGGCCTTGCCCCAAAGGCTGGTTTGCAGACACAGGCGTCCAAGGGTCAGCAGCAGGCTCGGATCGGCCGGGTGCTCCTTGAGCCAGCCTTCGGCCGTCTGCAACTGACGCGCAGGATCACTGCCACGAACCAGACCATAAAGCCGCGCCAGATGGCTGTCGTATTTGCGCTTGAGCGCTGCTCGCAGGACCTCTTCGGCCTCGACCTGAGCGCCCAGCTGGCGCAATTGCTCGGCATAGGCCAGTACCAAAGGTGCTTCCTGACGCTGCGCCGAAGTCAGCTGTTCCCACGCCCGCTTGAGCGATTGCAGACCCACCGTACCGTCTTCTTCACGATGCGCTGCCAGCGAGAGGTTCTCACCCCAGGCGCGCCGTTCGAGCTCGGCCAGTTCTGCCGGCGGCAGCACTTTGTCCTTGCGCAACTCAGGCAGCAAACGAATCACCGCCGACCATTCGCCACGCTGCTGATGCAGACGTTGCAATTGACGCAACGTCTGCGCGCTGCGCGGATGCCGTTCATGCATTGCCTGCAAGGTCACCAGCGCACCGTCGGTGTCGCCACGGTCGGTTTGCAATTGTGCGTGACTGAGGGCAATTGCCAATTCGGCTTGCGGCTGACGCTCCAGCGCGCGTTCGAGCAAACGATCACTTTCTTCGTACTGGCCCTGCTCGTTCGCCGCACGTGCGGCGCCGAGGTAATAAAGCAATGGTTGGCGCTCGGCTTCCGCCGCGCGGGTCAGATGCCGTTGCGCACTGGCCCAGCGACCTTCAGCCAGATCCAGCTGCCCGTGCTCGATCGCCACTTGCACGCGGCGGCTGCGATTGCGTCGCGACCACGGATTGACCACGCCGGTGGAGGTCATCACCAGCTCGACCAGCACCTTGATGCCCCAGAACAGCAGCCACAGCACCGCTATCACCGCCAAGGTCGCCCACAGGCTCGATTCGTAGCGGAAGCTCTTGTACGCCACCAGCACGTAACCGGAATGCTCGGCAATCGCCAGGCCCAGCGCTGCCGTCGCGGCGATGACCAGAAACACGATTACATAGAGGCGCTTCATGGGGTCGCCTCCTGCGCAGCATTGGCGGCCGGTTTGGCAAACGGTTTCACCGATTCCTCGGCATTGACGTTACGCCGCTCCAGATACCCCTGCACCGCACTCAAGGTGCCAGTCAGATCCGGCGTCTTGACGGTGACCGGTTCCTTGCTCAGCTCGGAGACCTGTTCCAGCATGACTTTGCTTTGCGGATTGTCCGGGTTGAAATTGCCCTTGAGCACATCGCGTGCCTCGGCCAGCGCCTGGGTGTACACCGCCGCCTGACCGTTGAGCGCCGCCCACTGCGCCTGCTCCAGCGCCAGGCTCAGGGCCAGGCGCACCTGGCTCAGGCTTTGCCCGGCCAGCAGCGGTTTGACGTTTTTGTCAGCGTTGAAATCGATGCGGATATAGCGCGACACCTTGTCCCACCACTGCGCCCAGCGACCGGCGCCATCGCCATCGGCGGTCAGCCCCAGCAGGGACTCGCCGCGATCCTTGTACTCCGGCGCCAGCTCGGTGAGGTCGATGACCTGATCGCGCAGCGCGCCGAGACGCAGGAACAGCCCGGTGCGATCCGGCTGTTCGGTGCTGCGCAAGGCGACCAGGGTTTTCGCCACTTGCTCGCGCGCGGCGAAGGAACCCGGATCGTTCTGCTCACGGAGAATTTCATCGGCGCCCTGCACCAGTGCCTGGGCGCTGCTGATGTCCTGCAGCGCTGAAAGGCGCAGGCTGGCCAGACGCAGCAAGTGTTCGGCCTCGGCCAGACGCCAGTCCTTGCGGCTGGCGCCGAGGACGGTTTCCAGACGTTGATTGAGGCGCTGCTGATCGCCCTGCAGTTGCGTGACCAGACGCTGGCGCTCGGCGAGTTCGTCCGCACCGGGCAACTGCGCCAGTCGTTCGGTCAGACGCTGTTCGTTGAGCTTCAGACTCTGCGCCTGATCGTTCAGCGCCTGCACCTGACTCGACTGTTGCTGCGTGTTGTTCTGCAGGTGGCGCACCTGCCAGACACCCCAGCCGCCAATGGCGACACCGGCGGCGCCGAGCAGCAGGGCGACAATTGCCAGTCCATTGCCTCGGCGCGGCTCTTTGGCCGGTGGTGGAGTTTCAACCTGGGCATCGAGCGCAGGCTGGACGTCATCTTTTGGCAAGGCTGTTTCGCTCACGTATCCATCCTTTGCATTAGAAAACGGCACGGGACATTCCCGTAACGCCGTCAGCAAAGCCGCGGCACTCGCGCCGCGGCAATCCACAACTGTTTGAGCCCCGGCGGCACGTGCCAGCTCGGCGACTCTCGGACTTGGAACAAACAACGGCAACGGCGCGATCTTCGGCCAGGCATCGCCGGCCATCTGCCGCAGGTGCTCGAAACCCTGTCCACTGCTGACCACCAGCCCGTTCAAGCGTTCCGCTTCGATCCGCCGTGGCAGCTCGTTCAGCGGATAGGCTGGCAGTTCACGGCGATACAACTCCAGATACTCGACACTAGCACCAAGCGCGCGCAGGCGCTCGGCGAGCAGTTCACGACCGCCCTCGCCGCGCAGGATCATCACCTGCGCGCCGGGCTGGCTGACCGCCTCGCGCAGACGCGGCAATTGCAACAAGGCTTCACTGTCATCGCCGTCAACCGGAAAGCTCACATCGAGACCGTGTTCGCGAAGAATGCCTGCGGTCGCCGCGCCGACGCTGAACCACGGCATGCTCAATGGCGGCGCACCTTCAGACTTGAGCAAGTCCACCGCGATCCGCGCCGCCGGTTTGCTGACCACGATCACTGCGCTGCAAGCGGGCAATCGCGAAATCGCTTGGCGAATAGTGTCAGAGACCGGCAGCGGAACAATGTCCAAAAGCGGCAGACAACTGCTGAAAATCCCGTGCCCGGCCAGCTGTTCGGCCAGCGCCGCGCAGTCGTCTGCCGGGCGCGTCAGCAGCAGGCGCCAGGCTGTCACTCGTGACCCGCCTCGCCGTAGACAGCTTTGAGAATGTCGTCAGCGCCTTGCTTGAGCAAGTCTTCAGCGACCTGCACACCCAAGGTTTCCGCGTCGGCACGCGGCGCCCGGGCTTCGGCACTGAGAAGCTTGCCGCCGCTCGGCTCACCGACCAGACCGCGCAACCACAACTGCTCGCCTTCAAGCACGGCGTAGCAGGCGATCGGCACTTGGCAGCCGCCGTTCAAATGTTTGTTGAGGGCGCGTTCCGCATTCACTCGCGAAGCGGTATCGGCGTGATGCAAAGGCGCGAGCAAGGCGTGGATTTCGTGGTCGGCGCTGCGGCATTCGATGCCGACCGCGCCCTGGCCACCGGCCGGCAGGCTGTCATCGACACTGATCGCCGAAGTGATGCGATCTTCGAAACCCAGGCGGATCAAGCCCGCCGCAGCGAGGATGATCGCGTCGTACTCGCCGGCGTCGAGCTTGGCCAGACGGGTGTTGACGTTGCCGCGCAGGAACCGGATCTGCAGATCCGGGCGACGCGCCAGCAATTGCGTCTGCCGACGCAGGCTCGAGGTGCCGACGATGGCACCGGCAGGCAGCGCTTCAAGACTGGCGTAGGTGTTGGAGACGAAAGCATCGCGCGGGTCTTCACGCTCACAGATGCAGAACAGACCCAGGCCTTGCGGGAAGTCCATCGGCACGTCTTTCATCGAATGCACGGCGATATCGGCCTGGTTTTCCAGCAGCGCGGTTTCCAGTTCCTTGACGAACAGGCCCTTGCCGCCGATCTTCGACAGTGGCGAGTCGAGCAGCTTGTCACCGCGACTGACCATGGGCACCAGCGTCACCAGCAGGCCCGGGTGGGCCGCCTCGAGACGGGCTTTGACGTATTCGGCCTGCCAGAGGGCCAGCGCACTTTTACGGGTGGCGATGCGGATTTCGCGAGGGGACATGGAACAATCCGTACTGAATAGATACGGCGGATAATAACAGCTCAGTCAATTTCACTTTGACCTGAATCAGAACCGGCGCGGCCTCCCTGGCCTGCCATGCCGGGTAAAAGAACTCGAAAGGCCCGGCGAAGACCGGGTCACAGCCCCTGCATCATCTTGCGCACACCGGCAACATGCCGACGGCTGACAATCAGCGCATCGCCATTGAGGCCTTTGAGGAACAACTGGAAATGTCCCAGTGGCGTGCGTTGCAAGCGCTCGATGCGGTCGCGAGCGACCAGCGCGTTGCGGTGGATACGCACAAAGCGTTCGCCGAATTCGTCTTCAAGGGCTTTGAGGGGTTCGTCGAGCAGCACCTCGCCGGCTTCGTGACGCAGGGTCACGTATTTGTGGTCGGCGATGAAGTAGACCACCTGATCCAGCGGAATCAGCTCGATGCCTTTACGGGTCCGTGCGCTGATGTGGCTGCGTGGGCCGTTGCCACTTTCGGCAGCGGGACGGGTCAGGGCCGAGAGTTGCGCCCGGTTGGGACGTTCAGCCCGCTTCAGGGCTTCATTCAAGTGTTCGGTTCGCACAGGTTTCACCACATAGCCCACGGCGCTGGCCTGCAGGGCTTCCACGGCAAATTCATCGGGACTGGTGCAAAACACCACGGCCGGCGGCGTCTCTCGTTCGCACAGTCGGGCAGCAACCTGCAGGCCATCGAGGCCCGGCATGCGGATATCGAGCAGCACGATATCCGGCTTGTGGCTGTCGATCAGCGCTAACGCCTCCTCGCCATTCGTGGCACTGGGCTCCAGGACTGTGTAACCCTCGAGCTCGCTCACCATACGGCTTAGGCGCTCGCGAGCCAGGGGTTCGTCATCAACGATCAGGACATTCATATTGCGCTGGATTCCTGCGTGAGTCTCGCACAAGGATAGCGTAGACAGGTGTAGTGACCTCCGTCACCGCGATCCACGCTAAGACTAGCCCGAGCGCCAAAAAGTGCCGTACGTCGGCCAGCAATATTTGCCAGCGTCCGGGTCGAACGGCTCAGAGCCCAGTGTTTCCTGCGTTTCTCGCGGTGGGTGACCGTTGTACAACTCACCCGCCCCCTCTTCTTATAGCCAGTGGCCGGACCTTTGCATGATCCGCATTCGCACCGACCCTTATGTCCACTGTAGACGTTCGTCGGAACGATATTGCTCAATCAAAAAATATCCTTTTGTAAATTCCTTGCAGACCGCGCCGGACATGCCTGACACATCCGCGAAAAAACGTATCGACCGGTGTCAGCGACAGGATTGGCAACCCTGTTATTATCCGCGCCAGCGTTTCACGCCATTTCTTCAAGCCGATACGAGCGAATTCATGAGCACTGACAAGACCAATCAGTCCTGGGGCGGCCGCTTCAGTGAACCCGTCGACGCCTTCGTCGCCCGCTTCACCGCCTCCGTCACTTTCGACCAGCGCCTGTATCGCCACGACATCATGGGCTCAATTGCCCACGCCACCATGCTGGCCAAGGTCGGCGTGCTGACCGATGCCGAGCGCGACAGCATCATCGATGGCCTGAAGACCATTCAGGGCGAAATCGAGGCCGGCCAGTTCGACTGGCGCGTCGACCTCGAAGACGTGCACATGAACATCGAAGCACGCCTGACCGACCGCATCGGCGTCACCGGTAAAAAGCTCCACACCGGGCGCAGCCGCAACGACCAGGTCGCCACCGATATCCGCCTGTGGCTGCGCGATGAAATCGACCTGATCCTCGCCGAGATCACCCGCCTGCAAAAAGGCCTGCTGGAGCAAGCCGAGCGTGAGGCCGCAAGCATCATGCCGGGCTTCACCCACTTGCAGACCGCGCAGCCGGTAACTTTCGGGCACCACATGCTGGCCTGGTTCGAAATGCTCAGCCGCGACTACGAGCGTCTGGTCGACTGCCGCAAGCGCACCAACCGCATGCCATTGGGCAGCGCCGCACTGGCCGGCACCACCTACCCGATCGACCGCGAATACACCGCGCAACTGCTCGGCTTCGACGCCGTCGGCGGCAACTCGCTGGACAACGTCTCCGATCGTGACTTCGCCATCGAATTCTGCTCGGCCGCAAGCATCGCGATGATGCACCTGTCGCGCTTCTCCGAAGAGCTGGTGCTGTGGACCAGCGCGCAGTTCCAGTTCATCGATCTGCCGGATCGTTTCTGCACTGGCAGCTCGATCATGCCGCAGAAGAAAAACCCTGACGTGCCCGAACTGGTACGCGGCAAGACCGGCCGCGTCTTCGGCGCGCTGATGGGCCTGCTGACCCTGATGAAGGGCCAGCCGCTGGCCTACAACAAGGACAATCAGGAAGACAAGGAGCCGCTGTTCGACGCCGCCGACACCCTGCGCGATTCGCTGCGCGCGTTTGCCGACATGATCCCGGCGATCAAGCCGAAACACGCGATCATGCGTGAAGCGGCACTGCGCGGTTTCTCCACTGCGACTGACCTGGCGGATTATCTGGTGCGCCGTGGCCTGCCGTTCCGTGATTGCCATGAAATCGTTGGCCACGCAGTGAAATACGGCGTGGACACGGGCAAGGATCTGGCGGAGATGAGCCTGGAAGAACTGCGTCAATTCAGCGATCAGATCGAGCAGGACGTGTTTGCCGTGCTGACCCTCGAAGGCTCGGTGAATGCCCGCGACCATATCGGCGGGACTGCACCGGCGCAGGTCAGGGCTGCGGTGGCGCGCGGTCAGGCCCTGCTGGCCAGCCGCTAGAAGCATCGCGGGCAAGCCCGCTCCCACAGGGTTCTATGTGGAACACAATTTTGCGTTCGACCCATAGCCCTGTGGGAGCTGGCTTGCCAGCGATGACTGACTTCAGAGCGCTACAAAATTCACTTCTTGGCTGCAATCATCGCCAAAAACGCCGGCATCGCCGCGTCTTTATCCGCCGCAATCTTCTGCACGTGCGGATTCTGCTCTAACCGCTCCAGCAGCGCCTTCGCCTGCGGCATCTCGGCCAGCAGATCAATCCCGAACAGCTTCTGCCCGACCGCACAGGCCAGCGGCACGCTGTAGAGGAAATACAAATCGGCAATGCTCAGGCTGTCACCCGCCACATACGGGGCGAACTGGCCGTGGCGGCCGAGTGCCGCGAAGCCCAGCAGCAGCTCGGTCCGGGTCTTCTCTTTGATCGCCTCCGGCAACGTCATACCGAAAAACGCCTCGCCATAGCAGGCACGCCCCGGCAACTCGATGTACAACTCGATCTCCTTCGCAATCGCCAATACCTGCGCGCGCTCGAACGGATCGCTGGGCAGGAGCGGCGTGCCCTTTTGTGATTGTTCGAGGTATTCGAGAATGATCGCGGTTTCGTTGATATAACCGGCGTCGACGCCCAGCACCGGGACCTTGCCGCGCGGGCTGATCGCCAGTGACTCCGGGGTTTGCGCCGGGTAGAACGTCACCTCTTCGAAGGGCAGGCCTTTTTCCAGCAGCGCCAGTTTGACCATGTTGTAGTAGTTGCTGACAGCAAATCCGTAGAGCTTGAACATCACAGAGCCTCCAGGCCGTGCGGGGTGGGCAGTGCCTGTTTATAGATCGCCGCGACGTTTCCCGCCAGCAGCATCACGCCGCTGAATGCGGGTAAACTGGCGCCTTTCCCTGAGGAGCCTGCCATGAGCGAGCCGACAGATATCGTCAACGATGACGACGAAGAAGCATTCATCGAAGCGACGCTGATCGAAGCCATCGAGAACCAGATCGAAAGCGACAACCCGCCAGCGGCCAAGGCGACATTGAACAAGCTGACTCTGGTCGGTATGGAGCGCGAAGATATCCTCAACCTCATGGCTCACGTGCTTGCCTATGAGATTGACGCGATGCTCGATGAAGACCGCCCGTTCGACACCCAGTGGTACGAAGCGGCACTGCGCGCTTTGCCAGAGCTGCCACCGGAAAAGCAATAAGATCAAAAGATCGCAGCCTTCGGCAGCTCCTGCACAGATCCGATGTAGGAGCTGCCGAAGGCTGCGATCTTTTTTATGCGGACTACACTGGAATTCGCCTCAAGACAAAATCCCCTGATCCGAGCACTGGACATGCTGCACCAGCGGGTTCACCTTAGAGGCGCTGTCGTCCAATTCCTAGAAAGTCTGGAGTCCTTATGTCGCTTACCCCTGAGTTGGTTGCCGAACTGGAAGTCCTTGCACTCTTCAACCTGGACAGTTCCCAGGAAGGTCTGAAAATTCATCAGACCGCTGCCCCGAAACACATAGCCGCCGCCAAACGCCTCTTCGAAAAAGAACTCACCGACCAGCCCGATGGCGGTTATCTGACCAGCCTCGGCCGCGATGCCGCGCAAAACGTGCAGACCGTACTGACGATTCTGAGAGAGCAGGAAACCGCCTGACTTTTTCCGACTTTGCCCACGGAAACTCCTGCCACGGGATTTCCGCGGGCCAGCCTGATCACTGCCGATGAAAATCTGACGTCAAAAAACAAATTCAGCTTAAACCTCCTGCTGCGCAGAGGCTAAACTGCGGCCATTCCGAGACCCTCTACGTCCGAGCCTGCAAGCCGGTTTGAGCTGACATGACGCGCACCCACGAAATCCGCCCCGACCTGGACGAAGGCATCGACCGCAAGGTACTCAGCCAACTGCGCGCCCGTTTTCTCAAACTCAATGAAGGCCGCCTCGGCCGCGCCCTCGAAGGTTTGTCGACGCGCCAGCAAAGCGTGCTGACGCTGTTGCCGCTGTTCTTTCACGTCAATCATCCGTTGCTGCCCGGCTATGTCTCGGGCAGTACGCCGGCCGGTCTCTCGAATTATGAGCCGGACGCCAATGCGCTGACCGAGGCGCAGCGCCTGACCCGCTCGTTTTCTTACAAACCGCGCCATGGCAGCAACCCGCCGCGACCGATTCACGGTTTGTTCCTGATGGGCAGCCTCGGCACGCTGGCACAGGCCGATCAGAGCGACATGGATGTGTGGGTCTGCCATGCCCCAGATCTGAGCGAAACCGAACTCGCCGAGCTACGCAAGAAATGCCAGTTGCTGGAAACCTGGGCCGCGAGCCAGGGTGCCGAAGCGCATTTCTTCCTGATCGACCCGGCGCGCTTCGTCAAAGGCGAACGTGATGCTCAGCTCAGTTCGGAAAACTGCGGCAGCACCCAGCACTATCTGCTGCTCGACGAGTTTTATCGCACGGCGATCTGGCTGGCCGGGCGCACGCCGATCTGGTGGCTGGTGCCAGTCTATGAAGAAACAGCCTACGACGCTTACACCCACACCCTGCTGTCCAAACGCTTTATTCGCGCCGACGAAACCCTGGATCTCGGGCCGATGGCGACCATTCCGCCCGGGGAATTCATCGGTGCCGGATTGTGGCAGTTGTTCAAAGGCATCGAGTCGCCCTACAAGTCGGTGCTCAAACTGCTGCTGACCGAGGTGTACGCCAGCGAACATCCGCAAGTGCAGTGCCTGAGCCTGCGCTTCAAGAAAGCCGTGTTCGCCAATCAGCTCGATCTCGATGAGCTTGACCCGTACATGGTCGTGTACCGGCGTATCGAGGAATACCTGCTCGCCCGCAACGAACCGGAGCGTCTTGAGCTGGTGCGCCGCGCGCTGTATCTGAAGGTCAACCGCAAGCTCACCGGCAACAGCCGCAGCCAGGGTTGGCAACGCGCACTGCTCGAACGCCTGGCCGGCGAGTGGCACTGGGATCAGCGGCAACTGGCGCTGCTCGACAGCCGCAGTCAGTGGAAAGTCCGCCAGGTCAGCGCCGAGCGCCGCGCGCTGGTCAACGAACTCAACTACAGCTATCGCTTCCTGACCCAGTTCGCCCGCAGCGAACAGACTGTCAGCCTGATCAACAAGCGCGACCTCAATGTGCTTGGCCGTCGACTCTACGCGGCATTCGAGCGCAAGGCCGACAAGGTCGAGTTCATCAATCCGGGCATCGCCCCGGACCTGGCCGAAGACACCCTGACCCTGGTGCAGTCGCCGAACAAAAAGGAGCCGGGGCAGACCCAGTGGGGTTTGTACAACGGCAGCCTGACGGCGCTGGAGTGGGAACACTTCGCGCCGATCAAGCGCAGTCGCGAGCTACTTGAACTGCTGACCTGGTGCCACCGCAACGGCGTGATCGACAGCAGCACCCGCCTGGCCCTGCATCCGGGCACCAGCGACTTGAGCGAGTTCGAGCTGTTCAACCTGCTCGGCAGCCTGCAGCAGTGCATCGCCCTGCCCTTGTCCACCGTCGCCGAAGAGCCCTTGCTGCGCGCCGCCGTGCCCAGCGAAGTGCTGCTGCTGATCAACGTCGGCGTCGATCCGCTCAAGCATCACCGTGATCTGAACATTTTGATGACCACCGAACGCACCGACTCGCTGAGCTATGCCGGCGTGCGCGAGAACCTGGTGCTGACCCTCGATCAGGTCACGCTCAACAGCTGGAACGAAGTGCTGGTCAATCGTTTCGACGGCCCGCATGCGCTGCTCGACTGCCTGCGCGATTACCTCAACAACCTGCCGCGCGGCCCGGTGCAGCCTTCGCTGAAAGTGCGCTGCTTCTGCCACAACCGCGCGCAATTCATTGCCCGCCGCGTCGAGGAAATCGTCGACACCGCGCAGACCCTGTTGCTCAGTGACTTGAATCATCGCTACCTGATTCAGGTGCAGCAGCACTATCACGTGCTGGAGCTGGTGCCGGGTCAGGTCAACCATGTCGCCCTCGCCACCCTGCCGGCGCTGCTCGATTATCTTGGCGAAGAACAACCGCGCTACAGCCCGCTGCACCTCGACCCGATGGCGCTGGAAGATCACGATCTGGCGCTGATCCTGCCGATGGGTCAGCCGGAGTGCATTCAGGTGTTCTATCGCATCAGTGAACAGCAGGCGGAGCTGTACGTGCTGGATGAATTCAATGCGCTGTGGCAACAGCATCTGCCGTACCACGACGAGCAGAGTCTGCTGGTGCCGCTGCAGCGTTTTCTGCAATCGATCCAGTACCGCCGTGAAGCGCAATTGCCGATGGACGGTGGCCCTGCGGGCAGCCCCGAGACTTTGTATTACCAGCTGTTGCCGTCAGGCCCGGGACGCTCGCGCAGGGTCGAAACCCGACCGGCACCGCAGACGCCGGTGAACAAACCGTTCTACGACGTGCAGGCGATCATCGGCAAAGCCGCACCCGGCGAAGTGCAGGTCACCCTGTATTGCAATCAGCGGGAATTCAGCGAGCTGGAGCATGGCGACCAGTTGTTCAGCGTGGTCGCCCGGGAGATCGTCGAGCAGCGCCGCGAGACCGAGCGTTATCGCTGCTACATCACCGACCTCGACCTGTCGGGTCTGCTCGGTGACGGGCACAGTTCAAGCAATCTGTATCTGCGCTACAAGGCGGACCTGGAGCGCTCGTTGAATGAAGCGCTCGAACAGGTTTGAAGCGGGGATTTATTCGGGAAAGGCGCCGCCGTTGACCGGTTGCGATTCCACTTCCAGCAAGGTCAGTTTCAGCGACTTGCCGCCCGGCGCCGGCCAATCGATGTGCTGACCGACCTTCAGGCCCAGCAGCGCACTGCCAACCGGCGCCAGAATGGAAATTTTGCCTTCGTCGGCGTTGGCGTCCTTGGGATAGACCAGCGTCAGGTGGTAATCCTTGCCACTGCCTTCTTCGCGGCAATGCACGCGGGAATTCATGGTCACGACATCGGCGGGCACTTCATCGTGGCCGACCACGGTATCGGCGCGGTCCAGCTCGGTTTGCAGCGCAATCACGCCCGGCGCAGCCTGGTCTTTGTCGCTCAGGCTGTCGATCAGGCGCTCCAGACGTTGCACGTCCAGACGGGTAAGGGTGATGGAAGGTGCGGTCATGATCCAGGCAGACTCCTTTCTTCTGCACAAAAAAAGCAAAACCCCGCCAAAAAAGACGGGGTTTTCACCGTGCCTCGGTGGTTTGAGGCGTTCGCGGACACTATCACAGCTCAAAAAATATACAAGTCACGCCCTTTTTTGCCTGGGTGAAACCCTTGTGGCGAGGGGATTTATCCCCGTTCGGCTGCGCAGCAGCCGTATAGATTTTGGGGCCGCTACGCGACCCAACGGGGATAAATCCCCTCGCCACATTATCAACAGGCTTGGGATTTTCGTGCGGTAGCCTGCTGGCAAATCACCCGGCGCCGCTGATCGTCCGCCGAGCGCCATTCGCGAATGTCCTCGACGTGGCGCGCACAGCCGAGACAGACTTTCTGTTCGTCCAGCCGACATACGCCCGTGCACGGCGAAGGCACCGCCGGGCTGACGTTGCTGTAGAGCGGTTTCGGCGGGCGAACAGGCGCGGCATCCGTCACGAATCACAGACCTTCGAAATCGAATTCGGCGCCAGCCTGCTGCTTTACGAGGCGCTGAAGCATTTCGCCCAATTGCTCTTCGCTCTTGTCGCACATCCAGCGCTCGCTTTCTTCGTCGTAGTCGAAGTGGAAACCACCGGACACGGCCGCCAGCCACAGCTGACGCAACGGCTCCTGGCGGCTGAAGATCAGCTGGCTGCCGTTTTCGAATTTGACCGTCAGCACGCCGGCCGAGCTCTCCAGGTCGATATCCAGGTCGCTGTCATCAAAGATATCTTCCAGCGTCTGCTGGGTAGCATCGACCAGATCGTGGAAACGGGCTTCGGACAAACTCATTGCGGCAACCTCAAAAATGTCTGATCAGGCTCAAGCGCCGAAAGATACGGACGCTGCCGACCGATTGCAAAGATTAACGACCAAGCACCTGTCGGCCCATCCAGCACCGCCCCCGTGGGAGCGAGCCTGCTCGCGAAAGCGGTGTGTCAGGCAACGAGCCTGTTGAATTTGCCGACGCCTTCGCGAGCAGGCTCGCTCCCACAGGGATGATGCGCATCACAGGAGCCCCGCCGGACGGGAACCCCCTCGCATAGGCAAGCTGCCGGGTGGCCGGTATACTCCGGCGCAATTAACGCATTTTCAAGGATTTCGCCATGAAGCGCCTGATCTCTTCCCTTGCTGCGCTCGTCGCGGTTGCCTGCCTCGTTTCGGCCTGTGGTCAAAAAGGCCCGCTGTACCTGCCGGATGACGATCAGGACCCGGCCGAACAAGCCCAGTCTTCGCAGAAGCAGCCATCCAAGGCTCACAAGCACGACGTTTACTAAGGGATCGCCATGGACGCTTTTAACTACCGTGGCGGGGAGCTGTTCGCGGAAGGTGTGGCGCTGTCCGCCATCGCCGACCGCTTCGGTACGCCCACCTATGTCTACTCGCGCGCGCACATCGAAGCGCAGTATCTGGCCTACGCCGATGCGCTGGCCGGCATGCCGCATCTGGTCTGCTTCGCGGTCAAAGCCAACTCCAACCTCGGTGTGCTGAATGTCTTGGCCCGTCTCGGCGCCGGTTTCGACATCGTTTCCCGAGGCGAGCTGGAACGTGTACTGGCCGCAGGTGGCAGCGCCGACAAGATCGTTTTCTCCGGCGTCGGCAAGACCCGTGACGACATGCGCCGCGCCCTCGAAGTCGGCGTGCACTGCTTCAACGTCGAGTCCACCGATGAGCTTGAGCGCCTGCAAGTAGTCGCCGCCGAGCTGGGTGTTCGCGCCCCGGTTTCGCTGCGCGTGAACCCGGACGTCGATGCCGGCACCCACCCGTACATTTCCACCGGTCTCAAAGAGAACAAGTTCGGCATCGCCATTGCCGACGCCGAAGACGTGTACGTGCGCGCCGCGCATCTGCCGAACCTGGAAGTGGTGGGCGTTGACTGCCATATCGGTTCGCAACTGACCACCCTGCCGCCGTTCATTGATGCACTCGATCGCCTGCTGGATCTGGTCGACCGCCTCGGCGATTGCGGCATTCACCTGCGCCACATCGATCTCGGTGGTGGTTTGGGCGTGCGTTATCGCGATGAAGAGCCGCCATTGGCTGCCGATTACATCAAGGCTGTGCGCGAACGTCTCGACGGGCGTGATCTGGCGCTGGTGTTCGAGCCAGGCCGCTTCATCGTTGCCAATGGCGGCGTGTTGCTGACACAGGTCGAATACCTCAAGCACACCGAGCACAAGGATTTCGCCATCGTCGACGCGGCGATGAACGACCTCATCCGTCCGGCGCTGTATCAGGCGTGGATGGACGTCACGGCGGTGAAACCGCGCGACAGCGCTGCACGCAAGTACGACATCGTCGGCCCGATCTGCGAAACCGGCGACTTCCTCGCCAAGGACCGCGAGCTGGCGCTGGAAGAAGGCGATCTGCTGGCGGTGCATTCGGCCGGCGCCTACGGTTTTGTCATGAGTTCCAACTACAACACCCGTGGCCGTGCCGCCGAGGTGCTGGTGGATGGTGATCAGGTTTTTGAAGTGCGTCGCCGCGAAACCGTGGCCGAGCTGTTTGCCGGCGAAAGCCTGCTGCCGGAGTAACCCATGCTGCTGCGTTTTACCAAAATGCACGGCCTGGGCAACGACTTCATGGTCCTCGACCTGGTCAGCCAGCACGCGCACATTCAGCCCAAACACGCCAAGCAATGGGGCGATCGCCACACCGGTATCGGTTTCGACCAGTTGCTGATCGTCGAAGCGCCGAGCAACCCGGACGTGGACTTTCGCTACCGGATCTTCAACTCCGACGGCTCGGAAGTGGAGCAGTGCGGCAACGGTGCGCGCTGCTTCGCCCGCTTCGTGCTCGACAAGCGTCTGACCGCCAAACGGCAGATCCGCGTCGAGACCAAGGGCGGCATCATTGAACTGGACGTGCGTAACGACGGCCAGATCGGCGTGAACATGGGCGCGCCGCGCCTGGTGCCGGCAGACATTCCATTCCAGGCGCCGGCCCAGGCCAGCAGCTATCCGCTGGAAGTCGATGGCACCACGGTCGAACTGGCCGCCGTGTCGATGGGCAATCCCCATGCGGTCATTCGCGTGGACGACATCAACAGCGCACCGGTGCATGAACTGGGGCCGAAGATCGAACACCACCCGCGCTTTCCGGCGCGGGTCAATGTCGGCTTCCTTCAGGTCATCGACCGCCATCGCGCGCAACTGCGTGTTTGGGAACGCGGCGCCGGGGAAACCCAGGCCTGCGGCACCGGCGCCTGTGCGGCGGCGGTGGCGGCCATCAGTCAGGGGTGGATGGATTCGCCGCTGTTGATCGACCTGCCCGGCGGGCGTCTGTCCATCGAGTGGGCCGGCCCGGGCGAACCGGTGTTGATGACCGGTCCGGCAGTGCGTGTATACGAAGGACAAGTGCGTCTTTGAGCGAGCAGAAATCATGACCGACAAGCCACAGGTACCCGCCCGACCAGCCGACGAATCAGCGTCCGAGAGCCTCGAGGCAGCCGCGGTTGCCGCCTACCTGGAGGCTCATCCGGACTTCTTCGTCGAGCACGAAGAGCTGCTGCCGTCGTTGCGCATTCCGCACCGACGCGGCGACACCGTGTCGCTGGTCGAACGGCAGATGACCATCCTGCGCGACCGCAACATCGAGATGCGCCATCGCCTTTCGCATCTGATGGACGTGGCCCGCGACAACGATCGCCTGTTTGAAAAGACCCGCCGACTGATCCTCGCGCTGATGGATGCATCGACCCTGGAAGACGTGGTCATCAGCGTTGAGGACAGCCTGCGTCAGGATTTCCAGGTGCCTTTCGTCAGCCTGATCCTGCTCGGCGATAACCCCGCACCGGTCGGCCGCTGGGTGACTCACGCCGACGCGCAAACCGCGATCGGTGGCCTGCTCACCGAAGGCAAAAGCGTCAGCGGCAGCCTGCGTGAACATGAGCTGGATTTCCTCTTCGGCGAAGAACAGCGCCAGCAGATCGGCTCGACCGCCGTGGTTGCCATCAGCCATCAGGGCATTCACGGCATTCTGGCCATCGCCAGCCGTGACCCGCAGCACTACAAGAGCTCGGTCGGCACCCTGTTCCTGAGCTACATCGCCGAGGTCATGGGCCGCGTGCTGCCACGGGTCAACAGCTCGCTGCGCTCGGTACGCTGACCATGGAACGACAACTGGACGCTTACTGCGAACATCTGCGCAGTGAGCGACAGGTGTCGCCGCACACCCTGTCGGCTTATCGCCGCGACCTCGATAAAGTCCTTGGCTGGTGCATCAAGCAGAACATCGGCAGCTGGGCCGCGCTGGATATCCAGCGCCTGCGCAGCCTGATCGCCCGGTTGCATGCTCAAGGCCAGTCCTCGCGCAGCCTCGCCCGCCTGCTCTCGGCGGTGCGCGGGCTCTATCACTACTTGAATCGCGAAGGCCTGTGTGACCACGACCCGGCCACCGGCCTGGCCCCGCCGAAAGGCGAACGACGCCTGCCGAAAACCCTTGATACCGATCGCGCATTGCAGCTGCTGGAAGGTGCGGTCGAGGACGATTTTCTCGCCCGGCGCGATCAGGCGATTCTGGAGCTGTTCTATTCCTCTGGCCTGCGCCTGTCCGAGCTGACCGGGCTCAATCTCGATCAACTCGACCTCGCCGACGGCATGGTTCAGGTGCTCGGCAAGGGCAGCAAGACCCGGCTACTGCCGGTTGGCACCAAGGCCCGCGAAGCCTTGGAACACTGGTTGCCGCTTAGAGCCATGACCAATCCGGCGGACGATGCCGTATTTGTCAGCCAGCAAGGCCGACGCCTTGGCCCGCGCGCGATTCAGGTGCGGGTCAAACTGGCTGGCGAGCGCGAACTGGGGCAGAACCTGCATCCGCACATGCTCCGGCACTCGTTCGCCAGCCATTTGCTCGAGTCCTCGCAGGACCTGCGCGCGGTGCAGGAATTGCTCGGCCACTCCGATATCAAAACCACACAGATCTATACCCACCTCGACTTCCAGCATCTGGCGGCGGTCTACGACAGCGCCCATCCCCGGGCCAAACGCATGAAAGGCGATGATTCATGAGCATTCAGTTGATCACCTTCGACCTCGACGACACCCTGTGGGACACCGCTCCGGTGATCGCCAGCGCCGAAACCGTGTTGCGCGAATGGCTGAGCGAACATGCCTCGGGTCTGGGCGCGGTGCCGGTGGAGCATTTGTGGTCGATTCGCGAGCGTGTGCTGGCGGGCGAACCGGGGCTCAAGCACCGCATCAGCGCGCTGCGTCGACGTGTGCTGTTCCATGCGCTGGAAGAAGCCGGATATGCCCACGGCGAGGCGTCGGAGCTGGCTGACAAGGCTTTTGAAGTGTTCCTGCATGCGCGGCATCAGATCGAAGTGTTCCCGGAGGTCGAGCCGCTGCTGGAGCTGCTCGCCAATCATTACGCCCTCGGCGTGGTCACCAATGGCAATGCCGACGTGCGCCGGCTGGGGCTGGCGGATTACTTCAAGTTCGCCTTGTGCGCCGAAGACATCGGCATCGCCAAACCGGATGCACGGCTGTTTCATGAAGCGTTACAGCGCGGCGGTGTAAGCCCCGCAGCGGCGGTGCATGTCGGCGATCATCCTGGCGATGACATTGCCGGCGCTCAGCAGGCAGGCTTGCGCGCGGTGTGGTTCAACCCGACGGGCAAGGTCTGGGAAGCGGAGCGCTTGCCGGATGCGGAAATTCGCAGCCTGACCGAATTGCCCGTCGTGCTCTCGCGCTGGAATGCCACCTCGAAATAATCCACAAACCCTGTGGGAGCGAGCCTGCTCGCGAATGCGGTGTGTCATTCAACATGTATGTCGGCTGACATGCCCTCTTCGCGAGCAGGCTCGCTCCCACAGGGGACTGCATTTGTTTTCAACGCATTTATTCCAGGCATAAAAAAGCCCGCAGCGACGGCGGGCTTTTTCAGCAAGCGAGCGACGCGCCTCAGATAGGGCGGCTGCCGTACTTGTTGTCCGGCTTCTTGGGCGGATCGGCGACCACATTGGCCTCCACTTCCTGCACCTTGCCGCCGCGCGCAAGGAATTCTTCCATGGCCTTGGCCAGGGCGTCGCGCTCCTTGTTCTTGGCTTCGATGCTCGGCAACTCGTCGACCGAGACCGCAGCCTTGGCTTTGCCTTTGGCAGCCGGGGCCGGCGTGTCGTCACCGCCATCGTCTTCGGTAACGTCTTCCGCTGCCGCTTCCAGGCCTTCCTCGGCCTCGTCTTCGTCGCCTACTTCGAGGTCGTCGTTTTCCAGATCATCGTCGCTCATGTTCTACCTCATGACTTGCCAAAAGCAGATTAGTTATAGACCAGCTTTGGCGGCTGTCGAAGCCGCCGTTGAAAAATCTTCTGCCGCTGCCCGGCAGCGGCTCATGCCTGTTCACCGTGCAAGGTGGCGAGGACTTTACGGGCACCGCCATGATCACGGTGCTCGCCCAGATAAATCCCTTGCCAGGTACCCAGTGCCAGCCGCCCTGCCGCAACCGGCAGACTGATCTGGCAACCGAGCACGCTGGCCTTGAAGTGCGCCGGGAGATCATCCGGGCCTTCGTCGTTGTGCTCGTAGCCGTCTGTTCCTTGTGGGATCAGACGATTGAAAAATCGTTCGAAGTCGCGACGAACTGCCGGATCGGCGTTCTCGTTGATGGTCAACGATGCCGACGTGTGCTGCAGCCACAAATGCAACAGACCGACCCGACAGGTCTTGAGTTCAGGCAAGCCTGCGAGTAACTCGTCCGTCACCAGATGAAAGCCCCGGGGCCTTGCCCGCAGGGTTATCAGAGTCTGTTGCCACATACAGTTCTCCGCTCGTTCGGGGCGCATTCTAGCGTGCTCTGAAAAAAAACAAAGGCCCTAATATTCCTGCAGCGATGTAAGCGATTGCCCGCAGAAAAAGCCTCGTCGTAAAGACGACCAAAGCCGTAAGAAAAATCCTTTCAGCCGCACCTTGAATGACAAATCCCGGACAAAAAAATGCCCGGCGAACCGGGCAATTTTTTATCGCGCGTACTTACAGGTTGTAGCCGCGTTCGTTGTGTTGTGCCAGATCGAGGCCGACCGACTCTTCTTCCTCGGTTACGCGCAGACCCATGACGGCGTCCAGCACCTTGAGGATGATGAAAGTGACGATCGCGGTGTAGATCACCGTGAAGCCGACGCCTTTGATCTGAATCCAGACCTGCGCGCCAATGTCAGTCACGGTGCCGAAGCCGCCCAGTGCCGGTGCGGCAAACACACCGGTGAGGATCGCGCCGAGGATACCGCCGATGCCGTGCACGCCGAAGGCATCCAGGGAATCGTCATAGCCGAGTTTGCGTTTCAGGGTGGTGGCGCAGAAGAAGCACACCACGCCTGCGGCCAGACCGATCACCAGTGCACCCATCGGGCCTACAGTGCCAGCGGCCGGAGTGATCGCGACCAGACCGGCGACCACACCCGAAGCAATACCCAGTGCGCTTGGCTTGCCGTGGGTGACCCACTCGGCAAACATCCAGCCCAGTGCCGCAGCGGCGGTGGCGATCTGAGTAACCAGCATGGCCATACCGGCAGTGCCGTTGGCGGCAGCAGCGGAACCAGCGTTGAAGCCGAACCAGCCGACCCACAGCATCGCCGCGCCCATCAGCGTGTAGCCGAGGTTATGCGGAGCCATTGGTGTGGTCGGGAAGCCTTTGCGCTTGCCCAGTACCAGGCACGCGACCAGACCGGCGATACCGGCGTTGATGTGCACCACGGTGCCGCCAGCGAAGTCGAGCACGCCCCAGTCCCACATCAGGCCGCCGTTACCGGACCAGACCATGTGCGCGATCGGTGCATAAACCAGAGTGAACCAGATGCCCATGAAAATCAGCATCGCGGAGAACTTCATGCGCTCGGCGAACGCACCGACGATCAGCGCCGGGGTGATGATCGCGAAGGTCATCTGGAAGGTGATGAACACCGCTTCGGGGAACAGCGCCGCCGGGCCGGTGATGCTCGAAGGCGTGACACCGGCGAGGAACGCCTTGCCCATGCCACCGAAGAACGAATTGAAGTTGACGACGCCCTGCTCCATGCCGGTGGTGTCGAAGGCAATGCTGTAGCCATAAATGACCCACAGGATGCTGATCAGACCGGTAATGGCGAAGCACTGCATCAGCACGGAAAGAATGTTTTTCGAGCGAACCATACCGCCGTAGAACAGCGCCAGGCCGGGGATGGTCATGAACAGCACGAGCGCTGTCGAGGTGAGCATCCAGGCGGTGTCGCCGGAATTGAGGACTGGCGCTGCCACTTCGTCTGCCGCCATGGCGATGCCGGGCATTACGATGGACAACAGGGCGCCTAGCCCTGCGAATTTACGCAGAGTCATATTGTTTTCTCCTGGGGCGTTGGGTTTGTGGCGGCGCTTAGATCGCGTCGGTATCGGTTTCGCCGGTACGGATGCGGATCGCCTGTTCCAGATTGACCACGAAGATCTTGCCGTCACCGATCTTGCCGGTGTTGGCCGCTTTGGTTATCGCCTCGATAACCCGATCCAGGTCCTTGTCGTCGATGGCCACGTCGATTTTCACCTTGGGCAGAAAATCGACCACATATTCCGCGCCGCGATACAGCTCGGTGTGACCCTTCTGCCGGCCGAAGCCTTTGACTTCAGTGACGGTAATGCCCTGCACGCCGATTTCGGACAGCGACTCGCGCACGTCGTCCAACTTGAACGGCTTGATGATGGCAGTGACTAGCTTCATGAAACTCTCTCCCGAATTGGTGGACTTGCCCCAGGAAAACAAACCCGTCTCAAGTCTAAGCGCAGTGCCTGGCTTTGTAACGCATCGTTGACGCCAGCTAACCGCATCAGACGAAACTCCCCGCTTCGTCTGCCGCACTGCATTCGTAACAGCGACTGCATCAGTGCATGGGTCGAGGGTGACTAAGCAGAAACCTTGCCAGCTCGGCAAAAACCCTGCATTTCAATCGCTTGGCACCTGTTGCAAGCGCTCGGGCAGAAAAGCTTTTGCCGATACGCACAACAACGGTGCGCCACCGTCCGTCCCCCTGCGCGAAAAGCGTGCATCCGTGCAACGGGATTGACTATAGACACTGCGTGATACACTGCCGGCCATTGTTTCCAGGACATTTCCCATGCTCGCGCCCAAAGACTTCCTCGACGCCCTGAGCGGCACCGCCTCCCGCCTCTTCAACGGCGACACCCCGCTGCCGAAAGCCGAAATCGAAAGCCAGTTCAAAATGCTGCTGCAAAGTGCCTTCAGCAAACTCGATCTGGTCAGCCGGGAAGAGTTCGATAGTCAGATGGTAGTGCTGGCGCGTACTCGCGCCCGCCTCGAAAGCCTCGAAGCCAAGGTTGCCGAGATGGAAGCGAAGCTGACACCGCCCGCTGAATAATTCGCGTCCCCTGTAGGAGCTGCCGAAGGCTGCGATCTTTTGATCTTCAGCCCTTCAACCATCCCCGCAACGTCCTACAACCTTAATGACCGCCGTCCGATTGCGCCAAAAAGCCCAGGTTTCTAAGCTCATCTGATGCTGAATGTTCAGCAGAGGGTTGGGCGACCCGGGCAGGGCCATGGTGGAAAAGGGCTTCGCGGATGCTGCAATCGCTATGAGCCCGCATGCCGGAGCTGGGCTCTGCGCAAATCGTAAGTCGACTGAAGATTCATCCATAACTCAGGCGTAGTGTTGAGCTGAATGGCGAGGCTGATTGCCAGATCGGCGCAGATCCTGAGCTGGCATTTCACAAGCTTTTCGATCTCGCTTTCGGGCCACTTCGTGGGCATGGCCAGATCCATGACGGTCATGCCCAACGGCTCCATGAATTCCTTATTCAGAACCTCGCCCGAATGAATCGGGCGCATACCACTGCGGTCCATTTTTTTTGCCTCCAGAGGCTGCGTTGAGTGGCCAACTGGAGCATCCGACTCCCGGATACAAGACCTTCACACCCCTTTCGCCAGCGTCCTACAAATATTAGGGCATGGCCCTACAAACATCAGCGTCTGCGCCTGATTCCGTGAGCTCTTCGCTGTGATTAGGCTGGTGGCTTTCGCCTGCGCTGGTCGATCCTATTCGTCGAGTTCCAGGCGATACACATTGATCGCCAGACACTCTGGTTCTGGATCCCTCTTGTCTGATTTGCTCAAGCTCAAAGAAAACACGCTGGTTCAGCATCCAGATGGTGGTTACATCTTTGGCACGATCCCCGATATGCCAAAATTCGGCTTGCCAGGCGGGAAGATTTATCTGCGGGTAGGTATTCACCGTCGAGCGAATAGTGGTTTTGGCGTAGTGCACATTTGGGAAGCCCATAGTGCCGATTTGCTCAAGCATGGTTGCCAGACTGCCGATGGGGTAGCAGCGATTGTTGCGAAAATGATCGTCCCGGGGGCGCAAATCTATTGTGAGTTCAAAGAACAACGATGTGGAAACAGGGTCGCGGTACTGAGGACATCTATGGGAACACTGATTCTTGAACCGCGACACGAGCGCGCCACAGGATTTGGTTACTTCGTGGTGACTTGGTACCCGCAAAAACGTGCACATGGCACGTTAGTGGGGCAGATACCACGAGCACCACCAAATCAGAAATAAAAAAAGGCGTCCGATGGACGCCTTTTAAGTATTTTTTGAGGAGTAGTCGCAGCGATTCTTTAGCTCCTGGCTTTACGGCCTTGGGTTCAGAATCCGACAGGCTAGCCCGTCGTCACTACTTCAGAGAAACCAGCTTTCTCTGCTGCCAAAAATGCGGGGGAGCTTTTGCTGGTGCCCAGTCCCGACGAATGCGCAGTTGCAGTCCTCGAATGGGATGATCCTTCAATGCCGTGCGAGAGTCAACGCTCTAATTCAGGCAAGCAGTGACAGCCCATCGGGTCTGGATACGTCTTGTAAACCTCTATTTCAGCACCGAAACCCGGCTCAACTACCCTTCAAAAACCCGCATGAAGCGGCTCCCCGATTCAGCTCAAGGAACGACCATGTCCCTCTCCATTGTCCACAGTCGCGCCCAGACTGGCGTGGAAGCCCCCGCTGTTACCGTCGAAGTCCATCTGGCCAACGGTCTGCCGTCGCTGACCATGGTCGGCCTGCCTGAAGCGGCGGTGAAGGAGAGCAAGGATCGCGTACGCAGCGCGATCATCAATTCCGGACTGCAATTTCCGGCGCGGCGGATCACCTTGAATCTGGCGCCGGCGGACCTGCCCAAGGATGGCGGGCGGTTTGATCTGGCGATTGCCTTGGGGATTCTGTCGGCGAGTGTGCAGGTGCCCTGCCTGACCCTGGACGAGGTGGAATGTCTGGGTGAGTTGGCGCTGTCGGGTGCCGTGCGGCCGGTGCGTGGTGTGCTGCCGGCGGCACTGGCGGCGCGCAAGGCCGGGCGGGCGCTGGTGGTGCCTCGAGCGAATGCAGAAGAGGCGTGCCTGGCATCCGGGCTCAAGGTGTTTGCGGTCGATCATTTGCTGGAAGCGGTGGCGCATTTCAATGGGCACACGCCGGTCGAGCCTTACGTTTCCGATGGTTTGATGCACGCTGCCAAGCCCTATCCCGACCTCAACGAAGTGCAGGGTCAAACAGCCGCAAAACGCGCATTGCTGATTGCCGCAGCGGGGGCGCACAACTTGTTGTTCAGCGGGCCTCCGGGAACCGGCAAGACGCTGCTGGCCAGTCGTCTGCCAGGATTACTGCCGCCGCTATCCGAATGCGAGGCGCTGGAAGTGGCAGCGATTCAATCGGTCGCCAGCGGGGTTCCCTTGACTCACTGGCCGCAGCGGCCGTTCAGGCAACCGCACCATTCGGCTTCAGGGCCGGCATTGGTCGGTGGCAGCTCGAAACCGCAACCCGGCGAGATCACCCTCGCCCACCATGGCGTGCTGTTTCTCGATGAGTTGCCGGAGTTTGATCGCAAGGTGTTGGAAGTTTTACGCGAGCCTTTGGAGTCGGGACATATCGTCATCGCGCGGGCCAAGGATCGCGTACGTTTCCCCGCGCGATTTCAATTGGTTGCCGCGATGAATCCGTGCCCCTGTGGATATCTTGGCGAACCCAGCGGCAAATGCTCGTGCACACCGGATATGGTCCAACGCTATCGCAACAAGTTGTCAGGGCCGCTGCTGGATCGTATCGATCTGCACCTGACCGTGGCGCGGGAGGCAACCGCGTTGAATCCGGCAGCCAAGCCCGGTGAAAACAGCGCCAGCGCTGCGGCGTTGGTCGCCGAAGCGCGGGAGCGCCAGCAGAAACGTCAGGGCTGTGCCAATGCGTTTCTCGATCTGCCGGGGCTCAAGCGTCACTGCAAGTTATCCACAGCTGACGAGAAATGGCTGGAGGCGGCCTGCGAGCGACTGATCCTGTCGCTGCGCTCGGCGCATCGCCTGCTCAAGGTCGCGCGCACGCTGGCGGATCTCGAGCAGGCCGATGCGATTACCCGCGAGCATCTGGCCGAGGCACTGCAATACCGGCCGGCGACACCTTAATGCTCGGTCAGATCAACCAGCGGTGCCTGACGCACTTCGGTATCACGCCCGGCCTGAATCTCGGTCACGCGCTTCAAGGCGTTATCCACCGCAGCTTTATCCGCCAACAGGCTGTAGCTGATCTGGAACTGCTTGTGCTGTTTTGGGGCGATGGTCGGCACCAGATTCAACGGCCGCTGATAGCGACGGTTGTAGGAAAAACTGGTTCCCGGTTCCAGGCCGGTGACGTAGCCCTGCCCCTGGGTGTCGGTGTTTTTCCACAGCGAGAACACCGGCAACTGCTCGGTGTTGAAGCCTACGGATACGCCGAGACTACCGGCCTTGTTGTGCAGCACGGTCAAGGTGTCGCCCTTGGCGTCGGCGTAAGGCACGACGTTGTAGACAGTTTCGTCGTAATCCTTGGTCGGCGCGCGATAGGTCTGCCAGTCGGGCAGATCACCCTTGGCCTTGTCGTTGAACGGCGACACCTGCTTCACCGGCGCAGCGAATTTTGCCCCTTGCTCAAGAAACGGTGTGCTGAAATTGCTGTGATACAGCGCCTGATATTCCTTCGCATAGTCGCCGTTGTTGGTCAGAGTGTCGTTAAGGGCGAAGCTTGCGCTGCCCGGTTCGGTGACCAGTTCGGTCGCTACCGAGAAATCGACTTTCTTGAATGCCTGCTCTTTCAGCTCGCCACGCAGCGTGATGGCATACGGCGGCTTCTCGTCGATGTGCAAAGTGACGGTGCTGGCCGGGATGTTGGCGGCGCGACCGTGCAAGGTCAGCAATTCGCCGTTGTCCATGCCGGGATGGCCAACCCACTCGTAACCGCAACGGGTGACCAGCTCATTGAAGCCCTCCAGCCAGCCCAGACCACCGCGACCGTTGAGCTCGATGAACGCCGGGTTGACCACGTCCTTGACCGGCGAATCCCAGCCCATGCGCACGTCGCCCACCGAGGCCTGCAACACGTTCATGCCACGGGTCGGCACCACCGAGAGTTTCATCGTGCCGTTATCGATGTCGACGATGCTGACGCCCTCCTGACGACCGCCATGCAGAGTACGCAGGGTCACGGAAAACGGTTTGGCGGTTTTTACACCGAGTTGCTCGCTGGTGATCGTCCAGTTTTTTGCCGGAGTATTGGCGTCGAGCAGGACATAGTCCCAGGCCATTGCGTGAGAAGCGGCAGAGAATACGCCGAGGGCGACGAGGAGTTTGAGCGGGGTCATGGCAGCAGCCTTTATTGGAGTTGTGCCATTTTTATAGCGCTGCGGAAACGTTTCAGCAAGTGCAAAGAAGCGGTGGGAGAAAAGCATTCGCAAGCAGGCTCGCTCCCACTGGGGTTTCCGGATTTCACAACCTTTGTGAATCACACCGAAAACTGTGGGAGCGAGCCTGCTCGCGGTAGCTGTTTCAAAGACGCATCAACGGAAGCGATCAACCTCGGAACGCAGATCCGCCGCCAGCTTCTCCAGCTCTTTCGCGGTGACAGCCAGGTTCGACACCACCTCACGCTGCTCGCTGTTGGCCAAGGCGATGCTCTGCAAATTGCTGCTCAGCAACGTCGCAGTGCTGCTCTGCTCCTGAGTGGCGGTGGTGATCGCAGCAAACTGCTGGCCTGCCGAACGGCTCTGCTCGTCGATCCGCGCCAGCGCCGACGCCACGTTGGCGTTGCGCGACAAACCTTCCTGCATCAGCACATTGCCCTGCTCCATGGTGCTGATCGCGTTACCGGTTTCCTGCTGGATGCTGTGGATCATGCTGGAGATTTCGTCGGTCGCCTGACGGGTACGCGAGGCGAGGCTGCGCACTTCGTCCGCGACCACGGCAAAACCGCGACCCTGCTCACCGGCACGCGCGGCTTCGATGGCAGCGTTGAGCGCCAACAGGTTGGTCTGCTCGGCGATCGAAGTGATCACGCCGACGATGCCGCCGATTTCCTGCGAGCGCTGCCCCAGCGTGTTGATCACGCTGGCGGTGCTGTTCAGCGCACCGGCGATCTGCTCCAGCGACGACGACGCTTCTTCCATCGAGCTGCGGCCGATCTGCGTTTGCTGAGCGTTTTCCTGCGCCAGGCGCTGGGTCGCGCCCATGTTGTCGGCGATGTTCAACGACGTCGCGCTGAACTCTTCCACGGCGCCGGCCATGCTGGTGATTTCGCCCGACTGTTGCTCCATGCCTTCGTAAGCACCACCGGACAAACCGGACAGCGCCTGCGCACGGCTATTGACCTCTTCCGAAGCGCGGCGGATGTGCTCGACCATGGTCGACAGCGCCTGGCTCATCTGGTTGAACGCGCGGGACAGCTGCCCGATTTCATCGTGGCTCGATACGTTCAGACGCACGCTCAGATCACCAGCACCCAAGGCCTCAGCCTGACGCACCAGATCGCCCAACGGCGCGAGTTTGCTGCGCAGCAGCCAGACCACGGAACCGACCGCAAGCAACATCGCCAGCAGGCTGCCGATCGCCAGTTGCGTACCGACGCTCCAGGTCACCGCGCGGATCTCGGCTTTCGGCATGCTCGCCACCACCGACCAAGGGCCACCTTCGAACGGCACGGCGATGCTGTAGAAGTCCTCGCCCTTGTCGCTCCAGAACTCACCCTTGCCCGGGGTTTTCACCAGGTTGTTGATGGTCGGGGCGGCTTGATCCAGGTTTTCGACACCGGCAATCGGCACCAGCCATTTGTTCTGCTCGTCGAGCAGGGCCAGCGAGCCGGTCTTGCCAATGCGGAAGCGCTTGAGATTGGCGAACTGCGCGTTCTGCGCGTCGGTGTAATCGAAACCTACATACAACACGGCGATGATCTTGCCGCCCGCATCGCGCACCGGTGTGTACTGCGACATGTAGTAGCGCTCGAACAGCAACGAGCGGCCGACATAACTCTGCCCTGCCATCAACTTCGCGTAGGCCGGGTTGGCATGATCGAGCACGGTGCCGATGGCACGGGTGCCGTCCTGCTTGCTGACGTTGGTGCTGACGCGAATGAAGTCTTCGCCGCTGCGCACGAATACCGTGGCCACACCGGCAGTCATCTGCTTGAACTCGTCAACTTCCTTGAAGTTGTTGTTCAGCACTTCGTTGCCCAGATGCAGACCCGGGGTCTGCACGCCGGCCACGGTCACTGGCTGATCGGGGTGCACACTCAGGCCACTGCCGAAGCGTTTTTCGAACAGACCGCTCAGGCGCAGGGTGCTTTCGCGCAGCGTACCGTGGAAGGTACTCAGTTGATCGGCCAGCAGCCGGGCCTCACTGGCCAGATGCTCTTCACGGGTGGCGAGGTTGGCGGAATCCAGCGAACGCAAGGCGAACACCGTACTGCCGCTGATGACTATCGCCAGTATCACAGCAAGGGCAAGACCCAGCTGCGAGGCGATCCGAGCACGAGGTTGAGACATGAACAGCTCCTGGCCGAGCCACCGAATCCTCCTTGATCGCGGTAATTGCCCGGAAAATATTCTAATAGTGGGGTGTAACGCGGAACCGGCACGACGGTTCCACATGCTCGTAGTCGGCGGTAAAACCGAATACTTGAGCGGATTGCGTGGGTATGGCGCAGTAGTGGCATTGTGCCGGCTCGAACGTTTCAGCTCAAGCGCTCTACCGCCGGCAATTGCATGGCGCGGACTTCGCCTTGGAGAAAATCGCTGAGGCGGCGCAAACGTTCACCTCCCGGGCGCGGTTTCGGCCACACCAGGTAATAATTCAGGCCACTGGCGACGGCCGTAGGCCACGGCAGGCTCAAGCGCCCTTGCGCAACATCTTCGGCAACCATCAACAGATCCCCCATCGAAACGCCGTAGCCGCGCGCCGCCGCGATCATGCCCAGCTCCAGCGTATCGAACACTTGTCCGCCCTTGAGCGAGACCTGATCGGACAGGCCCATGCGCTCCAGCCAACTGCGCCAGTCACGGCGATCCGGGGTCGGGTGCAGCAGTTCGGCGGTCGCCAGACGCGCTACATCCCAAGGTTGATCATTGAGCAGGTTCGGCGCGCCGACCGGGATCAATTCCTCGGGAAACAGCAGGCTCGCTTCCCAGTCCGGCGGGAAATGCCCGTCACTGAGCAACACCGCGCAATCGAACGGTTCGTTGTTGAAGTCCACCGAATCAATGTCCATCCACGCGCTGGTCAGTTGCACCTCATTGCCCGGCTGCAAATGGCGGAAGCGACTCAACCGCGCCAGCAGCCAACGCATGGTCAGGGTCGATGGCGCTTTCATGCGCAGGATGTCGTCCTCGGCGCGCAAGGTATTGCAGGCGCGCTCGAGGGCGGCGAAGCCTTCGCGGATACCGGGTAGCAGCAGCCGTGCCGATTCGGTCAGTTGCAGGTTGCGCCCGCTGCGATGAAACAGCCGGCAGGCGAAGTGTTCTTCAAGGGTGCGCATGTGCCGACTGACCGCGCTCTGGGTGATCGACAATTCTTCCGCCGCGCGGGTGAACGAGCTGTGTCGCGCTGCCGCTTCGAATGCGCGCAGGGCATACAACGGCGGAAGGCGTCGGGACATACAAAAAGCTCCAGTAGCGCGGATATAGCCAATCCGGCGGGTACGTTTCAGGATGAGTATTAATCATGCCACCCATCCTTTTTATCCCTTTGTGCAAAGCCTGCCAAGCGCCGAGAATCGACGCTCTTCTGCTTCCTCTGATATTTGGGTGGTGATGACTATGCAGCATCCTGTGCGTACCGAACTCTGGGCCATTCTGCGGCTTGCGGGGCCGCTGATTGCTTCGCAGTTGGCGCACATGCTGATGGTGCTCACCGACACCCTGATGATGGCGCGCCTCAGTCCCGAAGCGCTGGCCGGTGGCGGCCTCGGTGCGGCGAGCTACTCGTTCGTGTCGATTTTCTGCATCGGCGTGATTGCAGCGGTCGGCACACTGGTGGCGATTCGACAGGGTGCCGGCGACATCATCGGCGCGGCGAGGCTGACGCAGGCCGGGTTGTGGCTGGCGTGGCTGATGGCCCTCGGCGCCGGGCTGCTGTTGTGGAACCTCAAACCGGTGTTGCTACTGTTCGGCCAGACCGAAACCAACGTCAACGCCGCCGGACAATTCCTCATCGCCCTGCCCTTCGCCCTGCCCGGTTATCTGAGCTTCATGGCGCTGCGCGGCTTTACCAGTGCAATCGGCCGGGCGACGCCAGTGATGGTCATCAGCCTCGCCGGCACGGTGGCCAACTTCCTGCTCAACTACGCGCTGATCACCGGCATGTTCGGCCTGCCGCAACTGGGTCTGACCGGCATCGGTCTGGTCACGGCGATTGTCGCCAACTGCATGGCACTGGCGCTGGCCTGGCATATCCGTCGGCATCCGGCTTATGACGCTTATCCGTTGCGCGCCGGTCTGTCGCGGCCGAACCGGCAATACCTGAAAGAACTCTGGCGCCTGGGCCTGCCAATTGGCGGCACCTATGCGGTGGAAGTCGGGCTGTTTGCCTTTGCCGCGTTGTGCATGGGCACCATGGGCAGTACGCAAATGGGTGCGCATCAGATCGCCCTGCAGATCGTGTCGGTGGCCTTCATGGTCCCGGCCGGGATGTCCTATGCCATCACCATGCGCGTCGGCCAGCACTACGGCGCCGGGCAACTGGTCGATGCACGGATGTCCGGGCGTGTCGGTATCGCTTTCGGCGCCGTGGTGATGCTCGGCTTCGCCCTGGTGTTCTGGCTGTGGCCGAACCAGTTGGTCGGCCTGTTCCTCGACCACAACGATCCGGCGTTTGCCGAGGTGATCCGTCTGGCGGTGAGCCTGCTGGCAGTAGCGGCGTGGTTCGAGCTGTTCGACGGCACGCAGACGATTGCCATGGGCTGTATTCGTGGGCTCAAGGATGCCAAGACTACGTTTCTCGTGGGGCTCGCTTGCTATTGGCTGATTGGCGCACCGGCGGCGTGGTGGATGGCGTTCCATTTGAACTGGGGGCCGACGGGCGTCTGGTGGGGATTGGCGCTGGGCCTGGCGTGTGCGGCGGTGAGTTTGACGCTGGCATTCGAATGGAAGATGCAGCGGATGATTCGGCGCGAGCCGCAAGCTCAAGGTTTCAACATCCCCCAGGCCGAATGAGGGTTTCCTTTGTGGGAGCGAGCCTGCTCGCGAAGACCGAGTGTCAGGCCCAGATCATTCAGCTGACATAACGCCTTCGCGAGCAGGCTCGCTCCCACGGGGATTTGCGCCGGCCGCAACAATTGTGATCAACCGACGATTTCCAGGGCCGGCTGCTGGTTCGATCCAGACGTCAGATATTCCACCAACTCATCCAGCGGCAACGGTCGGCTGATCAGATAACCCTGCACCTGATCGCAGCCGAACCCGCGCAACAACTCCAGTTGCTCCGGCGTCTCGACGCCCTCGGCGACCACTTCCAGATGCAGGTTGTGCGCGAGGTTGATCATCGCGTGCACCAGTTTGCGGTTCTCTTCGCGCTGTTCCATGCCGCCGACAAAACTCTTGTCGATCTTCAGCAAGGTGATGGGCAGGCTGTTGAGGTGCACGAACGACGAAAACCCGGTGCCGAAATCGTCCAGGGAGAAGCGCACACCGAGGCGGCCGAGCGCATCCATGGTCTGTTTGACCAGATCGCTGCGCCGCATTACCGCGGTTTCGGTCAGTTCGAATTCCAGCCACTGCGCCTCGACGCCGCGCTCGGCAATCAGACGGCTGAGTGTCGGCAGCAACTGGCTGTCCTGAAACTGTCGGAACGACAGGTTGATCGCCATGTGCAGCGCCGGCAGACCCTGCTCGCGCAAAGCCTGCATATCGCGCAAGGCGCGAGAAATCACCCAGTAACCCAATGGCACGATCAGACCGCTCTGCTCGGCCAGCGGGACGAACTCGCTCGGTGGCAACAGACCGCGCTCGCCATGACGCCAGCGCACCAGCGCTTCGAGGCCGACAATCTGGCCGTCTTCAAGATTCAGGCGTGGCTGGTAATGCAGTTCCAGCTCATCGCGGCGCAAAGCCCGGCGCAGTTCGCTTTCGAGGTCGGCCATGCTTCGTGCGTTGCGATTGATGCGTTCGTTGAAGATATGAAAGGTGCAGCCCTGTGTGCTCTTGGCCTGCTGCATGGCGATGTGCGCGTGCCACATCAGTGGATCGGCACCGCCATTGGCGCGGGCATGGGCGATGCCAAGGCTGGAGCCGATCAGCAGGCTCTCGCCGTCGACCCAATAAGGTTCGGCCAACGCCTCAGTGATGCGTTCGGCCATCCACTCGGCGCGTTGCGGCGCGCGGCGGGTATCGATCAGCAGAGCGAATTCATCGCTGCCCAGCCGTGCCAGTTGATCGCCGGCCTCCAGCTGACTTTTCAGCCGCGCGACGACTTGCAGGATCAAGCGATCGCCGGCCTGATGCCCGAGGGCGTCGTTGGCATGGCGAAAATTGTCGAGATCAAGATGGCCGAGGGCGAGACCGCGCCCGTCGCCCTCGGCAAGACGCGCAGTAAGCAGGGTCTGAAAGCCCTGGCGATTGGCGATGCCAGTCAGCGGGTCCTGTTCGGCGAGGCGCTGAAGAGTGTTTTCCAGCACGCCGCGCTCGCGCACATGGCGCAGGCAGCGCTGGAGCATGCCGGCGTCGAGAGCGTCGAACACCAGCCAGTCGCTGACACCGACCGGCGCAGTGGCCGGTTCGTGCTCCAGCAGCAGAACGGTCGGCAGGCTGCAACGCCCGGGCGGCGGTTGCAACGCTGGCAGGGTCAGCAGTACCGCGTGGCGGTTGTCCTCGAACAGGCGGCTGACCGAATCCCAGTTCGGCGCACTGATCAGCACCGCCGCGCTCCCCATCGGAGCCAGACACTCACGCAACAACGCTGTCCACGCTGGCTCTTCGGCCAGTAGCAGCAAACGCAAGGGTTCGACAGGCGTAGACAAGCTGACTCCCTAGACTCTGCAATGATGTAGGCGGGGCATTATGCCGGTGTGCTGAACAATGACCAATGCGTTGTCTGATGACAACGGCATCGAAACGTTATTTTGTGTCACGAATGAGAACATTAGCCGCAAAATCCCCGCGTATCCTGCGTGAAAGTAACAAAACCGGCAAATTTGAATCGCGTGTTGCGTCACAAGTCGGACAGAGCAGCACAAATCGCTGAGCCTGTTAAAATGCCGGCCCATTTCGTCAACGACTCCCGAATTTTCGTATGTCCCGACTCAATCCCCGGCAGCAAGAAGCCGTGAACTACGTCGGCGGCCCTCTATTGGTGCTCGCCGGTGCTGGCTCCGGCAAGACCAGCGTGATCACGCGCAAGATCGCGCACCTGATCCAGAACTGCGGCATCCGCGCCCAGTACATCGTCGCCATGACCTTTACCAACAAGGCCGCGCGCGAAATGAAAGAGCGGGTCGGCACCCTGTTGCGTGCCGGCGAAGGGCGCGGCCTGACCGTCTGCACCTTCCACAACCTGGGCCTGAACATCATCCGCAAGGAACATGCGCGGCTGGGCTACAAACCCGGTTTCTCGATCTTCGACGAGACCGACGTCAAAGCCCTGATGACCGACATCATGCAGAAGGAATACGCGGGCGACGACGGCGTCGACGAGATCAAGAACATGATCGGCGCCTGGAAAAACGATCTGATCCTGCCCGCCCAGGCCCTGGAAAACGCGCGCAATCCCAAGGAACAGACCGCCGCGATCGTCTACACCCACTACCAGCGCACGCTCAAGGCGTTCAACGCGGTGGACTTCGATGACCTGATCCTGCTGCCGGTAAAGCTCTTCGAAGAACACGCCGACATTCTCGAAAAGTGGCAGAACAAGGTGCGGTACCTGCTCGTCGACGAATACCAGGACACCAACGCCAGCCAGTATCTGTTGGTGAAGATGCTCATCGGCAAGCGCAACCAGTTCACCGTGGTCGGCGACGACGACCAGTCGATCTATGCCTGGCGTGGCGCGCGCCCGGAAAACCTGATGCTGCTCAAGGACGACTATCCGTCCTTGAAAGTGGTGATGCTGGAGCAGAACTACCGCTCCACCAGCCGCATCCTGCGCTGCGCCAACGTGCTGATCTCGAACAACCCGCACGAATTCGAAAAACAGCTGTGGAGCGAGATGGGCCACGGCGACGAGATCCGCGTGATCCGCTGCCGCAACGAGGACGCCGAAGCCGAGCGCGTGGCGATGGAAATCCTCAGCCTGCATTTGCGCACCGACCGCCCGTACAGCGATTTTGCGATTCTCTATCGCGGTAACTACCAGGCCAAGCTGATCGAATTGAAGCTGCAACACCACCAGGTGCCGTATCGCCTGAGCGGCGGCAACAGCTTCTTCGGTCGTCAGGAAGTGAAGGACCTGATGGCCTACTTCCGCCTGATCGTCAATCCGGATGACGACAACGCCTTCCTGCGCGTGATCAACGTGCCACGCCGCGAGATCGGCTCGACCACCCTGGAAAAGCTCGGTAACTACGCTACCGAACGCAAGATCTCGATGTACGCCGCCACCGACGAAATTGGCCTGGGCGAACATCTCGACAGCCGCTTCACCGATCGCCTGGCGCGCTTCAAGCGCTTCATGGACAAGGTCCGCGAGCAGTGCGCCGGCGAAGATCCGATTTCGGCGCTGCGCAGCATGGTCATGGACATCGACTACGAGAACTGGCTGCGCACCAACAGCTCCAGCGACAAGGCGGCGGACTACCGCATGGGCAACGTCTGGTTCCTGATCGAGGCGTTGAAAAACACCCTCGAGAAAGACGAAGACGGCGAAATGACCGTCGAAGACGCCATCGGCAAACTGGTGCTGCGTGACATGCTCGAGCGCCAGCAGGAAGAAGAGGACGGTGCCGAAGGTGTGCAGATGATGACGCTGCATGCGTCCAAAGGGCTGGAATTTCCCTACGTGTTCATCATGGGCATGGAAGAGGAAATCCTCCCGCACCGTTCCAGCATCGAAGCCGACACCATCGAAGAAGAACGTCGCCTGGCCTACGTGGGCATCACCCGCGCCCGCCAGACCCTGGCCTTCACCTTCGCAGCCAAGCGCAAGCAGTACGGCGAAATCATCGACTGCGCGCCGAGCCGCTTCCTCGATGAACTGCCGCCGGACGATCTGGCCTGGGAAGGCAACGACGACACCCCGACTGAAGTCAAAGCCGTGCGTGGTAATAGCGCATTGGCCGATATACGCGCGATGTTAAAGCGCTAGAATCGACTACTTTTTAATCTACCTTCGGCGCCCATCGCGCCAACAGAGGAAGCTGTTGTGGAAGCACTGCACAAAAAAATCCGCGAAGAAGGCATCGTGCTTTCCGATCAGGTCCTGAAAGTCGACGCTTTTCTGAACCACCAGATCGACCCGGCCCTGATGAAGCTGATCGGTGACGAATTCGCCGCGCTGTTCAAGGACTCCGGGATCACCAAGATCGTCACCATCGAGGCCTCAGGCATCGCCCCGGCGATCATGACCGGTCTGAACCTCGGCGTGCCGGTGATCTTCGCCCGCAAGCAACAGTCGCTGACCCTGACTGAAAACCTGCTCTCGGCGACCGTCTACTCGTTCACCAAGAAGACCGAAAGCACCGTGGCCATTTCCCCGCGCCACCTGACCAGCAGCGACCGCGTGCTGATCATCGACGATTTCCTGGCCAACGGTAAGGCCTCGCAAGCGCTGATCTCGATCATCAAACAGGCCGGCGCCACCGTCGCCGGTCTGGGCATCGTCATCGAAAAGTCGTTCCAGGGCGGCCGCGCCGAACTGGACTCGCAGGGCTACCGCGTTGAGTCGCTGGCCCGGGTGCAATCGCTGAAGGATGGCGTCGTTACCTTCATCGAGTAACCAGCGGCACCGAGTTTCCCCTGTGGGAGCGAGCCTGCTCGCGAATGCATTGTGTCAGTCACCCTGTTGAGTGAATGACACACCGCTTTCGCGAGCAGGCTCGCTCCCACAGTGGGTTCTGGTGTGGGCAGTTATTGCGCGGTAGCTTTGAGGCCTGTGAGCAGCAGGCGTTGGAAAAGGTCCTCCTTCAGGCCCTCCGGATTGGTCAGCTGCATCCGCTCAAGGTGTTCCGGGAACGTTGAGGCCTCCGGCGCATCCAGCGCTGCCTTGCCCAATTCCAGAATCTCAGTCAGCTTGAACTTGCTCTTCAGCCAGTTCAGCGCCCGCAGCAGATCCCGTTCGATCGCGGTGAAATCACAGCCCAGCGGATACTCCGGAAACAGGTTCGGATGTCGCGCGGCAATCGCCTGCAAGCGTTGCGGTGTGTTATCGGCAAACCGTGGATCGATACGGAAATCCTTTGGCAGCTTGCCGACTTTCTGCGCCTGTTCGATCAGTCCCGGCTGGAAGCGAGAATCGCTGATGTTGAGCAGCGCTTCGATCACCGCTGCGTCGGATTTTCCGCGCAGGTCGGCGATGCCGTACTCGGTGACGACGATGTCGCGCAGGTGCCGCGGGATCGTGCAGTGGCCGTAGTCCCAGACGATATTGGAACTGACCTCGCCGCCCGATTCGCGCCAGCTGCGCAGGATCAACATCGATCGCGCGCCCTCCAGCGCATGGCCCTGAGCAACAAAGTTGTACTGGCCGCCAACCCCGCTGAGCACGCGTCCGTCTGCCAATTGATCAGCCACGCCGGCGCCGAGCAGAGTCATGGTGAACACGGTGTTGATGAAGCGCGCATCGATGCGCTGCAAGCGCTTGAGCTCTTCCTGGCCGTACAGCTCGTTGATGTAGCTGATACGGGTCATGTTGAATTCCAGCAGCTTGCTTTGCGGCAACTCGCGCAGCCGTTCATAAAAGCTGCGCGGGCCGAGGAAGAAGCCGCCGTGGACGCAGATACCGTCAGGCTGTGCCGCTTCATCTAGGCTGCCGGCGTTGGCCTGCTCTTGGGTCGGCACATCCGGATAGACCTTGCGCCGGATGATCCCGGCATCCGCCAAAACCAGCAGCCCGTTGACGAACATCTCGCTGCAACCGTAGAGGCCTTTGGCAAATGGCGCGGTGCCGCCCTCGCGCTGAATCAATTGCGCCCATTGGCTGAGGTTGATGTCATCGAGCACCGCCTGATAGCCGGCGTTATCGGCCTGCCGCGCGAGTAGCGCAGCAGTCAACGCATCCCCCATCGAGCCGATACCAATTTGCAATGTACCGCCATCGCGCACCAGCGCACTGGCGTGCAAACCAATGAAATGATCCTGAAAGCCCACCGGCATATTCGGCGTGGAAAACAGCGTGCTGCTGTCCTTTTCGTCGATCAGCAGATCAAACGTGTCGATATCGACTTCCGCATCGCCGGGCATGTACGGCAGATCCGTATGGACCTGGCCGACCAGCACAATGGTCTCCCCCGCTTCGCGGCGCTTGGCGATCATCGGCAGCAGGTCGAGGGTGATGTCCGGGTTGCAGCTCAGGCTCAGACGATCGGGATGCTCACTGTTGCTGGCCAGCAGTTGCGCCACAAGGTTCAGGCCCGCCGCATTGATGTCGCGGGCAGCATGGCTGTAATTGCTGCTGACGTAATCCTGCTGCGCCGGCGCGCTGTTGAGCAGACTGCCCGGCTGCATGAAGAACTGTTGGATTCGGATGTTGGCGGGCAGGCTGTCATGCTGGAGATCGGCGAGAAAATCAAACTCCGGATAATCACCAAACACGCGTTCGACGAAAGGCTCGATAAAGCGCTTCTGCAACCCATCGCCCAGATTCGGCCGACCGAGGCACAGCGCGGTATAGATCGTCAGCTGCCGCTCGGGCAGGTCCTTGATGCGCCGGTATAGCGCGTTAACGAAGTGATTCGGCTTGCCCAACCCCAGCGGCAGGCCCATGTGGATGTGCGCAGGCAAACGCGCCAGCACGTCGTCCACCGCCTGTTCGATCGAACACAACTGCACCATCTGAAGCCTCCCGCCCGTTCTATTGATAGGGGTAGACCGAGATTGCCTTGAGTTTGCTGCAAAGGACAGTGTTTGGTTTGGAGGGATCAGGGCCTGAATGAATCGGAAACCAGAAACCACAGACACAAAAAAACCGTCCGAAGACGGTTTTTTTTCAAAGCCGGCGCTGATTACAGACCGGACATCTCTTTGATCGCGCCCTTGAGCTCTTCATCGGAGCAATCGGCGCAGGTGCCTTTTGGCGGCATGGCGTTGATGCCGGTGATGGCCTTGGCGAGGATGCCGTCCAGACCACCCTGATGATCGGCCCGCTCCTTCCAGGCTGCCTTGTCGCCGATCTTCGGCGCGCCGAGCAGGCCCGTGCCGTGACAAGCGTTGCAGTGCTTGGCGATCACGTCTTTAGGGGCCTTTGCTCCGCCGCCACCGCCTGCGGTCGCAGCCACCTCCATGCCTTTGCATTCCTGCCCTTGAACACACACCTGGCCGACGGGCTCGAGGCGCTTGGCGATGTCGTCATTTGTCGCAGCTTGAGCGCTGACAGCCCAGAGGGCCAGTACGGTTGCTGGTGCGGCCAGCATTTTCATAATTAGGTTCACGCGTTCACCCTCAATGGTGGCTATTCACGCCTGCGGCCACGGTTCGCAGGCGGGCGCAAGTATAGCGGGTAGGCCGCTGTACTGAAACAACCCCATGGTTAGAGGGGTCTTGTTGCCCATCGGTAAAACGGTTCTGGGGCCTTTGCCGTATTGGCTTGGCGCCTTCTGCTTAGAAATTCGCCGGCGTGGCTGCGCTGATTAGTCGCGCCGGCACGTCGAACGGGTTACGGAAACGATGCGGCTTGGTACTTTCAAAATAGTAGCTGTCGCCGGCTTCGAGGATAAAAGTTTCCAGACCCACCACCAGTTCGAGGCGGCCTTCGACCAGAATTCCGGTTTCCTCGCCCTCGTGGGTGAGCATTTCTTCGCCAGTGTCGGCGCCCGGCGGATAGATTTCGTTGAGGAAGGCGATGGCGCGGCTCGGGTGGGCGCGGCCCACCAGTTTCATGGTCACGGCGCCGTCGGAGATGTCGATCAGCTCATTGGCCTTGTAGACGATCTGGGTCGGCTGGTCCTGCAGGATCTCTTCGGAAAAGAACTCGACCATCGACATGGGAATGCCGCCGAGCACCTTTCTCAGCGAACTGATCGATGGGCTGACGCTGTTCTTTTCGATCATCGAAATGGTGCTGTTGGTGACGCCCGCGCGTTTGGCGAGTTCACGCTGGGAAAGCCCTTTGAGCTTGCGGATCGATTGCAGTCGTTCACCGACGTCCAAGGCGGGAGCCTCCTGATGTTGTAAGAATATTGAGCGTTATCATGGCGACAGCGTTCAGTATTTACAACACTTGGCCCCCGCAGCGGCGTCAACCCTCGGAATAGAGCCTTGGCACACGTTTCAGGTTGCAGAAGATCTGATACGGGATGGTATCGGCCCACTTCGCCACATCGCTGGCGAGGATGTTTTTGCCCCACAGTTCGACGTTGGAACCGAGGCCCGCTTCCGGTATGTCGGTCAGGTCGATGCAGAGCATGTCCATCGACACACGCCCCAGCAGGCGGCTGAGTTTGCCGGCCACCAGCACCGGCGTGCCGGTCGGCGCCTGACGCGGGTAACCGTCGGCGTAACCCATGGCGACCACGCCGATGCGCATCGGCTTGTCGGTGATGAATCTGGCGCCATAACCGATCGGTTCGCCGGCCGGCAATTCACGCACGCTGATGACTTTCGATTCGAGGGTCATCACCGGTTGCAGGCGTTCGGCCACGGCGTTGACTTCTTCGAAGGGGGTCGCGCCGTAGAGCATGATGCCCGGGCGTACCCAGTCGCTTTGGATTTCTGGCCAACCGAGCACGGCTGGCGAGTTGCGCAGGCTGACTTCCGCCGCCAGACCCTGACGCGCCGCTTCGAACACCGCGACCTGCTCGGCGCTGCTTTGCGCATGCAGTTCATCAGCGCGGGCGAAGTGGCTCATCAACACGATTTTCGCGACTTTGCCGCTGGCCAGCAGACGTTGATAGGCCGCCGGATAATCTTTCGGATGCAGGCCGACGCGATGCATGCCGGAATCGAGCTTGAGCCACACCGTGATCGGTTTGCTCAGGACTGCCTGTTCGATCGCTTCGAGCTGCCACAGCGAATGCACCACGCACCAGAAATCATGCTCGACGATCAACGCCAGCTCGTCAGCTTCGAAGAAGCCTTCCAGCAGCAATACCGGTGCGCGAATCCCGGCGGAACGCAGCTCCAGTGCTTCTTCAATGCAGGCCACCGCAAACCCGTCAGCCTCGGCTTCCAGCGCCTGGGCGCAACGTACCGCGCCATGGCCGTAGGCGTCCGCCTTGATCACGGCGAGCGCCTTGGCGCCGGTGACTTCGCGGGCAATTCGGTAGTTGTGGCGCAGGGCTTGAAGGTCGATCAGGGCACGGGCAGGACGCATGGCGGCAGACTTCTGGGCGGTCATGGGAAGAAAAACCGGCGCTGACTGACGACGCGAACCGTCAACAGCACCGGGAGAGGGATCTGTAAAACGTTATGGCAGCGCGGCGACGATGGATATCTCCACCAGAATGCTTGGCTTGGCCATCTTCGCTTCGACGGTGGCACGGGCCGGTGCGGCGCCTTTTGGCAGCCACTGGTCCCACACCGCGTTCATCCCGGCGAAGTGCGCTTCAATGTCGTTCAGGTAGATCGTCGCCGACAACAGATGCTGCTTGTCCGTCCCGGCCAGATCGAGCAGGCGCTCGATATTGGCGAGCACCTCGCGGGTCTGCTGTTCAATTCCGGCGTCAAAGTCGTCGCCGACCTGCCCGGCCAGATACACGGTGCCGTTGTGGCTGACGATCTGACTCATGCGCTCATTGGTGAGCTGGCGCTGGATTGACATGTTTTGCGGACTCCTGGGTCTGGTTGCCGTAACGGGAAATATCGAGGCCTTCGGCGCTGATCTGCGGCTTTTTCTTCGCCATCAGGTCGGCGAGCAAACGGCCGGAACCGCAAGCCATGGTCCAGCCGAGCGTACCGTGACCGGTGTTGAGGAACAGGTTCTTGAACGGCGTGGCGCCAACGATCGGCGTACCGTCCGGCGTGGTCGGACGCAGGCCGGTCCAGAAACTCGCTTCGGCCAGATTGCCGCCCTGAGGATAAAGGTCGTTGACGATCATCTCCAGGGTTTCGCGCCGACGCGGGTTCAGCGACAGGTCAAAACCGGCGATCTCGGCCATGCCGCCGACGCGGATGCGGTTGTCGAAGCGGGTGATCGCGACCTTGTAGGTCTCGTCGAGAATGGTCGAGGTCGGCGCCATGTCCGGATTGGTGATCGGCACGGTCAGCGAGTAGCCCTTGAGCGGATACACCGGGGCCTTGATGCCCAGCGGCTTGAGCAACTGCGGCGAGTAGCTGCCCAGCGCCAGTACGTAGCGATCCGCAGTTTCCAGCTTGCCGTCGATCCACACACCGTTGATGCGGTCACCGGCGTAATCGAGCCTCTGGATGTCCTGGCCGAAACGGAATTCCACACCGAGCTTGCGCGCCATTTCGGCGAGACGGGTGGTGAAGATCTGGCAGTCGCCGGTCTGGTCATTGGGCAGACGCAGCGCGCCAGCGAGAATGTCAGTTACGCCTGCCAGAGCCGGTTCGACGCGGGCAATGCCGGCGCGGTCGAGGACTTCAAAGGGCACGCCGGATTCTTTCAGCACGGCGATGTCTTTGGCGGCGTTATCCAGTTGCGCCTGGGTGCGGAACAACTGCGTGGTGCCGAGGCTGCGGCCTTCGTAGGCGATACCGGTTTCGGCGCGCAATTCATCGAGGCAGTCGCGGCTGTACTCGGACAGACGCACCATGCGCTCCTTGTTCACCGCGTAACGGCTGGCGGTGCAGTTGCGCAGCATTTGCGCCATCCACAGGTATTGGTCGATATCAGCGGTGGCCTTGATCGCCAATGGCGCATGGCGTTGCAGCAACCACTTGATGGCCTTGAGCGGCACGCCCGGCGCGGCCCAGGGCGAGGCGTAACCCGGCGAGACCTGGCCGGCGTTGGCGAAACTGGTCTCCATGGCCGCAGCAGGCTGCCGGTCGACCACCACCACTTCAAACCCGGCACGGGCCAGATAGTAAGCACTGGCGGTACCGATGACGCCGCTACCCAAGACCATGACGCGCATTTTCAATCCCTCATCGCGGCTTTTCGCCGAACTGTTTGTTAGAGCAATGATGGGCGCAGTGTAAAAAAGAAATGCCAGTGCTTTTCACTATATAAGCGCCTATATTTGGCGACAATTCTCGGCAAAAACCCTTTTCACGGAGGCGCATCCCCTATGCGTACCAACACTCAGACCAAACGTGAGCTGGACAAGATCGACCGCAACATCCTGCGCATCCTCCAGGCGGACGGGCGGATTTCCTTTACCGAACTCGGGGAAAAGGTCGGTCTCTCGACCACGCCCTGCACCGAGCGCGTGCGGCGCCTGGAGCGCGAGGGGATCATCATGGGCTACAACGCCCGGCTCAATCCGCAGCACTTGAAGGGTAGCTTGCTGGTGTTTGTCGAGATCAGCCTCGACTACAAATCCGGCGACACATTCGAAGAATTCAGACGCGCGGTGCTGAAGCTGCCGCATGTGCTGGAGTGTCATTTGGTGTCAGGGGATTTCGATTATCTGGTGAAAGCGCGGATTTCCGAGATGGCCTCGTACCGCAAACTGCTCGGCGACATTCTGTTGAAGCTGCCACATGTGCGTGAATCGAAGAGCTATATCGTCATGGAAGAGGTGAAAGAGAGCCTTTGCCTGCCGATTCCGGACTGAAATCGGCGGCGTCCCCTTCGCGAGCAGGCTCGCTCCCACATTTGAAATGCAATCTCCTGTGGGAGCGAGCCTGCTCGCGAAGAAGTCGACTCGGTCTGAACTGAACGCAACGGCTAAACCAACACCTGCCGATTCGCCGCCATGTACTCGAAAATCTGCTTCTCGACCCGTGGATGTATCAACTCCACCGGCCGCCGCTCGTTCGGGCACGGCAGGGTCTTGGTCGTACCAAACAATCGACAGATCAGCGGCCGCTCTTCATACACCGTGCAGCCATTCGGCCCCAGGTGCACACAGTTGAGTTCTTCCAGCGCGGCATCCTGCTCGGCGCGGGATTTGCGCGGCAGCCGGGCCATTTCCTCGGGCGACGTGGTCACCGGGCCGCAGCAGTCGTGGCAGCCCGGCACGCAGTCGAACGTGGGGATCTGCTGACGCAGGGTGCGGATTTTCTGACTGTTGCAGCTCATCGAAACGGTGACCAAAGTGGCGGGCTGATGATTGTGCCGCAAAAGTCCGGATCCAGACACCGCAGGCCGACCGATGTTGCCCACGTTCGGGCGCGCGGCTTATGCTCCGTCAAATTTTCTCGACACTCAGCCGTTGGATGATGCCCATGACCGCCCGCGCCCCGACCACCGCGAGCCAACCCCACGTTGCCTCTTATTACGCCGCCAGCAGCCTGCAGCAGCCTGACCATCCCGTGCTGCAAGGCGAGGTGGTGGCGGATGTCTGCGTGGTCGGCGGTGGCTTTTCCGGGTTGAACACGGCGCTGGAACTGGCCGAACGCGGTTTCAGCGTAGTGTTGCTGGAAGCGCACCGGATCGGCTGGGGCGCCAGCGGTCGCAACGGCGGGCAGTTGATTCGCGGTGTCGGTCACGGCCTTGACCAGTTCGCCAATGTCATCGGTGCCGAGGGCGTGCGCGAGATGAAACTCATGGGCCTGGAAGCGGTGGAGATTGTCCGCCGGCGCGTCGAGCGTTTCGGCATTGCCTGCGACCTGACCTGGGGCTACTGCGATCTTGCCAACAAACCTTCCGATCTCGACGGTTTCGCCGAAGATGCCGAAGAACTCCGCAGCCTGGGTTATCGCTACGAAACCCGTCTGTTGCAGGCCAGTGAAATGCACACTGTGGTCGGCTCCAAACGCTATGTCGGCGGCTTGATCGACATGGGCTCCGGGCATCTGCACCCGCTGAATCTGGCGCTGGGCGAAGCGGCAGCGGCGCAGCAACTGGGCGTGCAATTGTTCGAGCAATCGGCAGTGACGCGCATCGATTACGGCCCCGAAGTGAAGGTGCACACGGCGCAGGGCTCGGTGCGGGCGAAGACCCTGGTGCTGGGCTGCAATGCCTATCTCAATGACTTGAACCCGCAACTGAGCGGCAAGGTCCTGCCCGCCGGCAGCTACATCATCGCCACCGAACCGCTGAGCGCAGAGCAGGCGCACAACCTGCTGCCGCAGAACATGGCGGTCTGCGACCAGCGGGTAGCGCTGGATTACTACCGGCTCTCGGCGGATCGACGTTTGCTGTTCGGCGGCGCGTGTCATTACTCGGGACGCGATCCGAAAGACATCGGCGCCTATATGCAGCCGAAGATGCTTGAAGTGTTTCCGCAACTGGCCGGGGTGAAAGTCGATTATCAGTGGGGCGGAATGATCGGCATCGGCGCCAACCGCCTGCCGCAGATTGGCCGGCTCGCCGAGCAGCCGAACGTGTATTTCGCCCAGGCCTACTCCGGGCATGGGGTGAATGCCACACACCTGGCCGGCAAGCTGCTTGCCGAAGCAATCAGCGCGCAGCACAGCGGTGGCTTTGATCTGTTCGCCAAGGTGCCGCACATCACCTTCCCGGGCGGCAAGCATTTGCGCTCGCCGTTGTTGGCGTTGGGGATGTTGTGGCATCGGCTGAAAGAGTTGGTCTGACGAATCAGGATCGTTCCCACGCAGAGCATGGGAACGCTCTGCGGTATTCATATCCGCCAGAACGGCTTCAACCCCTCCTCCCTTGCCTGCTCCCGCGTCAACCCGACATCCTTGAGCTGCTCCGGTGTCAGGCCGAGCAATGCCTTGCGCGTGTGCAGACGATGCCAGAAAAGATCCCAGCGACTGAGGCCGGACGGCGCGTTACGCAGCAGATTGCGCGCGTTGTCCTTTTGCCCTGCCGCCAGTTCCTGACTGTGTAACGTCAGCCGCACATCGCTCAAGCCGTTCATTTTCGTTGCTCCTGTTTACTTGGGTAGCCAGAGATTCCATGATGCGCGGGCGAGCAAGACCATTACAGACTCAAAGAACCAGTATTAACTCCATACAGATTTGCCGATTCATCGACTGAATGACTGATTTTTGCCGCATCTGTACTGGTTTTCACCAAGTCGCACCGAGGCCACCATGACTCTGTATGTAAACCTCGCCGAATTGCTCGGCACCCGCATCGAACAAGGCTTCTATCGTCCCGGCGACCGCTTGCCGTCGGTGCGTGCCTTGAGCGTCGAACACGGAGTCAGTCTGAGCACGGTGCAGCAGGCGTATCGCGTGCTAGAAGACAGCGGTCTGGCCACGCCAAAACCCAAGTCCGGCTATTTTGTCCCCGTCGGACGCGAGTTGCCGGAGCTGCCCGCAGTAGGCCGCCCCGCGCAACGGCCGGTAGAGATTTCGCAATGGGATCAGGTGCTGGAATTGATCCGCGCCGTACCGCGCAAGGACGTCGTGCAATTGGGACGTGGCATGCCCGATGTTGGCTCACCTACCATGAAGCCGCTGCTGCGCGGGCTGGCGCGAATCAGCCGCCGGCAGGACATGCCTGGTCTGTATTACGACAACATCCACGGCAACCTCGAACTGCGCGAACAGATCGCACGGCTGATGCTCGATTCCGGCTGTCAGTTGAGCGCCAGCGATCTGGTGATCACCACTGGCTGCCACGAAGCGCTGTCCACCAGCATCCATGCGATCTGCGAGCCGGGCGACATCGTCGCGGTGGACTCGCCGAGTTTTCACGGCGCCATGCAGACCCTCAAAGGCCTGGGCATGAAAGCCCTGGAAATCCCCACCGACCCGCTCACCGGGATCAGCCTCGACGCCCTGGAGCTGGCGCTGGAGCAGTGGCCGATCAAAGCCATTCAGCTCACCCCAAACTGCAACAACCCGCTCGGCTACGTCATGCCCGAGTCGCGCAAACGCGTGTTGTTGACGCTCGCCCAGCGTTTCGACGTGGCGATCATCGAAGATGATGTGTATGGCGAGCTGGCCTATACCTACCCGCGCCCGCGTACGATCAAATCCTTCGACGAAGACGGCCGCGTGTTGCTCTGCAGCTCGTTCTCCAAGACCCTGGCGCCAGGGCTGCGCATCGGCTGGGTGGCGCCGGGCCGATATCTGGAGCGAGTGCTGCACATGAAATACATCAGCACCGGCTCCACCGCGCCACAACCGCAGATCGCCATCGCCGAATTCATCAAGGCCGGCCATTTCGAGCCGCACTTGCGGCGTATGCGCATGCAGTACCAACGCAATCGTGACGCGATGATCGACTGGGTGACGCGCTATTTCCCGGCCGGCACCCGCGCCAGTCGCCCGCAGGGCAGCTTCATGCTCTGGGTGGAGCTGCCGGAAGGTTTCGACACGCTGAAACTGAATCGCGCGCTGCACGATCAGGGCGTACAGATTGCCGTCGGCAGCATCTTTTCCGCTTCGGGCAAGTACCGCAATTGTTTGCGGATGAACTACGCTGCCAAACCAACAGCGCAAATCGAAGAAGCGGTGCGCAAGGTCGGCGCTGCGGCAATCAAATTACTCGCTGAGACCGACTGACCTTTTTTGCGCGCCCGGCGTCCAAATTGCCGACCTCAGCCGCCAACCGGAACGACCCTACGTGAGCTTCAGACAGCCCTTACTCGCTTTACTGATACTCGCCTCGTTCCTCAGCGGCTGCGCCAGCCTTGATGTACCGCGCGAACCGAGCCAGGCTTTGCCAGCTTCGCAATCCAGCTTCGGCCGTTCGATCCAGGCGCAGGCCGCGCCCTACAAGGGGCAGTCAGGGTTTCGCCTGCTCTCCGACAGCGGCGAGGCGTTTACTGCCAGGGCCGAGCTGATTCGTCACGCCCAGGTCAGCCTCGATTTGCAGTACTACATCGTCCACGACGGCATCAGCACGCGGATGCTGGTGGAGGAAGTGTTGAAGGCGGCCGACCGTGGCGTGCGCGTGCGCATCCTGCTCGACGACACCACCAGCGACGGCCTCGACCAGATCATCGCGACCCTTGCGGCACATCCGCAGATCCAGATTCGTTTGTTCAATCCGTTGCACCTGGGACGCAGCACCGGCGTAACACGCGCGGCCGGGCGACTGTTCAATCTGTCCGTGCAGCACCGGCGCATGCACAACAAGTTGTGGCTGGCGGACAACAGCGCGGCCATCGTCGGCGGGCGCAATCTGGGCGATGAATATTTCGACGCCGAAGCCAACCTGAATTTCACCGACATCGACATGCTCAGCATCGGCCCGGTGGCCGAGCAGCTCGGACACAGTTTCGACCAGTACTGGAACAGCGCGCTGAGCAAGCCGATCGACGAATTCCTCTCCAACCAACCGACCGCCGTCGACCTGCAAAACACGCGCACGCGCCTGGAAGAATCGCTGGAAGAAACCCGCAAGCAGAACCACGCGCTCTATCAACAGTTGATGAAATTCACTACCGACCCGCGCATGGACATCTGGCGCAGAGAGCTGATCTGGGCCTGGAACCAGGCCTTGTGGGATGCGCCGAGCAAGGTCCTGGCCAAGGGCGAACCCGATCCGCATCTGCTGCTGACCACGCAACTGGCGCCGGAACTGACCGGCGTCAGCAAAGAGCTGATCATGATTTCCGCCTACTTCGTGCCGGGTCAGCCGGGGCTGGTTTACCTGACTGGGCGCGCCGATGCCGGGGTCTCCGTAAGTCTGCTGACCAATTCGCTGGAGGCTACCGACGTGCCGGCGGTGCATGGCGGTTACGCGCCCTATCGCAAGGCGTTGCTTGAACACGGGGTGAAACTCTATGAGTTGCGCCGCCAGCCTGGGGATAACTACGGCAGCGGGCCACGCGTGTTCTACAGCAAGTCGTTTCGCGGCTCGGATTCCAGCCTGCACAGCAAGGCGATGATCTTTGATCGACGCAAATCGTTTATCGGCTCGTTCAATTTCGACCCGCGCTCGGTGCTGTGGAACACCGAGGTCGGCGTCCTGGTGGACAGCCCGGAACTGGCCGAGCATGTGCGCGCACTGGCACTGCAAGGCATGGCGCCAACCTTGAGTTATCAGGCGAAACTCGAGGACGGCAAGGTCGTCTGGGTCACCGAGGACAACGGCCAGATGCATACCCTGACCAAGGAACCGGGGAGCTGGTGGCGGCGCTTCAACTCATGGTTCAGCACCAGCGTCGGCCTGGAGCGGATGCTGTAAAAAGCAAAGATCGCAGCCTTCGGCAGCTCCTACAGGGCAAACGCATTTCCAACTGTAGGAGCTGCCGGATGCTGCGATCTTTTGATCTCAAGCAGTCTGGATTTTGCCGAAGGCGCCCTGGCGCAACAACAGGATAACCAACCCGAAAGCCCCCGCCGCCATCAACAGTGGCAACGCATGCCCGTTGATCCACTGACTCCCCGCCCCCGCCGCCAATGGCCCGACCAGACAACCGACACCCCACAACTGGGCAATATGCGCATTGGCGCGCACCAGCGCATCGTCACGATAACGCTCGCCAATCAGAATCAGCGACAGGGTAAACAAGCCGCCAGCACTGGCGCCGAACAGCACCCACAGCGGCCAGATCAGCAGCGTGTCGATCAGCATCGGAATGGCCAGACTCGACAGCATCAACACCACAGCGCAACCAGCAAACAGCGTGCGCCGCGACAGGTAATCGGCCAATGCGCCGATCGGCAATTGCAGCAGCGCATCGCCGACCACCACGGTGCTGACCATGGCCAGCGCGATTTCGGCGGTGAACCCCTGTTGCAGGCAGTACACCGGCAGCAGCGTCAGGATCATCGCTTCGAACGCGGCGAACAATGACACCGCCCAGGCAATCGCCGGCAGCTCACGGGCGAAGCCCCACAGATCACCAAACGTGACGCTGTTGGCCTCGCTGCTCGGCGCGCCGCTGCGCCCCAGCAGCAGGAAAGGCGAGAGCGTCAGCAGACCGGCCCCGACCCAGAAACCGTAATCATGCTCGGTACCCAGCGCACCCAGCAGCAACGGACCGGACAGCTGGCTCAGCGCATAGCTGCTGCCATACAGCGCCACCAGACGCCCGCGCCACTGCTCGACCACCAGCTGATTAATCCAGCTCTCGCCGAGGATGAACACGATGGTCAGGATCACACCGATCAGCAACCGCAGCAGCAACCAGATCGGATAACTCGGCAGCAGCGCCAGCAGGCCGATCGACAATGCCCCGGCCCACAGGCACAGGCGCATCAGGTTCGCCGTGCCGAAATACGCGGCGAGATGGCTGGAAACCTTCGCCCCCAGCAGCACGCCTATTGCCGGCATGGCTGCCATCACACCGATGGCGAACGAGCCGTAGCCCCAGCCTTCCAGACGCAACGACACCAGCGGCATGCTGACCCCCAGGGCCAGGCCGACACTCAAGACAGACGCCAACACGGCGAAATACGTCGCCCACCGCATGTTCCACGCTCCTGTGGATATTTTTATATGCACCACAAAATCACTGTGGGAGCGAGCCCCTGTGGCGAGGGGATTTATCCCCGTTGGGTCGCGCAGCGGCCCCAAAACCTGCAACCACGATGTACCAGGTACACCGCGTGCAATGGTTTAGCGACTACTTCGCAGCCGAACGGGGATAAATCCCCTCACCACAGAGGCTCGCTCCCACAGCGGATCTCTGTTTGGTCAGGAAGCCCGGAGTGACCGGGCTCGCTAACGCCTTACAGCTTGATCCACGTCGCCTTCAGCTCGGTGTACTTGTCGAAGGCGTGCAGCGATTTGTCGCGACCGTTGCCCGACTGCTTGAAGCCACCGAACGGCGCGGTCATGTCGCCGCCATCGTACTGGTTGACCCACACGCTACCGGCGCGCAAAGCCTTGGCGGTCAGGTGCGCCTTGGAGATGTCCTGGGTCCACACCGCTGCGGCCAGACCGTATGGCGTGTCGTTGGCAATCTGGATGGCTTCTTCGGCGCTGTCGAAAGCGATCACCGACAACACTGGGCCGAAAATCTCTTCCTGAGCAATCTTCATCGCATTGCTCACACCATCGAAAATGGTTGGCTCGACGTAAGTGCCACCGGTCTCCTGGAGGATGCGCTTGCCGCCGGCGACCAGTTTGGCGCCATCGCTATGGCCGGATTCGATGTACGACAGCACAGTGTTCATCTGCTGGGTATCGACCAGCGCACCGACGTTGGTCGCCGGGTCCAGCGGATTGCCCGGCTTCCAGGTTTTCAGCGCCTCGATCACCATCGGCAGGAATTTGTCCTTGATCGAGCGCTCGACCAGCAGACGCGAACCGGCGGTGCAGACTTCGCCCTGGTTGAAGGCGATGGCGCTGGCGGCGGATTCAGCGGCGGCCTGCAGATCCGGCGCATCGGCGAAGACGATGTTCGGGCTCTTGCCGCCGGCCTCCAGCCAGACGCGCTTCATGTTCGATTCGCCGGCGTAGACCATCAGTTGCTTGGCGATCTTGGTCGAGCCGGTGAAGACCAGCGTGTCGACGTCATTGTGCAGACCCAGCGCCTTGCCGACGGTGTGGCCATAGCCCGGCAGCACATTGAGCACGCCTTTCGGAATCCCGGCTTCAATGGCCAGCGCAGCGATACGGATGGCGGTCAGCGGCGATTTTTCCGACGGCTTGAGGATCACCGAGTTGCCGGTCGACAGCGCCGGGCCGAGTTTCCAGCAAGCCATCATCAGCGGGAAGTTCCACGGCACGATAGCGCCGACCACGCCCACCGGCTCGCGAGTCACCAGGCCCAGTTGATCATGTGGGGTCGCGGCGACTTCGTCGTAGATCTTGTCGATCGCTTCACCGCTCCAGCTCAGCGCCTGCGCCGCACCCGGCACGTCGATGTACAGCGAATCGCTGATCGGCTTGCCCATGTCGAGGGTTTCCAGCAGCGCGAGTTCTTCGGCGTGCTGTTTCAGCAGGCTGGCGAAGCGGATCATGGTGGCTTTGCGTTTGGTCGGCGCCAGGCGCGACCAGACGCCGGAGTTGAAGGTGGCGCGGGCGTTTTCTACAGCACGGTCAGCATCGGCGGCGTCGCAGCTGGCGATCTTGCCGAGCAAGCGGCCATCGACCGGGCTGATGCATTCGAAGGTTTCGCCGGAAACGGCGTCGGTGTATTCGCCATTCAAGAAGGCGCGGCCTTCGATTTTCAGATCGCGGGCGCGTTGTTCCCAGTCGGCACGAGTCAGGGTGGTCATTCGGGTGTCCTCCTCTTATTGAATACGAGCACCGCAAGCGCTGCGGCGCTGTTCAAGAATTCTGCCCGGCCAGCCTGCACTTTCGGCCCGAGGCACCCGCCACCCTAAACCAGCGACCGGGTTTGTTTCAATATATTTGACATAAGCTGGCCATACGGCCTTGCGGTGTTCATTTTAATAAACATAGACTTTGGCCCATTCCAGCCAACGCGCCGTCATTAACGGAGAAAACAACAATGAACATCCAGAACGTCGTCGACATCAGCCTCGCCAGCAGCGCAGCCGAGCGTTATCGCCCGGACCCGGCGAAAGTGCTCAAAGGCGACCCTGAGCAAGCGGTGTTTCATCAATACGACAGCCCTTGTGGGCAAATGGGCGTTGGTGTGTGGGAAGGCGCGGTGGGCCAGTGGACGGTGAATTACACCGAGAATGAGTACTGCGAGATTCTGCAGGGGGTTTCGGTATTGCGTGACAGCGATGGCAATGCCAAGACCTTGCGCGTTGGCGATCGCTTCGTGATCCCGGCGGGTTTTCGCGGCACCTGGGAAGTGCTGGAGGCTTGCCGCAAGGTTTATGTGATCTTTGAACAGAAGGCTTGAGATGTTTGCTGGCTGATCGGCCCTCATCGCTGGCAAGCCAGCTCCCACAGGTTTTGTGCATGACACAGGTTCTGTGAAGACCGGCAATCAATGTGGGAGCTGGCTTGCCAGCGATAAGGCCCAACCGGTCACCGCAGAATCCAAGGCAAAAAAAAGGCCCGTATCTCACGATACGGGCCTTTTTCGCAGTCAGGAAAAATCAATTACTTGATTTTGCCTTCCTTGTACATCACGTGCTTGCGAACAACCGGATCATATTTCTTGATCTCGATTTTGTCCGGGGTAGTACGCTTGTTCTTGTCGGTAGTGTAGAAGTGACCAGTACCGGCGCTCGAGATCAAACGAATCAATTCACGCATGATTAGCTCCCTTAAATCTTGCCATCGCGGCGAAGTTCGGCGAGCACGACAGTGATGCCACGCTTGTCGATGATACGCATGCCTTTGGCAGATACGCGCAGACGCACAAAACGTTTCTCTTCTTCAACCCAGAAGCGGTGATGCTGCAGGTTCGGCAGGAAACGACGACGGGTTTTGTTGTTTGCGTGGGAAATGTTATTCCCAGTCACCGGACCCTTACCGGTAACTTGACATACTCTCGACATGCCTCAGCCCTCTAAAACCACATGCCCAACCCGGCATGGGTTGGCCGCTTAATCTCTCAGTCATTTGGCGCCAGGCGCCGCGTTTCTTTAGAGGTCTTACCGGCTACACCTACAGTGAAGGAACCGGGCCCCTAGAAAAGAGCGCTGCTTTATACCAGAAAGACCGGGGTGCAACAACAATCGGTGTGCAATCAATCGGCAAAAGGGCGATTTTTTCCGCCGCAGACGCCTTGGACAAAGGCTGCGGCCAGTTTTGACCACTCGTCGCAGAAATCCCGTCCTACAGGCGATTCAGACTTTTCATCCCCCTGCCCACGCTCGAAACCGCGCAAGAGTGCGCCTGAAAATGCAAAAAGGGGATAGTCATTTGCAATTCAGAGCTCTAGGGTAGGACTTTTCCAGACTGCACTTGCAGATGGGCCTTCGATCTGTAAAGGAAACCGACCATGCGCCTCGCTGCCCTACCCCTGTTGCTCGCCCCGCTCCTGCTGAGCCCCCTTGCCCAGGCCGCCGCGTTGAGCGTGTGCACCGAGGCCAGCCCTGAAGGGTTCGACGTGGTGCAGTACAACTCACTGACCACCACCAATGCTTCGGCTGACGTATTGATGAACCGCCTGGTGGATTTCGACACCGCCAGCGGCAAGGTCATTCCGAGCCTTGCCGACAGCTGGGAAGTCAGCACCGACGGCCTCACCTATGTGTTCAAACTGCACCCGCAGGTGAAATTTCACACAACCGATTACTTCAAGCCGAGCCGCGAGCTGAGTGCCGAAGACGTAAAATTCAGCTTCGACCGCATGCTCGACCCGGCCAACCCGTGGCACAAAGTCGCCCAGAGCGGCTTCCCCCATGCGCAGTCGATGCAACTGCCAACCCTGATCAAGAAGATCGACGCCCTTGACCCGCTCACCGTGCGTTTCACGCTTGATCATCCGGATTCGACCTTCCTCGCGACCCTGAGCATGGGCTTCGCCTCGATCTATTCCGCCGAATACGCCGACAAACTGATGAAGGCCGGCGCCACCGACAAACTCAACAGCCAGCCGATCGGCACCGGCCCGTTCGTGTTCAATCGCTTCCAAAAAGATGCAGCGATTCGCTACAAGGCCAATCCGGACTATTTCCGTGGCAAGCCTGCCGTCGACCCGTTGATCTTCGCCATCACGCCGGACGCCAACGTGCGCCTGCAAAAGCTGCGGCGCAATGAATGCCAGATCGCCCTGTCGCCGAAACCATTGGATGTACAGGCCGCGCTGAAGGAACCGACGCTGAAAGTCGAAAAGACTGACGCGTTCATGACCGCTTTCGTGGGCATTAACAGCCAGCATCCGCCGCTGGACAAGCCGGAAGTGCGCCAGGCGATCAACCTCGCTTTCGACAAGGCCAACTACATCAAAGCCGTGTTCGAAGACACCGCCGAGGCAGCCAATGGGCCATACCCACCGAACACCTGGAGCTATGCCAAGAACCTGCCGGGCTATCCGCACGACGTGGCCAAGGCCAAGGCGCTGCTGGCCAAGGCCGGCTTGAAGGACGGCTTCCAGACCACGATCTGGACGCGGCCATCGGGCAGCCTGCTCAACCCGAACCCAAGCCTCGGCGCGCAGATGCTGCAGTCGGATCTGGCCGAGATCGGCATCCAGGCAGAAATTCGTGTGATCGAATGGGGCGAGCTGATTCGTCGCGCCAAGGCCGGCGAACATGATCTGCTGTTCATGGGCTGGGCCGGTGACAACGGCGACCCGGACAACTTCCTCACTCCGCAGTTTTCCTGCGCAGCAGTGAAGTCCGGGACCAACTTCGCGCGGTACTGCAACGCCGATCTGGACAAGCTGATCAGCGCCGGCAAGACCACCAGCGAGCAAGGCGTGCGCACCAAGCTGTATGAGCAGGCACAAGCGCAGATCCAGCAGCAGGCATTGTGGCTGCCACTGGCGCACCCGACGGCCTACGCTTTGACGCGCAAGGATGTTCAGGGTTATTCCGTCAGCCCGTTCGGCCGCCAGGATTATTCCAAGGTCAGCCTCAAATAACCTGCCTGACACACCGGTGGATGGAAACAATCTGTGGGAGCGAGCCCGCTCGCGAAAGCGGTCATTCAGCAAACAATGATGCTGACTGATAACACGCCTTCGCGAGCAGGCTCGCTCCCACAAGGTCCAGAATCGGCGCCGAGAACTACATCCAGCCACACTCCGCCATCGACAGCGGTTCGCCGTCGCCGATGATGAAGTGATCGAGCACTCGCACGTCAATCAGCTCCAGCGCTTTCTGCAGGCGCTTGGTCAGCAGCCGATCGGCCTGACTAGGATCGGTGTTGCCGGACGGATGGTTGTGACAAAGGATCACCGCTGCGGCGTTATTCGCCAGCGCGCGCTTCACCACCTCCCGAGGATGCACGCTGGTGTTGTCGATCGAGCCGCGAAACAGCGCCTCGAAATTCAGCACCTGATGTTTCGAATCGAGAAACAGGCAGCCGAACACCTCGTGCGGCTCATGCCGCAGCATCGCCTTGAGGTAATCGCGGACGACCTGAGGGTTCTCCAGTGCCGGTTTCTGTCGTGAACGCTCGGCCAGATGGCGCTTGCTCATTTCCTGCGCGGCTTGCAGCTGCGCGAACTTGGCGGGGCCGAGGCCCAGTTGTTTGCTGAATGCGTCCTGATCGGCCTCGAGCAGCAAACGCAGGCCACCGAATTGCGTCAGCAGATGTCTGGCGAGGTCCACAGCGCTTTTTCCGGGCAATCCGGTGCGCAGAAAAATCGCCAACAACTCAGCGTCCGAAAGACTCCCTGCGCCGTGTTCCAACAGCCTTTCCCGAGGCCGTTCCGCCGCCGGCCAATCGCGAATACTCATAGCACCTCCTTGTCTGTGGGCGCCGCTGTTCCGTAGCGGTCGCTGTGATATCGTAGCCCATCTTTTTGGCGGTCGATTCAACCCTGGGGAGGGGTATCGCGCCGCCGTCATCAACGAAATGAAAGGCAGACCTATGCAGCGGCTGTATCGGAAACGCATCGTTCTGGGCGTCGGCGGCGGCATTGCGGCCTACAAGAGCGCCGATCTGGTTCGCCGCCTGATCGACCAGGGTGCCGAAGTGCGCGTGGTCATGACCCATGGCGGCGCCGAATTCATCACCCCGCTGACCATGCAGGCCCTGTCGGGCCACCCGGTTCACCTCGACTTGCTCGACCCTGCCGCCGAAGCCGCCATGGGTCATATCGAGCTGGCGAAATGGGCCGATCTGGTGCTGATCGCCCCGGCCACTGCCGACCTGATCGCCCGCCTGGCCCAAGGCATTGCCAACGATCTGCTGACAACGTTGGTGCTGGCCACCGACGCCGTGGTTGCTGTCGCGCCAGCGATGAATCAGGCGATGTGGCGCGACCCGGCGACCCAGGCCAACCTGCAACTGCTGGAAAGCCGTGGCCTGAAGACTTTCGGCCCGGCCTCGGGCAGCCAGGCCTGCGGCGACGTCGGCATGGGCCGCATGATGGAGGCCACCGATCTGGCCCTGCTCGCCGCTGATTGCTTCCAGCGCCAGGCCCTGACCGGCAAGCATGTGGTGATCACCGCCGGCCCGACTCAGGAAAACATCGACCCGGTGCGCTACATCACCAACCACAGCTCCGGCAAAATGGGTTTTGCCCTCGCCGAAGCAGCCGTGGAAGCCGGCGCCCGTGTCACTTTGATCAGCGGCCCGGTGCACTTGCCGACGCCTGATCGCGTGACGCGGATCGATGTGGTCAGCGCCCGCGACATGCTCGCCGCCTGCGAATCGGCCATGCCTTGCGACGTGTTCATCTCGTCGGCAGCGGTGGCGGACTACCGCCCCGAAGTCGTCGCCCCGCATAAACTCAAGAAAGATCCTACGAGCGGTGACGGCTTCGTCCTGCAAATGGTGCGCAACCCGGACATCCTTGCCACTATCGCGACCCGTCCCGACCGTCCGTTCAGTGTCGGCTTCGCCGCCGAAACCGAACACCTGCTCGACTACGCTGCACGCAAGCTGAAGGACAAGAATCTCGATCTGATCGTCGCCAACGACGTCGCCAACCCGAGCATCGGTTTCAACAGCGAAGAAAACGCCTGCAGCGTCATCGACCGTGAGCTGCACGCCACGGTTTTCGCCCAGACCAGCAAGAGCAAGATCGCTCGCCAACTGGTCACTTTTATCGCCGAACGTCTGAACCAGGTTTAATTTACATGCACGCTTTGCAAGCCAAGATCCTCGATCCACGCATCGGTACCGAATTCCCGCTGCCGCAATACGCCACACCGGGCTCCGCCGGCCTCGACCTGCGCGCCATGCTGGAACAGGACATCGTGATCAAACCGGGTGAAACCGTGCTGATTCCCACCGGCCTGTCGGTGTACATCGGCGACCCGAATCTCGCCGCGCTGATCCTGCCGCGCTCGGGCATGGGCCACAAACACGGCATCGTGCTGGGCAATCTGGTCGGCCTGATCGACTCCGATTACCAGGGCCCGCTGATGGTCTCCTGCTGGAACCGCGGCCAGAGCGACTTCACCATGACCGTCGGCGAACGCCTGGCGCAATTGGTGCTGGTACCGGTGGTGCAGGCGCATTTCGAAATGGTTGAAGAGTTTGTCGAGACCGAGCGCGGTACCGGTGGTTTTGGCCATACCGGCACCAAATAACCGAATAGAAATTATTGCGGTGAGGGGATTTATCCCCGATGGGCTGCGAAGCGGCCCCCAAGATTTTGGGTCTGCTGCGCAGCCCATCGGGGATAAATTCCCTCGCCACAAAAAATGCGCTACATCGGCGGCAGGTATTAACACCGTAAATCAAGGTTTTGCCAGCCGAAAGCCACGCCAGGCGAGGCGTCATGGCCCTTTCATAGCACGAACTCTCTGTGGAAAACGCCGTCATACCCTTCAGTTTGAGCCTGCCGTCGAATCATTCGCCGGTCTGTCCCGCCCTTTTCGAGATGGAGCATGTCCACAAATGAGCACCCCCGCCAAGATCGCCCCGACGCTGCCTGACAGCATTTTCCGCGCCTACGACATTCGTGGCACCGTGCCGGAATTCCTCAACGGTGAAACCGCCTACTGGATCGGTCGCGCCATCGGCTCGCAGAGCCTGGCCCAGGGTGAACCGAACGTGTCGGTCGGTCGTGACGGTCGCCTGTCAGGCCCGGAGCTGGTCGCGGAACTCATTCGCGGCATCGCCGAGAGCGGTTGCCACGTCAGCGATGTCGGCCTGGTGCCAACGCCGGCACTGTACTACGCCGCCAATGTGCTGGCCGGCAAGTCCGGGGTGATGCTCACCGGTAGCCACAATCCGTCGAACTACAACGGCTTCAAAATCGTCATCGCCGGCGACACCCTCGCCAACGAGCAGATTCAGGTGCTCCACGAGCGCATCAAGAACAATGACCTGAGCAGCGGCCAGGGCAGCGTCACTCAGGTCGAAATCCTCGACCGCTACAACACCGAAATCGTCCAGGACATCAAACTGGCCCGCCGCCTGAAAGTCGTGGTCGACTGCGGCAACGGCGCGGCCGGCGTGATCGCCCCGCAACTGATCGAAGCGCTGAACTGCGAAGTCATCCCGCTGTTCTGCGAAGTCGACGGCAACTTCCCGAACCATCACCCGGATCCGGGCAAACCGGAAAACCTCGTAGACCTGATTGCCAAAGTCAAAGAGACCAACGCCGATATCGGCCTGGCCTTCGACGGTGACGGCGACCGCGTTGGCGTGGTGACCAACACCGGCAGTATCGTCTACCCGGATCGTCTGCTGATGCTGTTCGCTCGCGACGTAGTGGCGCGTAACCCGGACGCGGAAATCATCTTCGACGTCAAATGCACCCGTCGCCTGGTGCCATTGATCAAGGAATACGGCGGTCGGCCGCTAATGTGGAAGACCGGTCACTCGTTGATCAAAAAGAAAATGAAACAATCCGGCGCGCTGTTGGCCGGCGAAATGAGCGGGCACATCTTCTTCAAGGAACGCTGGTTCGGTTTCGACGACGGCATCTACAGCGCCGCACGTCTGCTGGAGATCCTCAGCAAGGAAAAATCCACCGCGGAAGAGCTGTTTGCGACCTTCCCGAACGATATTTCCACGCCGGAAATCAATATCCATGTGACCGAAGAGAGCAAATTCAGCATCATTGATGCACTGCACGATGCTCAGTGGGGCGAAGGCGCCGACCTGACCACCATCGACGGCGTGCGTGTCGATTACGCCAAAGGCTGGGGCCTGGTGCGCGCATCCAACACCACACCGGTGCTGGTGCTGCGCTTCGAGGCCGATGACGAGGCTGAATTGCAGCGCATCAAGGATGTGTTCCACGCCCAACTGAAACGCGTTGCACCTGATCTCCAACTACCGTTCTGATCCACCCGGAGCCCTGAATGACCCTCGAACGCGAAGCCGCCGCCAACACTGCCAAGGTCCTGTCCGAAGCGCTGCCTTACATCCGACGCTATGTCGGCAAGACCCTGGTGATCAAATACGGCGGCAACGCGATGGAAAGCGAGGAGCTGAAAACCGGCTTCGCCCGCGACATCGTGCTGATGAAAGCCGTGGGCATCAACCCGGTGGTGGTGCACGGTGGCGGCCCGCAGATCGGTGATCTGCTCAAGCGCCTGTCGATCGAAAGCCACTTCGTCGACGGCATGCGCGTTACCGACGCGGCGACCATGGACGTGGTGGAAATGGTCCTTGGCGGTCAGGTCAACAAGAGCATCGTCAACCTGATCAACCGCCATGGCGGCAGCGCCATCGGCCTGACCGGTAAGGATGCCGGGCTGATCCGGGCGAAGAAGCTCACCGTCTCCCGCCAGACCCCGGAGATGACCCAGCCGGAAATCATCGACATCGGCCACGTCGGCGAAGTCGTCGGCATCAATACCGAGCTGTTGAATCTGCTGGTCAAAGGCAACTTCATCCCGGTCATTGCGCCGATTGGCGTCGGTGAGAACGGCGAGTCGTACAACATCAACGCCGACCTGGTGGCGGGCAAGGTTGCCGAAGCACTGAAAGCTGAAAAGCTGATGCTGCTGACCAACATTGCCGGCCTGATGGACAAGTCGGGCACCGTGCTGACCGGCCTGAGCACGCAGCAGGTCGACGACCTGATCGCCGATGGCACGATCTACGGCGGCATGCTGCCGAAGATCCGCTGCGCACTGGAAGCGGTTCAGGGTGGCGTAGGTAGTTCGTTGATCATCGACGGTCGTGTGCCGAACGCGATTCTGCTGGAAATCTTCACTGATACTGGCGTGGGTACGCTGATCAGCAATCGCAAGCGTCCTTGATCGCTGATACACCGGAGATCGCAATCTGCGGCAGCGCCTGCAAATTTCGTTGATGCGAAATTTCTGTAGGAGCTGACGAAGGCTGCGATCTTTTTTGTGCGCGCAGGAAACGCCTGACTCGACACAGCGAAACGTCCGACATCCCTCCAGAACAAATCTCCATAGGATCTTCCCCTCATCCAACGGAGATCTTCCCATGCAAAAAAACAGCGTTCCTTACGGCAGTGACATTTCGGCTGGCACTTACGCCTGCGTGGACTGCGGCCGAGAGTATTCAGCCCCTTCGCAGACTTCGATGCCGCCCTGCCCTGACTTCACCGAAGCCTCTCACCCACTCAAGGGCTGGAAAGTGCTCACCGGCCAAGGAGATGCACCCCAGGATCCCTACCCAGCCGCCAGCGACAAATAACCGGAGCGGCGACTCATGCAGATCTCGTTCACGATCGACGCCGATGCTTTCGAGCAGGAACAGAAGGAACCGGTGAAAAAGACCTTGCGCATCGGCGATGCGGAAATCGCCCATGCGCTGGAGCGCATCGCCAAAGCCAGCCTGACCGAATACCTGAAAATGCTGGTCGAGGGCGGCATGCCCAGCCGGGCCGACGAAGCCAAGCAGGATCGCCTGCTGTATCTCATTCAGAGTTACTTCGGGCAAACCCTGCCGACCGAATCGCAGATCTCGACGATCTTTCAACTGACCCAGAGCCAAAGCAAAACCCTGCTGAAGAACACCGTTTCGCGTTTTCGCAATCAGCTCGACGACATCCTGCAGCACAGCATGCGCGCCGTCATCGTTTCCGCCGAACACGCGCAGAACGTGTTTCTGGTGGTGATCAGCTCGGATGTGATTCGCGATGAATTGAACATGCTCATCACCCAGAACGAGCCGACCTTCAAACCCATCACCAAACGCAAGGGCAGCGCCGGGCAATTCGAGATCAGCGAAGATTCCCACGCATTGCTCTGCGCAACGCTGGGTCTGAATGCCGTTCAGTGACATCGTCGCGGTCAGTGGCTTGCTGCTGACCCTGACCACGTTCATGTTCAATCTGGCGTGGCCGGCGCTCAATGAAGCGCTGGCTGAAGATGAATTTCAAAAAGGTTCGCAGGCCCGCAAGCGCAGTCGAGACAACGTGATGGCAGCTTTCTACTGGCGAGCATTGCCATTGACGTGCGCGTTTGTGGCGCTGTTTTACGTCAACTTGCCGGCTGCGGTTAGCATCATCGACAGCAGCACGCTGGATTTGTGGGATTTCGATGTGGATCGCACTTTGTACGTGATGGTGGTTGTAGCGCTGCTGGTGTTTGCGCTGGTCAATGCGGGACTGGCGCTGAGACTGCTGATCAAATGGCAAAAACTGCGTAGACCACTGTAGGAGCTGCCGAAGGCTCGGGCCGCGATCGGACGATCTTTTGATCTTGATCCTGAAAAACAAGATCAAAAGATCGCAGCCTTCGGCAGCTCCTACAGGTGCGTATCACACGCCAAATTGGGCGCGGTACGCTTCCACGGCTGGGAGGTGTTGCTTGAGCTGCGGATCGTCGGCGAGGAACTCCAACACCTGATTCAGCGAGACGATGCTGATCACCGGAATGCCGAAGTCACGCTCGACTTCCTGGATGGCCGACAATTCGCCGTTGCCACGCTCCTGGCGGTTCAGCGCGATCAGCACACCGGCGGCTTTGGCGCCGTCTTGGGAAGCGATGATCTGCATCACTTCACGAATGGCGGTGCCGGCGGTGATCACGTCGTCGATGATCAAGACTTCGCCAGTCAGCGGCGCGCCAACCAGGCTGCCGCCCTCGCCGTGGGCCTTGGCTTCCTTACGGTTGAAGCACCACGGCAGATCACGATCGTGATGCTCGGCCAGCGCAACGGCGGTCGTGGCCGCCAGCGGAATACCTTTATAAGCCGGGCCAAACAGAACGTCGAAGGGGATGCCGCTCTCGGTGATGGCCGCAGCGTAGAAACGTCCCAGCTGGGCAAGGGCCGAACCCGAATTGAACAGGCCGGCATTGAAGAAGTAGGGACTGGTGCGCCCGGACTTCAGGGTGAACTCACCGAAGCGCAAAACGCCGCGATCGATGGCAAAACGAATGAAATCGCGCTGATACGCTTGCATGAAAAAAACCCCAAATACCACGGATTTAGCTAATTAGCTTGACGCCGTGTATCATACACGCACGCGATTTTTGGGGCCATTTATGCGGATCATCAGTGTGAACGTCAATGGTATTCAGGCGGCAGTCGAGCGCGGTTTGCTCAGTTGGCTGCAAGCCCAGAATGCCGACGTCATCTGCCTGCAGGACACCCGTGCCTCCGCCTTTGAACTGGATGACCCAGCCTTCCAACTGGATGGCTACTTCCTTTATGCCTGCGATGCTGAAGTCCCTGCCCAAGGCGGCGTGGCTTTGTATTCGCGGTTGCAACCGAAGGCTGTCATCAGCGGTCTCGGTTTCGAGACGGCCGACCGCTACGGGCGCTACCTGCAAGCAGATTTCGACAAAGTCAGTATTGCCACCTTGCTGTTTCCTTCGGGGATGAACGGCGATGAGGACTTGAACCAGAAGTTCAAGCTCATGGACGATTTCGGCAAGTACCTGGACAAACAGCGACGCAAACGTCGCGAGTACATTTATTGTGGCTCGCTGTACGTTGCGCAGCAGAAACTCGACATCAAGAACTGGCGCGACAGCCAGCAATCTCCAGGCTTCCTGGCGCCGGAACGCGCCTGGATGGACGAGATTGTCGGCAACATGGGCTATGTCGATGCGCTGCGCGAAGTCAGCCGAGAAGGCGATCAGTACAGCTGGTGGCCGGATAACGAACAGGCCGAGATGCTCAATCTGGGCTGGCGTTTCGATTATCAGATCCTGACCCCGGGCCTGCGTCGCTCGGTGCGCAGTGCACGCCTGCCGCGTCAGCCACGGTTTTCGCAGCACGCGCCGTTGATCGTCGACTACGACTGGACGCTGACCATCTAAGCGTCGTATCGCAGCCAAAGAAAATGCCCGCATCGTGAGATGCGGGCATTTTTTATGCGCCGTGCTTCCTAAACCGCAGCGAAGAATGGCAAGGCCAGGTACAGCTTGATCACGATGACGTTAACGATATCGATGAAGAACGCTCCTACCATCGGCACCACCAGAAACGCGATTTGCGAAGGGCCATAGCGCTGCGTCACCGCTTGCATGTTGGCAATGGCCGTAGGCGTGGCACCCAGCCCAAAGCCGCAGTGTCCCGCAGCGAGTACGGCGGCATCATAGTTGCTGCCCATCACCCGAAACGTTACGAAAATCGCGAACAGCGCCATGACCAGCGCCTGCACGGCCAGAATGATGAAGATCGGCAATGCCAACGCCGCCAGATCCCAAAGCTTCAGCGACATCAGCGCGATCGCCAGAAACAGCGAGAGGCTGACATTGCCGAGCACGGAAACTTCACGCTCGAACACCTGATACAAGCCAAGTGCTGACAGACTGTTGCGCAACACCACACCTACAAACAGCACGCAAACAAACGTCGGCAGTTCGAACGCAGTGCCATGCAGAACGCCATTCAGAAGGTTGCCAGCGAGCAGGCTGACGGCAATCAGCGCCAGCGTCTCGACGAACGAAAACGGCGTGATTGAGCGTTCCTTGTTTGGCTGTTCAAAACCTCTTGGCAGTCGCGGCGCTTGTTGCGGATTGCAACCCGGCACTTGCACGCGCTTGATCAGCAACCGGGCAACGGGCCCACCGATCAGACCACCCAGCACCAGACCGAACGTCGCTGAGGCCAGCGCCAGCTCTGAAGCCGACGCCAGGCCATATTTCTCGCTGAACACCGCGCCCCATGCAGCGCCAGTGCCGTGGCCGCCGGCCAGCGTGATCGAGCCCGTCAGCAAGCCCATCAAAGGGTCGAGCCCGAGCAGGGTTGCCAACCCGATGCCCATGGCGTTCTGCACCACCAGCAAGCCAATGACCGCCAGCAGGAAGATACCGACAATGCGGCCGCCCTTCTTCAGGCTGGCAAGGTCAGCACTCAAGCCAATGGTGGCAAAGAAAGCCAACATCAGGGGGGTTTGCAATGATGTATCGAAGCGGACTTCAATGTCGAAAGTGCGCAATATCAACAGGAGCACGGCAACCACAAGGCCGCCTGCTACCGGTTCAGGAATATTGTAACTTCGCAGAAAGCCGACACGCGTAACAAGTCCGCGTCCGAGCAGCAGTACTAAAGAAGCGGCCACGAGCGTGCCGTAGAAATCGAGCTCAATCATGTGGATTATTCTTGGCTAAGTATTCACGAGGCGAGCGTTTACCTGGGCTCGACGGGTGAACCGGCTGATTTTCTCAACACTGATTACTGGGGAATTCAAGTACCATCGATGGCTTGAACATATCGGAATGTTTCAACCGAAACATTACATCGGGCAACTTTAACAACCAGCTCGCGCCAATAACAAGAACGGGAATAAGCACTGGACCGATCAGTTGTGACCAAAGATGTAATAGAGGAACATCAGCAAATAAATGCCAAACCGCACATCGTTAACAGACTAGTCCTACAACAAAAACCAATTATTAAGTTGCACAAATAAAAATACCCCGATAAGTCGGGGTATTTTCATATTGCGATACAACAGACTTTCACTTGATCAATCGCCAGGTAAACGGATATCTGTATGGGAAACCTTCGTTGGCTTTGACCCCTGCAATGATCGTCAGGACCAGTGCGGCGATCGCCAACAAACCAAACAGGAAGAAACCAATGATCAGCAGCATGAGCAGGAAGCAGATCATTGAGGCTATCGCCACCGTGATCTGAAAATTCAACGCCTCTTTGCCCTGTGCATCGATAAAAGGGTCTTTCTCGCGCTTCATCTGCCATAGGATCAACGGCCCGATCAGATTGCCGAACGGAATCCAGATCCCCAGCAAGGCGGACAGGTGACAGAACATTGCCCACTGGCGAACCTCCTGGCTCGGTTTGGGCAGCAACTCTTGCTCGTCACTCATCATGTCCTCCTTGTGATCGAAAACCTCAGTCGGCCAGTGCAGCCTTCTGCAGTTCGAAGATCTCGTTCATGCCTTTCTTCGCCAGTTCCAGCATGGCGTTCAAGTCTTCAGGCTGGAACGGCGCGCCTTCAGCAGTGCCCTGCACTTCGATGAAACCGCCGGTGCTGGTCATCACTACGTTCAGGTCGGTTTCAGCAGCGGAATCTTCAAGATAGTCCAGATCCAGCACCGGCTCGCCCTGGTACATGCCCACCGAGACTGCACCGATCATCTGCTTGAGCGGGTCACCGCCTTTCAGGCCGCCGCGCTTCTTGATCACTTTCAGGGCATCGACCAGCGCAACCATGGCGCCGGTGATGGACGCGGTGCGAGTACCGCCATCGGCCTGGATCACGTCGCAATCGACATACAGGGTCACGTCGCCAAGCTTGGACATATCCAGCGCCGCGCGCAGGGAGCGGCCGATCAGACGCTGGATTTCGAGAGTACGACCGCCCTGCTTGCCACGGCTGGCCTCACGCTGGTTACGCTCACCGGTGGCGCGCGGCAGCATGCCGTACTCGGCAGTCAACCAGCCCTGGCCCTGGCCTTTGAGGAAGCGCGGCACGCCATTTTCGACGCTGACGGTGCAGATGACTTTGGTATCACCGAATTCGACCAGTACGGATCCCTCGGCGTGTTTGGTGTAGTTGCGGGTGATGCGGATCGAGCGGAGCTGATCGGCAGCGCGACCACTTGGACGTTTCATAGGGATACCTGTACTGAGGACGGAAAACTGCCGAGCATTATAGAGCGCTGCACCGCGAGTGGGCACTGGTTAAAACCGCCGGCCGACGACCGAAGCCCCTCAAGCGCGCATAACCGACGGGCTGCAGCGCTTTGTCACACCGTGTGTTTGGGCGCATTCGCCGCACTGCGCTACAATCCTGCGCCTTTGCTGCCAGTCGGCTTAAATTCATTGAAATCGCGCCTGCGAAACAGCGTTTCGCGCCGATCTGCATTGCGAGGTCACCGCCATGGTGCACAGCATGACCGCCTTCGCCCGCGTCGAGAAAGCCGGCGTTCAGGGCACCCTGAGCTGGGAACTGCGCTCGGTCAACAGCCGCTATCTGGAACCGCACCTGCGCTTGCCCGAATCGTTTCGCGACCTCGAAGGCGCCGTGCGTGAAGCGCTGCGTCAGGGTCTGTCGCGGGGCAAACTGGAATGCACGCTGCGCTTCACCGAAGAAAGCACTGGCAAACCGCTGCAAGTGGACCGCGAGCGCGCCGCGCAACTGGTGGCCGCTGCGGAAACCGTTGCCGGTCTGATCAAGAATCCTGCTGCGCTGAATCCGCTGGAAGTGCTGGCCTGGCCCGGCGTGCTGGTGGCCGATGCGACCGACCCGCAAGCGCTGAACGCCGAAGCGCTGGCGCTGTTCAATCAGGGCTTGAAGGATCTGAAGGCTGGTCGCGAGCGCGAAGGCGCGGAGCTGGCTCGCTTGATCAACGACCGCCTGACTTCCATCGAAGAAGACGTGGTGACCCTGCGTGAACTGGTGCCGCAGATGCTCGCCACCCAGCGCCAGAAGGTCCTCGACCGCTTTGCCGACATGAAGGCCGAGCTCGACCCGCAGCGCCTGGAACAGGAAATGGTCATCCTCGCGCAAAAAAGCGACGTGGCCGAAGAACTGGATCGCCTGAGCACCCACATCATCGAAGTTCGCCGGGTGCTCAAGTCCGGTGGTGCCGCCGGGCGGCGTCTGGACTTCCTGATGCAGGAGCTCAACCGCGAAGCCAACACACTGGGCTCCAAAGCCTTCGACCCACGCAGCACCCAGGCCGCCGTCAACCTCAAGGTGTTGATCGAGCAGATGCGCGAACAAGTGCAGAATATTGAGTAAGGCTACCCTGACATGACCCAACACACCGGCACCCTGTACATCATTTCCGCGCCATCGGGCGCGGGCAAGAGCAGTCTGGTCAAGGCGTTGACCGACGCCGACCCGGAGATCCGCGTTTCGGTCTCGCACACCACCCGCGCCATGCGCCCGGGCGAAGTGGATGGCGTGAACTACCATTTCGTGACCCGCGAAGAGTTCGTGAAGATGGGCGAGCACGGCGACTTTCTTGAACGCGCCGAAGTCTTCGGCAACTTCTACGGCACCTCGCAAAGCCGTTTGCAACAGACTCTGGACGAAGGTCACGACCTGATTCTGGAAATCGACTGGCAAGGCGCCGAGCAAGTGCGCAAGCTGATGCCGCAAGCGCGCTCGATCTTCATCCTGCCGCCATCGCTGCAAGCCCTGCACCAGCGCCTGACCAACCGCGGCCAGGACAGCGACGAGATCATCGACGGCCGCATGCGCGAAGCGGTCAGCGAGATGAGCCATTACGTCGATTACGATTACCTGATCATCAACGACGATTTCGCTCACGCGCTGGACGATCTGAAAGCGATTTTCCGCGCCAATCAGCTGCAACAGAAACGCCAGCAAGTGCGTTTCGGCAAATTGCTGGCTGAATTGCTCGGCTAAAACAGCACTTCCCAAAATGCCTGCAAGCGCTTTACATTGGTGCTTGCAGCGCGTTGAAGGGTCTGGTCAAAAAATCAGCGCTTCCCTAATCGCTGGTGATTTTTTAAACTGCTCAGTCCGCTCGCCCAACCGGGCAGCGCGCATATTGCATTCGCTCCGAGGAATACCATGGCCCGCGTAACCGTTGAAGACTGCCTAGAACACGTGGAAAACCGCTTTGAGCTGGTCATGCTCTCTACCAAGCGTGCCCGTCAACTGGCCACCGGCGGCAAAGAGCCATTGGTGCAGTGGGAAAACGACAAGCCGACCGTTGTCGCGCTGCGTGAAATTGCTGAAGGCCTGATGAGCTACGAGTTCATCGCCGAGCAGGAAATCGTCCAGGATGAACCGCTGTTCGCAGCGTTCGAGGACGAGTCGAACGAGGCCGTCTAAGCCTATGCCTGGTCGACGTAGCACGGCGCGGGGTCACAGCTTTCGGCAGGAATCATCATGCCGAGCATAGACGCCCTCGCCGATCGCTTATCGACCTACCTCGGCAACGACCAGGTCAACCTGGTCCGCCGAGCGTATTTCTACGCCGAACAAGCCCATGACGGTCAACGCCGTCGCAGCGGCGAGGCGTATGTCACGCATCCTCTTGCCGTGGCCAATATTCTTGCCGACATGCACATGGACCATCAGAGCCTGATGGCCGCGATGCTGCATGATGTGATCGAAGACACCGGTATCGCCAAGGAAGCGCTGCAAGCGCAGTTCGGTGAAACCGTGGCCGAACTGGTCGACGGGGTCAGCAAACTGACCCAGATGAATTTCGAGACCAAGGCCGAAGCCCAGGCGGAAAACTTCCAGAAAATGGCCATGGCCATGGCGCGCGACATCCGGGTGATCCTGGTCAAGCTCGCCGACCGCCTGCACAACATGCGCACGCTGGAAGTGCTGTCCGGCGAAAAACGCCGGCGCATCGCCAAGGAAACTCTCGAGATCTACGCGCCCATTGCCAACCGGCTGGGCATGCACGCGATCCGCATCGAATTCGAAGACCTCGGCTTCAAGGCCATGCACCCGATGCGTTCCGCGCGGATCTACCAGGCGGTCAAGCGCGCCCGGGGCAACCGCAAGGAAATCGTCAACAAGATCGAAGAATCCCTCGGTCACTGCCTCGCCATCGACGGCATCCAGGGCGAAGTCAGCGGTCGGCAGAAACACCTCTACGGCATCTACAAGAAAATGCGCGGCAAGCGTCGGGCCTTCAACGAAATCATGGACGTTTACGCGTTCCGGATCATCGTCGACAAGGTCGATACCTGCTACCGCGTATTGGGTGCTGTGCATAATTTGTACAAACCGTTGCCAGGGCGCTTCAAGGATTACATCGCGATCCCCAAGGCCAACGGCTATCAGTCGCTGCACACCACCCTGTTCGGCATGCACGGGGTACCGATCGAGATCCAGATCCGCACCCGCGAAATGGAAGAAATGGCCAACAACGGCATCGCCGCCCATTGGCTGTACAAATCCAGCGGTGACGAGCAACCGAAAGGCACGCACGCACGTGCCCGCCAGTGGGTCAAAGGCGTGCTGGAAATGCAGCAACGCGCCGGCAACTCGCTGGAATTCATCGAAAGCGTGAAGATCGACCTGTTCCCGGACGAGGTCTACGTGTTCACGCCCAAAGGCCGGATCATGGAGCTGCCAAAAGGCTCCACGGCGGTCGACTTTGCCTACGCAGTGCACACCGATGTCGGCAACAGCTGCATCGCCTGCCGGATCAATCGTCGTCTCGCGCCGCTGTCCGAACCGCTGCAAAGCGGCTCCACGGTCGAAATCGTCAGCGCCCCCGGCGCACGGCCGAACCCGGCGTGGCTCAACTTCGTGGTCACCGGCAAGGCACGCACACATATTCGTCATGCACTGAAACTGCAGCGCCGCTCCGAGTCCATCAGCCTCGGCGAACGCCTGCTGAACAAGGTGCTCAACGGGTTCGACAGCTCCCTGGAGAAGATCCCGGCAGAGCGCGTCAAAGCAATGCTTACCGAGTACCGCCTCGAACTGATCGAAGACCTGCTCGAAGACATCGGCCTGGGCAACCGCATGGCGTACGTGGTCGCCCGTCGCCTGCTTGGCGAAGGCGAGCAGCTGCCGAGCCCGGAAGGTCCGCTGGCGATTCGCGGCACCGAAGGCCTGGTGCTCAGCTACGCCAAATGCTGCACGCCGATCCCGGGCGACCCGATTGTCGGGCACCTGTCGGCGGGCAAAGGCATGGTCGTGCACCTGGATAACTGCCGCAACATCAGCGAAATCAGGCACAACCCGGAAAAATGCATCCAGCTCTCGTGGGCCAAGGATGTCACCGGCGAATTCAACGTCGAGTTGCGCGTCGAGCTGGAACACCAGCGCGGCCTGATCGCCCTGCTGGCCAGCAGCGTCAACGCGGCCGACGGCAATATCGAGAAAATCAGCATGGACGAACGCGATGGCCGCATCAGCGTCGTGCAGTTGGTGGTCAGCGTCCACGACCGTGTGCACCTGGCCCGCGTGATCAAGAAACTGCGCGCCTTGACCGGGGTGATCCGCATCACCCGCATGCGCGCATAACCTGCCTATTACAAGGAGTCCTACATGACCAAAACCGTCATCACCAGCGACAAGGCCCCGGCCGCCATCGGCACTTACTCCCAAGCGATCAAGGCAGGCAACACCGTTTACATGTCGGGCCAGATTCCTTTGGACCCGAAAACCATGGAACTGGTCGAAGGCTTCGAAGCCCAGACCGTCCAGGTCTTCGAGAACCTCAAAGCCGTGGCCGAAGCCGCCGGCGGTTCGTTCAAGGACATCGTCAAACTGAACATCTTCCTCACCGACCTGAGCCACTTCGCCAAGGTCAACGAGATCATGGGCAAGTACTTCGACCAGCCATACCCTGCCCGCGCCGCCATTGGCGTGGCCGCCCTGCCGAAGGGTGCGCAGGTTGAAATGGATGCCATTCTGGTCATCGAGTGATGCGCACGGCGCGGCCTTCACGCCGCGCCGACTGCTGCAAGAAAAGGTTTTGAAAGGATTTCACCATGCGCAAAGCGCTAGCTCTCTCGCTGCTCGCCCTGTTTCTCGGCGGCTGCGCCAGCGACCCTGCCGACCGTGACATCAGCGGCACCTGGATCAACCAGGTGGCGATCGATGCCGCCGCCAAGGGCGGTCCCCTGCGTGAAGCGCTGCAGGCTTACGGCCCGAATCTGGAGTGGGACGTCAACACCAAGGCCGGTCAGGCCCGCTATACCAACGGTTTTGAGAACGTCGAAGGACGGCTGCTGGGCGAAGAGTCCGGCGCCTGGAAAGTCGACTTCTATGGCAGCTCCGCCAGCGAACTGAAACGCGATGGCGGGCGCCTGCAACAAGCTGCCAGCGACAACGAACCCGAACAAGTCTTCGATCGCGCACAGATCCCGGTGCCGGAAGGCGCGCCAATCGGTGCCAGCTTCGAACGCGCGCTCTACTCAGCATACCTGGGCGGCAACTGGACCATCGCCAGCGGCCAGGGTGAAGGCGGCACCGTGCAGTTCCAGGCCGACGGCCAGGTGACCGGCCTGCCGGGCGTTGACCGTTATGCCTTGTGTCTGGCCGGCGATTGCGCGTCGATGAGCAATGGCAACGACAGCATGTGGCTGCAACTCAATGGCCAGGGCAATAACTGGATCTTTGTGCGCAAGGGCAAGGAGCTGGAGATTTTGCAAGCAGTCAACGCTGCGCTGGCGGATGAGCAACCGCAGTTTGCCGCGGGTGAGCGCAAGTGGTTGCTGGAAAAACAGTAACCCGCTGAAAAGATCGCAGCCTTCGGCAGCTCCTACTTTGGAATGCATTTTCCTGTAGATACCGTCTTGAGCCTCACCGGGCAAGCGCAAGTTTCGGGTCATATGGCAGTCCTGACTTGAGCACTCCGTAAACGAAGTGCAGCAGCTTGC
>NZ_LMQZ01000013.1:0-134680 GCF_001425545.1 Pseudomonas sp. Leaf434 | reverse complement strand
GCCCGTGAGGCTTGACCATATAACACCCAAGCAATTTGCTGACCTGAAAAGGCGCCAGATTGCGGTGTGTGAAGACGAAACGAACCGAAAGTTCGAAAYTCACAAACACCTAGCTGTCACATACCCAATTTGCTGAAGCGAGGCCATCTGGTCMCGAGTCAGTACCCGAATTTCTTGACGACCATAGAGCGTTGGAACCACCTGATCCCATCCCGAACTCAGCAGTGAAACGATGCATCGCCGATCCGATGGTAGTGTGGGGTTTCCCCATGTGAGAGTAGGTCATCGTCAAGATTAAATTCCGAAACCCCAATTGCGAAAGCAGTTGGGGTTTTGTTTTGCCTGCGAGAAAGTTTTTAGCCTGCCACCGGGGAAATTCACCTGAAGTGGATGGCGAGTTTTGGTATGGTGCAGCTCGTTTTTTAACGGACTGATGTCCTGCCCACGGATCGGCACTCATTTACGTCTAAGAGTTGCTGTAGAAATGCCTGAACCAATCCCGATCAAGGACCATGAAAAAGAGACGAGGCTGGTCAACAAACGCTTGATTGCCTGTGCTCTGTTCGTGTTCGCCATCAGCTGCGCTTTGGTGGTGCGGCTGTACATTCTCCAGGTCGTGGAATTCGATTACCACTCGACCATCTCCGAAAACAACCGTGTCCATGTCCTGCCGATACCGCCGACGCGGGGATTGATCTACGACCGCAACGGCGTATTACTCGCCGACAACCGTCCCAGCTACAACCTGACCATCACCCGTGAGCGTGCAACCGACGTCAATCAAGAATTGGACGAAGTCATCAACTTGCTGCACTTGCCTGCTGAAGACCGTACGGTATTCGACAAGGCGATGAAGCAATCCCGGCATCCATTCACACCGGTCACACTGTTTTATGAGCTGACGGAAGAGCAGATCGCCGTCCTGGCGGTGAACGAATTTCGCCTGCCGGGGATTGATGTCGAACCGCAGTTTGTCCGGCACTATCCTCTCGGCGCACATTTCGCTCATTCGATCGGTTATGTCGGTCGGATCAATGAAAAGGAAGCTAAAACCCTCGACTCCGTGGAATACCGAGGTACGCAGTCCATTGGTAAAACCGGTATCGAGCGTTTCTATGAGGCGCAGTTACACGGCCATGTCGGTTACGAAGAAGTCGAGACCAATGCTCAAGGCCGCGTGCTACGGGTACTCAAGCACACCGATCCGGTGCCAGGCAAAAACATCGTCCTGAGCCTCGATGTAAAGCTGCAGGAAGCTGCCGAAGCCGCTTTGGGCGACCGTCGTGGTTCAGTGGTAGCTCTCGACCCGTCCACCGGAGAAGTGCTGGCGATGGTCAGCAATCCGAGTTTCGATCCGAATCTGTTCGTCACCGGGATCAGTTCGAAGGAATATTCAGCGCTGCGGGATTCCATTGATCGGCCATTGTTCAACCGCGTGTTGCGTGGTCTGTACGCCCCGGGCTCGACGATCAAGCCGGAAGTCGCCATCGCAGGGCTGGACGCAGGCGTCGTAACTCCGCAGACCCGCGTATTCGATCCCGGCTATTACCAACTACCGGACTTCGATCACAAGTATCGCAACTGGAACCACAGCGGTGATGGCTGGGTGGACATGGACGCGGCGATCATGCGTTCCAACGACACCTACTTCTACGACTTGGCGCACAAGCTTGGCATCGATCGTCTGCACGACTACATGGCGATGTTCGGCCTTGGTGAAAAAGTCTCGCTGGACATGTTTGAAGAGTCCCCCGGTCTGATGCCGTCGCAGGCGTGGAAACGCGCTACACGGCGACAGGCCTGGTATCCCGGCGAGACGGTTATTCTCGGCATCGGCCAGGGATACATGCAGGTCACACCGCTGCAATTGGCCCAGGCCACTGCCCTGATCGCCAATAAGGGGATATGGAATCGGCCGCATTTGGCCAAGTCGGTCGACGGTGTAGCTCCGGTTGATGAGCATCCAATGCCAAATATCCTGCTTAAAGATCCGCGGGATTGGGAGCAGGTCAACCACGGTATGCAGATGGTCATGCACGATGCTCGAGGTATTGCCCGTGCGGCCGCTGCGGGTGCGCAATACCGCATCGCCGGCAAGAGTGGCACGGCGCAAGTGGTAGCGATCAAGCAAGGGGAGCGCTACAACCGTGAGAAAACCCTGGAGCGCCACCGTGACAACGCCCTGTTTGTAGGATTCGCACCGGCCGAGCATCCGAAGATCGCCATCTCGGTAATGATCGAGAACGGCGAGGCGGGTGGTCGTGTTGCCGGTCCAGTAGTGCGGCAGATCATGGACGCCTGGTTACTCGATCAGGATGGTCACCTTAAACCTCAATACGCTGCGCCGAGCAAAGCGCCGGGCGATCCTCACGTCTGAGGCGTAACGGTTCACAGCACAGGCTCCGTAAGCGGCGCCTGTGATTACGCACCGGGTACCGGGCAGCTCATATCACCTTCCTCACATTTCAAATACTGCTTGAGGGTTTCTACTCTGGCCTTGGTTACGTCTGTAAGACAACTACTGTAAACCAATGGATACACACTCCCGCCTGCCACCCCAGAAGCCGAAAACTTGCACTCGGCATCCCGAAAGCTGACCCACGCCCGCTGCGCGTTGACCAGCAGCTTCTTTCCGTCCGGGTTGTCCTTCAGGCGTCCGGTGATCTGCTGATAGAGCGTATTCAGTTCCTTGTCTGCCGCTTTGAAGGCTTGCCCCGCGCATTGATTCATCGTCGCCTGATCGCTGGCGTTGGCGCAATCAACGGCGGCATGGGCGAAAGGGGCAAACAAAAAGGGCGCAGAGGCCAGAAGCAGACGCACTGACATAAGGTTCTCGCTGTATCGAGTGGAAAGAGTGTATCGAGTGTTATGTACGTAGCCGGGAGGCCTCAAGCAAGCGATCCGCAGTGGCCGTAATTTCCTCGCCGTCATGCAGCCGCTCCAGCCAGTGCTCGGGAATTGCCCGAGCGCCGTAGTAAGTACCGGCCAACTGACCCACGATAGCAGCTGTGGTATCCGCATCATCGCCGAGATTGGCTGCTTTCAGTATCGCGTCAGCGTACGTTTGCGTGTGATGGAAGCACCACAAAGCGGCTTCCAATGATTGCACGCTATAGCCGCTGCCCTTGATTTCGTTTTCTTTTTTGCCGAGATACTCACCCCGCGCGATCGCAACCACCTTGGGTTGCGAATACTCTGCAAGTAGCGATTGGCGCAGTTGCGTTTTGTCGGCTCCCTCAAGCGCTCGTGCGATCAGATCAGCCAGCAATTGGCAGCACTCGATTGCCTCCGGCGCCGCATGGGTTGTGCGCGAACTGTCGGCAGCGTGGATCTGGATCTGTCTAGCGTCGGGAAAATAAAACAGTACGACAGGAGCCAATCGCATCAGCGACCCGTTGCCAGCAGTCAATGGATCAGTCGACCCCGCGAAAGGCTTCCCGGTTCGCTGAAACTGTTCCAGCGCCTGGCTCACGGTCATGCCGATGTCGAAACATTCACCGGTGGAGCTCAGATATCCCCATTTCCACCAATTGAGATAGCGGCCCATCTGATCAGCCGCGTCGAAACCGTTTTTGCGCAGCAGGCTCTCGGCCAGGCAGAGTGCCATTGAGGTGTCATCGGTCCATTGCCCTGGCTTGAGCTGGAACGGGCCACCGCCGACCATGTCGCTCAGCGGCTGGAATGATCCTCGCGGCTGGAACTCAACTGTTGTGCCGACCGCATCGCCGCAAGCCAGGCCGAGGAGGGCGCCGCGATACCGATCGGCAAGAGAGGGCTGCATGATTCGTCCTTGTTTCTGCGGATTCGCTGGAAAGATAACAGGTCAAGCGGCGCCGATCACAGAGCGGAAACTACCGCAGGATGTGTCTGCTCGGATCGATGCCTGCAGCGCCTGGATACAACTTCGCATTGGACATGTGGTCATACAAGCCTAGTGTTCAGAACAGGAGGTGACGTATGAAACCAGTACCTAACAGTTTCGAACGCAAGATCACGCTCAAGGCGTCGCGTTCCCATGTCTGGCGCGCATTGGTCGATGCAGAGGCGTTCGGTCAGTGGTTTGGCGTGGCACTTGAGGGCCGGCGCTTCATTGCCGGTGAGTGGACGCAGGGCCAGGTCACGTACCCCGGTTATGAACACGTATTGTGGAATGTGCTGATCGAGCGGGTCGAGCCGCAGCAGTTGTTTTCTTTCCGCTGGCACCCGTATGCGGTCAACCCGAAGATCGACTACTCGCAAGAGCCGACCACGCTGGTCAAGTTCGAATTGCAGGACTTCGAGGACGGCACTCTACTCAAGGTCTCGGAGTCCGGCTTCGCGCACATCCCTGATATCCGTCAGAAAGAGGCGTATTACATGGACAGTCGCGGCTGGGAGGAGCAGTTGAGCAGGCTTGAACAGTTTCTCGCCGAAAGCGCCAGGGCTCGTGAAAGCGGCGGTGCCTGACAGGTCTAAGGGTTTTCGGCAGTGTTTGTATGGCGAATGTCTTACACGCATTGGTAGCTTTTACGACTATTGCTGATTGGATCCACTGGGTAATCTACACACATCAACTGAGACACAGGGAGTGTTTCAGGATCATGGACGATCGACCATCGCAAGGATCGCTGCCGACAGGGAGTCGATAATGGTCTTGGGAAAAACCCGCTTCGGCGGGTTTTTTTTCGCCTGAATGTAGGAGCCGCCGAAGGCTGCGATCTTTTGATCCTGCTTTTAAAAGCCAGGTCAAAAAGATCACAGCCTGGGCGAATGTCATCCCGTCACGAAGCAATCAACTGCCGCAACACATAATGCAGGATCCCCCCGGATTTGAAGTACTCGACCTCATTCAGCGTATCAATGCGGCACAAGACTTCGATTCTCTCCTGACGCCCATCCTCCCGAGTGATAACCAGCGGCAGGTTCATCCGCGGCCTCAGCTCGACGCCGGTCAATCCCAGAATCTCGAACGTCTCTTTGCCGGTCAGATTGAGACTCTTGCGATTCTGATCAAGCTTGAACTGCAACGGCAGCACACCCATGCCGACCAGATTAGAGCGGTGAATACGTTCGAAGCTCTCCGCAATCACCGCTTTGACGCCCAGCAGATTGGTGCCTTTCGCCGCCCAGTCACGGCTCGACCCGGTGCCGTACTCCTGACCGGCAATCACCACCAACGGCGTACCCGACGCCTGATATTTCATCGCTGCGTCATAGATCGCCATTTTTTCCCCGGTGGGAATGTAAAGTGTGTTGCCACCTTCCTCGCCACCCAGCATCTCGTTGCGAATACGGATGTTGGCAAACGTACCGCGCATCATCACTTCATGATTGCCGCGACGGGAACCGTAGGAGTTGAAGTCGCGCGGCTCCACGCCTTTTTCCTGCAGGTATCGCCCGGCCGGGCTGTCGATCTTGATGTTGCCGGCGGGGGAGATGTGGTCGGTGGTCACTGAATCGCCGAGCAAGGCCAAGACCCGCGCGCCTTTGACGTCTTTGACTTCCGGCAGAGGGCCGGAAATGTCGTCGAAGAAAGGTGGATGCTGAATGTAGGTCGAATCGTCCTGCCACACGTAAGTCGCCGCTTGCGGCACCTTGATGGCCTGCCATTGCTCATCACCGGCAAACACTTCGGCGTATTCCTTGTGGAACATCGCCGTGTTGACCTGATTCACCGCTTCGGCGATTTCCCGGCTGCTCGGCCAGATATCGCGCAGGTACACCGGATTGCCCTGCTGATCCTCACCCAGCGGTTCGCTGCTGATGTCGGTGCGAACGCTGCCAGCCAGTGCGTAGGCGACGACCAGCGGAGGCGAGGCCAGCCAGTTGGTCTTCACCAGTGGGTGCACGCGGCCTTCGAAATTGCGGTTGCCGGACAGGACTGATGCGACGGTCAGATCGGCCTTTTGAATGGCTTTCTCGATCGGCTCCGGCAGTGGCCCGGAGTTGCCGATGCAGGTGGTGCAGCCGTAACCGACCAACGAAAAACCGAGCTGATCAAGGTACTGAGTCAGCCCGGCAGCCTTGTAATAGTCGGTGACGACTTTCGAACCGGGGGCCAGTGAGCTTTTGACCCAAGGCTTGCGCGTCAGACCTTTCTCGACGGCTTTCTTCGCCAGCAACCCGGCCGCCATCATCACGCTCGGGTTGGAAGTGTTGGTGCAGGAGGTAATCGCGGCGATGACCACGGCACCGTTTTTCAGGCGATAGGTCTTGCCCTCGTATTCGTAGTCCGCTTCGCCCACCAGATCGGCGTTGCCCACCGCCACGCCGCCGCCGCCCTCGCTTTCCAGGCGTCCTTCTTCCTTGCTGGTGGGTTTGAATTGCAGGTCGATGAAATCACTGAAGGCCTGCGCGACGTTCGGCAGGGAGACTCGATCCTGCGGACGTTTCGGTCCGGCCAGGCTGGCCTCAACGCTGCCCATATCCAAGGCCAGGCTGTCGGTGAACACCGGCTCCTGACCCGGCAGACGCCACAGGCCTTGAGCCTTGGTGTACGCCTCGACCAGTTTCACCACTTCCGGCGGCCGGCCGGACAGGCGCAGGTATTCCAGCGTGACATCGTCGACCGGGAAGAAGCCGCACGTCGCACCGTATTCCGGGGCCATGTTGGCGATGGTTGCGCGGTCGGCCAGTGGCAGATCGGCGAGACCATCGCCATAGAACTCGACGAATTTGCCGACTACGCCTTTCTTGCGCAGCATCTGAGTTACGGTCAGCACCAGATCGGTGGCGGTGATGCCTTCCTTGAGTTTGCCGGTGAGTTTGAAGCCGATCACTTCCGGAATCAGCATCGATACCGGTTGCCCAAGCATCGCCGCTTCCGCTTCGATCCCGCCCACGCCCCAGCCGAGTACGCCGAGGCCGTTGATCATGGTGGTGTGGGAGTCGGTGCCGACCAGCGTGTCGGGGAACGCGTAGGTGCGGCCATCCTCGTCTTTGGTCCAAACGGTGCGGCCGAGATATTCGAGGTTGACCTGGTGGCAGATGCCGGTACCCGGCGGGACCACGCTGAAGTTATCGAACGCACTCTGGCCCCAGCGCAGAAAGGCATAGCGCTCGCCGTTGCGTTGCATTTCGATGTCGACGTTCTGTTCAAACGCACTGGCGCTGCCAAACTTGTCGACCATCACCGAGTGGTCGATCACCAGATCCACCGGCGACAACGGATTTATGCGTTGCGGGTCGCCACCAGCCTTGGCCATCGCCGCGCGCATTGCGGCGAGATCGACGACGGCGGGGACACCAGTAAAATCCTGCATCAATACGCGGGCGGGGCGGTATTGGATTTCTCGATCGGAGCGGCGCTCCTTGAGCCAGGCGGCGATGGCTTTGAGGTCAGTGCCGGTGACGGTTTTTTCGTCTTCCCAGCGCAGCAGATTTTCCAGCAGGACCTTCAACGACATCGGTAGCTTGTCGAGGTCGCCCAGGCTTTTGGCGGCTTCCGGCAGGCTGAAATAATGGTAGGTCGTGGCATCGATTTGTAGGGTTTTCAGTGACTTCAGACTATCGAGGGACGGCATTACGATCACTCCTTTGAGTCCGCACGGCTACGGACTGAGGGGACGGGCAGAGCATTAAACCTAGCCCTGTTTTGAGTAGCTGGCTAATAACTGGACTCTATCGGCGCAACCATGGTTCCGACTTCAGCTATCATGCGCCGGTTTTCGTGACAGGCATTGCGGCAACGCAAGGCTTGAGCATCGCGCAACGGTCGAATGATCGACCGTTGCCCAGGAGTAAGAATGAACACCCTATTCATGCATTGCCGGCCCGGCTTCGAAGGCGAAGTCTGTTCGGAGATTTCCGATCTCGCCGCCCGTCTCAATGTCGCCGGTTACGCCAAAGCCAAAACCGCCACGGCCTGCGCCGAGTTTGTCTGCACTGAAGCCGACGGCGCCGAACGCCTGATGCGCGGTCAGCGTTTCGCCGAATTGATTTTCCCTCGGCAGTGGGCGCGGGGCTTTTTCATTGATCTGCCGGAAAACGATCGCATCAGCGTAATCCTCGCGCACATGGCCGATTTCCCGGTGTTTGGCAGTCTGTGGCTGGAAGTGGTCGATACCAATGACGGCAAGGAACTGTCGAATTTCTGCAAAAAATTCGAAGGCCCGCTGCGCAAGGCGCTGACCGCCGCTGGCAAACTGGTGGAAGACGCCAGCAAGCCGCGATTGTTGCTGACCTTCAAAAGCGGACGCGAAGTGTTCCTCGGCATGGCCGATGCCGGCAATTCGGCAATGTGGCCGATGGGCATTCCACGCCTGAAGTTTCCTCGCGAGGCGCCCAGCCGTTCGACCTTGAAGCTGGAGGAGGCGTGGCACCACTTCATTCCACGTGATCAGTGGGAAGATCGCCTGCACAGCGACATGACCGGCGTTGACCTCGGCGCCGCACCGGGCGGCTGGACCTGGCAACTGGTCAACCGGGGCATGCTGGTGACGGCTATCGACAACGGCCCGATGGCTGAAAGCCTGATGGAAACCGGATTGGTCCAGCATCTGATGGCGGACGGTTTTACCTTCAAGCCGAAGCAGCCGGTGGACTGGATGGTTTGCGACATCGTCGAGAAACCGGCGCGCAACGCGGCGATGCTGGAAGAGTGGATCGGCGAGGGGCATTGCCGCGAGGCGGTGGTCAACCTGAAGCTGCCGATGAAACAGCGTTATGCCGAAGTGAAGCGTCTGCTCGAGCGCATTGCCGATGGTTTCAAGGCACGTGGGATCAAGGTTGATATCGGCTGCAAGCAGCTATATCACGACCGCGAGGAAGTGACTTGCCATCTGCGCCGGCACGACACCAGGAAAACCAAATCGCGCTGACACAACACTGAACCTGTGGGAGCGAGCCTGCTCGCGAAAGCGGTGGGGCAGCCAACGATGTGCTGACTGACGGATTGCCTTCGCGAGCAGGCTCGCTCCCACATGGGTTGGACGATAATCCCGGCGATGCGCGACAATGCCGGCCAGTTTCTGGAGTGAACCATGAGTGAAATGATCGATACCCCGGTCGACGGCACCCTCGACGCCACCGGCCTCAATTGCCCGGAGCCGGTGATGATGCTGCACCAGCACATCCGCGATCTGGTGCCCGGCGGCTTGCTCAAGGTGATCGCCACCGATCCCTCGACCAAGCGCGATATCCCCAAGTTCTGCGTGTTTCTTGACCATGAGCTGGTCAGCCAGCACGAAGAGGCCGGCACCTATCTGTACTGGATTCGCAAGAAGTCCTGACTCAGGGCAAAAAAAGACCTGCAAATGCAGGTCTTTTTTTATGGGTGATCAACCCATCGAACGACTGATCCGAATGCGTTTGCGCGCACTGCGTGTCAGACGAATCGACAGCATCAACGCTGCGCAGCTCAAGCCTACGATCAAACCCTGCCACAAACCGCTCGGACCGCGTGGCTCGCCGAGCCAATCGGTCAGGCCCAGCGCATAACCCACCGGCAAACCAATCCCCCAGTAGGCGAAGAGAGTCAGGATCATCGTCACCCGAGTGTCCTGATAGCCACGCAGTGCGCCTGCTGCGGTCACCTGGATCGCATCGGAAAACTGGAACAGCGCCGAATAGACAATCAGCATCGCCGCAATATGAATCACCGTTGGATCAGCGGTATAGATCGCCGCAATCGGCTCGCGCAGCGCCAGCATCAGGCTCGCCGACAGGCAGGCGTAGGCCAGCGCCGTGCCCATGCCGACTCCAGCGGCAAAGCGCGCTTCACGCGGTTCCTCGCGCCCAAGCGCCTGACCGACACGCACGGTGACCGCCATGCCCAGTGAGTACGGGATCATGAACACCAGCGAGCTGACGTTCAGCGCGATCTGATGCCCGGCCACCACCGTCGCGCCGAGGCTGCCAATCAGCAGGGCGATTACGGCAAAAATACTCGACTCGGCAAACACCGCGATGCCGATCGGCAAACCAATCGACAGCAGACGTTTGATCACCGCCCACTGCGGCCAGTCGAAGCGGCTGAACAATTCGCTTGAGCGATAGGCCGGTGCCCAGCGTTCGTACCCGGCCAGGCCCAGCGCCATTACCCACATCACGATCGCCGTGGCCCAGCCGCAGCCGACGCCGCCCATGGCCGGCACGCCAAAGTGACCGTAGATGAAGATGTAGTTCAGCGGGATGTTCAGCGCCAGACCACAGAGGCCCAGCACCATGGCCGGGCGGGTGCGGCCGATGCCGTCGCTGGTGCAGCGCAGCACGTGATAGAGGGCCACCGCCGGCAAGCCGCTGGCGATGCCGTGCAGATATTGCATGCACGGGCCGATCAGCTCGGGATCGACCTTCATCAGGTGCAGCACCGGCTCGGCAGCGATCAGCATCGAGGTGGCGATCAATCCGACTACCAATGCCAGCCACAACGCCTGACGCACGATCGGGCCAATTTCGCTGTGCTTGCCGGCGCCGAAACGCTGGGCGACTTTTGGTGTGGTGGCCAGCAGGGTGCCGGTCATCAATAGAAACACCGGAACCCAGATCGAGTTGCCCAGCGCCACTGCCGCCAGGTCCTTGGGGCCGACGCGCCCGGCCATCACCGCATCGACGAAGCCCATGGCCGTGGTCGCCAGTTGCGCGATGATGATCGGCAGGGCCAGGGCGAGCAGGTTTTTCAACTCCAGGCGAATCCGCGCAGGGCGGCTCAGCGAGACGGCGACAGGTTGGTCAGTTACAGGGTTCACAGGCAAAGCGTCCAGAAAGTATTGATGCGCAGAGCGGCGCATTCTACGCCGCTGACGCCTCGGTCAGGAAATATCCTCTGTTGCGTATTTGTAAGCGCAAACCCTGCTGGCTGATCGACGCGTCAGCACCTAAACTGCCGATCCGCCCAAGGAGCCCGCCATGCTGATTGTTGCCGACGAAAATATCCCGCTGCTCGATGCCTTTTTTGCCGGTTTCGGCGACATCCGCAGAGTGCCGGGCCGCTCCATTGACCGCGCGACGGTTGAGCAGGCCGATGTGTTGCTGGTGCGCTCGGTGACTAACGTCAATCGCGCGCTGCTCGAAGGCAGCAAGGTGCGCTTTGTCGGCACCTGCACCATCGGCACCGATCATCTGGATCTCGATTACTTCAACGAGGCCGGGATCTGCTGGTCGAGCGCGCCGGGTTGCAATGCCCGTGGTGTAGTCGACTACGTACTGGGCAGTCTGATGACACTGGCCGAAATCGAAGGCGCGGATCTGACTCAGCGTACTTACGGCGTCGTCGGCGCCGGTGAAGTGGGGGGGCGCTTGATCAAGGTTCTCAAGGGCTTGGGCTGGAACGTCAAGGTTTGCGATCCGCCGCGTCAGGCTGCCGAGGGCGGCGAATATGTCAGCCTTGAGCAGATCATCGAGCAGTGCGACGTAATCAGTCTGCATACGCCATTGACCCGCAGCGGCGACTCTGCAACCTGGCATCTGTTCGATCAACAGCGTTTGCAGCAACTCAAGCAGGGTGCATGGCTGATCAACGCGGCGCGCGGCCCTGTGGTGGATAACGTTGCGCTGCGTGAGGTGCTGCTGGAGCGCGAGGACCTGCAAGCGGTGCTCGACGTCTGGGAAAAAGAGCCGGAAGTCGACCCTGCGTTGGCCGAACTCTGCGTATTGGCCACGCCACATATTGCCGGTTACAGCCTCGATGGCAAGCAACGCGGGACCGCGCAGATTTATCAGGCCTACTGCGCTTTCAGCGGCCAACCTGCAGCTATCCAGCTCAGCGATCTGCTGCCAGCAACCTGGTTGTCGGAAGTTTCCCTGCACGGTGACAGCGATCCGGCGTGGGCGCTGGCGATGTTGTGCCGGGGCGTGTATGACCCGCGCCGCGATGATGCGGATTTCCGCCGCAGCCTGGTGGGAAATGTCGCTGAGCAGCGCTCGGCGTTTGACGCGTTGCGCAAGCAATATCCGGTGCGACGCGAGATCGAAGGGCTGAAGGTGCGAATTGAAGGTGATGCGCCGGGGTTGCGGCAGATTGTTGAGGCGCTGGGGGCGGTGGCTGTCTGAATCAGCGCTGGCCTTTTCGCGAGCAGGCTCGCTCCCACAGGGGATCTACAGTGCAGCAAAGTTAAAGGTGGGAGCGAGCTTGCTCGCGAAAGCCACACCACCAATCCCGAATTGCAGATATAAAAAACCCGGCCAATCAGGGCCGGGTCAGGAAGACGGTGGCTACATCACTCTTGTTCGGCAGGCTTGACCAATCGCTTCTCCAGTTCGCGGCACGCGTCCTGGATCATGTCTTCAGTGATCGGTACTTCACGGCCCTGCTCATCGATAATCGAGCAACCCAGAGACTGGTCGGGTTTGGTGCGGATCACTTCAATCTTGTCTTCGCTGCTGTGTTGCAAGGACATGGCCTGTCTCCTCATCAGGTTGTGTGCCTAAGTTAAAACCGCCACGTGACCAGGCTGTGACAACTCCCTGCGGTCTGTCGGCGGGCGGCATCTCTACTCAAACAGAAATGACCGCTCGTCTCAACCGCAACCTTAGACCAATCGTTTCTAGCATCCGGACATCCCGGGCATATTTAACCTGACTCATTGTGATTTACAGAGTTCCACCCCATCTGAGTCTGTAGGCTGGCCCGATCCATCTGCGCAGACGTGAACTCCATGATCTCCATGTTTTCTTCCCGACACCGGCGTGCCCTGCGCCTGACCAGTCATTTTCTCCTGCCGTACCGCTGGCATGCCTTCGGCGCACTGCTCGCGCTGATCGTCACCGCCGGCATCACCTTGTCGATGGGGCAGGGCATCAAGTTGTTGGTAGACCAGGGTTTCATGACCCGTTCGCCGCATCTGCTCAATCAGTCGATCGGGATTTTCATGTTGCTGGTGCTCGGACTGGCGCTGGGCACCTTTGCCCGTTTCTATCTGGTGTCGTGGATAGGCGAGCGCGTGGTCGCCGACATTCGCCGCCAAGTGTTCAATCACTTGGTGTATCTGCATCCGGGCTTTTATGAGGATAACCGCAGCTCGGAAATCCAGTCGCGCCTGACCGCTGATACCACGCTGCTGCAATCGGTGATCGGCTCGTCGCTCTCGCTGTTCCTGCGCAATCTGCTGATGGTCATCGGTGGTGTGGTGTTGCTGTTCATCACCAATCCGAAGTTGACCAGCATTGTCGTGATTGCACTGCCGCTGGTGATCGCGCCGATCCTGATTTTCGGCCGCCGTGTGCGCAATCTGTCGCGCCAGAGCCAGGACCGTATCGCCGACATTGGCAGCTATGTGTCGGAAACCCTTGGTCAGATCAAAACCGTACAAGCCTACAACCACCAGGTTCAGGACGAGCAGCGTTTCGCTTCGACCGTCGAGCAGGCGTTCGAAACTGCGCGTAAACGGATCTTCCAGCGAGCGTGGTTGATCACTTTGGTGATCGTGCTGGTGCTTGGCGCGGTGGCGGTGATGTTGTGGGTCGGCGGCATGGATGTGATGGCGGGACGGATTTCGGCTGGGGAACTGGCGGCGTTCGTTTTCTACAGCCTGATTGTCGGCAGTGCGTTCGGCACGCTGAGCGAAGTGATCGGCGAACTGCAACGCGCTGCGGGTGCCGCTGAACGCATCGCAGAATTGCTGCGTTCGGAAAACATCATCCAGCCACCGTTGACCGGACTGGTCACTCTGCCAGCGCGAGTCAAAGGTGAACTTGAACTGCGCGACGTGCGTTTTTCCTACCCGTCGCGTCCGCAAAGCTACGCCGTCGATGGCTTGAATCTGACGGTGAGGGCAGGCGAAACCCTGGCATTGGTGGGGCCGTCCGGCGCGGGCAAGTCCACGGTTTACGACTTGTTGCTGCGCTTCTACGATCCACGCGAGGGGCAGATTTTCCTCGATGGCGTGCCGCTGACCAGCCTTGACCCGCTGGATCTGCGCCGCTGTTTCGCCCTGGTCTCGCAAACCCCCGCGTTGTTTTTCGGCAGCGTGGAGGACAACATTCGCTACGGCTGCCCGACGGCCACGCTTGAACAGGTCAAGGAAGCTGCGCGAATTGCCCACGCCCACGACTTCATCGAACAAATGCCGGACGGCTATCAAACTCATCTCGGCGATGGCGGCCTCGGGTTGTCCGGCGGTCAGCGCCAACGTCTGGCCATTGCCCGCGCCTTGCTAGTGGACGCGCCGATCCTGCTCCTTGACGAAGCCACCAGCGCCCTCGACGCACAGAGCGAACATCTGATCCAGCAGGCCCTGCCAACGCTGATGGAAAACCGCACCACGCTGGTGATCGCTCACAGGCTGGCCACGGTGAAGAACGCTGACCGGATTGCGGTGATGGATCAAGGCAAGCTAGTAGCGGTGGGGACACATCAGGAGTTGATCGCCAGCAATCCGCTGTACGCACGGCTGGCGGCGTTGCAGTTCAATGATGGTCGATCTGTCACAGCAGACTGAGCAATCGACCAAGTAACCGACCAAAAAAATGCCCGCATCTCACGATACGGGCATTTTTCATGATCCGGCGTCAGCCTGGTGATTACTGATCGTCAAAATACCGCTCATGCCAATCCACCAGCGGTTGCGGCGAGTTGAGTTTCTGGCCGTAGATCACCGAGTAGGACAACACGTTCTGCACGTATTGACGGGTTTCGTCGAACGGGATGCTTTCCACCCAGACGTCGAAACTCAGGTGATCAGCGCCGCGCAGCCACTGACGCACGCGGCCTGGCCCGGCGTTATAAGCGGCGGAGGCGAGCACGCGGTTGCCGTTGAACTGGCTGTGCACCTGGCTGAGGTAAGCGGCGCCGAGCTGAATGTTCTTGTCTGGATCGAGCACTTGCTGGGGCGAGGCCAATGGAATGCTGAACTTGCGCGCGGTTTCCTTGGCGGTGCCGGGCATCAATTGCATCAGACCGCTGGCGCCGACGCCGGAGCGCGCGTCGTCCATGAAGGCGCTTTCCTGCCGGGTTATGGCGAACACCCAGCTCGAATGCAGGCCGCGAACCTTGGCTTCACGCACGAGGGTATCGCGGTGCGCCATCGGGAAGCGGATGTCCAGGTCGTCCCAGTACTGCGCCTGACTGATGGTGCGAATCGCCGGGAAGTACCATTTCAGGTCGTAGGCCAGTTTGGCCTGGGCGACCATTTCATCGCGGTTGAAATGACGGCTGACGTGATACCACTCGCGACGCCCGTCGACGATCTGCCCGCGTGCATGAAACTCCAGCGCGCGCCGCACGCCGGGGGTGTTACGAACCTTGTTGATCAACGCCTGGCTGAGCACCAGCGGCTTGTTGTTCAGCGAGTAAGGCGACTGTGAACGGTCTGCGGCGAGGAAGCCGTAGAAGTCTCGTTCCCGCGCCAGATTCTTGTACAGGGTCAGCGCTTGCGGGTTTTGTGGCTCGGCCAGCTCCAGACTGCGCGCCTGCCAATAGCGCCAACGGTTGGTGGTGGCCAGGTCTTGCGGCAGACGTTTGGTCAATTCGTAGGCATCGTTCCAGCGTGCCAGACGCAGCAGCAGGCGCAGGCGCCATTCCGAGACGGTGTTGTCGCGCAGCTCCGGATCGTATTTGGTCATCACGTCCAGCGCGCGGCTGTCGAAGCGGCGCGCGAGGGTCAGGCCGATCTCGCGAGCGATCGCGACCTTCTCATCGCGAGAGAAATGCATGCTGCTGGCGTAACCGTCGAGCAAAGCCATGGCCTTGTCCGGATCCTGCCGAGCGAGGCGGCGCAAGCCGAGGCTGACGACGTCTGACATCGGCTCGTCGGCCGGGCTGAAGCGCGACGGCTGATTGAGCAATTCGGGTTTCTGCGCCACGTCGACCAGCAAACGACCGCGCGGGGCGAGGGTGGTCAGGCCGTTGATCAGACTGTTGGCCAGCGGATAGTTGCGTGCCTGCGCAGCAAGTTTGGTGCGCTCCCAGCGTTTCTGCTCGGTAAGCTGGCCGTCGGCAGCCCAGATGCCGAACAGCGCGTCACAGGCGGCGGGTTGCGATTTGCCGGTCAGCCAGAGTTTTTCTGCGTTGGCATAGCCTTCAGCCTTCTTGTCGTGGCTGATTTGGTACTGCGCGTTGAGGCAGTCGAGCTCGGTGAAATTCAGCTTCGGATCGTAATACTTGACGAAGGTCGCCCAGTCGCCACGATCGGCGAGCCAGCGCAACCAGCGCAGCTTCATCCAGTTGGCCTGCGGCAGGTCACCGTGTTCGGCGAGGAATTTCTCGATTTCTGCGTTGCTCGCGGTCTTCAGACGCGCGGTCAGTTCGTCGTAGGCCAGATACGGTTCCAGCGGATAATCGGCCAGCGCCTGGCTGTAACGGAAATACGGGCCGGTATCACCCTTGGCCAAGGCGCGCTTGGCTTCATCGTAATACTGGCGTTGGGTGGACAAGTCCACCGCCTGGACGGATTGAGCGGCAGCGGCGGTAAGAAACAAGCAGGACAAAACACTGAAAAGGCGACTGCGCATGAGACATCCGGGCAGAGAAATCATGACAAGTGCCGATCGGAATCCGCACTGAATTGACTGTAGCTTAGCCTTTTGCCAGCAAGCGGCGAAAGCTTTGCGAGCCTCGCTGCACAAGTTCGCAACAAATGTTGTGCAGAGTGCTTCGACAGACAAATTGCCGGCCTGCTGAAGCCTCAAGTCAGGTAGAATGCGCGCCCGGTTTTTGGAGAAGCTCATGACCCTGCTCAAATTCAGCGATGTGTCCCTTGCGTTCGGCGCTATGCCGTTGTTGGACAAGGTGTCCTGGCAGATCGCCCGTGGTGAGCGGGTGTGCATCATCGGCCGCAATGGCACTGGCAAGTCCAGCATGATGAAACTGGTCAAGGGCGACCAGAAGCCCGATGACGGCTCGGTGTGGCGTGCCCCCGGTCTGAAAATCGGCGAATTGCCGCAAGAATTGCCAGTGGCCGACGACCGGACGGTATTCGACGTGGTGGCTGAAGGCCTCGATGGTGTTGGCGCCTTGCTCGCCGAATATCATCACCTGAGCCAGAACATCGTCACCGACGCTGATCTGGACAAGCTGATGCATGTTCAGCACGACCTCGAAGCCCGTGATGGCTGGCGCCTGCAGACGCTGGTCGACAGCACCCTGAGCCGTCTGCAACTGCCGGCCGACAAGACCCTCGCCGAACTCTCCGGCGGCTGGCGTCGTCGCGTGCTGCTGGCGCAGGCGCTGGTGTCCGAACCGGACCTGCTGCTGCTCGACGAACCGACCAACCACCTGGACATCGGTGCGATTGCCTGGCTCGAAGAGGCGCTGAAAGATTTCCAGGGCGCCGTGCTGTTCATCACGCACGACCGTTCCTTCCTGCAAAACCTCGCCACGCGAATCCTCGAACTGGATCGCGGTGGGCTGATCGACTGGAACGGCGACTACGCCAGTTTCCTCGTGCACAAAGAAGCTGCGCTGGCCGCTGAAGAAACCGCCAACGCGCTGTTCGACAAGCGTCTGGCTCAGGAAGAGGTGTGGATCCGTCAGGGCATCAAGGCCCGCCGCACTCGCAACGAAGGTCGCGTGCGCGCCCTGAAAGCCCTGCGCGTTGAGCGCAGTGAGCGTCGCGAGCGTACCGGCAAGGCCAACATCCAGCTGGAAACCGCGGACAAATCCGGCAAGCAGGTGATGGTCCTCGAGAACGTGAGCTTCGCGCATCCGGGCGGGCCGTTCCTGATCAAGGATTTCTCCATGGTCCTGCAGCGCGGCGACCGTATCGGTCTGCTCGGCGCCAACGGTACCGGCAAGACCACCCTGTTGAAACTGATGCTCAGCGGTCTGCAACCGACCAGCGGTAAAGTGGAAGAGGGCACCCGGATCGACGTGGCGTACTTCGACCAGTTGCGCCATCAGCTGGATCTGGAAAAAACCGTGATCGACAACGTCGCCGAAGGTCGCGACTTCATCGACATCGACGGGCAGAGCCGTCACGTGCTGAGCTATCTCGGCGACTTCCTGTTCAGCCCGCAGCGTGCACGCACGCCGGTCAAGGCGTTGTCGGGTGGTGAACGTGCGCGTCTGTTGCTGGCGAAGCTGTTCAGCAAACCGGCGAACCTGCTGGTGCTCGACGAACCGACCAACGACCTCGATGTGGAAACTCTCGAGCTGCTCGAAGAAGTGCTGCTGACTTTCAACGGCACCGTGCTGATGGTCAGCCACGACCGGGCATTCCTCGATAACGTGGTGACCAGCACCCTGGTCTTCGAAGGTGAAGGCAAGGTTCGTGAATACGTCGGCGGCTATCAGGACTGGATCCGTCAGGGCGGTTCGCCGCGTCTGTTGGGCGTGACTGAAAGCAAGTCGGGCAAGGCTGACCTGAACTCGGCGGTGGTTAGCGCTGAGCCGGCTCCGGTGGCTGCGCCTGCGGCTGCCGCTCCGGTTGCCAAGAAGAAACTCAGCTACAAGCTGCAGCGTGAGCTGGAAGCCTTGCCGGGCGACATCGACGCCAAGGAGCAGCAAATCGCCGCGGTTGAAGCGGAAATGGCTGAAGCCGGTTTCTATCAGCGTCCGCCGGCGGAAACGGCCAAGGTGATTGCTTCGCTGGAGCAATTGCAGGCCGAGCTGGATGCGTTGGTGGAGCGTTGGGCCGAGCTGGATGCCTGATTGCTCCTGATGTGAAAAAGCCCGGCGCTCAGTGATGAGCGCCGGGCTTTTCATATGTAACGCGATCTACAGGCTGGAGCAGGTCAACTGTGGGAACGAGCCTGCTCGCGAAAGCCGTGTGTCAGGCGGCACTCATATTGAATGTGCCGACGTATTCGCGAGCAGGCTCGCTCCCACAAAGAGCAAGACAGATCAGCGTTTGACCAGGTGTACCGCCAGCACATCGCATGGCGCACCGTGCAGCACGTCATTCGCGGTCGAGCCGAGCAGCAGTGCCAAGCCATGACGGCCATGGCTTCCGACCACGATCAGATCGCACGCTTGTTCCTTGGCGAAATGATGGATTTCCTGGCGTGGCTGGCCGTAGGTCAGATGGCAATTGGCGCCTTCGAGCTCGGGGTATTTCGATTTGAGTTTTTCAAGACGCTCCTTGGCCTGATCGAACTGCTGTTGTTGCAGTTGTGACAGGTCCATTGGCACGTCGCCACCGAAGGCCATGGCCATCGGTTCAACGATATGCACCAGCGACAACTTGGCAGCGTTGCTCACCGACAGCTCGCGGGCGCGGTGGATCACAGGGTCGCACTCTTCGGTCAGATCTACAGCGACCAGTATGTGGTGGTAGGGCATGAGGTGCTCCTCCTGAGGGTTCGATATTGGTAAGTATGGCTGGTTTCAAGCGCATTGGTTCGCAAGTGACACAATGGGCTCATCAAAAATCGGGAGTACAGATATGACGGTCTGGCTGGTGGTGTCAATCCTGCTGGTAGTTTTAAGTCCGCTGGCATGGTTGCGCCCGTCTCGCGCGCAGAGCGGGCGCATGGCCCTGCGCATGGAGGCTCGACGCATCGGCCTGGCCATGCAACTGGCGCCGCAGGAGTGGCCGCACTGGCTGCTGCCAGAGCCGCCAAACCCCTGCGCCCAGTACCATCGGCCGCGGCGTGGCAGCCAACCGGCGTGCTGGACGTACTGGCAGAAAACCCCGGGCGTCTGGGTCAATCAATGGCAGGAAGTCTGCGATGACCGGATCCTGCTCGATTATTTCGAAAAATTGCCGGGCAATGTTTTCAAGATCGAAGCGGACAAGCAGATGATCGCCTTGTACTGGGGCGAGAAGGGCGAGGCGACGGTTCTGCAGGATATCGACGCGACCCTGAAAGCACTGGCGTGATGCGCGGACTTTTCTCACTGCAACGGTGTGAAACGTCCGGCAGACGCGCAATAAAAAGCCCGACATGATTCGTCGGGCGGATTGGCCAGGCAGGCCGGTAATCTTTTTTTGCGGCAGGCGCTTTGATCGCCTCGGCAAATTTTCTCGCAGTCCACCCAGCGTAGCCTTCTGAACAGGGCTCGGCGGAAATTAGGGCGACTTTTCTAACTATTGATTCTATGAATGGCTCAACATCGAGACGGGTGTTGCTGCTCATCATGGTGCAGAAATGACCGCAAAGTCGCATTTCAGCCCGAATTTAGGGCGATTGACAATTGTCTGAAATTCCGTGAAGGTGACGTACCCGAATCAAACGGGCGTATGAATTGAGCGTTTGTCTTACAGACTGCTCCTACAGAATCCCGACTATCGCGTTGGCGGGTGTGCCAGGCGGACAGGTGTCAGCATCGACGAACAAAGCGTCCTTCTGAGCCATAAGCCTGCGTCCGACGTGTACTGTTCAGCTTCCATATCGTGGAGATCAGTTGATGATTTACGAAGGTAAAGCCATCACGGTTAAAGCTCTTGAAAGTGGCATCGTCGAATTGAAATTCGACCTCAAGGGTGAGTCCGTCAACAAGTTCAACCGTCTAACCCTGAACGAACTGCGTCAGGCCGTAGACACCATCAAGGCAGATGCTTCGATCAAGGGCGTGATCGTCAGCAGCGGCAAGGACGTGTTCATCGTCGGCGCCGACATCACCGAATTTGTCGACAACTTCAAGCTGCCGGATGCCGAGCTGGTTGCAGGCAATCTCGAAGCCAACAAGATCTTCAGCGATTTCGAAGACCTCAACGTGCCGACCGTCGCGGCCATCAACGGCATCGCCCTCGGTGGCGGTCTGGAAATGTGCCTGGCGGCCGACTATCGCGTCATGTCCACCAAGGCAAAGATCGGTCTGCCGGAAGTCAAACTGGGCATCTACCCAGGCTTCGGCGGTACTGTGCGTCTGCCACGCCTGATCGGTGTCGACAACGCCATCGAGTGGATTGCCGCCGGCAAGGAAAACCGTCCTGAAGACGCCCTGAAAGTCAGCGCCGTCGACGCCGTGGTTGCTCCAGAGAAGCTGCAGGAAGCTGCCCTTGAACTGATCAAGCGCGCCATCTCCGGTGAGTTCGATTACAAAGCCAAGCGTCAGCCGAAACTTGAAAAACTCAAGTTGAACGCCATTGAGCAAATGATGGCTTTCGAAACCGCCAAAGGTTTCGTGGCTGGCCAGGCCGGCCCGAACTACCCGGCGCCGGTTGAAGCGATCAAGACCATCCAGAAAGCCGCGAACTTCGGTCGCGACAAGGCACTGGAAGTGGAAGCTGCAGGCTTCGTCAAACTGGCCAAGACATCTGCTGCGCAGAGCCTGATCGGCCTGTTCCTGAACGATCAGGAATTGAAGAAAAAGGCCAAGGCCTATGACGAAATCGCCAAGGACGTGAAGCAGGCTGCCGTACTCGGCGCCGGCATCATGGGTGGCGGTATCGCTTATCAGTCGGCTTCCAAAGGCACGCCGATCCTGATGAAGGACATCAACGAGCACGGTATCGAGCAGGGTCTGGCCGAAGCCGCCAAGCTGCTGGTCGGCCGCGTTGACAAGGGTCGCATGACCGCGGCGAAGATGGCTGAAGTGCTCAACGGCATTCGTCCGACCCTGTCCTACGGCGACTTCGGTCACGTCGATCTGGTCGTCGAAGCTGTGGTCGAAAACCCGAAGGTCAAGCAAGCGGTACTGGCTGAAGTCGAAGACAAGGTCAAAGAGGACACCATCCTCGCGTCCAACACCTCGACCATTTCCATCAGCCTGCTGGCCAAGGCCCTCAAGCGTCCGGAAAACTTCGTCGGCATGCACTTCTTCAACCCGGTGCACATGATGCCGCTGGTGGAAGTGATCCGTGGCGAGAAGTCCAGTGAACTGGCGATCGCCACCACCGTTGCCTACGCGAAGAAAATGGGCAAGAACCCGATCGTGGTCAATGACTGCCCGGGCTTTTTGGTCAACCGCGTGCTGTTCCCGTACTTCGGCGGTTTCGCCAAGCTGGTCAGCGCCGGTGTCGACTTCGTTCGCATCGACAAAGTGATGGAAAAATTCGGCTGGCCAATGGGCCCGGCTTACCTGATGGACGTGGTCGGCATCGACACCGGTCACCACGGTCGCGACGTCATGGCTGAAGGTTTCCCGGACCGCATGAAGGATGACCGTCGTTCGGCCATCGACGTGCTGTACGAAGCCAAGCGCCTGGGCCAGAAGAACGGCAAGGGCTTCTACGCCTACGAGGCCGACAAGAAAGGCAAGCAGAAGAAAGTCGCCGATCCGTCGGTACTCGAAGTGCTCAAGCCGATCGTTTACGAGCAGCGCGAAGTCACTGACGAAGACATCATCAACTGGATGATGATCCCGCTGTGCCTGGAAACCGTGCGCTGCCTGGAAGACGGCATCGTTGAAACCGCCGCCGAAGCCGACATGGGTCTGGTTTACGGTATCGGTTTCCCTCCATTCCGTGGCGGTGCGCTGCGCTACATCGATTCGATCGGTGTTGCCGAGTTCGTTGCCCTGGCTGACCAGTACGCTGATTTGGGCGCGCTGTACCACCCGACCGCGAAGCTGCGCGAAATGGCCAAGAACGGCCAGAGCTTCTTCGGTTAAGCGCCCCCAACTAGAGTGAGAGTGAACTTATGAGCTTGAATCCTAGAGACGTCGTGATTGTCGACTTCGGTCGTACTCCGATGGGCCGCTCCAAGGGCGGCATGCACCGCAACACCCGCGCTGAAGACATGTCGGCGCACCTGATCAGCAAACTGCTGGAACGCAACAGCAAGGTCGACCCGGCGGAAGTCGAGGACGTGATCTGGGGCTGCGTCAACCAGACCCTGGAGCAGGGCTGGAACATCGCGCGCATGGCGTCGCTGATGACCCAGATTCCGCACACTTCGGCCGGCCAGACCGTCAGCCGTCTGTGCGGTTCGTCGATGAGCGCGCTGCACACTGCTGCGCAAGCGATCATGACCGGCAACGGTGACGTGTTCGTGGTCGGCGGCGTCGAGCACATGGGCCACGTGAGCATGATGCACGGTGTCGATCCGAACCCGCACATGTCGCTGTACGCGGCAAAAGCCTCGGGCATGATGGGCCTGACCGCTGAAATGCTCGGCAAGATGCACGGCATCACCCGTGAGCAGCAGGATGCCTTTGGCGTGCGTTCCCACCAGTTGGCCCACAAGGCAACCGTGGAAGGCAAGTTCAAGGACGAAATCATCCCGATGCAGGGTTACGACGAGAACGGTTTCCTGAAACTGTACGACTACGACGAAACCATTCGTCCGGAAACCACCCTGGAAAGTCTGGCGGCGCTGAAGCCGGCATTCAATCCAAAGGGCGGCACCGTGACTGCCGGTACTTCGTCGCAGATCACTGACGGTGCTTCGTGCATGATCGTGATGTCGGCGCAGCGTGCACAGGACCTGGGTATCCAGCCTATGGCGGTGATCCGTTCGATGGCAGTGGCAGGTGTGGATCCGGCAATCATGGGCTATGGTCCAGTGCCGGCAACACAAAAAGCCCTGAAGCGCGCAGGCCTTGGCATCAACGATATCGACTTCTTCGAGCTCAACGAAGCTTTCGCCGCACAGGCTCTGCCAGTGCTGAAAGATCTGAAAGTGCTCGACAAGATGAACGAGAAGGTTAACCTGCACGGCGGCGCGATCGCCCTGGGTCACCCGTTCGGTTGCTCCGGTGCACGTATTTCCGGCACCCTGTTGAACGTGATGAAGCAGAATAGCGGCACCTTCGGGGTGGCCACTATGTGCATTGGTCTCGGCCAAGGCATCTCCACCGTCTTCGAACGCGTTTAAGCGTCTCGTCGATGGAAGCCGGGGCCCAGTGCCCCGGTTTTTGTTTTTGGGTTTTTTATTTATTTTTGAAAAGATTTCAGTGAGGGCCGAAGCATGCCGATACAACCTGGGCTCTACCAACATTACAAAGGTCCGCAATACCGTGTATTCAGTGTTGCGCGGCATTCCGAAACCGAAGAAGAAGTGGTCTTTTACCAAGCCCTGTATGGCGATTACGGCTTTTGGGTGCGCCCGCTGAGCATGTTCGTCGAGTCGGTCGAGGTTGACGGCGAGCAGGTGCCGCGCTTTGCTTTGGTGCAGGCCGAACCGAGCGTCTTTGACAAGGCATGAGGCGACTGCGCAGACAACCCTGCGCTTGACCTCACCTTGTATCAACTATATATAGCGGTGCCGCGTCAGGCGCCAACCGCCTTTCACTTCTAGAATTCAGGAATTTTCTGATCCATGGGCAAATCGCTGGTCATTGTGGAATCCCCGGCTAAGGCCAAGACCATCAACAAGTATCTGGGTAACCAATACGTGGTGAAGTCGAGTATCGGCCATATCCGAGACCTGCCCACCAGCGGTTCGGCTAGCGCCAGCAAAGAGCCAGCCGCCAAGCGCGGCAAGGCTGCTGCGGGCGAAGGTCCGGTGCTCTCGCCGAAAGAGAAAGCGCGCAAGCAACTGGTCTCGCGCATGGGCGTGGATCCCGAACACGGCTGGAAAGCCCAGTACGAGATCCTCCCGGGCAAAGAAAAGGTCATCGAAGAGCTGCGCCGGCTCGCCAAGGATGCTGACACCATCTATCTCGCAACCGACTTGGATCGCGAGGGGGAAGCCATTGCCTGGCACCTGCGCGAAGCCATCGGTGGTGACGACAGCCGTTACAAGCGCGTGGTGTTCAACGAAATCACCAAGAAGGCGATCCAGGAAGCCTTCTCCGAGCCGGGCGAGCTGGACATTGATCGTGTCAACGCCCAGCAGGCGCGTCGCTTCCTCGACCGCGTCGTCGGCTACATGGTCTCGCCGCTGCTGTGGGCCAAGATCGCCCGTGGTCTGTCCGCCGGTCGCGTGCAATCGGTTGCGGTGAAGCTGGTAGTCGAGCGTGAGCGTGAAATCCGTGCGTTCAATCCCGAAGAATACTGGGAAGTGCACGCTGATCTCGGCACCACCAAAGGCTCGACCGTGCGTTTCGAAGTGGCTCGCGAAAAAGGCGAAGCCTTCAAGCCGCTGAATGAAGCCCAGGCCATGGCTGCGCTGGAGAAGCTCAAGTCTTCCAGCTACAACATCGTCAAGCGCGAAGACAAACCGACCAGCAGCAAGCCGTCGGCGCCGTTCATCACGTCGACCTTGCAGCAGGCTGCGAGCAACCGCCTCGGTTTCGGCGTGAAGAAAACCATGATGATGGCCCAGCGTCTGTACGAAGCTGGCTACATCACTTACATGCGTACCGACTCGACCAATCTCTCGGCCGACGCCGTGGCGATGGCGCGCACATACATTGAGGACGAATTCGGCAAGAAATACCTGCCGGAAACGCCGAACGTTTACAGCAGCAAGGAAGGCGCGCAAGAGGCTCACGAAGCGATTCGTCCGTCCGACGCCAATACCACGCCGAGCAAGCTGGCGGGTATGGAGCGCGATGCCGAGCGTCTGTATGAGCTGATCTGGCGCCAGTTCCTAGCCTGCCAGATGCTGCCGGCGCAGTACCTGTCGACCACCGTCAGCGTCGGCGCTGGCGACTTCGAGCTGCGTGCCAAGGGCCGTATCCTCAAGTTCGACGGTTACACCCGGGTGATGCCGCAAATTGCCAAGCCTGGCGATGATGACGTGCTGCCGGACATGGCCCAGGGCGATGTGATGAAGCTGATCAAGCTTGACCCGTCGCAGCATTTCACCAAGCCACCGGCGCGTTATTCCGAAGCCAGTCTGGTCAAGGAGATGGAAAAACGCGGCATCGGTCGTCCTTCGACTTACGCTGCGATCATTTCGACCATTCAGGATCGCGGTTATGTGACCCTGCACAACCGTCGTTTCTACTCGGAAAAGATGGGTGACATCGTCACCGAGCGTCTGTCCGAGAGTTTCTCCAATCTCATGGACTACGGCTTCACCGCCGGCATGGAAGAGAACCTCGATGACGTGGCGCAAGGCGAGCGCGACTGGAAAAACGTGCTGGACGAGTTTTACGGCGACTTCAAGAAGAAACTCGAAGTAGCGGAAAACCCGGACAGCGGCATGCGCGCCAACCAGCCGGTCATGACTGACATTCCGTGCACCACGTGCGGTCGTCCGATGCAGATTCGTACCGCATCGACTGGCGTGTTCCTTGGCTGTTCGGGCTACAGCCTGCCGCCGAAAGAGCGCTGCAAGGCCACCGTCAACCTGGTGCCGGGCGATGAAATCGCAGCGGACGACGAGGGCGAATCGGAATCGCTGGTACTGCGTGGCAAGCATCGCTGCCCGATCTGCAGCACGGCGATGGACGCCTACCTGCTGGACGAAAAGCGCAAGTTGCACATCTGCGGCAACAACCCGGATTGCGCTGGTTACGAAATTGAAGAGGGCAGCTATCGCATCAAGGGCTACGAAGGTCCGAGCCTGGAATGCGACAAGTGCGGCAGCGAAATGCAGCTCAAGACCGGCCGTTTCGGCAAGTTCTTCGGTTGCACCAACCCTGAGTGCAAGAACACCCGCAAGTTGCTGAAGAGCGGTGACGCGGCGCCGCCGAAGATGGATCCGGTGAAGATGCCTGAGCTGAAATGCGAAAAGGTCAACGACACCTACATCTTGCGCGATGGTGCGTCCGGTCTGTTCCTGGCCGCCAGTCAGTTCCCGAAAAACCGCGAGACTCGCGCTCCGCTGGTGATCGAGATTCTGCCGCACAAGGACGAGATCGATCCGAAGTACCACTTCCTGTGCGAGGCTCCGCAAAAGGATCCTGACGGTCTGCCAGCGGTCATCCGCTACAGCCGCAAGACCAAGGAGCAATACGTACAGACCGAAGTCGACGGCAAGCCGACAGGCTGGAAAGCGTATTACGACGGTGGCAAGTGGACTGTTGAAGACAAGCGCAGCGCAAAGGCCAAGGCTGAGTAAGCGCTAGTCTGAACAGCAAAAAGGCCGCATGAACCCTTCGGGTTTTCATGCGGCCTTTTTGTTTTTTGCTTGCGCTGGCATCGGCTGATCCATGACACTGCCGGGCCTGTGTGAAGCAATTATTTCGTTGTGGAGGCTGCCGTCATGGCCCACGAACTCTATACCCGCACCAACCAGAAGATCTATTTCGCCGGGCTGTCACTCGAAGCTCTGGCTCGTGCTGAAGAAGGGCGGGCGATGAATTCTCTGGCGCTGATCCAGGCCGGGCGTGAGTCGGCGTTGTTCCACCTCTACGGCGCACTGCTGGGCTTGTGTCATGAGATCGCCGGTTTTTATCGTCTGCCGCAGGCCAATTTGCCAAGGGCAGAGGAGTTGTTGAAGCGCGAAGTGCTGGAGTCGATCGCCATTCCGGAGTTGGCCGAAATGGTCGAGCTGGCCGGTAATCCGGAAACCTGGCTGGCGAAACTGCTGGCGGCGCACGCAGCACTGTTTCAGCCACCGAGGGCGCCACGCAAGCCGAAAGGCGACGTGACACAACCGCTGATTCAAGCGATTAATCTTGATGAAGAAGAGGCGCCGGAAGAGCTCGGTCGAGATGAGCTGGAGAGCTGGCGGCAGAACCTCAAAGGTCTGGCCCTGCGTTTCCGGGAAGGCTTGAACGAGTGCTGAGGTAGTTTGGCGCAGTGGCAATCTGAAACATGCTGCTGGTCAAGATCCCGAGCGAAGCTCGAATGATGTCTATATAATCGCTGCCTTTCGTGGAGAACAGACTTATATGCCAACGTCCTTTCTAGAAATTGTCGAGTTACCAGACGGCCGAATCGAACTGCGCAGGGCCGAGGACGAAGGTTCTCTGGTGACGCTGGATTTCTCCGAGGATGCCAAGGCGTTCCTGCAAGGCCAGCACGTTGAAATTGCCAAAGCGATGTTGAGCGTCGGCGTGCAGATGGCAGGTCGTATGGTTGAAGGCGAGTTTGATAAGGAAGAAGGGCCGCGGGTTCTTCATTGATCCACGCTTTGGCCTTTTCTCGGTCGCTTGCGCTTCAGATCGGCTTCTCTGTCCTTGGAGAAGCCCTGCGCTTCACACAGCGCGCATTACTCAACAATCAACCCAAACGAATGTTCAGGCTCTGAGCTTCGCCCGTGCGCGCGGCGCTGATCAGTTGTTGCCGTGAATTGGCATTCAACGGGTTTAGCCAGGTCACCACGGTGTGGCTGCGACCCAGTCGCAACGCTTCGCACGCCAGTTGCTGAGCACTCTGCGTGCCACGCGGTTGCAGCAGCAGGATGCGTTCGCGGTTCAGGCCGGCATCGCGCAGCCAGGTTTGCGTCAGGCTGGCGGGTGGGGCGATCAGCGTCAGCCAGCGCGCATCCTGATCCTCGCTCAATTCACGGAGGATCGGCGCTAGCAGGTTCAGGCAGTTCCCGGCCGCACCACGCAGTGATAGCTCACTGAAGGCGTCAGGTTTGGCATTCCAGTCACGCTCGACCACGTCTTTGAGGATCGGCGCAATCGGTTGCGCCAGAAACGCTTCAAATAAAGGCAGTTGTGTTTGCTGAGGTGTGTGTGGGAACTGCATGGAGCCTCCTTTAGCGGCGAATGACGCCGACACTCAAGCCTTCGATCACCAGTTCCTGATCTTTCAGGTCGACTTCGATAGGGGCAAACTCGGGGTTCTCGGCAATCAGCCAGACTTTGCTGCCTTCACGCTTGAAGCGTTTGACCGTCACTTCGTCGCCGATACGCGCAACCACAACCTGGCCGTTACGCGCTTCGCGGGTGGTATGCACTGCCAGCAGGTCGCCGTCGAAGATGCCGATATCCTTCATGCTCATGCCGTGCACACGCAACAGGTAGTCGGCGCGAGGATGGAAGAAGGTCGGGTTGATGTTGCAGGATTCTTCGATGTGCTGCTGGGCGAGGATCGGCGCGCCGGCAGCCACTCGGCCAATGATCGGCAGGGTGGAGTCGTCGGCCTTGGCTTCGAAGCCGGGAATACGAATGCCGCGGGAAGCGCCCGGGGTCATCTCGATCGCGCCCTTGCGGGCCAGGGCCTTGAGATGTTCTTCCGCCGCATTTGGCGATTTGAAACCCAATTCCTGAGCGATTTCCGCACGGGTGGGCGGATAGCCGTTGTCTTCGAGGCAACGTTTGATGAAGGCCAGAATCTCGGCTTGGCGTGGCGTCAGCTTTAGCATATTGATCGCTCTGTCTTTTTATACAGTGACTGGGATTATATACAGTGAAGCGGTCTTGGCAATGGGCGTTTTTTTGCCGCCCGCCGAGCGGTCGCGAAGGGCGCTTATTAATGCTGGCGCCTTGTGTGGTTAAATAGCTGACCGACCATTCCCAAAACGAACCGGCAGGCTTGACAAGGCTTAGGCTGAAACGTATGTTTCAAACAAGTGTTTGTCAGGCGGAGTAGCCATGGCCCAGTCGGAAACCGTTGAACGCATTCTTGATGCTGCCGAGCAGTTGTTCGCGGAGAAAGGATTCGCTGAAACCTCATTGCGTTTGATCACCAGCAAGGCTGGCGTCAATCTGGCTGCGGTGAATTATCACTTCGGCTCGAAAAAGGCGCTGATTCAAGCTGTGTTCTCGCGCTTCCTCGGTCCGTTCTGCGTGAGCCTCGATAAAGAACTGGAGCGCCGTCAGGCCAAGCCTGAGAACAAGCCGACCCTCGAAGAGTTGCTGGAAATTCTCGTCGAGCAAGCGCTCGTCGTGCAGCCTCGCAGCGGTAACGATCTGTCGATCTTCATGCGTTTGCTCGGCCTCGCGTTCAGCCAGAGCCAGGGCCACTTGCGACGTTATCTGGAAGACATGTATGGCAAAGTGTTCCGCCGCTACATGCTGCTGGTCAACGAAGCGGCGCCACGCATTCCACCGATCGAGCTGTTCTGGCGCGTGCACTTCATGCTCGGCGCCGCAGCGTTCAGCATGTCCGGGATCAAGGCCTTGCGCGCGATCGCCGAGACCGATTTCGGCGTGAATACCTCCATCGAACAAGTGATGCGCCTGATGGTGCCGTTCCTCGCTGCCGGCATGCGCGCCGAAACCGGCGTCACCGATACAGCCATGGCCAGCGCGCAATTGCGTCCGCGCAGCAAATCCATACCGGTCGCCGCCAAGGTTTGACCGCGCACGGGTGGGCGCGGCAGCTGGTATCCGCTAAGCTAGCCGGCCATGCCGACTCTCGTACTGAACCCGATCTGCATGAATTCTGCTGACCGTCCGGGCATTGCCCACGGTAGCGAATGCAAGCAGATCGGGTTTTTCGTTTTCAAGGAATCTCTATGACTGCTGGCCTGCAAGGCTCGTTGATGGTGGACGTCGCCGGTACCTGGCTGACGGCCGAAGATCGCCAATTGTTGCGTCAGCCCGAAGTGGGCGGCCTGATCATTTTCGCCCGCAATATCGAGCATCCACGCCAGGTGCGCGAACTGAGCGCCGCGATCCGCGCGATTCGTCCGGATCTGCTGCTGGCGGTGGATCAAGAGGGCGGGCGTGTGCAGCGCTTGCGTCAGAGTTTCGTCCGTCTGCCAGCGATGCGCGCCATCGCCGATAACCCGAATGCAGAGTATCTCGCCGAGCAATGCGGCTGGATCATGGCCACCGAAGTGTTGGCGGTCGGGCTCGACCTGAGTTTCGCCCCGGTGCTGGATCTGGACTATCAGCGCAGTGCCGTGGTGGGCACCCGTTCCTTCGAAGGGGATCCCGAGCGCGCTGCCTTGCTCGCCGGTGCATTCATTCGCGGTATGAACAGCGCCGGCATGGCCGCCACCGGCAAACATTTCCCAGGCCACGGCTGGGCCGAAGCCGACTCCCATGTGGCGATCCCGAACGACGAGCGCAGTCTCGACGTGATCCGCGCCAATGATCTGGTGCCCTTCGCCAAACTCAGCAAACAACTGGCCGCCGTCATGCCGGCCCACGTCATCTATCCGCAAGTCGACTCGCAGCCGGCCGGTTTCTCCCGACGCTGGCTGCAGGACATCCTGCGCGGCGAGTTGCAGTTCGATGGCGTGATCTTCAGCGATGATCTGTCGATGGCCGGCGCCCACGTGGTCGGCGACGCTGCCAGCCGCATCGAAGCCGCGCTAAGTGCCGGTTGCGATATGGGCCTGGTATGCAACGACCGCGCGGCAGCCGAGCTGGCGTTGAGTGCCGCCCAGCGTATGAAGGTCAAGCCTTCCGCGCGCATCGCGAAGATGCGCGGTCAGGCCTTCGCCAGCACCGATTATCGTCAGGACCCGCGTTGGCTCACCGCCCTCGGCGCGCTCAAAGACGCTCAACTGATCGATTAAGGATTTTTTCGTTATGACCGTTTACGCAATCATCGGTGGCACTGGCCTGACTCAGCTCGAAGGCCTGATCATTCGCCAGTCGCTGGCAGTCGACACCCCGTACGGCGCGCCTTCGGCCGAGGTGCAGATTGGTGAATACGCCGGCAAGGAAGTGTTGTTTCTCGCCCGTCACGGTCACCCGCATCGTTTCCCGCCGCACAAGGTCAACTACCGCGCCAACCTGTGGGCGTTGAAGCAGGCGGGTGCCGAAGCGATCATCGCCGTTAACGCGGTGGGCGGTATTCATCCGGCCATGGGCACCGGGCATTTCTGCGTGCCGCACCAGATCGTCGACTACACCAGTGGGCGCGAGCACACCTATTTCGCCGATGATCTGGAACACGTCACCCACATCGACTTCAGCTTTCCCTACAGCGAGCCGTTGCGTCAGCAATTGATTGCCGCAGTCGCCGCCGAAGGCTGCGAATACAGCGATCAAGGCGTGTACGCCTGCACCCAGGGTCCGCGTCTGGAAACGGTCGCCGAGATCGTGCGACTGGAGCGTGACGGCTGCGACATCGTCGGCATGACCGGCATGCCGGAAGCGGCGCTGGCGCGTGAGCTGGATCTGGATTACGCCTGTCTGGCGCTGGTGGTGAATCCTGCAGCCGGCAAGACCACCGAAGTCATCACCATGGCCGAAATCGAGCAGGCCTTGCACGATGGCATGGGCAAGGTGAAATCAACGTTGGCGCGAGTGCTGGCCAGCTAAGGACTGTCCATGAGCATTTTCATCGAGCGGCTTAAAGGGCTGACATGGACCCACGCATTCAGTAGCAAGGCGTTGGCCAAGGCCCGCGCTTATGCCGCCGATGACCGGGTAGAGATCCTCGAGATCGATGACAGGAAGATCGAGGCGTTCTGCGTCGGTTCGCAACTTCAGGCCTATGAGCAAAGCATTTATCTGTCCGAAGATCGGCTGGGGTCGGTAAACCTGCGTTGCCTGTGCAGCTGTCCTGTTGCACTGGACTGTAAGCACAGCGCGGCGGTGATCTATCACCTGCTGGGCACGGGTGAGGATGCGTCTGACAATGATGCACAGATCCCGTTGGGGCGAGCGCTCGAGCATTGGCTTTCAACAATTCCCGTGCCGGCCAAGCCCGCTGAAGAAAGTGCGCAAACCGCAGGCACGCGTCTGTTTTACAAGCTCAAACCGACGTCTGCGAACGGCAAGTGGCTGCTTGATATTTTCAAGGTCTATCAGCTCAAGAGCGGCGAGTTACGCGAGGTCAAACCGATGTACTCGCTCGCGGAAATGCTCATGCGCCAGCCGGGCTACCTGTCCGAGCTGGATCTGCGCATCGCCCGGCTGTTGGTCGCCATGCATTCCCATCACGCCTATTACAGCGGCTATCCGCTGGAAGGCAGCAGTGGCGCCGAACTGCTGGAAATGCTCCTGCGTACCTCGCGGCTGTTCCTCGATTTCGAAGACCTGCGAGCGCTGACACCGGGGGCGAAACGCGTGGGTCAGTTCTCTTGGGCTGAGCAGGCCGATGGCGGATTCCGCGCGCAATGGAGCAGTGCCGAAGCCGCGCAGGAAACCGTGCTGGCGCTGGAGCCGCTTTATTATCTTGATCGCGAGCAGCGCCAGGTTGGCCCGCTGTTCACTGAGCTGGAAGAAAAGCTCGCCTGCCATTTGACCCTGGCGCCAGACATTCCGGCGCGTCAGGCCATGCAGTTCAGCCATCGCATGAGCGCGGCGAGCCAAATTGCGCCACCGCACAAGCTCACCGAACGGATCATCGATGACGTGCTGCCGCAGCCGCAGCTCGTCCTGGTCAGCGGCCGGGAACGTTCGCGCTGGGAATACGTGCTGGAGCACCGCGCCGCTCTGCTGTTTACCTACAACGGTCATCCGGCGGTGGATCGCAACCCGGAAGTGATGATCCTCAATGGCAGCGAAACCCAGCGCATTCAGCGTCAACCGGCGCTGGAAAAGAAGCTGCGCCAGAACCTGCAAAAACATGGCTTCAAGAAAGCCACGCGCAAGAGTGCAATGGATCGTCCCGGCGAGATGTTTACCTTGCCGGATGATTCCGCCTGGCTCGGGTTCATGCACGAAGGGCTGGCCACACTGCGCGCCGCAGATTGGAAAATCGAGATCAGTCCCGGTTTCCATTTCGATGTACAACCGGTTGAACAGTGGTACGCCGAGGTCGAAGAAGAGGCCACGCATCAGTGGTTTGATCTGCAGTTGGGTATCGTCGTCAACGGCGAGCGCTACAGCTTGCTGCCGATCCTTCTGCACCTGTTGCGGACCCAGCCGCGCTTGCTCGACCCGGTCAATCTGGCGCAGCGCAACGATGATGAAAAACTCCTGATCGAGCTCAAGCCCAGCGGTTTTGGCGACCCGGCCGGCGCCAAGGTCGCGTTGCCGCTGAGTCGGGTCAAACCGTTGATGGCGACGCTGGGCGAGCTGTATCTGGGCGGACACCAGGGCGATGCGCTGCGCTTGACCGCTCCAGACGCCGCACGCCTGAGTATGCTCGATGGCGTACCGCTGGACTGGCAGGGCGGCGAACGCCTGCGCACTTTTGCCAAGCGTCTGCAGAATTCCAGTCACGCCCAGGTTGCTGCGCCTGCCGGCCTCAACGCGCAACTGCGCCCGTATCAGCTCGAAGGCTTGAACTGGATGCAGACCCTGCGCGAGCTGGAAGTCGGCGGCATTCTGGGCGATGACATGGGCCTGGGCAAAACCTTGCAGACCCTGGCGCATCTGCTCACGGAGAAACACGCCGGGCGCCTGGACTGTCCGGCACTGGCGGTGATGCCCACCAGCCTGATTCCCAACTGGCTCGACGAAGCCGAGCGCTTCACGCCGCAGTTGAAAGTCCTGGCGCTGCACGGCACCGGGCGGCAGAAGGACTTCGCCAATCTCGCCGAATACGACTTGGTGCTGACCACTTACGCATTGCTGCCCAGGGATCTGGAGATCTTGCAGCCGCAGCCGTGGAGCGTGCTGATTCTCGACGAAGCGCAGAACATCAAGAACCCGCTGAGCAAAGCCGCCCAGGCCGCGCGTGACTTGCAGGCCCATCAGCGCTTGTGTCTGAGCGGTACGCCGCTGGAAAACCACCTCGGTGAGCTGTGGTCGCAGTTCCATTTCCTCATGCCCGGCTGGCTCGGCGACAGTAAATCCTTCAATCGCGATTACCGCACGCCGATCGAGAAGCACGGCAATGTCCAGCGCATGCAACACCTGACCGCACGCATCAAGCCGTTTTTGCTGCGGCGCAAGAAGGATCAGGTCGCCACCGAGTTGCCGCCGAAAACCGAGATCATCCACTGGGTCGAACTCAGCGATGGTCAGCGCGACGTCTATGAGACGGTGCGTGTGGCGATGGACAAAAAGGTCCGCGACGAAATCGCCCGCAGCGGCGTGGCGCGCAGCCAGATCATCATCCTCGATGCGCTGCTCAAGCTGCGCCAGGTCTGCTGTGATCTGCGCCTGGTCAATATGCCGCTCACGGCGAAGGCGTTGCGTTCCGGCAGCGGCAAGCTGATCAGCCTGATGGAGATGCTTGAAGAATTGCTCGGTGAAGGGCGGCGCATTCTGCTGTTTTCCCAATTCACCTCGATGCTGGCGCTGATCGAGCAGGAGTTGCAGCAACGCGGGCTTGCTTACTCGTTGCTGACCGGCGACACCACCGATCGGCGCACGCCGGTGAGGGATTTCCAAGGCGGCAAGGTGCCGTTGTTTCTGATCAGCCTCAAGGCCGGCGGTACCGGTCTGAACCTGACGGCGGCAGACACGGTGATTCACTTCGATCCTTGGTGGAACCCGGCGGTGGAGAACCAAGCGACCGATCGGGCGTATCGCATCGGGCAGAACAATCCGGTGTTCGTCTACAAGTTGATTGCCAAAGGCACCGTCGAAGAGAAGATCCAGGCGTTGCAGCAGGAGAAGGCTGCGCTGGCCGGGGCGGTGCTTGAGGGCGGCACGACGGGGGGATTCAAACTGGAACAGAGTGATATCGAGGCGTTGTTTGCGCCGTTGCCGGTTTCCAAGGGTTGAGCCCTGAGTGATTGCGCAATATTGGATGACCCCATCGCTGGCAAGCCAGCTCCCACAGGTATCGAGTTGAAACACAATCTTCGGTACAGGTCATAACCCTGTGGGAGCTGGCTTGCCAGCGATAGCTATCTAACCAGCGACGCCGCTTTCAGCGCTTGTCGATCTTGTCCGGCAACGGCGCAAACAGCGCTTCAATATCATCGCTCTGCAACTTCCAGTCCCCGGCCTTGCGCCCATCGAGCACGCCCGCTGCAAGGTCGGACTTTTCCTTTTGCAGGTGCTGAATCTTCTCTTCCACCGTGCCCCGGGCAATCATCTTGTAGACGAACACCGGTTTCTCCTGGCCGATTCGATACGCGCGGTCAGTCGCCTGATTCTCGGTTGCCGGGTTCCACCACGGGTCGTAGTGAATCACCGTATCGGCTTCGGTCAGGTTCAAGCCGACGCCACCGGCCTTCAGGCTGATCAGAAAAATCTGCCGCGTGCCGCTCTGGAATTCCTTCACCGGTGTGCGCCGGTCACGGGTCTGGCCGGTGAGCAGGGCGTAAGCGATCTTGCGTTTTTTCAACTCCTCTTCGATCAATGACAGCATCGAAGTGAATTGCGAGAACAGCAGAATCCGCCGGCCTTCCTCGAATAACTCCTCCAGCATTTCCATCAGACTGTCGAGCTTGCCCGAGGTGCTGCCGCGCGCGGGCAGGGTGGCGTCGTTGACCAGGCGCAGATCGCAGCAGACCTGGCGCAGCTTGAGCAATGCTTCGAGAATGATGATCTGGCTGCGTGCCACGCCTTTGCGAGTGATCTCGTCGCGGACCTTCTTGTCCATCGCCAGGCGCATGGTCTCGTACACGTCGCGCTGCGCTTCGTTGAGTTCGACCCAATGGATGATTTCGGTTTTCGGCGGCAGCTCGGTGGCGACCTGCTCTTTGGTGCGGCGCAGCAGAAACGGTTTTATCCGACCGTTGAGGTGCTGCAGTCTGACTTCACTGCCGCGCTTTTCGATCGGCACACGGTAATCGGCATTGAAGCTTTTCACATCGCCAAGCCAGCCCGGCAGCAGGAAGTGGAACAGCGACCAGAGCTCGCCCAAGTGGTTTTCCAGCGGCGTGCCGCTGAGGCACAGGCGCTGGCGCGCGTTCAGCTCGCGGGCGGCCTGGGCGGCTTTGCTGTTGGGGTTCTTGATGTATTGCGCTTCGTCCAGCACCAGAACATGCAGCGGCTGTTTGGCGAGACGTTCGAGATCCTTGGGCAACAGGGCGTAAGTGGTGAGGATCAGGTCGAAGTCGGCCAGATTGTCGAAGTGCTTTTTGCGCGTGGCGCCGTACAGGGCGAGCACTTTCAGTTGCGGGGTGAAGTGCGCCGCCTCATCGAGCCAGTTCGGAATCAGGCTGGTCGGCATCACCACCATGCACGGACGATCGAGGCGTCCGGCGTTCTTCTCGCTGAGAATATGCGCCAGGGTCTGTAGGGTTTTGCCCAGGCCCATGTCGTCCGCGAGAATGCCGCCGACTTCGAGTTGTCGCAGCGATTGCATCCAGCTCAAACCTTCGAGCTGATACGGGCGCAGCGTTGCATTCAGACCTTGCGGCGCTTCGGCAGTGAAGTCGCGGATGTCGCGCAGGCGCTGGGCGAAGGTGCGGATCTGCTCGCCGCCTTCCCACAACAGCGGCAGGCCTTCCAGCGAATTGAGCCGGGTGGCGTCAGCCTTGCTCAGGCGCAGGGTGGTTTCGCCCGGCTCCTGCAAATAAAACTCGCCCAGCGTCATCAATACCGGCTTCAAGCGACCGAGCGGCAGCGCCACTTGCAACGGCCCATGCTCGCTGGTGCGTTGCGGAATGTTCACCAGAATCAGCTCGTCATCGCGACGGCGGGCCAGGCGTTCCGGGTTGAGGATCTCGGTGTGCGAGCGCATCAGATTCAGCAGAATCGGCAGCAGGCTCAGGCGCTCGCCGTTGACGATGATGCCCAGTTCCAGATCGAACCAGTCGCGCTCCGGCGCCTGTTCGACGGTGGCGTACCAGTCGTCGACGGCGGTCAGGTCGAAACCGAATTCCTCATCGATCTGCAACTCCCAGCCCTGGCTGCGCAACTTCGGCAAGTCATTCAGCGTGAAGGTCAGCCAGGCGCTGTCGTTGACCATCTCGTAGAGTTCGCCGGCGCTTTCCGGCAGCGCTTTGCTCTGCCGGGTGGCGATGCGGAAACCGAGGATGCGTAACTGTTCGCGGTAGGACTGTTCGACGTCCGGGTGACGTTTTATCCGCAGGGTCTGGGCTTCCTGACGGATCAGGATATCGCTGTGTTTTTGCCCGCTGACGTATTCGTCCAGATAGCTGAACGACAGCGCCGCACGATGCTGAATGTAGCGCTGCATCTTGCCGTTGCGCGGCTCGAAGGCGCTGAACTCCACGCTCGCCAGCCATAGGCGTGGCACCGGTTGCACGTTGTCCACCAGCACTTGCGGCGGCGCTTTCGGGCTACGGTTCTCCAGCACGGCCTGGAGTTTTTCCAGCAACTCGGCATCTTTCGCGGCGGCGGGGTAGTCGAGGGTTTCCTGGATTTTCAGCAGCACCGCCGCGCAGTGTTTGCAGTTGCTGCGCACCGGGCAGGTACAGGTGGCGTCGACCAGCAACAGCGTCGCTTTAGCTGACTCGCGCAGATGGATGGTCTGTCGGTAAACGCTACCGCCAGAACCTTCGCAACTGGCGGTGATGGTCGCATCGCCGACCTGGGCGATGCGCACTCGATTCTCCAAAGCGTAGCGGCGGCCGCGCTCCAGACTCTGTTCTTTGAATCGGCTGACCCACGACGGGGCCAGCGGTTTGCTCAGGGGCGGCGGCATAAGGACTTCGATCAGTCCGGCACGACTTCAGGCGCTTCGCGAGGCGCTGGCGCGGTCAGGGACGTGATCTTGATCAGCAGGGCCAGATGACCGTTGTCGAGGTAATTGAGCTGGCCGTTCTTGGTGTGGCTGTCCTGACGCAGACGCTCACTGGCGGTGACCAGGCCATTGGCGTCGATCTGATTGACCCAGAAATCGGCGGTCACGTCGGTGAAGCGGCCGAGTTTCATTTCCAGCGTGCCCTCGATGGGGAACTGGCCGAACTGTTCCTGACCTTCGCTCACTGCGACTTTCGCCGGCGCTTCGCCGAGGCTCTGCTGCCAGGCTTTGTGCATCAACACGGTGTACTCGCCGCTGGCGGTGAGTTTGTTCACTACATCATTCAGCGCTGGGGTGCGCTGGCTGTCGCTGCCCAGACGCTGGGCGCCAGCGGCCCAGTCTTCCGGGGCGGCGCGGCTGACGATGGCCGGGACGGCATTCTGGCGCACCAGGATCATTTCGACCTGATACGTGTCATCGGCAAACGCCGTCGGTGCTGCAAGTGCAAGCAACAAAGTCAGAGAGCGGAACAGGCGCATCGGGCGTCCTTCAAGCGGATTTCGGGATGAGACGCTCAAACAGCGCCTCGACAGTATTGAAACGTTCTTCCGGGCGCTCCATCGGCACCTGGAATTTAAACATCGTCGCGCCTTCGAACTTGTAGCGCTTGGGCTGCGTCTGGATCAGCTTGATCAGGGTCATCGGGTCAACCGGCGTCTGCGCTTCGAACTCGATGCGTCCGCCTTGCGGCCCGCCGTCGACTTTCTTGATGCCGAGCTTTTCCGCCTGCAATTTCAGCGCGGTGATCCGCACCAGGTTCTTGGTCGGCTCCGGCAACAGGCCGAAGCGGTCGATCATCTCCACCTGCAGATCCTTGAGGCCTTCCTCGTCGGTGGCCGAGGCGATGCGTTTATACAGAATCAACCGCGCATGCACATCCGGCAGATAATCTTCCGGAATCAGCGCCGGCACCCGCAGATTGACTTCCGGGCCGCCACCCAGCGGTTGATCGAGGTTCGGCTGCTCGCCCTTGCGGATCGACTTCACCGCGCGCTCAAGCATTTCCATGTACAGGGTGAAACCGACGGCCTGAATCTGCCCGCTCTGACCGTCGCCGAGCAGTTCGCCGGCGCCACGGATTTCCAGGTCGTTGGTGGCCAGCACGAAACCGGCGCCGAGGTCCTGGGTATTGGCGATCGCTTCCAGACGTTTTTCCGCGTCCGAAGTGATTTGCTGGCGTGGCGGTGTCAGCAGGTAGGCGTAAGCCTGGTGGTGACTGCGGCCGACACGACCACGCAACTGGTGCAGCTGGGCCAGGCCGAACTTGTCGGCGCGCTCGATGATGATGGTGTTGGCGCTTGGCACGTCGATGCCGGTCTCGATGATGGTCGAGGCGATCAGCACGTTGAAGCGCTTGTGGTAGAAGTCGCTCATCACTTGTTCGAGTTCACGTTCACGCATCTGCCCGTGGCCGATACCGATGCGCGCTTCTGGCACCAGTTCGGCGAGGTCGGCGGCGCATTTCTCGATGGTCTTCACATCGTTGTGCAGGTAATAAACCTGACCGCCACGCAGCAGTTCACGCAGCAGGGCCTCTTTGACCGTGCTCTTGTTCTGCTCCATGACAAAAGTGCGCACCGACAGGCGCCGCGCTGGCGGCGTGGCGATGATCGACAGATCGCGCATGCCCGACACCGCCATGTTCAGCGTGCGCGGAATCGGCGTCGCGGTCAGGGTAAGGATGTCGACTTCGCTGCGCAGGGCCTTGAGCTGTTCTTTCTGGCGTACGCCAAAACGGTGTTCTTCGTCGATGATCACCAGCCCGAGGTTTTTGATCTTCACATCATCGGACAGCAGCTTGTGCGTGCCGATGACGATGTCGATCTTGCCTTCCGCCAGATCGGCGATCGCCGCGTTGACTTCCTTGGCCGATTTGAAGCGACTCATCACTTCCACGGTCACCGGCCAGTCAGCGAAGCGGTCGCGGAAACTGTTGTAGTGCTGCTGGGCGAGCAGGGTGGTCGGCACCAGAATCGCCACCTGACGACCGCCGTGCACGGCGATGAACGCGGCGCGCATGGCCACTTCGGTCTTGCCGAAGCCAACGTCGCCGCAGACCAGGCGATCCATCGGTTTCGGCGCGAGCATGTCTTCGCGCACGGCCTCGATGGTGGCTTGCTGATCGGGTGTTTCCTCGAACGGGAAACCGGCGCTGAAGGTGGCGTAATCGGCCTTCGGGTCGGCGAAGGCGTAACCTTCACGGGCGGCGCGACGGGCGTAAATGTCGAGCAATTCGGCGGCGACGTCACGCACCTGCTCGGCGGCTTTGCGCTTGGCTTTCTGCCAGGTTTCCGAACCGAGGCGGTGCAGCGGCGCGAGCGAATCGTCGCTGCCGGTGTAACGTGCGATCAGGTGCAGGTTGGCCACCGGCACGTAAAGCTTGGCGTTCTCGGCGTATTCGAGGGTGAGGAATTCGGCGGCCTGATTGTCGATTTCCAGGATCGTCAGGCCCAGGTAGCGGCCGACGCCGTGATCGATATGCACCACCGGCGCGCCTTCGCGCAGTTCGGTGAGGTTCTTGATCACCGCATCGTTGCTGACGTCGCTGCGCTTCTCGCGACGACGACGTTGCATGACCCGTTGGCCGAACAGCGGACTTTCCGCCACCAGCGCCAGCGCCGGGTCGTCGAGCAGCAGACCCTCGTCGAGCGGGGCGATGGTGATCGCCAGACGATCCTTGCTGGCGACGAAGTCCGGCCAGCTGTCGACGGTTTTCGGCCGCAACTTCAGGCGTTCCAACAGTTCCAGCAGGACTTCGCGACGACCCGCCGATTCAGCGGTGAACAGCACGCGCCCGGGGAATTCTTCGAGGAAACCGGCCAGCGCCGCCAGTGGTTGCGTGGCTTTGGCTTCGATGGCCAGATCGGGCAGCGCATGGGCCGGGAAGCGTTCGCGGCCGACACCGCTTTCAACGTCCTGTTGACTGGCAACGACCCGTGGCCAGTTCTTCAGGCGCGCGAAGCAGTCTTCCACCGGCAGGAACAATTCGGCCGGTGGCAATAAAGGACGCGATGGATCGACGCGGCGTTCTTCGTAACGATTGCGCACGTCGTTCCAGAAGTTTTCCGCCGCCTGCTCGATGCCCGGCAGCGAGAACACTTGTGTGTCCTGAGGCAGGTAATCGAACAGCGTCGAAGTTTCGTCGAAGAACAGCGGCAGGTAGTACTCGATGCCGGCCGGGGTGATGCCGCTGCTCAGGTCCTGAAAGATCGGGCAGCGACGGAAGTCGACGTCGAAGCGCTCGCGAAAGCGCGCCTTGAAGCGGGTGACTGCGTCTTTCTGCAACGGGAATTCGCGGGCCGGCAGCAGCTTGACCGACTCGACCTTGTCGATTGAACGCTGGGTTTCCGGATCGAAGGTGCGCAGGGTTTCGATTTCGTCGTCGAACAGGTCGATGCGATACGGCAGTTTGCTGCCCATCGGGAACAGGTCGATCAGCGCGCCGCGTACGGTGAACTCGCCGTGCTCGTACACCGTGTCGACATAGCGATAGCCGCTGGCTTCGAGCCGCGCGCGCATCTGTTCGACGTCGAGCTTCTGGCCGATATCCAGCACCAGGCTGCTGCCGAGGAGGAATTTGGTCGGCGCCAAGCGATGCAGGGCGGTGGTGATCGGTACCACCAGCACGCCGTGGGCCAGTTCCGGCAGGCGGTAAAGGCTGGCGATGCGCTGGGAGATGATGTCCTGGTGCGGCGAGAACAGGTCGTAGGGCAGGGTTTCCCAGTCGGGGAAATGCAGTACGGGCAAATCCGGGGCGAAGAAACTCAGCTCCTGTTCCAGCCGTTCGGCGCTTTGGCTGTCGGCGGTCAGCAGCAGGGTAAAGCGCTTGGCAGCGCTGGCAGCCTCGGCAATCGCCAGGCTGAGGGCGGCACCGGGCAGATTGCCCCAGTGCTGTTTACCTGCTTCGGCAGGGAGTAACGGTAGACGCAGAACAGGCACGGAAGGTTGAGCTCCAGGCGTTGCGACAAAGTCGGTAATTGTAGCGGCCTCCGGTGCCGCCTGTCAGTTGCAGACTGCGTCTATCTTCACGGTTTGGACGAAATGTAGTGGTAACCATAAAAACGAGCACTTTTTTCATGGTTATGTAGTGCCGAAACCGGGTGGTGTTACGGAGGGTTACAGACATCGTCTAACAGTCGTCGAAAAATTGACTGCGCTGAAAGCCCCGGTTTTACTGGGCTGGAGAAAGGCGTAAATTTTTTGAACGGGATTTTGTTACCGATTGCGCGACAAGCGCGCATTGCTGAAAGGGCTTCTCGGCGGCATAATGTAGCCCCTTTTTTCTGCCCCTACATGTGGAAGGTTACCGTGACTCAGAAGCCCGACCAGTGTCTTGGTGAATGGATCGACCGTGAAGCACTCGCAGAAGCGATGATTCCGCTTATCGGTCAGCTCTACCGCAATAACAACGTGGTTAGCTCGATCTATGGCCGCAGCCTGATCAACCAGTCTGTCATCGCGATTCTCAAAGCTCACCGCTTTGCTCGCCACCGTTCTTCGGACGACAGCGAACTCTCCGTCCACGAAACATTCCCACTGCTCAAGGCCATGAGCGAGCTCAAGCTCGGCGCGGCGTCGGTGGATCTGGGCAAGCTGGCGTTCAAATTCCGCAATGAAGGCAACGGCCGCAGCGCCGAGCAGTTCGTGCGTGAAGAGATGGCTGACGTGGTTGGCCAGCAGAACGCCTCGGCCCGCAAAGGCACCGACGTTGTTCTTTACGGCTTCGGTCGTATCGGCCGTCTGCTGGCGCGCATCCTGATCGAGAAAACCGGTGGTGGCGACGGCCTGCGTCTGCGCGCCATCGTCGTGCGCAAAGGCGCCGAGAACGACCTGACCAAACGCGCCAGCCTGCTGCGTCGCGATTCGGTACACGGTTCGTTCAACGGCACCATTACCATCGATGAAGAAAACAACACCATCACCGCCAACGGTAACCTGATCCAGGTGATCTACGCGAAGAACCCGACCGAGGTGGATTACACCCAGTACGGCATCAAAGACGCGCTGCTGGTGGACAACACCGGTGTCTGGCGTGACGCCGATGGCCTGGGTCAGCACCTGGCCTGCCCGGGTATCGACCGCGTTGTTCTGACCGCGCCTGGCAAGGGCAAGCTGAAGAACATCGTTCACGGCATCAACCACGGTGAAATCACCGCTGACGACAAGATCGTCTCGGCTGCTTCCTGCACCACCAACGCCATCGTGCCGGTGCTCAAAGCGGTCAACGACAAGTTCGGCATCATCAACGGTCACGTCGAAACCGTTCACTCGTACACCAACGACCAGAACCTGATCGACAACTTCCACAAGGGCGATCGCCGTGGCCGCAGCGCCGCGCTGAACATGGTGATCACCGAGACCGGCGCCGCCACCGCTGCTGCCAAGGCTCTGCCTGAGCTGGCCGGCAAGCTGACCGGTAACGCGATTCGTGTTCCGACGCCAAACGTGTCGATGGCCATTCTCAACCTCAACCTTGAGAAAGCCGCCACCCGCGAAGAGATGAACGAGTACCTGCGCTACATGGCTCTGCACTCCGAGCTGCACAAGCAGATCGACTTCGTCAATTCGCAGGAAGTGGTGTCGACTGACTTCGTTGGCTCGCGTCACGCCGGTGTAGTCGACGCTGAAGCGACCATCGTGCAGGACAACCGCGTCGTTCTGTACGTCTGGTACGACAACGAGTTCGGCTACAGCTGCCAGGTAGTTCGTGTGATGGAAGACATGGCTGATGTGAATCCGCCAGCGTTCCCGCGCTAAGCCTCAGGCTTGAATGAAAACGCCCCGACATTTTGTCGGGGCGTTTTTGTTTGTGGGCCTGTTGGATCTTCGGCGTCCTTGCCGGCCTCTTCGCGAGCAGGCTCGCTCCCACACTGGATCAGTGTCGTTCACAATCTTCTGTGGGAGCGAGCCTGCTCGCGAAAGCATTCTGTCAGGCGCCGCTGGCTACCGAGGCCTGCGCGGTGCGCAACTCATGCCGGTTGCCACGGAATAGCACCAGTGTCGCAATCAAGCCCAACACCGCCGCGCCACTTAGCCAGATGCCCGGTGCTGCCTTGTTGTCCAGCACATGAATCAGATAGGTGCACGCTGCCGGAGTAAATCCGCCGAACGTCGCCGTTGCCAAACTGTAAGCCAGGGAAAACCCGGTCGTGCGCACTTCCACCGGCATGATCTCGGTCAGCGCCACCACCATCGCGCCGTTGTACGAGCCGTACAGGAACGACAGCCACAATTCGACAATCAGCAAATGGCTGAAGCTCGGATTCGCCACCAGCCACGACAGTGCCGGATACGCCGTGAGGATCGCCAGAATTGTCGCCGCCAGCAGTAAGGGTTTTCGGCCGATCTTGTCGGATACCGCGCCCATCACCGGTAGCCAGAAGAAGTTCGACAAGCCGATGCACACCGTCACCAGCAAGGCGTCGAGGTCCGACAGATGCAGCTCAGCCTTGCCAAACGTCGGCGTGTACGCAGTGATCAGGTAGAACGACACCGTGGTCATCACCACCAGCGCCATGCCGGCAATGACGATGCCGAAGTTCTGCCCGATCGAGCGGACGATTTCGCCGAGGGTAGGGCGGTGGGTTCGCGCCTGGAATTCCGGAGTTTCTTCCAGCGAGCGACGGATGAAGAAAATCACCGGCACGATCATGCAGCCAATCAGAAACGGCACGCGCCAGCCCCATTCGCCCATTTGCTCCGGACTCAGCCAGTGGTTGAGGCCAACGCCGAGCAGACCGGCGAACACCACGGCTGCCTGTTGGCTGGCGGACTGCCAACTGACGAAAAAGCCTTTACGCCCCGGCGTCGAAATTTCCGCCAGATACACCGACACACCGCCCAGTTCCACGCCCGCCGAGAAGCCTTGCAACAGACGGCCGAACAACACCAGTAGCGGCGCGGCGACGCCGAGCGTCGCGTAGCCAGGCACGCAGGCAATCAACACCGTACCGGCGGCCATCATCGCCAAGGTGATGATCAGTCCTTTGCGCCGTCCGTGACGGTCGATATAGGCGCCGAGGAAAATTGCCCCCAGCGGGCGCATCAGGAAGCCGGCGCCGAAGGTCGCCAGCGACAGCATCAGCGAAGCGAAGGCGCTGTCGGTGGGGAAGAAGGTTTTGGCGATGGCCGTTGCATAGAAGCCGTAGACCATGAAGTCGAACATTTCGAGGAAGTTGCCGCTGACAACGCGAAAGATCGCTTTGCCTTTGCCCGTGGTGGAGGACATGGGAGGTACTCACTGTTCAATTTTGTATAAAGGCGTTGCAGCCATGGGGAAGCGAGCGGGCGCTTGTAGTTCATAATGGCCGCCGTGGTTTTGCGGGGAGATGAAGAAATGTTAACTGGACGCTGGTTGGGGCTTGTGGTGTTGGCGGTGGCAATCGGCGGCTGCGGCAACGGCGATTCCCTGGAACAGGTCGGTGGCTCGACCATGGGCAGCACCTGGTCGGTCAAATACGTGCGCCACGCCGGGGTCGCCGATCCTGCGCAAGTGCGCGGTGAAGTGAAGCGCATCCTCGGCGAAGTCGATCAACAGCTGTCGACTTACCGCAGTGACTCCGTCATCGAGCGTTTCAACGCCTTGCCCGCCGATAGCTGCCAAGCCATGCCGGCAGCGGTGCTCGAATTGGTCCGTATCGGCGAACAGCTTTCAATGCAAAGCGAAGGCTCCTACGACCTGACCGTGGAACCGCTGCTGGACCTCTGGGGATTCGGCCCGCAAGGACGCGAGGAAAAGATCCCTGATGCGGCCGCTGTGGCCGAGGTCATGCAGCGGGTCGGCCATCAGCATCTGCGCATCGACGGCGAACGGTTGTGCAAGGACGCCGCCGTCGAAGTCGACTTCAACAGTATTGCCGCCGGTTACGCCGTGGATACCATCGCCGCCAGATTGCAGGGCATGGGCATCGACAATTACCTGGTCGAAGCCACGGGCGAACTCAAAGCCCGGGGCAAGAAGCCGGATGGTTCCGCGTGGCGCATCGCTCTCGAAGAGCCTCGCGATGACCAGCAAGTGGCCGAGCGGATTATCGATGTCGATGGCTACGGCGTGTCCACCTCCGGTGACTACCGCCATTATTTTCTGCAGGACGGTCGGCGTTATTCCCACACCTTCGATGCACGCAGCGGAAGGCCGGTCCTACATGATCTGGCGTCAGTCACGGTGATTCATCCTTCAGCGTTGATGGCCGATGGACTATCGACGCTGTTGCTGATTCTCGGGCCGGAAAGGGCACGGGACTATGCCCAAAAGCATGACATTGCTGCATTCTTTGTCTTGCGTGCCGATACAGGTTTCGTCACCCGCAGCAGTCAGGCATTTACGCAGCTTGTCGGTGAAAAAAACTGACCGGAGACAAGACGAAAGCTGGCGTTGTAGTGCAGGCAAAAGTAGCCTACGACGCGACCAAGGGTTAATGTGCGCGGCGTTGACGCTTCTATAGACTGTGTCCGGGTTCTTCACTGGCCCCCAATTGTTCCTTCGCGCCGCCGTTCGGCGTGATTTAGCCGCCGGTGCTGCTGGCACCGCGGCCTGTTCTGAGGAGTACGCATGGCTGTCTACAACTACGACGTGGTGGTACTGGGTTCCGGCCCGGCGGGAGAAGGCGCGGCAATGAACGCCGCCAAAGCGGGGCGCAAGGTCGCGATGGTCGACAGCCGTCGTCAGGTCGGCGGCAACTGCACCCACCTCGGCACCATCCCGTCCAAGGCACTGCGTCACTCGGTGCGGCAGATCATGCAGTTCAACACCAACCCGATGTTCCGCGCGATCGGCGAGCCACGCTGGTTTTCCTTCCCGGACGTGTTGAAAAGCGCCGAAAAAGTCATTTCCAAACAAGTCGCATCGCGCACCGGCTACTACGCCCGTAACCGCGTCGACGTGTTCTTCGGTACCGGCAGCTTCGCCGACGAGCAGACCATCGAAGTGGTTTGCGGCAACGGCGTGGTCGAGAAGCTGGTGGCCAAGCACATCATCATCGCCACCGGTTCGCGCCCGTATCGCCCGGCGGACATCGATTTCCACCACCCGCGTATCTACGATAGCGACACCATCCTCAGCCTCGGTCACACCCCGCGCAAACTGATCGTTTACGGCGCTGGGGTAATCGGCTGCGAATACGCGTCGATCTTCAGTGGTCTGGGTGTGCTGGTCGAACTGGTCGACAACCGTGGCCAGTTGCTGAGCTTCCTTGACTCGGAAATTTCCCAGGCGCTGAGCTACCACTTCAGCAACAACAACATCACCGTGCGTCACAACGAAGAGTACGACCGCGTCGAAGGCGTGGACAACGGCGTGATCCTGCACCTGAAATCCGGCAAGAAGATCAAGGCCGACGCCTTGCTCTGGTGCAACGGCCGTACCGGCAACACCGACACGCTGGGTCTGGAAAACATCGGGGTCAAGGTCAACAGCCGTGGCCAGATCGAAGTCGACCAGAACTACCGCACCTGCGTGGAGAACATCTACGGCGCCGGTGACGTGATCGGCTGGCCAAGCCTGGCCAGTGCCGCCCACGACCAGGGTCGTTCTGCCGCCGGCAGCATCGTCGACAATGGCAGCTGGCGTTTCGTCAACGACGTGCCGACCGGCATCTACACCATTCCGGAGATCAGCTCGATCGGCAAGAACGAGCAGGAATTGACCCAGGCCAAAGTGCCGTACGAAGTCGGCAAGGCCTTCTTCAAGAGCATGGCGCGGGCGCAGATTGCCGGTGAGCCGCAAGGCATGCTGAAGATCCTCTTCCACCGCGAGACGCTGGAAGTGCTCGGCGTGCATTGCTTCGGTTATCAGGCGTCGGAGATCGTTCACATCGGTCAGGCGATCATGAATCAGCCGGGCGAGCTGAACACCCTGAAGTATTTCGTCAACACCACGTTCAACTACCCGACCATGGCCGAAGCCTATCGGGTCGCGGCGTACGACGGCCTCAACCGGCTTTTTTGACGGGCTCCGGCCGGTGGCCTGAGCCGGCCGGGGAGACCGATTTCAGCAATTCTCAAGGGTGGCAGTGGCCAAACCGGGAAAGTCTGTAATCAGGCTGTCAACGCCGAAGTCGGCGAGTCTGCGCATCAGTGCAGGCTCGTTGACGGTCCACACCGACACATGCAGGCCCTGACGCTGCGCCTTCTGCAGGCGTTCCGGCGTACACAGCGTCCAGTTCAACGCGAGAATTTCGCAACCGTAGCTGGCCGCCACCTTCAACGGATCGAGCCAGGCGTATTCGGCCACCAGGCCACGGGATACGTCCGGTACCAGGTCCAGCGCTGCCTTCAAGACTTCCCGTGAACTCGAGGTGATCGTCACCTTGTCGAGCAGGCCATGCCGTTGAGCCATTTCCCGAATCGCCAGCACGGTAGTCGCCGCGCGGGTGCGTGAAGCGCTTTTGACTTCCAGCTGCCAGTGCTCGAAATCACATTGCTCGAACAGCTCCTCCAGCGTCGGAATCGGGCACGGCTGGATCCAGCCCGGGCCGCCCTTGCGTGCGTCGTAGGTCACCAGTTCGGCGGCGGTGTGCTCGACGACTTTGCCGCGACGGTCGGTGGTGCGCTTGAGCGTCGGGTCATGGATGACCATCAGCTCGCCGTCCTTGGACAGGTGCAGATCCAGTTCGCAGCGGCGCACGCCGTGCTTGAGGCATTCCTGAAAGCTGCTCAGGGTGTTTTCCGGTGCTTCGCCCTTGGCGCCGCGGTGGCCGTAGATGAGGGTCACGGTGCTTCCTTAAGTTAAATGCCAGATTCGTTCTGTTCGCGGGCCAGACGGCGTTCCTGAGCCTGCTTCTGCAAAATGTAGCGAGCGAGCAACTGGCGCTGGGCATCGGTCGGGCGCTCGAACTCGGTGCCGACGTCATAGCCATCGCCCTTGGGATCGCAATGGGTGACCCGGGCGCGCAGCAGCAGGCCAAGCGCCTGCGGCATCAGCACCAGTTTCACCGACAGGTGCGCGCCGGTGGCAATCGGGGTCGGGTACTGAAAGTCGATCCCGCCCTCGGAGATGATCACCGGCTGCGGCTCGCCGATGTGTCCGAGCACCGTCAGGGCGATTACCTGGCTGAGCAGGTCGATGCGTTTGTTCTGCGATTTGAGGAACGCCGCGATGGCGCGGTCGCGCTCGCTGATCTGTCGCAACAGGTGCTGCGACTCGAATTCGCTCAGGTGCAGTTCGCTGAGCAGGTTGAACAGTGGGGAAGCATCCTGCAACACTTCCTGGCCTGCGGCTTCGGGAGCGGACAGGGGCCGAATTTCCAGTGCGATCGTGTCCTCGATACGGTAGTATTCGCGGCGATCTTCTTCATCTAATGTCGACATGGCGAACCCATGGTAGCGGCGGTGGTCTGAGTGTAAAGCTGGTTTTCGACCCCCGCCACAAGGACGTTCCTTTTCCCTCCGAACAAGCCCCGACATGTTCAGACCTCTCTTCGTATTTATCGGCACGCGTTATACCCGTGCAAAGCGTCGCAATCATTTTGTGTCATTCATTTCCCTGACTTCGATGATCGGGCTCGCCCTTGGCGTGGTCGTGATGATCGTCGTGCTGTCGGTGATGAACGGCTTCGACCATGAGATGCGCACCCGCGTGCTGGGTATGGTGCCCCACGCCACTCTCGAGACCGGTGAGCCTATCAACGACTGGCAAAGCCTAGCCGACAAGGTCAGGCAGAACCGGCAGGTGACGGCGGTGGCGCCGTTCACCCAGATGCAGGGCCTGCTGACCAACAACGGCCAGGTTTCCAAAGTGTTGCTCAATGCCATTGATCCTGCGCTCGAGCGCAATGTGTCGATCATCGACAACTTCATGAAGCAGGGCAAACTCGACGACCTGACACCGGGCAGCTTCGGCATCGTCATCGGCGACAAGGCCGCGACCAAGCTTGGCGTCGGCATCGGTGACAAGGTCACCTTCGTCGCGCCGGAGGTCAGCGTGACCCCGGCCGGGATGTTCCCGCGCATGAAGCGCTTCACCGTGGTCGGGATTTTCCATGTCGGTGCCGGTGAGCTCGACGGCTACCTCGGCGTGACCAATCTGCAGGATCTGGCGAAAATGCACCGCTGGAAAGCCGATCAGGTGCAGGGCCTGCGGCTGAAGTTCGACGACCTGTTCCAGGCACCGCGTGAGGCGTGGAACATCGCCCAGCAGCTCGGCGAAGATCGTTACTACGCCCGCGACTGGACCCGCACCCACGGCAACCTGTATCAGGCGATCCGCATGGAAAAAGCCATGATCGGGCTGCTGTTGCTGCTGATCGTCGCCGTCGCCGCGTTCAACATCATTTCCACGCTGGTGATGGTGGTGAACGACAAGAAGGGCGACATCGCCATTCTGCGCACCCTCGGCGCCACTCCGGGCACGATCATGCGCACGTTCATGGTTCAGGGCACGGTGATCGGCGTGGTCGGCACGGCCATCGGCGCGGTGGTCGGGATCCTCGCGGCACTGAATGTCAGTGCGGCCATTTCGGCGCTTGAAGGGCTGATCGGCCACAAGTTCCTTAATGCTGACGTGTATTTCATTGATTATCTTCCTTCGCAGGTACAGAGCCAGGACGTCGTCATGGTCTGCGCCGCTGCGTTGGTCCTGAGTTTCCTCGCCACCCTGTATCCCGCCTGGCGTGCCGCGCGCACCCAGCCGGCGGAGGCGTTACGTTATGAGTGAGTCGGGCATGAGTGAACAAGCAATTCTGAGCTGCCGTAACCTGGGCAAGTCCTACGAGGAGGGGCCTGAGTCGGTACAAGTGCTGGCCGGCCTGCAACTGGAGTTGCACCCGGGCGAGCGTGTGGCGATCGTGGGTAAATCCGGTTCCGGCAAAAGTACCTTGCTCAACCTGCTCGGCGGCCTCGATACGCCGAGCAAGGGCAGCGTCTGGCTCGACGGTGAAGAACTGTCGGCGTTGAGCGAGAAGAAGCGGGGCCTGCTGCGCAATCGCGCGCTTGGTTTCGTTTACCAGTTTCACCACCTGCTGCCGGAATTCACCGCGCTGGAAAACGTCTGCATGCCGCTGTTGATCGGCAAGACCGCCATCCCGGAGGCGCGCCAGCGTGCCACGGCATTGCTGGAGCGCGTCGGTCTCGGCCATCGTCTGGAACACAAACCGGCCGAGCTGTCCGGCGGCGAACGTCAGCGCGTGGCCATTGCCCGTGCACTGGTGAACAACCCGGGGCTGGTGATGCTCGATGAGCCAACCGGCAACCTCGACCTGCATACCGCCGAAGGCATTCAGGATCTGATGCTGGAGCTGAGCACTTCGATGCGCACGGCGTTCCTGGTGGTGACGCACGACATGAACCTGGCTCGCCAGATGGACCGCGTCCTGCAGTTGCAGGAAGGTTGCCTGACCCCCATCTGACTGGCTGAAACCCGGCGCCCGTAACGGTGCCGGGTCTTTTATTTCTATACGGTGCCCCAGCGAATGTTCAGACCGTTATCGATCTTTATCGGCACGCGCTATACCCGCGCCAAGCGCCGCAATCGCTTTGTTTCGTTCATTTCGATGACCTCGATGATCGGCCTCGCCCTCGGCGTGCTGGCGATGATCGTGGTGCTGTCGGTGATGAACGGCTTTCAGCGCGAAATGAGCTCGCGCATCCTTGGCATGGTGCCCCATGCGACCATCGTTGGCGTCAAGCCGATCGACGACTGGCAGCCGGTCGCTGCGGCTGCGATGAAAAATCCCGAAGTGACGGCCGCCGTGCCGTTCACAGAGATGGAAGGCATGCTTTCCTACAAGGGTTCGATGCAGCCAATTCAGATCAGCGGCGTTGATCCGGCCCAGGAAGGCAAGGTGTCGATCGTTGCCCGGCACATCGTCCAGGGTCGTCTGGATGCCTTGAAGCCGGGTGAGTTCGGTGTGGTGATCGGTGAAATCACCGCGCGGCGTTTCCGCCTCAATGTCGGCGACAAGATCACTCTGATCGTCCCGGAAGTCAGCACCGCGCCGGGCGGTATCACCCCGCGCATGCAGCGCCTGAATGTGGTTGGCGTGTTCAAGGTCGGCGCCGAGCTGGACGGCTCGATGGGCCTGATCCATGTCGCCGATGCCGCGACCATGCAGCACTGGCAGCCGAATCAGGTGCAGAGCGTGCGGCTGGCGGTCAAGGATCTGTACGCGGCACCGAAAGTGTCTGCGGACATCGCCAGTGGCCTCGGCGCTGACTTCAAGGCTGACGACTGGACTCACACCCAGGGCAGCCTGTTCAGCGCGATGAAGATGGAAAAAACCATGATCGGCCTGCTGTTGCTGATGATCGTCGCGGTGGCGGCGTTCAACATCATCGCAACGCTGATCATGGTGGTGAACGACAAGGGCGCCGACATCGCGATCCTTCGCACGATCGGTGCCACGCCCCGGCAGATCATGGCGATCTTCATGGTGCAGGGCACGGTGATCGGTATTGTCGGCACCATCATTGGCGGCGTGCTGGGCGTTATCGCCGCGCTTAACGTCAGTGAATTGGTCGGCTGGGTGGAGCGTGTGACCGGGCAGCACATCTTCAGTTCGGATGTGTATTTCGTCAGCAACCTGCCCTCGGAACTGCAGGGTGGGGATGTGCTGTTGATCTGCTCGGCGGGTTTCATCCTGAGCTTCCTGGCGACGGTGTATCCGGCGTGGCGAGCGGCGAAGATTGAGCCGGCGCATGCGCTGAGATATTCGTAAGCGACTCCATGCTCGTTCCCACGCTCTGCGTGGGAATGCCTCAAAGGACGCTCTGCGTTCGGCTCTTGAAGAGACGCGGAGCGTCCCGGGCTGCATTCCCACGCAGAGCGTGGGAACGATCAGGTCCGAGGCAACTCGATCACAAACCGCGTCCAACCCGCTTCAGATTCGCAATGAATCTGCCCGCCATGCGCCCGCACGATCGACTGAGTAATCGCCAGCCCCAACCCCGCATGCTCACTGCTGCCTTCCTGCCGCGCCGGATCCGCTCGATAGAAGCGGTCGAACAGACGTGGCAGTAATTGCGCGGAAATACCCTCGCCACTGTTCTCGACGCAAACGCGCACAGCTTTCGCCTCGTCGACGATGCTCAAGCGAACGTACCCCTCGGCCGGGGTAAACCGCAGCGCGTTATCCAGCAGGTTCGACAACGCCCGGCGCAACATGCCGCGATCACCTTCGATACGCGCCTCACCTTCACGGCTCAAGCTCACGCCAGCGTCTTCCGCCAATGGCGCAAAAAACTCCAGCAACATGTCGGCCTCATCCGCCAGCTCCAGTGGTTCGCGCTTGGGCATCAGCAAGCCGTGGTCAGCCTTGGCCAGGTAGAGCATGTCGTTGACCAGTTGCGCCATCCATTGCAGTTCTTCGAGGTTGCTGTGCAGCGCTTCGCGGTAATCCTCCAGTGCCCGAGGGCGGGTGAGGGTGACCTGGGTGTGGGTCAGCAGATTCGACAGTGGCGTGCGCAGCTCATGGGCGATGTCGGCGGAGAACGCCGAGAGGCGCTGAAACGAGTCGTCGAGGCGTGCGAGCATGGCGTTGAAGCTGTAGGCCATTTCTGCAAGCTCTGGTGGCATCTTCTCTTCAGGCAGTCGGGCATTCAGCGATTGCGCAGAAATCCCACGGGCCACCGCGCTCATCCGCCGCAACGGGCGCAGACCGCTACGCGCGGCCCAGGCCCCGAGCACGGCAGTGGCCAGCGCCGACAGGCCGACGGTCAGCCAGATCAGATGCTGCATGCGCGTAAGAAAATGCTGGTGATGGGTGATGTCCAGCAGCAGCGTCAGTTGTGGCGAATCCGCTGTGTCCGGGTAGAGCGGGGCGCGCAGCACGCGGTAATCGGTGCCGTCATGGCTGATGGTAGACAGGCCGGTTTGCAGGGGCAGATTCTTCGGAATTTGCACCGAGCTGTCATACCAGTGCTGCCCGTCGCCACTGGTGATGCGCAACGACAGATCGGCCTGACGGCTGAGTTCATCGGCCAGCCGCGCCTCGCGCTGGGCAGGTTGGAGATCCTGCAAGGCGCGGCGCAGGCCGATCAGTTTCGTCTCCAGTTGTTGCTGATCGAGTTCGATGAAGTGCGCCTCGCTGGCGCGGTCGAACAGCACCCCGGCGAACAGCGAGACCACCGCAGTGCAGGCGGCAAACAACAGCGCCAGGCGCGTGCTCAAGGACAGGCTACGCATCACAGCGAACGCTCTTCGAGCACGTAACCCATGCCGCGCACGGTGTGGATCAACTTGTTGGGGAAGTCATCGTCGATCTTCAGGCGCAAGCGGCGGATCGCCACTTCGATGACGTTGGTGTCGCTGTCAAAATTCATGTCCCAGACCTGCGAAGCGATCAGCGACTTCGGCAACACTTCACCCTGGCGGCGCAGGAGCATTTCCAGCAGGGCGAACTCCTTAGCGGTCAGGTCGATGCGCTGGCCGCTGCGTTCGACCCGGCGGCGGATCAGATCCAGGCGCAGATCGGCCAGTTGCAGGCTGGTTTCCTGGGCGATTGCGCTGCCGCGTCGCAACAGGCTGCGCACCCGGGCGAGCAATTCGGAGAAGGCGAATGGCTTGACCAGATAATCGTCGGCGCCCAGTTCGAGGCCTTGAACCCTGTCCTCCACGGCGTCTTTGGCGGTGAGAAAAAGTACCGGCGTTTCGAGGCCAGCGCTGCGCACCGCTTGCAGAATCTGCCAGCCACTGCGCCCGGGCAGCATTACATCGAGGATCAACAGCGCGTAGTCACCGCTCAAGGCCAGTTGCTGGCCGCTGATGCCATCGGCCACCAGCTCGGTATTGAATCCGGCCTCGGTCAGGCCCTGACGCAGGTATTGGCCGGTTTTCGCTTGGTCTTCGACGATCAACAGTTTCATGGGCGACTCGGGCTGCTTCGGGATGAAAAAGGGCGAGGGCGTTATACCGTGAGATCCGGCGATAAGCGCCAAGCTGACAAAGTTGTAATCTGCCTGTCAGGTCGATGCCAGCACTGGGTGGTTAGAGTTTCCCACAGGCTGAACCTTGTCTCGTTGGAGTACGACCATGTTTTTGCGCACCTCGCTGAAAATAGCCACCTGTCTGCTGGCATTGAGTTCGCCAGCCTGGGCGGCACCCGCGCACACCTTCGCCTTCGGCCAGCCGGCAGCGGCGAGCCAGGCTACGCGCAGTATCGAAATCGTCATGGGCGACATGAACTTCGACCCGAAAGCCATACAGGTCAAGGCCGGTGAGACGGTTCGCTTTGTACTGGTGAATAAAGGCCAGTTGCTGCATGAATTCAACCTCGGTGATGCGGCGATGCATGCCAGTCACCAGCAGGAAATGTTGCAGATGCAGCAAAGCGGCATGCTTACGCCTACCGGCATGAAAGAAATGTCCCACGACATGGCGGGCATGAATCACGCGGCGATGGGCCACGGCATGCAGCATGACGACCCCAACAGCGTGCTGGTCGAGCCCGGTAAAACCGCCGAGTTGACCTGGACCTTCAGCAAGGCCACGGCGCTCGAGTTTGCCTGCAATATCCCCGGGCATTATCAGGCCGGCATGGTCGGCAAACTGACAGTCAGTCAGTAAGCACTCAAAGGCGCGGGCAAAGGCTGGTAGAATCCGCTGATTCTTCAGTCAGGTTTCCGCCATGCATCCCGCAGCCGAACATTCGCCGCTGGGCAAATCCAGCGAATACATCGCCACCTACACGCCGTCCCTGCTGTTCCCGATTCCGCGCACCGCGAAATGGGCCGAGCTGGGCCTGACCGCCGAAACCCTGCCGTATAAAGGCGTGGATTTCTGGAACTGCTTCGAGCTGTCGTGGCTGCTGCCCTCGGGCAAACCGGTGGTGGCGATCGCTGAATTCAGCATCCCGGCGGACTCGCCGAACATCATCGAATCGAAGTCGTTCAAGCTCTACCTCAACTCGCTGAACCAGACGCCGTTCGCCGACGTTGCCATATTGCAAGCGACGCTGGTCAAGGATCTGTCCGCCGCTGCCGGCAAACCTGTGGGCGTTCGGGTTCGCAGTCTGAAGGACGTCGAAGCCGAAGGCGTGGTGGCGTTGCCGGGCGTGTGCATCGACGATCTGGATATCAGCGTGAGCAACTATGAGCATCCGCGTCCGGAGCTGCTGCGTTGCGACAATTCGCGCGTGGTCGAGGAGAGCGTGCACAGCCACCTGCTCAAATCCAACTGCCCGGTGACCAGCCAGCCGGACTGGGGCAGCGTCGTGGTGGAATATCGCGGCGCGGCGCTGGATCGCGCCAGCCTGCTGGAGTACATCGTCAGCTTCCGCCAGCATTCGGACTTCCATGAACAATGCGTTGAGCGGATTTTCCTCGATCTGCAGCGGTTGTTGAAACCTGAAAAGCTCACCGTGTTTGCACGTTACGTTCGCCGGGGTGGGCTGGATATCAATCCGTATCGCAGTACCGAAAGCGTACAACTGCCGAATCATCGGCTCGTACGTCAATAAAGATCCTGAATGTGCGACATCCAATGTGGAAGCGAGTCTGCTCGCGAATGCGGTGTGTCATTAAACGATGATGTCGACTGACACGACGCCTTCGCGAGCAGGCTCGCTCCCTCAAGGGCTTGCATGCACATTTTGCAAATGAAAAAGCCCTGCCATCGCTGGCAGGGCTTTTTTGTGCGGCGGGGCGTCAGATGCCCATGCTGCCCAGCGCGTTGACGATGTTGCGCAGGGTGCCGGCGATCGCCGGGTGTTCGACTTCGAAGCGCTCCACGGCAAGGTTCACCCCGTCCACCAGGTTGTTGTCCTGTAGCTGATTTTCCAATTGAATTTCTGCTTCGATCTGCGCCATCAACCGGTGTAAGTTTTCACGTTCAGACTCGGACAGAGGCGGGTTCTGCTCCAATTGATCACGCAAGGTGTTGAGCTGATCCTGCAGTTCTCGTCGGGCGGGCATGGTGGTTTCCTTTTATCAATAGGCACTGGCATTGACCGCAGCCGCGCGCCAAAGGTCTATGGCTGACCTTTAGATTAATCCACTCTCGGTAAACCTGCATGACGCCGGTCAGGGCTTTTCGCCTTTGGCGCGGCGCAAGCTGATGTCGGCGAGGCAGGCGTCCAGTTCGCCGAGATGATCGATTACCGAATGCACGCCCAGGCCGAACAACTGCACGGTTGCCTTGCCGCGCAACTTTTCGCGTTCCTTTTGCGAGAGCGCCTGCCACTCGCTCGGGCTCAGGCCGCATAGCGAGCCACAGGACGCCAGGCCAATCGTCCATAACCCGGCATTCAGACCGGCCTGTAACAGGCGCGGCTCACCACTGACCAGCACGCAACCGTCGAGGCGGTCGATGTTCAAACTCATCAACGCCTGCCAGCACGCGTTGGGCGCTGGCCATGGATTCATTGTTGCTGAATGTTGCGTCGGTTTGATCCAGTCCGGCAGCGACGCGGCCAGTGGCTGAGCGAGGGCAGGGGGCAATTCGTCGAGCCACGCGCAGGGAATTCCCTGGCGCTGCAAACTTTTCAGGCTATCGAGTGCGCCCGGTGTAGTTTTGGCATGTTCCGGCTGGGCGTTGAGCTCTCGCGCGGCGCGGGCACCGAAATCCACCAGGCAACCGCTCAGGCCGAACAGCACGGCAGTCAGGCCGGGCGCGGCGACGGGCAAGGTTTCGGCGTGAGTCATGGCAACGTCCCTGAAATAACGCTCAAGACTAAGGCACTGGGGTGACAGTTGCATGACAGGCGGGTGAAAGCCTGCGTAGGAAACTTCCTGCATATCGTTGCAGCGGCGCACTGCCCAAATCGCCGTTTACGCTTATACTAGCGGCCTTAATGCCCGGGCCGAGAGGACCGCGCCAGTATCGAATCCAAGGAGTTTTTCTATGCGCTGGAGCCCTTCGCTCACTCAGCTAAGTGTATGTGCCAGCCTGTTGCTGGCGCCGTTCGCCACCCAGGCGGCCACCGAAGAAGACCCTTGGGAAAGCGTCAACCGGCCGATTTTCCAGTTCAACGACTTCGTTGACACCTACGCGCTGAAGCCACTGGCCCAGGGTTATGAGTTCATCACCCCGCAGTTCGTTGAAGACGGCATTCACAATATGTTCCGCAACGTCGGTGACGTGACCAACCTGGCGAACAACATTCTCCAGGCCAAACCGGCTGCGGCGGGCGTTGATACCGCCCGACTGATCTTCAACACCACCTTCGGTCTGCTCGGCTTCTTTGATGTCGGCACCAAGATGGGCTTGAACCGCAGCGACGAAGACTTCGGTCAGACCCTCGGTTACTGGGGCGTGGGCAGCGGCCCGTACGTTATGCTGCCGCTGATGGGGCCGAGCACCCTGCGTGACGCACCGTCGAAATATGTCGACAGCTTCACCGGCGCGTACCGCTACATCGACCACGTGCCGACGCGCAACTCGATCTTCGGCCTGAACATCGTTGACACTCGCGCCAGCCTGCTGTCGAGCGAAAAGCTGATCAGCGGCGATAAATACACCTTCATCCGCAACGCTTACCTGCAGAACCGCGAGTTCAAGGTGAAGGACGGTCAGGTCGAAGACGATTTCTGATTTCGACCGGCGACAGAAAGGCGACCCTCGGGTCGCCTTTTTTGTCCGCGCCAGAGCGTCGCCTGCGACTGCCACTACCTTCCATCGGGTTACCGTTGGAGCGGTTCTTATAACTCCCGGTGATTTGACAAACAAAGTCGTCAAGCGACAATCGGCGCATGCTTGAAACGCTCTGCGGATGGGAGTACCGTCTGCGCCTTAGAAGGGCACCTCTGTTTAAAACCGCGCGCCAGGCGAATGCTTGAAAGCGCTGCAACAGAGAGGCTAGAAAGCGAATCCAGTAGTCTGCGCAGGGCCGTTGCCCCGCTCACTACGCCAACCTAATTCTGGCGCCGTTTGCCCACATGCCAAAAACCAGTGCCACGCTGCTGATAATCGATGATGACGAGGTAGTGCGCGCGAGCCTCGCGGCCTATCTGGAAGACAGTGGTTTCAGCGTCCTGCAGGCCGGCAACGGTCAACAGGGTCTTCAGGTATTCGAGCAAGACGAGCCCGATCTGGTCATCTGCGATCTGCGCATGCCGCAGATGGGCGGTCTCGAACTGATCCGTCAGGTTACCGAGCGCTCACCGGAGACGCCGGTGATCGTGGTCTCGGGTGCCGGGGTGATGAACGACGCAGTCGAGGCCCTGCGCCTTGGTGCGGCGGATTACCTGATCAAGCCTCTCGAAGATCTGGCTGTGCTCGAGCACTCCGTGCGCCGGGCCCTGGATCGTGCGCGGCTGCTGCTGGAAAACCAGCGCTACAGCGAGAAGCTGGAAAAGGCCAACCGCGAGCTTGAAGCCAGCCTGAACCTGCTCCAGGAAGACCAGAACGCCGGTCGCCAGGTGCAGATGAACATGCTGCCGGAAAGCCCGTGGAGCATCGACGAATTCAACTTTGCCCACCAGATCATCCCGTCGCTGTACCTGTCGGGTGATTTTGTCGACTATTTCCGCGTTGACGAGCGCCGGGTCGCGTTTTATCTGGCGGATGTTTCCGGGCATGGCGCGTCATCAGCCTTCGTCACCGTGCTGTTGAAGTTCATGACCACGCGTTTGCTCTTCGAGTCAAAACGCAGCGGTACCTTGCCGGAGTTCAAACCTTCGGAAGTGCTCGGTCATATCAACCGGGGGCTGATCAGTTGTAAGCTGGGTAAACACGTCACAATGGTCGGTGGAGTCATCGACGAGGAGACCGGTTTGTTGACCTATAGCATCGGCGGCCATCTGCCTTTGCCTGTGTTGTACACGCCTGACAGTGTTCGTTATCTCGAAGGCCGTGGTCTGCCGGTGGGGCTTTTCAACGAAGCCACCTACGAAGACCACGTGCTTGAGCTGCCGCCGACGTTCAGCCTGACGCTGATGTCTGATGGCATTCTGGACCTTTTGCCGGAAGCAACGCTCAAAGAAAAAGAGGCTGCTTTGCCCGAACGGGTGAAGTCGGCGGGCGGCAGCCTGGATGGTCTGCGGCAAGTGTTTGGTTTGGCCACGCTAGGGGAGATGCCGGATGATATCGCCCTGTTGGTGTTGAGCAGGAATCTTTAATGAGTACCGGTAGAATCCAGTTCGCCGAGCAGGACGGCACCTTCGTCCTGAAGTTCGTCGGTGAAGTTCGCCTGACCCTGTGTTCGGCGTTGGATGCGACTATTGAGAAAATCTTCACCGCGCTGAATTTCAACGCGATCGTGATCGATTTGACCGAAACCCGCAGCATCGACAGCACCACCCTCGGCCTGCTGGCCAAACTGTCGATCCTGTCGCGGCAGAAGGTCGGCCTGTTGCCGACGGTTGTCACCACCCACGAAGACATCACTCGGCTTTTGCAGTCGATGGGCTTCGAGCAGGTGTTCAACATCGTCAACCACCCGGTGCCGTGCCCGGAGTGCCTGGACGACCTGCCGGATCAGGACCAATCCGAGGAAGTGGTGCGAATCAAGGTGCTGGAAGCGCACAAGATTCTCATGGGCCTGAACGATTCCAATCGTGAAGCGTTTCATGATCTGGTCAATGCCCTGGAAAGACACTGACCTCATGAATTGATGGTGTCTGGGCTGGCCTCATCGCGGGCAAGCCCGCTCCCACAATGATCGCGTGAAACCTCAAACTTAGGTTCTCCACATACCCTGTGGGAGCGGGCTTGCCCGCGATGGCGTCGGGTCGGTCGATACATTTATCAGTGCAGGCAAATGAAAAAGGGCGAACCCTCACAGGTTCGCCCTTTTTGCGTTCTACAGACTCAAATCACAGCTTGGCCTGCAGCAACGCTTCCAGCTTCTCCTGGTCGCGGGCGAACTGACGGATGCCTTCAGCCAGTTTCTCGGTGGCCATCGCGTCTTCGTTGGACAACCAGCGGAATTGCGCTTCGTTGAGGCTCAGGCGTGCTTCACCGGCATTGCCCGGCGCCAGTTTGCGTTCCAGCTTGCCGGTATCGGCGGCCAGCTTCTCCAGCAGTTCCGGGCTGATCGTCAGGCGATCGCAGCCAGCCAGTTGCTCGATCTGGTTGATGTTACGGAAGCTCGCGCCCATGACCACGGTCTTGTAGTCGTTGGCCTTGTAGTAGTTGTAGATGCGCGTCACCGACTGCACGCCCGGATCATCGGCGCCGGTGTAGTCGTTGCCGTTGGCCTTCTTGTACCAGTCGTAGATGCGGCCCACGAACGGCGAAATCAGGAACACCCCGGCGTCGGCGCAGGCGGCGGCCTGGGCGAAGGAGAACAGCAGCGTCAGGTTGGTCTGGATGCCTTCCTTCTCGAGGATCTCGGCGGCGCGGATGCCTTCCCAGGTCGAGGCGATCTTGATCAGCACGCGGTCGCGGCCGACGCCGGCCTTGTCGTACAGCTCGATCAGGCGATGCGCACGCTTGAGGATCGCATCCTGGTCGAAGGACAGGCGCGCATCCACTTCGGTGGAGATGCGGCCCGGAACCACGTTGAGAATTTCCTTGCCCACTGCGACGCCGAAACGGTCGCTGGCCAGGCCTACATCGCCCTTGCAGTCGCGAACGCAATCGTTCAGCAGTTCGGCGTAACCGTGAATGGCCGAAGCCTTGAGCAGCAGGGAAGGGTTGGTGGTGGCGTCGACCGGTTTGACTCGGGCGATCGCTTCGAAGTCGCCGGTGTCGGCAACCACGGTGGTGAACTGTTTGAGTTGTTCCAGCTTGGAAGTCATGGGCGTGCTCTATCCTATGGGTCTGAAGACATTACCCGAGCGCTGGCGGGCACTCAAGGGTGCATTGGTGGATCGATGGCCCCTGCGGCAACAACCTGAAAACGATTGTTTGAAAGGCGGGGCGCGGTGTCGCTGAATACGATGCCAAAACAGCCCACAGGTTCAAAGCAACCGACCTGTGAACAGGCCGGTCGCCCAACGCCTACTCAGCGTTCAACACACCTTCCACGGACAACCGCGCCGGTTTTGGCTGGCCGTCAGAGGTGAGAAAGCCGAAGTTCTTCTCGCGATCGTTGCTGCCGGAATCACTGTTCCGCCATTCATAGATAGAGGTCAGCGGAATATTGAGGCGTTTAACGTCGGTAATAAACGCGTTGATCTTGGTCGCTTGCCCCTCAGGACCACCGTTGGAGGCGAGGGCCGAAACCCCCCATTCACTGATGACCCCCGGCAGATTGAAGTTCTGCTGGATGAAGGTCTGCGCGTTGCTGATCTGCGTGGCGGTCATGCCGTAAGGGTGGTAGGACACGGCGTTCAAGCATTTGGGGTAATCGCTGACGATGCTTTTCAGCGCCACCGTCGACGCCGAGCCCGCGCTGGGCGGCCGGGCGAAGCCGAAACCGACCCGTGGTGTCGTCTGTGGCTGAGCTTCGAAGGCCTTGCACATGCCGGCCATGAACGGCACGAACGTTGTATCGAAATTGCGCGTCGGCCAATAGGTTTCCAGGTCCGGCTCGTTCCAGATTTCGATCGCCACCAATTGCGAGCTCCAGGATTTTTCCAGCCCGGTTACGGTGTTGGCGAACTTACCGCCGGCGGCGTTCAGCTCCTCCGGCGACGTGGCCGGCAGTGCCTTGATCGCGCGCACCGTGAGCAGCACCGGCAGGCCGGCGGAAGCGGCGGCGGCGAAGGCGTCGCTGACCTGTTTCTGATAAGTCTTGGCGGTGAGGCTGTCGCTCCACACACCGAAGCGTACAAAGCTGAAGCCTGCTGCCTTGATCTGCGCGGCATCGGCGGCGGTAAAGCTCTGGATTTTCACCTGCACGCCGATGGTTTTCGCCGGAAGGTTGGGGAACAGCTCACTGGCGTGAACCTGGCTGGTGGCACCGAGCGCCATCAGGGCGAGGGCGGCGAGTTTATTGCGCTGTGCTGTTTTCATGTCTGCTCTCCTGAAGAGAATGACAACTACGAATATTTATCCCGTTACTCAATTTCCGATAACGGTGATGGCACTAAGTGCGCGGATGTTATTTTTTGTCAGGAAAACAGCAACTGAAAATCACAGTTATTTTTAGTCCGCTAATTGTGGTTGGGGCGGCTTAAAACGCTGTGGTACTTAATGTTCCTGTACTAACAGGGCGAAGCTATTTCTGAGTGCAGGAAAGTCGTGAGGGTTCATTAACTTTCGCGACATGTTGGCTGTTTGATATTACACAGGAAAGCAAGACTTGTTCAAAAAGATCCTCGTTGTCTGCGTGGGCAATATATGCCGAAGTCCGACGGCTGAACTGCTGCTGCGCAACGCGCTGGGCCAGTCCGCCATCACCGTGTCCTCAGCCGGCCTGTCCGCCCGCGTGGGCGAGGGCGTGGAGGCCTCGGCGCGGCAGGTTCTCGAAGAGCACGGGCATTGCGCCGAGGCCTTCAAGGCGCGGCAACTGACCTCGGACATCGTCAATGACTCGGACCTGATCCTGGTCATGGAAAAGACCCACGTCAATCAAGTGCTGAAGATTGCCTCGCACGCCCGAGGCAAAGTGTTTCTGCTCGGCAAGTGGCAGAGCGAGCGCGAAATACATGATCCGTATCGTCAAGGCAAAGCCGCGTTTATTCATGCCCACGCATTGATCGAAGATGCTGTTAGTTCATGGGCAAAGCGTCTCGGGCATTGATGAATCTTCTTCAGAACAGTAAATGGTAAGAACAGACTTATGCAGTTACCGTCCGTAATCGGCACCCGCGACAATGATCAAGACAGTATTGATCTGCTCGGCATCTTCGGCAGCCTGATCGACCAGAAGTGGCTGATCGGCGCGCTGACCGGTGCCTTCATGGTCACCGGCGTCGCCTATGCGGTTCTGGCGACGCCGGTGTACCTGGCGAACGCGCTGGTGCAGGTCGAACCGAAAAAGAACGACATGCTCGGTTTCTCCGACCTCAACAGCATGCTCGGCGGGCAATCGCCGTCGGTGACCGAAATCGGCATCATCAAATCCCGCGCGGTGATCGGCAAAACCGTTGACGACCTGCGCCTGGATATCGACGTCACGCCCAACACGTTCCCGTTGATCGGCGGCTTCCTTTCGCGGCGCTATCGCGGTGACAGCGAGACCAGCGTCGCGCCGCCGCGTTTCGGTTTGAACAGTTATGCCTGGGGCGGCGAACGTCTGGAATTCACTCGGCTGCAATTGCCGAAAGACCTGCTCGGCAAGAAACTCACCCTGATCGCCGGCGAGCAGCAGCGTTTTCAGCTGTTCGATGAAAACGACAATCTGCTCGCCGAAGGCGTGGCCGGCGAAGCGTTTGCCAACGATGGCGTGGAAGGGCAGATCGCGCACTTTTCGGCCAACCCCGGCACGCGCTTTCAGGTGGTGCGCAATCCTCGGATTGTGACCATTCAGGGCTATCAGGACGCGCTGGATATCTCCGAACAAGGCAAGGAGTCGGGGATCATTCGTCTGGCGCTGGCCAGCTCCGACGCGGCCGAGGCGGTGAAGATCCTCAACAAGATCGCCTCGCTCTACGTCGAGCAAAACGTACGGCGCACTTCGGCGGAAGCCGCGCAGAGCCTGGCCTTCCTGCAAAGCCAGTTGCCCCAGGTCAAGCGTGATCTGGCCAAGGCCAGCGACGCCTTGAATGCCTACCAGACCCACGGCAAGACCGTAAACATCTCGCTGGAAACCCAGTCGGTGCTGGGCCAGTCGGTGGCGCTGGAAACGCGCATTTCCGAGCTGAAAATGCAGCAGGCCGAACTCGATCGCAAGTTCACCAAACAGCACCCGGCCTATCGCGCCTTGATGACGCAGATCGGCGAATTGACCCAGCAGCAGAAATCCCTCGAAGGCAAGGTCCAGGACTTGCCGGCCACCCAGCAGGAATTGCTCAACCTGACCCGTGACGTCGAGGTGGCTTCGCAGATCTACACGCAGTTGCTGAACAAATCCCAAGAACTCGACATCGTCCGCGCCGGGGCCGTCGGCAACGTGCGCCTGATCGACACCGCCGATGTCGACCTGACCAATCCGATCAAACCGAAGAAACCACTGATCGTGCTGATCGCGACATTGCTCGGCGCGTTTGTCGGCGTGGCGCTGGTGCTGCTGCGCAAATCCCTCAGCCGTGGCCTTGAAGGCCCGGAAGGCATCGAGCAGTTGGGCCTGCCGGTTTATGCGTCGATTCCCTACAGCGCCTTGCAGGAAGAAGAGGACAACAAAAAGGGCCGCGCCCGCGATGGCGTCGACAAACCGGCGTACCTGCTGGCGCTGCGCAATCCGACCGATCTGTCGATCGAATCGATCCGCAGCCTGCGCACCTGCCTGCACTTTGCCGGGCTCGATTCGACCAACAATCGCATCATGATTTCCGGGCCGAGCCCGCAGGTCGGCAAGACCTTTGTCTCGTCCAACCTTGCGGCGGTCATGGCCCTGAGCGGCCAGCGCGTGGTGCTGATCGATGCCGACATGCGCAAAGGGCACCTGCACAAAACCCTCAACACGCCGATCAGCAACGGTCTGTCCGACCTGCTGGTCAAGCGCTGCACCCTCGAACAGGCGATCAACAAGGTCGAAGTCGACAACCTGCACTTCATCAGCCGGGGACAGGTGCCGCCCAATCCTTCCGAGCTGCTGATGCACGCCAACTTCCGCGAACTGCTGGCGCAACTGAGCGAGCGCTACGACCTGGTGATCATCGACACGCCGCCACTGTTGGCAGTGACCGATGCCGCCATCGTCGGTCGCGAGGCCGGCATCAGCCTGATCGTCACCCGCTTCGGGGTGAACCCGGCCAAAGAGATCGAACTGACCATTCGCCGCTTCGCCCAGAACGGCATCGAGTTGAAAGGCGCGGTGTTCAACGGCGTCGAGAAGCGTGCGGCCAGCTATTACGGCGGCACTGGCTATTACAACTACGAATACGCGTCCGACAAATCCTGATGGTTGCCGATTGTTCTTTCCTGTTTGAAGTGGGTGAGCTGTGAAAAAAATACTGCACGTGGCAGAGACGATCAAAGGTGGCGTGGCGACGGTGATCCGCACGATTTCGGCATCCCCTGAAGACGACGCGGCGAATTATCAACTGGTCTATCTGGTACCCGAGGATCAGGCCAAGGAGCTGCACGGCATCGCCCCGCAGCAGGTGCGCACCTTTCCACGCAGTGGCCGCAACGTGCCGTCGCTGCTGCGTTTCGCCTGGCGTCTGAGCCAGGTGCTGCTCAAGGAAAAACCCGACGTGGTGCATTTGCACAGCACCTTTTCCGGGGTGATCGGCCGTGTGGTGTGCGTGCTGTTGCGACCATGGCGCAAGCCGAAAATCGTCTACTGCCCGCATGCGTTTTCGTTCCTGATGGAAAGCTCGCCGACCAAGCAGAAGGTCTATGCGTGGATCGAGCGCGTGCTGCAGAAAGTCACCGACGTGATCATCTGCGTCAGCCAGTACGAGCTGGATAAAGCCGCGCGTTTCGGCATCGAGCGCAAGCGCATGAAGCTGATCTACAACGGCATTCACCACAAGGACGACGCACCGAAAAGCGCTGGAGCCGAGCCGATTCATCTGCTGTTCGTCGGGCGTCTGGATTACCAGAAAGGCTTCGATGTGCTGCTCAAGGCCTACGCCAAGGTCAATCGCAACGACCTCAAACTGACGGTGGTTGGCAGTGCAGTCAACGAAGACTCTGTCGAGTGCCCGCCGATGGATTCGGTCGAGTACCTACCCTGGGTGACGCCGAGTGAAGTGCAGGCGCTGTATCAGAAAGCCGATGCGCTGATCGTGCCGAGTCGCTGGGAAGGCTTTGCCATGGTGCCGCTGGAAGGCATGGCCATGGGGCTGCCGGTGATTGCCAGCAACTGCACCTCGCTGCCGGAACTGGTCACCAACGAAATATCCGGCTACGTCTTTCCGTCCGGTGATCACCAGGCGCTGGCCGACGTGTTGACGATCATCCAGAAGCCGCGCCTGCTCGACCTCGGCAATGAAGGCCGGAGCATTGTCCGCGAACGCTTCAGCGCCGCGTTGATGATCCGCCAGACCTACGACCTGTATCAAGCTCCCACTTATTAAGTAGAACTCAAGCTTATGAACGTAACGATTTTGCATGGCTACAGTGCGTCCAACTCCGGTGACGGTCTGCTCGTCGATCTGGCCATTGCTCTGGTGCAGCGTAACTTCGGTGACGACACCGCGATCAGTGTCGTGGCGTCCGACCCTGAGTCGTTCAACTATCTGCCGCACCCGCGTTTCGATGCGCCGGTGATGGCGGCCAAAGGTCTGGGCCGGGTCAAGCAAGCGGTGTTTCTCAATCAGTCCTACGCCGGGCTCGCCGATCTGCTGAAGAAGACCGATCTGATCGTCGGCGTTGGCGGCGGTTACATGCGTTCGAAAAGCGCCTTCGAGCACATCAAGCTGAAGCTCGGCCATGCCAAGCAACTGGAAACCGCGATTCTCAGCAAAGTGCCGTCGGTGTACCTGCCGCAGAGCATCGGCCCGTTCCACGGTGAGAGCAGCAAGATCGTTGAACACTACGCCAGCGCTGATGCGGTGTTCGTGCGTGACAACCGTTCCTCGGCAATTTTCGATGCTTGCGAAAACGTCTACCGCGCGCCGGATCTGGCGGTGCAGTCGCTGGCGAGCAAGATTCTTCAGCAACCGAAATTCACCCGCTGTGCCGCCTCGCCGGCGACGGTTTGCGTGGTGCTGCGCAAGCCGCCGGAGTGGAGCAAAGAGAAGAAGGTCGCTTACGTGGCCAATCTGAAACTGCTGCTGCAGCGTCTGAAGAACAAAAGCAAAGTGGTCTGCGCCGTGCAAAGCGCGGTGCGGGGCAACGATGACGGCGCGTTCTACCGCGAGCTGGGCATCAACGAAAATCTGCTGTCGCTGAAGGCAACCATCGCCAAATACCAACCGGACCTGGTGATCTCGGTGCGTCTGCACGGCGCCATCGAATCGCTGCTCTCCGGCGTGCCGGCGTATCACATCAGCTACGAGCGCAAAGGCTTTGGCGCCTATCAGGACATGGGCGTCGAGGACTGGGTGATCAACGGCGGCGATATCGACGTCGACACCATCATCAACACCGTTTACGCGCCCAATGCCTTGGCGGATTTCGGCAAGCGCCTGACCGACACTTGCCGCGAGATCGAGGCGAAAACCGTGGCCATGGACGAAATCATCAAGGGTGTCGTTCGATGATATTTCGGCTGTTGCTTCGCGGCGGAGCCTTGGGCGCGAAGTTCTTGCTGGTGTTGGCCATCACCCATTACCTCGGTTACGAGGCGCTGGGTTTTTACGGTGTGGTGGTCGCGGCTTCGCTGATCGCTTCGAAGTTCTACAGCGTCGGCTTCAGTTCCGAGATCAACCGTTTGATCAGCGTCGGCGGCAGCTCGCGGCGGGTGGTCGACAAGGTTCTGCTGCTGTATCTGGCGGTCGGGCTGTTGTTGTCGGTACTGACGGTGCTGGTCTATTCGCTGTTCCAGTCGGTGGAAGCGACCGCCACGCTGATCCTGTGCGTGACCCTGGTGCTGCTCACCGAGCACCTGTCGTTCGAAATCAATTCCTTCGTGTTTTCTGCGCAGAAAGCCACCGCCGGCGCCTTGCTGTTCTTCATCAAGACCGGCCTGTGGGCGGTGTTGGCGGTGGGCGGCATGGTGCTCGGCTGGGTCGCGGGCATCGCCAGTGTGTTGTGGCTGTGGGTCGCCGCCAACGTGCTGGTGATCATTGCGGGTTACCTGATCGTGGTGAACGTGCACAAGGGCCGCGAAGCAGCGACGCTGGACACCGCGACGGTGTGGAAGGCCGGGTTGCCGTTCTATCTCGGCACCGGTCTGATCGCCCTGAGTCAGTACGCCGAGCGCTTTCTGATCATCGACCTAGAGCCCTACGCCAGCCTCGGTAAATATGTGTACGCGTGGTCGGCGGCGAACACTTTGCAGGCGTTGTCGTATGCGGTGGTGGCGGTGGTCGGCATTCCGGTGCTGGCCAAGCGTTTCCAGGCCGATCAGCAGGCATTCACGGTCAAGCAACTGTTCGTCAACAAATGGGTGATGCGCTCGCTAGCGGTCTCCGCCGTTGTGGCCGTGGCGATCTATGTGTTTTTCAATGTGCTGCTCGATTACGTCGCCGCCAGCGTGCCGCGTCCCGATAACGCGATTCTCGCGGTGCTGATTTTTTCCTTCGCGTTGCGGGCGATTGGCGATATCGTCTGGGGCGGTTTGATTGCTTCGAAAAACAGCCGGGTGTCGCTGGCCAGCGCGGCGATCTGTCTGCTGATTTCGGTGCCGGTCAGCTATGTGCTGATCAAGCATTACTCGATCTATGGCGCGGCGTGGGGCAACGTCTTCGCCATTGTCGTGCAACTTGGTGTGATTGCAGTGTTGACCCGTGTCACCGGCGCAAAGAAGGCTGCGCTGTCATGGGCCTGAAGCTGCCGCGCATCGAATTTCGCGGGCGCACATTCGATTCGTCGATTTCCTTTCTGATCCTGTTCACCGGACTGTTTCTGTCAGTGGCGATGCCGCTGTTGGTGCCGCGTGATCCGGGGCCGGATGCGATGACCTTGTGGTCGTCGTATGCGCGTGCCGACAACTGCAATTTCTGGAACCCGTTCTCGCCGGATCGCTCGTCCTACGAGTGTTCGGCGTTCCTGCTGCGGCCCACCGGGATCAATCTGACCAATGCCTGGGCCTACGGCATGTTCTGCAATTTCTTCCTCACCGCAATTCCGGTGGTGGTGTTTCGGCGCATGCCGTTGACCATTTTCGGCACCCTGTGCCTGTGGGGCATCGTGCGCTCGTTTTTCCTCGAGAACCTGACCAAGGAAATCATCGTGTCGGTGGCGGTGTTGAGCATTCTGCTCAGCGCATTGACGCGCAAATATCGCGGCGGTTTTTTTCTTTCAGCGGTGATTTACGGCGTGCTGATCCGGCCGTACTGGATTCTGTTTTCGCTGTCGTGGGTCGGCGTCTGCGTGATGAAAAAGTACGTCTCGCGCTTCACCTTCTTTCTGATGCTGTTCCTGTTTTATCTGGCGGTGGCCATGGCCATTCAGCTGGCGCTGGGCTTTCCGGTGTCATCGATCCGGGCGAGCAACAACGAGCTGCGCACGGCGGGCGAGGAGGGCTCGAAGTCACTGATCGTCTCGTGGCTTAGCGGCAGTGACTTCGTCTCCCAGGCACTGGATTCGATGATCATTTTCTTCCGCCTGTCGTTCCCGGTTGAGCTGATTCTGCTGTCCGGGCCGGGGCAGGTGATCTTCGTTGCGCTGATGATCATGACCGCGCTGCTACTGTTCAAAGTCATCACTTCGACCGACTACAAGGGCGCGCCGATCCAGACCAAACCCAAGGAACTGATCGCGATTCCGCTGGCGTTTCTGTTGGTGCAAGGCTTGTTCGAGCCGGACTTCGGCTCCTTCGCCCGACACTTCTCGATGGTCGTGCCGGTGTTGTTCGTCGGCCTGGGCTTGATGCTGCGCGCGAACAAACCGGTGCAGGTCGAATCAAGAATTCTCACTTAAGGCAGGTGCTCTATGTCGAGCAAGAAAAAATCCCTGGAGATCGAAACCCTACGCGGCCTGGCGTGCCTGCTGCTGGTGCTCTATCACGTCATCGGCCCGCTGGGCGGCGGCTTGAAGATCGACATCGGCTCGCCGTTCCGGGTCATCGCCGACTCGATGGTGTACGTGCGCATGCCGCTGTTCACGTTTATCTCCGGCTACATCTATTCGATCTACAAGATTCGCGGCAATGACTTTTCCGCCTTCTTCGCTGGCAAGGTGCGGCGGCTGATCGTGCCGCTGTTCTGCGTCGGCGTGCCGTTCTCGGTGCTGCAAGCGGTGGGTCCGGGGGTGAACAAGGACGTCGGCGTGATCGACGCGTTGTTGTCGTTCTGGGTACCGATCAACCACTTCTGGTTCCTGCAGGCGGTGTTCAGCATTTTCATCTTCGTCGGCTTGCTGGAATGGCGTGGCCTGCTGCGTTCAGCAACGCGGCTGTATGGCTTGTTTGCGTTTGCTGCGGTGTTGTTCCTGCTGCCGCCGTTGCCGCTGGATGCGTTCGGTATCAACGGTGCGATTTACCTGCTGCCGTTTTTTGTTGCGGGGATGATCGGTCAGGAAAATGTCGATGTTTTGAAGCAGCGTTTCAAAGTGATCGGGCCGCTGCTGTTTGTGCTGATCTCGCTGACGTTGCTGTACGTCGCGGCGATTGATCGAGAGCTGATTGTCGATCGCCGCAGCCTGATCGGTTTGACGGTGGGTTGCGTGTCTTGCATTGCGTTGCTGTCGAGTGACATGCGTTCGAAAGCGCTGACCTGGCTCGGTGGATATTCCTATGCGATTTTCCTTTTTCATGTTTTGTTCGCGGCGACCTCGCGGTTTGTTCTCGGGCGCCTCGGCGTGAAGGATGAGAGCTTGCTGGTGCTCGGTGGTCTGAGTTGTGGATTGCTCGGGCCGGTGCTGTTGGCGATGGTGTTCAGTCGGTTCAATTTCACTTCGGTGTTGTTCCTTGGCGAGCGTGCGGCGAAGAGGAAAGCACCGGTGATTGTCGCTCCGGTGGTGCAGACGCAGAACAGCTGAAAGCTTCGCGAGCAGGCTCGCTCCCACAGAGGTTGTGTGGATTGCGTCTTTTGTGGGAGCGAGCCTGCTCGCGAAGGGGCCATCCCGGACAAAGGAAATATTCAATGATGCCAGTAGACGCCCCTCAACCAGTCGCCACCTCGGCCATCACGGTAGACGATGCCCGCCAGCGCTTTGCGCAGTGGCGCGACGGCAAGACCGGCAAGGTGCTGGCGGTTTCGGTGATCGGCGACAGCTACACCGCCGGGCAGGATTTCTACCTGAACAAACTGGTGCAGCGAGTGGCCGCCGAGGTGGGTTTTGCCGGCCCCGGTTACGTCGGTTTCAACCACGGCGCGGCGCTGGGCGGCACGCATTTCAAATACACCCGCAGCAGCGACAAATACTTCGGCGGCGGCTGGAAGGTTTCCGACCTGGGCCAGGCCAGCCCGGACAGTCGCACGATCAGCGGCAAGCCGGGCGACTGGTTGCAAGTCGATGCCAACCCTTCGCCGCGCATCGATACCACGGTCACTCAGGCGAAACTGTTGTATCTGGGCAATGGCGAGTCCGACGAGTTGCGCTATCGCTGGTCGCCCGCCCAAGACTGGCAACCGTTGAAACTCGCAGGCTCAGGTGTTCAGGAAGTCGCGCTAGCGGGCGCTCCATCAGCCGCAGACTGGTCATTCAGACTGGAAGTGGTGAAGGGCGCGCCCACGTTGTTCGGCCTTTGGATGACGAATGATGAGAAGGGCATTCGGGTGTCGAAACTGGCGGCCTCCGGCGCGGCATCGGCGGATTTCTATCACGCCGATCGACAGTGGCAGGCGCAGTGGAAAGCCGTGGTATCGAAGATCCCGGCCGACGTGTACCTGATCATGCTCGGTGGCAACGATCAGGGCTTCGGCGTCAAACCTGCGCAGTACCTGCAAAACGTTCAGGGCCTGGTGAGCATGCTCCGCGAGATCCAGCCAGCGGCGAGCATCAACCTGATCATGCGTCAGGACACCACGCGCTCCAGCGCTTATCCGATGTCGGCCTACGCGCAGGTGCTCGAGCCGTGGGCGCGTGAGCAGCAGCTCGGTTTCGCCAACCTGCAATGCGCATTCGGCCCCGACGTCAAACGCTACGCCAGCGCGATGATCGGCCCGGACAGGATTCATCCGTTGCCGGCCACGGGCGGGAAGGTGATTGCCGATTATTTTTATGGCTGGATAACTGGTACGAGTACCGGTTGCGACGACTCGCCACCATGATCGTTCCCACGCGGAGCGTGGGAACGATCAATGCTGACTGTGCCGCCGCTTTCGCGAGCAGGCTCGCTCCCACAATGGATCGGCGTGACGCCCGGGTGATCAGGCGTCGTGCTTGAAGGCGTCGATGAGCCCCAGCAGTTCGTCAAGCTTGCGCGGCATCAACCGCGCATCACAGCGCGTCTCGACGTTAATGATGATCGCCGGGTCGTTGCAGCAGATGCGCACGCGAAAGCGCCAGTCGCTGAAGATCACTTTCAGGCCATCGCGGTCATCCATTTCCAGCGCCTGTTCGCCATACAACGCCTTCAGGTGCGCGAGTAGCGGATAGGGATCACGCAGCGGCCGGCGGATATCGCCGGACGCAGGAAACACACCGATCCGCTCCACCAGCAGAATCGTGCCCAGCCAGGTTTCGTTGGCGCTGGGCAGCGGTTGATGGCGCGACAACCAGCTCATCACCCCGAGGTTGCCCACCTCACGTTCAATCTCTGTCGAATGTTGTGCAATGTTCATGGTTGCCTGCCTGTGGGGAGAGAAAAGCCGTCTCAGCGGCCTTTGAGGTACACGTTGTCGTAGCAGAAATTGGTCGCCTGCAAGTAACCCTCGGCATCGCCGCAATCGAAGCGCAGGCCTTTGAATTTGTAGGCCAGCACGCAGCCGTTTTGCGCCTGTTTCATCAGTGCGTCGGTGATCTGGATTTCGCCGCCCTTGCCCGGTTGGGTGTCGGCGATCAGGTCGAAGATGTCCGGGGTGAGGATGTAGCGCCCGATGATCGCCAGGTTCGACGGCGCGTCCTGCGGCGCCGGTTTTTCCACCATATTGTTGACCCGGTAGATGCCCTCGGAAATCAGCTCACCGGCAATCACGCCGTACTTGTGAGTCTGGTCGGCGGGGACTTCCTGGATGGCGACGATCGAGCAGCGGAATTTCCTGTACAGCTGGATCATCTGCGACAGCACACCGTCGCCTTCGAGGTTCAGGCACAGGTCGTCGGCCAGCACCACGGCAAACGGCTCGTCGCCAATCAATGGGCGGCCGCTGAGGATCGCATGCCCAAGGCCTTTCATTTCCACCTGACGGGTGTAGGAGAAGGTGCAGGTGTCGATCAGCTCGCGGGTGCCGGCGAGGAATTTCTCTTTCTCGGTGCCGCGAATCTGGTGCTCGAGTTCGTAGCTGATGTCGAAGTGGTCTTCCAGCGCGCGCTTGCCCCGGCCGGTGACGATGGCCATGTGTTGCAGGCCGGCGTCCCGTGCTTCTTCAACGGCGTATTCGATCAACGGCTTGTTGACGATCGGCAGCATCTCTTTCGGCATGGCTTTGGTCGCCGGCAAGAAACGCGTGCCGTAGCCGGCAGCGGGGAACAAACATTTACGAATCATAAAAGTATCCTGGACAGTCATGGAACACAGGCGACGGTTGCGCGCCACAAAGTGGCGGCAAGTTTCAATGATTATTGAAGGCTTACTTTAATACCCGAGTCAGGTTGTTGCTGGCAATTAGTTGTGCTGTTAAAAAGCGCTAATGTTATGAGATGTCGACTACTTGGTTGTAAGTTATTTTTAGTCGGTATCTGTCGATAGTGATAAGTATCCAGGGAGTGCTAATAAGTACCCGTCAAACAGTTTGACCGGCAAAAATAATTATTGCCAGTGGTTGAACTAAATTTGTTTGAGGTTGTTGTCGCCCTGTTTGTGTGAATTGCTCCGCATATCCACCAGGCATGGCTTGACACGCTACCGGGTATTTATTCAATGACGGACCACGCTATGAAGATTCTGGTAACGGGTGGTGCCGGCTATATCGGCTCGCATACCACACTTGCATTGCTTGAAGCAGGTTATGAAGTTGTCGTTCTGGATAATCTTTGTAACAGCAGCGACGCAGCACTTCACGCCGTTGAAGCCATTTGCGGCAAAAGTGCATGGATGATTCGCGGCGATGTCTGCGATCGGCCGCTGCTCGACCGGATTTTCCGCGAGCATCAGATCGACGCCGTGCTGCATTTCGCCGGGCTGAAAGCCGTGGGCGAGAGTGTGCGCAAGCCGCTCGAATACTACGAAACCAACGTCGGCGGCAGCATCACCCTGTGTCAGGCGATGGCAGCGGCGGGGGTGTTCCGGCTGGTGTTCAGTTCCTCGGCGACGGTGTACGGCGAGCCTGAAGAAATGCCGATTCGCGAGGATTTTCCGACGGGCAATCCGACCAATCCCTACGGCCAATCCAAGCTGATCGTCGAGAACGTGCTGCGCGACCTGAGCCTCGCCGAGCCGCGCTGGAGCATCGCGCTGCTGCGCTATTTCAATCCGATCGGCGCTCACGCCAGCGGGCACATGGGCGAAGACCCCAACGGCATCCCGAACAATCTGGTGCCGTATATCAGCCAGGTTGCGGTCGGCAGCCTGCGCGAGCTGTCGATCTTCGGTAACGATTATCCGACCGCCGATGGCACCGGCGTGCGCGATTACATTCATGTCGTCGATCTGGCGGACGGGCATTTGAAAGCGTTGCAGTCGATCAGCGAGCGCACCGGCATTCACACCTGGAACCTCGGCACCGGCGATGGCTACAGCGTGCTGCAAGTGCTGCATGCCTTCGAACAGGCCTGCGGGCGGCCGGTGCCGTACCGGATGATGCCGCGTCGCGCCGGTGATATTGCCGAGAGTTTTGCCGATGCTTCGAAAGCGGCGAAAGAACTCGGCTGGAAAGCCACGCGCAACTTGCAGGACATGGTTGCCGACACTTGGCGCTGGCAGTCGAATCATCCCAATGGTTATTCGCGATGATGGCCATTTAGTCCGATGTTAGTTTCAGTCAGGTTGTTAGATAACGTCGGGAAATTACACTGGCAATGCCTTTTGCAAGTCCGTAGATATAAACCTGCCGTTCGACTTTAGCAGTTGCACAGGACTGTGAAAGAACAACGGATCTTGTTCGCGCTCTTTGCGGACTTGAAAGCTACCAGCTCTGACACAGATCTGTTTTTTAACAGTTCGAATGTTAGAAAGGAGTTGTTATGAAAAAAGTGATGGCAGTTGCCCTGTTGACGATGTTGAGCAACTGGGCTGCCGCCGCTGAAGCGCCGTTGACAGCGGTAACCAATGTAGGTGGCAGTGTGGCGGCTTCGCAAGCGCCCGCGGCCAGTACTGCAATGGTTGCCAGTGCTGTAGCGGCGTCCAACAGCGGTGGCAGTGCCAACGGCGGTACCACCGGTACGACGGGTACCACCGGTACAACCGGCACGCATAACTAACAGGAACATTTGTTAGTGCAGTACAGAGTCGCCCGACGCAAGTCGGGTGACTTTGTTTTTTGGATTCGCCCTTGAATAGCGTAGTGCCATTATGACTCGTAGTGTTTATCTTTTAATGTTGGCAAGTCTCGCTTTGCAAGGTTGCATGTTTTCCCCCGGCCAGTACCTGAGCACCAGCGATATCACCCGCCAGGGTGCCAGCGAAAGCAGTCGGGTCGAGCTGATCCCGATCACCCCGAAGCTGATCGCCATGAACCGCGCCACGCAAAAACGTGAGTCACTGCCGGCGGAGCTGCTGGTGACGCCGGCGGAATATCGCATCGGCAACAACGACGTCCTGTACATCACCGTCTGGGATCACCCGGAGCTCACCGCCCCCTCCGGCGCGCAACAACAGATCGATGCCAACGGCCGACTGGTGCGCTCCGATGGCACGCTGTATTACCCGTTCATCAAGGAAGTCCAGGCCGCCGGCCGGACCATCCAGCAACTGCGTGCGGACATCGAACAACGCCTGTCGGCATTCATCGCCGAGCCGCAGGTCGACGTCGCGGTGCTGCGCTTCGCCAGTCAGAAAGTCGTGGTCACCGGCGCCGTGACGAAGGCCGGCCCGCAAGCGATTTCGACCAATCCGTTGAGCGTGGTCGAGGCTCTCGGTTCCGCTGGCATCGACACCAATAACGCCGACTTGTCGGGCCTGCTGCTGACGCGCAACGGGCGGGTCTATCCGCTCAATCTCGACACGCTCAATCAGCAGGATTCCGAACTGCAGAACGTCTACCTCAAGGGCGGCGATCAGCTGTATCTGCCGTACAACGACAACAAGCGCATCTACGTCATGGGCGAGGTCAACCAGCCGCGCGCGCTGAGCTTCAAGACCGCGACCATGAATCTTTCCGACGTGCTCGGTTCGGTCGGTGGCCTGAGTCAGACCAGCTCCAACGGCAACGCGGTCTATGTCATTCGCGGGGTGGAAAACCTCGACGTCGAGCCGGCGAAGATCTATCAGCTCGAAGCCGAATCACCGACCGCCATGGCGCTGGCTTCGCACTTCCAGGTGCGGCCACAGGATGTGGTCTACGTCGGCCCGGCCAACGTCACTCGCTGGAACCGTTTCATCAGCCAGTTGGTGCCGTCGGCGTCGATTGTCGGCACCGGGGCTTCGGCAGCGAAGAACTGGAGCGAATACAGCAACAACAGCAAATAAGGCCGCCCGACTGTGAACCTATTGAAAGTGGGCGTCTGCCTGATGGCGGCCTCGTTGCTGTGCGGCTGCAATCCTCTGATGAGCGCGTCGCTGAACAACCTCAAGGCCGCCGTCGTCGGCCCCGACGAGGTTGATGTGACAGCAGCTGAGGTCGCCGGGGTCAACTACCCGCAACTGAAACTGACCACGCCATCCGGCTCAGGCGTGCTGGCGCTGGTGCGCGAGCGCGGAGACCTGCAATTCTGGGTCGCCTCCGGCAAGCAGGTGTTGCTGCTGCGCGATGGCCTCGCCGTGCGCAGCATCGGCCTCGGTCTGCAAGGTGATCTGGATGGCACACGGCTGGCCGATGATTCGCCGTTCAAGCACGGTCTGCATCACGTCGCCGACGGTTTCACCACACGGCGCTGGATCGATCTGTACAAGGGCCAGGAAGTCGGCGTGATCGTCAACAGCCGCTTTTCGCGCCGTTCCACCGAGACCCTGGAGATTCTCGACAAGGCTTACTCGGTGCTGCGCATCGATGAACAGATCGACGCCCCAGCCATCGGCCTCAGCGCAACCAACCGTTACTGGGTCGACCCGCGCGACGGTTTCATTCTGCAGAGCGAGCAACAACTGACCTCGCAACTGCGCGTGAAACTGGTGCAATTGACGCCTGACCGCAGGCATCTGCCGTGAAGCGCTTAAACCTAATCGCGGCGGGTCTTTTGCTGATCGCAGGGGCGAGTCAGGCTGCCGTCACTGTGTCCGGCGACGTCGCCAATCCCGGGCCGATCGCATTGCCGCCGGGTGGACGCCTGTTCGATGTGATCAGCGAAGCCGTGCCCAATGCCGAAGGCTATTGGCTGGCGGGCGGCTTGTTGCGCCAGTCGCTGGTCGAGGAACAGACGCGGCTCAAGGTCGGCGTGTTGTTCGATCTCGAGGTGCTGCAGCGCATGGCGACGCTGTTTGATCGGCCAAGCCGCGCGGCACTGGCGCAGCGCGTTGCTGAAGAAGTCCGACAAATGCCAGTGACCGGACGGCAGATCGCTGACCTCGATCCGGTGGCGGTGGAAGTCGGCTTCGCGCGCAACATTCGTCTGGATGACGGCGATCAGCTGATCTATCCGAAACGGGTTGATGAAGTGCAGGTGTTGGGCGCGGTCACCGAGCCATGTCACTTGCCGTACCAGCCATTGCAGGAGGCCCGCGAATATCTCGAAGGCTGCTCGATTCTCGACGATGCCGAGGCCGATTACCTGTGGTTGATCCAGCCCAACGGCGTCTCGCGGCGCGTCGGCATCGCGCACTGGAATCGCGAGTCCGGGCAGTTTCCGGTGGCCGGCAGCAGGATTCTGGTGCCGATAAAAAATGATGATCTTGATCCGCCTCTTCCTGAATTGAATCAGCAGTTGGCCGAATTCATTGCCACGCAGCTGGCCGAGGTGGTTCGTTGAAGTTACGTTTTGCAGCTGTGTTGTTATTGCCCTGCGGTCTGGCTCACGCCGAGCCGCGCATCACCCAGAATGACTTCGGTGGCGCCGGTCTGTTGCAGACGCCGACGGCGCGCATGGCCCCGGCCGGCGAGCTGAGCGTCAACGCCAACCGCACCGATCCCTACAGCCGCTACAGCGTGTCGTTGCAACCGCTGGACTGGCTCGAAGGTTCGTTCCGCTACACCGCGATCACCAACCGGCCCTACGGCTCGGAGGCCCTCAGCGGCAGCCAAAGCTACAAGGACAAGGCGGTCGACGCCAAAGTGCGCCTGTGGCAGGAAAGCCACTGGGCGCCGGAAGTGGCGCTGGGCTTTCGAGATATCGGTGGTACTGGTTTGTTCTCCAGCGAATTCTTCGTCGCCAACAAGCGCTTCGACAATTTCGATTTCAGCGCCGGCATCGCCTGGGGCTACATCGGTAATCGCGGCGACTTCGACAACCCGCTGGGCTACGTCAGCAATCGCTTCGATACGCGACCGGCGCTGGAAGGCACCGGCGACGTCAACTCCGGCTCGTACTTTCGTGGCAAGCCTTCTCTGTTCGGTGGCGTGAGCTACCAGACGCCGTGGGATCGGCTGAGCCTGAAGCTGGAATTCGAAGGCAACGACTACAAGAACGAGCCGAAGGACAACGAGATCAAACAGGACTCGCCGATCAACCTTGGCGCGGTGTTCAAGGTGACCGATTCGATCGATCTGAGCGCTGCCTGGGAACGGGGCAATACGGCGATGTTCGGCGTGACGTTTCACACCAATTTCGTCAGCCGCAAAGCGCCGGCCAAGACTTACGATCCGACTCCCGAACCGCTGCCGGCGAAGGCGCCGACGACCTCGATGGAACAGGTCAACTGGGCCGATGTGTCGCGGCGTTTGCAGCAGAACGCCGGGTACAAGGTCGAGCGCATCAGTCAGCGCGATTCCGAACTGATCGTCTACGGCGAGCAGCAGCGGTATTTCCATTCGTCCAAAGCCGTTGGCCGCGCGAGCCGGATTCTCGACAACAGCGTCAACGACGACATCGACTGGTTCACCGTGGTCAACAAGCGCTATGACTTGCCGCTGGAAGAAACCAGCCTGCCACGCCAGACCTTCCGTGAAGTGATCAACAACGAAGAACCCTTGGAGTCGCTGCATCGCACCACCGAAATCAACCCGGCGATGCCGCACAACGAGACAACCCTCTACACCGAAGCGCCGCAGCATTTCAGCTATGGCGTGGGTCTAGGCTTCAAGCAAAACGTCGGCGGCCCGGATGGTTTGCTCTATCAATTCAGTGCGGATGCGGACGCTGAATATCGCTTCAACCGCAACACCTGGTGGAGCGGTTTGCTCAGCGCCAACCTGGTCAACAACTTCGACAAATTCGTCTACGACGCGCCGAGCGGATTGCCCCGCGTGCGCACGGATTTGCGCCAGTACCTGACCACCTCAAACACGACCATGCCGTTGTTTCAGCTCAGCCATGCCGAGCAGTTGGATAAAGACCTGTACGGCATGGTGTACGGCGGCTATCTGGAATCGATGTTTGCCGGCGTCGGCGCGGAAGTGTTGTTCCGCCCGACCGGCGAGCGCTGGTCGCTGGGTGCGGATCTGAACTGGGTGCGCCAGCGTGATTTCGATCAGGGCTTTGCCTTGCGCGATTACTCGGTAGTGACCGGGCATATCACCGGCTATACCGACCTGCCGTTCGACACGCTGGCGGCGGTCAGTGTCGGTCGCTATCTGGCCGGCGATTGGGGCACGACCGTGGACATCTCGCGTGAGTTCTTCAATGGTGTGCGGGTCGGTGCCTGGGCAACCATCACCACGGCCAGCAGCGCCGAATATGGCGAAGGTAGTTTCGACAAGGGCCTGTACCTGTCGATCCCGTTCGACGAAATGATGAGCATGTCGACCATGCGCCGCGCCAACCTGGTCTGGGCGCCACTGACCCGAGATGGCGGCGCCAGACTGAGCCGCAGCTATCAACTGCACTCGATGACGGATAGCCGGGAAGGGGACATGTTCTATCGCAACTTCGAGAAGATTACCGAGTAGGCGCTGGTCTGTGGGAGCGAGCCTGCTCGCGAATGGTCCGGCACATCCAATATCTCCAGTGCCTGACACACCGCTTTCGCGAGCAGGCTCGCTCCCACAGTTGATCGGCGTCACGCCACACATCCAGGTCATCACCCGAATCCCTGTGGGAGCGAGCCTGCTCGCGATAGCTTCGTGTCAGCCGACATCGTCATTGACTGACCCACCGCCATCGCGAGCAGGCTCACTCCTACAAGGTTTGTGCCGGTAGTCGATACTGGTTACCAAAATCCCGCCCACAAAAAAGGGGACTTTCGTCCCCTTGTGATCTGCAGCGCTGAGCCTCAGTAAATATCCTTCGACAACAACGTAAACGGCGTCTTCACCAGGATCTTCAGATCCAGCCACAACGACCAGCTGTTGATGTACTGCAGGTCGATCTCGACACGCTTCTGCATCTTGTCGATGGTGTCGGTCTCACCCCGGCAGCCGCTGATCTGTGCCAGGCCCGTGATCCCCGGTTTGATTCGGTGACGCGCCATGTAAGCGAGGATCTTGCCCGAGTAGTAATTGTTGTGCGCCACCGCATGTGGCCGTGGACCTACCAGCGCCATATGCCCCTGCAACACGTTGAACAGTTGCGGCAACTCATCCAGCGAAGTGCGGCGAATAAAACGGCCTACTGCGGTGATCCGCGAGTCATTGCGGCTGGCCTGTTTTACTTCGCGGTCATCGTGGACACGCATCGAGCGGAATTTCCAGACCTTGATCACCTTGCCGTTCCAGCCATGGCGGTCCTGCTTGAAAAACACCGGGCCGGGCGAGTTGATTTTCACCGCCAGAGCGATGATCAACAGCAGCGGACTGAGGGCGATGATTGCCAGGAATGCCACGGTTTTCTCAACCAGACTCTTGCTCAGGGCAGCGGTCGGGCGGCTGGTCAGCGGGCTTTCGTTCAGGTAAATCGCCGGCAGGCCGTCCACGACTTTCACCGAGTGGTTGAGCAGGGTCAGGCTGTTCAAGTCCGGCACCCACACCACATCGACGTTGGCGCCGAGCAAATCGACATACATCGCTTCGATCTTCGCGGCTTCGCACAGGGGCAGGGTGATGTACAAACGACGGATGTCGTGGGCTTCGATCAGCTCAAGCAACTCGTCCTGAGCACCAACGACACGCGGTGCATCGGAGCCGAGAGCGGGCTTGTCTCCGTTGCTGACCAGCCCGATCAGCGGCAGGTTTTCCAGTTGGCTGAGTTTCTTCGCCAGGCCCAGCGCCAGTTCGCCAGTGCCGACAATCAGCGTCCGGTGTTCGCTTTTACGCGAACGCTGGTAGAACTTGGAAAATGCATGCAGCGGCGCGTAGAGAAACGCCTGACCGAGGAAGCCGTACACCGCCCAGCTCAGAATCACCTGACGGGAAAACAGCTCATCGGCCTGGCAGACAAACGCGATGCACGCCAGCGCGGCCATGGTCATCGACCAGCCCATGAACAAGCGGCCGAGGCCGGTCAGGTAGTTGTCGCGTTTGCGATAAACGCCGCTGAATGTGTAAGCCGGCACCGAAGCCAGGACGGCGAGGGTGGCGCACATTCGGTAGTAGAACGCGACGGTGCCGGTGTGCTGTTCAGCGAGAATGAACAGCAGCGTCACAACGAAAGCCTGTGCCAGCGCCCATTGGCCCCAAAAGGTCAGTCCCTTGAGGCCCGTGCTTCGATTAATACTGAGAGAAAGATCCATACGATATCCCCAAAAGACGTCCATTCAGGTTTCAACAGTTGAAAGCCGAGTTGTTATGCAGACTTATTGTTTTTGTTTTAGCGAGTGTCTTGAGGTAACAACATCGAGAGCCGAACTGTCGTCAGCCAATAGACTAAGTTATTGCCGGGAATGGTGTCTGACGAGTTCTAACAAGATGGCACAGTGCCAACTTTTTAATAATTAAATAGATGGCTGTTAGAAAAGGTCGTAGAGCGGGGGATGAAAAGGCGAGGGGGTATTTGTTACTGTTGCAGGGTGGAGGCAGGGAAGCTTTTATTGAATCAGGGAGGGAAAACCAGACAGAGTGCTCTTCTTGTTGTTGTAGTCGCACTTTATATCTGTTTGTCTCGGTTTTAGTGGCGCCGGTGATTACGCTACGACTTCCTGGATCAGGCAATATCCGCGATTTCTTACGGCTCGGAACAATCGCTCGCCATTACTCGCACTCTTGAACTTGTCCTGCAATCGGCTCAGGCACATTTCCAGGCCACGGTATTGCTCGGGTTCCCGACCAATGCTGATGATCAGGTCATCACGACTGACCACGCGCTCTTCATGGCTCAGCATTTTCCTGACCAGAGCGGTTTCCAGGCCAGTCAGGCTGATCGCAACATTGTCCTTGAGCAACACGCCTTGTTCATCGTCGAGATGCCAAGTATCGCTGCAAGGCTCAGTGCTGTCGCTGACATTGGAGATATGAGCGCGTTCTGCACTGCGGGTCGGGAAGCTTTGAAACGGATTGTCTGTTTGCGCGGCTCGCCATTCATTTTCAAGAGTGGCCAGTATGCGTTGAGTATCATGTTCGATACTGCGCGCAACGTTCTTTCGACTTAGGCTCGGGTAACTGAATTCCATGACCATCGGGGCGGAAGAGGGCGAAGCAACACCTTCAACAAACATTTGTGCCTGCGACGTGCCAAACGAATTGAAACGCTCACTGGACAAGATACTTTCCAGTTCACGTTGCGACGTTGTGCTGTGCGTCACAACAACAAAATATTTTCTGGGGAGGGTTGTACTCGTTTCCATGTCTCTCTCCTAAATACACACCAAAATTGGCTAAAAGATAAATCGGCAGGCGAGCAATGACTTCCTCGGAAGTAATCGTAGGCAGGGTTCTGGCCGAAAATGGCCATCGATAAATTCCACTCGATCTGCTGCTATGTTATGGAGTTTTATTGTTATGTGGCGTGATGCCGTGCTCATTCAAGTGCTTGAGTTTTAATAAGTATGAGGCGCAATTGAAACGATATGGCTGCATCAGACGATCCTTCGTACGTATGCAAAAGGGAAGACTGCCCGAGACTCAGGCAGTCGATATCAGGCCCCGCATCAGGCGATAGCCGTAGCCGCGGATGCTCTGAATCGCGTTTGTACCATACATGTCCTTGATTTTTCCACGCAAGCGACTGATTGATTTTTCCAGTGCCCGAGGATCGTAGAAATTGCTGTTGAGGCCCATGATGCTGGCGATTTCATCATGACTCAGAATGTGATTGCCGGTGTGCGCAAAGGCCTCGAGGATCTTCATTTCAGCGAAAGAGATATCCAGTTTGCGCCGACTGTCCATCAGGCAGATTCGCGTCGGATCAAGCGTGAGATTGATATCTCGTTGCCAGTCTTCGCTGTTGAAGAACTCCGCGAGCAAGTCTTCGCTGTCATCGCTCAATGTGTTGAGCTTGATACAGGCATCCGCCCCGGCGAGGAAATATTTGATCTTGTTGACGGCACCGCGGCCGGTGACAATTGCGCAAATAAGTGGCTTCAAGTTGTCATCGCGCAGGTTCTGCACCAGGACCAGATTTTCTTCGATAGCTTGTGGATTATCGATGATGACGAAAATGGCGCGGTAGGAACCGATGTAACCGTGCTGCTTATATGAACTAGTGAAAGCACCTGTTTCCAGAGTCATATCGGGCTGCACGTGCTTTGCGATCAGCGATCTCAAATGATCAGCCACACCCAGTGTACGACCCAGCGCAAGAACACCGGATTCATCATTTGTCGGGCGCGGACTTCTCGTCGCCAAGTTCCCTGAGAGCATCATGCGTTGACTCGAATTAGGTGCTGACATCGGGATGTTAAAGCACCGGTTCTCATCTGTGACTGACAATTGGTAACATTTGCGCGGATTTTAGACGTGTTTCCCGAGTTTTCTAACAATAACTAAGCTTTTCAGGCTTTTAGTTGATTTTCTCGGGCTTGTGAACTAATGGATAAGTGATGGCTATATGCAATGGTGCCACTATTTTGAGCTTGTGACGATGGCGTTGTCTATGTCCTTTTGCCACTGATTGGCCATGTCAACAATGTGTGAAGTTGATCACACTTCATATCTGAACTGAAATATTTGTTGTAATAGATGTAAATTTTTTCCGTTTAGTTCGTCGGCCGACGATTACTAACAGCTCTTGAGTCTAACTCTGCATAAACCCTATTCTTCCGGATCGGCGAATCGCTGTATGCATTACTTCAGATACTCAACCCCTGAGTGTTATTGAACCGGTCGCTCACCCTGAGTGCTCTGACGGAGGATTAATGGATTTCTGGACCCTTTTCCAGGTATTGATATTAGGCGCGGTTGAAGGCCTGACCGAGTTCTTGCCCATCTCGAGTACCGGCCACCAGATTATTGTCGCCGACCTGCTCGAGTTTGGCGGCGAACGCGCCATGGCGTTCAACATCATTATTCAACTGGGGGCCATTCTTGCGGTGGTCTGGGAGTTTCGTCCGAAGATCTTCGAAATCGTCAAAGGCCTGCCCACCGAGCGCAACGCGCAACGTTTCACCCTTAATCTGCTGATCGCGTTTTTCCCGGCCGTTATCCTCGGCGTGTTATTCGCCGACGCGATTCATGAATACCTGTTCAACCCGATCACCGTTGCGGTGGCCCTGGTTGTTGGCGGCATCGTCATGTTGTGGGCCGAACAGCGCAGCCATGTAGTCAGCGTCGAACATGTCGACGACATGCGCTGGTCTCACGCGTTGAAGGTCGGTTTCGTACAGTGCCTGGCGATGATTCCCGGCACCTCACGCTCCGGCTCGACCATCATCGGCGGTCTGCTCTTCGGCCTCTCGCGCAAAGCCGCCACCGAGTTCTCGTTCTTCCTCGCCATGCCGACCATGGTTGGCGCTGCCGTGTACTCCGGCTACAAATACCGCGACCTGTTCCAACCCAACGACCTGCCTGTCTTCGCCCTCGGCTTCGTCACCGCATTCATCTTCGCCATGATCGCCGTGCGTGGCCTGCTGAAATTTATCGCCAACCACAGCTATGCCGCGTTCGCGTGGTATCGGATCGCGTTTGGTTTGTTGATTCTGGCGACTTGGCTGTTCGGCTGGGTGAACTGGACCGCCGCAGCGGCCGCCTGATCACTGAGCGCTGATCAACGCCGCCACGGCGAGATCATTTAACCCCGAATCCGCCGACTCCTGGCGATAGCGCTGCAAGGCCGAGGTGAAATACGCGGCTTGCAGCATGCCGTCGCTGGCCAGATAGAGTCGCGCGTCTTCTTGCTCCTCGGCGGAGTAAACACGCTTGTGACTGTCGGTGGTTTCCTGGCTAGACGAAATAGGTGCGAGGATCAAAGACACCAAAGTGAAGCCGGAAAACTGCGTCACCTCCCACGGCGTATCGGTACGGCCCATGCAAAAGCCATCGCAGTGCGCATAAACGTTGGAGGTGAAGCTGAACAAAGCGAGGAGGGTGAAACGCTTGAAACCTGAACAAGTAAACGCGGGCATAAACGAAAGACATCCTGTCAGTACATCAAAACAGCGGGCAACGCTCATGCGTCGCCCGCACGCTCAATCCATCAATCAACGACCTTCAAGCAACTCAGCCGCCTGATCCAGCAACGCCAGCGGATCCTTGGCCTTGTGAATATCCACCGACAACAACTGACGAAACTTGCGCGCCCCGGGGAACCCTGTGCCCAGGCCCAGCACATGCCGAGTGATGTGATGCATCGCACCACCGGCCAGCAAATGCTCGGCGATATACGGCCGCAACTGCGCCAACGCCTCAGCCCGACTGATCACCGGCGCGGTACTGCCGAACAGTTGCTGATCGACCTCCGCCAGCAAATACGGATTGTGATAAGCCTCACGCCCCAACATCACGCCATCGAACGTCTGCAGATGCTCATGGCAGGCCTCCATGGTCTTGATCCCGCCATTCAGCACAATCTCCAGCTCCGGAAAATCCGCCTTCAACTGCGCCGCGACGTCATAGCGCAACGGCGGAATGTCGCGATTCTCCTTCGGCGACAACCCCTCCAGAATCGCAATCCGCGCATGCACGGTAAAACTCGTGCAGCCGGCATCCCGCACAGTACCGACGAAATCGCACAGCTCGGCATAACTGTCGCGCCCGTTGATGCCGATCCGGTGCTTCACCGTCACCGGAATCGACACCGCATCGCGCATCGCCTTCACACAATCGGCCACCAACTGCGGATGCCCCATCAGGCACGCGCCGATCATGTTGTTTTGCACACGATCACTCGGGCAGCCGACGTTCAGGTTCACCTCGTCGTAGCCGTGTTCCTCGGCCATGCGCGCGCAGGCGGCGAGATCCAACGGAACACTACCGCCGAGCTGCAAGGCGAGCGGGTGCTCGGCTTCGTTGTGGCGGAGGAAACGCTCGTGATCGCCGTTGAGCAGCGCGCCGGTGGTGACCATTTCGGTGTAGAGCAGGGCGTTCTTCGACAGGAGGCGTAGGAAGTACCGGCAGTGGCGGTCCGTCCAATCCATCATGGGTGCGACACTAAACCGCCGAGACAGCGTAGGCCTTGGTTTTACTGGGCTAAAGCTCTGATTCTGTACCATTTTACTCAACGTGTATTCGGCGTGTTTTTGGGCGTTTTCAGGCGTTTTTCAGGTCTCGGTGGTACGATGTACCACTTCAAAACCGACGCGTACCACTTTCGTTTATGGCAGCTGTCAGGACATGAAAACTGGCGGATGGCAGCATGCGCTACACCGCATCCGGCGGAATGGAGTGCAAGTCTACCAAGACAGCCACATTTTCGCCCCGGAAACGGACTACGCGATCTGGATTGCTGGCAGAGGATCTTGATAGCTCCAGCAACTTCATCGAGCAGGTGCTCCGGCGTCAGATGGGGATTGCCTCTATTGAGTCCCGTGCTTGCGCGAGGCCACGACCGGTAGGCGTATTGCCATTCCCACCTGGTAAAGGATTGAGTCGCCAAGCGTTTGAATGCACATTTTCAGCCCCCGTTTCACGCCGATAGCGATGTGCCACAAATCATGATGGCAATGCGTCATCACGTCGCTCAAAAAGTTCAACGATTATACAAAAATATAAAGTTGTACAAGTTTTCGCAAAATTAATAGCATCCCTCCAGACACCTTTGCTGAAACGATAAATCCAGCGTGCAAATGCTCTGTTTGCGACGTGAAGGGTTTGTCTGCCGGTGCTCGCATCGCGGATTTATCGACGCGTCCACAGCATCGGCATTTGCATTTCCGGGACAGCTGGAGCGTCCCGTATTACGCCCTGGATGACGACCCCCCGAATGTCTGGACGGTGACTTTGGTTACCGGAGATCAATTTTTTTGTGCCTGGCGTTTCGCGTCAGGACGTTTGAGGCTGAATATGGCAGTAGCGTCGAATTTCCTCGGTGACATCAAAGTTTCCCGCAAGCTGGGAACCGGCTTCGGCATTCTTCTGCTGGCCGTTTTGGCGGTTGCCTTCATTGGCTATAACAGCAACAGCGTGCTGGTTGATCGCTTGAGTACGACGCGTCTGATCGGCACGTTGAATGACGCTACGCAAAATATGCGTCTGTCCGAGAAACAGTACGAAGCCGCCGCTGACGCAGCCTTCGCCGAGTCCTATAACGCGCAGTTGAATGTCTTGCAGGGCCTTGTGAGCAAGGCGCTGGACACCTTGACTCGCGCTGAAAACCAGCAAGCCTTGAAGGCTTTGCAAACCACGATTGTTGCCTACGACCAGAAGGTCAAACGGCTGATCGCTGCCGATCAATCGACCACCGATGCGCTGAAACCGCTGACGGCGCTGTCGGACAAGTACGCGCAAACTTTTGCCGGCATGCTTGAAGGCACCACGACCAGTGCCTTGGCGTCTGCCGATGGTGAACGCGTTCGGGAGCTGCGCACGGTGGCCGATTTGCGCAATGGCATGACCACGTTTCGCCTGATGTTGCGTCGTTACATCGCGGTGCCCAACGACGTGAACAAAAAACTGCTGATGGAAACCATCGATAGCTTCTTGAGTGATATCAGCAAGGCGCGCACCAGCCTGCCGACGGCGCTGTCGAGCCAACTGGAAGAAGCCCACTCCGGCATGCGGCGTTATCGCGAAGTATTGGTGGAAGTGGCCGGGCTGTTTGAGCAGAAGCAGAACATGCGCGAGCAGGTCGACCAGGAAAGCAAGGCGATGGACAAGATCATGAGTGGCCTGATGGACACCCAGCAGCGCCTTGCACATGAGGATCAGCATTCGGCTTTTATTCAGATGGCGGTATTGACTGCGCTGGCGCTAGTGATCGGGCTGTTGGCTTCGGTGGTCATCTCGCGCCAGATCACTGCGCCGCTGGCGCTGACGGTTGATCTGGCACGACGCATTGCCAAAGGCGACCTGACGGTACAGGCCAGGTCTGCGCGCAAAGATGAGTTGGGCGATCTGCAAAATGCGATGCAGGAGATGGCGCAGAACCTGAACACGCTGGTGCAAGGTATCGGCAATGGCGTCACGCAGATTTCCACCTCTGCGGAAAAGCTCTCGGCCATGAGCGAGCAGACCAGCGCGGGTGTGCGTCAGCAAAAGAGCGAGATCGATCAGGTCGCCACGGCGATGCACGAAATGGCTTCGACGGTGCAGGAAGTTGCGCGTAACACCACCGATGCCTCAGCTGCCGCGACCCTCGCCGATCAGCAGGCGCGCCATGGCAGCACGGTGGTGAAGCAGGCGACGGTGCAGATCAGCGAACTTGCCATGGCCATTGAAGAGTTGGGCGGTGCGATGAATGTGCTGACTCAGGACAGCGAGCAGATCGGCAAAGTCATCGATGTGATCAAAGCCGTCGCCGAGCAGACCAATCTGCTCGCGTTGAACGCCGCTATCGAAGCCGCGCGGGCGGGTGAGCAGGGTCGTGGTTTTGCTGTGGTGGCAGACGAAGTGCGCTCGCTGGCACAGCGCACGCAGGACTCGACCAAGGAAATCGAAGCGTTGATCGTCACCCTGCAACAAGGCACGCAAGCGGCTGCGACGCTGATGACCTCAAGCCGCGAGCGCACCCTCGATACGGTGGTACTGGCGCAGAAGGCCGAATTGGCGATTACCGAGATCAATCAGTCCATCGGTACGATCCAGGAGATGAGTCAGCAGATCTCGGCCGCCGCCGAGCAGCAAAGTGCCGTGGCCGACGAAATCAACCGCAGCATTGTCAGTGTGCGTGATGTGGCTGACCAGTCGGCTGTCGCCAGCGAAGAAAGTGCGGCGGCGACGATCGAATTGGCGTCCCTGGGGCAGGACCTGCAGCGAATGACCGCGCATTTCCGCACCTGATCTTTTCAACTTGGCGCACGCGGTGCCTTCAACTATTCAGGCGCCGCAGGGCTACAGTTATTGCCTTGTTTGCAGATAACTAAGGCCAGCAGCTGTTTTATTTATCGCCATGGAAGGTTGCACGCCGTCATCAGGTGGTTCATGACCGACTTTCCAAAATCAATAGTGTCTCCCGGTGGCTGCCAGGGCTGTAGAAACAAAGGTGTGCCAGAGATGGATTTCGCCTTCGCTTTCCAGCCCATTGTGGACCTGCGCGATCAAACGACGTTTGCCCATGAAGCGTTGGTTCGCGGCGTGAACGGCGAAGGCGCCTTGTCTGTCCTCGAGCAGGTGGACGATCAGAACCGTTACCGATTCGATCAACTGTGTCGAGTGCGGGCGATTTCCACGGCGGCTGACTTGGGCATGACGCAGTACCTGTCGATCAACTTTCTGCCGAATGCCGTTTACCGGCCGGAGATGTGTATTCGCAGCACGCTGGAGGCGGCGCGCACATACGGCTTTCCGCTGGAGCGGCTGATCTTCGAGGCTGTGGAAGGCGAGCACGTTGAAAGCAACAAACACTTGATGAATATCTTGCGTGAGTATCGTGAGTTTGGTTTCAAGACGGCCATCGACGACTTTGGCGCAGGCTATTCCGGCCTTAATTTGTTGGCGGATTTTCAACCGGACCTGATCAAGCTGGATATGGCGCTGATCCGCAATATTCACCGTGACCGCGTACGCCAGACGATCGTGCGCAACGTGGTGAACATGTGTAGAGAGTTGGGCGTGGAAGTGATCGCCGAGGGCATAGAAGAGGCCGAGGAAAGAGACTTTCTCGCCGATTGCGGCATCTATCTGATGCAGGGCTACTGGTTCGCCAGGCCCGCCTTCAAATCATTGGCGCAGATCTCGACGAGTGCGTGGCAGGGGAGATCATCCAATCCGCGATCTTGTGCAAAACATTGATCACCACCAACACTGGCTGCCGTGGATGCCCTGCGCCTGAATGCCGGTTGTTCTGCGGTCACGGGTTGCGTCGGGTTTCCAGCAGCGTAAATAGCCCCATGCCTGCCAGCATCGCCAATACGAAAACGATTGCCTGCCAGTGGCCCGTCAACAGGATGGTCACTGCCGGGCCAGGGCAGATGCCGGCTATTCCCCAACCGACCCCAAACAGCAGGCTGCCACCAACCAGACGTCGGTCCAGCTCTTTTCGGACGGGTAGTTGCATGGGGTTGCCCAGTACCGATTTGCGTTGCCGGCGTGCCCAGGTCAGCGGGCCGATAGCGATGGCAATGGCGCCCACCATGACCAATGCCAGCGAGGGATCCCAGGCCCCGGCCACGTCGAGGAACGCCAGGACTTTCGTCGGATTGGCCATGCCCGCCAGAAGTAATCCGACGCCGAACAGCAGGCCGGCCAGGAATGCATTGAGTTTGAGCACGTTCAAACTCCCGTCAGATGGCGCAGGACAAATACGGTGAAGAACCCGCTGAGCATAAAGCAGGCAGTGGCGAGCATCGAACGTGGCGAAAGGCGCGATATGCCGCAAACGCCATGGCCGCTGGTGCAACCTGAGCCGTAGCGTGTGCCAAGCCCTACGAATAACCCTGCGAGAATCAGCCCTGACCAGTCGCTCTGGAACTCGATCGGCGGTAACGCCTTGAACAATCCCCACAGCAGTGGCGCGACCAGCAGGCCAAGGATGAACAGGGCTTTCTCGCTGGCGCCTTCACGGTTGCGTTGCAGCAGGCTGCCGATCAGGCCGCTGATGCCGGCAATACGCCCATTGCCGACCACGAACAGACTCGCGGCCAGGCCGATCAGCGCGCCGCCGGCAAGGGAAGACCAAGGCGTGAAATTGAGCCAGTCGACATTCATGGGACGCCTCAAGCGCAGTAGCGGTGGATGTGCGGTATGCATCGCGGCGGAAGCGAACGTGTCGCTGTGATTTCAGTGTAGCAACCGTGTGCTGTTTGAATAACGGCTGCCATTTTTTTCCAACGCGTGCATTGAGCGAACCGTTCCCTCAATGCGCGCGTCGGCCGGGTTCCGTGGCTTACTGCGGCACCGCAATCCACTCACTCAACGTCTGCTGATACTTGCCAGTGACCTTGCTCAAATGCAGCCACTGATCGACATACAGTTTCCAACTGATGTCATCGCGCGGCAGCAGATAAGCCTTCTCGCCGTATTGCATGTATTGATGCGGATTCACCGCGCACAAACCGGGTTTGAGTTTCTGCTGATACAGCGCTTCCGAGGCGTCGGTGATCATCACGTCGGCCTTGTTGTCGAGAAGTTGCTGGAAGATCGTCACGTTGTCGTGCAGGGCCAGTTGCGCCTTGGGCAGGAAGGCGTGGACGAAGGCTTCGTTGGTGCCGCCGGCAGGTTCCACCAAGCGCACGTTGGGCTGGTTGATCTGGTCGATGGTCTGGTATTTGGACTGGTCGGCGCAGCGCACCAGCGGGATTTTGCCGTCGGTATCGAGGGTGTTGCTGAAGTAGGCTTTTTTCTGCCGTTCCAATGTGACCGAGATGCCCCCCATGCCAATGTCGCATTTGCCGGCCTGCATGTCGGGCATCAGGTTTTTCCAGGTGGTCTGCACCCATTGCACCTTGACGCCGAGACTGTCGGCCAGGGAGCGGGCCATGCTGATGTCAATGCCTTCGAAGTCGCCGTCGCTGCGCTTGAAGGTGTAGGGCTTGTAGTCGCCGGTGGTGCAGACGCGCAACTGGCCTTGTTGCTGAATGCTGTCGAGGTGGGACGAGGCCGGGTCGGCGTGAGCGCCAGTCGCCAGGGTCAGCAGGCCGCCGAGGATCATCGTGCTTTTTAGTGTTGTCATTGAGATCGGGCTTCTGAAAGGGAAGGTGGCCCAGTGTAGTGAAAGCCTTCCACGGGTGTCATCCCGGGTCCGGACTCAATGTGCCGAGCCACGCCACCAGCGCCACGATCAACAGGGCAAGGGCCAACTCCATTACGACACTGCGCCGCAGCGCTTTCGCGGCGATGAGGTGCTGGCCGTCGCGCAGCGATCGTTGCAGTGACGGTCCAAGATGAAAGCGGTTCAACGCAGCCAGCACCAGCATCACGGCGAACGCCAGCACCTTGATCGCCAGCAGCAGCCCGTAAGTGCCGAACAGCACTCCGTCGAACCTTGGGCCGACGATGAAAAGATAATTCATCACGCCGGTGACCGACACCGTCAGCACGATCAGCGCGCCCACCCATTCGAAGCGTTTCACTGCATCGGCTATCAAGCGAAGGCGTGTGTCACCGATCCGCCCGCTCACCATCAACACCAGCGCCAGCAAGGCACCCAACCACGCTCCCGCCGCAAGCAGGTGCAAGATGTCGCTGAGAAAGTGCCAGAACCGCAGCCATCCTTCGTCCATTGCGCCATGCCCGCTCCATGCCAGCGAAGCGAGGGCAATGGCGCCTGCCAACGACGCTGGCCACAGACCCGGTCGGATCACCACGATGGCCAGTGCTGTCATCCGCAGTGCCCACGCCAGGCCGACGTCCGTTTCCAACACCATCATCTGCAGGTGCGGCCACAACGCCGCGAGCTGTGTTTCGCCACTCATGGCGCGGGTCATCAGCACCAGCCCGGCCACTGACAGCAATGCCCCTGTCACTGCCATGCCCCGCAACAACGGACGGGACCGTAGCAACGTGTTGAAGCTGTACAAGCCAAATAACGCCAGCCCGAACACCAGCAGCAAATCGATATACAAGGCGAACCGCAGGATGATGTTGAGCAGGTCCGCCATTGTTCACTTCACTTTGAACGTGACGTTACCGGTGATCGGGTGCGTGTCGGCGGACACCGCGCGCCACTGCACCTGATAGGTGCCGGCAGGCAGCGGGGCGAGCGGGGTGATCAGCATGGTTTTCGGATCGCTGCTGGCGCTGACTTTGGCTTTCATCGGCATCGGCGAGTGAGCCATGCCACCCATTTCGGTCATTACCAGTTTGGCCCCGGAAAATTGCGTGACCAGGTTCTCGGAAAAGTGCAGCTCGATCCTGCCCGGCGCGGCGCCTTCCGCGCCTTCGGCTGGCGTTGACGAAAGCAGTTTCGGGTGGGCCTGGGCGAGGGTGCTCAGGAGCAATCCGCTGGCGAATATCAGGGGCAGGGTTAATGTGCGCATGCAAGGTCTCCGGTTTGTTTTTGTAGAAGAATTCAGAACCACAGCCTGACGCCTAGGACGAGGCGCGCCTCACTGCGATCCTCGTCTTCTTCGCGGGCGTAGTCGGCGGTGTTGCCGTAAGTGCGATTCCACGTCACGCCGATATAAGGCGCGAATTCGCGGCGGATTTCATAGCGCAACCGCAGGCCCGCCTCGGTATTGGACAACCCTGAGCCGATGCCTCGCTGCGGATCGTTCTTACCGTAGATATTCAGTTCAGCGGTCGGCTGCAGGATCAGTCGATTGGTCAGCAGGATGTCGTAGTCGCCCTCCAGACGTACCGCGCTCTGGCCGCCCTCGCCAAGGAAAGCCGTGGCTTCGGCCTCGAAGTTGTACAGCGCCATGCCTTGCACGCCGAACGCGGCCCAGGTTTGCGGTGCGCCGGGTATGAAGTCCTGACGCACGCCGCTGACCACGTCCCACCACGGCGAAATGGCATGGCCCCATAGCGCTTGAATTTCCGCGTCTTCGGTCTTGCCGTTATTGCGCTCGCCTTCAGAGCGCAGCCACAGCCGATCGGTATCCCCGCCGATCCAGCCGGACAGGTCCCAGGCCAAAGCGCTGCCGTCATCGGCGTTCTGCCATTCGAGTTTGTCGGCAAGAAAGTAACTGTTTATAACGCTGTCATGCACCTGATGACCGCCGGGGCTGGTGAACACCGCAGCGCGGTCGGCGTCGGTCACGGGCGGAATTGGCGTGCGGCTTTCGCTCGGCGCGGCGGGCTGCATCATGCCGTCGTCCATGCTTTGCATTGCCGAATGATCCATCCCGGGCATCTGGCTGTGGTCCATGCCGTGCATGGCGTCGGCGGCCATGGCGGAGGTGCCGGCTAGCAGCAGCGGAAACACGCTGAGTCGAGTCATGATCGGCCTCTTCATTCTTCCACCCGCACTTCGCGGAACATGCCCGTTTCCATGTGATAAAGCAGATGACAGTGATAGGCCCAGCGGCCGAGGGCGTCGGCGGTGACGCGATAGCTGCGGCGGCTGCCGGGCGGCATGTCGATGGTGTGTTTGCGCACCTGAAAGTTGCCGTTTTCGTCTTCCAGATCGCTCCACATCCCGTGAAGGTGGATCGGGTGGGTCATCATGGTGTCGTTGACCAGCACCAGGCGGATGCGCTCGCCGTATTTCAGCCGTAAAGGCTCGGCATCGGAGAATTTGATGCCGTTGAACGACCAGGCGAATTTCTCCATGTGGCCGGTCAGGTGCAGCTCTATCGTGCGGCCCGGATCGCGGCCGTCCGGGTCCTCGAAGGTGCTGCGCAGGTCGGCGTAGGTCAGCACTCGGCGGCCGTTGTTGCGCAGGCCAAGGCCCGGATCGTCAAGCTTTGGCGCGGTGATCATGGCCTGCATGTCCACCAGCGGATTGTTGTTTTCACTGTCGGGATGGGCTTGCATCGGGCCCATGCTGGAGTGATCCATGGCGCTCATGTCCATGCTGCCGTGATCCATGCCGCCCATGCCCATGTCGTCCATGCTCACCAACGGACGCGGATCCAGCGCCGGCACTGCTGCCGACATGCCGGCGCGTGTGGCGAGAGTGCCACGGGCGTAGCCAGTGCGATCCATCGCTTGAGCGAAGAGGGTATAGGCCTCGCTTTCAGGTTCGACGATCACGTCATAGGTCTCGGCCACTGCGATACGCAGTTCATCGACGCTGACCGGTTTGACGTACAGGCCATCGGCAGCCACCACCGTCATCTTCAGTCCCGGAATGCGCACATCGAAATAGGTCATGGCCGAGCCGTTGATCAGGCGCAGGCGCAGTTTTTCGCCGGGACGGAACAGCCAGGTGAAGTTGTCATCGGGGGCCTGGCCGTTGATCAAAAAGGTATACGTGGCGCCACTGACGTCGGCAATGTCGGTGGGATTCATGTTCATTTGCGCCCACATCTTGCGATCGGCGACCGTGGCGCCCCAGCCTTTTTCACTGACATCGTCGATAAAATCGCCGACGGTGCGTTTGTGGAAGTTGTAGTAGTCGGACTGTTTTTTCAGGGTCTTAATCAGGCTGGCCGGGTCTTCGTCGGTCCAGTCGCTGAGCATCACCACGTAGTCGCGATCGTACTGGAACGGCTCCGGCTCTTTGGCCTCAATGACCAGCGGCCCGTAGACGCCGGCCTGCTCCTGTAAGCCGGAATGGCTGTGATACCAGTAGGTGCCGTGCTGCCGGACCTTGAATTGGTAGACATACACGCCGCCCGGTTCAATGCCGTGGAAGCTCAGGCCCGGTACGCCGTCCATGTTCGCCGGCAGGAGAATGCCGTGCCAGTGAATCGAGGTGTCAGCCGTGAGCCGGTTTCGCACCCGCAGCGTCACGGTATCGCCTTCGCGCCAGCGCAACAGCGGGCCGGGCAGGCTGCCGTTGATGGTCATCGCTGTGCGTGCGGAACCCGTGAAATTGACCGGAGTTTCGCCGATGAACAACTCGAATTCGTTGCCGCTCAGTTCGTTGAGGGGGGCGGCGCCGTTCAGCGCCCAGACCGGTGTACGCCACAGCCCGAGGCCTGCGAGCACGCTGCCAGCGGCCAGGCCTTTGACAAAGGTACGTCTTGTTGGAGTGGAAGGCATGCGCTGGAAATCCCCGTCTGACTCATGACAGAGAGACTAGCCAGCCCCAGCTTTCAGTTGGCTGAGGCAAACATTACAGTTTTGTCAGTTGACTCGGACGGGTTACAGCCCCAGCCCTTGCTGCACCACTTGCAGCAGATTGTTTTCCGTCAGCGCAATCGCATCCAGCTCCTGGCCGGTCTCGATAGTCTGCAACCACCAGTGACTCTCGCCATGCTCGTCGACCGTGCGCAGCAGCGACTGATCGCGCCCCGGCACCTTGATCTCGACACGTCCGCAACCATCCTCGGTAAACCGCGCAATCGGATCGAACATCAAACTGTGATGGTTGGCTTCGATCACCAACTGGTCTATGGCGTAGTCGTGGCTTTCACCATCCGGCGAACTTTCGCAAACGTGCGTAGGATTTCGCCGAATCTTCAGTCCTACTTCGGTGACTGGTTGCAGCCAGCCCTCAATGCGGTGGTACAAGTCGTACACCTGAGCAGGCCAGCAATCGATTTCCAGCGCCGCATCAGCCTGGGTGTGCCGTGTCTGCTTGAGTCTGGCGGCGAGTTCGTCTGCTTTACTCATGTCGGTTCCCTTGTTGGATGTCTGCCTGTTCAGCGTAGACCTTTGCACGGCGCAGGGCCTTGCCTTGCGTCATGCGCTTGCAATACAAGCGTGTCGAAATCAGCACTGGCCAGGTCTGGCCAACAACGAAAACCACGGACGCAGGCGTCCCAAGGAACGGGTTAATGAAAAAGCTGTTTACAATTCTGGCGCTGATCGCGCTGACGGCCGGTAGCATCGGCACGAGTTCGGCGCGTCAGCCGGCATCGATGAAAGCGCAGGCCGAATCGGTGGCGGGGGTGTTCGACTACTACCTGCTGGCGCTGTCCTGGTCGCCGACCTTTTGTCTGACGCACAAGGACGATGCGCAGTGCACCGGCAAGGGTTACGGTTTTGTCCTGCACGGTTTGTGGCCGCAATACGCCAAGGGCGGCTGGCCGCAATCCTGCCCGCCGCTGACCAGGCTATCGGCGGCAGAAACCAGCAAGGGCCTGACGATGTACCCGACGAAAAAACTCCTCGATCACGAATGGTCCAAGCACGGCACTTGCAGTGGTCTGGGCGCGGTGGGCTATCTGGACAAGTCAGATCAGGCCCTCGGCGCGGTGAAGATTCCGCAGGCGTTACAGCCGTTCGGCTCGACGTCGTACTACTTCGAAGCGCAAGAGATTGTCGATCTGTTTCGCAAGGCCAATCCGGGTATTCCCGAGGATGGAATTGCGGTGATTTGCAGCGGCCCGCAGCTGTCGGAAGTGCGGGTGTGCATGGACAAGGATTTGCAGTTCGGCGCGTGTGGCAAAGGGGTGAAGACGCAGTGTCGGGCGGGGGATATTCGGGTGCCGCCGGTACGGTGAGCCATCCGTAATGAGCCAGGAAAAACAGGCGCTCCCGTGAGCGCCTGTTTTTTTGGTCTGAGGATTTTGAAATGTGAATATGAATACGAACCACGCTACTACTCAAACACCATGAACATCCCCACCGCCGACCTGCTCCGCGAAATCAACAAACCCGAATAAGGATCCCCGGGGGATTCAGGCAAATCCCCCCGCATCCACCCCCAATTCCCCACGCAAAAACTCCACCAGCCCCCGCTGCAACCCACTCAATACCCCCTCGCGGCTGACCAGCGCCAGTTCCGTCGGCGCCAACTCCGGCAGATCCCTACACACCTCATGCTCTGGCAATAGCGCCGAAACCGGCAAAACCGAAATCCCTAACCCAGACGCTACCGCCGCTTGAATCCCGGTCAGGCTGTGGCTGCCGAACGCCACTCGCCATGGTCGCTGCGCCACATCGAGCAGGCGAATCGCCCGTTGTCGGTACAGGCAGCCCTGCGGAAACAGTGCCAGCGGCAGCACACAGCTGGAGGTGTCGAATTCGGTGCCTTTGACCCATACCAGTCGTTCCGGCCAGGTAGCCCATGCCGGGCCGCTGTCGGGTTCGCGTTTGATCAGGGCAATGTCGATGTCGCCGGCGTCGAGGCGTTGGCGCAGGTCGAGGCTCATGCCGCTGATGGTTTCCAGGCGCGCCTGCGGATGGTTGCGGGTGAAGCCGGCGAGGATCAGGGCCATGCGCCGGGCGTCGAAGTCTTCCGGCATGCCGATGCGCAGCACTTCCAGGTCGACGTCACTGGCCAGCGCTTGCGTGGCTTCGGCGGACAGCGCCAGCAACCGGCGCGCATAGTGGATCAGCAGTTCGCCGTGCTCAGTGAGAGCGACGTTCACTCCGGTGCGGTCGCGCAGGAGTAGCGGGTGGCCGACCAGATCTTCGAGTTTGCGCACCTGCTGGCTGACCGTCGATTGCGTGCGGTGCACACGTTCGGCTGCGCGGGTGAAGCTGCCTTCGTCGACTACGCAGACAAAGGTTTTCAGCAATTCCAGATCCAGCATGACGGCGTTCCTGATAGTGGATTTGCGAATGACGATGGCGTGTTTATTTAATTTCACACTATCACTGCGCGCTCATAAGCTGAAGTCCTCACTCTGGAGGATTGACCGATGACCTTGAACAACACGCCACGCCCGCACTGGCTGACCTTCGATTGCTACGGCACGCTGATTCAGTGGGATGAAGGCCTGAAAGCCGTGGTCGAAAAAATGCTCAGCGACAAGGGCGAGCACGCCGTCGACGCCACTAAGTTGATCGAAGTCTACGACCGTCACGAGCACCGTCTCGAACAAACGCCGCCGCACCGTTCCTTTCGCGAACTCAGCACCCTCGGCCTGCAACTGGCGCTGGCAGAACTGGGCTTGCCGAGCCAGTCCGAGGACAGTCAGCGTCTGGCGGCGGCCATCCCGAACATGCCGCCATTTGCCGAAGTGGTCGACACCCTCGCGCAGCTCAAAGCCATGGGCTTCAAGCTGTGCATTGTCTCCAACACTGACGACGACATCATCGCCGGTAACGTCGCGCAACTCGGCGGCCATATCGACCGGGTGATCACCGCGCAACAGGCCGGTGCCTACAAACCGGCGCCGCGCCTGTTCGACTACGCTCATGAGCAATTGGGCGTGACCCGGGATGAAGTGGTGCACATCTGCGCCAGCCCCATGCTCGATCACACGGCGGCGCGGGACATGGGTTTTCGATGCGTGTGGATCGATCGCGGCACCGGGCGCCAGTTGTTGCCCGACTATCGCCCCGACGCGATCCTGTCCAGCCTCGATCAAGTGCTGCCGCTGTTCAAATCCCTCGGCTGGACCTAAGGAGGATTGCCATGGCTCATATCTTGAGCGGCACTGGCAAAGCCAGACCAACCGCGACGCTGAACCTGGAAACCGAAGCGATCATCACCGCCCGCAACGAACTCGCTGCGTGCTTTCAACTGGCCGCATTGCATGGTCTGGAGGAGGGCATCTGCAATCATTTTTCGGCGATGCTGCCGGGGCATGATGATCTGTTTCTGGTCAATCCATACGGCTACGCTTTTTCGGAAGTGACCGCGCAGAATCTGCTGGTCTGCGACTTCGCTGGCAACGTGGTCGATGGCGAAGGCGAGCCCGAAGCGACCGCGTTCTACATCCACGCGCGCCTGCACAAGCAACTGCCACGAGTAAAAGTCGCGTTCCACACGCACATGCCGCACGCCACCGCGTTGTGCCTATTGCAAGGCCCGCCGCTGCTGTGGCTGGGGCAGACTGCGCTGAAGTTTTACGGGCGCACAGCGGTGGACGAGGATTACAACGGCCTCGCGCTGGACGCATCTGAAGGCGACCGCATCGCCAGCGTCATGGGCGATGCCGACATTCTCTTTCTGAAAAACCACGGTGTGATTGTCGCTGCGCCGAGCATTGCCGAAGCCTGGGACGATCTGTATTACCTGGAACGCGCCGCGCAGGTGCAACTGCTGGCACTGGCCACTCAGCGCGAATTGAAACCGGTGCCCCATGCGATTGCGCAGCGCGCCTATGAACAAATGCGTGAAGGCGATGCGCAAAGTGCCCGCGCGCACCTGACCAGCGCGATGCGGCGGCTGGCCCTGCACAACTGATTAACCGTAAAGAAGCAATCGTAAATAAATCGACGAAAAGCGATCATCCAAACTCGCGACGCGCCGATAACTGGGCGGGAGGCGGGCGTTTGCCCGGTACATCCCGGTGGGCTACGCTCACAAATACAAGGGTTTCGGGCTCGCGCCCCTGTCGTACCTGCCCAGGACATGCTTTTGCCAATCCCCATTCACGATCCGCATCAGGCTCCCGGCACGCTCAAACGGTTGCCGCTTCGCAAAGCGGCGGTGCTGTTTATCGTTGCGGTGAGCCTGTGCCTGTGCGGTCTGCTGTACCTGCAATTGGAGCAGTCGCGGCGTCAGGATCTGGCGGTGGCGAAGATGGCCTCGGGCAACCTGACCCGGGCCATGGCGCAGCAGGCCGAAGACACTGTGCGTGCAGCGGATCTGGTGATGACCAGCCTGGTCGACTGGATTCAGGACGATGGTTATGGAGCGGCGCAGCGACCTCGGTTGCAACGGATCTTTACCCGTCGCGCGCAGCAACTGGATCAGCTGCATGGCATCTTTCTCTTCGATCGCGAAGGGCAGTGGATCATCACCTCGTTCGCCGATCTGCCTCGTGGCAACGGCGTGGCCGATCGCGAGTATTTCAAGTTCCATCAGCAGAATGCGTCGACCGTTGCGCACATCGGCCCGGCGATTCGCAGCCGCGAAAACGGCGAATGGATCATTCCGATTTCCAGACGCGTCAACGACCAGCTCGGCAACTTTCAGGGCGTGCTGATGGCGGGCATCCGCATGTCCTACTTTGATCAGTTCTTCAAAAGCTTCAGCCTCGATGACAGCGGCATCATGTTTCTGGCGCTGACCGACGGCACCTTGCTGGCGCGACGGCCCTTTGATGAGTCGTTGATCAATACCTCGGTGGCCCACGGCGAGATCTATCAAACCCTGCTGCCGAACGCTAACGCTGGCACCGCGATGCTCAATTCAGTGGTAGACGGCGTGACCCGCTTGTATGGCTATCGCCAGCTCGCCTCGTATCCGCTGGTGGTCTCTGCGGCGACGTCGCAAGACACGATTCTGCAGGGCTGGTATGACCGCGCCTTTCAGTCCAGCGTGATTGTCGCGCTGGTGATTCTCGGGGTTGGCCTGTTCGGCTGGGTATTCATTCATCAGGTGCGCGACGGCGAGCGTATCGAGAAAAACCTGCGCAAGGCGCAACTGGCGCTGGAGCAGATCGCCACCCACGACAGCCTCACGGGACTTGCCAATCGGCGCCTGTTCGAGCGCTCGCTGGACATCGAGTTTGCTCGTGGCGCGCGCCAGGTCAGCCCGGTCAGCCTGATCATGCTCGATATCGATTTCTTCAAGCGCTACAACGACGCTTATGGTCATGTCGCCGGCGATCAATGCCTGGCGCAGGTGGCGCAAGTGGTGAAGGCCTGCTGCCAGCGCAAGTCGGATCTGGCGGTGCGTTACGGCGGCGAAGAATTTGCCGTGCTGCTGCCGGACACCGACATCAACGGCGCGCTGGCGATAGCCGGGCAGATTCGCCGCAGCGTGATCGACAAGCACATCATCCACAGCGGCTCGCCGACCGGTTATCTCACCGTGAGCCTGGGCTGTTATGCGTTTATTCCGCATGGCAACGACAGCCCGCAAGTGTTTATCCAGCGCGCGGACGCGGCGTTGTATCAGGCGAAAAATGCCGGACGCAATCGCGCGGCGGTGTATGCGCCGGAAGAAGGTTTTGCCGAACTGATGCGGTCGGATCGCTGATTCTTTCAATCAACAGAAATCAGAAGTGGGAGCGAGCCTGCTCGCGAATCGGTGTGTCAGCTTGCATCAAGGTTGGCTGACAGACCGCTTTCGCGAGCAGGTTCGCTCCCACATTGGGTCCTGATGTAAGCAGGACTATCTGGGATGGCTCTTGTTCGTTCAGCTGCCCGTGCCACCGCCCGCACCACCCGTGCCGCCGCCGGCCGAACCGGTCCCGCCACCCGCGCCGGAACCCGAACCGCTGGCGCCGCCATTGGTGCCCGTTCCAGTGCCCATGCCCGAACCAGTTCCTGTTCCTGTCCCGGTTCCTGTGCCAGTTCCGTTATTGGTTCCACCCGAATTGCTGTCAACGGAAGGCGAGCCCGGCGTGCTGTCTGGCGGCATGGTCGAGCTGCTGGCGCCGCCGGACTTGGTGCCCGTCGCATCGGTGCTGTCATTGGCAGCGAAGCTGGCGGCGGATGCCGTGGCGAGCAGGCCGGCCAACAATAACGAAGTGAATTTGCGCGTCATCATGGTACGTCTCCTGATAAAGGGGATTACCTGATATTGGTCTTGCGCACTGAAACCTTGGTGCCCGTCGAGTGACGAGCGGTCAGTCGCCGCGCCAAGTGGCCTACCGTTCTTCTGCAATATTGGCTATTTGCCGAACCACCCCCGGGGACTAACGTAGCCACACATTCAATCGCTACCCCGGAGCCCACCATGCAACCTCGTGCCGATTTCTACACCGCTTCCCCCGATGCCATGAAAGCGATGATGGCGCTGGAAAATGCCGTCTCGAAACTGTCGCTGGAAAAGAGCCTGCTCGAACTGGTCAAGCTGCGCTCTTCACAGATCAACGGCTGCGCATTCTGCATCGACATGCACACCGCCGACGCGATCAAGGACGGCGAAACCCCACGCCGCCTGTTCGCCGTGACAGCATGGCGGGAAGCGCCGTTCTTCAGCGAGCGTGAACGTGCCGCACTGCTGTGGACCGAGTCGCTGACGCAACTGAGCCTGACCCACGCGCCGGACGAAGACTATGAAGTCGTCGCTGCGCAGTTTTCGCCGAAGGAACTGGTTGACCTGACGGTGGCGATCAACACCATCAACGGCTGGAATCGCCTGGCAGTGGGCTTCCGCAAACTGCCGCAGGCCTGAGACATTCACGCTTTTACCTTGTGGGAGCGAGCCTGCTCGCGAAGGCGACGTGTCAGTCACCATCATCGTTGCTGACATACCGCATTCGCGAGAAGGCTCGCTCCCACAGGGTCCTATTCAATGCCCATCGGAGCTCGGCGTCGTCGGTGCTTGTACCTTGCGCATCAAGAACACCATCACAGCGTGCATTGCTTTGTATTAATACGAAGCATTACTATTCACGCCCCTTTCTCACCACGCCGCCCACCCCCATGCGCTCCCGCAGATCCGGCTTTTTCGAGCATTACGAAGAGTTGATCGGCACCTGGACTCGTCGCCTGCGCAATCGCTCGCAGGCCGAGGATCTGGCGCACGACACCTTTGTGCGGGTGCTTGAGGCGGATTCGGCGGCGGTGCAGCAGCCGCGTGCGTATTTGCATCAGACCGCACGCAATATCGCCGTTGACGGTTATCGGCGGGAGGAACGGCGGGGCGCCCTGGAGTCGGAGGCGGTCGAGGACAGTGCGTCGTCGGCGGGCGATCCGGAGCATTACATGCACGCGATCCAGTTGGCCGATTCCATCGAACGCGCGCTCACCGAGCTGCCGCTCAACTGCCGCAAGATCTTTGTCTGGCAGAAGATCGAAGGCCTGACGCAGGCAGAAATCGCCGAACGCCTGGGGCTGTCCAAGAACATGGTCGAAAAGTATATGATCCGCATCCTGCGCCATCTGCGTGAGCGGCTGGATGGCTTGCAGTCATGATGACGTGTGACGTCGAAAAGATCGCAGCCTTCGGCAGCTCCTACAGGGGGCGTGCCTGGTCTCAACCTCAGCCGGACAGAATATTCCATGATGGAGACGAGAGATTGCGCCTGTGGGCAAGCGGCGGTGCGTGATGAGGCGGCGGCATGGTTCGTGCGATTGCAGGAGCCGAATGTCAGCGTCGAGCAACGGCAGCGCTTCGACGCCTGGCTGAACGCGCATCCGCAGCACCGTGAAGAATTCCAGTTGCTGCAAGGATTGTGGGCGGCGGCTGATCTGCTGCCGACGTCGCGTCTGCAGGCGCTTGCCGAAACTCCGCCAGCTCGCCGCCAACGTCGGCCGATGCTGCGTTATGCCGTCGCCGCGAGTGTTCTGGCCGTGGCGCTGGGGCTTGGCCTGTTCAGCGGGCTGAATCATCCGGGCGGTTACCGCGCTGAATTCGCCACGGCGCCGGGCGAGCGCAAGCATGTGGCGTTGCCGGACGGTTCTGTAATCGATCTGAACAGTCGCAGCCGCTTGCAGGTGCGTTATGAGCAGGATCGACGGGTTATCGAATTGAGCGCGGGCGAGGCGATGTTCAGCGTTGAACACGACGCCTCGCGTCCGTTTATTGTCGAAGCCGGCAGCGGCAGGGTCACGGTCACCGGTACGCGTTTCGATGTGCGCCGCGATGCCACGCAAACCCGCGTGGCGGTGGAGCAGGGCACGGTGAAGGTGCAGGGAAGTGCTGCCCCGGACAACGAGTTCATCAACCTCACCGCAGGCCTCGGCACTGCGGTCGATGCCCAAGGCCAAGTGCTGCCGGCTTACGCGGTCAACCCGGCGGAACTGACCGCATGGCGCAACGGCAAACTGGTATTCAACAACGCCAGCCTCAGCGAAGTAGCGGTGGAAGTATCGCGCTATCGCGACAAACCGCTGACCGTAACCCAGCCGAATGTGGCCAGCCTGCGCCTGACCAGCGTGTTCAAATCCGACGACACCGACGCCTTGCTCAAAGCCTTGCCGAGCATCCTGCCGGTGACGGTGCGCACCCTTGCCGATGGCAGTCAGGAAATAATTTCCAGATAGCATTCAGGTTTTTTCCCCGTTCATCGTCTTCCTGTTCAACTGCAACTGGTTTGCATTAACAGCCGCACACTCTTGCGATCCACAGGACTCCGTACGACGTGAACATCACAACCCACAATAAAAAATCCCCTTGGTTGCCACTGGCCTTGGCGCTCGCGGTCAGTGCCGCGATGCCGTTGGCGTTTGCCGCTGAAGCCATTCATATCCGCGCGCAACCGCTGGGCCAGGCCTTGAGCGAACTGGGCCAGCAAACCTCGCTGCAGGTGTTTTTCAGCCCCGAGCTGGTGGCCGGCAAACAGGCGCCAGCGGTCGACGGTGACCTTTCGCCAGAGCAGGCTTTGCGTCAGCTGTTGCAGGGCAGCGGTCTCGATTACCAAATCAATGAAGGCTCGGTGACGCTCGCCCCGGCCGCCACTTCCGCAGCCAGCAACGGCCCGCTGGAACTGGGTGTGACCGACATCAAAGTGGTCGGCGACTGGCTCGGTGACGCGGACGCTGCGGTGGTGCAGAACCACCCCGGCGCACGCACGGTGATTCGCCGCGAAGCGATGGTCGAGCAGGGCGCGATGAACGTCAGCGACGTGCTCAAGCGCGTGCCTGGCGTGCAGGTGCAGGACTCCAACGGCACCGGCGGCAGTGATATTTCCCTTAACGTCGGCGTGCGCGGTCTGACTTCGCGCCTGTCGCCACGCTCGACTGTTTTGATCGATGGCGTACCAGCGGCGTTCGCGCCTTACGGCCAGCCGCAACTGTCGATGGCGCCGATTTCCTCGGGCAATCTCGACAGCATCGACGTCGTGCGCGGCGCCGGTTCCGTGCGCTACGGGCCGCAGAACGTCGGCGGCGTGATCAACTTCGTGACCCGCGCGATTCCGGAGAAAACCACCGGCGAAATCGGCACCACCCTGGAAACCACGCAGTACGGCGGCTGGAAACACATCGACACCGCATTTCTTGGCGGCACCGCCGACAACGGCATGGGCGTCGCGCTGCTGTACTCCGGCGTCAACGGTCACGGTTATCGCGAGCGCAACAACGGCAATGACATCGACGACGTGCTGCTCAAGACGCATTGGGCGCCGACCGATAAGGACGATTTCAGCCTCAACTTCCACTACTACGACGCCAGTGCCGACATGCCGGGTGGCCTGACGCAGCGTCAGTACGACGACAAACCGTACGAATCGGTGCGTGATTACGACCAGTTCACAGGCCGGCGCAAAGACGTGTCGTTCAAGTGGATCCGCCAGATCGACGAGCGCACCCAGGCAGAAATTCTCACCTATTACACCGACAGCTTTCGCGGCAGTACCATCGCCGCGCGCGATCAGCGCACCCTCAGCTCGTACCCGCGTTCCTATTACACCCTGGGCATCGAGCCGCGCGTGTCGCGGGTGTTCGATGTCGGCCCGACCACTCAGGAAGTCAGCGTCGGTTATCGCTATCTGAAAGAGGCCATGCACGAAGAATCGAGTCGTCTGGCGCTGGTCAACAATCAGCCAGTGGTCACGCCGACTTCCGACGGCCATGTGTTCCAGGATCGCACCGGTGGCACCGAGGCCAATTCGGTGTATGTCGACAACAAGATCGACGTCGGCAACTGGACAATCACCCCGGGCATTCGCTTCGAACACATCAGCACCGATTGGCATGATCGCGCCGTGCTCGACACCGCTGGCCGCCCGGTCCCGGAGAAAAACCGCAGCATCGAAAGCAACGAACCGCTGCCAGCGCTGAGCGTGATGTATCACCTGTCCGATGCCTGGAAGCTGTTCGCCAACTACGAAACTTCGTTTGGCAGCCTGCAGTATTTCCAGCTCGGCCAGGGCGGTTCGGGTGACAGCACCGCCAACGGGCTGGAGCCGGAAAAGGCCAAGACCTACGAGATCGGCACGCGCTACAACGATGATGTGTGGGGCGGCGAGGTGACGCTGTTCTACATCGATTTCGATGACGAGCTGCAATACATCAGCAACGACGTCGGCTGGACCAACCTCGGCGCGACCAAGCACCAGGGCATTGAAGCCTCGGTGCATTACGACATGGCTGCACTCGACCCGCGCCTCGATGGCCTGACCGCCAACGCCGGGCTCACCTACACCCGCGCCACTTATGAAGGCGAGATCCCCGGCTTCAAGGGCCGCGATCTGCCGTTCTATTCGCGGCAGGTTGCGACAGTCGGTTTGCGTTACGACATCAACCGCTGGACCTGGAACATCGACGGCTTTGCCCAATCGAAACAGCGTTCGCCGGGCACCGGTGTGAATGCGGATGGCAGCTTCAATGGCAACTACATCACCGAAGGCACAGCAGACGGGCAGTACGGCGACATCCCGGGTTACGTGACCTGGAACGTGCGCGGCGGTTATGACTTTGGTCCGCAGGTGTCGAACCTGAAGCTCGGCGCCGGGGTGAAGAACGTCTTCGACAAGCAATACTTCACCCGCTCCAGCGACAACAACTCGGGGATGTATGTCGGCGCACCGCGCACGTTCTTCGTGCAGGCCAGCGTCGGCTTCTAAGGCTTGATCGTTCCCACGCTCTGCGTGGGAATGCAGCCCGGGACGCTCCGCGTCCCTTGCAAAGCCGAACGCGGAGCGTCCGTTGAGGCATTCCCACGCAGAGCGTGGGGAACGATCTGGCTACGTCCTGCGAGCCTGCTCGCGAAGCTTTCAGACCTTGAGGACTTTGCCGCCGATCGCCACAGCCACCAGCAATACCGCCATCAGTCCAAAGGCAAAACTCAGGCTGCTGGCATGGGCGACAAAACCGATCACTGCCGGCCCGGCAAGAATCCCTGCATAACCCAGCGTGGTAATCGCCGGCACCGCGATGCTCTCCGGCATCACCGTCTGCTTGCCCACCGCCGTGTACAGCACCGGCACGATGTTCGAGCAACCGGCGCCGACCAGCGCATACCCGACCAGCGCCGCTTGCCAGCTCGGCGCGAAGGTGGCGAGAAACAGTCCCGCCGCCGCCAACAGGCCGCCGAACAGAATGATCCGCGTAGCCCCCAGCTTGCGCACTATGCGATCACCCAGCAGACGGCCGACGGTCATGGTCAGGGCAAACGCTGCGTAACCCATTCCCGCATAAGCCGTGTCGATCCCCCGTTCCTGAGCGAGGAACACTGCGCTCCAGTCCAGCGCCGCGCCTTCGGTAAGGAAAACGATGAAGCACATGCCGCCGATAAACAGCACGATGCCATGGGGAATGGCGAACGCCGGGCCGGAGCTTTCGCTGCCGTAGGGCAACATGTGCGGCACGCACTTGAGCAAGGCGCCGATCAGCAAAACCACTACCACCAGCATCGCCGCCAGCGGTGTCAGGCCGAGGCCGAGCAGGGCGCTTACGCCCGCCGCACCGACGATGCCGCCGAGGCTGAACAAGCCGTGGAAACCCGACATCATGTGCTTGCCGCTGGCGCGCTCGACGATCACTGCTTGCAGGTTCACCGTCGAATCCACCGTGCCGAGGCCGGCACCGAACATGAACAATGTGGCGATCAGCGCCGGGATCGATGACACCGTCGCCAGCAACGGCAGCGCCGCGCAGATCAGCAAGGTGCCGGCGGTGGCTACACGTCGGCAACCAAAACGCGTGGCAAGAATCCCCGCCAGCGGCATCGCCAGAATCGAGCCTACGCCCAGGCACAGCAGCAATAACCCCAGCGTGCCCTCATCCAGCCCGGCCCGCGCCTTGGCATACGGCACCAGCGGCGCCCAGGCGGCGATGCCGAGGCCAGCGATGAAAAAAGCGACGCGGGTGGACATCTGTTGCAGACGTCCGGGGACGAACGTGTCTTGGGGGTTGAGGCTGGTCATATCGATCCTTGGCAAAAAAACAACTGCATCCCGAGTGACATTCTGACGGCGTTGAGGTTCGATCTCAGGCCTTTCGGGGCATAACGGTGAACATCCTACCCTGTGGGAGCGAGCCTGCTCGCGAAAGCGGTGGGTCAAATATGGAATTGTCGACTGAGGCACCGCCTTCGCGAGCAGGCTCGCTCCCACACTGGTTTGCGGTTTACAGTTGGATTTTCGCCAGCATGGAATACGGGAACAAGGCATGACGAAGTTCTACGACGCACGCGGCAATATCTACGCTGTGGTCTCACCCCAAGCCTTGCGCGAGGTCGGGATTGCTTTGCCGGCCAGCGCCGCCGAGTGCGCCGGATCTCGGCAGCAATGGAGCGAAGCTGCCATCGCCCTGTGCTGCGATTGGCCGGAAGGCCAGCGTCCGGCCAACGGCAAACCCCACCGCAGTGACGGCCTGCTGATCGGCCCGTTTCAGGCATCTGCGCCGTTCGATGTGCTGATCGTCAACACCGACGGCAGTCTCGCCGAGCGCAGCGGTAACGGCCTGACGATTTTTTCTCAGGCATTGACCGAGCAAGGCTTGATGGCGGAGCAGGGCGCCATGCTGCGCGTTCATCACGACAAAGGCGAAGCGCTGGAAACCGCGGTGACACCGGCCCAAGTCGAAGGCGTGCGCGGTTTCTGGCTCGACCTCGGTCAGCCCAAATTTGGCCCGGAGGTTGTGGGTGCGCATACGGTTGAAAGCGTTCAGTTCAACAATCGCGACGTCAGCCATGTCCAGCCCCTGGCGGAACTCGATCCTGACTGGAGCCACAGCCAATTCGTCCGTATCGGCAATCCGCATTGCGTGACGCTGCTAAGCGATCCGGCCATGTTGCCGAGTAACGAGCAGATGCTTGAATCACTGCTGAACGAAAGGCTGACGGCAATTGCCTATGCCATGCCCACCGGTGCCGGCAATCCCTGCCCGGCGGGCGTCAATCTGCAATGGGCCGCGCTGGCGTCGCCGCAGCAAATCCTCGCCCGGGTATTCGAACGTGGCGAAGGACCAACCGCGTCATCCGGCACCAGCGCCAGTGCGGTCGCGTGTGCCGCGTGGCGGGTGGGTTGGGTCGAGGCGGGAAAAGTGCGGGTGGTCATGCCGGGTGGCACCGCACCGGTTTTGCTTGAGGTTTCGCAAGGGGAATTGCTGCGCGTCAGATTGTTTGGCACGGCGCGGTTGGCGGGTTGATTCGGCCGACGCCATCGCTGGCAAGCCAGGCTCCCACAGGGTTTTGCATGAGGGCCCAATCATGTGCTCAACACAAAACCTGTGGGAGCCTGGCTTGCCAGCGATGAGGCCATCAGCCCCAGCGCAATCTCAACTGAACTCCACCACCGGCATCTGCCGCTTCATCAACACCTTGCCGCCGCGAATCGAATACAGCGGCAGGCCTTGGCTGCGGATCACTTCGTAGTCGCTGTCCGCCGAGAGAATCAGCAGGTTCGCCGGGCGGCCCTGTTCGAGGCCGTAGCGCTCGCCCAGGTGCATGGCTTTGGCGCTGTTGTCGGTGACCAGATCCAGCGCGCTTTGCAGGTTGCGATAACCGAGCATGTGGCAGATGTGCAAACCCGCTTCAAGCACGCGCAGGATGTTGCCGTTGCCCAGCGGATACCACGGGTCGACGATCGAATCCTGACCGAAACACACGTTCATGCCGGCTTCGAGCAGTTCGTTGACGCGGGTCACGCCCCGGCGTTTCGGGAAGTTGTCGAAACGTCCTTGCAGATGAATGCTTTCGGTCGGGCAGGAAACAAAGCTGATGCCGGAATGGCCGAGCAGGCGGAACAGTTTGGCGCAGTAGGCATTGTCATAAGAACCCATCGCCGTGGTGTGGCTGGCGGTGACGCGGGCGCCCATGTCGCGGCTGCGCGCTTCTTCGGCAAGCACTTCGAGGAAACGTGAATGCGGATCGTCAGTCTCGTCGCAGTGCACGTCGACCAGGCAGCCGGTACGCTCGGCCAGGTCCATGAGGAACTTCACCGAGCTGACGCCCTGATCGCGGGTGTACTCGAAATGCGGAATGCCGCCGACCACGTCAGCGCCCATGCGGATCGCCTCTTCCATCAGCTCGCGCCCGTTGCGGAACGACTCGATGCCTTCCTGCGGGAACGCGACGATCTGCAGGTCAATCAGGTGACGGCTTTCCTCACGCACTTCGAGCATGGCTTTGAGCGCGGTGAGTTGCGGGTCGGTGACGTCGACGTGGGTGCGCACGTGCTGAATGCCGTGGGCGGCCAGGGCCTGAATGGTCTTCTTGGCGCGGGTCTTGGTGTCTTCTTCGGTGATGGTGACTTTGCGCTCGCCCCAGCATTCAATGCCTTCGAACAGCGTGCCGCTCATGTTCCAGCGCGGCTCGCCGGCGGTGAGGGTGGCGTCGAGGTGGATGTGCGGCTCGACGAAGGGCGGCACCACCAGATTGCCGCCGGCATCGAGGTCATCCGCGCCGAGGGTCGGCGCTTCGGTCTGACGGGCGATGCTGTGGATCAGGCCGTCTTCGAGGTGCAATTCGTGCAGGCCTTCCTGGTTGCGCAGGCGGGCGTTGATGATGTGCATCAAGCAAATCCTTTTTATAGGTCTTGTAGTGGTGCGCTGACGCGACGGGCGCCCAGCACACCGGTGACGATGACATACGTTAGCGCGGCAGCGGCGATTCCTACCAGCGGCGCGACCCAGGGCGAGCTGAACGCAGCGACGGTTCCGACCCCGTAGGCCCCGAGGCCCGGCCAGTTGAACGCTGGCAACCGTGCGTCGGCCAGACGCGGATAGTGCCCGCGCCAGCGGTAGAAGAAGTCAGCCATGATCACCCCGCCAATCGGCGGAATCACCGTGCCGAGCAGGATGAGATACGGCACCAGCATGTCGTACATGCCCAGCAGGGCGAGCAGAGTGCCGATCACCGCGCCACCGAGGGTCACGGTCTTGCGCCGCCCGGTGCGCAGCAGGTTGCAGCCGGCCACGGCGAAGTTGTAGATGGTGTTGTCCTGAGTGCTCCAGATGTTCAGCAACAGCATGGCCATCGCGGCCATGGCGAAGCCCTGCAACAGCAGCACTTCAACCACATCCGGCTGTTGATAGACGATCGCGCCGTACGCGCCGATCAGCACCATCAGCCCGTTGCCGATGAAAAAACCGATCAGGCTGGCCAGCACCGCGACTTTTGCCGAGCGCGAAAATCGCGTCCAGTTGGTGGCTTGCGTTGCGCCGCTGACGAAGGTGCCGAACACCAGGGTGATCGCTGTCGACCAGTCCAGCGAACCGCTCGGCACCACGCTGAGCAAGCCTTCGAAGCCGCCAACCTTCACGGTCGCTGCCCACATCGACAGCATCAGCAGCAACATCATCGCTGGCACCGCGATGTACGAGAGAATTTCCAGTCCGCGATAACCGATGTACGCCGTGGCGCAGAAGCCGAGACCGAACAGCACCATCAGGACCAGCACGGTGCTTTCATCGAGATTGAAATACTTGCCGATCACCACCGCCGCCGTCGCCGTGCCCCACGCGTACCAACCAATCTGGGTGAAGCCGAGAATCAGATCGCTGAGCTTGCTGCCGACCTCGCCAAAACAGAAGCGGCCCATCAGTACCGAATTGAGGCCGCTCTTGAAGGCGATGTAACCCAAGCCTGCCGCGTACAGACCGAGCAGCAGGTTGCCGACGATGATCACCGCCATCATCTCGGCGAAACCGAACGCAACCCCGAGCTTGCCGCCGGCAAACATGGTCGCGGTGAAAAACGTGAAGCCCAGTAACACCATCGCCGTCGAGGCCAGGCCTTTGCGCGCGTGCATGGGGACTTCACTGAGCGGGTAATCGTTGCCGGAGGCGTTCTGCGTCATGGGGCAGTCCTTGCTGGAAGGGGAAGACGCAGAAGGGTTGCAGCGGTCGTGCCAAGCGGCGCAAGTGACCGAATGTGGAGACGCGACTGGGGTTTTCAGCGCAAAAGCAGTGCACTGAAAGCACCAGGAGCCCAATGTGGGAGCGAGCCTGCTCGCGAATACGGAGTGTCAGTCACCGAATAAATTGACTGGAACGACGCTTTCGCGAGCAGGTTCGCTCCCACAGGGGCGGGGAGATCTGTTGCTTATTCGCCGCGATAAATGCAGCCGCTGGTGCACGTCTCATGAATGCGGATCGCGCTGAGTTCCGGCAGCAATGGCTTCATCTCATTCCAGATGAATTTGGCCAGCACTTCGCTGGTCGGGTTTTCCAGGCCAGGAATGTCGTTCAGGTAGTTGTGGTCGAGGCGCTCATACAGCGGCTTGAAAATCGCTTTGATCTCGGAGAAATCGCGAATCCAGCCAGTATGCGGATCGAGGTCGCCGCTCAGGTGCAGCGCGACCTTGAATGAGTGGCCGTGCAGGCGGCCGCACTTGTGGCCGTCCGGGACGTGCGGCAGGCGGTGGGCGGATTCGAAAGTAAATTCCTTGAAGATTTCCACGGTATTTTCGGCTCTGTTCAGATGGCGTTCGCCGCAGCGATTCGGGCAGGCGGCGAGTTTATCAGCTTGTCTTTGGCCGTGCTGACTAAAGGGTCAGCAAGCGGTCGGCGAGGCGACCGTTGGCCGTCAGCTCGAGGAATTCGTCACCCAGTCGCCGGCTCTCGTCCATCGCCGCGTGCCAGTATTTCTGCCGGCTCGGCGCATCGCCCATAAAGCGTTTGAAGTCGTTGCGATCGGGCAGTTTGCCGTAGGGCAGGCGCGCCAGATATTCCTTCGATGGCGCGACCAGCAGCACATCCTGCAGACGCTGCACCGAAGCGCGGCGCCATGGCAGGGTCTTGTCGAACCAGCCGGGAATCACCCGATCGGTGAAGTGCGGATAGAGCACGATGCCGTCGCCGCTGTAGGGCAGGTCGAGGTGGTAGTCGAGCAAACCGCCGTCACGGAACGTACCCGCGCCGGCGCCGGGCAGGTCGCGCACGCCTTCCATCACCATCGGAATCGACCCGGAAGCGAGCAGGGCCTGGCGCAGGTTGCCGGTATTGAGGGCAACGAAACGCGAGGGGAAATCGGTCAAGGCATCAAGCGGCGGCGCCAGGCGTGGATCGTGGATGATCAGCCGCTCAAAGTGTCGCGACAGCCGTGCACGGCCGCGCAGGTTGTCGGCGATCACCGAACCCAGCGCCAGACCGAGGCGCCCACGATGGTCCTCGGCGAGGCGGCCCTGGCTTTTCACCACCATGATGTTCAAGCGGTAATCGGCGTTCTCGAGGATGCTCGCATCGCGGCCGTCGAGCAGGTCATTGAGCATGCGCTGCGAGCTCTGGCTGATCTCGGCCATGGTCACGCCTTTGTTGAAATGCTGCTCGGCGTACAGCTCACCGAGGCGGCGAATGCCTTCGGCGGCGTCCGGCAGGCAGGCGCTGGCGAAGCGCCAGGAACCCACCGAGGCGCCGATCAGCGAACGCTCACGCGGCGCACTCGGCAGCCACTCGCCGAACAACGCCAGATCGAGGCCCTGAATCCCCAACGCCTTCGGCCCACCGGCCGCACCGGGCAGGGTGCCGACGTCAGCGGCGTGCAATCCCTGCGCACGAATCCGCGCCATGGCCCGTGGGCCGGCCTTGAGGGTGAGGGCGGGAAACTTGATGTGGATGGCGGTCATACCGGTCTCGATCGTTAGCAAGCTGGCGATTATAAGCACATGTTGCAGGCCCATGTAGGAGTGAGCCTGTCCCACAAACGGGGCAGACGCAAAACCAGTGTGGGAGCGAGCCTGCTCGCGAAAGCGGCGGGTCAGAAACATCGCTGCAGCTGACACTTCGTCTTCGCGAGCAGGCTCGCTCCCACAGGGGACCTTGCCAGCAATGGGGCACAATGATGGCCATTCAGTTTCAGTTAAGTTGACCTCGCTATGGTGCCCACCGTAAGCAACATATAAGAATTCGGAGACACCCATGAAAACCCTGACTGCCCTGACCACTGCCTCGATCCTCGGCCTTGGCGCCAACACTGCGCTGGCGCGCGATCTCGGACCTGACGAAGCGCTTCGTTTGCGCGACGCTGGTACTATCGTCTCCTTCGAGAAGCTCAACGCCATCGCCCTGGAAAAACACCCCGGTTCGGAAATCACCGAAACCGAGCTGGAGGAAGAGTACGGCAAGTTCATTTACCAGATCGAACTGCGCGACCCGAAAGGGCTGAAGTGGGATCTGGAGTTGAACGCGGTCGATGGTGAAGTGCTCAGGGATCATCAGGATACGTAATGAAGCTGAATAGTCGCGCCACCCGCCTGACGGCGCTGGCGCTGGTGTTGTTGTGCAGTACGGCCATGGCTCGCGACCTCGATCAGGACGAGGCGCTGGCCCTGCGTCGCGATGGTGTGATCCTGCCGCTGGAGCAAGTGCTGCAGCAGGCCATGGATCGCTACCCCGGCGCCAAACTGCTGGAAGTCGAGCTGGAAGAAAAACACGACGTGTACATTTACGAAGTCGAATTGCTGACGGTCGAAGGCGTGGCGCGCGAGCTGCACCTGAAGGCCGATACCGGCGAGTTAGTCAAAGACAAGGAAGATTGATCGATGCGTTTGCTTCTGGTGGAAGACCATGTACCGCTGGCCGACGAATTGCTCGCCGGCCTGCAGCGCCAAGGCTACGCGGTGGATTGGCTGGCCGATGGTCGTGACGCGGTGTATCAGGGCAGCAGCGAGCCTTATGACCTGATCATCCTCGATCTCGGCCTGCCCGGCGTACCGGGGCTGGACGTGCTGGCGCAGTGGCGCGCGGCCGGTCTGGCGATTCCGGTGCTGATCCTTACCGCGCGTGACTCCTGGGCCGAGCGCATCGAAGGGCTGAAGGCCGGCGCTGACGATTACCTGACCAAACCGTTCCACCCGGAGGAGCTGTACCTGCGCATTCAATCGCTGCTGCGCCGCTCCAAGGGCCAGGCCAACCAGCCGACCCTGCAAGCCGCCGGCCTGCATCTGGACGAAGGCCGCCAGTGCGTGGTTCGCGACGGCGCCGACATCCAGCTGACCGCCGCTGAATTCCGTCTGCTGCGCTATTTCATGCTGCACCCCGAACAGATCCTCTCGAAAAGCCACCTCGCCGAACACCTCTACGACGGTGAGACCGAGCGTGACTCCAACGTCCTCGAAGTCCACGTCAATCACCTGCGGCGCAAGCTCGGCAAAAGCGTGATCGAAACCCGTCGCGGTCAGGGATACCTGTTCGGCGGGCAAGCTTCATGAGATCAATCCAGCGCCGTCTGAGCCTGGGTTTGATCAGCGTGATGGTAGTGGTCGGTCTGGTGCTGGCGCAAACCAGCCTGTGGTTGTTCGAAGTCGGTTTGCAGCGCTACCTCGAAGCCGGCCTGCGCAACGACAGCGAAAGCCTGCTGGTAGCGCTGGTGCGCGGCCCGCAAGGTTTGCAGCTGGATGAGCGGCATCTGTCGCCGGCCTATCAGCGGCCGTTTTCCGGGCACTACTTTCGCATCGATTTCTCCGACAGCCACTGGCGTTCGCGCTCGCTGTGGGATCAGGAACTGCCGCTGCTGCAACACCCGGGGCTGCACAGCAATCTGCAACTTGGCCCGGACGGGCAACGCTTGTTGATATTGCGCTCGGACTATCGACGCCTGGGTCAGTCGATCTCGATCAGCGTCGCCCAGGATTACACGCCGGTCAGCGACAGCTTCCAGCGCATGCGCCAGATCGGCCTCGGTCTGGGGCTGGCGGCGTTGCTGCTGATCCTGTTCCTGCAACGCCTGACCGTACGCCGCGCCCTTAAACCGCTGGAACGCGCGCGCGAGCAGATCGCTCAGTTGCAGCAGGGCCAGCGCTCGCAACTCGACGATCAGGTGCCGGTGGAGCTGGAACCGCTGGTGGCGCAGATCAACCATTTGCTCGCCCACACCGAAGACAGCCTCAAGCGCTCGCGCAATGCCTTGGGCAACCTTGGCCACGCGCTGAAAACCCCGTTGGCGGTGCTGCTCAGCCTGGCCTCCAGCGACAAGCTCGATGACCATCCCGAGCTGCGCAGGATCCTCAAGGAACAACTGGAGCAGGTGCAGCAGCGCCTCAATCGCGAACTCAATCGCGCGCGGTTGTCGGGGGATGCGCTGCCCGGCGCGTTGTTCGATTGCGATGCCGAGCTGCCAGGGTTGCTGGCGACCTTGAACATGATTCACGGCGAGCATCTGGCCTTGAGCTACGTCGCACCGCCGGGTTTGCAACTGCCGTGGGACCGCGAGGACTTGCTCGAACTGCTCGGTAACCTGCTCGACAACGCCTGCAAATGGGCCGATGCCGAGGTGCGCTTGAGTGTGATCGAAAGGTCTGACGGCTTTGCCCTGAGCGTGGAAGATGACGGCCCGGGGATTCCCGAAGAGCAGCGCACTCAGGTGTTCAGCCGTGGCACGCGGCTGGATGAGCAGACCCACGGGCATGGGCTCGGCCTTGGGATCGTGCGGGATATTGTCGAAACGTGGGGTGGCTTGCTGGTGTTGGGCGAAAGCGAGTGGGGCGGGTTGAAAGTGGTGATTGAACTGCCTCGGCGGTGAGCCCCTGAAAAGCCCCTCACCCTAACCCTCTCCCAGAGGGAGAGGGGACTGATTGTGTTGTTCTTGAGAGATTCACCCACTTGAAATCCGAGTCGAACTCAGGACTTGAATGGCATGAAGATCGGCTCCCTTTCCCCCTCGCCCACCTTGGGGGGAGAGGGCTGGGGTGAGGGGGGATTGGAACTGACACCCCGCACTTGTGCATCAAACGCGAAACTGATCCATCAACCGCTGTTGCTGATTCGCCAGGCTGTTGAGCGACTGACTCACCCGAGCCGATTCATTCGCCTGTCCGGACAGCGATTCCGTCACATCGCGAATCGTCGCCACGTTGTTGTTGATCTCCTCAGCCACTGCGCTCTGCTCTTCGGCAGCACTGGCGATTTGCAGGTTCATGTCGCTGATCACCGTCACCGCATCGCCGATCTGCCGCAACGCCGTGACAGCCTGGCCCACCTGCTCAACGCTGCCCTGGGCCTGACGATGGCTGTTGCCCATCGCACCGACCACTTCCTGCGTGCCGTTCTGCAATTGCTCGATGACCTGGCGGGTTTCCTCCACCGACTCCTGAGTGCGGCGCGCGAGGTTGCGCACTTCATCGGCGACCACGGCAAAACCGCGTCCGGCTTCACCGGCACGGGCGGCTTCGATGGCGGCGTTGAGTGCGAGCAGGTTGGTCTGCTCGGCGATGGCGCGGATGGTTTCCAGCACCGTGCCGATTTTCTCGCTGTTGGCGGCCAGGCCCTCGACCTGAACCATCGCGGCGCTCATGTCGGCGGCGAGGGTGTCGATGCTCGCGGTGGTGTGGTCGATCACGGTCAGACCCTGGCGGGTGGCGCGGTCGGCGTCCTTGGCGGCTTCGGCGGCCTGGGCGGCACTGCGCGCGACGTCCTGGGCGGTGGCGCTCATTTCGTGGGACGCGGTGGCGACCTGATCGACCTGACGGTATTGCTGCTCCATGCCGGCGCTGGTCTGGGTGGCGATGGCCGAAGACTGGTCAGCAGTGTTGCGCGCGTCCTGCACCGAGCGTTTTACCTCGGCAATGATCGGCTGCAACTTGTCGAGGAACTTGTTGAACCAACCGGCCAATTGGCCCAGTTCGTCCTGCTTGTCGTAGGCCAGGCGCCGGGTCAGGTCGCCTTCGCCGCTGGCGATGTCTTCAAGCATGTGCGCCACACCGAGGATCGGCTTGGTCACGCTGCGCGCCATCAGCCACACCAGCAGCAAACCGATCAGCGCGGCGAGCAGGCCCAGGCTCAGTTCGATCAGCGTGCCTGAGGTATTGCTCGCATCCAGTTGCTGCTTGAGCGCTTCGGCGCGGCTGACCAGGACTTTCTCCGGCACATCGAGCAACACGCCCCATGCCGGTCCGTCGGGAATCGGCTGGAACGGCGACAGCACTTTCAACTGGCCGTTGCTGTGCAGGCTGCTCACGCCAGTGCTTGAGGCGAGCAAGCGCAGCAACTCACTGCCGCTGGCCTGATCCACCGCATCCAGGCGCTGGCTGAGTTTGCCGGCATCCGGGCTGTAACCGGCGAGCAGGCCGGCGGGGCTGACAATACTGACGGCGGTCTGACCGTCGTAAAGCTTGCGGCTGGCGTTCTGGCTGATCGCTTGCAGGCTATTGAGGTTGATGTCGACTGACAGCGAGGCGATGACTTTGCCATTGACCTGCAGCGGGAAGACGATGCTGGTCATCAGCACTTTCTGGCCATCGATGACATAGAAGTACGGCTCGATCACGCAGGGTTTGAGCGTGGTGCGCGGGCAGGTGAACCAGGCGTTGGCGGCCTGACCGCTGGGGCCGGTGCTGGTGTCGCTCATGTCGCTTTCCGGCAGCGCCATCGAGGTGACTTTGCCCGGGGTCGGCTGCGACCAGTACAGGGCAAAACGGCCCTTGTCGTTGCTGCCCAGTTCAGCCTGATCGGCGAACAGTTCGTCCTTGCCGTCCAGCGCATTGGCTTCGAACACCAGCGACAGGCCGAGCAGGTCCGGGTTGGCTTGCAGCGCGGATTTGACCTGACGGGTCATGTCCTCGCGCAGGTCGAAGGCATCGAGAAAGCGCTTCTCGGCCTGCTCACGCAAAAACAGTACCTGCCGCGAGAAACCGTGGCCGTACTGATAGGCGTCCATGAATTGCTGACGAATGCCGGCAGCCTGCACTTCACCTTGCGATTCGATCCGCGCCTGCGCCGATTCGGTGAGCATCTCCATGCTCGAGGCCTTGACCAGCGCCGAGCTGTGTTCCATGCGATACAGCGAAAGACCGACCAACAGGGTCACGATACCGGCCAGGCAGAGGCCGGCGAGCAGGGTGATTTTCCACTGGATGGAAAGTTGTCTGAGCGACATGGAAAACATCCTTATCCGATAAATATCTGAGACTTTGCACTGTAGCGGCCGCGTTTCGGCTTTCTTTATGCCGTGAGCGCAATATGACCGATTGCCGCATGCGGGGCCTGTGGTCCTGTGGTCCTGTGGTCCTGTAGTCCTGTAGTCCTGTGATCCTGTGATCCTGTGGTCCTGTGGTCCGGTAGTCCTGTAGTCCTGTGGCGAGGGGATTTATCCCCGTTCGGCTGCGAAGCAGTCGTGACACCTGCGTACAGGGTTGATTTAAAGTTTGCCGGGGGCGGCTTCGCCACCCAACGGGGATAAATCCCCTCGCCACAGGGCTTTGACAGCGCCGCCACTCTGCGGCACAGTGCGCGCCCTCTAACAAGACCCTCTGTACAAATCCGCCGGCCAACCCCGGGCGGACTCATCCTGTCTGGCGGTGTGTTTTCACCCGCAGTGTTTTTTGAGGTAGTGAAATGAATGCAGTCATAGCAGCCGTCGGCGTCATGCTGATCCTCAGCCTGTCGCGCGTGCATGTGGTGATCGCGCTGATCGTCGGGGCGCTGGTCGGTGGCCTGACCGGCGGTCTGGGCATCGACGCAACACTCAAGGCGTTCAACAGCGGGCTGGGCGGTGGCGCGACCGTGGCGTTGTCGTACGCCTTGCTCGGCGCGTTCGCCGTGGCGATTGCCAAATCCGGCCTGGCCCATGCGCTGGCCGACAAGGCTTTGGCGATGGTGGATCGGCAGCACGCAACCGGCGGCGGTAACGTCAAATGGCTGCTGATCGGCCTGCTGTGGGTGGTGGCGATTGCCTCGCAGAACATCCTGCCGATCCACATCGCCTTCATTCCGCTGCTGGTGCCACCACTTCTATATGTACTGACCAAGCTGCAACTCGATCGCCGTCTGATCGCCTGCGTCATGACCTTTGGCCTGATCACCCCGTACATGTTTCTGCCGGTGGGTTTCGGCAACATCTTCCTCAACGAAATCCTGCTGGCCAACGTCGCCCGCAGCGGCGTCGACATCAGCGGCATCAATGTCACCCACGCCATGGGCATTCCGGCGCTGGGCATGGTTTTCGGACTGGCGATCGCGTTCATCAGCTACCGCAAGAAGCGCGTTTATGACCTGGCCAAAATCGAACAGGTCGAGCAGACGGCGGTGCACTACAACCCGCTGAGCCTGATGATCGCCGGTGTGGCCATTGCTTCGGCATTCGTGGTGCAGTTGCTGCTGGACTCGATGATTATCGGCGCTCTGGTCGGGTTCCTGATTTTCTCGGTGTCGGGCATCGTCAAATGGCGCGAGACCGATGACCTGTTCACCGAAGGCATGAAAATGATGGCGATGATCGGCTTCATCATGATCGCCGCCTCAGGCTTTGCCGAAGTGATGAAGGCCACCGGGCAGGTGCAGACGCTGGTCGAATCGTCGGCGGCCTGGATCAATCACAGCAAAGGCGTCGGGGCTTTGTTGATGCTGCTGGTGGGCTTGCTGGTGACCATGGGCATCGGTTCGTCGTTTTCCACCGTGCCGATTCTCGCAGCGATCTTCGTGCCGTTGTGCGTGCAACTGGGCTTCAGCCCGATCGCCATCGTCTGCATCGTTGGCACTGCCGGTGCGCTGGGCGATGCCGGTTCGCCGGCCTCGGACTCGACCCTCGGCCCGACCTCGGGCCTGAACATCGACGGCCAGCATCACCACATCTGGGATACCGTCGTACCGACCTTCCTGCACTACAACCTGCCGCTGCTGGTGTTTGGCTGGGTGGCGGCGATGGTTCTCTAAAAAATCCACAATTGCCCCATGTGGGAGCGAGCCTGCTCGCGAAGGCGTCGTGTCAGTCGACACACAGGTTGCTGAGCCAACGCTTTCGCGAGCAGGCTCGCTCCCACAGGGGGGGCGGCGATGTTTCAAGACTCAACTTTTGCCCCGGCGTGCCGTTAAAGCCTTTAACCACGCCAACAAAATCAAAAGAGTGAGTCCCCCGATGCGCCTGAGTCTCAAGGCTAAAGTCCTGTCCCTTGCCGTTCTGCCGGTGCTGCTCTTTGCGCTGGTCATCAGCGTGACCACGCTGTTCATCCTCCAGGAACAGGCGCGCAAGGAGGTCGAACAGACCCGCGAGCGGCTGCTCAGCGACGCCAAGGCCACCCTGCAAAGTTACGTCGCCGTGGCCATGACCACGATCAAACCGCTGTACGACGCCGCCGCACCGGGCGATGACGCGGCGCGGGCGCAAGCGATCAAATTGCTCTCGGGCATCCGCTACGGCAAGGACGGCTACTTCTTCGGCTACGACTCCGAGACCGTGCGCCTGTTCAAGGCCAACGATCCCGATGGTGTGGGCAAAAGCTTCAAGGACAACCGCGATCCGAACGGCGTCTACGTCAACCTCGGCCTGGTCAAAGTGGCCAAGGACGGCACCCACTATCTGCAATACAGCTCACCGCTGCCGGGTAACGCCAAGGTGCTGGTGCCGAAACTCGGCTACACCGAATACCTGCCGAAGTGGGACATGGCGGTCGGCACCTCGGTCAACCTCGACGGCATCGAAGCGCAAGTGGCGCAGGTCGAGGCGCAAGTGCAGGAGCGCGTGCAAGGCGTGGTGCTGAGCATCGTCGGCGTTGCGGTGCTGGTGCTGTTGGTGATCGCGGCGGCGGGCATGCTGCTGGCCAACACCATTCTGCGCCCGCTGACCCTGATGAAAGCCAACCTCGACGACATCGCGGCGGGCGAGGGCGACCTGACCCGGCGCCTGAACATCACCAGTCAGGACGAACTCGGCGAACTGGCCGGCTCGTTCAATCGTTTCGTCGACAAGATCCACGGCTTGGTGCGGCAGATCACCGAGATGACCACGCAACTGACCGGTCTGGTCACCCAGGTCTCGGAACAGGCGCAGCGTTCCGATCAGGCCATGGAGCGTCAGCGCCACGAAACCGATCAGGTCGCCACGGCGATCAACGAAATGTCCGCCGCCGCTCAGGAAGTGGCGAAGAGCGCGCAAAACGCTGCCGTCGCCGCTCAGCAGACCGACGAAGAAGGCCAGAGCGCCAAGCGCGTGGTCGCGGGCAGCATCAAACAGATTCATGCGCTGGTCGACGACATCCGCAACAGCGGCGTGTCGCTGGACAGCCTGCAGCAGGACGTCAGTTCGATCGTCGGCGTGCTTGGGGTGATCCGTTCGATTGCCGAGCAGACCAACCTGCTGGCGCTCAACGCCGCGATCGAAGCGGCGCGCGCCGGTGAGGCCGGGCGCGGGTTTGCGGTGGTTGCGGACGAAGTACGCGCGCTGGCCAGCCGCACGCAGATCAGCACCCAGGAAATCCAGGGCATGATCGACCGCTTGCAGGCCGGCACGCAGCAGGCGGTCGAAGCGATGCGCCGTTCCAGCGAGGCCGGCGACGGCACTTCGCAGCAAGCCAATCAGGCTGGCGCATCGCTGGACGCCATGGCGCAGTTGATCGCGACGATCAACTCGATGAACGCGCAGATCGCCAGCGCAGCGGAAGAGCAGACGGCGGTGGCCGAAGAGATCAACCGCAGCGTGCATCAGATTGCCGTGGCGGTGGACAGCGTCGCCGATGAAACGCAACTGGGCGCGCAAACGTCGCGCAGTCTGGCGGAGCTGGGGCAGCGGTTGGGCAAGCTGGTCGGGCAGTTCCGTATCTGATGGCCTGAAAAGCCCCTCACCCTAGCCCTCTCCCAGAGGGAGAGGGAACCGATTGGGGAATATTGCGGGATTACGCCGACCTGAAAGTCCTGCTTTGAATCCATAATCGACGCGGTTTTTCAGGTCGATGCAGTAGGTGGGACACCTCGGTCGGTTCCCTCTCCCTCAGGGAGAGGGCTAGGGTGAGGGGGCTCTTGATCTTCAGGCTCTGTCCCAATAGGGAATCTCGCCAAAGCACTCGACAAAAAAATCAATCACCGTCCTCACCTTCACCGACAACCGTCGGCTCCCCGGCCACAGCACCGCGATCTGCTGCGGTTCCAGGCTGTTCGACACCTGATACTCCCTCAGCACCGGCACCAGCGTGCCCTCGCGCACCGCTTCGCCAATCAGCCACGACGGAAACATCACCAGCCCGAGGCCTTGCTGAGCGGCCTGGGTCAGGGTGTCGGCGTGGTTGCCGGTGATCGGGCCTCTGACCGTGTATGGCGTCCAGTCCTCGCCGTCGCGGCGGAAAAACCAACGCTGCTGACCGGCCGCGCCTTTATAGGCCAGGCACTGATGTTGCGCGAGTTCGTTCGGGTGCTGCGGCGTGCCGTGGCGTTTGAGGTAGGCCGGGCTGGCGGCGACCTGAAAACGGTGCGGCGCCACAATGCGTGCCTGCATGCTCGAATCGTGCAGCGCGCCGATGCGAAACAGCAGGTCGGCGCCTTCCTGTAGCGGGTCGACGTAATGGTCGGTTTGCTGGATATCCAGTTGCAGCTTCGGATAGCGCGCGCAGAGCTCGCCCAGCCAGGGCGTCAGATGGCGTTGGCCGAACACCACCGGGGCGTTGATGCGCACCAGTCCGGTGGGTTCGCTTTGCTGTTCCTGCAACGCCTGCTCGGCTTCTTCCAGTTGCACCAGCAGCAACCGCGCATGGTGGCCGAGCGTGCGCCCGGCTTCGGTCGGCGTGACGGCGCGGGTGTGGCGGTAGAGCAATTGCTGGTTCAGCGCCTGTTCCATCAACTGGATCTGCCGCGAAATCGAGGAGGGCGCGACCCCTTCGCGGCGGGCGACTTCGGAAAAACTGCCGTGGTCGAGGACCGCCACAAACAGCCTTAACGCTTTGAATCCGAGTTCGTTGAGCCCGTGCATGCCGTGTCTCGCTGTGCGTGTTGCGCAAAAGTGTTGTCCGGATGCTCCCATTTATCGCACAGCGGCGCCAGCCGATAATCCGCGCCATTGTTTTTGAGTGTGGAAGGTTATGTATGCAGACGTTGGATGAAGGGGTGGTTGCTGCACCGGTGAAAAGATCGGTGTTGCGTCTGCTGGTGCTGCCGCTGGTGATTCTCGCTGGTATGGGCTTGTCGGTCGAGGCTGGTTTGCTCGGGCCGCTGGGTGAGCAGGTCGGGCATTTGTGGGCGACGTTGAGCATCTTCGGCGTGGGTTCGGCAATTCTGTTTTTGCTCTTGCTGTTCGCCGGCCCACAGAAAGGTCCGGCGCTGACCCAGTTGCCGCGCTGGCAGTTGATCGGCGGTTTTCTCGGGCCGATCTACGTGGTGGTGTTGACGCTGGCGACGCCGCATATCGGCATTGCCATGACGATGATCGCGATTTTGTCCGGTCAGGTCGGCAAGAGTGTGCTGATCGACCATTTCGGCTGGTTCGGCGCGACGCGCAAGAAGGTCAACGGCGAGCGCTGGCTGGCGTTGGGCTTGATTGTGGTGGCTTTGGTTCTGATTGCGCGGGGGTGAGTGATGGGTCTGGTGATTTTGTTGGTGGTGGTGGTATTGGCCGGTGCGGTGTTGAGTGTGCAGGCCGCGATCAATGGGCGTTTGGGTGAAACGGTGGGGGTGCTGCGTAGCAGTCTGCTGACCTTTGCGGTGGGCGCGGTGGTGACCGGGTTGTTGATTCTGTTTTTCGAGCCGGCGCAGGCGGTGAGTCTGCTTGAGGTGCCGAAGTGGCAGTTGACCGGGGCGCTGTTTGGTGTGGTGTACATGATGGTGATGGTTGGCGCGGTGCCGGTGGTCGGGACGGCTGTGGCGACGGTGGCGGTGATTGTCGGGCAGTTGGGGATGGGGATGTTGATCGACAATTTCGGCTGGTTGGGGAATCCGGCGATCGGCTTGTCTGCGAGTCGGATGTTGGCGATGGTGTGTCTGGCGGTGGCTTTGGTGTTTATGTATCGGAGCAGTTTGCGTTCTGAGTGATTGGATTTGAGTACATATCCGTTGCTGCGGTTGTTGCTGATTACGGTTCCGCTCTTACAGCGGGTCACTTTTTCAGACGCCAAAAAGTAACCAAAAGGCTTGGCCCCGGCGTTCGGCCCGCTCGCTGGGGCTCGGGGTTCCTTCGCTCCGGGACCGATCCCTCCACTCAGCCTGCCGATGGGGCCGGCACGGCAAGATCAAGGGCGGTACTCGAGCTTGCGCTCATTGTGTTGAGTGGTTAGGAGCGGGTGGTGTCTGGCTTTGGTTTTGTGCCGGGATTCGCCCCTCACCCCAGCCCTCTCCCGAGGGAGAGGGAGCCGACCGAGTTGTTTCGCGTTATACAGCGAACTGAAAGACCTTATCGATTATGGATTCGGTGACGCACGATCAGGTCGGTGTACTTTTGAAGCACTCCCCAATCAGTCCCCTCTCCCTTTGGGAGAGGGCTAGGGTGAGGGGCTTTTGATGTCATGTGCAGGTCTGTGCAGCGCGATGTCGTTCTGGTGGGAGCGAGCCTGCTCGCGAAAGCCATCTCTGCGTCGCCCAATCTCTCAACAGTTGGTCAGCCTGCAACACCACCTTCTACACTGTCCCTTACGGCTTACCACTCAAGCCTCAGACAACCACTACGCAAGGAGTCTGTCCCATGTCCGATAAAAAATGCGACTGCCCGGGCTGCAACTGCACGATCAAAGAAGGCGAACATTCCTACGCTGTACACGGTAAACACTATTGCTGCGAGGCTTGCGCTCATCACCACAAACACGGTGAAGAATGTGCGATGAAGGGCTGCGGTTGCGCTCATCCGAAATAAGCGCGGCAAAAAAAAGTGGAGCCTAATCAGGCTCCACTTCCATTTTCAGACTGTCGTCTTCCTGTCGTTCAAAGTGCCTCACCGTGCCTTGCAGTGTTCGCCCTTCGACCTTGACCACCACAACCTTGGCTTGGTGGAGGTCTTCCGGTACCGGTGCCTGGACGCACAAGGTGAAGCGGTAAGGGTCATCCGCGACCGTTTCCAGTGCGACTGCGCAATTCACCGTTTTGGTGATCTGGCCGAAGAAGGTGGTCAGGCCGTAGTCCAGTCGGGCCGTGTGATAAGTGTCGGTCATCGGTCGATTCCCCCTGTCGATTGCCAAGCCTGCGGTGGAGGCGGTGGGGTCAGTTGGTCTGGCGCCAGGTGACGTTTTCCAGGCCGAATTTTTCTGCCATCGGTTTGCTGGTCTTTTGCACTTTCTCGCGGCCGAAGCGCGGGATGCGACCCACGCCCGCGTCGCAGCTTGCCCAATGCCAGGCTTCGGCGTTGTCCATTTTGTCCGAGCGGATAATGAACGACTTGGGGGTGCCATGCAGTGTGTAGTCGATGACGTAAAGTTTTGCGTTGTTCATAAAGCCCGAATTCCTCCCTGTGGTATTAAACGGATCGCGCTGTGCCGGGAAAATTCATTCGGATTGTCCGACGGTATCTATCGTTGGCGAGTGCGCGGCGTGCTGGTTACCATGGCGGCTTCGCCAACCCCCTGTGAATGCTCGCCATGGCCCTCGCCGCGCCCCCTGATCTGACCGACACCGATGTGCCCGTGCAACCGCTGGCGCGGACCTATCCGCGTGGTTTGTTCATCGAGCCGCACGAGCATGTCTGGGGGCAGTTGCTGTATGCGATGAGCGGGGTGATGTGGGTCGAAACCCCGCACGAAGCGCTGGTGGTGCCGCCGCAGCGGGCGGTGTGGTTGCCGCCGGGGGTGCCGCACGGGATTCGGGTGGTGTCGGATTTGCAGATGCGCAATATCTACCTGCGCCCGGCGCTGGCGGCGACGCTGGATGCGACGGTGCAGGTGATCGAAGTCGGTGGTCTGCTGCGCGAGTTGATCGTCGGACTGGTGGCGCAGGGCGATGACGGCGAGGCTGAGTATTACGATGCACTGGTCGGGCTGGCATTGCTGGAACTGCGCCGGGCCAGGCGTTCGCAGTTGAAGATTCCACTGCCGGACGAGTCCGACCGGCGTCTGATGAATCTGTGTCAGGCGGTGATGGCCGCGCCGTCGCTGGAGATCCCGTTCGAGCAGCATGCGCAGAACGCCGGGGCCAGCGTGCGTACCCTGGCGCGCTTGTTCAAGGACAGCCTCGGCATGGGCTTCGCCGAATGGCGGCGGCAGGTGCAGTTGGCGACGGCGGTGGCGGCGTTGATTCAAGGCGTGGCGGTGAGCGTCATTGCTCGCGAACTGGGTTATTCACCGAGCAGTTTCAGCGACATGTTTCGCCGGGAGCTGGGGGTGGCGCCTTCGCAATTCTCGGCAACTTGAACAGATCCATGTGGGAGCGAGCCTGCTCGCGAAAGCTTTGCACCAGGCAATGAAGTGCTGACTGGAAGACCGCATTCGCGAGCAGGCTCGCTCCCACACGGTTCTATGGCGGCTGCAGAAGGTTTGTCCGAAATTCAGAAGTCCTTGGCCGATACCGCTCCGCCCGTTTCCCTAGACTCTGCCCATCACTTATCGCGGCGGAGTTCCTTTCATGAACTACCTCATTTCTCTGGCCATCGGCCTGGGCGTCGGCCTGCTCTACGGCGCGCTCGATTTCCGTTCTCCCGCCCCACCGGCCATCGCGCTGGTCGGTCTGCTTGGCATGTTGGCCGGTGAGCAGTTGTGGCCGCTGGGCCGGCAACTGGTCGCTGGCTGGGTGTCCTGAATTTCCCTTTTTCCTTTCGGTGGATGTGCCCATGAAAGCGTTGCAATTCGATCAGACCGGCGACCTGTCTTCCCTGCGTTTCGTCGACGTTCCGACCCCGGTGCCCGGCGCCGATGAAGTGCTGGTGCAGATCAAGGCTGCCGGCCTCAACCCCAGCGATGTGAAAAACGTCCTCGGGCGTTTCCCTTACACCACGCTGCCACGGGTTCCGGGGCGGGATTTTGCCGGGGTGGTGGTCGAGGGGCCGCAAGCACTGATCGGTCAGGAAGTCTGGGGTACCGGCCGCGAGCTGGGCTTCTTCGCCGACGGCGCCCATGCGCAATTCGTCAAATTGTCGGCCCGTGGCGTGTCGCACAAACCGGCGCATTTGAGTTTTGCTCAGGCGGCCAGCGTTGGCGTGCCGTACACCACGGCGTGGGATGCGCTGGAACGCAGCCTGGTCAGCGCCGACACGCGCTTGCTGGTGATCGGCGGCGGGGCAGTGGCAACTGCGGCTTTGGCCCTGGCAAAAGTGCGCGGCGCGCAATTGCTGGCGGCGGCGCGCCGGCCCGAGCAGGTAGCCGATCTGCAGCAGCAGGGCTATCAGACGATTCAACTGGATAAGCCTGAAGAGCTGGGTGCGCAGGTCAACGCGGTGTATCGCGGTGGCGCCGATGTGATCTTCGACACCACCGGCTTCTGGCTGCCCGCTTCGGTGGCGGCACTGGCGACCTTCGGTCGCATCGCCATCATCGCCGCACCGGTCGACGGCCACGTGCAATTGCCGGCGCTGGCGCTGTATCGCAAGGGCGGTTCGGTGGTCGGGATCAACTCGTTGTTGTACGGCGTTGAGGCGTGCGCGGCGATGCTCGAGCAGTTCGGGCGCTTCTTCGATGAGGATCGCTTGCCGCTGCCGCAGGGCTTGGTGGAGGTGCCGCTGTCTGAAGGGCCGGCGCGCTATGCTGAGGTCAATCAAGGTGGTGGCGACAAGATCATCTTGCTGCCCTGACTCACGCAAATCCCTGTGGGAGCGAGCCTGCTCGCGATGACGGTAGATCAGTTAAACCGTCGGCGACTGACACACCGTTTTCGCGAGCAGGCTCGCTCCCACAGGGGAAAGGCATAGGATTCGGGATCATTTCCGTAGGATCCCGGCCGCTTCTCTGTGGGCCACGTCCTTTTCGCTCGCAGGCCGGCAAAACAGGGAAAGGTCTGACTTCACCCATTGCAGTGCACCGTTGCACAGTCCCGTCTTTCAATCAGACACAGGGACAGGTGGATGCGCATCGCTGGCAGGCCCGTTGTTTTCACTCTCGAGATAGAAGGCGTTGCCCACGATCTTCAAGTGTTCGGCTTTCGCACCCGGGAAGTGCTCAACCAGACCTATGAACTGGATCTCGAGCTGGTCAGCGAGCGGCCCGATGTGGATCTGGAAGGCTTGCTGCATCGGCCGGCCTTTCTCTGTTTCGGTGCCGACGGTAGCGGCATGCACGGGCTGGTCTATCGGGTCGGCCAGGGTGATTGCGGTGTTCGGCTGAGCCGTTACCAGGTCACCCTGGCGCCGCATCTTGCCTACCTCGCGCATCGGCGCAATCAGCGGATTTTCCAGAACCTGAGCGTGCCGCAGATCATCGCCAATGTGTTGAGCGATCACGGCATGCAGGCCGATGCCTGGCATTTTCAGCTCAGCGCCGAGTACCCGGCGCGGGTGTATTGCGTGCAATACCAGGAATCCGATCTGCACTTCATCCAGAGGCTGTGCGAAGAGGAGGGTCTGCACTTTCACTTCCGCCACCGCCGTGAGGCGCACCTGTTGGTGTTCGGCGACGATCAAACGGCGTTCCTCAAACACGACGTGACGACGCGCTATGTGCAGGGCAACGGCCTGGTTGCCGATGCGCCGGTTATCGACCAGTTCACTGTGCGCCTGGAGCCACGCTCCAACCTCGTCGAGCGCCGCGACTATCACTTCGAAAAGCCCGCAGTGCAGTTGGACGCCAAGGTCAGTGCAGCGCGGGTTCCGCTGCTGGAAGATTATGAGTTTCCCGGGCAGTTCACCCATCGCGAGCGCGGCAAGCACCTCAGCCAGTGTGCGCTGGAGCGCCATGGTGCCGACTATCGTCTGGCTAACGGACGTAGCAATCAGGCGCTGATGCGCGGCGGCAGTTTCATGACCATGGCGGATTACTCGCGCGCCGACTGCAACGATTTATGGTTGCTGACCGAGGTCGAGCACATCGGCAAACAGCCGCAAGTGCTCGAAGAAGCGTTCACCGAGCAGGTCGACGCTGATGGTTTCAGTCAGGGCTATCGCAACCATTTCGTCGCGACGCCGTGGGACGTGGTGTTTCGCCCGCAGCTCAGGCATGTCAAACCGCGCGTCAGTGGCAGTCAGTTGGCGGTGGTGACCGGCCCGCCCGGCGAAGAAATCTACAGCGATGCCTACGGCCGCGTGAAAGTGCAAATGCTCTGGGATCGCGACGGCCAGCGTGATGAACAGTCAAGTTGCTGGCTGCGCGTGGCCACTGCCTGGGCGCATGACCGCTACGGCAGCGTGCAGATTCCTCGCGTCGGTATGGAAGTGCTGGTGGGCTTCACCGATGGCGATCCGGACAAACCGCATGTGCTCGCCTGCCTGCCCAACGCCGAAACCCCGGTGCCACTGGACCTGCCGGCGCAACAGACGCGTAGCATCTGGCGCAGCCAGAGCAGTCCCGGTGGCGGTGGTTACAACGAACTGCGCATCGAGGACCGGCAAGGCGCGGAAGAAATCTCCATCAGGGCGCAGCGCGACTTGGTGCAGCACGTGCTCAACGACTTGCGTGTGCAGATCGACAACCTGCACAGCCAAGTGATTGGCGGCGTCTCCAGCCTTGAGTTGCGCGACGAGGAACATCACCTGACCCACGGCAATCGCCTGACTGAACTCAAGCAGGACGATCATCTGTGGGTGCAGGGCGAGCAGCATGTGCGGGTCGCCAGCCAGCGCGTCAGTGCCGCGCAGCAGCTGCATTTCGGCGCGGGCGAGCAGGTGGTTTTCAACAGCGGCCTGCAGATCACTCTGGCTGCTGGCGGGCATTGGCTGACGGTCGGCGCCGCCGGCATTTTCAGCAGTGTGCCGGTGGTGCAGGGCGGGGCGCCGACGGTGTGTCTGCCAGCGGAACCCTTGCTGCCGGGGGCCGCGCCGTTGCTCAAGGCGACGTTCGATGCCGTGCAGCAACGGCATGCGCTGCTGACCACGCGGACCTCGCGTTGCCTGATTTGCGAGGCGGCCCAGGCATGAGCCTTTTGACGGATTGGCCTGAAGGTTTGCCGTGGGCTGAGCAGCAGGCGTTTGTGCTGCTCGACGGTGCGACGATCGCGGATTTGCCGGCGCAACTGCGAAGGCTCGACCCCGCCGCCAACGCTTTTGCGCTGTACGACCAGCCACCGTTTTCGGCCCTGCGTGACGTCTCGCCGCTGCTGGTGGCGCTCGCTGACGCTGACGATCCGGTGGCGCGGTTTTATCGCCAGCACGCCCAACAGGAATGGGGCGTGCTGTTGTTCAGCGCCGCGCCGGCGCATGAAATTGTCGCGCACTTGCGCCAGTTGCTGATCATCGAGTTGCCGGTCGGCTCGCCGGTGTTGTTGCGCCTGGCGGATGCCGCCGTAGCGCAGGCGCTGTTTGCCAGCGGCGATGCGAGTCTGTTCGGGCCGCTGGGGTGCGTGGTCACGGCGGATGGCGCGCGGGGAGTCTGGCACTGTCAGCGACCTCGGCACGGGCAGGGTGGGGCGCTGGTGGCGCCGTATCGGTTGAGTGCGGAGCAGGATGCCGCGCTGGATCGGGTGGATCGGCGGCGGGTGTTGCTCGACATCGATACCCACCTGCTCAAGCACTTTCCTGACTTTCATGTCGGGGACACGGCAGTTGAACGCTGGCAATTGTTGGAACGCATCCACGCCCATGCCAGCGAGCTTGCCTTGAGCAGCCCGTCCGAGATTCTGCTGTACGCCAACGTGGTGGCATGGCTGGACGATGCAGCGTGCAGTCGGCACCCGCAGATCCATCAGCTGATGCACACACCTTCGCTGCAATCCCCCGGCGAGCGCGTTGCGATTGCCGCTGCAATGGCCTTTCGATGGGCCTCTGAGAGACATCAATCATGAATCACCCCGCCATCCTCGATGCGTTAGCCGCCTCGAAAGCGCCCATTGGTGCGCCAGCCGCCTGCCCCTTGCGCAACACCCACGTGCAACTGCTACCCCTCGCTTACGGCCTGGTGGAAAAACCCTTCGACCCCAGCACCGAACTCACGCTGCCGTACACCCTGACCACGCGCCCCATGGGCATCCGCCGCCTGCGCGACGGTTGGCTGTACATCGTCGACAGTCTCAACGGTGAGCTGTACGAATATCGCGTGCTCGACGGTGTCATCAGCGCATTGCTGCATCGCGGCAAAAGCGTCAGCGAGGATCAGCGCAGCGCCATCGAAGAACGTCCGGCGTTGATCTTTTCGCGCAAAAGNATCACCACCACGTGGAACAGCGGCCAGTTTGTCTTTACGGGGCTGCTCAGGTGTAGGGCAAATACCATTCGCTACCGATACATACCGGTTATATCTGGAGGAAACCAAGTCCCCGTGACAACGAACGCTTGCTCACCGAAAACCGTGGCACTCAGCGCGAGCTGATGTCATCAGCGCATTGCTGCATCGCGGCAAAAGCGTCAGCGAGGATCAGCGCAGCGCCATCGAAGAACGTCCGGCGTTGATCTTTTCGCGCAAAAGCACCCTTTACGTGACCTTCGCCGATGTGCAGTTGAGCGCGGCGAAATGCCGACAGGTGCTGGACAGCGCGGAGGAACGCGAGCACTTCATGCAGGCCGTCGATCTCGGCCCGGTGCATTGTCTGATCGGCGGCGAGCATTTGCTCACCGTGGCTCAGGCGAAACAGTGGCTGGCGGAAGTGGCCTGCACAGCGAAACCGCTGGCCGAGGCGGACGCCACGCGGATGCCGGCGTTGCAGGTCAGCGATGCGCCGGAGCACGAACGCGAACCCTATCTGTGGGAAAACCCGCGACGTTTTCGCGAGGCGCATATCGGCGAATTTCTCGGGCGGGTGCGCGGACCATATCAGGACGACACGCTGTTTCTGCTGGTCAACGACGACCTCGGCGTGATGCGCGATCTGGCTGATTATCAGGACCTGGTGGTCGGCTGGATCGAGCAGTGGAGCAACACCGACAACAACGAGCGCGACTATCTGCTGGCCAGTTACATCGAGTCGCTGAGCCAGCTCGGATCTCAGGACTTCGACACTTTGGCCGGCCAAGGCCAGCGACGATCCGCGCGCCCAGGCATTGTTTGCTGAACTGGAGCAATTGCCCGAACCGGATCGGGAAAATACCCGGCAGGCGCTGCTCGACTATTTGAACAAGGGTGGTGAGGTCGAGCCAGTTGCAGTCGAAGCCACGCCTGAGTTGCAACAGCTTCGCGAAAAGGCATTGGACGAGTCACTGGCGCTGAACCGCTTCGACGGCGTTGCCCCGGATTTCACCGCGCACGCTCGCGTCACCGCCGAGGCGGACCGACGCTTTTATACCCGCGAATATTTTGTTGAAGTCGCCCCGGCCGACTTCGTCGAGCGTCACCTGAGCACACTGGTTGACCTCGGCAAAGATCAGAGCCGGCGCATGAAAGACGTGCTCGACGGCCCATTGCTCAGCGGCAAACGCGGCATCAACGACCTGATCGACCGCCCGGCCATGGACGAGGTGCTGAACAGTCATCGCGACAACCTCGGACGCTGGAATCGCCTGCTCGAACGCATCACCGCCGATCGCGCGCAACTGCTGTGCGCCGGGCGTTTCCATCGCTCGGCGTGGTATTTCGACGGGCAACTGCCGGCGCAGATCGATCAGGCTTTCGCCAGCGAATACGCCTGCCTCAAGGACATCGGCCGCAGCGACGCGGCCAACGAGCAAATGCTCGATTACCTCGAACAACACCCGCAACTGACCCGCCCGCTGTTCTACACCTTGCCGCTGCGCATGCAGACCGAACAGGCCGGGCAATATTCAACGCTGTTCAACGCCGGCATGGCGATGTCACCACCGAACCCCAGCAGAATGATGGTTTCGTCGGACGCTTCAGTAGCCATCT
>NZ_LMQZ01000012.1:0-300221 GCF_001425545.1 Pseudomonas sp. Leaf434 | reverse complement strand
TGTCAAGTGATTATTTTCAGAAGTTTTCGAAGAATTCTTCAACAACTTCAACCACTTGCGCTTCCGATCTCTCGTTAGCGGGAGGCGAATTCTACAGCGTTAATCGCTGCTGTCAACACCTCTTTTTTTCCGCTTTCGACCGAGAAGATCGAACCGTTAAAAGAGCTACACATCGCTGCTCTTTCAACTCCTCCCAAGCCTCGATGATCTGAAGCAAGCCGCTGTCGGAAACTACATAACTCTTTGAATCTCAAGGAGTTTTCCGTTTCGACTGCGGCGGAAGTGGGGCGAATTATAGACCTCTGGAATCTGCCGTCAACCATTAATTTCGCTTTTCTTTCAATAACTTGCGTATTGGTTAAAAAACATCCAATCAAATGAGAAAAGAGCTTCTTCTATATAGAAGAAGACTTAAAGGACGCCTTCCTCCTTCAACGCAGCCATCGCGCCTGCCCCCAGACCCAGCACCCGCTGCAGAACCTCTAATGTATGCTCACCTAATAAAGGAGGCGCATGACGATATTCAACGGGCGTCTCCGACAATCGAATCGGGCTGGCCACCTGAGGCACCATCCCCGCCAATGCATGCGGCAGCTCTATCGCCAGACCGCGCGCCTTCACTTGGGGATCTTTAAACACCTGCGACAGATCATTGATCGGCCCACAAGGCACACCCGCCTGCTCCAGTTGAGCAACCCACTCGGCCGTGGTCTTGAAGACCGTAGCTTGGCGGATCAACGGGATCAGCACCGCGCGGTTCGCTACCCGCAGCTTGTTGGTCGCGAAGCGCGGATCATCCGCCCACTGCGGTTGGCCAGCCACCTCTGCGAACTTGCGGAACTGCCCGTCATTACCCACGGTAAGAATGAAGTCACCATCCGCCGTAGGAAAGTCCTGATAAGGCACGATGTTGGGATGCGCATTTCCCAGACGCTTTGGCGCATTGCCCGTGGTCAGGTAGTTCATCGCCTGGTTCGCCAGACACGCGACCTGCACATCCAGCAACGCCATATCGATGTGCTGGCCGCCACCGTCGTGATCGCGATGAGCCAACGCCGCGAGAATCGCCACCGTTGAATACAGCCCAGTAAGAATATCCGTGAGCGCGACACCGACTTTCACCGGACCGGCGCCCTCATCTCCGTCAGGCCGGCCGGTCAGGCTCATCAAGCCGCCAAGCCCCTGGATCATGAAGTCATACCCTGCGCGCTTCGCGTACGGGCCGGTCTGGCCGAAGCCGGTGATTGAGCAGTAGATCAGATTCGGGTTGAGAACCCTTAGCGACTCATAGTCCAGACCATAGGCCGCCAGACCGCCCACCTTGAAATTCTCGATCAGAATGTCCGACTTCGCCGCCAGGTCGCGCACCAGCTTCTGCCCTTCAGGCCGGGTGAAGTCGATGGTCACCGATTGCTTGTTGCGGTTTGCCGAGAGGTAATAAGCCGCTTCCGATGTGTTCTCGCCGTAAGCGTCTTTAAGAAAGGGCGGGCCCCAGGCACGGGTGTCATCACCATTGCCCGGGCGCTCGACCTTGATCACCTCGGCGCCCAGGTCGGCGAGGATCTGTCCGGCCCAAGGCCCGGCCAGCACTCGTGATAAATCCAGTACCCGTAGATGCGACAGCGCGCCCATGGTCCGCCCTCCTATTAATAGAACGCCTGCAGACCGGTTTGCGCACGCCCGAGGATCAGCGCGTGAACGTCATGGGTACCTTCATAGGTATTCACCACTTCCAGGTTGACGAGGTGACGGGCCACGCCGAACTCATCGGAGATACCATTGCCACCGAGCATGTCGCGCGCCATCCGCGCAATATCCAGCGACTTGCCGCAGGAGTTGCGCTTCATGATCGAAGTGATTTCAACGGCGGCGGTACCTTCGTCCTTCATCCGGCCCAAGCGCAGGCAACCTTGCAGCGCCAGAGTGATCTCGGTCTGCATGTCGGCGAGTTTCTTCTGTACCAGTTGAGTCGCGGCCAACGGTCGACCGAATTGCTGACGATCCAGAGTGTATTGACGCGCGGTGTGCCAGCAGAACTCGGCCGCGCCCAGTGCGCCCCAGGAAATGCCGTAGCGTGCGGAGTTGAGGCAGGTGAACGGACCTTTCAGACCTCGGACGTCCGGGAAGATGTTTTCTTCCGGCACGAACACATTGTCCATGACGATCTCGCCGGTGATGGAAGCGCGCAGGCCGACCTTACCGTGAATCGCCGGAGCGCTCAGACCTTTCCAGCCTTTCTCCAGAACGAATCCACGGATATCGCCGGCATCATCCTTGGCCCAGACCACGAATACGTCAGCGATCGGGCTGTTGGTGATCCACATCTTCGCGCCGGTCAGGCTGTAGCCGCCATCGACCTTGCGCGCCCGGCTGATCATCGCGCCCGGATCGGAACCGTGGTTCGGCTCGGTCAGACCGAAGCAACCGATCCATTCGCCGGAAGCCAGTTTCGGCAGGTACTTCTGCTTCTGTGCTTCGGTACCGAATTCGTTGATCGGCACCATCACTAGCGAGGACTGCACGCTCATCATCGAGCGATAGCCGGAGTCGACGCGCTCGACCTCACGGGCAATCAGGCCGTAGCTGACATAGTTCAGACCGCTGCCACCGTATTGTTCGGGAATGGTCGCACCGAGCAGGCCGACTTCACCCATCTCGCGGAAGATTGCCGGGTCGGTCTTTTCATGACGGAAAGCTTCGAGCACACGCGGGGCGAGACTCTGTTGAGCGAACTGCGCGGCGGTGTCGCGGATCATCCGCTCTTCTTCGGTGAGCTGTTGATCCAGCAGCAGGGGATCGATCCAGTTGAAGCTAGCTTTACCGCCCATGAGTGTGCCCTCGCAATCGGGTGAATTAACGTGGCATTGATCCTAGGCGCGGTTCGCCGTCGGAGCAAACGAGGATTTCGCATTCTGTTGTGCTAATTTCTCACTCCGTACCGTCGCGAATAGCCTTTTATGCGGCGCATTAGTGAGGTTGACGTACATGCGCAGGAAGATCCCCAGCACCGCCGCCCTGATCAGTTTCGAAGCTGCCGCCCGCCATGAGAGCTTTACCCGTGCTGCTGAAGAACTGTCGCTCACCCAAGGCGCCATTTGCCGACAGATCGCCAGCCTGGAAGATTTCCTCAGCGTGGAACTGTTCCGACGCTCGCGACGTGGAGTGAAACTGACCGAGGCGGGTCTTTCCTACAGTCGTCGGGTGGCGACTCAGCTCGATGCAGTGGAGCGCGACACCCTCTCGGTGATGGGCCAGCAGGGCACCAACGTCATCGAGCTCGCCGTCGTCCCGACCTTCGGCACGCAATGGCTGCTGCCACGCCTCAAGGATTTCCAGCTCAAGCACCCTGAAGTGACCGTCAACCTGACCAACCGCACCCGGCCATTCCTGTTTGCCGACACCGAATTCGATGCCGCGATTTACTTCGGCGACGCCGACTGGTCGGGTACCGAATCCCACAGATTGATGGGCGAGAATCCGATGCCGGTGTGCAGCCCCACCCTACTTGGCAATCGCAAACATCTGACAGCGCAAGCCATCGCTGAACTACCGCTGCTGCAGCAAACCACCCGACCTTACGCCTGGCGCCAATGGTTCAACTCGCAGCAATTGAATATCCCTCGCGACATGACAGGTCCACGCTACGAGCTATTCTCCATGCTTGCCCAGGCAGCCATGCACGACATGGGCGTCGCGCTGATTCCGCCGTTTCTGATTCAGCGCGAGCTGACAGAGAAACGTCTGGTGGTTGCCAACTCTCAAGCGCTTTCCAGCATCAAGGCCTATTACCTGATGATTCCGGAGCGAAAGGTCGAATCGGCATCGCTGAAGGCATTTCGTGACTGGCTGGTAAATCAGGCGCAGAGCTACAGCCTAGAAGAATAAAGGCTTTGCGCAATACCTAACCCCGTAGTCAAAAAAACCAAAGCCCTACAGATATAACTATTTGTCGCTTCTGAGCAGACTGTATCCGAAAGTCGTACAGACGTCCTACAAGCTGCCAAACACGCGGCTTTGAGCCTCTAATGGCGACTCATTGCTGCCTATTCACGCCACCGATGCGAATTTTTTTCAAATTCAGCCAGAATCCTTGCAGGGCACGGCCTGCAAGGGGTTCAACTGGCCATCTGCGACATTCGGTCACGGCATGACTTGTAGTTAATTTTCCGTCACCCGTCATAATCCCTTGAAGGGCATAAAGTTCGCCTGCAAAATGCCGCGCCCCGCCCTGATTCGGCGGGATCGTGCTGATCGGCCGCCCCAGTCGCACCATCCGTAGTGCATGGGTTTACTCAACAAGATCACGCAGGAGATTTGACGTGCACATTGGTGTTCCTCTCGAAACCCAGACCGGTGAAACACGGGTTGCTGCAACCCCGGAAACCATCAAGAAGCTGATCAGCCAAGGCCATAAGGTCACTGTGCAAAGCGGCGCTGGCGTTAAAGCCAGTGTCGTCGACAGTGCCTATGAAGCGGCCGGCGCAAGCATTGGCAGCGCCAATGACGCGTTTGGCGCCGAGCTGATTCTCAAAGTGGTCGCGCCAAGCGATGCCGAACTGCCGCTGATCAAGCGCGGCACGGTGCTCGTGGGCATGCTCAACCCGTTCAACAACGAGACCATCGCGAAGATGGCCGAATGCGGCATTACCGCGTTCGCCCTCGAAGCGGCGCCGCGCACCTCGCGGGCGCAGAGTCTTGATGTGTTGTCGTCGCAGGCGAATATCGCCGGCTACAAAGCGGTGTTGCTCGCGGCTCACCATTACCCACGCTTCATGCCGATGCTGATGACTGCTGCGGGTACCGTGAAAGCGGCGCGGGTGCTGATTCTTGGCGCAGGCGTGGCCGGTTTGCAGGCGATTGCCACGGCGAAACGCCTGGGTGCGGTGATCGAAGCGTCCGACGTGCGCCCAGCGGTGAAGGAACAGATCGAATCCCTCGGCGCCAAGTTCGTCGACGTGCCTTACGAGACCGATGAAGAGCGCGAATGCGCCGTCGGTGTCGGCGGTTACGCGCGGCCGATGCCGGCGAGCTGGATGCAGCGTCAGGCCCAGGCTGTGCACGAGCGCGCCAAGCAGGCCGATATCGTCATCACCACCGCGCTGATTCCGGGCCGCAAAGCGCCGACGCTGCTCAGCGCCGAGACCGTGGCGCAGATGAAGCCGGGCTCGGTGGTCATCGACCTCGCGGCCGCTCAGGGTGGCAACTGTCCGCTGACCGTCGCCGATCAGGTCGTTGTGGAAAACGGTGTGACGATCGTCGGTCCGACCAACCTCGCCGGTGAAGTCGCTGCCGATGCTTCGGCGCTGTACGCACGCAACCTGCTGGACTTCCTCAAGCTGGTGTTCACCAAGGAAGGCCAGTTCGACGTCAACCTCGAAGACGACATCGTCGCCGCGTGCCTGATGTGCCGCGACGGCCAAGTCATCCGCAAAAACGCCTAAGCAGGGATTCAGACGATGGAAGAGCTTATCTCCCCCGGTATCTACAACCTGATCATCTTCGTGCTGGCGATTTATGTCGGTTACCACGTGGTCTGGAACGTTACGCCTGCGCTGCACACGCCGTTGATGGCAGTCACCAACGCGATCTCGGCGATCGTGATCGTCGGCGCCATGCTCGCTGCTGCGCTGACCGTCACGCCGCTGGGCAAAACCATGGGCACGCTGGCCGTGGCACTGGCGGCAGTCAATGTGTTTGGTGGCTTCCTGGTCACCCGCCGCATGCTTGAAATGTTCAAGAAGAAAGCCCCGAAAGCAAAAGAAGAGGCGCCGAAGTAATGAGCATGAATCTCGTGACGACGCTCTACCTGATCGCGTCGATCTGCTTTATCCAGGCCCTCAAAGGCCTGTCCCACCCGACCACCTCGCGGCGCGGCAACCTGTTCGGCATGCTTGGCATGGCGCTGGCCATCATCACAACGGTCGGCCTGATCTATAAGCTCGGGGCTGAGCTCGCTACAGCCGGTATCGGTTACGTCATCGTTGGCCTGCTGGTCGGCGGCACCGCCGGTTCGATCATGGCCAAACGCGTTGAAATGACCAAGATGCCGGAACTGGTAGCGTTCATGCACAGCATGATCGGCCTCGCGGCGGTGTTCATTGCCATTGCGGCAGTGGTTGAGCCGCAGTCGTTGGGTATCGTTAAACAGCTGGGCGATGCGATCCCGGCGGGCAACCGTCTGGAGCTGTTCCTCGGTGCGGCAATCGGTGCGATCACTTTCTCCGGTTCGGTGATTGCCTTTGGCAAGCTCTCGGGCAAGTACAAGTTCCGCCTGTTCCAGGGCGCACCGGTACAGTTCAGTGGCCAGCACAAGCTCAATGCGATTCTGGGTCTGGCAACGCTGGTTCTCGGTCTGACTTTCATGTTCACCGGCAACCTTACGGCGTTCGCACTGATGCTGGCCCTGGCGTTCGTGATGGGCGTGCTGATCATCATCCCGATCGGCGGCGCCGACATGCCGGTGGTGGTGTCGATGCTCAACAGCTATTCCGGCTGGGCGGCGGCGGGCATCGGTTTCTCGCTGAACAACTCGATGCTGATCATTGCCGGCTCGCTGGTGGGTTCGAGCGGTGCGATTCTCTCGTACATCATGTGCAAGGCGATGAACCGCTCCTTCTTTAATGTACTGCTCGGCGGTTTCGGCAATACGGCAGATGCAGGTCCTGCCGGTGCGCAGGAAGCCCGCCCGGTGAAATCCGGCTCGGCGGATGACGCGACTTTCCTGCTGACCAACGCCGACACCGTGATCATCGTCCCGGGTTATGGCTTAGCAGTAGCGCGTGCACAACATGCGCTGAAGGAGCTGACCGAGAAGCTGACCCATCGCGGCGTGACTGTGAAGTACGCGATCCACCCGGTGGCCGGTCGGATGCCTGGGCATATGAACGTCCTGCTCGCCGAGGCCGAAGTGCCTTACGACCAGGTGTTCGAGATGGAAGACATCAACTCCGAGTTCGGTCAGGCCGACGTGGTGCTGGTGCTCGGCGCGAACGACGTGGTCAACCCGGCCGCGAAGAACGATCCGAAGTCACCGATTGCCGGTATGCCGATTCTCGAAGCGTTCAAGGCCAAGACCATCATCGTCAACAAGCGCTCGATGGCCAGCGGCTACGCCGGCCTGGACAACGAACTGTTCTATCTGGACAAAACCATGATGGTTTTCGGCGACGCGAAGAAAGTCATCGAAGACATGGTCAAAGCGGTCGAGTAATTCACCACTGCAATAGCGAACGCCCCGACTTGTCGGGGCGTTTTTGTTTGCGCCAGACGCTGGACAATTTGCCGCGTTGTTGCAGATCCGGTAACGGTGTTTTACTGCAAACCCGCGAAATAGAGGCCTCGTTTGCGACCTTGGTAGCGGGACAGGCGCCGGCCAAATTCACTAGACTGCGCATCCTGCTACTCGTTGCCCGAGATAATAATCCATGTACCGTGACCGTATTCGCCTGCCTTCGTTGTTGGACAAAGTGATGAGCGCTGCCGACGCTGCCGCTCTGATTGAGGACGGCATGACCGTCGGCATGAGCGGTTTCACCCGCGCCGGCGAAGCCAAGGCCGTTCCCCACGCACTGGCCGGGCGCGCCAAGGTCACGCCGCTGAAGATCAGCCTGATGACTGGCGCCAGCCTGGGCAACGACCTCGACAAGCAACTGACCGAGGCCGGCGTGCTGTCGCGGCGCATGCCGTTTCAGGTCGACAGCACGTTGCGCAAGGCAATCAACGCCGGTGAAGTGATGTTCATTGACCAGCATCTCTCGGAAACGGTCGAGCAGTTGCGCAACCAGCAATTGAAGCTGCCGGACATCGCCGTCATCGAGGCAGTCGCCATCACCGAACAAGGCCATATCGTGCCGACCACGTCGGTGGGCAACTCGGCCAGCTTCGCGATCTTCGCCAAACAAGTGATCGTCGAAATCAACCTGGCCCACAACGCCAACCTCGAAGGCCTGCACGACATCTATATCCCGACGTACCGCCCGACGCGGACGCCAATCCCGCTGGTGAAAGTCGACGATCGCATCGGCAGCACGGCGATCCCGATTCCACCGGAGAAGATCGTTGCGATTGTCATCACTCAGCAGTCGGACTCGCCATCCACAGTGTCGGTACCGGACGTTGATACCAATGCCATCGCTGAACACCTGATCACCTTCTTCAAGCAGGAAGTCGCGGCCGGGCGCATGACCAACAAGCTTGGCCCACTGCAGGCCGGCATCGGCAACATCGCCAACGCAGTGATGTGCGGCTTGATCGACTCGCCGTTCGAAGACCTGACCATGTACTCGGAAGTGCTGCAGGACTCGACCTTCGACCTGATCGATGCCGGCAAGCTAAGCTTCGCCTCGGGCAGTTCGATCACCCTGTCCGAGCGCCGCAACAGCGACGTGTTCGGCAACCTGGAGAAGTACAAGGACAAACTGATTCTGCGGCCGCAGGAGATCTCCAATCACCCGGAAGTGGTGCGGCGTCTGGGCATCATTGGCATCAACACCGCGCTGGAGTTCGACATCTATGGCAACGTCAACTCCACCCATGTCTGCGGTACGCGGATGATGAACGGCATCGGCGGTTCCGGCGACTTCGCACGCAATGCGCATCTGGCGGTATTCGTGACCAAATCGATTGCCAAGGGTGGCGCGATTTCCAGCGTGGTGCCGATGGTCAGCCACGTCGACCATACCGAGCATGACGTCGACATTCTGGTGACCGAAGTCGGCCTCGCCGACCTGCGTGGCCTGGCGCCACGGGAACGTGCACGAGTGATCATCGACAACTGCGTGCATCCGGACTTCCGCCAGGCACTGAATGATTACTTCAGCGCTGCCTGTGCAATCGGCGGTCACACCCCGCATATTCTGCGCGAAGCCCTGAGCTGGCATATGAACCTGGAAGAAACCGGGCGCATGCTGGCAGTGTGATTCCCACAGATACCCACCGAGGCAAACACAGTTTTGCCTCGGTGGATGCCCGCGAGAAGCAGGATCGCAAAAAACTGTACTTCTGTACCGGTCTTTTCCTACCGCAAACTCCTACTCAACCCCCTGATACGAGCCGAAATGCACCAATCAAGTGCAGACAGGTACAGTTTGCCCAATTTCGACCCGTACACCATCCATAAACAGTTAACTGCTCACTCACAATACAAATGAACTGTATCTACAGAGACTATCCAAACGAGAGGATCATGGGCACCAGTCAAACCACTACCTGATCCCGCCACAAGCGGAAGGATGTCAACCATGGAACGTACACTCAGTTCCGAACTGTTCTTCGAAGACAAAGCTGTAAACACCCAGGCTTCCCTGCCTCTGCGCGTTATCGCCAACCTGATGTTGTGGCAGCGCCGCATCTCCAGCCGCCACCAACTGGCCCGTCTGGATTCGCGTCTGCTGGCCGACGCCGGTATCAGCGAAGCACAACGCTACGAAGAGCTGAGCAAGCCGTTCTGGCGCTAAGCAGCGTCGCTGGCTCTGGTCGTCAGACCCACCGCCAGCAACCCGAATTGCACAAGCAAAACCCGTCGTGGGCAACCACGGCGGGTTTTGTCGTTTCAGGGCCTTGAATGCTCTAAAACGCATAACTGAACGAGAACAGGTACAATTTACGAAAACCTCAGATAACACCAGTACAGTTATGCAGAACCTTTGGAGTATCACTGGCCACCACTGGGCGAACCGGATTTGGCAGCCTAATATCCATGCAGAACGTGGCGAACGTTGCGCAACAGGCGTCTGACTCCTCAGATACCGAGCCACCTCTCACTACGGTTTATCCAAAGGAGTTACATCATGACCCGTCTTCGCCTGCTCAGTGCCGCCGCCCTGCTGGCCGTGGCTGCCAACGCCAGCGCTACCAGCTTCATCGTGACCACCGACTCGATCGTCGGCGCGCTGAAAGCCACTTCCGACGCCACTTCCGATGTGACCTCCTCGTTCCGTGACGACAAGATCGTCCTCGCCGCCCGCGACGATGCCGCCAGCTTCGTGGCCAGCGAAGGCGATATCCGTGGGGTAAAGCTGGAAAGCGCGCTCGATCACATCCGCCATCAGGCGCCACAACTCAATGCCACCGATGCCCAATTGGCTCAGGCCATTCTGACGCTCTGATCGCTTGCGGTATTGCGGGACACGCCAGCCGTGTCCCGATGTTTCAACGCTGGCTCTGGCCCGGGCATTTGCGCTAGCCTTCAGGCTCGCTAACAGTTGTCGAGTCCCATGCGCTTTCTTCCAACTTTGCTCATCTCTTCCACTCTATTCACCGCCTGCTGGGCGATGTCTGCCAACGCCTTCGATGCTTTCAATGCATCGACCCAAGGCACGGTTGTCAGCGGTTACGCCACCAGCATGGTGTCTTCTGCGCCGTTCGACCGTAAACTGCTGCGCGCCGCCCATGATGACGCGGCCGCCTTCGTCGCCAGTGACGGTGAATGGCGAGGCGCACGGCTGGAATCCGCGCTGCATTACCTGCGCAAAACCCGGCCGAAACTTCATGCCAGCGACCTTGAACTGGCAGAAGCAATTCTCGTCCAATAGTTATCCTTGTCCTTCCGGAGTCGTTCCATGCGTAGCCCGCTGATTGCTGCCGCCCTTGGCCTGTTTGTGTTGGCCGATGTGGCCCAGGCGCACACCCTGGTAGCCACCAGTAACATCATCGTTCGTGCCTCCCAGCGCAGCATCGATTTCACCTCCGATACCACCACGTCGATTCGCGATTCGAAAATCATCCGCGAAGCCCACGACGACGCCGCCAGTTTCGTCGCCAGCAACGGCGACATCCGTGGCGCGCACCTCGAGGCCGCTCTCAACACATTGCGTACACGGGTGCCGGAAGCGCGCGACGCCAGTGATCAGGTACTCGCCGAAGCCATCCTCGCACTGTGAGGTCCGTTGGCGCCTGGCTGCTGGCCGGGGCGTTGTTGCTGCTTGGCAACAGCGCCCACGCCGGCCTGCAATTGCGGCTCAAGACCGAGGGTCTGAGCCCGGCTCAACGACAGGCCAGTCAGGCGCTGATCGATGAGGCCATGGCGAAACTGCCGCCGAGCTTCATCGAGCGGCTGGATCGGCGCATCGACGTCGGCTGGACCGACGACATGCCTGCCAACGCTTACGGGCAGGCAACGCTGGTTGCCGAGCTTGATCTGAATCGCAAGCTTCTCGCCGCTCTCACCGATGGCAGCGCGGCGAAAGAGAAAACCAATCGCCCCCACGGCACTGTGCGCCAGGAACTGCTGGCCACAGTGCTGCACGAAATCACGCATATCTACGACCGCGCGCGTTTATGGCCAAGCGCTGAGCGCACGTTGATCCAGCGCTGCACCCGACGCTTCAACAGCGCCGGGCTGATCGGTATTCCCGATGAGTGTCGCGGGCAGAACGGTCGCCGCTTCACCATCAGCGACGATCCGCGCCTGCTCGATCTGGCCGGGTGGCAACAGTACGTCGGCCGCCGTGGCGAGCGTGAACAACACAACCGGCAGATCGCTCGCAGCCCGGACCTCTACGAAATTTCCAGTCCCAAGGAATTTGTCGCGGTCAACATGGAGTACTTCCTCCTCGACCCGAGCTACGCCTGCCGCCGCCCGGCGCTGTATCGCTACTACAAGGAACATTTCGGCTGGGCGCCGCCAGCGCAGGACACCTGCAGCAAGAGCTTTGCCTTTCTCAATGCGGGCAATGACTTCGCCAAGCAACCCTTGGGACAAGTCGATCCGGAACGGGTCTACGCGGTCGATTACCTGCTGGCCGAGGCCAATCAGAACTGGGTCAGTCGCTGGGGCCACAGCATGCTGCGCCTGGTGATCTGCGCCCCCGGTCGCCCGCGCGGCCCGGATTGCCGCCTCGACCTCGATCAGCACCTGGTGCTGTCCTATCGCGCCTTCGTTGGCGATGTGCAGCTGTCGAGCTGGGATGGACTGGTCGGCAAATACCCGTCGCGGCTGTTCGTGTTGCCGCTGGCACAGGTGATCGACGAATACACCAAGACCGAGCTGCGCAGCCTCGCTTCAGTGCCGCTGAACCTGTCTCGCGAGGAGATCGAGGGCGTGGTCGAACATGCCGCCGAGATGCACTGGAGCTACGACGGCAACTATTTCTTCCTGTCCAACAACTGCGCGGTAGAGGGTTTGAAACTGTTGCGCAGCGGCAGCAATAACAGCCAACTGGTCGGCCTCGACAGCATCATGCCCAACGGCTTGCTGGAAGTGCTCAAGGGCCGTGGTCTGGCCGACACCAGTGTGCTCGACGATCCGAAAGAAGCGCTGCGTCTGGGTTACCGCTTCGACTCGTTCCGCGATCGCTATCAAGCGATGTTCGATGTATTGAAGAAGCAGCTGCCGATCAAGCAGACCACTGTCGAAGACTGGCTGTCACTCAGCGCTGAGCAACGCCGCGAATGGTTCGACCGCGCCGACCTGCGCACCAGCGCGGCGCTGTTGCTGCTTGAGCAGGCGAGTTTCCGCCGACAGTTGTTGCTGGCACAGGATGAGGTCAAGCAACGTTACCTCGGCGCCCGCGAGCTGGAAAACGGCGGCATGGACAAGGCCAACGCGACCTTGCAGGAGATTCTCGCCAACAGTGGTTTCCTCAGCCGCCCGGCGGAACTGCTCGACTCTAAAGGTTACGGACTGCCCCAGCCGAGCGAGTTTGGCCGACTGGAAGCGGAAAGCAGCCAGCGGCAGAAGAAGCTGCTGGCGCTGTCCGGCGATCTCGATACCGAAGTGCGCAAGCTGCTTGAACCCAAGCGCGCCGCCGAGATTGCCGCCAGCGAGGCCAACGTCAAGCAGATTGGCGAGCATTTGCGCAAACTGCACAAGGCTTCGGGCGGACTGCAATTGCCCTGAGCACAAAAAAGGCTTCAGAACGCCTGTTCTGAAGCCTTTTTGTTTTCCCCTGCGGCCTTAGACGCGAGCCTTGCGCACGCCTTGGGACAGCGCCGAACACAGACTCAACACGCCATCAATGGCCTGCTCAGGCGTATCGGCACTGGCGATGTGATCGATCAACGCCGAGCCCACCACCACACCGTCAGCCAGACGCGCGATGGCCGCAGCCTGCTCCGGTGTACGGATACCGAAGCCAATGCTGATCGGCAGGTCGGTATGCCGACGCAGACGTGCAACCGCCTCTTCCACGTGTTCCAGAGTCGCTGCACCGGCGCCGGTGACACCCGCGACCGACACGTAGTAGACAAAACCGGAACTGCCGTTGAGCACACGCGGCAGACGCGCGTCGTCGGTGGTCGGCGTGGTCAGGCGGATGAAATCCAGCCCGGCAGCCTGCGCCGGGTCGCACAGTTCTTCATTGTGCTCTGGTGGCATGTCGACCACGATCAGGCCATCGACGCCGGCATCCTTGGCTTCTGCGATGAAACGCTCGACGCCGAATTTGTGAATCGGGTTGAAGTAACCCATCAACACCAGCGGCGTGTCGCTGTTGCCTTCACGGAACTCGCGAACCATTTGCAGGGTTTTCGCCAGATTCTGTTTGGCGCCCAGTGCACGGATGTTGGCCAACTGGATCGCCGGGCCATCAGCCATCGGATCGGTGAACGGCATGCCCAGTTCGATCACGTCGGCACCTGCCGCCGGCAGGCCTTTGAGGATTGCCAGCGAAGTGTCGTAGTCAGGATCGCCAGCGGTGACAAAGGTCACCAGCGCGGCGCGGTTCTGTTGCTTGAGGTCGGCAAAGCGGGTTTGCAGGCGGCTCATCAGTGTTTCTCCTGCTGCGACTGTTGCATATGGTGCATTACGGTTTGCATGTCCTTGTCGCCACGGCCCGAGAGGTTGACCACCATCAGGTGATCCTTCGGCAGCTTCGGTGCACGTTTGAACACTTCGGCCAGGGCGTGAGCGCTTTCCAGGGCAGGGATGATCCCTTCCAGACGGCAGCATTTGTGGAACGCTTCAAGCGCTTCGTCGTCGGTCACCGAGGTGTACTGGACGCGGCCGATGTCATGCAACCAGGCGTGTTCAGGGCCGATGCCCGGATAGTCGAGGCCAGCGGAAATCGAGTGGGCGTCGATGATCTGCCCATCGTCGTCCTGCAGCAGGAAGGTGCGGTTACCGTGCAGCACGCCCGGCACACCGCCGTTCAGGCTGGCCGCGTGCTTGCCGGTTTCGATGCCGTAACCGGCGGCTTCGACGCCGATGATCTCCACGCTCTTGTCATCGAGGAACGGGTGGAACAGGCCCATGGCGTTGGAACCGCCACCGATGCATGCCACCAGACTGTCCGGCAGACGACCTTCCTGAGCCTGCAGCTGATCGCGGGTTTCCTTGCCGATGACGGCCTGGAAGTCGCGGACCATTGCTGGATAAGGGTGTGGGCCGGCCACAGTGCCGATCAGATAGAAAGTGTTGTCGACGTTGGTCACCCAGTCACGCAGGGCTTCGTTCATCGCGTCTTTCAGGGTGCCGGTGCCAGCCACGACCGGAATGACTTCAGCGCCAAGCAGCTTCATGCGGAAGACGTTGGCCTGCTGACGTTCGATGTCGGTGGTGCCCATGTAGATCACGCAGTCCAGACCGAAACGCGCAGCGACGGTGGCCGTGGCCACGCCGTGCATGCCGGCGCCGGTCTCGGCGATGATGCGCTTCTTGCCCATGCGCCGCGCCAGCAGGATCTGGCCGATGCAGTTGTTGATCTTGTGCGCGCCGGTGTGATTCAGCTCTTCACGCTTGAGGTAGATCTTGGCGCCGCCGCAGAACTCGGTCAGGCGTTCGGCGAAATACAGCGGGCTCGGACGTCCGACGTAATCACGCTGGAAGTAGGCCAATTCTTCTTTGAATGCCGGATCTTCCTTGGCCGCTTCGTATTCGCGGGCCAGGTCGAGGATCAACGGCATCAGGGTTTCCGCTACATAACGGCCACCGAACGCACCGAACAGGCCGTTGGCGTCAGGGCCGTTACGCAGATCAGAGGTGTTCGAAGTCTGGGTCATGGGTCGCTCCAGGTGAATTCGGTCAGAAGACAATGACGACCACTCTACCCCTGACTTTCCAGGCTGAAAACCGATAAGATCGCCGCAACCTGTCAGGAAAACTCACAGATACCATGAGCCACGACCTTCCCCCGCTCAATGCCTTGCGCGCCTTCGAGGCCACCGCCCGTCTGAACAGCGTCAGTCAGGCTGCCGAGCAGCTGCATGTCACTCACGGCGCGGTCAGCCGCCAGCTGAAAGCGCTTGAAGAACATCTCGGCGTGAGCCTGTTCGTCAAGGACGGGCGCGGCTTGAAACTCACAGATGCCGGCGTGCGTCTGCGCGATGCCAGCGCAGAGGCGTTTGATCGCTTGCGCACTGTTTGTGCGGAATTGACCCAAAGCACTGCCGATGCGCCGTTCGTGCTTGGTTGTTCGGGGAGTCTGCTGGCGCGCTGGTTCATTCCGCGCCTGGGGCGGTTGAATGCCGATTTGCCTGATCTGCGACTGCACCTGTCGGCCGGTGAAGGCGATCTCGACCCTCGGCGCCCGGGCCTCGATGCGCTATTGCTGTTCGCCGAGCCACCGTGGCCGGCCGATATGCAGGTCTATGAACTGGCGGCGGAACGCATCGGCCCGGTGATGAGCCCGTTATTCAGCGGTTATCAGAACCTGCACGACGCTCCTGGCGCAGAATTGCTCAAGCAGCCCTTGCTGCACACCACCTCTCGCCCGCAAGCCTGGCCCAGCTGGGCACAGCAAAACCACCTTGATCCCAAGGCGTTGAAGCTCGGGCAAGGTTTTGAGCATTTGTATTATTTGCTGGAGGCGGCTGTTGCAGGTCTCGGCGTGGCAATCGCGCCGGAGCCGCTGGTAACCGAAGATCTGAAGGCAGGACGCCTGGTTGCGCCATGGGGCTTCTGCGAAACCCCGGCGCAACTGGCGTTGTGGCTACCCAAGCGCGCCGCAGACGGACGCGCCCGGCAACTGGCGCAATGGCTCAAGAACGAGCTGCGCCAGACTGATCACTCACCGCGCTTGAACAAAAAGTAGGCGGCGAGCAGACCGATTGCACCGACAGCCACACCGGCTGTGGTCCAAGGATGTTCCTGCGCGTAATCACGAGTGGCAATGCCGGTCTCGCGGGTTTTCACTTTGACTTCTTCGTACGCGTCGCTGAGCAGATGACGGGAATGTTTCAATGCACTTTCGGCATTGCTTTTCAGCGCCTTGAGGGTCTTGCGCGACTCGTCCGAAGCATCGTCTTTCAAGCTTTCCAACGATTTGAGCAGACTCTCGATCTCGGCTTCCATGCTTTGCAACGAGGCTTTACGTAAAGAGGTGTTGGCCATGGTGGCTCTCCTGCATTGGTGATGAGTGGCGTGTGTTGGTTGGGACTTCACCACTTCGAGAAAGTGCAGAAATTCTGAACTTCGGCAGCGCAGAGGCGCCGAAATCAACAGTGCAATTGCCTGCTAGGCTCAATTTCACACGCCATTCCAACCCAAGGAGAACGCCATGAGTGACCATCACACGTACAAGAAAGTCGAGCTGGTCGGTTCGTCCACCACCAGCATCGAAGACGCCATCAACAACGCACTGGCCGAAGCCAACAAAACCCTGCGCAATCTGGAATGGTTTGAAGTGACCGAAACCCGTGGCCACATCGAAAACGGCCAGGTGGCGCACTTTCAGGTAACGCTGAAAGTCGGCTTCAAGATTGCCGCCAGCTGAGTTTGAGCTAGTCTTCTGAACTTGCGCGCTGGCCGAGTGCCATAGGGAATGGCAAAGCGCTACAAGGTGAGCGCATCGGGTGGATGACCCGATGCCCGCCTCATTCAATCCGACCAGGGAGTGCGACCGATGAAGAAGTTCATGTTGGCAGTAGGTTTGTTGAGCCTTGCGGGTGGTGCGTTTGCAGCCGGCAAGCCATGTGAAGAGCTGAAAAGCGAAATCGCCGCGAAGCTCGACGCCAAAGGCGTATCCGGTTATTCGCTGGAAGTTGTCGACAAGGGTGCGGCCGTTGATGGCGACGTCGTCGGCAGTTGCGAAGGCGGCAGCAAGGACATCGTCTACAAGCGAGGTTGATTGCGCCTGAAACACAAAAGCCGACGTGGATGCGTCGGCTTTTTTGTGGACGATGATTTTCCGGGTAGGAGCTGCGGGACGCTGCGATCTTTTGATCTTGATTTCAAATCATAATCAAAAGATCGCAGCCTCGTTGCACTCGACAGCTCCTGCAAGGGTTCGCGTTATCCCTTCATGACTTGGGCCAGCAATTCGTAGGAATGGATGCGATCGGCGTGTTCGTAAAGATCACTGGTGAAAATCAGCTCGTCCGCCTGGGTCTGCTCGATCAAAACCTCAAGCTTGGCGCGGATCTTCTGCGGGCCGCCGACCATGGCGAGACCGAGGAAATCGCCCACCGCTTCACGTTCATGGGGCAGCCACAGGCCGTCCATGGTTTTCACCGGTGGACGCTGCACCAGGCTCTGGCCACGCATCAGCGCAAGAATGCGCTGGTATACAGACGTCGCCAGGTAATCGGCTTGCTCATCGGTATCCGCTGCCACCAGCGGCACGCCGAGCATCACGTACGGCTTGTCGAGCACCGCCGACGGTTTGAAGTGATTGCGGTAGATGCGGATCGCCTCGTGCATGAAGCGCGGCGCGAAGTGCGAGGCGAAGGCGTAAGGCAAGCCGCGCTCACCCGCCAATTGCGCACTGAACAGGCTTGAGCCGAGCAGCCAGACCGGCACGTTGGTGCCGGTGCCGGGCATGGCGATCACCCGTTGCTCCGGGGTGCGCGGGCCGAGGTAGCGCATCAGTTCGGCAACGTCTTCAGGGAAGTCGTCAGCGCTGCCCGAGCGCTCACGGCGCAAGGCGCGGGCGGTCATCTGGTCAGAGCCGGGCGCGCGGCCCAGACCCAGGTCGATCCGTCCCGGGTACAGGCTCTCGAGGGTGCCGAACTGCTCGGCGATCACCAGCGGCGCATGGTTGGGCAGCATTACCCCGCCGGAACCGACGCGGATCGTCGACGTGCCTCCGGCCAGATAGCCGAGCAACACCGAAGTTGCCGAACTGGCGATGCCGTCCATGTTGTGATGTTCGGCGACCCAGAAGCGCGTGTAGCCGAATTTCTCGGCATGCTGCGCCAGGTCCAGCGAGTTGCGCAGCGATTGCGCTGCGCTGCCGTTTTCGCGCACTGGCACCAGGTCGAGGGTGGAAAATTTAACGTCGGACAGTTTTTTCATGAACCTGCATCTCCGGGTGGGGAGGCAGGTTTTTCTTGCGAGCGAAAACCTGCCAAATCCATAAGCGTGTTTTATGGAATGAGGGCATATACCCGAGATTCAATAGCAGCGACGAAATTTCCTACTAAAAAAGTCAACGATTCAGCCAGGCTGAACTTTGTTCCGCCGTCTATCCTCAGAAGCCTTGCTAGTAAAAACCGCGACGGCGCGGCGTCCCGCGCCACATTTGAGGAGGCAGACATGGCTATCGTGAAAAAGGCATCGGCGCATTGGGAAGGCGATCTGAAATCCGGTCTCGGCTCGATCTCCACCGAAACCGGCGTACTGCGCGAAGCGCCGTACGGCTTCATGGCGCGCTTTGAAGGCGGCAAGGGTACCAATCCGGAAGAACTGATCGGCGCGGCTCACGCCGGCTGCTTCTCCATGGCGTTTTCGATGATTCTCGGCGATGCCGGCCTGAAGGCAGACAGCATCGACACCAACGCTGAAGTCACCCTCGATCAGGTTGACGGCGGCTTCGCAATCACTGCGGTAAAGCTGATTCTCAAGGCGAAGATTCCAGGCGCAACTCAGCAGCAGTTTGAAGAACTGAGCAACAAGGCCAAGGAAGGTTGCCCGGTTTCCAAGGTGTTGAATGCGAAGATCACGCTTGAGGCTTCGCTGGTCAGCTGATTGGGCGTTTGCAGGGCTGACGCCTTCGCGAGCAGGCTCGCTCCCACAGGGGATTTGTGCACGACGCAGATTCAGTGTGGGAAAAAGCCTGCTCGCGAAGGCAGTCTCGAAACCAGCTCAGCGGCCGGCAATTAATACAAGGTGTGAGCAAAGTCAGAACCCGCTCCGCAGAAATGTGGTCGAATAATCGAAAGCAGCTTCAGCGCACACCCGTGCGCGCTGCCTCAAGGAGCTTCATCGATGAAACGTATTGGCTTGGCGATCCTTTGCAGTGCACTGGCCACGTCCGCAATCGCAGCCCCCAAAAAATGCGAGGAGCTTAGAAAGGAAATCGAGGTCAAAATTCAGGCGAAAGCGGTGCCAACGTACACCCTTGAAATCATCACGGCGGAAGAGGCGAAGCAGCATGACTCAGCCATGATCGTTGGTTCTTGCGAGAACGGCACCAAGCGAATCATCTATCAGAAAAACGATAGATGATTGTCCTTCACGGCACGCAATTGATCTGCCGCTCGTTGGCAACGATCTGGCCCTGACGATTGATCAAGCGTGCACTTGGCGTGAAGGCCAGCGATCGGGCCTCAAGGCGGTAACGCTGCCCGGCCTCGAAGTGGTCATAGGGCACGGTCATGTAACACAGCCGCTCTTGCGGATCGGTATCCATGCCCTGACCACCCCCGAATACTTCGAAGTCAAAGCGCACGGTGAGCTCATGACTACCGGGCGTCACCTGAAAAAACCGTCCGTCGCGCAAGCGCTGTTTATCCAGGCGCTCGGCCATCAGCACTTTGCCGCCGGGGGTAGGCATGGCGAAGTCGACCCAGGCTTTGTCTGGATCGGCCGCCGGCAACGGGCTCTGACAACCGGCGAGCACACTGGCGGCCAGCAATGTCGTCAACTTGCGCATGATCGATATCCTTAGACGGGATTTCCAGCATAGCGCTGATCAACTGCTCTGACAGCCCGCCGGTGTGCCCTGACCGACAACCTTGCGCTGTTCGTCATAAAGCTTGGCCCAAGGCCGGAAGCCGATGCTGCCCGCCTGCAACTGATAGCGCTGGCCGGCGTTGAAGTCCTTGAATTTCACGCTCAACTGGCAATCGCGCCACAGCGGTTCGGCAGTCGGGCCGATATTGGTGGCCTCCACCGGGAATTGATAGCGCACCTTCAGCTCATGGCTGCCGGGCTGCACTTCGAAATAGCGTTTGTCGATGGCCTGGGTGGCATCGACTTGAACGGCTTGCAGCGCCGTGTCGTGTTGGCGAGCGTCAAGATCGATCCAGGCTTGCGAGGGGTCGGGGTCGGGCATTCCGAATCCGGCACAACCGGCCAGCGTCAGCAGGCCTCCTGTCAGCATGAACATGCGCATAGCGGTGCTCCTTGAGGCGGGATAGTCTTGGGGCAGACTTTCCGGGGAATTTCTTATTTTGATCAGGCCGTTTTCCAGCCTTGGGTTACTTGATCGCGTTTTTCCGATTTTGTTTCCGGGTGTGTTGTTTTTGTTGCTCAACGGTTGCGCCAGCGTCAGCTATTACAGCCAGCTCGCCAGCGGCCAATTGCAATTGCTGCGCGCCCGGGAGCCGGTGGAGAAGGTCATTGCCGACCCCAGCCGCGATGCCAAATTGCGCGCGCATCTGGCTCAATCACAAAAGGCCCGTACCTTTGCCAGCGAGCATCTGCATTTGCCGGATAACCAGAGCTATCGCCTTTACGCCGATATCCATCGCCCCTACGTGGTGTGGAATGTGTTCGCTACACAAGAGTTCTCCCTGACACCGCAGAATCACTGCTTCCCGATTGCCGGCTGCGTGGCCTATCGCGGCTACTACAGCCAGAGCGCAGCCCGTGGCGAAGCGGCGATTCAACGCTTGCAGGGCATGGACGTGTCGATCGGCGGGGTCGAGGCGTACTCGACGCTCGGCTGGTTCAATGACCCGATCCTCAATTCGATGATGGGCTGGGGCGACGAACGTCTGGCCACGCTGATCTTTCATGAGCTGGCGCACCAGAAGTTCTATGTGAAGGACGACACCGAATTCAACGAGTCATTTGCCACGTTTGTCGAGCAGGAAGGCACGCGGCAATGGCGCGCGTTTCGCGGGCTACCGGCAGAGTCGGATGCGAGGCTCAAGCAGCGTGACCAATTCATCGAACTGGTACTCGCCACGCGTTCACGACTGGAGACGCTGTATGCGCAGCCGCTGTCGGTTGAGCAAATGCGTGAGCACAAAGCAGCTGAATTCGAGCGCTTGCGCCGGGAGTATCAGGCAACGCGCGACAGTCAGTGGGCCGGGGACAAGCGCTATGACGCCTGGGTCAATGCGCCGCTGAACAATGCGCGGTTGTTGCCGTTCGGGCTGTATGACCAGTGGGTGCCGGCGTTTGCGGCGCTGTTCAACCAAGTGGGTGGGGATTGGCTGAGGTTCTATGCCGAGGTTGAGCGGTTGGGGCGATTGCCGGTTGATGAGCGTAAGGCGGCGCTGGAAGCGCTGGCCCAGTCCTAAGGAACTCGGAGGCATAACGGCTCTTTCGCGAGCAGGCTCGCTCCCACATTGGATCGCGCTGCCTCTGTGGGAGCGAGCCTGCTCGCGAAGGCTATTTCATCAGCGCTGCAAAAACGCCTGATGCAACTCGTCCAAGGTTTCAAAGTGATAAGCCGGCGCCTCGGCATTCAGTTCTTCAAAACTGCCGAACCCATAGCCCACCGCCGCCGCATCCAGGCCATTGCTGCGCGCGCCGATCAGGTCGTGCTTGCGATCGCCGATCATCAGGGTCTGCGCCGGGTCCAGGCGTTCTTCCTCAAGCAAGTGCGCAATCAACTCAACCTTGTTGGTCCGCGTGCCGTCCAGCTCGCTGCCGTAGATCACCTTGAAGTGGCGGGCGAAGTCGAAGTGCCGGGCGATCTCGCGGGCGAACACCCACGGTTTGGAGGTGGCGATGTACAACTGCCGCCCCTGCCCGCTCAAGGTTTCCAGCAACGGCGTGACCCCGTCGAACACCCGATTCTCATAGAGGCCGGTGACCTTGAAGCGCTCACGGTAGAAATTCACCGCTTCCCAGGCCTTGGCCTCGTCGAAGTCGTAGAACTGCATGAACGCTTGCAGCAGCGGCGGGCCGATGAAGTGTTCCAGTTTGCTCAGGTCCGGCTCGTCGATGCCGAGATTGGCCAAGGCAAATTGAATTGAGCGGGTGATGCCCTCACGCGGGTCGGTCAGGGTGCCATCGAGGTCGAACAGTACAGTCTGGTAATGCATGGAAATTCCCGAGCAGGTGTAGGGCGATTCAGAGCTGGTCGTAGCCTTCGGCCAGATGCAGGTCCTTGAGCTTGACGTAATTCGCCGCGCTGTAGGTGAAGAAGGCGTTTTCCTTGTCGGTCAGCGGGCGCACTTGCTTGACCGGGCTGCCGACATACAGGAAGCCGCTCTGCAGGCGCTTGCCCGGCGGCACCAGGCTGCCGGCGCCGATGATCACATCGTCTTCCACCACGGCACCGTCCATGACGATGCTGCCCATGCCGATCAATACGCGGCTGCCAACGGTGCAGCCGTGCAGCATGACCTTGTGGGCGATGGTCACATCATCGCCGATCAGCAAGGGAAAACCGTCCGGGTTGAACGGGCCGGCGTGGGTGATGTGCAGCACACAGCCGTCCTGCACGCTGGTGCGCGCACCGATGCGGATGCGGTGCATGTCGCCACGGATCACCGTCAGCGGCCAGACCGAGCTGTCTGCGCCAATTTCGACGTCGCCGATCACCACCGCCGAACCGTCGACGAATGCGCCGTTGCTCAGGCGTGGGGTGTGATTCTGATATTTGCGAAGGGACACGATTAGTTCTCTCTCTGTCGCCGATAGCTGCGGTGAGTGTCGATTGTAATTAAGATGGGCGCATGTTTCTTCCAGCCAAGGTGCCAACCGTGAGCGTGAACAACCCTCTTTTGCAGTCCTACGACCTGCCGCCGTTCTCCACGATCCGTGCCGAACACGTCCTGCCCGCCATCGAAACCATCCTCGCGGACAACCGCGCCGCCATCGCCGAAATTCTCAAGACCCAGGGCAAGAACCCGACATGGGCCGGTCTGGTGCTGGCGATGGACGAACTCAACGATCGCCTCGGTGCGGCATGGAGCCCGGTCAGCCATCTTAACGCCGTGTGCAACAGCGCCGAATTGCGTGAAGCCTACGAGTCGTGCCTGCCGGCCCTGAGCGCCTACTCCACCGAAATGGGCCAGAACCGCGAACTGTTCCAGGCGTATGAAGCGCTGGCCAACAGTCCGGAAGCTGCCAGTTTCGACGTCGCGCAAAAAACCATTCTGGAACACGCCCTGCGCGATTTCCGCCTGTCGGGTATCGACCTGCCGGAAGCCGAGCAGAAACGTTACGCCGAAGTGCAGAGCAAGCTGTCCGAGCTCGGCAGCCGCTTCTCCAACCAATTGCTCGACGCCACTCAGGCGTGGACCAAACACATTACCGATGAAGCCGCCCTCGCCGGCCTGACCGATTCAGCCAAGGCGCAAATGGCTGCCGCCGCCCAGGCCAAAGGTCTGGATGGCTGGTTGATCACTCTGGAATTCCCCAGCTATTACGCGGTGATGACCTACGCGCAAGACCGCGCGCTGCGCGAAGAAGTCTACGCCGCCTACTGCACCCGTGCCTCGGATCAAGGCCCGAATGCTGGCCAGAACGACAACGGCCCGGTGATGGAAGAGATCCTCGACCTGCGCCAGGAACTGGCCCGACTGCTGGGCTTCGCCAGTTTCGCCGAGCTGAGCCTGGCGACGAAAATGGCCGAATCCAGCGATCAGGTGCTGAGCTTCCTGCGCGATCTGGCCCAACGCAGCAAGCCGTTCGCCGCGCAGGATCTGCAACAGCTGCGCGCGTACGCCGCCGAACAGGGCTGCGCCGATCTGCAAAGCTGGGACAGCGGTTTCTACGGTGAAAAACTTCGCGAGCAGCGTTACAGCGTCGCTCAGGAAACCCTGCGAGCCTACTTCCCGATCGACAAAGTCCTCAGCGGCCTGTTCGCCATCGTCCAGCGTCTGTACGGCATCGAGATCGCCGAGCAGAAAGGCTTCGACACTTGGCACCCGGACGTCCGCCTGTTCGAGATCAAGGAAAACGGTCAGCACGTCGGCCGCTTCTTCTTCGACTTGTATGCCCGCGCCAACAAGCGTGGCGGCGCGTGGATGGACGGCGCCCGCGACCGTCGCCGCACCATCGACGGCGTGCTGCAAAGCCCGGTGGCCAATCTGGTGTGCAACTTCACTCCGGCCGACAGCGGCAAACCGGCGCTGCTGACCCACGATGAAGTGACCACCCTGTTCCACGAGTTCGGCCACGGCCTGCATCACCTGCTGACCCGCGTCGAACACGCTGGCGTATCCGGCATCAACGGCGTGGCCTGGGACGCGGTCGAGCTGCCGAGCCAGTTCATGGAAAACTGGTGCTGGGAGCCGGAAGGCCTGGCGCTGATTTCCGGCCACTACGAGACTGGCGAGCCACTGCCGCAGGACCTGCTGGAAAAAATGCTCGCGGCGAAGAATTTCCAGTCCGGGCTGATGATGGTGCGTCAGCTGGAGTTTTCGCTGTTCGACTTCGAACTGCATGCCACCCATGGCGATGGCCGCAGCGTGGCGCAAGTGCTCGAGGGCGTGCGTGACGAGGTGTCGGTGATGCGTCCACCGGCTTACAACCGCTTCCCCAACAGCTTTGCGCACATTTTCGCTGGTGGTTACGCGGCGGGTTATTACAGCTACAAGTGGGCTGAAGTGCTGTCCGCCGACGCCTTCTCGAAATTCGAGGAAGACGGCGTGCTCAACGCTGAAACCGGTCGGGCGTTCCGCGAGGCGATTCTGGCGCGCGGCGGCTCGCAGGCACCGATGGTGCTGTTCGTCGACTTCCGTGGCCGTGAGCCGTCGATCGACGCGCTGTTGCGCCACAGCGGCCTGAGTGAGGACGCGGCAGCATGAGCGACGGCCCTGTGATCACCAAGAAGCGCTTCATCGCCGGGGCGGTCTGCCCGGCGTGCAGCGAGCCGGACAAGTTGATGATGTGGAACGAAGACGGCGTGCCGCACCGCGAATGCGTGGCCTGCGGTTACTCCGACACGCTCAACGAGCAAGGCCTGTCGGTGCCCAAAGAGCTGGGCACGCGGGTCAATACCAGCGCGCTGAAACCTGCCGCCGACAAAAAGGTTCAGGCGGTGCAGTTCTTCCCCAACCCCAAGTTGAAGAAAAAGTCCGACGAGCAACAATGACAACGACCGCTGCCTGCCGATCATCGTCGGCAGGTGGCGGTATCTATTCACCACCTTGCCTCTGCGCTTCCTGATTAGGCTGGCCAATCCAGCCCTCTCTCACGGAAGACGCCATGCCTGACACCAACCCACTCCTGCAACATTGGCAGTTGCCGCCCTGGGCGGCGATACGCGCCGAACATCTGCTGCCAGCAGTCGAGCGCATCGTTGCCGACAACCTGCTGATCATCGAAAACGTCATCGCCACTCAGGTCGATCATCCCAACTGGGACGACGTGGTAATTGCCATCGATGAAGCCGATGCGCGCCTGGATGAAACCATGGCGATCATCGAATTCCTCTCGATCAGTCATGCCGATGAGCCCCAGTGGTTGATGCAGGAAGCCCTGAGTACGCACGCCGCGCAGCGTTACAAGACTGCGAAGGCCGGCAATCGACAGTTGCTCCAGGTTTATCAACGATTGGCACAGAGCTCCATAGCCGCCAGCTTCAGTGATGCACGCAAAGCCTCGCTGGCGAAAATCCTGCGCCGGTTTCACTTGGCGGGAAGCGAATTGTCGAGTGCGCAGCGCAAGGATCTGGCGCGATTGAACGGCGAAATCGATCTGCTGGAAAAGCGCTTCATGAGCAACCTCAAATCGGTCAACGCGGCATGGAGCAAGGACATCGACGATGCCGCGCTATTGGCGGGACTGCCGGCCGAAATGCGGGCGCATCTGGCCGCCAATGCCCACAAGGCCGGCCTGCCCGGGTGGCGGCTGACCCTGGATCAGAACACTTACCAACAGGTCATGAGGCGGGCACAACACCGCGGACTGCGCGAGGAGTATTTCAAAGCCTGGTGCACCCGCGCTTCGGATCAGGGGCCACAGGCCGGTCGCTTCGATAACGGGCCGGTTTTGCAGACGCTGCTGGCCGCACGTCATGCCAAAGCCCGGCTCTTGGGTTTTGACAACTTTGCCCATCTGCGCCTGCACAACCGTATGGCTACCGGTACCGATCAGGTTGGCCGTTTTCTGCGCCAGCAGATCGCCCGCAATGCCGTGTCACTGGCGGGCGAGACCGATGAATTGCAGGCCTTGGCCCGCGAGCACGGGGTTGAACAGCTAGAAGCGTGGGATCACGATTTCCTCGCCGAGCAATTACGCCTGAAGCAGTCCGGCGGCACGGAGCAGGACCTGCGCGAGTTCTTCGCGCTGCAAGCCACACTGCACAGCCTCTGCCGCTTCAGCGAGCATATGTTCGGTATCAGCATCAGCGAAAATACCGTCCACGAGCGTTTCGCCGAAAATGTTCGCCTGTTCGAAATCAGCGAGCGTCAGCAACCGGTTGGTTACATCTACATCGACCCGTTCCACCGCGACGCGGGCAACGACTATGCCTGGACCGGTGTACTGCGCAATCGACGGATCACCGCCGAAGGCCGACCATTACTGCCGATTGCCTCGCTTCAATGCAATTACCCGGCAGCGGAAAACGGGCAAACGCACCTGCTGGATCCGCAGGATCTGCGCGTTCTGCTGCACGAATTCGGCCATTGCCTGCATCACGTGCTGACGCGTTCGCCGCATTACAACCTGTCCGGCATTTCGCATCTGAGCCGCGACGCTGCCGAGTTTGTCGGGCAACTGTTCGAAAAATGGGCGTTATCCGGGCAATTCCTGCGCTGGCTGGGTACGCATCACCAGAGCGGTGAACGTCTCTCCGAAGCGCAGGCCAATACCGCGTTTTCCGCCACAGGCATCCAGCGCAGCCGGGAGACGGCAATGCTGTTGCTGAACGCGCTGGTCGACTTCGAACTGCACCGCTGTCACGGTGACGGTCGCACTGTTCAGCAAGTAGTCGAGGATGTGCAAAGTGAGTTCGCGCACCTGTCCATCCCGGCCTACTGCCGCTTCGCCAACAGCTGCGATTATCTGGTTACCGGTTATGAGGCTTCGCTGTACGCCTACAAATGGTCGGGTGTGCTGGCGAGCGAGGCGTTCAAGCGCTTCGAACGTGAAGGTCTGTTCAACGAACAGACGGGCCGCGACATGCGCGAACACCTGCTCTCGGGGGACAGGCAGGCACTGCCCGCCGCACTGCAAGCCTTTCTCGGAAAACCCATCGACAGCGCACTGTTTCCTGCGCCAGCCGATTGAACTGATCAACGCTGGACGTGCGCCGAGTCGAACCAGTTCTTCATCGAACACATGGCGAATGCACTGGTGCTGCATTCGCCATTGATCAAGGCTTCGTGCAACCGATCGACATCGGCCTGCATCACGTAGCGCACGCTGTCGTGGAAATGCTGACTGTCGCCAAAACCGCCCTCGGTCATTTCCTTGAGCGCCTGCTCTTTGCTCCAGCCCTGCACCACCACGCGGTACATCGCCGCCATCAGTCCGGTGCGGTCAGAACCGTGCTTGCAGTGCATGAGCACCGGGCCGTCGGCTTCGGCAGACTGAATCGCGCGCAGAGCCTTGAGCACATCGCTGTCGTCGACGTGGTTGGTGCGATATGGCAGTTGCACCTGCTTGATGCCCGGCGCGGAGAGCCAGTCGCTATCAGCGTCAGGCAGGAAGTTGATTACGGTGACGACATGCAGATCGTTCAACAGCGGCACCGCACTGCGGCTGGGCAAGGCGCTGCGATACAGCGTCGGTGACATGCGGAACAGGTTGAACTGCGCCTCAACCGGCTGTGCCCACTCGGCCGGGCGAGATGGCGTGGCGTCGGCCGCCCGGGCGGCAATGCCATGCAACAGTGCAACAAGCGAAAAACATAACGCGGGGAAAAAGCGCACTCGAGACATGCTGGGCTGACCGTTTCGGCAATCTTCATGGGAGGAATTGCAGCTTCGCTTTTGAGCGGTCAACGCGCCGTGAGCCGGCCGTCAAAGAAACGTGAATCGTCGCCGCGCCGGGCTTTTTTCCGTGCAAACGGTTTTTCTTGATGCTTAGCCTGCTACCATTTGTCACATGATGTTGCAGAGGGAACGGCTTTTACCCGACCGAACCCTGATCGTCGCAACGCAAAATTCCTCGAGCTGCTCGCAGAAGCGGCTGACTTCTATGCCTGATGAGGTGCCCCCCATGTCTGATCAAGATCGAGACAACCCGCGGCGTGAATTCTTGCGCAAATCCCTGACCCTGATTCCGGTGGTCACGCTTGCCGGTACCGGCCTGGGCAGCAGCGTGCTGCAAGCCGCACCTGAAAGCACACCGGCGCCGGCCGCAGCAAAACCGGCCTCTGTCGCTGGTGACTATCAGCCGAGCTTTTTCACCGCTGAAGAATGGGCATTCATCAATGCCGCCGTCGCCCAGTTGATCCCCAACGACGCGCAAGGCCCCGGTGCCCTCGAAGCCGGCGTGCCGGAATACATCGACCGGCAGATGAACACCCCGTACGCCGCCGGTGCCCTGTGGTACATGCAAGGCCCGTTCAATGCCGACGCGGCACCGGAGATGGGCTGGCAGAGCAAACTGGTGCCCAAAGACATCTATCGCCTCGGCATCGCCGCCACGGATCAGTGGGTAAAAGGTTTGAGCGGTAAAACATTTGCCGAGCAAGACAGCGCTACCCGAGACGATTTGCTCAAGCAACTTGAAGCCGGCAAGCCGCAGTTCGATGCGGTGCCGGCGAAGATTTTCTTCAATCTGCTGCTGCAAAACACCAAGGAAGGTTTCTTCTGCGACCCGATCCACGGTGGCAATAAAGGCATGGTCGGCTGGACCATGATCGGTTTCCCCGGCGCCCGCGCCGATTTCATGGATTGGGTGGAACGCAACGAGCAATACCCCTTCCCGGCAGTGTCGATTCGCGGCGAGAGGGCGTAAGCATGGCAACGGTAATGAAGAAGGTTGATGCAGTCATCGTCGGTTTTGGCTGGACCGGCGCGATCATGGCCAAGGAGCTCACCGAGGCGGGTCTGAACGTGCTGGCGCTGGAGCGCGGGCCGATGCAGGACACCTACCCCGACGGCAACTATCCGCAGGTGATCGACGAACTCACCTACAGCGTGCGCAAGAAACTCTTTCAGGACATCTCCAAAGAAACGGTGACCATTCGCCACAGCGTCAACGACATCGCCCTGCCCAACCGCCAGCTGGGCGCGTTCCTGCCGGGGAATGGCGTCGGCGGCGCCGGTCTGCACTGGTCGGGCGTGCACTTTCGTGTCGACCCGATCGAGTTGCGCATGCGCAGCCACTATGAAGAACGCTACGGCAAAAGCTTCATCCCCAAAGACATGACCATTCAGGATTTCGGCGTCAGCTATGAAGAGCTGGAACCGTTTTTCGACTTCGCGGAAAAAGTCTTCGGCACCTCCGGCCAGGCCTGGACGGTGAAAGGCCAACTGGTTGGTCAGGGCAAGGGCGGTAACCCATACGCGGCGGATCGTTCCAACCCGTTCCCGCTTGAAGCGCAGAAAAACACCGTATCCGCACAGCTGTTTGGTAAAGCGGCTACAGAGGTGGGTTACAAACCTTACAACCTGCCTTCGGCAAATACCTCTGGGCCGTACACCAATCCCTACGGCGCACAGATGGGGCCGTGCAATTTCTGCGGTTTCTGCAGCGGCTACGTCTGCTACATGTATTCCAAAGCCTCGCCGAACGTGAACATTCTGCCGGCGCTCAAGCCCCTGCCGAATTTCGAGCTGCGGCCCAACTCCCATGTGCTGCGGGTCAATCTCGACAGCACGAAAAGCAAAGCCACAGGCGTCACCTACATCGATGGCCAGGGCCGCGAGATCGAGCAGCCGGCGGATCTGGTGATCCTCGGCGCGTTCCAGCTGCACAACGTGCGTCTGATGCTGCTGTCCGGGATCGGCAAACCGTACGACCCGATCAGCGGCGAAGGCGTGGTCGGGCGTAACTTCGCCTACCAGAACATGGCCACCATCAAGGCCTTCTTCGACAAGGACACCCACACCAACAACTTCATCGGCGCTGGCGGCAACGGCGTGGCGGTGGACGATTTCAACGCCGACAACTTCGACCACGGCCCGCACGGCTTCGTCGGCGGTTCGCCGATGTGGGTCAACCAGGCTGGCAGTCGACCGATTGCCGGCACCTCGAACCCGCCGGGCACACCGGCCTGGGGCAGCGCATGGAAACGCGCCACCGCCGATTACTACACCCACCAGGTGTCGATGGACGCCCACGGCGCGCATCAATCCTACCGTGGCAACTACCTCGATCTCGATCCGGTGTACCGCGATGCCTACGGCCTGCCGCTGCTGCGCATGACATTCGACTGGCAGGAAAACGACATCAAGATGAACCGCTTCATGGTCGAGAAAATGGGCAAGATCGCCCAAGCCATGGGCCCGAAAGCCATTGCAGTGATCGGCAAGCAGGTCGGCGATCACTTCAACACCGCCTCGTACCAGACCACCCACCTCAACGGTGGCGCGATCATGGGCACCGATCCGAAGACCAGCGCCCTGAACCGCTATTTGCAGAGCTGGGACGTGCACAACGTATTCGTCCCGGGCGCCTCGGCGTTCCCGCAGGGCCTGGGCTACAACCCGACCGGGCTGGTGGCGGCGCTGACCTACTGGTCGGCAAAAGCGATCCGCGAGCAATACCTGAAAAACCCCGGCCCGCTGGTGCAGGCTTAAGGAGCGATGACCATGAAAACCCTCGTTATCGCCACCGTCGCCCTGCTCGGCAGCACTGCAATTTATGCGGCCGATGTTGATCAAAATCTGATCAAGCAAGGCGAATACCTTGCCCGCGCCGGCGACTGCGTGGCCTGCCACACGGCCAAGGGCGGCAAGCCGTTCGCCGGCGGTCTGCCGATGGAGACGCCGATCGGCACGATCTACTCGACCAACATCACCCCGGACAAGACCGGTCTGGGCGACTACAGCTTCGAAGACTTCGATCAGGCCGTGCGCCACGGTGTGGCCAAAAACGGCAGCACGTTGTACCCGGCGATGCCTTATCCGTCCTACGCGCGGGTCAACCAGGCCGACATGCAGGCGCTGTATGCGTATTTCATGCACGGCGTCGAACCGGTGGCGCAGGAGAACAAGGCCAGCGATATTCCCTGGCCGTTGAGCATGCGCTGGCCGCTGATGGGCTGGCGCTGGCTGTTTGCGCCGAAGGTCGAGGATTACCAGGCCACATCGGCCGATCCGGTGATCGATCGTGGCGCATACCTGGTCGAAGGCCTCGGCCACTGCGGCGCCTGTCATACCCCGCGCGCGCTGACCATGCAGGAAAAATCCCTGAGCGCGGCGGACGGCAGCGAATTCCTCGCCGGCAGTGCACCGCTGGAAGGCTGGATCGCCAAGAGCCTGCGCGGCGATCATAAGGATGGCCTCGGCAGCTGGAGCGAAGAACAACTGGTGCAGTTCCTCAAGACCGGGCGCAGTGATCGCAGCGCAGTGTTCGGCGGCATGAGCGATGTGGTCACCCACAGCATGCAGTACATGAGCGACGCCGACCTCACCGCGATTGCCCGCTATCTCAAATCGCTACCGGCCAATGACCCGGCGGATCAGCCGCATCAGTACGACGAGAAAGTGGCCAAAGCGCTGTGGAACGGCGACGACAGCCAACGCGGCGCGTCGGTGTACATCGACAACTGCGCAGCCTGCCACCGTACCGATGGTCATGGCTACACCCGGGTGTTCCCGGCGCTGGCGGGCAATCCGGTGCTGCAGACGGATGACCCGACATCGCTGATCCACATCGTGCTCAAGGGCGGGACTTTGCCGGCAACGCACACCGCGCCATCGACCTTCACCATGCCCGGTTTCGCCTGGCGCCTGTCGGATCAGGAAGTCGCGGATGTGGTGAGTTTCATTCGTGGCAGCTGGGGCAACAAGGGTGCGCCAGTGAAAGCTGCCGATGTTGCCGAGTTGCGTACGGAGGATATGAAGCAGACCTCCGGTGACGATCTTGGCCAAGTGACGCAACACAACTGACCACTCGCCCGATGGCACTAGCCAGATGACGATCGCCCCGATACTGTGCGCATATACAGTATCGGGGCGTTTTCATGTCTATTCCATTGCCACCTCGCGGTCGCGGCACCGCGACCAACCCGCACAACCGCTTTGCGCCCAGTCGTTCGGTGGCCGAGGACGATGGCTGGTATCAGGAAGTGCCAGAGACGCAAAACACCGAAGTGATCATCGAGAAGGCCAAATCGATCATCAGCCGCAACACCTCGCCGGATCTGCCCTTCGACCGTTCGCTCAATCCCTATCGCGGCTGCGAACACGGCTGCATCTATTGCTACGCACGCCCCAGCCACGCCTATTGGGACATGTCACCGGGCCTGGATTTCGAAACCCGGCTAATTGCCAAGACCAATGCCGCCCAGGTCCTCGAAGAACAGCTGAGCAAACCCGGCTATCAATGTGCGCCGATCAATCTCGGCTCCAATACCGACCCGTATCAGCCCATCGAGCGCGAATACAAAATCACCCGTCAGACCCTGGAAGTGCTGCTGCGTTACCGGCATCCGGTGACCATTGTCACCAAAGGTTCGCTGATTCTGCGCGATCTCGATTTGCTGACCGAGTTGGCGCAGCAACGGCTGGTGTCGGTGATGATCAGCCTGACCACACTGGACGATGAACTCAAACGCACCCTCGAACCGCGCGCCGCCGCGCCCAAGGCACGCCTGCGCGCGATCCGGGTGATGCGCGAAGCAGGCATTCCAGTCGGCGTGCTGTGTTCGCCGATGATTCCGATGATCAATGACAGCGAAATCGAAAGCCTGCTCACCGAGGCCCACGCCGCCGGTGCGCAAAGCGCTGCCTACATGATGCTGCGCCTGCCGCTGGAAGTCGCGCCGCTGTTCGAGGAGTGGTTGCAGGCGCACTATCCGCAACGTGCCGCCCATGTGTTGAGCCTGATCCGCCAGAGTCGCGGCGGCGAACTCTACGACAGCCGTTTCGGTGCGCGGATGCGTGGTGAAGGACCGTTTGCAGACCTGCTCGCACAAAGATTTGCCAAGGCCATCAAAAAGCTTGGCCTGAACAAACGCGAGGGCTATAACCTCGACTGCTCGGCCTTCTGTCCGCCGGGTCGCCAGATGTCGTTGATTTAGCGACAATTGGCTTTAGGTTGACGGGTTGGAATCCTTCCGCCGAAACACGCCAGTCACGTTTTTTGTGACCTGGAACACACGTTCTAGAGCGTTTGATTCAGTTTCAGTTAAGTTTCGGCGGCTACCTTGTTCATCGAGTGACTGACGGGTCGGGATGACCCGGATGGTTTAAACAGCCACTGGCTTCATACCGGAATACCGGGGAAGACTCCCTGAATCCGCACAAGAGGATGAATCATGAGTGACAAGGATAAACAGTCGTTGGCTGCCTCGGCGCAAAGCCCTGAAGCACAATCCGCCGATGCAGCACTGCGACAGATCGTTGATGGCTTTTTACGCTTTCATCATGACGTTTTTCCGCAGCAGGAAGAACTGTTCAAGAAGCTCGCCACCGCTCAGGCGCCCAAGGCGATGTTCATCACTTGCGCCGACTCGCGCATCGTTCCCGAGCTGATCACCCAGAGCTCGCCGGGCGATCTGTTCGTTACCCGTAACGTCGGCAACGTGGTGCCGCCCTACGGTCAGATGAACGGCGGCGTCTCCACCGCTATCGAGTACGCGGTACTGGCGCTGGGCGTGCAGCACATCATCATTTGCGGCCACTCCGATTGCGGCGCCATGCGCGCGGTACTCAACCCCGACAGCCTGGAAAAAATGCCGACGGTCAAAGCCTGGCTGCGCCACGCTGAAGTCGCGAAAACCATGGTGCACGACAACTGCAACTGCACCGACGAAAAAGACAGCATGCCGATCCTCACCGAGGAAAACGTCATCGCCCAACTGCAGCACTTGCGTACCCATCCTTCGGTAGCCTCGCGCATGGCGAACGGTCATCTGTTCATCCATGGCTGGGTCTACAACATCGAAACCAGCGAAATCAAAGCTTACGACGCGGACCAGGGTCGTTTCCTGCCTCTCGACGGCAGCCATCCGATTCCTGTGGCGACGCCCAAAGCGCGCTTCTAAATCTTCCCAACAATCTGTGTGGTATGACGCCGGCCGCTGATTCAGCGGTCCGGCCTCGCCACGCCTGAAGAAAACTTCGGGAGAATCGCCATGCGTGCGGCTCAATTGAAAGCTGTGTTGCCACGGGAGCTGCTGGCTTCCGTGGTTGTGTTTCTGGTCGCCCTGCCGCTGTGCATGGGCATCGCGATTGCCTCAGGGCTGCCGCCGGCAAAAGGTCTGATCACCGGCATCATCGGCGGCCTGGTGGTCGGTTGGCTGGCGGGGTCGCCGTTGCAGGTCAGCGGTCCGGCGGCGGGTCTGGCGGTGCTGGTTTTCGAGCTGGTGCGCCAGCATGGCATCGAGATGCTCGGGCCGATCCTGCTGCTCGCCGGTTTTCTGCAACTGGTCGCCGGGCGGCTGAAGCTTGGCTGCTGGTTTCGGGTCACGGCGCCAGCAGTGGTCTACGGCATGCTCGCGGGCATTGGCGTGTTGATTGTGCTCTCGCAAATCCATGTGATGCTCGATGCCAAGCCGCAGCCTTCCGGGCTGGACAACCTCACGGCGTTCCCAGCGGCCGTGGCGCAGGCCTTGCCATCGTTCGGCTGGCAGGCGGGTCTGCTCGGTCTGTCGACGATTGCGGTGATGTGGCTGTGGGAAAAATTCCGCCCGCATTCGCTACGCTTCATTCCCGGCGCATTGCTCGGTGTGGGTCTGGCGACGGTGGCGAGCCTGATGCTGGCGTTGCAGGTCAAGCGCGTTGAGGTACCGGCGAACCTGGCCGAGGCGATCGATTGGCTCAAGCCGGCCGACCTGATGAGCCTGGCCGACCCGACACTGCTGATTGCCGCGTTCGCCGTGGCGTTTATCGCCAGTGCCGAAACCCTGTTGTCCGCCGCGGCGGTGGACCGCATGCACAGCGGCGTGCGTTCGGACTTCGACCGTGAACTGTCGGCGCAAGGTGTCGGCAACATGCTCTGCGGTCTGGTCGGCGCGCTGCCGATGACCGGAGTGATCGTGCGCAGTTCGGCCAACGTCCAGGCCGGTGCGACCACACGCTACTCGACGATTTTCCATGGCCTATGGCTGCTGGCATTCGTGCTGTTGCTGTCGAGCGTGCTGCAAAGCATTCCGGTGGCGAGTCTGGCGGGTGTGCTGGTGTATACCGGCTTCAAGCTGGTCGACCTGAAAGCCTTCCGTGGTCTGGGTCGATACGGGCGGATGCCGATGTTCACCTACGCCGCTACAGCGTTGGCGATCATCTTCACTGACCTGCTCACCGGTGTGCTGATCGGCTTCGGTCTGACAATGTTGAAGCTGGCATTCAAGGCTTCGCGCCTGAAGATCAGCCTGATCGACTTGCCGCAGGACGGCGAGATGGAACTGCGTCTGGTTGGTGCAGCGACGTTCCTCAAAGTGCCGGCGCTGACTCAAGTGCTGGGCAGCATTCCTCACGGCACCACAGTGCATGTGCCGCTCAACAACCTGAGCTACATCGACCATTCGTGTCTCGAGTTGCTTGAGGAATGGGGCCGGGCGAATGCGGCGAAGGGGTCGAAGCTGTTGATCGAATCGCGCGGGTTGAAGCGACGGCTTGAGGGGCGGGTGCGGACTAACACCGGCATCGGTGCGGCCGGCTAGATAATCCATTGTGAACACAAACCCTGTGGGAGCGAGCCTGCTCGCGAAAGCGGTGTATCAGCCAACAGAGATGTTGAATGATCGACCGCATTCGCGAGCAGGCTCGCTCCCACACTGGATTTATGACCCAAGAAAATCAGGCAGCAGGCTGATCGAGCTCAAGCCCCACACCCAACCGGCGGCTCATGCACGGCCAGCGTTTCCACGCCGCGCCGGTGTCCGGGCTGCTGAGTTTTTCGCGGTAGGCTTCTACCGATTCCAGGGCAAAACTCTCTTCGTTGAGCATCTCGTCGATCGCGTGATGCACCGCTTCGTCCAGTTGGTTGGCGAATTCCTCACCGATCAATTGGTGAGCAATCAGGTTGGCGACCGTCATGTCCAAGGGGATCAATGGCTGGCCGAAATGCTTGATGTACAGGTCGTTGACCTCTTCGACAAAACGGTGTGCCAGATAGGCCTCGTCGAGCAGGCTGTCCAGGCCGACGTGCCCAGCCATGATCGCCGGCGGCTGGAGGAAATACTGCTCGGCGATCTTCAGCACCGGTTTGATCTGCGATTCGATTCCCGCTTCCCTGGCGACTTCATTGGCTGCATCCAGCAGGTCCGGCACTTCATCGATGTAGGCGGCGACAAAACGTGTCAGAACGCCCTGGGCGTCGGCTTCCGGCAACTGGATCGCCGGGTGCAGGTGAGGCAGCTTGCTTTCCAGCTGACGGGTCAGCAGGCCGGTGTCTTTTTCGTGCTGTTGGGCTTGTTGGATCTGCTCGCGCAATGCGGCGGTGTTCATGAAAACTCCAGGAAACAAGGCAATGAAATAGGGAAGACATAACTTAGCTGGCTTACGAAAAACGCTAAGACGCATTTGTCATAATTATTTCATCCTTGATGCAGCTGCGTTATATCCATTCGCCACCACTCGTCTGCATCCTTCTCCATTCGGGCACTTGAACGCAAGCGCCGGGTGTTTCAGCTCATTTACGTGCCCGGGTTGCAAATCCCGGGCGCTGTCTATACTCGCCAATGAATGGAGTTAGCTGATGACGCCCGACTGCACCCGCAGCAAGGCCCGGCGATTCAAGTTCGTAGTCTGATGCAGCCGCTCCCTTGCCGCAGGCGATACGCCGGCGGGATAACAAGAACGATAAGGGGAACCCGCAATGATGCGACATCCACATGTCTGGATGGGCCTCCTGTTGTGGTCGATTTTCAGCCCGGCCAACGCGGCCTGGACTGTGAATATGGCGCCTGGAGCGACTGAAATCAGTCACGCAGTATTCGACCTGCACATGACCATTTTCTGGATCTGTGTGGTGATCGGGATCATCGTCTTCGGCGCCATGTTCTGGTCGATGATGGTGCACCGCCGCTCTACCGGCCAGGTCGCGGCCAAATTCCACGAAAGCACCGGCGTCGAGATCATGTGGACCATCGTGCCGCTGCTGATCCTGGTGGCCATGGCCGTCCCCGCCACCGCGACGCTGATCAAGATGTACGACACCAGCGAGCCGGACATCGATATCCAGATCACCGGTTATCAGTGGAAGTGGCACTACAAATACCTGGGCCAGGACGTTGAGTTCTTCAGCAACCTGGCCACCCCCGCCGAACAGATTCACAATAAAGAAGCCAAGGGCGAGCACTACCTGCTCGAAGTCGACAAGCCGCTGGTGCTGCCGATCGGCGCCAAGGTGCGCTTTCTGGTGACCTCGGCTGACGTCATTCACTCATGGTGGGTGCCGGCGTTTGCGGTCAAGCGCGACGCGATCCCCGGGTTCGTCAACGAAGCCTGGACGCGCATCGACAAACCCGGCCTCTACCGTGGCCAGTGCGCCGAATTGTGCGGCAAGGACCACGGCTTCATGCCGATCGTGGTCGAGGTCAAGGAACAGGCCGACTACGAAAAATGGCTCGCCGAGCGCAAGGCCGAGGCCGCGCAGCTCAAAGAACTGACCAGCAAGGAATGGACCCTCGACGAGCTCAAGGAGCGCGGCGACAAGGTTTACCACACCACCTGCGTTGCCTGTCACCAGGCCGAAGGCCAGGGCCTGCCGCCGATGTTCCCGGCACTCAAGGGCTCGAAAATCGCCACCGGGCCGATCAAGGATCACCTGAGCATCGTCTACCACGGCAAACCGGGCACCGCCATGGCGGCGTTCGGCAAACAGCTGTCGGAAGTCGATATCGCAGCGGTCGTGACTTACGAACGTAACGCCTGGGGCAACAACAAGGGCGACATGGTCACGCCAAAAGAAGTGCTGGAGCTGAAACAGGCGGAAAGCAAATGAGCCGGTCAATTGCGTATTCAGTGAACCGGTCGGGGCAGCGCGCCCTGGCCTGCCCCGTCCACTTTCGTGAAGGAGACCGGCCATGAGCGCTGTCATCGATGACCACGGTCACGCCGACCACGCCCACGGCCCCGCCAAAGGCCTGATGCGCTGGGTGCTGACCACCAACCACAAGGACATCGGCACGCTGTACCTGTGGTTTGCCTTCTGCATGTTCCTGCTCGGCGGCTCGTTCGCCATGGTCATTCGCGCCGAGCTGTTCCAGCCCGGCCTGCAGATCGTGCAGCCGGAATTCTTCAATCAGATGACCACCATGCACGGTCTGGTCATGGTGTTCGGCGCGGTGATGCCGGCGTTCGTCGGTCTCGCCAACTGGATGATTCCGCTGATGGTCGGCGCGCCGGACATGGCCCTGCCACGGATGAACAACTTCAGTTTCTGGCTGTTGCCGGCCGCGTTTCTGCTGCTGGTCTCGACCCTGTTCACCCCCGGTGGCGGGCCGAATTTCGGCTGGACCTTTTATGCGCCGCTGTCCACCACTTACGCACCGGAGAGCGTGACGTTCTTCATCTTCGCCATCCACTTGATGGGCATCAGTTCGATCATGGGCGCGATCAACGTGGTCGCGACCATCCTCAACCTGCGCGCGCCCGGCATGACCCTGATGAAAATGCCGCTGTTCGTGTGGACCTGGCTGATCACCGCGTTTCTGCTGATTGCAGTGATGCCGGTGCTCGCTGGCTGCGTGACGATGATGCTGATGGACATCCACTTCGGCACCAGTTTCTTCAGTGCTGCCGGCGGCGGTGACCCGGTGCTGTTCCAGCATGTGTTCTGGTTCTTCGGCCACCCCGAGGTGTACATCATGATCCTGCCGGCGTTCGGCGCGGTCAGCCAGATCATCCCGACCTTCGCGCGCAAACCTCTGTTCGGCTACACCTCGATGGTCTACGCCACGGCGAGCATCGCGTTCCTGTCGTTCATCGTCTGGGCGCACCACATGTTCGTGGTCGGCATCCCGCTGGTGGGCGAGTTGTTCTTCATGTACGCGACCATGCTGATCGCCGTGCCTACGGGTGTGAAGGTGTTCAACTGGGCGAGCACCATGTGGCAGGGCTCGATGACCTTCGAGACGCCGATGCTGTTTGCCGTGGCGTTCGTCATCCTGTTCTCCATTGGCGGTTTCTCCGGGCTGATGCTGGCGATCGCCCCGGCGGACTTCCAGTATCAGGACACCTACTTTGTCGTCGCGCATTTCCACTACGTGCTGGTGCCGGGGGCGATCTTCGGCATCTTCGCCTCGGCCTATTACTGGCTGCCGAAGTGGACCGGGCACATGTACGACGAAACCCTCGGCAAGCTGCATTTCTGGCTGTCGTTCGTGGGCATGAACCTGACCTTTTTCCCGATGCACTTCGTCGGCCTTGCGGGGATGCCGCGACGGATTCCGGATTACAACTTGCAGTTCGCCGATTTCAACATGGTCTCGTCGATCGGCGCGTTCATGTTTGGCGCCACGCAGATCTTCTTCCTGTTCATCGTCATCAAGACCATCCGTGGCGGCGCACCGGCCCCGGCCAAACCGTGGGACGGCGCCGAAGGGCTGGAGTGGAGCGTGCCGTCGCCGGCGCCGTATCACACCTTCACCACGCCGCCGGAAGTGAAATGAACACCTCCTGTTTTTTGCAATGTGTGCAGAGGCACAGATCCCCAGTGGATGCTCACAGATCTTCTGTGGATGTACACAGATCCCCTCACCACAGCATCACCGGCCACCAGGGAACACGAGGGAGGCATGAACCATGGCTGACTCGATCTCGCTGAAGAAACTCGTCACCCGCCTGTTGCTGGTGGTGGTGGCGATGTTCGTCTTCGGTTTCGCCCTGGTGCCGATCTACGACGTGATGTGCAAAGCCTTCGGCATCAACGGCAAGACCGGCGGCCAGTATGCGGGCGAGCAAGTGGTCGACACCTCGCGCCAGGTGCGCGTGCAGTTTCTCTCGACCAACACCGCCGACATGCCGTGGGACTTTTACCCGAAACACGACGAGCTGACCGCCAATCCCGGCGCGGTGAACGAGATGGTCTTCATCGCACGCAATCCCACCGACAAACCGATGAGTGCGCAAGCGGTGCCGAGTATTGCGCCGAGCAACGCCGCGGCGTTTTTCCACAAGACCGAATGCTTTTGCTTTACCCAGCAGGTGCTGCAACCCGGTGAACAGATCGAGATGCCGGTGCGTTTCATCGTTGACCGCGACATGCCCAAGGAAGTGAAGCACCTGACGCTGTCCTACACGCTGTTCGATATCACCGCCCGACATCCGCCGGTGGCTGTTAACACTGGCGGTTGAGCGTGGCCGATAAGGAGAACAATAAATGGCAACTCATGAGCATTATTACGTCCCGGCCCAGAGCAAATGGCCGATCATCGCCACGCTCGGGATGTTCGTCACCGTGTACGGCCTCGCCACTTGGTTCAACGATCTCAAGGCCGCACGCCCGGACTCCCACGGCCCGCTGATCTTTTTCGTCGGCGGCCTGCTGCTGGCGTACATGCTGTTCGGCTGGTTCGGTGCGGTGATCAAGGAAAGTCGCGCGGGGCTGTACAGCCCGCAGCTGGACCGCTCGTTCCGCTGGGGCATGAGCTGGTTCATCTTTTCCGAGGCGATGTTCTTCGTCGCCTTCTTCGGCGCGCTGTTCTATGTGCGCCATGTGTCCGGGCCGGCGCTGGGCGGTGAGGGGCCGAAAGGCATCGCGCACATGCTCTGGCCGAACTTCGAATTTGTCTGGCCGCTGCTGCACACACCTGATCCGAAACTGTTCCCGCCGCCAAAAGAAGTCATCAGCCCGTGGGGCCTGCCGCTGATCAACACCATTCTGCTGGTCAGCTCCAGCGTGACCATCACCATCGCCCACCATGCGCTGAAGAAAGGCCATCGCGGCGCACTGAAACTGTGGCTGGCGATCACCGTACTGCTGGGCATCGCGTTCCTCGGTTTCCAGGCCGAGGAATACATCCACGCCTATAAAGAGCTGGGGTTGACCCTCGGCTCGGGCATCTACGGCGCGACGTTCTTCATGCTCACCGGATTCCACGGCGCCCACGTGACCATCGGCACGATCATCCTGTTCGTGATGTTGATGCGCATCATGAAGGGCCACTTCGACAACGAGCACCAGTTCGGTTTCGAGGCGGCGAGCTGGTACTGGCACTTCGTCGATGTGGTGTGGATCGGTTTGTTCTTCTTCGTTTACGTCCTCTGACTGCTGGCGCTACCAGGGCGCATGGGACACCAACTGGCCGCTGTAGAAACCCCAGGCCATCAGGCCGACGGTGCCCACGGCCAGTGCCACCCGAACACTCAAGGCGATGACCAGCCGATTGGAGCTGCTGTCGTCCTTGACCAGGAAAAACAGGCCGCTGAACAGGCTGACGACCGTGGCAATCAGCATCAGGACGATCGCTGCTTTGAACATGGCAAGACTCCGGGGGACAGGCGATGCAATTGAGTATAGCGATCGCGATGACTGACTTTATGGCGCGCCCATGAAGCGCTTTAGCCCGGGCGTGATTCCCACTGTCGTGGTGGCGCTGTTGCTGCCGCTGATGGTTGCGCTGGGCTTCTGGCAACTGGGCCGGGGCGCGGAGAAAACCGCGCTGCTGGCCAGTTATGCCGAACGTCGCGTGGCCGAACCGCTGGCCAGCAGTGAACTGCTCGGCAACGCCGACCCGGCTTACCGCCGCGTGCGCCTGCACGGCCAGTTCGACCCCGCCCATACCCTGTTGCTCGACAACCGCCAGCGTGGCGGCAAGGTCGGCGTTGAACTGCTGCAACCGTTTCAGGATCAACGCAGCGGTCTGTGGCTGCTGGTCAATCGCGGCTGGTTGCCTTGGCCCGACCGGCGTGTGCCGCCGCAATTTACAACACCCACCGAGACGCTGACGCTCGACGCCTGGGTCTATGTCGCCCCCGGCGCAACGTTCCAGTTGCACGCCGATCCGGTCAGCAGTATCTGGCCGCAGACCATCACCGCCGTCGAGCCGGGCAAATTGTGGCGAACCCTGGAGCGCGACGGCTTCGCCTACGAATTACGTGCCGAACCCGGCCCGGTCAGCTATCAGACCGATTGGCCGGTAGTCGCGATGGGTCCGGAAAAACACCTCGGCTACGCCGTGCAATGGTTCGCCATGGCCACGGCCCTGCTCGGTCTTTACCTCTATTTGGGCTGGCACAACGCAAAGGAGAAACGCCATGGGAAGCGCCATGAATCCACCCAGCATGTCTGAGGCCAAACCCGTTCCCAGCCGCCGGCGCGGGCGCATTCAGTTGTTGCTGATCGTGCTTGGCGTGGTCGGGCCGATGCTGCTCGCCACCGGCATGTACAAATTGCAGTTCTGGGTGCCGGAAGGACGCAGCTATCACGGCGAGCTGATCGGCAACGGCCAGACCCGCGCCGACCTCGGCGTGCAGGCCGACGAGCAGCGCTGGCAGATTCTGGTCACGGCGCCGAAGGATTGTGCCGTCGATTGCCAGCAACTGGTTTATCTGGCGCGGCAGATCCAGATCAGCCTCGGCCGCGAAGCCGGGCGCGCCAGCCACGCCCTCGCCGCCGCGCAACCACTGAGCGCCGATTACGCCGCCAAGCTCGACCGTGAATATCCGCAACTGCAGCGCTATCCGCTGGATGCCGGCGTGTTCGCCAGGACCACCGGCGACAAAGCCGTGCCGCAGCTGTGGATCGTCGACCCGCACGGCAATCTGGTGCTGCGTTACGAGCCGAATGTGAAGGGCAAGGATCTGCTTAACGACCTGCGGCATCTGCTGAAACTGTCGAACATCGGATGAGGGCATCGTCATGGCCAAACCTGGATTTCGCCTCGCGCTGTTTGCCACCCTGCTGGCACTGATTGTAGTGCTGCTCGGCGCCTACACCCGCCTGACCCATGCCGGCCTCGGCTGCCCGGACTGGCCAGGCTGCTACGGCTTTATCAGCGTGCCGAAAAGCGAGGCGCAACTGGCCCATGCCGAACTGCACTTCCCTGACGCGCCAGTGGAGGCGCACAAGGGCTGGAACGAGATGATTCACCGCTACTTCGCCGGCACCCTCGGTTTGCTGATTTCAGTGCTGGCCGGGCGCGCCTGGGTCAACCGGCGCCATCCGGGCCAGCCGCTGAAACTGCCGCTGTTTCTGCTGGCGGTGGTCATCGCCCAAGCGGCGTTCGGTATGTGGACGGTGACGCTCAAGCTCTGGCCACAAGTGGTCACCGGACATTTGCTCGGCGGCTTTGCCACGTTGAGTCTGCTGTTTCTGTTGACGCTGAGGTTATCCGGCGTGCTGCCGGCGCTGACGGTACCGAAGCGCCTGCAATATTGGGCGACGGCGGGGCTGCTGCTGGTAATCGGCCAGATCGCTTTGGGCGGCTGGGTCAGTTCCAACTATGCAGCGGTGGCCTGCATCGACTTCCCCACCTGCCATGGCCAATGGCTGCCGCCGGCGGACTTCGCCAATGGTTTTCACCTGACCCAGCACATCGGCCCGAATTATCTCGGCGGACAACTCGATAGCGACGCGCGCACGGCCATTCATCTGACACACCGCATCGGCGCTTTGCTGGTGACGGTCGTACTGCTCGGTCTGGCCTGGCAGTTGAAAGTGGTGGGCATGACCCGACTGGCCGGTTTGCTGCTGATCGCCCTTGCGGCGCAGATCACCCTCGGCATCAGCAACGTGCTGTTTCATCTGCCGCTGCCGGTGGCCGTCGCCCATAACGCTGGCGGTGCGGCGCTGTTGCTGACGCTGGTACTGGTCAATTATCACGCGCGCACCAGCCTGCTGCGGGTGAGCCAACCGGTGCTGGCGCGCTGGCGCTTGAGTGCGCACAAACCTGCCGTTGCGCCCATCGCATTGAAAGGAGAAACGCCATGGCGAGTCTGATCGGCGAGCGTGCGGCGCAAGCGCTGTGGCGCGATTATCTGGAGCTGACCAAACCGAAAGTCGTGGTGCTGATGCTGATCACCTCGCTGGTCGGCATGTTCCTCGCCACCCGCGCGGGCGTACCGTGGACAGTGCTGGTGTTTGGCAATCTGGGCATTGCGTTGTGTGCCGGCGGTGCGGCGGCGGTCAATCATGTGGTCGATCGGCGTATCGATGCGGTAATGGCGCGCACGCACAAACGTCCCTTGGCCGAAGGCCGGGTTTCACCTGCGGCGGCGCTGACCTTCGCATTGGTGCTGGCGCTGCTCGGTCAGGCGCTGCTGCTGACTTTCACCAATCAGCTGACCGCGTGGCTGACCCTCGCCTCGCTGCTCGGTTACGCGGTGGTCTACACCGGTTTTCTCAAGCGTGCGACGCCGCAGAACATCGTCATCGGCGGCCTCGCTGGCGCGGCGCCACCGCTGCTCGGCTGGACCGCCGCCACCGGCCATGTCAGCGCCGAACCGCTGTTGCTGGTGCTGATCATCTTCGCCTGGACCCCGCCGCATTTCTGGGCGCTGGCGATTCATCGCAAGGAGGAATACGCCAAGGCCGACATTCCGATGCTGCCGGTGACCCATGGCGAGCACTACACCAAAGTGCACATTCTGCTCTACACATTTGCGTTGCTGGCGGTGAGTCTGCTGCCGTACGTGATTCACATGAGCGGCGTGTTGTATCTGGTCTGTGCGCTGGTGTTGGGCGCAAGGTTTCTGCAATGGGCCGTGGTGCTGTACCGTGGCAGTCGGCCGCACGCGGCGATCAACACCTTCAAGTACTCTATTTATTACTTGTTCCTGTTGTTCATCGCCCTGCTCGTAGACCACTACTTACTGTTGAACCTATGACCCGAACCCAGAAAACCGTCTTCATCCTCGTCGCCGTGATCGCGCTGATCCTTGGGCTTACCGTCAACAAAGTGCTCAGCGGCAAAGGCCAGGGCGACCCGACTGCGCTGATCGACGCCGGCATTATCCTGCTGCCGCAGAGCCGCAACCTGCCGGACGTGACCATGACCGATCAGGACGGCAAACCGGTTGCAATCGATGAGTTGAAAGGCAAATGGAGTCTGTTGTTCTTCGGCTACACCTTCTGTCCGGACATCTGCCCGACCACCCTGGCGCAACTGCGACAGATCAAGAGTGAACTGCCGAAAGAGGCTGTGGATAAATTGCAGATCGTGCTGGTCAGCGTGGACCCCAACCGCGATACGCCGAAGCAGTTGAAGCAGTATCTGGGCTACTTCGATCCGCAGTTCATTGGCCTGACGCCTTCATCTATCGCAGAGCTGCAGAAGGTGGCGAATGCGGTGAGCATTCCGTTCATTCCGGCTGATACCAGCAAGCCGAATTACACCGTGGACCACAGCGGCAATCTGGCCGTGATCGGGCCGGATGGTACGCAGCGTGGGTTTATTCGGGCGCCGTTGAATAACACAAAACTGGTGGCGCAATTGCCGGTGATGCTCAACCGCAAATAAACGCAGAAAGCGAAAAGCCCCTCACCCTAACCCTCTCCCAGAGGGAGAGGGGACTGATCGGGGGATGCTGAAGCAATACGCCGACTTGTAAGCGCTGTGCTGAATCCATAATCGACTGGATCTTTCATGTCGATGCATAGCGCCAGACACCTCSGTCGGCCCCCTCTACCTCTGGGAGAGGGCTGGGGTGAGGGGCAGCTTCAAAGCAGGTCCAAAGCCAGACACCAGACACAAAAAAGGGGACGCCATTGGCGTCCCCTTTTTCATTGCAGCCATCCAAATCAGAACGCCGGCAATACCGCGCCTTTGTACTTCTCGGTAATGAACTGCTTCACTTGCGGGCTGTGCAGCGCAGCCGCCAGTTTCTTCATCGCGTCGCTCTCCTTGTTGTCCGGGCGGGACACGAGGATGTTCACGTACGGCGAGTCGTTGCCTTCGATCACCAGCGCATCCTTGGACGGATCAAGCTTGGCTTCCAGCGCGTAGTTGGTGTTGATCAGCGCCAGATCGACCTGGGTCAGCACGCGCGGAATGGTCGCGGCTTCCAGTTCACGGATCTTCAGGTCTTTCGGATTCTCGGCGATGTCTTTGACGGTCGACAGAATGTTCTTCGAATCCTTGAGCTTGATCACGCCAGCCTTGTCCAGCAGCAACAGCGCACGGCCGCCGTTGGTGGCGTCGTTCGGGATCACCACGTTGGCACCGCCGGGCAGGTCTTTCAGATCCTTGATCTTGCTCGAATATGCGCCCAGTGGCTCCAGATGCACGCCTGTCACAGCGACCAGATCAGTGCCCTTGGCCTTGTTGAACTCATCAAGATACGGCTGGTGCTGGAAGAAGTTCGCGTCCAGACGCTTTTCCGCGACCTGTACGTTCGGCTGAATGTAGTCGGTGAAGACCTTGACCTTCAGATCCACGCCTTCCTTGGCCAGGGCCGGTTTGACGAACTCGAGGATTTCCGCGTGCGGCACCGGAGTGGCGGCAACGGTCAGGGTCTCGGCGTGGGCCGAAAACGCCGCAACAGCGGCGAAAGCAGCGATCAGTTTTTTCATTCAGCTAACTCCTTGTGAGGGCGCCCGCCAGCGAATGGCCCGCGCCTCTTGATTAAAAAACCGCTTATTTGCGCGAGAAATGCACGACCAGGCGGTCGCCAACCATTTGCAGCACTTGCACCAGAATCAACAGCAGCACCACGGTGACGATCATCACGTCGGTCTGGAAACGCTGATAGCCGAAACGGATCGCCAGGTCGCCCAGACCACCGGCGCCGACCACACCGGCCATCGCCGTGTAGGACACCAGTGTAATCGCTGTCACCGTAATCGCTGCGAAGATGCCCGGGCGGGCTTCCGGCAGCAGGGCGTTCATGATGATCTGCCGCGTGGTCGCGCCCATCGACTGGGTCGCTTCGATGATGCCGCGATCGACTTCGCGCAGCGCGGTTTCCACCAGACGCGCGAAGAACGGCGTGGCGCCCACCACCAGCGGCGGGATCGCCCCGGCCACACCCAGCGAGGTGCCGGTGATCAGCACGGTGAACGGGATCATCACGATCAGCAGAATAATGAACGGCAGCGAACGCAAGATGTTCACCACCAGCGACAGCACGGCGTAGAGGCCACGGTTCTCCAGCAACTGACGCGGGCTGCAGAGAAACAGCAGCACCCCCAGCGGCAGACCGAGCAGCACGGTGAACAACAGCGAACCGCCGAGCATCAGCATGGTGTCGCCAGTCGCCAGCCAGATTTCGTACCAGTCGATATTGGCGAAGAAACTCATCAGGTCGGCCATTAGCGCAACACCTCCATGTGAACGTCAGCGGCGGTGAAGCGGGCAAACGCCGCTTCCATGTCGCCACCGGTGACAGCGAGGGTCAGTTGCCCGTACGGAATGTCTTTGATGCGGTCGATGCGACCGGCAAGGATGCTGTAGTCGACGCCGGTTTCCCGGGCGACGGTGCCGAGCAACGGCGCGTAGGTCGCTTCACCCTGGAAGGTCAGACGCACGATGCGCCCGGGCACGTGGGCGAAATCGTCACGCTGCTCGCTCTCGTCAATCTGCTCGCTTTCCTGGACGAAACGCTTGGTGGTCGGGTGCTGCGGATGCAGGAACACATCGGCCACCGGACCCTGCTCGACGATCACGCCGGCGTCCATCACCGCGACCTGATCGCAGACTCGACGGATCACGTCCATTTCGTGGGTGATCAGGACAATGGTCAGTTTCAGCTCGCGATTGATTTCTGCCAGCAGTTGCAGGACCGATGCGGTGGTCTGCGGGTCGAGGGCGCTGGTGGCCTCGTCGCACAGCAGAATCTTCGGCTTGGTCGCCAGCGCACGGGCGATGCCGACGCGCTGCTTCTGACCGCCGGACAGTTGCGCCGGGTACTTTTTCGCGTGGTCGGACAAACCGACCCGCGCCAGCAGCTCGGCCACCCGTTGGTTGATTTCACTGCTCGACAGCTCACCGGCCAGGGTCAGCGGCAGGGCCACGTTGTCGGCGACGGTCTTGGAGGCGAGCAGATTGAAGTGCTGGAAGATCATCCCGACCTGCTGGCGGAAACGGCGCAGGCCGTTGGCGTCCAGTGCGGTGACTTCTTCGCCGTCGACGATGATCTTGCCGCCACTGGAGTCTTCCAGGCGATTGATCAGACGCAGCAGGGTACTTTTGCCCGCACCGGAATGGCCAATCAGGCCGAACACCTGGCCGTTCTCGATGGCGAGACTGGTCGGGTGCAGCGCGGGAATATCCTTACCGGCAACGCGGTAAGTCTTGTGGACGTTTTGAAACTCGATCACGTAGCGAACCTTGTGGGGCGCGTTGGAAAAGGATCAGCGGTTAGCCGGGCGCGCATTTTAGCCTGTCCGTATAGAGGTTCTTAGCATTTATTTCGCAATTAACCTTCGATTTGGCAATAACAAGATCAAAGGTCATAAAAAAGGAACGCTCCGAGCGCCTCATCAGTCACTAGTTAAGCGACTTGAAACCCTGGGTGCCGTGCCCGGGAATCACTCAAGGGTCTGCGGAAGGCATCCGGGGCCAAACGAGGAGTTTACGTCTGATGAGCATCAAAAAGCCTGCACCTGATAAAAGCGAAATGGCCGGGACCGATACCCCGGATCGCGCCAACACCAACGCCAAGCTCGACAGCCTGGAAGATTTCCGTTCCGACGCCACCGGTCAGGCGCTGCGCACCAATCAGGGCGTGAAGATCGCGGACAACCAGAACACCCTCAAAGCCGGGCCGCGCGGGCCTTCGCTGCTGGAAGATTTCATCATGCGTGAAAAGATCACGCACTTTGACCATGAGCGCATTCCGGAGCGTATCGTCCATGCGCGCGGTACCGGCGCCCACGGTTTCTTTCAGACCTACGAGAACCATGCAGCACTGACCAAGGCCGGTTTCCTACAGGATCCGGGCAAGAAAACCCCGGTGTTCGTGCGTTTTTCTACGGTGCAGGGGCCACGGGGTTCCGGCGATACCGTGCGCGACGTGCGCGGCTTTGCGGTGAAATTCTTTACCGATGAGGGTAACTTCGACCTGGTCGGCAACAACATGCCGGTGTTCTTCATTCAGGACGCGATCAAGTTCCCGGACTTCGTCCACGCGGTGAAACCCGAGCCGCACAACGAAATCCCGACCGGCGGCTCGGCTCACGACACGTTCTGGGACTTCGTCTCGCTGGTGCCGGAATCGGCGCACATGGTCATCTGGGCGATGTCCGACCGGGCGATCCCGAAAAGCCTGCGCAGCATGCAGGGCTTTGGCGTACACACCTTCCGCCTGATCAACGCCGAGGGCAAATCACGCTTCGTCAAATTCCACTGGCGCCCTACCGCCGGCACTTGCTCGCTGGTGTGGGACGAGGCGCAGAAGCTCGCCGGTAAGGACACCGACTACCACCGCCGCGACCTGTGGGAAGCGATCGAGATGGGCGATTACCCGGAATGGGAACTGGGCGTGCAGATCGTCGAAGAAGAGAACGAACACGATTTTGACTTCGACATCCTCGACCCGACCAAGATCATTCCAGAAGAAATCGTCCCGATTACGCCGCTGGGCAAAATGACCCTGAACCGCAACCCGGACAACTTCTTCGCCGAAACCGAGCAGGTCGCCTTCTGCCCTGGCCACATTGTGCCGGGTATCGACTTCTCCAATGACCCGTTGCTGCAAGGTCGGCTGTTTTCCTATACCGACACGCAGATCAGCCGACTCGGCGGGCCGAACTTCCATGAGTTGCCGATCAACCGTCCGGTGGCGCCGTTCCACAACGGCCAGCGCGATGCGCAACACCGCACCACCATCGACAAGGGGCGTGCCTCGTACGAGCCGAACTCGATCGACGGCGGCTGGCCGAAAGAAACCCCGCCGGCGGCACAGGACGGTGGTTTCGAGAGCTACCCGGAGCGCATCGACGCAGCGAAGATCCGTCAGCGCAGCGAGTCGTTCAGCGATCACTTCTCCCAGGCCCGCCTGTTCTTCAACAGCATGAGCGACCACGAGAAAGAGCACATCATCGCTGCCTACAGCTTCGAGCTGGGCAAGGTCGAACGTGAGTTCATCCGTGCCCGTGAAGTGAACGAGATCCTCGCCAATATCGACCTGAACCTGGCCAAACGCGTGGCTGAAAACCTTGGTTTGCCGGCACCCGCCAAAGGCACGGTCGAAGTGCGCAAGACCTCGCTGGAGCAATCGCCAGCGCTGAGCCAGGCCAACCTGCTGCCGGGCAACATCAAGACGCGCAAAGTGGCGATCCTTGCTGCCAACGGTGCTGACGCTGCGGCCATCGATGCGATGAAGAAGGCGCTGGAAGCCGAGGGCGCCCACGCGAAACTGCTTGGCCCGACCTCGGCGCCAGTGAAGACCGCTGACGGCAAGGCATTGCCGGTGGATGCGTCGATGGAAGGCATGCCTTCAATTGCGTTCGATGCGGTGTTCGTACCGGGTGGCGCGGCGTCGATTACCGCGTTGAGCGGTGACGGCGTGGCGTTGCACTACCTGCTCGAAGCCTACAAGCACCTGAAGGCGATCGCGCTGCACGGCGAGGCCAAGCAATTGCAGGACTTGCTGAAGCTGGATGCGGATGCTGGGCTGCTGCAGGGCGCGGATGTAGGGGCGTTGACCAAACCGTTCTTCGCCGCGATCGGCGAGCATCGGGTCTGGGCGCGGGAGCCTAAGGCCAAGGCTATTCCGGCTTAAGATCTTTATTGGCTGAGAGGACGCTTTCGCGAGCAGGCTCGCTCCCACAGGTACGCTGTTGCACCTGTGGGAGCGAGCCTGCTCGCGAAGCTTTTTATGGCTTGCGCGGGCTTAAAACCATCTGCGCCGGAACCGTGCGCAAGATCTGCTTCTCGATCTGCAAATCAAAATCAGGATCGAGCTTCTTTACTCGCTTGCTCAGCAACGTCGCCAGCCAAGGATAATCCGCGGTGCGCGGCGCCTGAATGCTGACAGCGCATTCGTAATTCACCACATCGGCGGCGATAGCATCGAGTTGCCGTTGCAGCTTGTGAATATCGCCGATGTTCAACGCAACAGTGGTGCTCTCGGCGGTCGGGTCGATGACCTTGGCTTTCGGCCTGGCTTCGGCAGCCAGCAGCGCGGCCTCGGCCTTTTCCAGCTCGGCCTTGCGCGCTTCGGTGATCGCGCCGTTGACGCCGCCGGTCAGCGCTGGCGCCTTGGGCATCAGAGCACGGGCGCGGCTGAGCGCGGTGGCGGCAGCGTTGACATCGCCTTTCTGCAGAACGATCTGGCTGCGGCGCAGGTACGCCTCGGCCAGCTGCCGCTGGTACTGCTCAAGGGACTGATCGTTGGGGGTCGCGGCCTGCAACGCGGCCAACTGGTCTTCGGCGGTGGCCAGTTCGCTGCTGGCCAGGCTTTGCTCCAGCTGCGCGATGGCCGTAGCCCGCGCGTCCGGGACTTCAGCCACCGGCGGCGTGCTTTGGCAGGCGCCCAGTAGCACTGAAAATGCGACAAGGAGCAGATAACGGGAGGCGAACGGCTTCATTCCTGCGACTCTCTAATTGCGCAAAAAGCGGCCAAGTCTACACCCCACGACGGGGCAGAACAAAACTCAACAGAAACAGCGCGGCTGCCGTCACAACGATAGACGGCCCCGCCGGGGTGTCCTTGAACCACGACAACGCCAGCCCGCCGCACACCGCGAGCATGCCCAGCAGGCTCGCGCCCAAGGCCATCTGCTCCGGCGAACGGGCGTGACGCTGTGCCGCAGCCGCCGGAATGATCAGCAGCGAAGTGATCAGCAGCACACCGACGATTTTCATCGCCACGGCGATCACCACCGCGATCAACAGCATCAGCGCCAAGCGCAAACCCGCAACCGGCAGGCCTTCGACCCGCGCCAATTCTTCGTGCACGGTGACCGCCAGCAGCGGCCGCCACAGCGTCACCAGCAACAACAGCACCGCCGCGGTGCCACCGAGAATCCACGCAAGATCGCTCGGACTGATCGCCAGCAAGTCGCCGAACAGATAGGCCATCAGGTCGATCCGCACTTCATGCATGAAGCTTAGTACCACCAGGCCGAGAGAGAGCGTGCTCGGTGCAAGAATTCCCAATAGTGTGTCGGACGCCAGTGGCTGACGCTGTTGCAGCGTCACCAAGAGCACCGCCAGCAGCAGGCAACCGACCGTCACTGCCACGGTCGGGCTGACGTCCAGCAAAAAGCCCAGTGCCACGCCGAGCAATGCGGCGTGGGACAGGGTATCGCCGAAATAGGCCATGCGCCGCCACACCACAAACGAGCCGAGCGGTCCGGCCACCAGCGCCAGGGCCAGACCTGCAAGCAGGGCATACAAAAGAAAATCAGCCATGCTTGCAGCCGTCTCCATGAACATGAGGTTGCCCGCCGAGCGGACCTTTGACCACCGAACCGTGCAGGTCGTGGGCGTGGTCGTGATGGTGGTGATAGATCGCCAGACTCGGCGCGTTCTTGCCGAACAACTCGACAAATGCCGGATCGCCGCTGACCTGCTCGGGATGCCCGGAGCAGCAGACGTGACGATTGAGGCAGACCACCTGATCGGTAGTGCTCATCACCAGATGCAAATCGTGGGACACCATCAGCACGCCGCAACCGTGGCGGTCGCGCAGACGGGTGATCAGGCTGTACAGCTCGGCCTGCCCGGCCACGTCGACGCCCTGCACCGGTTCATCCAGCACCAACAGTTCCGGCTCACGCAGCAGTGCCCGAGCCAGCAGCACACGCTGCATTTCGCCGCCGGAAACGCTCTGCACCGGGCTGTCGATCACGTGTTCGGCGCCAACTTCCTTCAACGCGGCCAAGGCACGCGAACGATCGACGCCAGGCACCAGGCGCAGGAAGCGCAGCACTGACAGCGGCAGCGTCGGGTCGACATGCAGCTTCTGCGGCATGTAGCCGACGCGCAATTTCGGCTTGCGCCAGACGCTGCCACTGTTCGGCTTCAACAGCCCGAGCACGGCGCGTACCAGCGTGGTCTTGCCGGCGCCATTGGGGCCGATCAGGGTGACGATCTGCCCCGGCTCGACGCTCAGCTCGATGTTGTCCAGCACGGTCTGCCCGGCAAACGTGACGGCGACCTGCTCCAGACGGATCAGCGCGTTGCTCATCAGGCCCCCTGGCAACCGGCGCACAGACCAACCACTTCGACCGTCTGCGCTTCGACGATGAAACCGACATCTTTGGCGCTGCTGATGATCGCGTCGCTGATCACTTTTTGCTCAAGTTCGATGGCGGCGTGGCACTCGCGGCAGATCAGGAACTGGCCTTGATGCGCGTGTTCAGGATGCACGCAGCCAACGAAGGCGTTGAGCGACGAGATGCGATGGACCAGGCCGTTTTCGAGCAGGAAATCCAGTGCGCGGTACACCGTAGGCGGCGCTGCGCGGCGGCCGTCCTGCTCGCTGAGCACCGCAAGGATGTCGTAGGCACCCAGCGGCTTGTGGCTTTGCCAGACCAGTTCCAGCACGCGGCGGCGCAGGGCAGTCAGACGCAAACCTTTCTGCGCACACAAGGTATCGGCCTCGGACAGAGCGCTGTGCACGCAATGGGAGTGGTCGTGGGGACGGCTGGCAATCGGTGTAATAGGCATGAGCGGCGACGAGATTTGCTGGAGACGTTATTATGTTACCCGTTCTCGCTTCCTTGAGTGGTCATCGTGTCCCGACTTTTTTCTGTTTTTGTGGCTTTTGTTGCCAGTTTTCTGCTGATCGGTACGGCCCAGGCCGAGGTCAAAGTGCTCACCAGTATCAAACCGTTGCAGCTGATTGCCGCTGCCGTGCAGGACGGCGTGGCGATTCCCGAGGTGCTGCTGCCGCCGGGTGCCTCCCCACACAATTACGCCCTGCGCCCATCCGACGTACGGAAGGTGCAGTCAGTCGATCTGCTCTACTGGATCGGCCCGGACATGGAAGGTTTCCTGCCGCGCGTACTCGGCGGTCGCAGCCTGCCGAGCGTCGCCGTGCAGGATCTGCCGGGGCTCAAGCTGCGGCATTTTGGCGCGGACAACCATTCCCATGCCGAAGAAGCCGACGAGCATGATCACGATCATCGCCCCGGCTCGCTGGATGCACATTTGTGGCTGTCACCGGTCAATGCGCGGGTAATCGCCGACAAAATGGCCGCCGACCTCAGCGCCGCCGACCCGGCCAATGCCCAGCGCTATCAGAGCAATGCCAAAGCCTTCGATGAACGTCTGGATGCGCTGGATCAGCGCTTGAAGACGCGTATGGCCAATGTCGAAGGCAAGCCGTACTTCGTCTTTCACGAGGCCTTTGATTATTTCGAAGACGCTTACGGCCTGAAGCACGCGGGCGTGTTCGCGGTGGCCGCCGAAGTACAGCCCGGCGCCCAGCATGTCGCGGCGATGCGCAAGCGTTTGCAGGAAGTAGGCAAGACCTGTGTGTTCAGCGAACCGCCGTTGCGTCCGCGCCTGGCGGAAACCCTGGTGGCCGGTTTGCCGGTGAAACTCGCCGAGCTGGATGCGTTGGGCGGGTACACACCGGCGACGGCTCAGGGCTATGAGCAGGTGCTGGAAAAGTTGGGCAATGATTTGGCGGAATGCCTGGAATCTCTGTAACCCCATAGAAAAAGATCGCAGCCTTCGGCAGCTCCTACAGGGTGTACATCAATCCCTTGTAGGAGCTGCCGAAGGCTGCGATCTTTTGATCTTAAAGGGCGAAAGGCAACGGTGTGTGCACCTTCTGCCGCTGCGCCAGGCGCTGCTCGAACTCTTGCGGATCGTGAATCAACACATCCTGCCCGGCGAACTGCTCGGCGGCGATCAGGCGTGACAGCCAGAACCGCACACAAGCCACACGCAACATCGTTGGCCAGAGCTCAGCCTCCGCCGCCGTGAACGGGCGCAGCGCCGCGTAGGCACCGAGGAATGCCCGGGCGCGCGGGCCATCGATCACGCCCTCCTCGTCCGAACACCAGTCATTCAACGCGATCGCCACGTCGTACAGCATCGGCCCCGAGCAGGCGTTGTAGAAGTCGATCAACCCGGTCAGATGGGTGCCTTCGAACATGGCGTTGTCGCGGAACAGATCGGCGTGAATATTGGCGCGAGGTAGCGCAAGAATCTTCTCTTTGCGCTCGGTGATCTCATCCAGCGCCTTTTGCAGCAAGGCACGCGGCTCATCGCTCAGGTGCGAGAGAAATTCAGTGCCCTCCTCCAGCATCCAGTCCAGGCCGCGATCGGTCTTGCGCTTGATCATGCGCTCGCCTTGAGTCGCCAGATGCAGATGTGCCTGCAACTCACCGACCTGGGCGCAATGCTGGGCGTTGGCGACCTTGATGTGCTTGCCCGACAGACGCGGTTGCAGCAACGCCGGCTTGCCTTTGAGTTCACGCAGTGCCACGCCGTCAGTGGTGCGCAGGGCGTAAGGCACCGGCAGATCGGCTTCGTGCAGCACGTCGAGCAGGTCGATGAAGAACGGCATCTCCTGCACCGGGCCGCGCTCGACCAGGGTCAGGACAAACTCGCCCTGCTCCAGACTGATGAAGAAATTGGTGTTTTCGCTGCCGGCGGCGATCCCCTGGAAATCAAGCAGGCGGCCGAGCCCGTAAGGGGCGAGAAAGGTTTCCAGCTCGGGCCGAGCCAGGGGAGTGAACACAGACATGTCTTGACTGCCAGTACGGGCGCCGCAACGGCGGCGCCACAAGTGAATTAAAAACCTACTTCCATTCGAAGATCTTCCATGACGGGATCAGCATATCCGGCTGGTCCGAGCGGATGAAGTTGGCATCCGTTCCGTCGGCGCGCACCAGAAAGTACGGCGGCGCGCCCTTCGGCGTGACCTTGATCGCATACAGGAAACCGTTCTGACGGTACTCCTGAATAGTCTTGTCGCCCTCCGTGCGGATGGTGACCTCGGGGTCGCCGCCCGGCGCATCATCCGCCGCGATCGCGGCCAGTGGTGAGACAGCGATCAACCCGACCAGCAGCAAGCGATTTAACGTACGCATGATAACCTTGTCCCTTTGTCGTCAACGGTCCCGCTATTCTAGCGCCGGACCCGCCGAAAAGGTTGATCCTGCTCATGAGCCAAGCCCCCCTCGTCCTGGTGGACGGTTCGTCTTACCTGTACCGCGCCTTTCATGCACTGCCACCACTGACCACGTCCAAAGGCCTGCCGACCGGTGCGGTCAAAGGCGTGCTGAACATGCTCAAGAGTCTGCGCAAGCAGTACCCGGACAGCCCCTTCGCCGTGGTGTTCGACGCCAAGGGCGGAACATTTCGTGACGAGATGTACGCCGAATACAAGGCCAACCGGCCGAGCATGCCCGATGACATGCGCGTGCAGATCGAGCCGCTGCACCAGAGCGTGATCGCCCTCGGCTTCCCGCTGCTGTGCGTCGACGGCGTCGAGGCCGACGACGTGATCGGCACCCTCGCCCGCAGCAGTGCGGCAGCAGATCGCCCGGTGATCATTTCCACCGGTGACAAGGACATGGCGCAACTGGTCGACGGCCACATTACCTTGGTCAACACCATGTCCGGTAGCTCGATGGATGTGGAGGGCGTGAAGGAGAAATTCGGCGTCGCACCGGAGCAGATCATCGATTATCTGGCGCTGATGGGCGATTCCTCCGACAACATTCCGGGCGTGCCGGGGATCGGCCCGAAGACGGCGTCCGGCCTGTTGGTCGGCGTCAACGGCGGTCTGACCGAGCTGTACGCCAACCTCGACATCGTGCCGACCCTGCCGATCCGTGGCGCAAAAACCCTGCCGGCCAAGCTCGAAGAGCACAAGGAAATGGCTTTCCTGTCCTATCAACTGGCGACTATCAAGGTCGACGTGCCGCTGGATATCGGCCTCGATGATCTGCAGATGGGCCAGGAAGATCCGGCCAAACTCTACGAGCTGTACACCCTGCTGGAATTCAAGAGCTGGCTCAATGATCTGGATCGCGATGCCAAGCGTCTGGAACTGAGCGCGGCGGCCGAACCTGCGCTCGCCCATGATCTGTTCAGCGCCCCGCAAGCCGAGGCACCTGCTGCCCCTGCCGAAGCCGCCTACGAAACCATCCTCGATCAGGCTCGCTTCGACGTCTGGCTGGAAAAACTGCGCAACGCCAAGCTGATCGCCTTCGACACCGAAACCACCGGCATCGACGCGCAGCGAGCGCAACTGGTCGGTCTGTCGTTCGCCGTACAGGCCAACGAAGCTGCGTACATCCCGCTGACCCACTCCTACATCGGCGTGCCGGAGCAGCTGGATCGCGACACCGTGCTGCGCGCACTCAAGCCGATTCTGGAAGACCCGAGCAAACTCAAGGTTGGCCAGCACGCCAAGTTCGACATGAACATTCTGGCCAACTGCGCCATTGGCGGCGATCAGAGTGAAGGCATCAGCGTGCGCGGCATCGCCTTCGACACCATGCTCGAGTCCTACGTACTCAATTCCACCGCGACCCGTCACGACATGGACAGCCTCGCCCAGAAGTACCTTGACCACACCACGGTGAGCTTCCAGGACATCGCCGGCAAAGGTGCCAAGCAACTGACCTTCGACCAGATCGCTCTGGAACAGGCCGGGCCGTATGCCGCCGAAGACGCCGACATCACTCTGCGCCTGCACCAGATCCTGTTCGACAAGCTCAGCGCGATTCCGAGCCTGGCCAGCGTCTTGACCGACATCGAAATCCCACTGGTACCGGTATTGGCGCGCATCGAACGCCAGGGCGCGTTCGTCGATGCCGAACTGCTCGGCATTCAGAGCATTGAGCTGGGCAACAAAATGGTCGCGCTGGAGCGTGAAGCCTTCGAAATTGCCGGGGAGGAATTCAACCTCGGCTCGCCGAAGCAGCTGGGCGTGATTCTCTATGAAAAGCTCGGCCTGCCGGTGCTGAAGAAAACCGCCAAGGGCCAGCCGTCCACCGCTGAAGAAGTGCTGGCGAAACTCGCCGAAGACGATCACCGCTTGCCGAAGGTGCTGATGGAGCACCGTTCGATGAGCAAGCTGAAAAGCACCTACACCGATCGCCTGCCCGAACAGATCAACCCGCGCACAGGGCGCATCCACACCTCGTATCACCAGGCTGTGGCTTCGACCGGACGCCTGTCCTCCAGTGATCCGAACCTGCAGAACATCCCGGTACGCACTGCCGAAGGCCGGCGCATTCGTCAGGCGTTCGTCGCGCCGAAGGGTTACAAACTGCTGGCGGCGGACTACTCGCAAATCGAGTTGCGGATCATGGCGCACCTGTCCCGCGACGAAGGCCTGATGAACGCCTTTCGCAACAATCTCGACGTGCACACTGCAACCGCTGCCGAAGTATTCAAGGTCGAGCTTGATCAAGTGACCTCGGACCAGCGCCGCAGCGCCAAGGCGATCAACTTCGGTCTGATCTACGGCATGGGCGCGCAGAAGCTCGGCAAGGACATCGGCGTCGACACCAAGACCGCCAAGGCTTACATCGACACCTACTTCGCCCGTTATCCAGGCGTTCGCGAATACATGGAGCGCACTCGTGCGCAGGCGGCGGATCAGGGTTACGTCGAAACTTTCTTCGGTCGTCGCCTGTACTTGCCGGAGATCAACTCGAACAAGCCGCAGGAACGCGCCGCTGCAGAACGCACAGCGATCAACGCGCCGATGCAGGGCACGGCAGCGGATATCATCAAGAAAGCCATGGTCGCAGTGGACAACTGGCTGGCGACGTCGGGGCTGGATGCCCGGGTCATCCTGCAGGTGCACGATGAACTGGTGCTGGAGGTTCGCGAGGATCTGGTCGAGCAGGTCAGTGCCGAAATTCGTACGCACATGAGCGAAGCGGCGAAACTGGATGTGCCGCTGCTGGTGGAAGTTGGCGTGGGCAACAACTGGGATGAGGCGCACTGAGTTTGTAAAGGTGCCGCGACGCGACGTCGCGGCAAGTCCCGTAAACCGGCTTAGAACGATAAATGCTTGAGGCTATTCCAAAGCTTTTTGAAAAAAATCTGAACTAATCTGTCGACCGAACACTCAGAGGTACTGAATGGCTGGTGAAGCCCTTCGATGCTCCTATGTTGTGTTAAGTGTTGGCAGATATCTGAACCCCGCCCTAGCGGTTCGGAACTTGAACCCCGGAACTTCTCCCTCCCCAATGAAGTCCGGGGCTTTTTTTGCCCCAAAACTGGCTGTGATGCCGTCATGCTGCGTTAAAAGCACCGCTAAAAATGCTCATTTAGGTACCCTAAACTCCGCTTTTTAGCGGTGCTTTCGCCTTGCCTGACAGCACCACAGTCAGTTTTGAAATTGTCTTACTCGGCTGCCGCCTCGGTGTTTTTGTCTGCCAGTTCCATCCAGTCGGCCAATACGGTGTAGGCCTCTTCCAGGCCCATGCGTTTTGGTGCGGAGAACAGTTGGATGGTGATCGAGTCGCCCCAGCCTTTGCGGATTTCCGACTGTACTTTCAGCAGGGTGTTCTTGGCTGCGCCGTAGGTGAGTTTGTCGGCTTTGGTCAGCAGGATGTGCATCGGCATGCCAGCGGCGACGGCCCAGTCGAGCATCAGCAGGTCGAAGTCGGTCATCGGATGGCGGATGTCCATCATCAGAATCAGACCTTTCAAACTCTCCCGACCACCGAGGTAAGCCTCAAGGTGGCGCTGCCAGTGTTGCTTGAGCGGGATCGGTACTTTTGCATAACCGTAGCCCGGCAGGTCGACCAGACGGCGATCATCGTCTAGCTTGAAGAAGTTCAACAGCTGTGTGCGACCCGGAGTTTTCGAGGTGCGCGCCAGGCTGGCGTGGGTCAGGGTGTTCAGCGCGCTGGATTTGCCGGCGTTGGAACGACCGGCAAACGCCACTTCGAAGCCTTCGTCGTCAGGGCATTGATCGACTTTGGCGGCACTGAGCATGAATGTGGACTGTTGGCACAGGCCGAGGATGGGATTCTTGAGTTGCATGGGATTTCCGATGTGGGCGGCGCCGGGATTGGGCGCGGAACGCGGTGTCGCTTCCGTTTCAGTGGCGCCAGTATATAATGCCGCAGATTTTGTGTGTGCTTTGTCCCAGCGAAGGATGAAGCTCACGAGAGCGACAGACTTTGATTGCGCATTAGAACGCAGAACGCTCTCAACCCTGAAAAGGTCGTTTTATGACGAAATGGCTGCTGGCTGCCGGAGTCTTGATGCCGCTTTACAGCGCACAGGCTACACAGGATCCGGAAGCCGTGTACAACCGTGTTTGTGGTGCCTGTCATTCCGGCCAACTACCCATGGCGCCCGCAAGAGGCGATCAGGAAGCTTGGACGCCGAGGTTGGCGAAAGGTATGGGGACGCTGGTGCAACACGTGACCCAGGGTTTCAAGGCGATGCCGCCGCGTGGTTTGTGCATGGACTGCAGTGCCGAGGATTACCAGGCCATCATCCTGTGGATGAGCGAGAGTAAGCCCGGTCCATAACTTAACCCTTAGCCGTAGTTGGATTAGCTGATGAACAAATTGATCGTGAGTCTGCTGTTGACCGTGGGAATTTCAGGTATCGCCCATGCTGCCGGCGATGCCGCAGCAGGCCAGGCCAAAGCTGCCGTTTGCGGGGCCTGCCATGGCCCGGACGGCAACAGCATGGCGCCAAACTTTCCGAAACTGGCAGGTCAGGGTGAACGCTACCTCGACAAGCAATTGCACGACATCAAGTCGGGCAAGCGCGTGGTGCTGGAAATGACCGGGCTGCTGACCAACCTGAATGATCAGGATCTGGCCGACATCGCTGCGTACTTCGCCAGTCAGAAAGGCAGTGTCGGCGCCGCCGATCCGAAGATCGTCGCTCGCGGTGAAGCGCTGTTCCGTGGCGGCAACCTGGAAAAAGGCCTGCCAGCCTGCACCGGTTGCCATTCGCCGAACGGTGCCGGCAATGCCGCCGCAGGCTTCCCGCACCTGGGTGGCCAGCACGCTCAATACATCGCCAAGCAACTGACCGATTTCCGCAAGGAAGACGGCGGTCGCGCCAACGACGGCGACGCGATGACCATGCGCACCATCGCGCGCAAGCTGAGCGACGAAGACATCGCTGCGGTTTCCAGCTACATCCAGGGCCTGCACTGAGGCCCTGAATCGAGGGCTGAACGAGGCGCGCAGCGCCGGCCACGTTAACGCTCGATTAATCCTTCGCAGCAAGTATAAAAAGGGTGGCTTTGGCCGCCCTTTTTTGTGGCCGCTGCCGTTACACTACAGCACTCATGCCCGCCAGGATCTGTGTCGCAACAGGTCGAGCGAGGCGACCCAAATTGTTCAGGAGTAAAGCATGCGTAATCTGATCATCAGCGCCGCCCTCGTCGCTGCCAGCCTGTTCGGCGTCACCGCCCAGGCCGCTGAAGCCCCTGCCGCCCCTTATGTCGAACTGGCCAATCCGGTGCCGGTTGCAAAGCCTGGCAAAATCGAAGTGGTCGAGCTGTTCTGGTACGGCTGCCCGCATTGCTACGCTTTTGAGCCAGTGATCAATCCATGGGTTGAAAAACTGCCGTCCGACGTCAACTTCGTGCGCATTCCCGCCATGTTCGGCGGCCCATGGGACGCTCACGGCCAGATGTTCCTGACCCTCGAAGCCATGGGTGTCGAGCACCAGGTACACAACGCCGTGTTCAACGCGATCCAGAAAGAACACAAGAAGCTCACCGACAAGAACGACATGGCTGACTTCCTCGCCACTCAAGGCGTGGACAAGGACAAGTTCCTCGCCACTTTCGACTCGTTCGCTATCAAAGGCCAGATCGTCAAGGCCCGTGAGCTGGCGAAGAAGTACGAAATTACTGGCGTGCCAACCATGATCGTCAATGGTAAATACCGCTTCGACATCGGCTCTGCCGGTGGTGCCGAGCAAGCATTGAAGCTGGCTGACGATCTGGTCGCCAAAGAGCGAGCGGCGAACAAGGCTGCTGCCAACTAAGCGCGGCATTCGCCATGCGCCGCTGGAAGTCCGAACGCATCGTTGGCCTGCATGATCCGCAGGTCAACGAGCATCACCTGGCGTCTACGGGCCTGCCCGCAGACCAGCGTCTGCGCTTGCTCAGTTTCAACATTCAGGTCGGCATCAGCACCGAGCGCTATCGGCATTACCTGACCCGCAGCTGGCAGCATCTGCTGCCGCACACCGGGCGTTCCGGCAATCTGCAGAAGATCGGTGACCTGCTCGGCGACTTCGATCTGGTCGCGCTGCAGGAAGCCGATGGCGGCAGCCTGCGTTCGGGCTACGTCAATCAGGTCGAACATCTGGCCCATCTCGGCGCCTTTCCCTACTGGTATCAACAACTCAATCGCAACCTCGGTCGACTGGCCCAGCACAGCAATGGCGTGCTCAGTCGCCTGAAGCCGTGGGCGATCGAGGATCATCCGCTGCCCGGCCCGAAAGGTCGCGGCGCGATCCTGCTGCGTTTCGGCGAAGGTCCGGAAGCGCTGGTGGTGGTAATGATGCACCTGGCCCTCGGCGCGCGGACCCGCAGCCTGCAACTGGCCTACATTCGTGATTTGATCAGCGGTTACAAGCATCAGGTGCTGATGGGCGACATGAATACCCATGCCAGCGACCTGCTCGAACACTCGCCATTACGCGATCTCGGCCTGCTGGCCCCGCAGGTGGAAGCGACCTTCCCCAGCTGGCGCCCACAGCGTTGCCTTGATCATATTCTGCTCAGCCCGACCCTGACCCTGGAAAAGGTCGAGGTACTGGCCCAGCCCATTTCCGATCACCTGCCGGTCGCGGTGGAAATTCGTCTGCCGGGTTCGCTCACGGCCGACGCATTGCCCGCGTTGAGCCCTGCCCCTCGCGGAACCTGTGAATGAGCGACGACGCCCAGCGCTGGAAAGAGAAGTACCTCAAGAGCATCGAACAGCAGGACAAGCTCGAACGCCGCTGGGCCGCGCGACTGGACCTGCTGCGGCGCGGTCTGGTGCGCAGCACGCTGGCGGCCGAAGGCACCGACAAGGTCGTCGATCAGTGCATGAAAGAAATGCGCGAAGTCGTGCGCACCGATGACATGGACGCCGGCCTCGCGGCCCTGCTGCCGCGTCTGGAAAAAGCCGTGCTCGACTCCGAGCAGCGCCGTGAGACCCGCATTGATCAGGTCAGCACCGCGCTGACCGCGCTGGTCACCCAGTTGCAGGCTTTGCCGCTGCCGCGCGAAGTCGCGCAACCGCTGAAGAAATTCGCCAAACAACTGGACAGCCGCGTCGGTCAGGCGCGGGAAATGCCACTGCTGCTGAGCGAACTCAGTGGCTTGCAGGGCAAGGCCTTGAGTCAGTTGGAAACGCCTGCCGAGCCGGGTCGGCCGGGGTTGTTGCAGCGTTTGTTTGGTAGTCGCGACGGTGAAGAAGCCGTTGCACCGGCGGCCGACATACCAGCAACACCAGTGCCGCAGCCGGTCGAAGCTCAGCAGCCTGAACCGGAGCCTGCGCAAACGGCATCGGTGGCCAACGCTGAGCCAGCGATCGCAGCGCCGGAGACCATCATCGAAACGCCCGCCCAGACGCCGCCTGATGAGCCGCAAGTCGTTGCGTTCGCTGCGCCTGTGGTCGCCGTTGAAGCCGAGCTAGCGCAAGTTGAACCCGTCGCTGACACCGAGATGACCGTCGCTGCGCCAGCAACCGAGGCGTTCAACCCCGACGAACTGATCCACCCCGGCGATCCCTCGCCGCTGATCCTCGATAGCCTGCCCCTGCCCGAACCGATTGCTCAAGCCTTGGCCGCCATCGACCCGGAGCAGTCGGAGCACGACATCCTCTTCGCTCTGCCGGATTCCCCGGAGCCGTCCTACAGCTCCGTGGCCAGACATATCGAAGACACGCTGATCGGCCTGCTCGACGACCTGACCCTGCCCGAGCGCCACCGGCCGCAAGCCGAAGCCATGCGCGAACGGCTCAAACACGGGTTGAACTGGTACGAACTGCTGCCGATCCTCGACGATCTTGCAACTTTGATGCTGGCGATTACCGATAGCGGTCAGCACGAATTCGAAGCCTATCTGCAACAGCTCAACGAACGCCTTGAAGCGTTCCAGAGCAACCTGCAAGCGGCCAGCGAAGGGCATGCCGACAACAGCTCGGCGGCGCGGGCCATGGACACGCAGATTCGCCAGCAGGTCGACGGCTTGCAGAGCAGCGTCCAGCAAGCAGCCGACCTCGATGACCTCAAGCATGTGCTGGAGAATCATCTGGAAGGCCTGCTGGGAACGATGGACCAGCACCAGAAACAGCGCGACGCCCGAGAGCAGGAAGTCGCCGCCAGGTTGAAGAGCCTGTCGGAGCGGGTGGCGCATATGGAGCAGGAAGCCATGGGCTTCCGCGAACACCTTGAGGAACAGCGGCAGAAAGCCCTGATCGATCCGTTGACCGGCCTGCCCAACCGCGCGGCGTGGAGTGAACGCCTGGAGCATGAAATCCAGCAATGGCAGCAGCACGGCAACACCCTCAGCCTGGCCATGCTCGACCTCGATCATTTCAAGCGCATCAACGACAGCTACGGCCATCTGGCCGGCGACAAAGTGCTGAAGATCATCGCCACGGTGTTGCGCAAACGCCTGCGCGGCTCGGATTTCATCGCCCGTTTCGGCGGTGAAGAGTTCGTGCTGTTGCTGCCGGCGACGCCACCAGCGGTTGGCGCGAAACTGCTGGAAACCCTGCGCGCGGCGATCGAAGCCTGCCCGTTTCATTTCAAAGGCGAGCGAGTGACCATTACGATTTCCATGGGATTGGCATCGTTCAGGGTCGGAGAACACAGCGATCTTGTGTTGAAAAGAGCCGATCAGGCGCTGTATAGGGCAAAAAACGCCGGGCGCAACCGAGTGGAGCTCGGCTAAGGCAATTGTTCCATTTTGTTTAAATCCGCCCGCTGGCGGACTCTGAGCAAATCCGTACGTTACACTGTTGCATTATCGTTTTCAGCGTATCGTCCCCTGCCATGAAATTCCTTGCCCTTGTTGCCTCGCTGCTCGTCCTCGCTGGTTGCGCCAGCGGCCCGCGTTACGACACCAGCCACCCTTCGGCCAATTACGACAGCCGCATCCAGTTTGTCGTGGTGCATTACACCTCGGCGTCGCTGGAGCGTTCGCTGCAATTGCTGACCCATGGCGACGTCAGCAGCCATTACCTGATCGGCGATGACAACAACGCCACAATCTACAAGCTGATGGACGAAAACCAACGGGCCTGGCACGCCGGCGAGAGTCAATGGCAAGGCCGCACCTGGTTGAACTCCAGCTCCATCGGCATCGAAATCGTCAATCCCGGCTACAAGGACACCCCGACCGGGCGCCTGTGGTATCCGTACAGCGAAGCGCAGATCCAGTCGCTTATTACGCTGCTCAAGGACATCAGCAAGCGCAACGGCATCAGCCCGCGGCACATCATCGGTCACAGCGACATCGCGCCGCTGCGCAAGCTTGATCCGGGGCCACTGTTTCCGTGGAAACGTCTCGCCGCCGAAGGCCTTGGCCTGTGGCCGAACGAACAAGCGGTGGCGCGTCAGCAGGCGGTTTTCAACACCAATCCGCTGCCGGAGATCGGCTGGTTCCAGGCGCAACTTGCGCGCCTGGGTTACGACACGCCGCAGACCGGCGAGCTGGACGTCGCCACGCGCCACGTCCTCGCCGCGTTCCAGATGCATTACCGCCCTGCCCGCTTCGATGGCACGCCGGATGCACAAACCGCGGCACTTCTCCTGATCCTCAATCAGACAAAATAATGACGCCCGCCCGACGGTCAGGGCGAAATCGCAATCAGCAGCTATAACTCATGGTAATTCTTCGGAAAATCCTTGATGGCTGCGACCCGAGAGACGCTGCGTAGCTGGTTTTATCGCCCTGCTTTTTTGGCGATGATCGCGGCTGTCCTCAGCGCCAGTCTGTTGATCGCCGGCGGTATGTTCGCGGCGATACGGCAGATGGAAATGCGCGAGAGCCAGGAAATGAACGCCCAGGGCGAGCGTTTCCTCGCTCGCCTCGAACAATTGTTCGGCCAGTTGCGCGAAAGTCTCGACGATCTTGAAGCCCAGCCCTTGCGTGGCTGCGACGAAGAAATGATCGCGACCCTGCAGCAAGTCACCTTCAACTACCGCTTCGTCTATGAAGCGGCATATATGGACGCTTCGCGATTCTGCTCCAACCGTCCGCGCCAGGAAGGTCTGTCGTTGGTGCGCGCGCCGGACATTCAGGGCCCGACCTACAGCTATTGGCTGAATACCACCACCGAACCCGATGAAAACCGCGCGGCACTGATGCTCGGTCGCGGTAACTTTCGTGTCGCTACCTCGCGCGGACATTTGACCGACATGGTCGATCTGTCGCCCGGCAGCAGCCTGCTGGTGGTACTCGATCACGGCACTCGCGCGATTCCGGTGCTCGGCACCGCACAGACCTGGCCACCGACCGAACCCTGGCCACCGAAGAGCCGTGATGCGCTGCAAGTCACACAAACGCGGCTGATCTATCGCATGCCCACCGACAACCCGGAATATCAATTGGTGCTGATCACGCCGCGCACGGGCATGCACGTTCCGGCTGTGTGGTGGTGGCTGTTGCCGGTGTGCCTGATCGCCGGCGCCGTTGTCGGCTTTCTGACCTTGCTGCTGGTGCGTCAGCGCCAGTCGCTGGATGCCGAGCTGCACGGGGCGATCCGCCGGGGTGAGTTGCAGGTGCTGTATCAGCCGATCTTCGATCTCGACAGCCGCAACTGCGTCGGCGCCGAAGCGCTGCTGCGCTGGCGGCGCCCGGACGGCACCCTGACCAGCCCCGACCTGTTCATTCCCATGGCGGAGAACACCGGGCAGATCCGGCAGATGACCGACTTCGTGTTGCAGCGTCTGCTCGAACAACTGGGCCAGTTACTGCGCGCCAATCCGCAGCTGTATATCTCGGTGAACCTCGCGGCCTGCGATGTCATGGTGCCGCGCATCGGCCAGGTCATGGCGCGGCTGCTGGCGCTGCACCGTGTCGCCGCGCGGCAGATAGCCTTCGAAGTGACCGAACGCGGTCTGATCGATGTAGTGGTGGCGCGGGAAAACCTGCAAGCCTTGCGTGACGTTGGCCATCAGGTGCTGATCGATGATTTCGGCACCGGCTATTGCAGCCTTGCCTATCTGCAGACCTTGCCGGTGGACTGCCTGAAGATCGACAAGGCGTTCATCGATGCGCTGGGCCATGACGCGGCGAGCAGCGGCGTCGCTCCGCACATCATTCACATGGCGCAGGCGCTGGATCTGAAAGTGATTGCCGAAGGCATCGAGCTGGAATCCCAGGCAGCGCTGCTCAGCAGTGAGGGGGTCAAGTTCGGTCAGGGCTGGCTGTTCGCCCACGCCTTGAGCGCCGTGCAATTCATCGAACTGATCACCCGAGGTCGACGCCTGGCCGGGCGGCGTATGGACGACGAGGCTTAAACGGCCAGCGCCATGTAGAACTGGGTGCCCTGCCCAGGCCGCGAGTAGACGCCCATGCGCCCGCCGTGCAACTGGACGATTTCCTTGCACAGCGCCAGGCCGAGCCCGGCGCCGCCCTTCTTGCGCCCGACCTGCACGAACGGCTCGAAAATCCGCCCCTGCTGGCCGTAGGCAATGCCTTCGCCATTGTCTTCGACGCTGATGATCACCCGCTCGCCATGGCGGCGCGCCTGCAGACGGATCTGGCCGTCGCGGGCGGTGTGGCGCAAGGCGTTGTCGATCAGGTTGTCGAGGACTCGATCGAGTTGCGCCTGATCAGCCTGCAACCTCGGCAGCGGGCCTTGAATCTCGACGTTCAGCGCAACACCTTTGGCCGCAGCCACGTCGGCAAAGCGCAGTTGCGCCTGCTCCAGCAGGTCCTCAATGGAACATGGCGCCAGGGTGAGTTTCTGTAGACCGTTCTGGTAGCGCGAGAAATTCAGCAAGTCGTTGATCAATTGCATCAGCCGCTGCATTTCTTCGTTGACCGTATCCAGCAGGTCAGCTTCGCGCGATTCCGCCGGGAACTTGGCCCGCTCGCGAAACAGCCCGAAAGCCATGTGCATGCCGGTGACCGGCGTGCGCAGCTCATGGGAAGCGCGCAAGACAAACTCACTGCGCACGCGCTCGAACGCGCGTTGCTCGGTGACGTCGTGCAGCACCATCACCGCACCGAGAATATGTCCTTGGGTATGACTGACCGGCGTCAGGCTGTAAGTCAGCAGGCGCGATTCGCCATCGACTTCGATGCTCAGATCTTCCGGCGCCCGCTCCAGCGTGCCGCCGCGCAGGACCAATTGCAGTTGCGCATCCAGTTCCGGGCGGCCGAGCGCGGTGCCCAAGCCTTGGCCCAGTCGATCGTCTTCCCAGCCCAACTGGCGCTGAGCAACAGGGTTGAGGTGCTCGAGCTGGCCCTGGCGATCAATCATCAACAAACCGTCGTCGATACTATCGAGCACCGCTTGCAAGCGCTGCTGGCCGGCCAACAGTTCGTCGACATTCATCGCCTGGTGTTCGCGCAACGCCTCGGCCATCAGGCCGAAGCGCCGCGACAGCAGGTTGACTTCCATGGCCGTGGAAATCGGCAGAGTCACGTCATAGTTGCCCTGGCCGATGTTGTCGGCAGCCTTGGCCAGCGCTTCGATCGGTGCGCCGAAGCGCCGAGCAATGCCCTGCGCCGTGACAAAACCGATGATCAGCACTGCCAGCCCGACCAGGCCAAGCAGCCCGGCTATCAGCAGGGCGCGTTCGCGAGCGGCGTGCTGCACCTCATTGATACTGTCCAGCGCGTGCTTGTGCTCAGCAATCAACCCATTACGCAGGATATTGAAGCGCTCGCGGAAATCCGCGCTGGTGCTGGCGTTCTTTGCCGCTTCGGCGGTGACGTCGAATGAGGCGAGGAAGTTCAGGTAATCGGCCTTGGCCTGGCGGAAACCGTAAGGCTGGCCATCGCCCTCCTGCTGCTGGGCGATGCCTTGGTCGAGCAACTCGAAGTAGTGCTGCTTGGACGCTTCGAACGCGACGGGGTCGGGCTTCTCGGCGAGCATGATGATCAATTGATCACCGAGGGTCTGGCGCAGCTTGAGGCCCAGATCCAGAGTGACAAAGTTGCTGCGCACCAGCGCTTCCTGCGACCCGGCCATCTGCATCACGCTGACCAGCCCGAGCAAGAGCCCGAGCAAGGCCACGGTGATCAACGCAGAAATGCTCAGGAACAGGCGCGTGCGCAGCTTGATCGCCAGTTTCATCGCGCAGTGCTCACAGGTTGTACTGCTTGCGTTTGCGATACAGGGTCGAGGCGTCGATGCCGAGGGTTTTCGCCGCTTGATCCAGAGTGCCGGCGGTGGCCAGAACCGCGCCGATGTGCGCTTTCTCCAGCTCGTCCAGGCTCAGCGCCGCGCCGACCCGTGGCGCGTTGTTGGCCGGTTGTTCGGCCATGCCCAGGTGGCTGATTTCCACGCGTTCCTGCGGGCAGATGATGCTCGCTCGCTCGACCACGTTGCGCAGTTCGCGAATGTTGCCCGGCCAGCGATAACCGAGCAGTGCTTCGCGGGCCTCGTCGCTGAAGCCCCGCGCCGGACGCGCGTACTCTTTGACGAAACGTGCGAGGAAGCGATCGGCAAGGGTCAGGATGTCTTCGGCGCGCTCGCGCAATGGCGGCAGATGCAGGGTGATGACGTTGAGACGATAGAGCAGGTCTTCGCGGAAACGTCCGTCGCGGACCATGTCTTCGAGGTTGAGGTTGGTGGCGGCGAGGATGCGCACATCGGCGCGGCGAGTGACCGGATCGCCGACCCGCTCGTATTCCTTGTCCTGGATGAAGCGCAGCAATTTTGGTTGCAACGTCAGAGGAAAGTCGCCGATCTCGTCGAGAAACAGCGTGCCGCCATCAGCCTGATTAACACGCCCCAAGGTGCTTTCACTGGCACCGGTAAACGCGCCACGACTATGGCCGAACAGCTCGCTTTCCATCAACTCGGCAGTCAGCGACGGGCAGTTGATGGTGACGCAGGACTTCTTCTCGCGCTTGCTCCAGCCGTGGATCGCACGGGCCAGTTCACCTTTACCCGTGCCGGACTCGCCAAGGATAAGAATGTTAGCGTCGGTGCTTGCGACCTGACGGGCCGTTTCCAGCACGACTTTCATCGCCGGGCTGTGGGAATCAAGACCGTCTTTCGGTTTGCGGATCTCGCCTTCCAGCGCTTCAAGGCGCGCGGAGAGCTGGCGCACTTCCAGTTGCTTGGCGGTGGCCAAGCGCAGTTGATCAGGGCTGCACGGCTTGACCAGATAATCGGCGGCGCCAGCCTGGATGGCATCAACAGCGGTGTCGACCGCCGAATGGGCAGTGACGATCACTACGCGCATCCACGGCGCCTGAATGCGCATCTGTGCAAGAACGTCGAGACCGTTGTCCTCGCCCAGACGCAAATCGAGGAAGCACAGGTCGAAGACCTGACGTTGCAGCAAAGCATCGGCTTGGGCCGCGCTATTGGCGGTGGCTACCGTATAGCCTTCGTCTTCGAGGCAATAACGAAACGTACGCAGGATGGCGGATTCATCGTCCACCAGCAGAATGCGGCCTTGTTGCTCAGTGGCAGATTCCATTTTTCCTACGCTCCATAGTGATTAGTCTTGGGTTAGTCCCGGAAAAATCGGGCAAGTTGCATGGTTGATTCTGAACGATACCAGCCATAGGAGGGTAGCTCTCTACTGCCATAACGGCCAATTCATTGATTTCGTTGAGTTTTAAAACATTCGGCGTTTTGCAGGGCAGATCCTGCGTCCTCTTCTGACATCTGCGTACCGGTAGCAATTCCATATCATCGAAATTTCCCACGAAATAATCGTGCATTGCGCACGACCGCAGAAGAGCCATCGTGCAGGATGCGTCGCAGGAAATTTCCGAAGAGTACGTAACTTATTGTTTTTATTGATAATTTCTGACATCAAAAAACTGGCATGCAGGCTGCAATACTTCACTCAGCCCGGGCAGAACAGCACTGCCCCAACAGAACAAGCGTGAGGAACACAGGATGACTCGCCCAATCGCCGCCCAAGTACGTATTTCGCCACTGCAGATCCAGCAAGGTCTGTTCGGTGTACTGGCGTTGCTGATCACCCTGATCGTCTGCCAGCAGTACATGAGCTGGGAAAACAGCCGTAAACCCGAGCCATTGATTTCGATGCAGCACAGCACTCAGACGCACTTCAGTGCCGTGAGCAGCAGCCAGGCTGAAAACGCTTCGATGCACATGATCGATGTCGACCAGGCGCAACCGCTGGATCAATTGCCACGGGAAGAGCGCTGGGTTTTCTAAGTCAGTGAATACATTCGGGCGCGTAGCGCCGGAAACCGGAAACACCCCTAAATAGAGAAGTAAGGAGAATCACCATGTTGAGCTGGGCAATTACATTCTTGATCATTGCCATCATCGCCGCCGTTCTGGGCTTCGGTGGTATCGCGGGCACCGCCACGGGTATCGCCAAGATTCTCTTTGTCGTGTTCCTGGTGATGTTCATCGCTTCCTTCTTCTTTGGCCGTCGCGGCCGAGGTTAACGATGATCGGTCTCAAGACATTGGCCGCCGCCCTGCTTCTGGGCGGCAGTGCCATGGCCATGGCGGCCAATGACGGCCAGACCCGGGTCAACGAACTGCTCGCCTCCGACGCGCAGTACCGTGAAACCTGGGAAGGCGTGATCAAAAAGGAAGAGCGCGTACCGGAATGGGTGATCAACCTGTCCGGCACTTCCGAGCAACAGATGCACGCCGTTACGGAAGATGGTGATCAGTATCTGGTCGGCCCGCTCTGCGAGAGTCAGGACAAGTGCCTGAATCACCGGTTGATCGTGGCCTTCAGCTTCGACAAGGATGACGCCTACGCCATGCTGGTCGATGTGCCGGAAGGTCTGCCGCAAGACAAGTCGCCGACGCGACACGCGACTTATCGCTTCTTCGGCAAACCTGATCAGGGCATGCAGGATCTGCTGATGGAAACCCTGAAGAAAGATCCGAAGTGGTACTGACGCAGAACGCGCAAAGGTTTCGAACACGAAAGCAGCGCCCCGCTGCTTTCCATTGCGCCGCCCGATGAGGGTCGGTGCATGACCAGGGGGCCGGGACGTTCTGACTGATGCAGGGTCGGAGTGACCTACGGGTACAGGGAGTACCTGCGCAAGGGCCGGGTCAGGGTAAAAGCTGCGCCGCAGGTTCGTCGACCCGATGGTCTGACGAATCTGCGCTGGGCTTTGAATCAGCTAAACCATTGATCCAGCGCGCCAATCCCCTTCTTAGAATCGTCGACACTGTGCGGAAAAACATTTCGCGGTGTTTCCTGACGACCGTATATCGACAAAGATCGCGCTCGATTCGTGTGACTCCTAGTCTTTCGATTTGGAGTTTTTCTGGAAATTTCCGCCAATTCCCGCTGTACAAAATTTGACCGCCCTAAGCTGTAATGGCCGGTTCACGGCACTTATGCCGGCTGAAATGTCACAATCGAACCGCTTGGGACGCCAGTTTCAATTGAAAAAACTCATGCCGATTCGGCATAGGGTAGGCGTTTACGGCATTAGACGGCGCCACCTTGCATCGGAATAGTTGCGCCTTTTTTCGCCTGCCGAAGAGCCGTAAACACGCGCTTCGGGGCACCTTATACGGAGGCAGATGCACAGACTTTTCCGCTGATGAGCGTTCCAGTTCCTGCATGTGCCTGAGTCAAACGCAAGTAAGGGTAAAGATAATGAAGAAGGCAAAAATCAGCCTCGCCTGGCAGATCCTCATCGGTCTGGTTCTGGGGATTGCACTGGGTGCGTTGCTCAATCACTTCAGCGCCGAGAAGGCCTGGTGGATCAGCAACGTCCTGCAACCGGCAGGCGATATCTTTATCCGTCTGATCAAGATGATCGTGATCCCGATCGTCATTTCCTCGCTGATCGTCGGCATCGCTGGCGTGGGCGACGCCAAGAAGCTCGGGCGTATCGGCCTGAAGACGATCATCTATTTCGAGATCGTCACCACCATCGCCATCGTCGTCGGCCTGGTGCTGGCCAACGTGTTCCATCCGGGCACCGGCATCGACATGAGCACCCTGGGCACGGTGGATATCTCCAAGTACCAGGCGACCGCCGCCGAAGTGCAGCATGAACATGCGTTCATCGAAACCATCCTCAACCTGATCCCGTCGAACATCTTCGCGGCCATGGCTCGCGGCGAAATGCTGCCGATCATCTTCTTCTCCGTACTGTTCGGTCTCGGCCTGTCGAGCCTGCAGTCGGACCTGCGCGAGCCGCTGGTAAAGATGTTCCAGGGCGTTTCGGAAAGCATGTTCAAAGTCACCCACATGATCATGAACTACGCTCCGATTGGCGTATTCGCACTGATCGCGGTGACCGTCGCCAATTTCGGCTTCGCTTCGCTGTTGCCGCTGGCAAAACTGGTGATTCTGGTTTACGTCGCCATCGCCTTCTTCGCCTTCGTCGTGCTGGGCCTGATCGCCAAGCTGTTCGGCTTCTCGGTGCTCAAGCTGATGCGCATCTTCAAGGATGAGCTGGTGCTGGCCTACTCCACCGCTTCCTCGGAAACCGTGCTGCCACGTGTCATCGAGAAGATGGAAGCCTACGGCGCGCCGAAAGCCATCTGCAGCTTCGTGGTACCGACCGGTTACTCGTTCAACCTCGACGGCTCGACCCTGTACCAGTCGATCGCGGCGATCTTCATTGCCCAGCTGTACGGCATTGACCTGTCGATCAGCCAGCAACTGCTGCTGGTGTTGACGCTGATGGTCACCTCCAAAGGCATCGCCGGCGTACCGGGCGTGTCCTTCGTGGTGCTGCTGGCCACTCTGGGCAGCGTTGGCATCCCGCTCGAAGGCCTGGCGTTCATCGCTGGTGTCGATCGCATCATGGACATGGCGCGTACTGCACTGAACGTGATCGGTAATGCCTTGGCAGTGCTGGTTATCGCGCGCTGGGAAGGCATGTACGACGACGCCAAGGGCGAGCGTTACTGGAATTCCCTGCCGCACTGGCGCAGCAAGGAAAAACTGCCGGCTGGCGAGATTTCCAAGAACTGACACCCCCCTGTAGGAGCTGCCGCAGGCTGCGATCTTTTGATCTTGCTTTTAAAAAACAAAATCAAAAGATCGCAGCCTTCGGCAGCTCCTACAGTAGATTGAGGCCACCCAGTAAATCGGGGGGCGGCAGATCCATACGAACCCTGGAGAAATCCGGGGTTTGTCGTTTCTGGTGACCCCGCTATCATTCGCCGCATTCTTCGGGGGATTTGACTGATGCTTAATGGCCTGTGGCTTGGCTTCTTCATCGTGGCAGCCGTGTCGGCGCTGGCGCAGTGGCTGATCGGCGGCAACGCCGGGATCTTTGCGGCGATGGTGGAAAGCATTTTCGCCATGGCCAAGCTGTCGGTCGAAGTCATGGTGCTGCTGTTCGGCACCCTTACCCTGTGGCTGGGCTTTCTGCGCATCGCCGAAAAGGCCGGGATCGTCGAGTGGCTGGCCAAGGTCCTCGGCCCGCTGTTTCTGCGGCTGATGCCGGAAGTCCCGGCCGGCCACCCTGCCCTTGGCCTGATCACGCTGAACTTCGCCGCCAACGGTCTGGGCCTGGACAACGCCGCCACGCCGATCGGCCTCAAGGCCATGAAAGCGCTGCAGGAGCTGAACCCCAGCGCCACCATCGCCAGTAATGCGCAGATCCTGTTTCTGGTGCTCAATGCCTCGTCGCTGACCCTGCTGCCCGTGACCATCTTCATGTACCGCGCCCAGCAAGGCGCGCCGGATCCGACGCTGGTGTTCCTGCCGATTCTGCTGGCGACCAGTTGCTCGACCATCGTCGGCTTCCTCTCCGTTGCCTTCATGCAACGCCTGCGCATCTGGGACCCGGTGGTGCTCGCCTATCTGGTGCCCGGCGCGCTGATCCTCGGCGGCTTCATGGCCCTGCTTGGTACGCTTTCTGCGACAGCACTGGCGGGATTGTCGTCGATCCTCGGCAATCTCACGCTGTTCGGCTTGATCATGCTGTTCTTGCTGATCGGCGCGCTGCGCAAGGTCAAGGTGTACGAGGCGTTCGTCGAAGGCGCGAAAGAGGGCTTCGATGTGGCGAAGAACCTCTTGCCGTATCTGGTGGCGATGCTCTGTGCGGTTGGCGTGTTGCGCGCCTCTGGTGCGCTGGATTTCGGCCTGGACGGTATTCGTCATCTGGTCGAGTGGGCCGGCTGGGACACGCGCTTCGTCGATGCGCTGCCGACGGCGATGGTCAAACCGTTCTCCGGCAGCGCCGCGCGGGCGATGCTCATCGAGACCATGCAGACTTCCGGCGTCGACAGCTTCCCGGCGCTGGTCGCGGCGACGGTGCAGGGCAGTACCGAAACCACGTTCTATGTGCTGGCGGTGTACTTCGGCGCGGTGGGGATTCAGCGCGCACGGCATGCGGTGGGGTGTGCGTTGCTGGCGGAGTTTGCTGGTGTGGTGGGCGCTATCGGGGTCTGCTACTGGTTCTTTGGTTGATAAAGAACCCTGTGGGAGCTGGCTTGCCAGCGATGAGGGAAGCACATCCGAAATATCTGGTAGCTGACACACCGCCATCGCGGGCAAGCCCGCTCTCACAGGGATTGTGTTGGGCTTAAGGCCTTTGGGGGGCCAGTTTCTGGCCTTGCTCCACGGCCCAGGCCACAACCTTGGCCGTAAGGCGATCACTGGCCTGGCCAAACCCGGCGACCACCGCTGGCACCTGCACATCATTCAACGACTGGCGCTCTTCAAAACGGCGGCTGGCGAGGATGCGCTGGTCGTAACCACGCACCAGCAACGCATCAACCCGCACCACAACGCCGGCCTGGGTGCCCTGATATTCGGTCTGAAACGCCTGCAAACTACCGCCCAGTTCCAGATCCGCCTGGAAGTTGCTGTCGTCGGTGCTCAGCAACGTCACTCTGCCGTCACGCTGGAATCCATCGAGCAGGCGATTGCGCAGCAGCACCGGCGCCGGATCACTCCAGCGCGAGCCCTTGTAGGAGCTGATCACATCGCCCTGCGGAATCACGGCAATGCTCGGCCGGTTCAGTGCTTCGCTGGCCTGCAATTTATTCAAGCGCAGCGACCACGACTGCGCCGTCGCCGGGCTGGCCGAGGCGGGCGCCGGTGCAGCGGGCAGGCGGTAAACATCCGAAGGTTCCGACTTGGGCAAGATCGAGCACGCGCCGATCAGGGTCAGGCCAGCGCCGAGCAGGGCGATTCGAGTCAGTTTCATGGGGTGAATTCCTTGTTCTTGTCGCTGCCCAGCAGGTAGCCGCTGGGATTGGCCTCAAGGCGCTGGGAAATCGCGCGCAGCGAGGTCAGCGTCTCGCGCAGTTCGCGAATCGCCGGGGCCAGGCCGTTGAGGCCCTGCATGCCGTTATCCAGCGAGTTCTGGTTTTTGCTGAGCAAGCCGTTGATGGTCACGCTGCTTTGCTCCAGCGACTTCATCGCCTGCTCGGCGCTGCCAAGGGCCTGTTTGCCCTGATCGTTGAGCAGGCCGTTGGCGTTGCGCATCAGCAGCGAGGTCTGCTCGAGCATGCTGCCGGCCTGTTTGCCGACTGTTGCCAGTTGCTGCATGGCTTGCTTGATGTCGCCGCGCTGGTCATTGATGGTGCCGGTGGTCTGTTCCAGATGGGCGAGGGTCTTGCTCACGCGCTCGACGTTTTCCGCGGAGAACATGTGGTTGGCGTTTTGCAGCAGGGCGCTGATGCCGGTCATCAAGTCGCTGCTGTCGTTGAGCAGACGCGAAATAGGCGAGGGCGAGGCGACCAGCGTTGGCAGCTTGCCGTCATGCCCGCGCAATTTCGGGCTCTCTGGCGTACCACCGCTCAGCTGGATGATCGACGTGCCAGTAATGCCGGTCAGTGCCAGTTTGGCCTGGGTGTCTTCCTTGACCGGCGTGTCGCCCGCCAGACGAATCCGCGCCAGCACCCGACGCGGGTCCTGCGGGTCGAGGCGCAGGCTGACCACGTCTCCGACCTTGATGCCGCTGTACTGCACCGAGCTGCCCTTGGACAGACCGCTGACCGCCTCGTTGAACACCACTTCGTAATCCTTGAATTCGGTGTCGACGCTGGACTTTGCCAGAAACAGGCCGAAGAGCAGGGCGCCGGCCACGACGATCACCGTGAACAGGCCGATCAACACATGATGGGCTCGGGTTTCCATATCAGACCTCGTTGAGCAGTTTGGCGGCGTCCAGCGCCGAGCGGCCGCGCGGGCCGTGGAAGTATTCGTGAATCCACGCGTCGGCGGTTTCCGAGACGACGTCGATAGGGCCGGCAACCAGCACTTTCTTCTGCGCCAGCACCGCCACGCGATCGGTGATGGTGTACAGCGTGTCGAGGTCGTGGGTCACCAGAAACACGCTCAGCCCCAACGCATCACGCAGGGTCAGGATCAATTGATCGAACTGCGCCGCGCCAATCGGATCAAGGCCGGCGGTGGGTTCGTCGAGAAACAGAATGTCCGGATCCAGCGCCAGGGCCCGCGCCAGTGCCGCGCGCTTGATCATGCCGCCGGACAGCGACGCCGGGTATTTATCCGCCGCCGACAACGGCAGCCCGGCCAGCGCCAGTTTCACCGCCGCCAGATGCTCGGCGTCGTGACGGCTGAGGCCGGCGTGTTCGATCAGGGGCAGGGCGACGTTCTCGGTCACGGTCAGCGACGAGAACAGCGCGCCTTTCTGGAACAGCACACCGAAGCGGCGTTCGATCAGCGAGCGTTCATGCTCGGCCAGGTTCGGCAGGTTCTGGCCGAAGACTTTGACCATGCCTTCGCTGGGCCGATTCAGCCCGACAATGCTGCGCAGCAGCACCGATTTGCCGGTACCGGAACCGCCAACCACGGCGAGGATCTCGCCCTTGTACACGTCCAGATCAAGGTTCTCGTGCACGCTCTGCGGGCCGAAGCGATTGCACAGGCCACGGACTTCGATCACCGCCTCCGAGGGCGCGCGGGGTAGACGACTCACCAGCCCATCTCCATGAAAAACAGCGCAGCCACCGCATCAAGCACGATCACCACAAAAATCGACTGCACCACGCTGGAGGTGGTGTGCGCGCCGACCGATTCGGCGCTGCCGCTGACCTTGAAACCTTCCAGGCAACCAATTGCCGCGATCAGGAAGGCGAAGATCGGCGCCTTCACCAGCCCGACCAGAAAATGCTGAATGCCGATGTCCGATTGCAGCAGCGAAAGGAACATTGCCGGCGAAATGTCCAGCGACACCGCACAGACCACACCGCCGCCGACGATCCCCGAGAGCATCGCCAGAAACGTCAGCATCGGCAGCGCCACCAGCAGCGCCAGCACACGCGGCACCACCAGCAACTCGATCGGGTCGAGGCCGAGGGTGCGGATCGCGTCGATTTCTTCGTTGGCCTTCATCGAGCCGATCTGTGCGGTAAAAGCACTGGCGGTGCGCCCGGCCATCAGGATCGCCGTGAGCAACACGCCGAATTCGCGCAGGAACGAGAAGCCGACCAGGTCCACGGTGAAAATCGTCGCGCCGAAACTGGCCAGTACCGTGGCGCCAAGAAACGCCACCACCGCACCGACCAGAAACGTCAGCAAGGCCACGATCGGCGCAGCGTCGAGGCCGGTCTGCTCGATGTGCGCGATCATCGGCGTGATCCGCCAGCGCTTGGGCCGCAACAGACCACGGGCGATGACTTCGAGAATCAGGCCGACGAAGCCGAGCAGCTGCATCGTGTCTTTCCACACCGTATCCACTGCGCGGCCGATGCGCGTCAGCAGTTGCACGCTGACGCTGATTTCCGGTTCCTTGATCGGCACGCAGAAATCGCTCAGCGAGCAATACACGGTTTGCAGCAAGGCGCGATCAGCCGTCGAAAGGGTGCAATCGGGGTGTTCGGCGGTTTTGCCCAAGCGCTCGGAACCGAGCAGCTCGACCAGCAACGAGGCGCCGGCGGTGTCGAGGGCTCCGAGGCCGTTCAGATCGATGGAAGTGTTGACGTCGTACTGGCCGCGGAGCTTTTCGCTCAGATGCTTGAGCGCGGTGTAGTGGGCGAGCGTCCAGTCGCCGCTGACCCGCAGACGGGCAGGGCTGAGCGCGGTGTCCAGGTGGGCACTGCCGGGGGTTGGGCTGCTGGTCATAAGCTCCGTGCTTGTACGGCCGTTACGAGATCCTACGTAATAGCACGAACCGGATTACTTTTCTTTGGCCGGTGTGCTGTCGGTAATTGCGAAACGCAGCACGCCAATCAACTGGCCATCCTCGGTCAGCACCCGCACCTGCCACTTGCCCGCCGGGTTGCCGGGGAAGTTCTGTTTGTGCGTCCACGCCCGGTAGCCTTCCTTGCGCCCGCCATGGATGTCGAGGGCGATGCGGTCGACCTCTTTGCCGTTGAAAGTCCACACGTGATAAATCCGCTCGTCGAGACCGCGCGGCGCGTTGATCGCAGTGTAGGCGTAGAGCCCGCCGCTGCGGATCTGCTCGGCACTGACGGTGTCGAGGCTGGCGCCGGGGGTGCGATCCTGCAACTGCGTGCTGATCGCTACGTCGGTCATCCACAGCGTTGCCGGCGGCACCCACGAACGCAGCGCCCAACCGACGCCGCCGATGCCGAAGGTAATGAACAGAATCGCCAGGGCATTGCGCACCGTGCGGATCGGGAAGATTGACGCCAGGCTCGGGAACGACAGCAGCACGGCAATTCCCAGCGCCCATTTGAAACTCTGCGCGGTGGTCAGGTGCATGATCACCGGCAACGCAGTGAGCAGTGCGGCGAACAGGGTCAGGGTGTGCAGCGCGAGAAACGCCCAGCGCCGTGGCGCCAGCCATTTGTAGTACAGCGGATCGACGATAGAGATCATTGCAGCAACGCTGAGCAGCCCCGTAAAGACAAACTGGCCGCTGTTCCACGTGGTGGTGATGAAGAAGAACGGCAGGACGAAAAACAGGCTTTCCTGATGGATCATCTGCGTCGCATAACGCAGCAGCGGCTGGGGAATCTCGCGCTTGAAGATCCGCGTGAACAGCCCGGTCAGGGTGTTTTCCAGCATCAGCCAGATCCAGCTGAGCAGCATGATCACCGTGATCCAGCTGGCCAGCCCCTGTTGCCGATCGACGAGGATGAAACTGCCGACCCCGGAAATGAAACCACCCGCTGCGATCAACCCGGGGTAGCGCTTCATCAGCTCGAGAAGGCGCTGGATAAGGAGGGTCAGTTTTGGCATTTTGGCGGTTCACGACGTTATGGGGAAAATCCCGGAAAGGTTAACGCCGCATGCCCCCTGTGGCGAGGGGATTTATCCCCGATCGGCGGCGCAGCCGTCGTAGATCCTGCGAGCGAATTTTGTCTGGATATACCGAGCAGCCCTTATTGGGGCTGCTGCGCAGCCCATCGGGGATAAATCCCCTCGCCACAAGTGCTCACTCACCACAGGATCAATGGCTTCCAGCAATTTTGTGGCGACGATACACACGCCAGCCGATCAACATCAGCAGTACCAGACCCACCCCACCTGCAGCCAGCCACAACACCTGATCATCACTGATCAAAGGCTTCTCGATCCGGATATACCCCGGCTGCAGCAACAGCTCGCGCATCGCCTTGTTCGCCGCTTCCAGCGTCACCCCTTGCAGCTCGCGCGCGGGATTGGCAAAGCGGCCATCCTGATAGTCGGCCAGCGCGCTCCAGTAATAGTCCGCCAGCGCGCTGTTGCCCTGCACGGCCCAGGCCTGGTGAGCAATGGCGGCTTGTTTGATGCGGGCGAAAGTGCTCGGGTCGAGGCCGTTTTTCAGCAGGTCGGCTTTGAGGTCATCGAGTACCTGGATGGCTTCGTCGACGTCATCGCGATCCAGGTCCGCGTTGAGGCTCATGAAGCCGACACCGCCGAACACTTCACGCTCGGCCCAGGGCCCGTACGACAAGCCATGGTTGAGACGAATCTGCCGGTACAGTGCCCAGTCGAGGTAATCCTTGAGAATGTCGAACGTCTGATCGTACTGATCGTCGAGCACCGGTTCCGGCACCAGCCAGTGCAGTTTGGCGCTGTCGCCAATGAAGCCACGGGTGAGGGTGCGCTCATGGGCGGCGCTGGTGCGGATGTCCGGCAGCGCGCGGTGTTCGGTGGGCTCGACCGGCTCCAGCTCGCCCCAGGTACGCTCGAGATAGGCCGGCAGCAGTTTGTCGAGTTCGCCGACGACGATCAGGGTCATGTTGTTCGGCGCGTACCAGGCCTTGCGCACCTTCTCCAATTGCTCTTGGGTCAGATGGCCGACTTCGGCACGCTGCGGGCATTTCAGTCCCAGCTCGACAGCCAGTTGATTGCTCGCGGTATGACCGAGGTCCTGACGGTCGAGGAAACGTTGCAGCCTGGTGTAATGCCCGCCGTCCTCACGCTCGACCACCCGTTTCGCCGCGTTGATTGCGTTGTCGTCGATGCGTGTCTGGGTCAGCAGCGCGAGCAGCAGGTCGAGCACCTTGCGCTGGTTTTTCGCCGGGGCCTCGATGACGAACGTGGTGTCGGCGTTGCTGGTGAACGCATTCCAGTCACCGCCCAGCGCCTGCATGCGTTCTTCCAGACCACCTTCGCCAGTGGCGTCGATACCGCTGAACAGCAGGTGTTCGAGCAAATGCGGCAGCTCTTTCTCGTCGCAGTCGAAATCATCCAGGCCGACGCCGACCACCAGCCGGATCGCCACATGCCCACGCTCGGTGCCGGGCTTGAGCATCAGCTGTAAACCATTGGGCAGCGCATAGCCTTCGACCTGAAACCGATCCAGGGCAAAAGCGGGCAGGGAACCGAGCAACAGACAGGCAAACAACAGGCAACGCATAACAGGCTTCCATACGGCTGATTTGGAGATCCGTGTCGTCAGTCAGGGCCCCATCGCTGGCAAGCCAGCTCCCACAAGGATCTGCGGCGCTTACAAAACCCTGTGGGAGCTGGCTTGCCAGCGATGACGGTCTCAAGGCTGAACCACTGTAACTGACTGGCCCCAGCCCCAGACGTTCAAGGCGAATGCGTAATGTCGGCCATGTCATCCACCGCCAGCGCGCCGGTGTCCGCCGTTTCCAGCACCACATAGGCGCTGCTGCAGAACAAAGAATTGAGCCGTTTCATGTCGGCGATCAACTCCAGATGCAGCGAGCTGGTCTCCAGGCTCTGAACGATCTTGCGTTGCAAACGGCTGACATGCGCATGGGCCAGACGCCGTTCCTGCGCACGAAAGCGGCGTTTCTCCCGTAACAACTGCCGCGCGCTTTCGCGGTCGCCGCTGAGAAACACCGACAGGCCCAGGCGCAGGTTGGCGATCAGTTGCTGTTGCAGCCCGGCAAGATCTTCCAGGCCTTCTTCGGAAAACGAACGACGCTGCGAAGTCTTCTGCTGCTGGATCTTGCGCAGCATGCGCTCGATCAGGTCGGCGGCGAGTTTCAGGTTGATCGCCAGTTCGATGATCTCGGCCCAGCGCCGACTGTCGTGCTCGCCGAGATCCTCGCGGGGCATCTGCGCCAGATACAGCTTGATCGCGCTGTACAGCGCTTCGATGTCGTCGGTCAGTCGGCGCATCTCCTGGGTGACGGCGGTCTGCTTGCCGCGCAACACATCGAGGGAGGCGTCGAGCATGTTGTCGAGCAGATCACCCATGCGCAGGGTTTCCCGCGCGGCATTGGCCAGCGCCAGGCTCGGCGTGACCAGCGCGGTCGGGTCGAGATGGCGTGGTTTGGCGGCGCCGTTGACCTCCGGCCGCTCGGGCAGCAGCCACGCACAAAGCCGCGCCATCGGCCCGACGCTGGGCAGCAGGATCAGGCAGCGCGCGGTGTTGTAGAGCAGGTGGAAGCCGATGACCATTTCCTGCGGGCTGAAATCGAGGCTGTCGATCCAGTGCACCAGCGGGTCGAGTACCGGGATGATCAGCAGCAGGCCGATCAGTTTGTACAGCAGACTGCCCAGCGCAACCTGGCGGCCGGCGGCGTTCTGCATGCTGGTGCTCATGAAGGCAAGAATGCCGCTGCCGATATTGGCGCCGATCACCAGACCGATCGCCACCGGCAAGCTGATCACCGCAGCACCGGCCAATGTAGCGGTGAGCAGCACGGCGGCGAGGCTGGAGTAGGAAATCATCGCGAACAGGGCGCCAACCAGGGCGTCGAGGAGGATGTCGCCGGTCAGCGAGGCGAAAATCACCTTCACCCCCTGCGCATGAGTGATCGGCGCAGCGGCCTCGACGATCAATTGCAGGGCGAGAATGATCAGCCCCAGCCCGATCGACACCCGGCCCATCTGCCCGAGCCGCGTCTGTTTGCGCGACAGAAAGAAAATCACCCCGAGGAAAATCAGCAGCGGCGACAGCCACGACAGATCGAGGGTCAGCACCCGCGCCATCAACGCGGTACCGACATCGGCGCCCAGCATGGTCGCCAGCGCCGGGGTCAGCGCCATCAGGCCCTGGCCGACAAACGAAGTGACCAGCATCGCCGTGGCGTTGCTGCTCTGCACCATGGCGGTGACGAGAATACCGGCGATGAACGCCAGCCATTTCTTCGACATGTTCTGGCCGATGACATGTCGCAGATTGGTGCCATAAACCCGCAGGATGCCGGTTCGGACGATGTGCGTGCCCCAGATCAACAGGGCGACGGCGGACAACAGATTGAGCAGGGTGAGCATGCAGACCCCCTGTAGTAGCAGCGCCCCAGAGGGGCAAGTGAACGGCACCGCGCGGTTTCTACGTTTTTGATACTTAAGCTGTAGTTGGCGAACGGTCTCGGCGCCAGCATTGCACAGCTAAAGAGTGGATTGAAACAAAAGTGTCATGAGAAGCGCTTCATACACTCCCATTTAAATCAACGCCGCCCCTGTGGGAGCTGGCTTGCCAGCGATGGCGTCGGCACAACCAACATTGATGTCGCCTGACATTCCGCTATCGCTGGCAAGCCAGCTCCCACAGGGTCCGCGGTGCCTGAATGCTGCACAAACAAATGTGGGAGCGAGCCTGCTCGCGAAAGCGGTGGGCCAGCCAACATTGTTGTCGACTGGCACTCCGTCTTCGCGAGCAGGCTCGCTCCCACAGGGGTGTAGCGTGCTGCCGGGACTACCGGATTATTGGCCCGGAACATCCTTGCGCAGTTTCACCGGATCCTGCTGTTTCTTTTTCCGGGCCATCGCGCCGCGCAGTTTGATGTTGATAGCCTCAACCGCCAGCGAGAACGCCATGGCGAAGTAGACGTAGCCTTTTGGCACGTGCACGTCGAACGATTCGGCGATCAGCACGGTACCGACCACCAGCAGGAACGACAGCGCGAGCATTTTCAGCGACGGGTGCTTGTCGATGAATTCGCTGATTTTGCCCGACGCCAGCATCATCACCAGCACCGCCACGACGATCGCCGCGACCATGACCGGAACGTGGGAGACCATGCCGACGGCAGTGATCACCGAGTCCAGCGAGAAGACGATATCGATGATCGCGATCTGGATGATGGTGTAGAGGAAGTTGCCGCCCTTGCCCGATGGCGCGTCGTCGCTTTCATCTTCACCTTCCAGCGCGTGGTACATCTCCTGCGAACTCTTCCACAACAGGAACAGGCCACCGAAGAACAGGATCAGGTCGCGGCCGGAAATGCCCTGGCCGAACACTTCGAACAGGTCGGCAGTGAGGCGCATGACCCAGGTAATCGACAGCAGCAACAGGATCCGGGTGACCATGGCCAGGCCAAGACCGAAGATCCGCGTGCGCTGCTGCATGTGTTTCGGCATGCGGCTGACCAGGATCGAAATCATGATGATGTTATCGATACCGAGGACGATTTCCAGGGCGGTCAGGGTAAAAAAGGCAACCCAGATTTCGGGGTTGGTCAGCCAATCCATGTGTATTCCTTTGAGCGAGTGTTAAACCGAAACAGGTCCGGGCTTCAAACCGCGAAGCCGGGACCCGTAACGGTGAGTCTTGGGCTTATAGAGTGCTGAACAGCGGGAAAGTCCCCAACAGCAGTGCAGCAATCAGAATGCAGATACACACCAGGATCGCCCATTTCAGGGTGAAACGCTGGTGATCACCGAAATCGATGCCGGCCAGCGCCACCAACAGATAGGTCGACGGCACCAACGGGCTCAGCAAGTGGACGGGCTGGCCGACGATCGAGGCACGGGCCATTTCCACCGCAGTGATCCCATAGTGGCTGGCCGCTTCGGTCAGCACCGGCAATACACCGTAATAGAACGCATCGTTGGACATGAAGAAGGTGAACGGCATGCTCACCAGCGCCGTAATCACCGCCAGGTACGGGCCGAGGAATTCCGGAATCACCGCCAACAGGCTCTTCGACATCGCATCGACCATGCCGGTGCCCGACAGGATACCGGTGAAGATACCGGCCGCAAAGATCAGCCCGACCACTGCCAGCACGCTGCCGGAATGCGCGGCGACGCGATCCTTCTGCATTTGCAGGCATGGGTAGTTGACGATCATCGCAATACTGAACGCCACCATGAACAGCACCGGCAGCGGCAACAGGCCGCCGATCAGCGTGCACATCAGGCCGAAAGTCAGTGCGGCATTGAACCAGATCAGCTTCGGACGGCGTGCGTCGGGGAATTGCGAGACGCTGATTTCACTGTGATCGATCTCATCGCCAACCAGGTGCAGCTCGCCGAGGCGGGCACGTTCACGCTTGCCGTAGAAGTAGGCAATCACCAGGATCGCCAAGACACCGGCGGCCATGGCCGGGATCATCGGTACGAAAATGTCCGACGGATCGACATGCAGGGCACTCGCCGCGCGGGCGGTCGGGCCGCCCCACGGGGTCATGTTCATCACGCCACCGGCGAGGATGATCAGACCGGCCATGATTCGCGGGCTCATGCCGATGCGGCTGTACAGCGGCAGCATCGCAGCCACGCAGATCATGTAAGTGGTCGCGCCGTCACCATCGAGGGAAACGACGAGCGCCAGAACGGCGGTACCGACCGAAACTTTCAACGGGTCGCCCTTGACCAGTTTGAGGATCTTGCGCACGGCCGGGTCGAACAGACCGGAGTCGATCATCAGGGCGAAATACAGAATGGCGAACATCAACATCACGCCGGTCGGCGCCAGTTTGGTGATGCCTTCAAGCATCATCGGGCCGATCTTCGGCGCGAAACCACCGAACAGGGCGAACAGGATCGGGATGATGATCAGGGCGATCAGCGCGGACAGGCGCTTGGTCATGATCAGGAACATGAACGTGATGACCATGGCGAAGCCAAGGAAAGTCAGCATGGGAATACTCCAGGCGTAGCGCGGCTAGTTGAATGAGCGGATCGGGCGGGATCAGCGCAAAACGGGAGGCGCGAGGCGTACGGGCGGAGTGACCAGCAGGAAGCGGGAGAAACGGCGGGTTGCAGAAGACATCAGAATCACCATTGTTGTTGTTAATTGGGCCGGGCCTGTGGAAAAAACACAGGGCTTGGGCCAACCGGTCTGTTGCCGGGAGTGGGGCGATCCTAATCGGGGAAGCTTTCAGCTACCTTTCGCGACAGAAAGCGATGAATGAATGGTCAACCGGCGGTCGGATGCAGCGACAGCCAATGAGTACGGGACGAGAAGCGATACGAGTGAACGGATAGAACAACGCTGGCTGGCAGCCTGGACATATTCGTTATCAGTTCAGTCCAAGCACTTGGTTAAAAAATCGACAGATCCAGCGGCCGCACCGCGCCCATCCAGATCGCGTGTTCGGTGTGGTCGAGCAGGTCATCGCCAGTGTCCGGATGCAGGAACACCACCAACCCCTTGCGGTTAAGCGCCAGCCACGGCAGCACCTCGCCGATCAGCTCGGGACCGAAAGCCAGTTGGCAGCTCCAGTCGGGGTGCGGCCCCACCGGGCGTTCGTGCACGCGGCCCATTTTCAGCGCAAACAACTGCGCGGCCTGTTCGCACAAGGCCCGCGCCTGGTCGATGGTTTGCGCGTCGAAATAGACATGGGCGTGATAGCCCTTGATCCCTTGCATCGTTTCGCCTCTCAATCGGTTCGAACCCTTGGCTGTTTCCACCGTCACAGGTCATATAGGACAACTATAAGGAAAACAGCCATGAAAAATGCCGAGACCCCAGTGGTCAAAGTGGTGCTTTATGGTGCCATGGCCAGCCTGGGCGGTGCATTGATGGCTGAATTGCTGCGTCGCCAACACGAAGTCATCGCCATTCTCGACGATCTCACCGCACTCGCGCCGCGTCCGGGGTTGCGCACCAAGACCGGCGATCTATTCGATGCCGAGCGGGTCAATCAGAGCGTCGCCGGCAGTTCGGCGGTGATCTGCCTGCTCGATGCTCCGGGGTTGCCGTTCAGCAGCGATCATGTCGAACGCTCGGTAACGCTGGGGCCGGTCGAACAGGTACTGGCAGTCGACGCGCTGGTCGAAGGTTTGCAACTGGCCAGCGTGCCGCGCCTGTTTCTGGTCGGCAACTTCGGTGTGCTCGACGAGCCTGACAATGACGAGCGTCTGCAGCGTCACGCCGCCGAAGAAATCCTTGAGGCGGTACAAAGCAGCTCACTGCGCTGGACCCTGGTCAACGCGCCCCATGGCGTGGCCGGGTTGACCATCGAGCACTTCAGTCAGGTCGGCGGCAATCTCGAACCGGGATTGGCCGAACCGCTGGAACGCTTGAACCGTGTCGCGGTGGGGATTGCCGATGAACTGCGGTTGAACCTGCATGTGGGGCAGCATGTGAATTTTGTGGCGGCTTCTGATTCGTAAAAGATCGGACGATCTTTTGCTCTTCACACCGCAATCGAGGGCAGGGCCAGACCGTTAAGCGATTCGGCACTGCTGGCCTGTTCCGCCATTAACCAATCAACAAAATCCTGAATCAACGCACCCCGACGCTTGCGTTGCGGCAACACCACGTAATACCCCAGCCGCGACAGCGTGGTTTCCGCCAGCGGCCGGCACAGCAAACCCTGCACCAGCAAGTTATCCACAAGGTGCCGCCAGCCAATCGCCACGCCTTGTCCGCCGATCGCCGCTTGGATCAATAACGTGTAATTGTCGAAGCGCAGCTGCCCCGGCGCCGGCGGCGTGGTCAGGCCAAGTTGACGGAACAGCCCGCTCCAGTCGAACCAGTTGCTGCTGTTTTCACCACGCAGATGCAGCAGCGGCAATTCCAGCAGGGCCTGCGCGGGCAACGGCAATGAACGCTCCTTGAGCAGCAGCGGGCTGCACACCGGGAATACTTCTTCGCTGAACAGCCAGTGGCTCTCACCCTGCTTGAATCGACCATCGCCAAACAGGATCGCCACGTCGATGTCGGTGCGCAGCATGTTGTGGTTGCGCTCGCTGGTGACCAAGCTGACATCGATATGCGGATTGGCCTCATGGAAGCGATGCAGGCGCGGCATCAGCCAATAAGCGGCGAAAGCGAAATCCGTGGCCACTTGCAGCACTTCATGTTGCTGCTGAGTGCTGATTGCGCTTAATCCTGCGTCGATATTCTGCAAACCGAGGGCAACTTGCTCGAAAAGCAGGGCGCCAACCTCTGTCAACTCGATACCCCGGTAAATCCGGTCGAACAGGCGTGTGCCGAGCTGCTCCTCCAGACGTTTTATCTGCTGGCTGATAGCCGGTTGCGTGGTGCCAAGCTCCACCGCAGCAGCGGTAAAACTGCGATGGCGGGCCGCCGCTTCAAAAGCGCGCAGCAGATCGAGGGAGAGGTCACCGAGGGCGTCATACATAAGCTGTACTTATCCTAGTCATTGTCCGGCGCGGGCTTTACCGGAACAGGCATGGAATCCATGCTCGATCGCAGCACTCTCGCATAAATATTCAACATGGAATGCCGCGATCACATGAAGCGCAAGAACATTCTTTTCATCATGGCCGATCAAATGGCCGCGCCAATGTTGCCGTTCTACGGCCCATCGCCAATCAAACTGCCGAATCTGTCCCGCCTCGCCGCCCAAGGCGTGGTGTTCGATGCTGCTTACTGCAACAGCCCGCTGTGCGCGCCGTCGCGTTTCACCCTGGTCAGCGGCCAGTTGCCGAGCAAGATCGGCGCCTACGACAACGCGGCTGACTTTCCTGCCGACATTCCGACTTACGCGCATTACCTGCGGCGTCTCGGCTACCGCACCGCGCTGTCGGGCAAGATGCACTTCTGCGGGCCGGACCAGTTGCACGGTTATGAAGAACGCCTGACCAGCGATATCTATCCGGCCGATTACGGTTGGGCGGTGAACTGGGACGAGCCGGACGTGCGGCCGAGCTGGTATCACAATATGTCTTCGGTACTGCAGGCCGGGCCGTGCGTGCGCACCAATCAGCTGGATTTCGACGAAGAGGTGGTGTTCAAGGCGCAGCAATATCTGTTCGATCACATCCGCGAGGACGGCGACCAGCCGTTCTGCCTGACTGTGTCGATGACCCACCCGCACGACCCGTACACGATTCCCAAGGCGTTCTGGGATCTGTATGACGATGCTGATATCCCGTTGCCTACAGCTTTGAACCAGGGCGAACTCGATCCGCACTCGCAACGTCTGCTCAAGGTTTACGACCTGTGGGACAAGCCGCTGCCTGTGGATAAGATCCGCGATGCCCGTCGCGCCTACTTCGGCGCTTGCAGCTATATCGACGCCAATGTCGGCAAACTGCTGCAAACCCTTGAGGAAACCGGGCTGATCGATGACACCGTCATCGTCTTCTCCGGTGACCATGGCGACATGCTCGGCGAGAAAGGCCTCTGGTACAAAATGCACTGGTTCGAGATGGCTGCTCGAGTGCCGCTGCTGATCAGCGCCCCGGGACAATTCGAGGCCGGCCGGGTCAGCGCCGCCGTTTCCACCGCCGACCTGCTGCCGACCTTCGTGGATCTGGCCGGTGGCACGCTTGAGCCGGGCCTGCCACTGGACGGCCGTTCCTTGCTGCCGCACCTGCAAGGGCAGGGCGGGCATGACGAGGTGTTCGGCGAATACATGGCCGAAGGCACTGTCAGCCCGCTGATGATGATTCGCCGGGGCGCCTACAAATTTATCTACAGCGAAAGCGACCCGTGCCTACTCTTCGATGTGGATAACGATCCGCGCGAAGAAGAAGAGCTGAGCCAATCGCCGCAACATCGTCAGCTGTTCGAAGACTTTCTCGCCGAAGCGCGGGCCAAGTGGGACATTCCGGCGATCCATCGGGACGTGCTGGCCAGCCAGCGCCGACGCCGTTTCGTCGCCGATGCGTTAACCATCGGCAAGTTGAAGAGCTGGGATCACCAGCCGCTGGTCGATGCCAGTCAGCAGTACATGCGCAACCACATCGACCTTGATGATCTGGAGCGCAAGGCCCGTTATCCACAACCCTGCCAAAACCAAAAATGTTAAGGGGAAGTCCATGCGCAAGTTATCCACAGCTGTCACTGTCGGTCTGATCGCATTGAGCAGCGCCTCGGCCTTCGCCGAGCAAAGCTGCGAGACCGTGAAGATGGCCGATCCGGGCTGGAGCGACATCGCCGCAACCAATGCCATCACCGGGTTTCTGCTGGACGGCATGGGCTATAAGGCCAAAGTCGACACCCTTGCGGTGCCGATCACCTTCGGCGGCTTGAAGGATGGCCAGGTTGACGTGTTCCTCGGCAACTGGATGCCGGCGCAGCAGGGCTTCTATGACAAGTTCGTCGCCACCGGTGATGTGACGCAATTGGCCAAGAACCTGGAAGGCACCGAATTCACCCTCGCCGTCCCCGACTATGTCTGGGAGGCGGGTGTGCATGATTTTGCCGACCTGAACAAATTCGCCGACAAGTTCGACAAGAAGATCTACGGCATCGGCTCAGGCGCGCCGGCGAACATTTCGCTGCAGGAGATCATCAAGAAGAACGACTTCAACATGGGCCAGTGGAAGCTGATCGAGTCCAGCGAACAGGCGATGCTCGCCGAAGTGTCGCGGGCGGTGAAGAAACAGAAATTCGTCACCTTCCTCGGCTGGACCCCGCACCCGATGAACGTGCAGTTGAAAATGCGTTACCTCAAGGGCGGCGAAAAATACTTCGGCGATACCGGCAGCGTATTCACCCTGACCCGTAAGGGCTACGCCGAGGCCTGCCCTAATGTGGGTAAATTGCTGACCAATCTGGCGTTCACCCAGGACATGGAGAACAGCATCATGGCCGAGGTGGTGAACAAGAAGGTCAGCAATGCCGAAGCGGCGAAGGCGTGGATCAAGGCCAATCCGGCGGTGCTGGACAAGTGGCTGGACGGGGTGAAAACGGTGGATGGCAAGGATGCGTTGGTGGCGGTGAAGGCCAAGCTTTGATCTCAGGGTTGCTGGGATAGCATTCGGCTGGAGATTTTTTCCCCCTCACCCCAGCCCTCTCCCCCAAGGGGGCGAGGGGGAAAGGGAGCCGATCGCTGTTGAATCGAAACTTGCGTTCAACGCCGAAATCGCAGGTCGGTGAATCTTCAACAAACAGCTCGGTCAGTCCCCTCTCCCTCAGGGAGAGGGCTAGGGTGAGGGGCTTTTAGACCTGACACCCTGATAACCTTGAACAAAACCCCAACCGCGAGGACCCATGGCCTTCCCCTGCCGCCATTCACTTTTTCCTTTCCTGAGCTGGTTGCCACGGCAAACCCGCGCCAGCGTCGGGCGGGACCTGATCGTCGGCCTCAGCGGTGCGATTCTCGCCTTGCCCCAGTCGATTGCCTACGCGCTGATTGCCGGGCTGCCACCGGAATACGGCCTGTATGCGGCGATCATCCCGGTGTTGATCGCCTGCCTGTGGGGGTCGTCATGGCATCTGATCTGCGGCCCGACGGCGGCGATTTCGATTGTCCTGTACGCCAGCGTCAGCCCGCTCGCGGTGCCGGCTTCCGAGGACTACATCACTCTGATCCTGCTGCTGACGTTCCTTGCGGGGATTTTCCAATGGTTGCTCGGCTTGCTGCGCTTTGGCGCACTGGTGAATTTCGTTTCGCATTCGGTGGTGCTCGGCTTCACCCTCGGTGCCGCCGTGGTGATCGCCATCGGGCAATTGCCCAATCTGCTCGGGCTGGAATTGCCGGCCAACACCACAGCGCTCGCCAGCCTGATGGACCTGTTGCGGCATCTGGGGGCTGTGGATAAGCCCTCGCTGATGCTCGGCGTCGCTACAGTGATCGTCGGCGTGGCCCTGAAAAAACTTCTGCCGCGCTGGCCGACGCTGTTGCTCACGCTGGTGCTGGCCAGTCTGCTGGTGTGGATCTGGCCAGCGATGTTCGGCCATGTGCATCTGGTCAGCGCTTTCGTCGGACGCTTGCCGCCGTTCAGTACGCTGCCGCTGGATCTGGAGGTTATCCTGCGCCTGCTGCCAAGCGCGGTGGCAGTGGGCATGCTCGGGCTGGTCACCAGCCTGTCGATTGCCCGCTCGATTTCGGCGCGGTCGCAGCAGTTGCTCGATGCCAATCAGGAAGTCCGCGCACAGGGTTTGTCGAACATCGTCGGTGCGTTCTTTTCCGGGTCGCTCTCAGCCGGATCGTTTACCCGTTCGGGATTGAGTTATGAGGCGGGTGCCTGCTCGCCGCTGGCCGGGGTGTTTTCGGCGCTCTGGGTGGCGCTGTTTGCGGTGTTCGGCGCAGGGCTGATCGCGCACATCCCGATCCCGGCCATGGCCGGCAGCATCCTGTTGATCGCCTGGGGTCTGGTCGATCACCGGGGCATTCGCGCTTTGCTGCGGGTCAGCCGTGCCGAGTTCGTGGTGATGGCCCTGACCTGTCTTGCGACCTTGCTGCTGGAATTGCAGACGGCGATCTACGCCGGGGTGCTGGCGTCGTTGTTCTTTTACCTCAAGCGCACCTCGCAACCACGGGTGCAGCATTGGCGCGACGGTGACGACGATGTGCTGCGCGTGGGCGGTTCGATCTTTTTCGGCGCCAGCCATTACCTGCAAGTGCGCCTGCAACGCCTGCATGGCGCACGGGTGGTGATCGAGGCAGAGCAGATCAACTTCATCGATTATTCGGGGGTGGAGATGCTGCACCAGGAAGCGCGACGCCTGCTGAGCCAGCGTCGCAGCCTGACCCTGCGCCGGGCGCGGCCGCCGGTGGTGGAGGAGTTGAGGAAGCTGGAGGGGGCGGAGAAGTGCCCAATCAGGTTTGAGGATTGATCTGATATCGCGGTGGTGATGCGATTCGCGAGCAGGCTCGCTCCCACATTGATCGTATTTCAATGTGGGAGCAAAGCTTAAAGGGCCAGTTGGCGGCGCAGCTCGGCGAGTACCGGCGCGGTATCCGGGCGCACGCCACGCCACAGCCAGAATGCCTCTGCCGCCTGTTCGGCGAGCATGCCCAGACCATCCATCGCCAGCGCCGCGCCGTGCTCATTGGCCCAGCGGCAAAACGCGGTCGGCTCCTTGCCGTACATCATGTCGTAGCACAGCGTCTGGCCTGGCTCGATCAGGCTTGGCGCAATCGGCGGCACGTCACCGGTCAGGCTGGCGGAGGTGGCGTTGATGATCACGTCCACCGGTTCGCGCAGCCAGTCGAAACCACTGGCCGACACCGGCCCGAGGTCGCAGAACAACTCGGCCAGCAGTTCAGCCTTGTCCACGGTGCGATTGGCGATGATCACCGAGGCCGGCTTCTCCGCCAGCAATGGCTCCAGCGCACCGCGCACCGCGCCGCCAGCGCCGAGCAAAAGGATGCGCTTACCGGTCAGGCTGAACCCGGCATTCACCGTCAGATCGCGGACCAGGCCTGCGCCATCGGTGTTGTCGCCGAGCAGTGAGCCATCGTCCAGTTTGCTCAAGGTGTTCACCGCACCGGCGCGCTGCGCGCGGGCGGTCAGGCTGTTGGCCAGACGGTAGGCGTCTTCCTTGAACGGCACCGTCACATTGGCGCCGCGCCCTTCGCGAAAGAACGCCTTGGCGCAGCCGACAAAATCATCCAGCGGCGCCAGCAGCGTGCTGTAGTCGAGGCGCTGGCCGGTCTGTTCGGCGAACAACTGGTGAATCATCGGCGACTTGCTGTGGCCGATCGGATTACCGAAAACAACGTAACGATCCATCACCCGTCCTCAGGCCTCGGCCAGCCAGTCGCGATCCTGCAGGAAGTAATCGGTCAGGCGCGCTTCTGCACTGCCCGGCTCGGCCTTCCAGTCATAGCCCCAGCGCACTTGCGGTGGCAGCGACATCAGAATCGATTCAGTGCGGCCACCCGATTGCAGACCGAACAGCGTGCCACGGTCGTAAACCAGGTTGAATTCGACGTAGCGGCCTCGGCGGAATTCCTGGAATTCGCGCTGCTGGGCAGTGAAGGCGTCGTTCTTGCGCCGTTGCACGATCGGCAGGTAGGCCTCGATATAGGCATCGCCGATGGCGCGCATGAAGGCGAAACTGGTGTCGAAATCCCACTCGTTCAGATCGTCGAAGAACAGACCGCCAATGCCCCGTGGCTCATGACGATGCTTGATATGGAAATAGGTGTCGCACCAGGCCTTGTAACGCGGATAGACGTCCGCACCGAACGGCGCACAGGCTTGCTCGGCGACGCGGTGCCAATGAATGCAATCTTCCTCAACGCCGTAATACGGGGTCAGGTCGAAACCGCCGCCAAACCACCAGACCGGTTCTTCGCCTTCTTTTTCAGCAATGAAAAAACGCACGTTGGCGTGGGAGGTCGGCACATGCGGGTTGTGCGGGTGGATCACCAGCGACACGCCGAGCGCCTCGAAACCACGCCCGGCCAGTTCCGGCCGATGGGCGCTGGCCGAGGGCGGCAGGCCGCTGCCGAACACGTGGGAAAAATTGACGCCGCCCTTTTCGATCAGCGTGCCGTTTTCCAGCACGCGGGTGCGCCCGCCACCGCCCGCCGGCCGGGTCCAGGCGTCTTCGACGAAGCATTTGCCGCCGTCTTCGGTTTCCAGTGCAGCGCAGATGCGGTCTTGCAGATCGAGCAGATAGGCCTTTACGGCGTCGGTGCGGGTCGTCATGGCTTCACCTTGAATCGGGCGGCGCCCCGGCAGGCGGGCGGCGCAAATGGGCGCGTAGCATACCATCGCAGACCGGCGCGCCGCAGTTGACGAAGATCAAGCAGGGGAGTTGGATAGAGGGCTTAGCAACGACCCAAGGAGAGCAGGCAGATGGCAAAGCGTATCCAGTTCCGCGCCCACGGCGGTCCCGAAGTGCTCGAACATGTTGACTACGAACCCGCTGAACCCGGGCCGAATCAGGTGCGCGTGGCCAACCAGGCGATCGGCCTGAACTTCATCGACACCTATTACCGCAGCGGCCTCTATGCACCACCCGCGTTGCCGTCCGGCCTGGGTTCGGAAGGCGCCGGCACGGTCGAAGCGGTGGGCAGCGAAGTCACCCGTTTCAAGGTCGGCGATCGCGTGGCATACGGCAGCGGCCCGCTCGGCGCCTATAGCCAGCTGCATGTTCTGCCGCAGGACAATCTGGTGCACCTGCCCGATGAAATCAGTTTCGAAACTGCCGCCGGGGTCATGCTCAAGGGTCTGACGGTGCAATATCTGCTGCGCCAGACCTACCAACTGCAGGGCGGCGAAACCATTCTGTTCCACGCCGCAGCCGGTGGCGTCGGCTCTCTGGCCTGCCAATGGGCCAAAGCGCTGGGCGTGAAGCTGATCGGCACCGTCAGCTCGAAGGAGAAAGCCGAACTGGCCAAGGCCAACGGCGCCTGGGCCACCATCGACTACAGCCATGAAAACGTTGCCGAGCGCGTGCTGGCGCTGACTGACGGCAAGAAAGTCCCGGTGGTGTATGACGGCGTCGGCAAGGACACCTGGCTCACGTCCCTGGACAGCGTGGCACCACGTGGCCTTGTAGTGAGTTTCGGCAATGCTTCGGGCGCAGTCGACGGCGTCAACCTGGGCATTCTTGCCGCGAAGGGCTCGTTGTACGTCACCCGGCCTACGCTGGCGACCTACGCCAACAACGCCGAGAACCTGCAGCGCATGGCCGACGAGCTGTTCGAGATGATCATCAGCGGCAAGCTGAAGGTCGACATCAGCCAGCGCCATGCATTGGCCGATGCGGCAAAAGCACAAACCGAACTGTCGGCACGGCGCACTACCGGTTCCACGATTCTGTTGCCATAACGCTTCAAGTTGACACTCGGTGAACTCTTCCATGAGTTCGCCGAGTATCTTTCAGCTATATCAAGTACATCTTCCGGTGAAGTTTCTTCGCCGCTGGCCTACGACCGGAAAACTTCCTGCGTAACTTCTTCGACTCGTATACAAGCCATTTCTCTGCCCACTCTTCGATTATTGGCGGATCAATACTGACGGTTGTGAACATCACGATACTCCGGCTGATGCACGTTCATGTTCACTGGCTGATCCAGGGCCATCAGGATTTGCCGCCATTCGGCGGACAACAGCCAATAATCGCCCCGGGCACGCTGCTCGATGTGCATGGCGTGCGAAGCGATCGGTGTCAGGCCGAAGCGCTGAAACAGTTGCCGCTGTGGCGATCTGCACAAGGCCGTCACCCCCTGATATCCGCGATCGATCGCCCATTCGGCGGCGGTGGCGAGCAAGCCATTGATCGACACCGGCCGGTGCTGCTGGGAATGGGTAATCAAGCGACTGAATTCGACATGCCGCGCCAATGCCACAGTGGGAGACACATGATGCTGCGCCAGTGAGGCCCATTCGAACGGCGCCGGGGTTGCCCGCAGCACTGCAATGAGTTGATCTCGCTGGTAGAGCAGGAAGTGCGTACTGCGCGAGGTGATCGCCAAGCGGGTTTCCAGCGCCCGGGCTCTGGAGGTGAGCATGTAATGCTGCAATCGCAGGCGAAACTGCCGACCAATGAAACGCTCGAATTCTCCGGCGTCCGACCCCGCCTCAAGAATGGCCACACGATAATCGGCCTGTTGATTCTTGAGTGCCTCTTGAAAGCCCTGCAGATAATCCTTGAGGTGTAAATCCGTAATATCCATTACTTCTCCGCAGCCATTAACATTTCGAAGTTGTATCAAGCACATTGAAAGAATGGATGCTTTTGAAAATCTCGCCACTGCACGCGTTCTGATAATCGCGTGGGAAAACTTACAGATATTGCAGAGTCGAAGAACCGTCTGACGCATGCAAGAACAATGGCAACGGATAAGTTTTAAACGAGTGCAGGAACAAACTGCGGGCATGCGCAAAACTCCTCGTCGATAGCGCCGAGGAGTCCGCAAAAAATAAAAAGAAAGGCGTCAGTCAGGACGAACGACGTTACCGGTGGCCAGGTCGCGGATCACGCTGGGATTCTTGCGCCCGCCAAGGCTGCCGCCGAGCACCAGATCGACCTGCCCACGGAAATACTGCTCGATGCGCAAACGCGTGCGCGCGGGCGGTCGCCCCTGTGGATTGGCTGATGTCGAGATCAGCGGCCCGACCAGCGAGCACAAGTCGCGCACCTGCGGGTGATCGCTGACTCGCAGCGCCACGGTGTCATGCACGCCTGTGACCCATTCCGGCAACAGGTTCTGATGCGGCACCAGCCAGGTGTTCGGCCCCGGCCAGGTGCTGGCCATGCGGTCGATCCAGTCCTGCGGGAAGTCCTCGAAGAGGAAATCGAACTGGCGGATATTGTCGGCGACCAGGATCAGCCCTTTGCTCACCGAGCGATTCTTGATCGCCAGCAAGCGGTCCACTGCGTCTTCGTTCCACGGGTCGCAACCCAGCCCCCAGACGGCTTCGGTTGGATAGGCAATCACCGCGCCGGCGCGAACTTCACGCGCGGCTTGTTGCACACGCCAACTGTTGACCATGAAAAAACTCTCCACAAACAGGTTTCGCGCAGTTTACCGATCTTCATCGTAAAACCTAGCTTGACCGCGCCAACCAGCGACCGTTTTCGCATACCGCACGGCCTTCGATTTCCAGCTCGGTCAACGTTGCCAGCACTTTCGGCAACGCCCAGCCACAGCTCGCGGCCAACGCCTCGCTGGTGTGCGGCGCGGCGTGAAGCAGCGCCAGCAACGGGTGATCGGCCTGCGGCGGCGCTGTGGATAACAACGGTTGCTGCCAGCCGCGCAGCGCTTCGAGGATATGTTCGATAGTCTCCACCAACACCGCCCCGTCGCGAATCAACTGGTGACAACCGCGCGCGCCGGGGTGATGGATAGAGCCCGGAATGGCATAAACCTCGCGCCCTTGCTCTGCCGCCAGCCGCGCGGTAATCAACGAACCGCTGGCAACACTGGCCTCGACCACCAGCACGCCAAGGGATAACCCGCTGATGATGCGATTGCGCCGGGGGAAGTTGCTCGCGGTTGGCCCGGCGTCCAGCGGAAACTCCGAGAGCACCGCGCTGCCCGACGCAATCATCGCCTCAGCCAAGCGTTTATTGCGTTGTGGATAAAAATTTTCCAGGCCCGTGCCAAGCACCCCCACGGTCAAGCCGCCAACGTCCAGTGCGGCCTGATGGGCAGCCGCATCGATGCCCAGCGCCAGACCACTGGTGATGACAAAACCGGCCCCGGCCAGACTGCGAGAAAACGCCGCCGCCGTGTCCATGCCCGGGCGCGAAGCGCGGCGGCTGCCGACCATCGCCAGTTGCGGTTTTTCCAGAATCGACGGATCGCCGGCGACGAATAACAGTGGCGGCGGGTCAGGAATCTGCGCCAGCAACGCTGGATAGTCCGCCTGGTCCCACATCAGCAAATGTTGACCGGGGCGCTCTAGCCAGCGCATTGCGTGGCTGGCGCCGTCGCGCACCGTCGGACAACGCCGTGCCTCGGCGCACGCCGCCGGCAATCCCAGCGAGCGCCAGGCACTGGCCGGCGCGCTGAGGGCTTTGGACGCCGAGCCGAAGGCTTCGAGCAGTTTGGCAAAACGCTTGGGGCCGATATCCGGCATGCGGTGCAGGCGCAGACGCGCCTCCAGTTCCGCCGGGGAAATGGCTGTACTGACAGACAACATGAATGGATCATCCTTGATCGTTCGATGCTCCGAACCATTCGGAACAAGCTGTGGATAACTCTGTTGGTAACTTGTTAAGCAAGCTTACGGATTTCGCACCTTGTCGAGCACCGCCAGCGAGCGTGAAGCATTGAGGACCAGGCCGTAACTGAGTTTGTCGTAGGTGCGGAACACCATCAGCAGGCCGGCTCGTTCATCGGGAATTTTCAGCGGTTGGCCGGTAATCCGGTCGCGCACCGTTTCGCCGGTTTTCATCACCGCCAGGACATTGCCTTCGGCCAGACCGTCACGTTTGCCTTTGTTCAGGGTAACCACGTCCATCACACCGATCTGCGTGACGCCGCGTGGCACGTCGATGATCAGGCCGTCGATGGAACGCTTCGGCGCGCTGGGCATGAAAGTCGAATTGATCGAGCGTTCTTCACCGCCGAACAAGCGGTCACCGAGGCGCACTTCCTGGGTGGTGCGTTGCAAGGCGAGAGTGGCAACGTCGCCTTCGGTGGCAACAACCTCGCCGCCGCCGATATCGTCGGCGTTGATGCCGAGGAATTCCTTGGTCTGCGGGTCGGTGTAGACCTTGCCCTGGCGGAAGATGCCGTACACCGGCTGCTCCGGATCGAAATGGCCACGGGCGAAGATGCGATCGCCTGTACCGCTGAGCACCCGTTCGGCATCGCCGGCGACGATATACGGCGCCTTGTCGAAGTCTTCGGCCTTGTCGACGATGCGATTGCTCAGCAGAAAACTGTTGATCGATTTCAGCGGAATGCTCGGAATCGCCTCGGCCACCGGGCTGGTGCGAATCCGTGGCGAGAGTTTGATGGTGCCGCGCGACTCGCCACGATGGACGGTCAGTTGCGGCTGGCCGTTGACGTAGCTGAGGGTCAGCGTGTCGCCGGGATAGATCAGGTTGGGGTTTTCGATCTGCGGGTTGGCCCGCCACAGTTGTGGCCACTGCCACGGCTCGCGCAGGTATTTGCCGGAAATGTCCCAGAGCGTGTCCCCGGAAACCACCGTGTATTGCTGTGGAAAACCATCCTTGAGTTGCACTTGCCCTTGCGCGGCGCCGGCCGAAGCCAGGAGCAGCAGGGCGAGTAGTGTTTTCCTCATGCAGTGAATCCCTTTATCATGTGCGTTCGCGTGAATCGTCAGAGCCCCCGTGGCTCGCTTCTGTTTTTCAGAAGCTACGCTTCACAACGGTAGCCTGCATCCTCGGACCCGCCAGGCCATCGACCCGACTTTACTCAACGTGTGCAGCAAGCGAAGCCTATGGCCATTTTAAACATCCTCGAATTTCCGGACCCGCGTCTGCGCACTATCGCCAAACCAGTGGCTGTAGTGGACGACGAAGTGCGTCAGTTGGTCGACGACATGTTTGAAACAATGTATGAAGCGCCGGGCATCGGCCTCGCCGCGACCCAGGTCAACGTGCACAAACGTATCGTCGTGATGGACCTGTCCGAAGACCGTACCGAGCCACGGGTGTTCATCAACCCCGAGTTCGAATCGCTGACCGACGAGATGGACCAGTATCAGGAAGGCTGCCTTTCGGTACCGGGCTTCTACGAAAACGTCGACCGCCCGCAAAAGGTCAAGATCAAGGCGCTGGACCGCGACGGCAAGCCCTATGAACTGATCGCCGAAGGCCTGCTCGCCGTGTGCATCCAGCACGAATGCGACCACCTCAACGGCAAATTGTTCGTCGATTACCTGTCCACGCTCAAACGCGACCGGATCAAGAAGAAACTGGAAAAGCTGCACCGCCAGAGCGCTTGATGCCCCTCTTCAAAGGCTTGCTGCGGCAAGCCTTTTTCTTTTTATGAGACGCCTTTCATGACTGAGCCACTGCGCATTGTTTTTGCCGGTACCCCGGAATTCGCCGCCGAACACCTCAAGGCCCTGCTGAGCAGCCCGTACGAGATAGTTGCGGTCTACACCCAGCCGGATCGCCCGGCCGGCCGTGGGCAAAAACTGATGCCAAGCCCGGTCAAACAACTCGCCCTGGAAAATAATATCCAGGTGTTGCAGCCGCCGACCTTGCGCAATGCCGAGGCCCAGGCGGAGCTGGCCGCGCTGAAGCCGGACTTGATGGTGGTGGTCGCCTACGGTTTGATCCTGCCGCAAGCGGTGCTGGATATTCCGCGTCTGGGTTGCATCAACAGCCATGCGTCGTTGCTGCCGCGCTGGCGCGGTGCGGCGCCGATCCAGCGCGCGGTCGAACACGGCGATGCCGAAAGCGGTGTAACGGTGATGCGCATGGAGGCCGGGCTGGATACCGGGCCGATGCTGCTCAAGGTCGTCACGCCGATCAGCGCGCAAGACACTGGCGGCACCCTGCATGATCGCCTCGCCGAGATGGGGCCGCCCGCTGTGGTGCAGGCGATTGCCGGTCTGGCTGCCGGCACCCTGCAAGGTGAGGTGCAGAATGACGAACTCGCCACCTACGCACACAAACTCAACAAAGACGAAGCACGCATCGACTGGAGCCGTCCGGCGGTGGAGCTGGAACGTCTGGTCCGCGCCTTCAATCCATGGCCGATCACCCACAGCACGCTCAATGGCGAAGCGTTGAAAGTGCTGGCCGCGACCGTGGCCGAAGGCACTGGCGCTCCGGGTGAAATCCTCAGCGCCAGCAAGGACGTCCTGATCGTCGCCTGTGGTGCACAAGCGCTGTGCCTGACCCGCCTGCAATTGCCTGGCGGCAAGGCGCTGAACTTCAGCGACCTGTTCAACAGCCGCCGCGAGAAATTCGCCGTCGGCAGCGTCCTCGGCGCTGCGGTGGAAGCGCAATGAACCCGCGTCTGGCCGCCGCCAAGGCGCTCGCCGCCGTACTCAGCGGCAAGGCTTCGCTGAACAGCTCCCTGCCGACGCAACTGGACAAGGTCGAGGATCGTGATCGCGGTTTCACTCAGGATCTGGCCTTCGGCACCGCACGCTGGCAGCCACGCCTGTCGGCATTGGCGGAAAAACTCCTGCAGAAACCGTTTAAAGCCGCCGACGCTGATGTCGAGGCTTTGCTGCTGGTCGGTCTGTATCAACTGCTATACACCCGGGTACCGGCCCATGCCGCGATCGGCGAAACCGTCGGCTGCGCAGACAAGCTGAAAAAGCCCTGGGCCAAAGGTCTGCTCAACGCCGTGCTGCGCAATGCCCAGCGCGAAAGCGAGACGATCTTCGCCGAACTGGAACGCGACCCGGTGGTGCGCACGGCCCACCCGCGCTGGCTGCAAAAATCCCTGAAGGCATTTTGGCCCGAGCAGTGGGAAGCGATCTGCGCAGCGAACAACGCGCATCCGCCAATGATCCTGCGGGTCAACCGCCGTCATCACAGCCGCGATGCTTATCTTGCGTTGCTGGGCGAAACCGGGATCGCCGCGACACCGTGCGTTTACAGCCGCGACGGCATCGTCCTCGAAGCCGCTGCCGACGTGCGCAGCCTGCCGGGTTTCGCCGAAGGCTGGATCAGCGTGCAGGACGAAGCCGCGCAACTGGCCGCCGACCTGCTCGATCTGGCCCCGGGCCAGCGCGTACTCGACGCCTGTTGCGCCCCTGGCGGCAAGACCTGCCACATCCTTGAAGCCGAACCGGCGTTGGCCGGGGTGGTGGCGGTGGATCTGGAGGCCAAGCGTCTGGTGCGGGTGAAGGAAAACCTCGAGCGCCTCGGCCTCGACGCTGAACTGATCGCCGCCGACGGTCGCGATATCGACAAATGGTGGGACGGCAAACCGTTCCAGCGCATCCTCCTCGACGCGCCATGCTCGGCCACCGGGGTAATTCGCCGTCATCCGGACATCAAGCTGACCCGTCAGCCCGACGACATCACAGCCCTCGCGCAACTGCAAGGCGAACTGCTCGACGCCATGTGGAAAACCCTCGAAGTCGGCGGCATCCTGCTCTACGCCACGTGCTCGACGCTGCCGACCGAGAACACCGAAGTCATCGCCGCGTTCCTCGCGCGCACCCCCGGTGCCCGTGAACTGGACCTGGCCACAGCGGCGGGAATCAAGCAGCCCCATGGTCGCCAGTTGCTGGCCCAGCAGGGCGGGCATGACGGGTTTTACTACGCCAAGCTGATCAAGATCGCCGCCGCGCGCGGCTAAACGGATTCATGGAGTGACTGGATGAAAATCATCATCCTCGGTGCGGGACAGGTCGGCGGTTCGCTGGCCGAACATCTGGCCAGCGAGGCCAACGACATCACTGTGGTCGACACCGATGGCGAGCGCCTGCGCGACCTCGGCGACCGCCTCGACATCCGCACCGTGCAGGGCCGGGGCTCGCTGCCGTCGGTGCTGCGTCAGGCCGGTGCCGACGACGCCGACATGCTGGTAGCGGTGACCAACAGCGACGAAACCAACATGGTTGCCTGCCAGGTCGCGCACACGCTGTTCCACACGCCGACCAAGATCGCTCGCGTGCGGGAAGCGTCGTACCTCAATCGCGAGGAACAGCTGTTCCAGAACGAAGCGATTCCGGTCGACGTGCTGATCAGTCCCGAGCAGGTCGTGACCAACTACATCAAGCGCCTGATCCAGCATCCCGGCGCCTTGCAGGTGATCGACTTCGCCGAAGGCGCGGCGCAACTGGTGGCGGTGCGCGCCTATTACGGCGGGCCTTTGGTCGGCCAGCAACTGCGCCAGTTGCGCGAGCACATGCCGAATGTCGAAACCCGCGTAGCGGCGATCTTCCGCCGTGACCGGCCGATTTTGCCGCAGGGCGACACGGTGATCGAGGCCGATGACGAGGTGTTCTTCATCGCTGCCCGTGAGGACATTCGCGCAGTGATGAGCGAAATGCGTCGCCTCGACGAAACCTACAAACGCATCGTTATCGCCGGGGGCGGGCAGATCGGCGAGCGCCTGGCCGAGGCGATCGAAAGCCGTTATCAGGTGAAGATCATCGAGATGAGCCCGGCGCGCTGCCGCTACCTCTCCGATACCCTCGACAGCACCGTGGTCTTGCAGGGCAGTGCGTCGGATCGCGATCTGCTGCTGGAAGAGAACATCGCCGACGCCGATATCTTCCTCGCCCTGACCAACGACGATGAAGCCAACATCATGTCGTCGCTGCTGGCCAAACGGCTGGGGGCGAAGAAGGTCATGACGATCATCAACAATCCGGCCTACGTCGACCTGATCCAGGGCGGCGACATTGATATCGCCATCAGCCCGCAACTGGCGACCATCGGCACCTTGCTCGCCCACGTGCGCCGAGGCGATATCGTCAGCGTGCACTCACTACGGCGCGGCGCGGCGGAAGCGATCGAGGCGATTGCCCACGGTGATGCGAAGTCCAGCAAGGTCATCGGCAAGCCGATCGAGAAGATCGGCCTGCCGCCGGGCACCACCATCGGCGCAGTGATCCGCAACGAGAACGTGATCATCGCCCACGACGACACGGTGATCGAAGCGGGTGACCATGTGATTCTGTTCCTTGTGGATAAAAAGCATATTCGCGATGTGGAAAAGCTGTTTCATGTGGGGTTGAGCTTTTTCTGACCTGAAGACAACGTTGCCCGTGATGGCCCCTTCGCGAGCAGGCTCGCTCCCACAGTGGAATGCATTCCAAATGTGGGAGCGAGCCTGCTCGCGAAAGCGGTTTGACAGACTCGCAGGTTCTCTGACGAACAATAGAAAGGAATCCGCCAATGCTCGAATCCCTGGAAAAAATGCTCGCCAAGGGTGTGGATAACGCGCTGTTGCGCTTCGGTCTGGGCAAGGGTTATCTGGACCTGGGTGAAAACGCCAAGGCTGCCGAGCATTTTCAGCGTTGTGTCGCTTTCGATCCGAAATACTCGGCAGCGTGGAAGCTGCTGGGCAAGGCGCAGCTGGCGCTAGGCGATCACGCCGCTGCGCGTCAGGCCTGGGAACAAGGCCTGGAAGCGGCCCGCGCCCACGGTGACAAACAGGCCGAGAAGGAGATGACGGTATTCCTGAAAAAGCTTGAGCGGCAGGCGCCTTGAGCTACCGATTGAGCAAGGCGAGCCCGTCTGCATCAACCGTCACCCCATCGAAGTTGCTCAGTACCAGCGCGCCTCGCCCGGCGGACGCTTCTTGAAGCGTTTCATGCTCCACATGTACTGGCTCGGATACGCCGCAACATAACGTTCCACTACCTTGCTCATCGCCGCGCAGGACTCTGCGGTATCGGTGCTGTACATCGCTTCGGGCGCGGCTTCGAGAATGACTTTGTAGCCAGAGCCGTCAGGCAGGCGCAGGGCGTGCAGGAACACACCGACCGCTTTGCCGCCGGCCAACATGTTCGGCACGAATTTGCTGGTCAGCGCCTGGGTGGCGAAAAACGGCACGAAAATCCCGGCGGATTCGGCCGGTTCCGGGTCGGCGGGAATGCCCACGGCACCACCCTTGCGCACTTCCTTGATGACGCTGAGAATGCCTTCCTTGGTCGACGCCGCGACCTTGTTGCCCAGCTGCACGCGCTGTTTGCGCAGCAATTCATCCACTGCCTTGAGCTTCGGCGGACGATAGAAAATGATCGGTTTGCACTGGCTGCAATAGAAGTGGTTGAGCACTTCCCAGTTGCCGAGGTGGCTGGTGATTCCGACCACGCCTTTGCCCGAGGCCAGCGCGTCTTTCAACACATCGAGGCCTTCGACTTCGCGGACCAGATCGATCGAGCGCTGCGCCGGCCAGATCCACGCGCAGGCGCTTTCGGTCAGCGACTTGCCGATGTCCTTCAGACTCTGCCCGACCAGACGCTCACGTTCGGCCGCATCCATCTGCGGAAAACACTTGGACAGGTTGATCCGCACCACGTCGCGGGAACGATTGGGGGTTTTCCACATGATCCAGCCGATCACCGAACCCACGGCCTGCACGGCCCGCCATGGCAGCAGGGCAAACAGCCGCAGAGCGCCTACCAGCAAGGCGCCTTTAAACTTTTCCACAGGTCACTCCTGATCTTTGTGCTGTGCGCGAGGCGGGCATTCTAACCGGCGTTGGCGAGCTGCGCGTAGCGGTCGCAATCCTGGGTGTGGTCCATGACCATGCCCGAGGCCTGCATCAGCGCGTAGCAAATGGTCGGACCGACGAAGGTGAAGCCGGCTTTTTTCAGCGCCTTGCTCATGGCCAGCGCTTCCGGGGTGATCGCCGGGACTTCGCTGCGATCCTTGAAATGATTGATGATCGGTTGGTCGCCTACGAATGACCAGAGCAACGCCACCGGATCCTCCAGCGCCAGCCACGCCTGGGCATTGCGCCGCGCAGCGTTGAGTTTCAGGCGATTGCGGATGATGCCCGGGTCGAGCATCAGCTCGTCGATTTCGGCATCGCTCATCTGCGCGACGCGCTGCACGTCGAAGCCAAACAGCACCTGGCGATAGCGCTCACGTTTGCGCAACACAGTGATCCACGACAACCCGGCCTGGAACCCTTCGAGCAAAAGCAACTCGAACAAACCCTGCGCATCGCGCAGCGGCGTGCCCCACTCCTGATCGTGATAAGCCATGTACAGCGGATCTTCGGTACACCAAAAGCAGCGTGGCATAAGGCTCCAGGGGGCGTGCGCAGCAACGAATCGGGTATACTCCCGCTCTTTAAATCGCAGCCCAAGAAACAGGTGAATTTCGTGAGCCAGCCTACGCCAGCCGTGCGTACCTTCCAAGACTTGATCCTCGCGCTCCAGCAATACTGGGCCGAGCAAGGTTGTGTGGTACTTCAGCCCTACGATATGGAAGTAGGCGCCGGCACTTTCCACACCGCGACCTTCCTGCGCGCCATCGGCCCGGAAACCTGGAACGCCGCGTACGTGCAGCCAAGCCGCCGTCCGACTGACGGCCGTTACGGCGAAAACCCGAACCGTCTGCAGCACTACTACCAGTTCCAGGTAGTCCTGAAGCCGAACCCGGACAACTTCCAGGAACTGTACCTGGGCTCGCTCAAGCATGTCGGCCTCGACCCGCTGGTGCACGACATCCGCTTCGTCGAAGACAACTGGGAATCGCCGACCCTCGGCGCCTGGGGTCTGGGCTGGGAAGTCTGGCTCAACGGCATGGAAGTCACCCAGTTCACCTACTTCCAGCAAGCGGGCGGCATCGAGTGCTACCCGGTGACCGGCGAGATCACCTACGGTCTCGAGCGTCTGGCGATGTACCTGCAAGGCGTCGATTCGGTCTACGACCTGGTCTGGGCTGACGGCCCGTTCGGCAAAGTCACCTATGGCGATGTGTTCCACCAGAACGAAGTGGAGCAGTCCACCTACAACTTCGAACACGCCAACGTCGACAAACTGTTCGAGCTGTTCGACTTCTATGAAAGCGAAGCCAAGCGCCTGATCGAACTCGACCAGCCGCTGCCGTTGCCGAGCTACGAAATGGTGCTGAAGGCGTCGCACACCTTCAACCTGCTGGATGCGCGCCGGGCAATCTCGGTGACTGCGCGTCAGCAATACATTCTGCGCGTGCGCACCCTGGCGCGTTCCGTTGCGCAAGCCTACCTGCTGGCCCGCGCCAAGCTGGGCTTCCCGATGGCGACCCCGGACCTGCGTGACGAAGTACTGGCCAAGCTGGAGGCTGCACAATGAGTGCGCAAGATTTTCTGGTTGAACTGGGCACCGAAGAACTGCCACCCAAAGCCCTGAACACTTTGGCTGATGCGTTCCTCGCCGGTATCGACAAGGGCCTGCAAGCCGCCGGCCTGAGCTACGAAAGCAAAACCGTTTATGCCGCGCCACGTCGTCTGGCCGTGCTGATCACTGCGCTGGCCACTCAGCAGCCGGATCGCAGCATCAACCTCGATGGCCCGCCACGTCAGGCCGCGTTCGACGCTGATGGCAATCCGACTCAGGCCGCCCTGGGCTTCGCCAAGAAGTGCGGCGTCGAGCTGAGCGAAATCGACCAGAGCGGTCCGAAACTGCGTTATAGCCAGAACATCGCCGGCAAGCCGACCGCGAGCCTGCTGCCGACCATCGTCGAAGATTCGCTGAACGACCTGCCGATCCCGAAACGCATGCGTTGGGGTGCGCGCAAGGAAGAATTCGTGCGTCCGACCCAGTGGCTGGTGATGCTGCTCGGTGACCAGGTCATCGACTGCACGATCCTCGCGCAGAAGGCTGGCCGTGAATCCCGTGGTCACCGTTTTCATCATCCGGAGAGCGTGCGCATCGGTTCGCCGTCGAGCTACCTCGCCGACTTGCGTGCCGCTTACGTATTGGCCGATGCCAACGAGCGTCGCGAGATCATCAGCAAGCGCACCGAAGAGCTGGCCACCCGTCAGGAAGGCACGGCGATCGTGCCGCCGGCACTGCTCGACGAAGTGACTGCGCTGGTTGAATGGCCGGTGCCGCTGGTGTGCTCGTTCGAAGAACGCTTCCTCGACGTGCCGCAGGAAGCGCTGATCACCACCATGCAGGACAACCAGAAGTACTTCTGCCTGCTGGATGCCGACGGCAAGTTGCTGCCACGTTTCATTACCGTGGCCAACATCGAAAGCAAAGACCCGCAGCAGATCATCGCCGGTAACGAGAAAGTGGTTCGCCCACGCCTGACCGACGCCGAGTTCTTCTTCAAGCAGGACAAGAAGCAGAAACTCGAAGACTTCAACCTGCGCCTGCAGAACGTGGTGTTCCAGGAAAAACTCGGCAGCGTCTACGACAAGGCCGAGCGCGTTTCCAAACTGGCCGCGTACATCGCCGCGCGCATCGGCGGCAACGCCTCGTGGGCTGCCCGTGCGGGCCTGCTGTCGAAGTGCGACCTGGCCACCGAAATGGTTGGCGAGTTCCCGGAGATGCAAGGTGTCGCCGGTTACTACTACGCCCTCAATGACGGCGAGCCGCAGGACGTCGCGCTGGCGCTGAACGAGCAATACATGCCACGCGGTGCCGGTGCCGAATTGCCGGCGACCCTGACCGGTGCAGCCGTCGCCATCGCCGACAAGCTCGACACTCTGGTCGGCATCTTCGGTATCGGCATGCTGCCTACCGGCAGCAAAGACCCTTATGCCCTGCGCCGTGCGGCACTGGGCGTGCTGCGTATCCTGATCGAAAAGAAACTCGATCTAGACCTGAACGACGCCGTGGCGTTCGCCGTGACTGCATTTGGCGGCAAGGTCAAGGCGGCCGGCCTCAACGAAGCCGTGCTGGAATTCATCTTCGACCGTCTGCGTGCGCGTTATGAAGACGAAGGCGTCGACGTCGCCACCTACCTGTCGGTACGTGCATTGAAGCCGGGTTCGGCGCTGGACTTCGACCAGCGTGTGCAAGCGGTTCAGGCCTTCCGCAAACTGCCGGAAGCGGCAGCGCTGGCGGCGGTGAACAAGCGCGTGTCGAACCTGTTGAGCAAAGTCGAAGGCTCGGTACCGACCGTGGTCGAAGCCAAGTATTTCGACAACGCCAACGAGTTCTCGCTGTACTCGGCGATCCAGCAAGCGGATCAGGCCGTGCAGCCAATGGCCGCAGCGCGTCAGTACAACGAATCGCTGGCACGCCTGGCGGCGCTGCGCGAGCCGGTCGACGCGTTCTTCGACGCGGTGATGGTCAATGCCGACGACGCCAATGTGCGAGCTAACCGCTACGCGCTGCTGGCGCGCCTGCGTGGCCTGTTCCTCGGTGTTGCCGACATTTCGCTGCTGAGTTGAGGGATTGCTGTTGAAACTGCTGATTCTCGATCGTGACGGCGTGATCAATTACGACTCCGATGCCTACATCAAGTCGGTGGAGGAGTGGATCCCGCTGCCCGGCTCGATCGAAGCGATCGCGCAGTTGAGCAAGGCCGGCTGGACGGTGGCGGTGGCCACCAACCAGTCGGGCATTGCTCGTGGCTATTACGACCTCGCCACCCTCGAGGCCATGCACGCGCGCCTGCGCGAGCTGGTCGCGGAGCAGGGCGGTGAAGTCGGTTTGATCGTGTATTGCCCGCATGGCCCGGATGAAGGTTGCGATTGCCGCAAACCGAAACCGGGAATGCTCAAAACCATTGCCGAGCATTACACGGTGCCGTTGACCAACGTCTGGTTCGTCGGCGACAGCCTTGGTGACCTGGAGGCCGCCAAAGCCGTCGATTCACAGCCAGTTTTGGTGAAGACCGGGAAAGGCGAAAAGACTCAGGGTAAAACCCTGCCGGTTGGCACCCTGATTTTTGACGATCTGGCGGCGATTGCCGCAGAACTTATCCACAACTAGAGTACTTCTGAATTTCCTGGCCAGGGATTGCTCGGGAGTGCGCTTGAACAGTCGGGGCATTGCCCCGTAACGGTAACCGTCGCCATGTCGATACTGCGGGCCTTCAGAATCTTTATTTTTTACCTGCTGCTGGGCACAACAGCGTTGCTGTGGTGCAGTCTGAGCTTTTTCATCGCGCCGTTTCTGTCCTTCAAGGCGCGCTATCGTTTCATCAACGTGTACTGGTGCCGTTGCGCCCTGTGGCTGACCAAGGTTTTCCTTGGCATCCGCTACGAAATCAAAGGCGCGGAAAACGTGCCTGACCGGCCCTGCGTGATTCAATCGAACCATCAGAGCACTTGGGAGACCTTCTTTCTCTCCGCTTATTTCTCGCCATTGAGCCAAGTGCTCAAGCGCGAATTGCTCTACGTGCCGTTCTTCGGCTGGGCCATGGCAATGCTGCGCCCGATCGCCATTGACCGCGACAACCCGAAGGCCGCGCTCAAACAAGTCGCGGCTAAAGGCGACGAGCTGCTCAAGGACAACGTCTGGGTGCTGATCTTTCCCGAAGGCACACGAGTCCCCTACGGCACTGTCGGAAAATTCTCTCGCAGTGGCAGTGCGTTGGCGGTGAATGCGGCGCTTCCTGTGCTGCCGATTGCACACAATGCCGGCAAATTCTGGCCAAAAATCGGCTGGGGCAAACAGGCCGGAGTGATCACCGTGGTCATCGGCGAACCGATGTATGCCGAAGGCAGCGGGCCGCGCGCCATCGCTGATCTGAATGACCGTGTGCAGGCGTGGAACGAGAAAACCCAGCGTGAAATGGGCTCGCTGCCACCGGCGCCACAGGCACCGGCAGCGAGTGACCAGCTGGCTGTCTGAATTTTGTGGATAACCTGTGTACGCTTTTGCTAAAAAAGACCGCAATTGTTTTCTAACTTATTGATTTTCATAGATATTTATAAATTTATGAATTGAACAAAATCGGTGCATAAGTTTTATTCGGATGTAAAAAAACCGGCCGTTATAGCCGGTTTTTTTGTGCCCCTTTTTCATTCAGCGAGCAGCGGCAACTCGATAAGGAAAGTGGTTCCCGCATCGACCACGCTACGACACTCAATCGTACCGCCATGATGATCAATCACGGCTTTGACCATCGACAAACCCAAGCCCACGCCGTCGATGCCTTGGGCCGAAGAGAAACGCCGATACTGGCTGAACAGGTCAGGCAATTCATCGGCGGCAATGCCCTTGCCCTGATCGGTCAATTCGCAGCGCAGCCACTGTCCAGCACAGCTGACCTGCAGTTGCACAGTGCTGTCTGCGGGGCTGTACTTGATCGCGTTTTCCAGCAGGTTGAACAGGGCGCGCGTCAGCAATCCCTGATCGGCCAGAATCAGCCGCTCCTGGCATTGCTCATCGACCTCGTTGAGCAGCTCGATGCGTTTCTGCTGGGCGATCGGCAACGCCTGATCGAGCACATCCAGTACCAGCATGGCGAACAATGTCGGGCGGAACTGGTAGGTTTCGGATTCAGCCCGCGCCAACAAGACAAAACCATCAGTCAGATCCAGCGCGCGGCGCACCTGACGCTCAATCTGCTCGAACAGCGGCGCATCAGCACCCGCCTGGTGACGATGCACATCCAGCAGGGCGAGGATCGCCGAATGGGGGGCGCGCAGGTCGTGGGAAAGAAAACGCAGCAGGACGCCGCGCTGCTCCTCAGCCGCACGCTCGGCACTCAAGTCCGTCAGGCTGAGCAGCCAACCGATCGGCGTATCGCCGTCGACCGGCAGCAGCGCCGCTCTTTCCAGGCGCAGACTGCGTTCCCTGTGATCGCGAAATTCCAGCAGCGGCAGGGTGGCCAGCGGCGGCCGCGGCGCTGTGGATAATTCCGGATAGCCGAGCCGTGCCAGTTGATCGAGTACGTCATCGCCCACCAGCGGATCCTCGAACAACTCGCGCGCCTTGCGATTGCCCAGCAGGATCTTGCCCAGCGGATCACTGATCAGCGTCGCCACCGGCAGGTATTCCAGGCCATCGGCAATGAACCGCCGGGTGTCGCGGGTGCGGCTCATGGCTTGTTCGAGCGCCATGATCTGGCCCTGCAAACGGTCGGCACCGGTGAAGCGGGTCCGCCGACGTTCAGGGAAGACTTTCGGTTCGCTGTCCAGACGTGCCAGCTCCCAGCCGAAATACGTCAGCACAACACTCAAGCGTCGCCAGTTCCAGATCAGGTAACCGAACAACATCCCCAGGGCTGCTGGCGTTGGCGACCACCAGTAGCGGACTTCGGCCAGCAGGGCGCTGGCGATCAGCGCACAGGCCATACCCACCAAGGTTACCCACAGCGCCCAACGCGGCCGCCACAGCAACAATCCCAGCACACTCGCGACCATCGCCACCGACAACAGTGCGCCGGGCGCTGGCGACGGATTGTGCAGATTGATCTGGGCGCGATAAGACAACAAGGCAGTCAGCGGCAACAGCACTAAACTTATCCACAACCACTCGCGCACCAGCCGGCGGAACAGACGCTGGACCTGGCTCGGCTCACGACTTTCACGTCGGCGTTGAGTTTTATGCATGAGGCACAGGGCAGGGCAGTGGGAATGGTTTCATAGGTCTCAGGTCTGAGGCGTAGACCCGAAGAATCATAGCGGACGTCGACCAACGACGGGCTGCTTCTTTCATCGCGGCCGGGGAGTCGCTATTGTCGACATCCCAGCCCCAGCGACAAGGAACACCGCCGATGCGCGTTGCCATTCTGGACGACGAACCTGCCGAACTGCGCCGGGTCGAGCAAACCCTGGAGCAAATGGCCGAAGCTGGCGAACAGCCGTGGTCGCTGCACAGCTTCGAGCGCGGCGAAGACTTGTTGCGCCAGTTGCGCCGGGAAACCTTCGACCTGTTGATTCTCGATTGGCAACTTCCTGATCTCACGGGCCTGGCACTGCTGCGCTGGACCCGCGAACACATGGACGCGCCACCTGCGGCGATCATGCTCACCAGCCGCGACGGCGAAAGCGATATCGTTCAAGCCTTGAATGCCGGGGCTGACGATTATGTCAGCAAGCCGTTTCGCCCCAATGAGTTGAAGGCGAGGGTGGCTGCGGTATTGCGTCGGCATAGCCAACCGCGCAGCGCGGCGCGCGAAATACAGACGTTTCACGATCTGACTTTCGACGACGCCGAACTGACCGTCACCCGTGAAGGCAAACCGATCCTCATGACCGAACGCGAATACCGCCTGGCGCGTTGCCTGTTCAGCAACCTGGGGCGGCCATTGTCGCGGGATTACCTGTACGAGCGCTTCTGGCCGAACGAGGAGACAACTTCTTCGCGGCCACTGGATACGCATATCTACCGATTGCGCAACAAGCTCGGGCTGACAGCGGATCGGGGTTGGCAGTTGCTGACAATTTATGGGTATGGGTATCGGTTGGAGAGTGTCGGCACTGGGAATGAGTGAGGCAACAAAAAAACCCCGGCATTGGCCGGGGTTTTCCATGAGCGGGTAGCAAACAGGATCAGAAGTCCAGGTTGGAAACCGCCAGTGCGTTGCTCTCGATGAAATCTCGGCGAGGTTCGACCGCATCACCCATCAGGGTGTTGAAGATCTGGTCTGCACCGATGGCGTCTTCGATGGTGACTTTCAGCATGCGCCGCACGCTTGGGTCCATGGTGGTTTCCCACAGCTGATCCGGGTTCATTTCGCCCAGACCTTTGTAGCGCTGGATGGTGTGGCGCTTGGTGCTTTCGGCCATCAGCCAGTCGAGGGCTTCCTTGAACTCGGTAACGGCTTTCTTGCGCTCGCCACGCTGGATGTACGCGCCTTCATCGAGCAGGGTGCTCAGTTGCGCGCCCAGGGTGACCACGGTTTTGTAGTCGTTGCTGCCGAAGAAGTCGCGGTTGAAGGTGACGTAGTTCGACAGACCGTGGGAGATCAGTTCGACCTCTGGCAGCCAGACGCCACGTTCGCGATCCTCACGCAGGCTGGCCTTGTAGACCAGACCCGACTTCTCGTTGGTACGCAGACGGACTTCATACTGCGCCAGCCACTCTTGCATCGCCGCGTGGTCGCCCAGGGTTTCCAGACTGACGGCCGGCAGATAGATGAAGTGCTCGGTCAGCTCCTGAGGGTACAGACGCGACAGACGCTTGAGGGTCTTCATCACCATGCGGAAGTCGTTCACCAGACGTTCCAGCGCTTCGCCGGAAATGCCCGGGGCTTCTTCGTTCAGGTGCAGGCTTGCATCTTCCAGGGCCGACTGCGTCATGTACTCTTCCATGGCGTCGTCGTCTTTGATGTATTGCTCTTGCTTGCCTTTTTTGACTTTGTACAGCGGTGGCTGGGCGATGTAGATGTAGCCACGCTCGATCAGCTCGGGCAACTGACGGAAGAAGAAGGTCAGCAGCAGGGTACGGATGTGCGAACCGTCGACGTCAGCATCGGTCATGATGATGATGTTGTGATAGCGCAGCTTGTCGATGTTGTACTCTTCGCGACCGATGCCACAGCCCAGCGCGGTGATCAGCGTGCCCACTTCCTGGGACGAGATCATCTTGTCGAAACGGGCTTTCTCGACGTTGAGGATCTTGCCCTTCAACGGCAGGATCGCCTGGGTCTTGCGGTTACGTCCCTGCTTCGCAGAACCGCCCGCGGAGTCACCCTCCACCAGGTACAGTTCGGACAGCGCCGGGTCTTTTTCCTGGCAGTCGGCGAGCTTGCCCGGCAGACCGGCGATGTCCAGCGCGCCTTTGCGGCGGGTCATCTCACGGGCCTTGCGCGCGGCTTCACGGGCACGGGCGGCGTCGATCATCTTGCCGACTACCAGCTTGGCTTCGTTCGGGTTCTCCAGAAGGAAGTCGGAGAAGTATTTGCCCATCTCCTGTTCCACTGCAGTCTTCACTTCGGAAGACACCAGCTTGTCTTTAGTCTGCGAGCTGAACTTCGGATCCGGCACTTTCACCGAGATGATCGCGGTCAGGCCTTCACGAGCGTCGTCACCGGTGGTGGCGACTTTGTGCTTCTTCGCCAGACCTTCCTGCTCGATGTAGTTGTTCAGGTTACGCGTCAGTGCCGAGCGGAAGCCCACCAGGTGAGTGCCGCCGTCGCGCTGCGGAATGTTGTTGGTGAAGCACAACAGGTTCTCGTTGAAGCTGTCGTTCCACTGCAGGGCGATTTCCACGCCGATGCCGTCTTCACGCTGGATGTTGAAGTGGAACACCTGATTGACCGCAGTCTTGTTGGTGTTCAGGTATTCAACGAACGCACGCAGGCCGCCTTCGTACTTGAACAGCTCTTCCTTGCCGCTGCGCTCGTCCTTGAGGACGATGCCGACACCGGAGTTGAGGAAGGACAGTTCACGAATGCGCTTGGCGAGGATGTCCCAGCTGAAGTGAATGTTCTTGAAGGTTTCGCTGGAAGCCTTGAAGTGGATCTGGGTACCGGTGGTTTCGCTGTCGCCAACGATGGCCATCGGTGCCTGAGGCACGCCGTGGACGTAGGTCTGTTCCCAGATCTTGCCACTGCGGCGAACGGTCAGGACCAGTTCTTCGGACAGCGCGTTCACCACCGACACACCTACGCCGTGCAGACCGCCGGATACTTTGTAGGAGTTGTCGTCGAACTTACCGCCAGCGTGGAGGACGGTCATGATGACCTCTGCGGCGGAAACGCCTTCCTCTTTATGCACGTCTACCGGGATGCCACGACCGTTGTCTTTAACGGTGATGGATTCGTCCGGGTGAATGATGATGCTGATGTCGTCGCAATGGCCGGCGAGGGCTTCGTCGATCGAGTTGTCGACCACCTCGAACACCATGTGGTGCAGACCGCTGCCATCGTCGGTGTCACCAATGTACATACCGGGACGTTTGCGTACGGCATCCAGGCCTTTCAGCACTTTAATGCTCGTTGAGTCGTACGTATTTTCTTCGCTCAATGCCTTCACTCCCGATGGTCGTGGGTCTGGGTGATACGGCCCTGTTCCACGTGGAACAAAGCGACTGGCGTTTCCGTCTGCCAGCCTTCCCTCAGTAATTCGTGATCTACACAGGTGATAAACACCTGGCAGCGTAAGTCTTCCAGCAAGCGGCATAGCGCGCGACGGTGGCTCTCGTCCAGCTCGGACGGCAAGTCATCCACCAGATAAATACACTGTCCGCGACGGGCCTGGCTGACCAGGTGCCCTTGGGCAATCCGCAGTGCACACACCACCAACTTCTGCTGACCCCGGGACAAAATGTCCGCGGCATTGTGTGCGCCCAATCTGAGACGCAAATCAGCTCGTTGCGGTCCGGCCTGGGTGTGCCCCATCTGCTGGTCCCGTTGTACGGAAGCGGCGAGTACGGCGCTCAATTCGCGGTCCTTGTCCCAGCCTCGGTAATAGCTGAGCGTCAAACCCTCGAGCTCAACCAGTTCGCTCAAGGTCTGTTCGAAGACCGGTTTCAAGGCTGTGATGTAAGCGCGGCGGTATTCATCGATTTCAGCGCTGGCCTGGCACAGTTCCCTGTCCCAAACCGCTTGCGAAACGGCGTCAAGTGTACCATGCCGCAGCCAGGAGTTTCTCTGGCGCAGCGCCTTCTGCAAACGCTGCCAAGTGGCCATGAAACGCGGTTCGACGTGGAACACGCCCCAGTCGAGAAACTGCCGGCGAATCTTCGGTGCGCCTTCCAGCAGACGGAAGCTGTCCGGGTTGATCAACTGCAGCGGCAGGATCTCCGCCAACTGCGCAGCGCTACGGGCGTTCTGGCCGTCGATGCGAATCTGGAACTCGCCCTGACGGTCGCGGGAAATCCCCAGCGCACTGTGTCCGCCTTCAGCCAGCTCAACCTGACCGAATACGGTACAGGCAAGCTGTTCGTACTGAATGACGGGCAACAGCCGCGTGCTGCGAAACGAACGGGCAAGCCCCAGCAGATGAATGGCTTCCAGAACACTGGTTTTGCCGCTGCCGTTGGCGCCGTAAAGAATGTTGATGCGGGGGGAGGGGGAGAAGGTCACCGGGTGCAGATTGCGCACCGCGGTGACCGAAACACGACTTAACGACATTCAGGATCAGCTGATTACAGACGCATCGGCATGACAACGTAAGCCGAATCGTCATTGTCGGACTCTTGCACCAGCGCACTGCTGTTGGAGTCGGACAGGATCAGGCGAACCTGCTCGGTGGTCATCACGCCCAGCACGTCGAGCAGGTAGCTGACGTTGAAGCCGATCTCCAGCGAGCCGCCGTTGTATTCAACGCCCACTTCTTCTTCCGCTTCTTCCTGCTCCGGGTTGTTGGCCTGGATCTTCAACTGACCGCTGGCCAGTTGCAGACGGATACCGCGGTACTTCTCGTTGGACAGAATCGCGGTACGGCTGAACGCTTCACGCAACGCCTGACGATCGCCGAGTACCAGCTTGTCACCACCTTTCGGCAGGACGCGCTCGTAATCCGGGAATTTACCGTCGACCAGTTTCGAGGTGAAAGTGAACTCGCCAGTGGTGGCGCGGATGTGGTGCTGGCCGAGGACGATGCTGACATTGCCATCCGGCTCGGTGAGCAGACGCGCCAGTTCGAGGATACCTTTGCGCGGCACGATCACCTGATGGCGATCCGGCTGACCGATATCGGCCTGCATCGAGCACATCGCCAGACGGTGTCCGTCGGTGGCCACGGCGCGGATCACACCAGCGGAAACTTCCAGCAGCATGCCGTTGAGGTAGTAACGCACGTCCTGCTGGGCCATGGCGAAGCTGGTGCGTTCGATCAGACGACGCAGTTTGCTTTGCTCCAGGCTGCAGGTCAGCGAGCCCGGGCCTTCTTCGACGGTCGGGAAATCGTTGGCCGGCAGGGTCGACAGGGTGAAGCGGCTACGGCCGGCCTTTACCACCAGCTTCTGCTCGTCGACCTTGATGTCGATCAGCGCATCGTTGGGCAGGCTTTTGCAGATATCCATCAGCTTGCGCGCCGGCACGGTGATGGAACCGGTTTCGGCCGGCTCTTCGAGTTGCACACGACCGACCAGCTCGACTTCCAGGTCGGTACCGGTCAGCGACAGTTGCTGGCCTTCGACGACCAACAGCACGTTGGACAGTACCGGCAAGGTCTGTCGGCGCTCGACGACGCCTGCGACCAGTTGCAGGGGTTTCAACAGGGCTTCGCGTTGAATGGTGAAATGCATGGTCTAGTCCCTTGCCTTAATAAGCTGCGCTGGTGTTCATCAAGTGGTCAGTGTACGCAGCAGGTTCTTGTAGTCCTCGCGGATGTCCGCGTCGGATTCCTTAAGTTCGTTGATCTTGCGGCAGGCGTGCAGCACGGTGGTGTGGTCGCGGCCGCCAAACACATCGCCGATTTCCGGCAGGCTGTGGTTGGTCAGTTCCTTGGACAACGCCATGGCCACCTGACGCGGACGAGCCACCGAGCGCGAACGGCGCTTGGACAGCAGGTCGGAAATCTTGATCTTGTAATACTCGGCGACGGTGCGCTGAATGTTATCCACAGAAACAAGTTTGTCCTGCAACGCCAGCAAGTCTTTCAGGGATTCGCGAATCAGCTCGATGGTGATGTCGCGGCCCATGAAGTGCGAGTGAGCGATCACACGTTTCAGCGCGCCTTCCAGCTCACGAACGTTCGAGCGGATGCGCTGGGCGATGAAGAACGCGGCGTCATGGGGCAACTCGACTTTGGCCTGATCGGCCTTCTTCATCAGGATCGCCACGCGGGTTTCCAGTTCCGGCGGCTCGACCGCAACGGTCAGGCCCCAGCCGAAGCGGGATTTGAGGCGTTCTTCAAGGCCTTCGATTTCTTTCGGGTAGCGGTCACTGGTGAGAATGACCTGCTGACCACCTTCAAGCAGCGCGTTGAAGGTGTGGAAAAACTCTTCCTGGGAACGCTCCTTGCGGGCGAAGAACTGAATATCGTCGATCAGCAAGGCGTCCACCGAACGGTAGAAACGCTTGAATTCGTTGATGGCGTTCAGTTGCAGCGCTTTGACCATGTCGGCCACGAAACGCTCGGAATGCAGGTACACGACCTTGGCATTCGGATTCTTCTTTAATAGATGGTTGCCCACTGCGTGCATCAAGTGGGTTTTACCCAGGCCGACGCCACCATAAAGGAACAGCGGGTTATAGCCGTGCTTGGGATTGTCCGCCACCTGCCAGGCCGCCGCACGGGCTAGCTGGTTGGATTTACCTTCAACGAAGTTTTCGAAGGTGAACGTGCGATTCAGGTAACTGGTGTGCTTGAGCGCACCTTCTACCTGCACGGTGCGCTGCTCCGCGCGAACCGGGGCCTGCTGCGAAGCAGCACCCGCCATCGGGTCGAAGCTGTCGCGGGAAGGCTCTTCGCTGACTTCAGCGGCCTTCTGTGTGGAACGCTTGGCCGGAGCAGGGGCTGGCGTCGGTGCCGGATTGCTCGCTGGCACATTATTGGCCTGCGCCTGAGCAACCTGCGCGGCCGCCAGCGGCGCATTGGGTGCGGCACGAGGTGCCGAGCTGCGCTTGCTGCCTATTAACAAGGACAGCGCCGGCGTCGAGCCATTGCCGTGCTCATCCAGCAGTTCAAGAACGCGGCCCAGGTACTTTTCGTTGACCCAGTCCAGCACGAAACGATTCGGTGCGTAGACGCGCAACTCGTCGCCTTCGGCTTCGACCTGTAGTGGACGGATCCAGGTGTTGAATTGTTGGGCAGGCAGCTCTTCGCGCAAAAGCTCCACGCACTGCTGCCAAAGTTCCACTGACACGGATATCCCCTAAGTTGAAAGCCGGTGAGGCAAAAACAAGCGGCCATTGTAGCGGCGAGCGGTTCACTTATCCACATGCAGGTAGGTCCATCGCCATCATTTATCAATGCGTTAACGCATTAAAAGGCGACCAACGGCACATGAATAAGCCCTGTGGATAAACGCCTCTGAGGGCACTGGACAACTGGGGGTTAAACCCGGTGGATAACCAGCCTGTGGATAACAAGCCCTTTCACACACAGCTTTTCCGATAGCGCAGCACAGGCTGAACACGGTTTTCCACTGTAGTTGTCATTCTCTGTACACCCCGTAGAATAAGGCCCCATGGCAGTTATCCACAGAAGATGGTGTGTCTAGCTTTTACAAGCTTTACAGAAAAGCTTTAAATAATTCCCTTCTTTATTTCTATATCTAGCTGACAGGCTTTCGAGCTCAAACCCTGCCCTGATCTATTTATAAGGAAACGCTGGTTGGAAATTGACCTGAAGGCTTGCTTTCTCTAGAATCCCCGGTCTCTTAAAACGGGGGCCATTCCGGCCCGTTGTGGACGAACCAGGTAACACGACATGAAACGTACTTTCCAACCAAGCACTATCAAACGCGCTCGTACCCACGGTTTCCGTGCTCGCATGGCTACCAAGAACGGCCGCGCAGTCCTGTCGCGTCGTCGCGCCAAAGGTCGTGCGCGTCTGGCAGTTTGATAATCCGGTACTGGAGGTGAGTCAGGACTTCAGTCGGGAAAAGCGTCTGCTTACCCCCCGGCATTTCAAGGCAGTCTTTGACTCCCCTACCGGCAAGGTTCCGGGGAAAAATCTCCTGCTCCTTGCACGCAACAACGATCTTGATCACCCCCGTCTCGGGCTGGTTATCGGGAAAAAGAGCGTAAAGCTCTCCGTTGAGCGCAATCGCCTCAAACGTCTGATGCGCGAATCGTTCCGTCTGCACCAGGATTCACTGGTCGGCTGGGACATCGTTATCGTCGCGCGCAAAGGTTTGGGTGATGTAGAAAACCCCGAATTGATTCAGCATTTCGGCAAACTCTGGAAGCGTCTGGCACGCAACAAGCCCGTTCCGGCAGTCAACACCGAAACTGTAGGGGTAGACAGTACCGATGCGTAAACTGGCCCTCGTTCCGATCCAGTTTTATCGCTATGCCATTAGTCCTTTAATGGCCAGCCACTGTCGCTTCTACCCCAGTTGTTCCTGCTACGCGTATGAAGCCATTGAAAATCATGGCCTTCTGCGCGGTGGCTGGCTGACCTTTCGTCGTTTAGGTCGCTGTCATCCGTGGAATCCCGGTGGTTATGACCCGGTTCCACCTGTCCCTACCTCCCGTTCTTCTTCGATGGCCGAGTAATCATGGATATCAAACGCACGATCCTGATCGTCGCCCTGGCAATCGTGTCCTACGTCATGGTTCTTAAATGGAACCAGGATTATGGTCAGGCTGCCCTGCCGACTCAGAATGTTGCTTCCAGTACGACTACATCCGGTTTGCCGGACACCGCCACTGGCACAAATGCTGCCAGTGACGATATTCCGCGCGCCGCCAGCGATACCAGCGCACCTGCCGAAACGCCGGTCGCCGCCAGCAAGGATCTGATTCAGGTCAAGACCGATGTGCTCGATCTGGCGATCGATCCACAGGGTGGCGACGTTGCGCAACTGACTCTGCCTTTGTATCCACGTCGTCAGGATCGTCCTGACGTTCCGTTCCAGCTGTTCGATAACGGCGGCGAACGTGTATATCTGGCGCAAAGCGGTCTGATCGGTACCAACGGCCCGGATGCAAACCCGGCCGGTCGTCCGGTTTATTCCTCGGAGAAGAAGGTTTACCAACTGGCTGACGGTCAGGATCAACTCGTCGTTGACCTGAAATTCAGCAAGGACGGCGTCAACTACATCAAACGTTTCACCATGAAACGTGGCCTGTACGACGTCGCTGTCTCCTACATTGTGGATAACCAGAGCGCTCAGCCCTGGAACGGCGCAATGTTTGCCCAGTTGAAGCGCGACGCCAGCGCTGATCCTTCGTCGACCACGGCTACTGGCACCGCGACTTACCTGGGCGCCGCCCTGTGGACAAGTTCCGAGCCGTACAAGAAAGTGTCGATGAAGGACATGGACAAGGCGCAGCTCAAGGAAACCGTCACCGGTGGTTGGGTAGCCTGGCTGCAGCACTACTTCGTGACCGCGTGGATTCCGGCCAAGGGCGAGAACAATATCGTCCAGACCCGTAAAGACAGCAAAGGCAACTACATCATCGGTTACACCGGTCCGACTCTGACCGCTGCTCCAGGTGCAAAAGTTGAAACCAGCGCTGTGCTGTACGCAGGTCCGAAAAGCCAGGCTGTGTTGAAAGAGTTGTCCCCAGGTCTGGAACTGACCGTCGACTACGGCATTCTGTGGTTCATTGCCCAGCCGATCTTCTGGCTGCTGCAACATATCCACGCCATTGTCGGTAACTGGGGCTGGTCGATCATCTTCCTGACCATGCTGATCAAAGGGATCTTCTTCCCGCTGTCGGCCGCCAGCTACAAATCGATGGCGCGCATGCGTGCCGTGGCTCCGAAACTGGCTGCGCTGAAAGAGCAACATGGCGATGACCGGCAGAAAATGTCGCAGGCCATGATGGAGCTGTACAAGAAAGAGAAGATCAATCCACTGGGCGGCTGCTTGCCGATCCTCGTGCAGATGCCGGTCTTCCTGTCGCTGTACTGGGTTCTGCTGGAAAGCGTGGAAATGCGCCAGGCGCCGTTCATGCTGTGGATCACTGACCTGTCGATCAAGGATCCGTTCTTCATTCTGCCGATCATCATGGGCGCAACCATGTTCATCCAGCAGCAGCTGAACCCGACGCCTCCGGATCCGATGCAGGCGAAGGTCATGAAAATGATGCCAATCATCTTCACCTTCTTCTTCCTGTGGTTCCCGGCGGGCCTGGTACTGTACTGGGTTGTGAACAACTGCCTGTCGATTGCACAACAGTGGTACATCACGCGTAAGATCGAAGCGGCGACGAAAAAAGCCGAGGCGTAACTTGCACTGTGGATAACACCACTCAAAGCGCCCCCTAGTGGGGCGTTTTGCTATCTGCCACTTTTGTCTGGATGCCGCTTTATGAGCACACCCCGTGAAACCATCGCCGCTGTCGCCACCGCTCAAGGGCGCGGCGGTGTGGGCATCGTCCGTATTTCCGGGCCGTTGGCCAGCGTTGCGGCAATAGCCATCAGCGGCCGAGAACTGAAACCACGTTACGCCCATTACGGGCCGTTTTTCAGTGACGACCAGCAGGTGCTGGACGAAGGTCTGGCTTTGTATTTTCCGGGTCCGAACTCGTTTACCGGCGAAGACGTCTTGGAATTGCAGGGCCATGGCGGCCCGATCGTTCTGGACATGTTGCTCAAGCGTTGTCTGGAACTGGGCTGCCGTCTGGCCCGTCCAGGTGAATTCAGCGAGCGCGCCTTCCTCAATGACAAACTCGATCTGGCCCAGGCCGAAGCAATTGCCGATTTGATCGAAGCCAGTTCTGCACAGGCTGCGCGCAATGCACTGCGTTCCTTGCAAGGAGCGTTCTCCCAGCGTGTGCATAACCTGACCGAGCAGTTGATCAGCCTGCGAATCTATGTCGAAGCGGCCATCGACTTTCCGGAAGAAGAAATCGACTTCCTTGCCGATGGCCATGTGCTGAGCATGCTCGACAAGGTACGCGATGAATTATCCACAGTGCTGCGCGAAGCCGGGCAGGGCGCATTGCTGCGCGATGGCATGACCGTAGTGATCGCCGGCCGACCGAATGCCGGCAAGTCCAGCCTGTTGAATGCTTTGGCGGGGCGTGAAGCTGCGATCGTCACCGAGATCGCCGGCACCACGCGGGACATTCTGCGCGAACATATCCACATCGACGGCATGCCGTTGCATGTGGTGGATACCGCTGGTCTGCGCGATACGGACGATCAGGTGGAAAAGATCGGCGTGGAACGGGCGCTCAAGGCCATCACAGAAGCCGATCGGGTGTTGTTGGTCGTCGATGCGACAGCGCCGGAAGCAGCAGATCCGTTTGCCCTGTGGCCGGAGTTCCTCGAACCCCGGCCCGATCCGGCGAAAGTGACCCTGATCCGCAACAAGGCGGACCTGACGGGTGAAGCGATTGCCCTGGAAGTCAGCGAGGATGGCCACGTCACCATCAGCCTCAGCGCCAAATCGGCGGGTGAGGGGCTGGAATTGCTGCGCGAACACCTCAAAGCCTGCATGGGCTACGAACAGACCTCGGAAAGCAGTTTCAGCGCACGCCGCCGGCATCTGGAAGCGCTGCGCCACGCCAGTGCAGCACTGGAACACGGTCGCGCACAATTGACGCTGGCCGGGGCCGGTGAACTGTTGGCTGAAGATTTGCGTCAGGCACAGCACGCTCTGGGTGAAATCACCGGGGCATTCAGCTCGGATGATTTGCTTGGAAGGATCTTCTCCAGCTTCTGCATCGGCAAATAACCCTCCTGCTATTCACAGACAGGTCCGTTCGCGACCTGTCTGCTTCCCTCTTTTCTAAAATCCTCCAAGAGTGCCGGGCAGATTTTTTCTCCCTGAGCGGTTTTCGGCTGCCCGGTACCTCTTCCTCCATCAAATTTCTGTGGATTAAGCCCTGTGAATAACTGCCACTGAGGGCAGTTGATAACAGGGCCTCAAAACTGGAGATAACCCACGCTGTGGATAACCACCCCTTTCATCCACAGGCTTACACCGGTTATCCAAGGGCCTCATTGCCACATGAGCACAGGGTTTTTAATCTCTGTACACGCTGAAAAATAAGGTCTGTAGCGATCTATCCACAGAAAAGTGGTTCAGTAAGAATAAACATAAAAACAAAGGTTTTATAAATTTCTCTCTTTTTTATTTTTTTAACCTCGAGTTCTCCACAGCTGGTTAAATTTTGTGCAAAGGGTTCTTTAGAAAGGGCGAAGTCCCTATACTTGCCGACCAGGTCCAGAAACCTGGTTTCAATATTTCCTGAATGACCTACTTAAGCAGGCACGAGGTGCGTGGTGGATTTCCCTTCCCGTTTTGAAGTGATCGTCATCGGCGGCGGTCATGCCGGTACCGAGGCAGCACTGGCGTCAGCACGCATGGGGGCAAAAACCCTGTTGCTGACGCATAACGTGGAAACCCTCGGCGCCATGAGTTGCAACCCGGCCATCGGTGGCATCGGCAAAAGCCATCTGGTCAAGGAAATCGATGCCCTCGGCGGCGCGATGGCCATGGCTACCGACAAGGGCGGCATCCAGTTTCGTGTGTTGAACAGCCGCAAAGGCCCGGCAGTACGGGCCACCCGTGCGCAAGCCGACCGAATTCTCTATAAGGCCGCTGTCCGCGAAATCCTGGAAAACCAGCCAAACCTGTGGATATTTCAACAGGCTGCTGACGACCTGATTGTCGAGCAGGAGCAAGTCCGTGGTGTCGTCACACAGATGGGTCTGCGTTTCTTCGCCGATTCCGTGGTGTTGACCACCGGTACATTCCTCGGCGGACTTATCCACATCGGTTTGCAGAATTTCTCTGGCGGTCGCGCCGGTGATCCACCGTCGATTGCTCTGGCTCACCGTCTGCGTGAGTTGCCATTGCGTGTCGGGCGCCTGAAAACCGGTACACCGCCGCGTATTGATGGCAAATCTGTGGATTTCTCGGTGATGACCGAGCAGCCGGGTGACACTCCGATCCCGGTGATGTCGTTCATGGGCAGCAAGGAGCAGCATCCGCGCCAGGTCAGTTGCTGGATTACCCATACCAATGCGCGTACCCACGAAATCATCGCGGCGAATCTTGATCGTTCGCCGATGTATTCCGCTGCCGGTGAAATCGAAGGTGTCGGCCCGCGTTATTGCCCGTCGATCGAAGACAAGATTCATCGCTTTGCCGACAAGGAAAGCCATCAGGTGTTCATCGAACCGGAAGGTCTGACCACCCATGAGCTGTATCCGAACGGGATATCCACAAGCCTGCCGTTCGACGTGCAATTGCAGATCGTGCAGTCGATCCGCGGTATGGAAAACGCGCACATCGTGCGTCCGGGTTATGCGATCGAGTACGACTACTTCGATCCCCGCGATCTGAAGTACAGTCTGGAAACCAAAGTCATCGGCGGTCTGTTTTTCGCCGGGCAGATCAACGGCACCACCGGTTACGAAGAAGCTGGCGCTCAAGGTCTGCTCGCCGGCGCCAACGCCGCGCTGCGGGCGAAGGGCAAAGAGGCCTGGTGTCCGCGCCGCGATGAAGCGTACATCGGCGTTCTGGTCGACGACCTGATCACCCTCGGTACCCAAGAGCCGTATCGCATGTTCACGTCCCGCGCCGAATACCGCCTGATTCTGCGCGAAGACAACGCCGACCTGCGTCTGACCGAAAAAGGTCGCGAACTCGGTCTGGTCGATGACGCGCGCTGGGCGGCCTTCTGCAAGAAACGCGAAAGCATCGAGCTTGAAGAACAGCGCCTGAAAAGCACCTGGGTTCGGCCGAACACCCCGCAGGGCGATGCGATTGCCGAGAAATTCGGCACGCCGCTGACCCACGAATACAACCTGCTCAACCTGTTGAGCCGTCCGGAAATCGACTACGTCGGTCTGGTCGAAGTGACCGGGCAGGGCGCCGAAGATCCACAGGTCGCCGAGCAGGTTGAGATCAAGACCAAGTACGCCGGTTACATCGACCGCCAACAGGACGAAATCGCCCGTCTGCGCGCCAGCGAAGACACGAAATTGCCTGTGGATATCGATTACACCAACATCTCCGGTCTGTCCAAGGAGATCCAGAGCAAGCTCGGCGCCACACGTCCTGAAACGCTGGGCCAGGCTTCGCGGATCCCGGGCGTGACCCCGGCAGCGATTTCGCTGTTGATGATTCATTTGAAAAAACGCGGCGCGGGCCGTCAGTTGGAGCAAAGCGCTTGAGTGCCAGGGTCACTTCGCAACACGCCGAAGAGTTATCCACAGGAGCCCGCGAGCTCGGTGTCAATCTCACAGAAACTCAGCACGCATTGCTGCTGGGTTATCTGGCCCTGTTGATCAAATGGAACCAGGCCTACAACCTGACCGCTGTGCGCGATCCGGACGAAATGGTTTCGCGGCACTTGCTCGATAGTCTCAGCGTGATGTCGTTTATCGAAAACGGTCGCTGGCTCGATGTCGGCAGTGGTGGTGGCATGCCTGGTATTCCGCTGGCGATCCTGTATCCGGACTCGCAGGTGACCTGTCTGGACAGCAATGGCAAGAAAACCCGCTTTCTGACTCAGGTCAAACTGGAGCTGAAGCTGGATAACCTGCAAGTTATCCACAGTCGCGTCGAAGCGTTTCAGCCTGCGCAACCATTCAACGGGATCATTTCCCGGGCCTTCAGCAGCATGGAAAACTTTACCAACTGGACGCGTCACCTCGGCGATGCCGATACACGCTGGCTGGCAATGAAGGGCGTTCATCCGGCCGATGAGCTGGTAGCATTGCCGGCAGATTTCAAACTCGATAGCGAACACGCCCTGGCCGTCCCCGGTTGCCAAGGCCAACGCCATCTGCTGATACTGCGCCGCACGGCATGATTGGGAACACAAGCAAGAATGGCTAAGGTATTCGCGATAGCGAACCAGAAGGGTGGTGTGGGCAAAACCACCACCTGCATCAACCTCGCAGCATCCCTGGTCGCGACCAAGCGCCGGGTGCTGTTGATCGATCTCGATCCACAGGGCAACGCCACCATGGGTAGCGGTGTGGATAAACATGGTCTGGAAAACTCGGTCTACGATCTGCTGATCGGTGAATGCGACCTGGGTCAGGCCATGCACTTCTCCGAGCACGGCGGTTATCAATTGCTGCCGGCCAACCGCGATCTGACCGCGGCCGAAGTGGTGCTGCTGGAAATGCAGATGAAGGAAAGCCGTCTGCGCAGCGCGCTGGCGCCGATCCGTGACAACTACGATTACATTTTGATCGACTGCCCACCGTCGCTGTCGATGCTCACACTCAACGCACTGGTCGCCGCTGACGGGGTGATTATCCCCATGCAGTGCGAATACTTTGCGCTGGAAGGTTTGAGCGACCTTGTGGATAACATCAAGCGCATCGCCGAGCTGCTCAACCCGAACCTGAAAGTCGAAGGCCTGCTGCGGACCATGTACGACCCGCGCTTGAGCCTGATGAACGATGTTTCGGCGCAGCTCAAGGAGCACTTCGGCGATCAGCTGTACGACACGGTGATCCCGCGCAACATTCGCTTGGCCGAAGCACCGAGCTACGGCATGCCGGCGCTGGCTTACGACAAGCAATCGCGTGGTGCCCTGGCCTATCTGGCTCTGGCAGGCGAGATGGTTCGTCGTCAGCGCAAAAATTCACGCATTGCTGCTGCTCAGCCAACTTAAGGAATCCCCATGGCCGTCAAGAAACGAGGTCTCGGACGTGGACTCGATGCACTGCTGAGTGGTCCGACGGTCAGCGCGCTGGAAGAACAAGCCGCGCAGGCCGACACCCGCGAACTGCAACACCTGCCGCTGGACCTGCTGCAGCGTGGCAAATATCAGCCGCGCCGTGACATGGACCCGCAGGCCCTGGAAGAGCTGGCGCAGTCGATCAAGGCCCAAGGCGTGATGCAGCCGATCGTGGTACGCCCGATTGGTGGCGGCCGGTTTGAGATCATTGCCGGTGAACGCCGCTGGCGCGCCAGTCAGCAGGCCGGGCAGGAAACCATCCCGGCGATGGTTCGCGATGTGCCGGATGAAACCGCCATTGCGATTGCGCTGATCGAGAACATCCAGCGTGAAGACCTCAACCCGATCGAAGAAGCCGTCGCCTTGCAGCGCTTGCAGCAGGAATTCCAGCTGACTCAGCAACAGGTTGCCGAGGCTGTGGGTAAGTCGCGGGTGACTGTGGCTAACCTGTTGCGACTTATTGCACTGCCCGAAGTGATCAAGACCATGCTGTCGCACGGTGACCTGGAAATGGGTCACGCGCGTGCCTTGCTCGGTCTGCCGGACAATCAGCAGGTCGAAGGGGCGCGACATGTTGTCGCACGAGGACTGACCGTGCGCCAAACTGAGGCACTGGTTCGTCAGTGGTTGAGTGGCAAACCGGAGCCTGTGGAAGCTGCAAAACCTGACCCGGACATCGCTCGCCTCGAGCAGCGTTTGGCCGAGCGCCTAGGCTCTGCGGTGCAGATTCGCCATGGCAAGAAGGGCAAGGGCCAATTGGTGATTGGTTATAACTCGCTCGACGAGCTTCAAGGTGTGCTCGCACACATCCGCTGAAACATTTCCTCATGTAGCGCGCAGTCGGAAATCACTACCTGACAGTTGAATAGGGGCAGAACCGCCCCTATACTCTGCGCGCATTTTGTCGGCACAAATTATGCCAAGTTATTGGATTTCGGCAGCCGACCATTGGAGAGCAACTGTGATGGGAACCCGCACGCCAAACCGCTTGCCTTTCCATCGCCTGGCGGTTTTTCCGGTGTTGATGGCTCAATTTGTCATTCTGCTCATTGCCGCTTTGGCGCTCTGGCAATGGCATGGAGTCGTTGCCGGATACTCGGGACTTTGCGGAGGCCTGATAGCCTTGCTGCCCAATGTTTATTTCGCTCACAGGGCATTTCGGTTTTCCGGCGCCCGAGCAGCCCAGTCCATCGTCCGGTCTTTTTATGCCGGCGAGGCAGGCAAACTTATTTTGACGGCAGTGCTGTTTGCACTGGTGTTCGCAGGTGTGAAGCCACTGGCGCCGATCGCAGTATTCGGCGTGTTCGTGCTGACGCAGTCGGTCAGCTGGTTCGCTCCCCTGCTGATGAGAACAAGACTTTCGAGACCTTAGGGCGTTTGAGGCAACCATGGCAGAGACAACCGCTTCGGGCTATATCCAGCACCACTTGCAGAACTTGACTTTCGGTCAGCTACCCAACGGCGGCTGGGGCTTTGCCCACACCGCAGCAGAAGCCAAGGAAATGGGCTTCTGGGCTTTCCACGTCGATACCCTCGGCTGGTCGGTCGCGCTGGGTCTGATCTTCGTTCTTCTTTTCCGCATGGCGGCAAAGAAAGCGACTTCGGGTCAGCCGGGTGCCTTGCAGAACTTCGTTGAAGTATTGGTCGAATTCGTCGATGGCAGCGTGAAAGACAGCTTCCATGGCCGTAGCCCGGTGATTGCACCGCTGGCACTGACCATCTTCGTCTGGGTGTTCCTGATGAACGCCGTCGACCTGGTACCGGTCGACTGGATTCCTCAGCTGGCCATCCTGATCTCCGGCGATGCCCACATCCCGTTCCGCGCCGTGTCGACTACCGACCCGAACGCGACTCTGGGCATGGCGTTCTCGGTGTTCGCACTGATCATTTTCTACAGCATCAAGGTCAAGGGCATCGGCGGCTTCATCGGCGAACTGACCCTGCACCCGTTCGGCAGCAAGAACATCTTCGTTCAGGCCCTGCTGATCCCGGTGAACTTCCTGCTGGAATTCGTCACCCTGATCGCCAAGCCGATCTCTCTGGCTCTGCGTCTGTTCGGCAACATGTATGCCGGCGAGCTGGTGTTCATTCTGATCGCTGTGATGTTCGGCAGCGGCCTGCTCTGGCTCAGCGGCCTGGGCGTTGTTCTGCAGTGGGCGTGGGCTGTATTCCACATCCTGATCATCACCCTGCAGGCGTTCATCTTCATGATGCTGACCATCGTCTACCTGTCGATGGCGCACGAAGAAAACCATTAAGACCAGTCTCGACTAGTCTGATGTTCCTCCCGGTCAAACGGGAGGGAGCTCCTTGCGGGGCAGCTGAAACGATTTGTTTTACCGCTTTAATCTAAAAAACCTAAACCATACGACGTAAAAGTCGGGAGGAAAGATGGAAACTGTAGTTGGTCTAACCGCTATCGCTGTTGCACTGTTGATCGGCCTGGGCGCACTGGGTACCGCAATTGGTTTCGGCCTGCTGGGCGGCAAGTTCCTGGAAGGCGCAGCGCGTCAGCCAGAAATGGTTCCAATGCTGCAAGTGAAAATGTTCATCGTTGCCGGTCTGCTCGACGCCGTAACCATGATCGGTGTTGGTATCGCTCTGTTCTTCACCTTTGCGAACCCGTTCGTTGGTCAGATCGCTGGCTGATTACTCGGATCTTCCGGGTAATTTGGTGTGATGGACAACGTAACTGCGAGGTGTTGGCGTGAACATTAATGCGACCCTGATTGGCCAGTCCGTTGCGTTCCTGATTTTTGTACTGTTCTGCATGAAGTATGTATGGCCTCCGGTCATCGCTGCTCTGCACGAACGTCAAAAGAAGATCGCTGATGGTCTGGACGCTGCCAGCCGTGCAGCTCGCGACCTGGAGTTGGCCCAAGAGAAAGCGGGTCAGCAACTGCGCGAAGCGAAAGCTCAGGCAGCTGAAATCATCGAGCAAGCCAAGAAACGCGGTAACCAGATCGTCGAAGAGGCTGTTGAAAAAGCCCGTATCGACGCTGACCGTGTGAAGGTTCAGGCTCAAGCCGAGATCGAACAGGAACTGAACAGCGTCAAAGACAAGCTGCGTGCCCAAGTGGGCTTGCTGGCTGTTGGCGGCGCCGAGAAGATCCTGGGTGCCACAATCGATCAAAACGCGCACGCAGAGCTGGTTAACCAACTGGCTGCTGAAATCTAAGCGAGGGCGATCATGGCAGAACTGACCACGTTGGCCCGACCTTACGCTAAGGCGGCCTTCGAGCACGCTCAGGCCCACCAGCAACTGGCCAATTGGTCAGCCATGCTCGGCCTGGCAGCAGCGGTGTCGCAAGACGACACCCTGCAGCGCGTGCTCAAGGCCCCGCGACTGACGAGCGCAGAAAAGGCCGCCACGTTCATTGACGTGTGCGGCGACAAGTTTGATGAAAAGGCACGCAATTTCATCAACGTCGTTGCCGAGAACGACCGTCTCCTGCTTCTGCCGGAGATCGCCGCTCTGTTCGACCTGTACAAGGCCGAACAAGAGAAATCGGTAGACGTTGAAGTAACCAGTGCATTTGCATTGAACCAAGAACAGCAAGACAAACTCGCCAAGGTTCTCAGTGCACGACTCAACCGGGAAGTGCGCCTGCAAGTTGCGGAGGACGCTGCCTTGATTGGTGGTGTCGTGATCCGCGCCGGCGACCTGGTTATCGATGGCTCGATTCGCGGCAAAATCGCGAAACTTGCCGAAGCATTGAAATCTTGAGTTTGAAGGGGCAGCAGAGCAATGCAGCAACTCAATCCTTCCGAAATAAGTGAAATTATCAAGGGCCGCATCGACAAGCTCGATGTGACCTCCCAAGCCCGTAACGAAGGCACTGTCGTCAGCGTATCTGACGGCATCGTGCGGATTCACGGTCTGGCCGACGTCATGTACGGCGAGATGATCGAGTTTCCGGGCGGCGTCTACGGTATGGCCCTCAACCTGGAGCAGGACTCCGTAGGTGCCGTGGTATTGGGCTCCTACCAGTCGCTGGCTGAAGGCATGAGCGCCAAGTGCACCGGCCGCATCCTCGAAGTTCCTGTTGGTAAGGAATTGCTGGGCCGCGTAGTCGATGCTCTGGGTAACCCTGTTGACGGCAAAGGTCCACTGGGCAACACCGAGACCGACGCGGTCGAGAAAGTTGCTCCAGGCGTGATCTGGCGTAAGTCGGTAGACCAGCCTGTACAGACTGGCTACAAGGCTGTCGATGCCATGATCCCTGTCGGCCGTGGCCAGCGTGAGCTGATCATCGGTGACCGTCAGATCGGTAAAACCGCTCTGGCGATCGACGCGATCATCAACCAGAAAGACAGCGGCATTTTCTGCGTCTACGTAGCCATCGGTCAGAAGCAATCGACCATCGCCAACGTGGTTCGCAAGCTGGAAGAAAACGGCGCCCTGGCCAACACGATCATCGTGGCTGCCAGTGCTTCGGAATCTCCTGCGCTGCAATTCCTGGCACCGTACTCCGGTTGCACCATGGGTGAATTCTTCCGCGACCGCGGTGAAGACGCGCTGATCGTTTATGACGATCTGTCCAAGCAGGCAGTGGCTTACCGCCAGATTTCCCTGCTGCTGCGCCGTCCACCAGGCCGTGAAGCTTACCCAGGCGACGTGTTCTATCTCCACTCCCGTCTGCTGGAGCGCGCATCCCGCGTTTCGGAAGAATACGTAGAGAAGTTCACCAACGGCGCAGTGACCGGCAAAACCGGTTCCCTGACCGCACTGCCGATCATCGAAACCCAGGCTGGCGACGTTTCCGCGTTCGTTCCGACCAACGTGATTTCCATCACCGACGGTCAGATCTTCCTGGAATCGGCCATGTTCAACTCGGGCATCCGCCCTGCAGTGAACGCCGGTGTTTCGGTATCCCGTGTGGGTGGTGCCGCTCAGACCAAGATCATCAAGAAGCTCTCCGGTGGTATCCGTACCGCTCTGGCTCAGTACCGTGAACTGGCGGCATTCGCTCAGTTCGCTTCTGACCTGGACGAAGCGACCCGCAAGCAACTTGAGCATGGTCAGCGCGTTACCGAGCTGATGAAGCAGAAGCAATACGCACCAATGTCGATCGCTGACATGGCGCTGTCGCTGTATGCCGCTGAGCGTGGGTTCCTGACTGACATTGAAATCGCCAAGGTCGGCAGCTTCGAACAAGCGCTGATTGCTTTCTTCAACCGCGATCACGCCGATTTGATGGCCAAGATCAACGTTAAAGGTGACTTCAATGACGAAATCGACGCTGGCATGAAAGCCGGTATCGAGAAGTTCAAGGCCACCCAAACCTGGTAAGCCGCAGCGGGAGCCGCGAGGCTCCCGCTTGCTAACCTGATAGGTGTTACATGGCAGGCGCAAAAGAGATTCGCAGTAAGATTGCGAGCATCAAAAGCACGCAAAAGATTACCAGCGCCATGGAAAAAGTGGCGGTCAGCAAAATGCGCAAGGCACAAATGCGCATGGCTGCTAGCCGTCCTTATGCGGAGCGTATCCGCCAGGTAATTGGGCATCTGGCCAACGCCAACCCGGAATACCGCCACCCGTTCATGATCGACCGCGAAATCAAGCGCGTCGGTTATGTCGTCGTGAGCAGTGACCGTGGTCTGTGCGGCGGCTTGAACACCAACCTGTTCAAGGCCCTGGTCAAGGACATGGCGTTAAACCGCGAAAACGGCGTCGAGATTGATCTGTGTGTAGTCGGTAGCAAGGGTGCGGCCTTTTTCCGCAACTTCGGCGGTAACGTCGTTGCAGCTATCAGCCACCTGGGTGAAGAGCCGTCGATCAATGATCTGATCGGCAGCGTCAAGGTGATGCTGGATGCCTACCTGGACGGCCGTATCGACCGCCTGTCCGTGGTGTCCAACAAGTTCATCAACACCATGACACAACAGCCTACCGTGGAGCAGTTGATTCCACTGGTGGCAACCCCGGATCAGGATCTCAAGCACCACTGGGACTATCTCTACGAACCGGACGCCAAAGAGCTGCTTGACGGCTTGATGGTCCGTTACGTCGAGTCGCAGGTCTACCAGGCGGTGGTCGAGAACAACGCGGCTGAACAGGCTGCGCGGATGATCGCGATGAAGAACGCTACCGACAACGCCGGTGATTTGATCAGCGATTTGCAGCTGATCTACAACAAGGCGCGTCAGGCTGCGATCACCCAAGAGATCTCGGAAATCGTCGGCGGCGCTGCCGCGGTTTAACGGTTCAAATATTCAGAGGATCCAGCTATGAGTAGCGGACGTATCGTTCAAATCATCGGCGCCGTTATCGACGTGGAATTTCCACGCGACAGCGTACCGAGCATCTACAACGCGCTGACTGTACAAAGCGCGGCCGCAACCACCCTGGAAGTTCAGCAGCAGCTGGGCGACGGCGTGGTGCGTACCATTGCGATGGGTTCCACCGAGGGCTTGAAGCGCGGTCTGGAAGTCACCGACTCTGGCGCAGCCATCTCCGTACCGGTCGGTAAAGCGACCCTGGGCCGGATCATGGACGTCCTCGGTAACCCGATCGACGAAGCTGGCCCGATCGACACCGAAGAGCGCTGGGGCATTCACCGCGCAGCACCTTCGTTCGCCGAGCAAGCAGGCGGCAACGACCTGCTGGAAACCGGCATCAAGGTTATCGACCTGGTCTGCCCGTTCGCCAAGGGCGGTAAAGTCGGTCTGTTCGGTGGTGCCGGTGTAGGCAAAACCGTAAACATGATGGAACTGATCCGTAACATCGCCATCGAGCACAGCGGTTATTCCGTGTTCGCCGGTGTGGGTGAGCGTACTCGTGAGGGTAACGACTTCTACCACGAGATGAAGGACTCCAACGTTCTGGACAAAGTGGCACTGGTTTACGGTCAGATGAACGAGCCGCCGGGAAACCGTCTGCGCGTAGCACTGACCGGCCTGACCATGGCCGAGAAGTTCCGTGACGAAGGTAACGACGTTCTGCTGTTCGTCGACAACATCTATCGTTACACCCTGGCCGGTACTGAAGTATCCGCACTGCTGGGCCGTATGCCTTCGGCAGTAGGTTACCAGCCGACCCTGGCTGAAGAGATGGGCGTTCTGCAGGAACGTATCACTTCGACCAAGGAAGGTTCGATCACCTCGATCCAGGCGGTATACGTACCTGCGGACGACTTGACCGACCCGTCGCCAGCGACCACCTTCGCCCACTTGGACGCCACCGTCGTTCTGTCCCGTGACATCGCTTCCCTGGGTATCTACCCGGCGGTAGATCCACTGGATTCGACTTCGCGCCAGCTGGACCCGAACGTGATCGGTCAGGACCACTACGACACCGCTCGCGGCGTTCAGTATGTTCTGCAGCGTTACAAAGAGCTGAAAGACATCATCGCGATCCTGGGTATGGACGAGCTGTCGGAAGCCGACAAACAGTTGGTTAACCGTGCTCGTAAGATCCAGCGCTTCTTGTCGCAGCCGTTCTTCGTGGCTGAAGTCTTCACCGGTGCTTCGGGTAAATACGTTTCCCTGAAAGACACCATTGCTGGCTTCAAAGGCATCCTCAACGGTGACTACGACCACCTGCCAGAACAAGCGTTCTACATGGTTGGCGGCATCGAAGAAGCGATCGAAAAAGCCAAGAAACTGTAATCCCGGCGCCCGGCAACGGGCGCTAATTTAGGTTGAGGCAATCAGATGGCTATCACAGTCCATTGCGATATCGTCAGCGCGGAAGGGGAAATCTTTTCCGGCCTGGTCGAGATGGTGATTGCGCACGGTGCACTGGGTGATCTTGGTATCGCTCTGGGTCACGCGCCGCTGATCACTAATCTCAAGCCGGGTCCGATCCGCCTGATCAAGCAAGGCGGGGAAGCCGAGGTGTTCTACATCTCCGGTGGTTTCCTCGAGGTTCAGCCGAACATGGTCAAGGTACTTGCCGATACCGTGCAACGTGCCGCCGACCTGGATGAAGCTCAGGCTCAGGCAGCTCTCAAGGCTGCCGAGAATGCCCTGAACGAAAAAGGCGCGGACTTCGATTACGGCGCCGCTGCCACTCGTCTGGCCGAGGCTGCAGCCCAGCTGCGCACCGTCCAGCAGATCCGCAAGAAGTTTGGCGGTTAATCCGTCATCCGCTTGTTGTGCGATTGATAAAAAAGGGTAGCCTCGGCTACCCTTTTTTCTTTTCCGAATTCCCACAAACCGGTCGCAGTTGCTGACCACCCAGGATTGGTAGCCAGTCATGTCTCTCGAAATCGTTATCCTCGCGGCCGGTCAAGGCACTCGCATGCGCTCGGCGCTGCCCAAAGTGCTGCACCCGATTGCCGGCAACTCCATGCTCGGCCATGTTATCCACAGCGCCCGGCAACTTGATCCACAGCGCATCCACGTAGTGATCGGGCACGGTGCCGATGTGGTGCGTGAGCGTCTGGCAGCTGATGACCTGAATTTCGTGTTGCAGGACAAGCAACTGGGCACTGGCCATGCCACCGCCCAGGCGGTGCCGTTCATTGATGCCGACACTGTGCTGATTCTTTACGGCGATGTGCCGCTGATTGAAGTCGAAACCCTGCAACGTCTGCTCAAGCATGTCGTGCCGGGCCAGATGGGTTTGCTCACTGTCGAGCTGGATGACCCGACCGGTTACGGCCGCATCGTGCGTGATGCTGACGGCAAGGTCGCGGCAATCGTCGAGCACAAAGACGCCAGCGAAGCGCAACGTGCGATCACCGAAGGCAACACCGGCATCCTCGCTGTGCCGGCCAATCGCCTGGCGGACTGGATGAGTCGCCTGTCGAACAATAACGCGCAGGGCGAGTACTACCTTACCGACGTGATCGAAATGGCGGTCAGCGATGGTCTGGTGGTTGCCACCGAACAGCCGCACGACCCGATGGAAGTGCAGGGCGCCAACGATCGCAAGCAGCTCTCTGAACTGGAGCGTCATTACCAGTTGCGCGCCGGCCGCCGCCTGATGGCTGAGGGCGTGACCCTGCGTGACCCGGCCCGCTTCGACGTACGCGGCGAAGTCAGCGTCGGTCGCGATGTGCTGATCGACATCAACGTGATCCTCGAAGGCAAGGTCATCATCGAAGACGACGTACAGATCGGCCCGAACTGCGTGATCAAGGACAGCACCCTGCGCAAAGGCGTGGTAATCAAGGCCAACAGTCATATAGAAGGCGCCATTCTCGGTGAAGGCAGTGACGCTGGTCCCTTCGCGCGGTTACGCCCGGGCACTGTGCTCGAAGCGCGCGCCCATGTGGGTAACTTCGTTGAGCTGAAAAATGCACACATGGGCGAAGGTGCCAAGGCTGGCCACCTGACCTATCTGGGCGATGCAGAAATCGGCGCACGCACCAACATCGGCGCCGGCACCATCACCTGCAATTACGATGGCGCGAACAAGTGGAAAACCGTGTTGGGCGCTGACGTTTTCATCGGCTCCAACAACTCGCTGGTCGCCCCTGTGGATATCTCCAACGGTGCAACCACTGCGGCCGGATCGACTATCACGCAAAATGTGGATAACGCTCAGTTGGCGGTAGGCCGAGCCCGCCAGAAGAACATCGACGGCTGGAAGCGGCCGGAAAAAATCAAAAAATCCTGATTTATCCACAATCCCCTGTAGGAGCGAGCCTGCTCGCGAATGCGGTCTCTCAGTCACGTCTTGAGTGGCTAGGACTCCCCTTTCGCGAGCGGGCTCGCCCCACAGTCATTTCAATTTTTCTGAATTTTTCTCCCCGCGTCTTGACGGCAACCTTTCGATAGAGTTTCATTGCTTGCGTTATCTTTCGAATCGAAACTTAAGCTGCCATGTCCAAGCGCAATACTCCTCAACGTCGCCATAACATCCTCGCCTTGCTCAATGAGCAGGGCGAAGTCAGTGTCGACGAGCTGGCCAAGCGTTTCGAAACTTCGGAAGTTACGATTCGCAAGGATCTCGCCGCGCTGGAAACCCATGGTCTATTGCTGCGTCGTTACGGCGGTGCGATCACCATGCCGCAAGAGCTGGTCGCAGAAACGGCGCAGAGTATTTCCAAATACAAACAGGCGATCGCTCGCGCGGCGGTAAAACGCATCCGCGAGCACGCGCGCATCATCATCGACAGCGGCAGCACCACCGCCGCAATGATTCCCGAACTGGGCCAGCAACCGGGCCTGGTGGTGATGACTAACTCGCTGCATGTTGCCAACGCCTTGAGCGAACTGGAACACGAGCCGGTGCTGCTGATGACCGGTGGCACCTGGGATCCGCACTCGGAATCCTTTCAGGGCCAGGTCGCCGAGCAGGTACTACGCTCTTACGACTTCGACCAACTGTTCATCGGCGCCGACGGTATCGATCTGGTTCGCGGCACCACAACCTTTAACGAGTTGCTCGGCCTCAGCCGGGTCATGGCCGACGTTGCGCGAGAAGTCATCGTCATGGTCGAGGCCGACAAGATCGGTCGCAAGATTCCCAACCTGGAGCTGCCCTGGAGCAGCATCCATACCCTCATTACCGATGATCGCCTGTCTGTCGAGGCACGCGATCAGCTTCAGGCCCGCGGGATCACTTTGATCTGTACGGCTGTCAGTCAGGAGAAATAACCATGTGTGGCATTGTCGGCGCTGTAGCTGAACGTAATATCACCGCCATCCTTCTCGAAGGCCTGAAGCGCCTCGAATACCGGGGCTATGACAGCGCCGGTGTGGCGGTTTATACCAATGACCAGACCCTGGAACGCATGCGCCGTCCGGGCAAGGTCAGTGAGCTGGAAACCGCCCTGACCGAACAGCCGCTGTCCGGTCGTCTCGGTATCGCCCACACCCGTTGGGCGACCCATGGCGCGCCGTGCGAGCGCAACGCTCACCCGCATTTTTCCGGTGACATTGCAGTGGTGCACAACGGCATCATCGAGAACCACGAAGCTCTGCGCGAACAACTCAAAGCCTTGGGTTACTCTTTCAGCTCGGACACCGACACTGAAGTCATCGCGCACCTGCTGACCCACAAGCTCAAGGAACAACCGGACCTGACTGCCGCGCTCAAAGCGACCGTCAAGGAACTGCATGGCGCCTACGGTCTCGCAGTGATCAACGCACAGCAACCGGATCGTCTGGTCGCCGCGCGCAGTGGCAGTCCATTGGTGATCGGCCTGGGTCTGGGCGAGAACTTCCTCGCTTCCGACCAACTCGCTCTGCGTCAGGTCACTGACCGCTTCATGTACCTGGAAGAAGGCGACATCGCTGAAATCCGTCGCGACAGCGTGCAGATCTGGGACGTGAACGGCAACGCTGTCGAGCGCCAGACCGTGCAGTACACCGATGGTGCCGAAGCCGCCGACAAGGGTGAGTTCCGCCATTACATGCTCAAGGAAATCCACGAGCAGCCGGCCGTGGTCCAGCGCACCCTCGAAGGTCGCCTGGGCAACAATCAAGTGCTGGTTGAGGCCTTCGGTCCACAAGCTGCCGAGCTGTTTGCCAAAGTACGCAACGTGCAGATCGTCGCCTGCGGCACCAGCTATCACGCCGGCATGGTCGCGCGTTACTGGCTCGAAGAACTGGCCGGTATTCCGTGCCAGGTGGAAGTCGCCAGCGAATTCCGTTATCGCAAAGTGGTGGTGCAGCCGGACACGCTGTTTGTGACCATCTCGCAGTCCGGCGAAACCGCTGACACCCTCGCGGCCCTGCGCAATGCCAAGGAGCTGGGCTTCCTCGCCAGCCTGGCGATCTGCAACGTCGGCATCAGCTCGCTGGTGCGCGAATCCGATCTGACCCTGTTGACCCAGGCCGGCCGCGAAATCGGTGTGGCCTCGACCAAAGCCTTTACCACGCAACTGGTCGGCCTGTTGCTGCTGACCCTGTCGCTGGGACAGGTGCGCGGCACTCTGGCCAACGGCGTCGAAGCCACACTTGTCGAAGAACTGCGTCGCCTGCCGACCCGTCTCGGCGAAGCGCTGGCGATGGACAGCACCGTGGAAAAAATCGCCGAGCTGTTTGCCGAGAAAAACCACACCCTGTTCCTCGGCCGTGGCGCGCAATTCCCGGTCGCGATGGAAGGTGCCTTGAAACTCAAGGAAATCTCCTACATCCATGCCGAAGCCTACCCGGCCGGCGAGCTCAAACACGGGCCGCTGGCACTTGTGGATAACGACATGCCAGTGGTGACCGTCGCGCCGAACAACGAACTGCTGGAAAAGCTCAAATCCAATCTCCAGGAAGTCCGCGCTCGCGGCGGCGAGTTGATCGTGTTCGCGGATGAGAAGGCTGCGATGACCAACGGCGAAGGTACCCACGTGGTGCAAATGCCGCACATCCACGACATTCTCTCGCCGATCCTTTATACGATCCCGTTGCAACTGTTGTCGTACTACGTCGCCGTGCTCAAGGGCACCGACGTCGATCAACCGCGCAACCTGGCGAAATCGGTCACCGTGGAATAAGTTATCCACCGTTGATCTAAGCTCTCCCACAATCGCAGCCTCGGCTGCGATTGTCGTATCCGCCCGGAGGAATTCGATGGACCGCTTTCAGGAAATGCAGATCTTCGTTGTTGTCGCCCAGGAGCAAGGCTTTTCGGCGGCTTCGCGGCGTCTGGGTCTGTCGGCGGCGAGTGTCACCCGGGCGGTGGCGGCGCTGGAGCAGCATATCGGTACGCAGTTGCTGGTGCGTACCACGCGCACTGTGCATCTGACTGAAGCCGGGCAACGTTACTGCGATGACTGCCGGCGGATTCTTGCCGAAGTGCAGGAGGCCGAGGATTCTGCGGCAGGCAGCCATGCCTTGCCGCGCGGGCAGTTGACGATTACTGCGCCGGTGCTGTTTGGCGATCTGTTCGTGACGCCAGTGATGGCCGATTACCTTTGTCGTTATCCGGATGTGTCGATCAACGCGCTGTTGCTGGACCGGGTCGTCAACATGGTCGAGGAGGGCATTGATGTCGCGGTACGCATCGGTGAGCTGCCGGACAGCAATCAGCATGCGATTCGCGTCGGGGAAGTGCGGCGGGTAATCTGTGCTTCGCCGGGGTTTCTGGCTGAACATGGCCGCCCGGAGCATCCGCAGGCCTTGGCCGGATTGCCGGTGGTGGCGACATCGGCGATCGGTCAGCAACGCAACTGGCCGTTTCTCGACGGCGGTGAAGCACTCAGTGTGCGCACCGAACCGCGCCTGACCGTCACGGCCAATCAGTCGGCGATCACTGCCGCGCGCAAAGGCCTGGGCCTGACGCGAGTGCTGTCGTATCAAGTGGCGGACAAAGTCGCGGCGGGGGAGCTGGAAATCGTCCTCGCCGAGTTTGAATTGCCACCGTTGCCGATCCATGTGGTGTATCAGGGCGGGCGCAAGGCACCGGCGCGGATCCGCAGTTTTGTCGACTTCGCCGTGAAGGCGCTGCGTGAGCATCCAGCCTTGAGTGCTGCGGCGTTATTGCACGAGATGAAATAATCGATTGCAGTGGCTGGTTATTCTGTTGTTCCGGCAACCCATAGATGATGACTCCATCGACGCGCTCATCCCCGTAGCGACGTCACTTTCCAGCGGAGTCGACCATGCAAGCGATCAAACTCTACAACTTTCCCCGTTCCGGTCACGCCCACCGCGTCGAGTTGATGCTGTCGCTGCTGCAACTGCCGACCGAGCTGATCTTCGTCGATCTGGCCAAAGGTGAGCACAAGCAGCCGCAGTACCTGGCGATCAACAGCTTTGGCCAAGTGCCGGCGATTGATGACAACGGCGTGGTGCTGGCCGATTCCAACGCGATTCTGGTTTATCTGGCGCAGAAATATGGCAACGGACGCTGGCTGCCGGCCGATCCGGTGGGCGCAGCGCATGTGCAGCGCTGGTTGTCGGCAGCGGCGGGACCGATTGCCTTTGGCCCGGCGGCGGCACGCCTGATCACGGTGTTTGGTGCGCAACTGAATGCCGAGGAAGTCATTGGCCGTGCGCACAATCTGCTCAAGGTCATGGAGCTGGAGTTGGGCAAAACAGCGTATCTGGCGGGCGGAGAGCCGACCATCGCTGACGTGTCTGCCTACAGCTACGTTGCTCACGCGCCGGAGGGCAATGTCTCGCTGGATGACTACGCCAACGTTCGCGCCTGGCTGGCACGGATCGAAGCGTTGCCGGGTTTTGTCGCAATGCCGCGCACGGTGGCCGGGTTGCAGAAAACCGCGTGACCTCCACTCAAGCGTAGGACAGAGCCTTTTCAGCCAGCAGTTCCTGATACAGCTCTGTCCACTTGCGACCCATCTCATCGGCGGTGAACAGCTGCCGATAGCGCGCTTCCGCTTTGACCCCCATCTCGGCAGCACGCTCAGGGTTGTCCCATAGCGTACGCATGGCTTCCCGAAAGGCCTGTGGATTGCTCGGCGGCACCACCAGTCCGGTTTCGTTGTGGATATTGATGAAACTGGTGCCGGTGCCGATTTCGCTGGAGATCATCGGTTTACCGTACATCGCGCCTTCGAGCAACGAAATCCCGAAAGCCTCGGAGCGCAGGTGCGAAGGAAAGACAATCGCATAGCTCAATTGCAGCAACGCCACTTTGTCCTCGTCACTCAGACGGCCGAGGAAATGAATATTGCGCAGGCCCAGCGCGGCGGCCTGTGCATGCAGTTCCTGCTCCAGCGGACCGGCACCGACAATCACCACGGGATAATCGATGTCTTTGAGCGCGTCGAGCAGGATGTGCAGACCCTTGTAATAACGCATCACCCCGACGAACAGAAAAAACTTATCCCCAAGCTGTTGGCGCCAGCGGTTCATGCGTTCGGTATCGGGCTGTGGATAACCTGCTTTATTCAGGCCGTAGGGGATAACGCGGGTCTTGTCCTGAAACTGCTGCAGCACATCGCTGGTGTGCAGATAGTTCGGCGATGCAGCAACGATGCGGTCGGCGCTGGCGAGGAAGCGATTCATCAGTGGCCGATAGAGCTTGAGCAGATGCTTTTGGCGAATGATGTCCGAGTGATAGGTGACCACGCTCGGCTTGTTCACGGCGCTGGCGAAATGCACCAGGTCCATGAACGGCCAGGGGAAGTGATAGTTGATCACGTCGGCTTCGGCGGCCAGCTCACGGAACTGATTGAACACACTCCAGGAAAACCCGGTCGAGGCGAACTGGATATCCAGCTTCGCCCGATGTACTTCGTGCTGACCCAGTTGCACCACGGGCGGTGTCGGATTGGTGCTGAGGGTCAGCACTTGCCCATCGATGCCATGCTGAGCGCCGCTTTCGCACAACTGAAAGATGACTTGTTCGATGCCGCCGACCGAATCGGGCAGGTACGTCTTGAAGAAATGAAGAACGCGCATTCAACCTCCCATGGCCTGGCGGTAGGCACCAGCCGTAGCCTGTGCACAACGTTGCCAGGAAAAAAGTGCCGCCTGCTGCAATCCCGCTTCGCGGCAGGCCTGCCAATGCAGCGAGTCGTCGATCAGCCGGCCCATTGCATCACGCAGACCCTCGGCATCGTCCGCTTCAATATAGTTGCCAGCCGCGCCAGCCACTTCCGGCATCGCCGAAGAACGGGTGGTCACCACCGGTGTGCCACTGGCCATGGCTTCCAGCACCGGCAAGCCAAAGCCCTCATACAACGACGGAAATATCAGCGCCCGGGCGCCGGCCAGCAGTTGCGCCAATTGCTCATCGGGCAGATAGCCGAGCAGGCACACGTGGCCGCTGGCCAATGCCTGGCGCAGTGGCTCGCTGAACTGCTCGCGCTGCCATCCGGCCATGCCTGCAATCAACAAGGGAAAGCGCTGGCGCACGGCGTCTGGCAGCAGGGCGTGGGCCTGCAACGCCAGGCTCAGGTTCTTGCGCGGCTCCAGGGTGCCGACACAGAGGAAATATTCCCGTGCCTGGACGGCGTGAGCCTTGAGCACACTGTCGATTTCCTCAAGTGGCCGGGGACGGAAGCGTTCGGACACACCCAACGGCGCCACAACGAATTGCTGTGCAGGGAGATTGAAATAGGTTTGCGCCTCGTCAGCGATCGCCTGCGAATCGGTCAGAATGACCCGCGCCTGCTCCACGCCGGCGGCCAGACGACGTTCGATCTCCCTCAGCCGTGCTGGCGGTTGGGTTTCTGGAAAATGCAGGTGCGTCAGATCATGCAGGGTGATCACGGTCGGGCCGTCGAAGGCCAGCGGCCACAGGCTTGGCTCGTGATAAAGATCAATCTTTTGTGCACGCACCTGATCGAAACATTTCTGCTCCAGCCAGCGGCGTGCCTGATAGGCCCCGGGAATTTTTCGCAGCAATGGCGTCATGCGCGAGTAGCCGGGCATGGCCGCGTCCGGCAGGGCCGAACTCCAGCCCCATCCGTGAAACAGGCTTACGTCCACATCGGGTTCGCTGCGCAAGGCGTTGACCAGTTCGGCGACGTAGTGGCCGATGCCGGTGCGCGGCGCTTGCAGGATGCGGGCGTTAAGAGCAATGCGCATGCGGCCTCGCTTGCACGCGCAGGGCCTGCTGAACATGGGCAAGGCTGCGTGTCGCCAATTGCTCGCTGGCCTCGCGCCAGCCGATCCAGCGCCAGTCAGCGACGTCGCGGGCGGCGGGAAACTGTCCGCTGCGCTGATAGGTTTCGATCAGATCGGCAAGGCTTTGTGGGTCCTGCAGATCGAAATAAGCCATGAACTCGCCACCGATTTCGCGGAATACCGCGATGTCGCTGCCCATTGCCGGCAACCCGCGTTGCATCGCTTCCACCAGCGGCAGGCCGAAGCCTTCGACGAACGAGGGGAAGACCAGCGCACTGGCCTGCGCGTATGCGTATTCCAGGCTGGTGTCGCTCAGGTCATTGAACATGAACAGGCGCCGATTCAGTTCCGGATGATTGCGGATTCGCTCAAGCAGCGCCTCGCATTTCCAGCCGATACGCCCGGCGATGCACAAGCGTGCGGTCGAGCCGGCAGCCCAGGCGCGTTCGAAGGCGTCGAGCAGGTACCCATGGTTCTTGCGCGGCTCGATGGTGCTGACCATCAGAAAAACCGCTTCGGTCGCAGTGAACAGGTCACTCAGGCGCGGTTCGACCGTGGCTTGGCTGTGCTGCAGATCGAGCTCGGACCCCAGATAAAAGTAATCGAACCAGCGCTTTTCAGTCTGCTCGGCACCGATTCTGCGTTGCAATTCACCACGCACCTGATCACGCACTGTGGCGGAAATCGCCATGTAGCCATCGGCCGTGCGGGTGATCCAGGCGAACCACTCATTGAAAACTTCGACCAGCCGCGTGTCGTAAAACTGCGGATGCGTCAGCGGAATAAGGTCGTAGATCACCGCGATCATGCCGACGCCGTCGCGTTTGAGCTGCTCGACATGGGCGAAAAAGTCCGAGTGCCAGGATGAATCCAGCAGCACCAGTTGATCGCCCGGGTGGTGTTGAAGGGGCGAGCAACGTTTAAGCAGCTGCCTGCGATTGATCCGTCTGACGAGCCGAATCGGCAGGCCGAGCACGGCAAACTGGGTCAACCGATAGCTGGCGTAAAGGAGCCGCCGCGCCAGTTTCGAAGTGCATAGCGCATCGCGGCGCTGATGCCACTGCCAGAAACGATGGGCGAGGCGCTCCAGGCGTTCACCGAAGGTTTCGAGGCTGTTCCAGAACGGTGTATCGAGTGGCGCCAGTTGCAGCACGCGGTAGAGCTGGCGATTGATCACCACCACCGGCATGCACTCAACGCCGTCAGCGCTGGCGGGCAGCTGCTTGATGACGTTGCGCACCACGCGCTGGATCCCCGAATTGATCTTGGGGTGTTTGAATACGTGAGTGCATTCAACCAAGAGGCGGGTCATGGCGCACGCTCGACAGGCCGGGCCTCGGTGTCGCGGCTGATGGTGGTTTTAGCGTCCAGCCAGGTACAGCCGACGAAGTCTTCCCGACGGCTGTTGATCACCTGGAACACCATCCCGTAGTCACGCCACTCGAAATTGCGATCCAGATGTGAGTCCAGACGCGACAGGCTCAGCGACACCGAATAGTTGCCTTTGCCCAGGCCCATGATGAAGGCGAAGCGATAGGTGAAGCGTTCACCGGCGCGCAGATCGGTCAATGCCTTGTTCAGCCGGTGGGTGTTGATGCCGTACATCATCTGGCCGAGGCGATCCTTGAGAATGAAGCCCAGCACCAGCCGTTCGATGTCCTTGCGCACTTCGACCTGCACTTCGAGCACCACCGGTTGGCCGACTTCGACAGCCTCAATGCTGCGCTGGTTTTCATCGAGCAGGCGTACGCTCAGAATCGCCGCCTCGCCGGTGCCGGAGACCGTTTGCACCTCGCCGCCGGCGAGCGTTTCCTGGCGTACTACCTGACCCTCACGTTCGGCCATCAGCGCATTGTAATAATCGAGAACCGGCTCCGGTTTGCCGCGCATGGCCACGCGCCCATCCTTGAGCAGGATCGCCGAGTCGCAAATCGACTGAATCGCGAAGCGATCATGGGACACGATCAATAACGTCGTGCCGGATTTGCGAAAGCTGCGGATGCGTTCGAAGCTCTTGTGCTGGAAATAGGCATCACCCACCGACAGCGCTTCGTCGACGATCAGGATGTCCGGGCGCCGGGCGGTGGCGACACTGAACGCCAGGCGCATCTGCATGCCACTGGAATAAGTGCGGACCGGGTGGTCGATCGCATCGCCAATTTCAGCGAAGTGCTCGATATCGGGCATCAGGGCCTGGATTTCTTCAAGCTGCATGCCCAACAACTGACCGGCCATGATTGCGTTCTGCCGACCGGTAAAGTCTGGGTGGAAACCCATGCCCAGCTCCAGCAGCGCTGCGACGCGCCCTTGCAATTCAATCTTGCCTTGGGTGGGTTGAGTGGTGCCGGTGATCATTTTCAGCAAGGTGCTTTTGCCTGCTCCGTTGGCGCCGACGATACCCACCGCTTCACCCGGAGCAATCTCGAATTCGACATCTTGCAGTACCCAGTGCTGTTGATGCCGAAGCGGCGAAAACGGAATCAGCCACTCGGCCAGCCGTGCCCAGCGGTTTGGGTATTGCTTATAGGCCTTGCCCAGGCCGGTGACGCGAATATGTCCCATCAGAGTTCATCCACCATTTCGCCGACGCGCTGGCGAAACAGCCGCAGACCGATCAGACAGAACACCACGCCAGTAATGAAAACCGGCAGCAGCGAACTCCATACCGGCCACTGACCGTAGAGAAACAGGTTCTGATAACTGCTGAACAGGTTGGTCAGCGGGTTGAGTTGCAGCAGGCGCTGCACCCATTCCGGCAGGATCGTGATCGGGTAGACGATCGGTGTCAGCCAGAACCAGAACTGCAGGCAGATGCCGAACAACTGGCCGACATCGCGAAAGAACACGTTCAACACGCCAAGGACCATACCCAGCCCGGCGCAGAACATCATTTGCAGAGCAATCAGCGGAATCAGCGCCAGCAAAGCCATTCCCGGCCAGCGCCCGGTGATCAGCAGAAAACCGAGAAACAGACTGATGATGATGGCGAAATTGATCCCGGCATTGATCAATACAATCACCGGCAGGCAGATCCTCGGGAAGCTGATTTTCTTCAGCAGGTTGGCGTTTTCCAGAAACATGTTCTGACTGCGCAGGGTTATTTCGGAAAACAGTCCCCAGGCCAGCAGACCAGCGCACAGGTAGACGCTGTAGGCCATGCTGTCGTCGACACCCGGTAAACGCGCGCGCATGATCTGGGAAAAGATCACCGTGTAGACAATGATCATCGACAGCGGATTGAAAATCGGCCATAGCGCCCCGAACAGCGAATTGCGATAACGCGCTTGAAACTCGCGCTGCACGCTGCCGAGGATGAATCCACGGTAGCTGTGCAGCGAGCGGTACAGGGAAAGCAGCATTCAGACCGTCCTGCCGTATTGATCTTCGAAGCGAACGATATCGTCCTCGCCCAGGTACTCGCCGCTTTGCACTTCAATGATGACCAGATCTATCACCCCGGGGTTCTCCAAGCGATGCTTGTGGCCGGCGGCAATGAACGTCGATTCGTTCTTGGCGACCAGAGTCGTGCCGGAACCGTTGTTGGTGACCTTGGCCATGCCTTCGACCACCACCCAGTGCTCGTTGCGGTGATGGTGCATCTGCAACGACAATTTGCCACCGGGTTTGACCACGATGCGCTTGATCTTGAAGCGCGGGCCTTCCTCCAGAACGGTGTAGGTGCCCCACGGACGGCTGACCGTACGATGCAGGCGATAGGCTTCGTGGGATTTGTCCTTGAGCTGCTTGGCGACGCGCCGCACATCCTGAGCGCGGTCGGCATGGGCCACGAGCACGGCGTCGGCGGTGTCGACGATGATCAGGTTATCCACACCGACGGTCGCCACCAGCCGGCCTTCGCTCTGCACGAAGTTGTTGTGGCTGTCGATGAAGATCGCTTCGCCGCTGGCGCGGTTGTTATCAGCATCGGCGGGAATCAGCGCGGCGACCGCGTTCCACGAACCGATGTCGCTCCAATCGAAACCGGCGGGCACTACCACGACTTTTTCCGAGCGCTCCATCAATGCGTAATCGATGGAGATGTCAGTGATCTCGGCAAACAGAGTCGACGACAACTCCTGTTGCAGGCAGCCGACCGTTTCGACCGGTGCGCTGACGGCCATGCAGGCGCGGGTCTGTTCCAGCAACTCGGGTGCGTGCAGTTGCAGTTCGGCAATGAGTGTCGCGGTGGTGAAGCAGAACATCCCCGAATTCCACAGGAAGTTGCCGCTCTCCAGGTAATGCGTGGCGGTCTGCAGGTCGGGTTTCTCGACGAAGCGCTGCACCTTGGCCGCGCCTCTGGCGTCCAGCGGCGCACCGGTTTCGATATAGCCGAAGCCGGTTTCCGGCGCGGTAGGGACCACGCCGAAGGTCACCAGATAACCGTCCTTCGCCAGATTCACTGCGTGCTCGACCGCACACTTCAAGGCGTCCTGATTGACGATCAAATGATCCGCCGGCATCACCACCATGATTGCGTCGTCACCATGCAGCGCCTGCAATGACAGCGCTGCCGCTGCGATCGCCGGTGCGGTATTGCGCCCGCTCGGCTCCAGCAGAAAGTGCCCGCGATGGCGCGACACCTGCGCCGCGCAATAGTGATCCTTGCTCTGGAAGTAATACTCGCGGTTGGTCACCGTGACGATGTCGCCCCAGCCGTCCAGCAACGCCGCCGCTCGCTGGTAGGTCTTGCCCAGCAGCGACTGGCCGTCGGGCAGGGTCATGAACGGCTTGGGGTGGCCCTCACGGGACACCGGCCACAAACGGGTGCCGGCACCGCCGGACAGAATCACCGGAATCAGCATGGCCTACTCCTTGGCGACGCGTTTCATGTCCGCATCCATCATCATGCGGATCAAGGTATCCAGGTCGGTTTTCGGTTTCCAGCCCAGCACGCGCTGAGCCTTGGCCGGATTGCCGAGCAGCACTTCGACTTCGGCCGGGCGGAAAAACGCCGGGTCGATCTTCACGTAGTCACGGTAGTTAAGGCCAACGTGATCGAAGGCAATGCGGCACATTTCGCGCACGGTGGTGGTGACGCCCGTGGCGACCACAAAATCGTCGGGTTTGTCCTGTTGCAGCATCAACCACATGGCCTCGACGTAATCGCCGGCAAAGCCCCAATCGCGCTTGGCGTCAATGTTGCCCAGCGCCAAGTCCTGCTGTTTGCCCTGCTTGATGCGCGCGGCAGCGTCAGTGACTTTGCGTGTGACGAACTCAATACCGCGCAACGGTGATTCATGGTTGAAGAGGATGCCGCTGCTGGCGTGCAGGTTGAAGCTTTCGCGGTAGTTGACGGTGATCCAGTGGCCGTAGAGCTTGGCCACGCCGTAAGGGCTGCGTGGATAGAACGGGGTGTTTTCGTCCTGCTGCTCTGCCTGGATCAGGCCGAACATTTCGCTGGTCGAGGCCTGATAGAAGCGCGTGTGCGGGCTGAACTGGCGAATCGCTTCGAGCAGGTGCGTCACGCCCAGCCCATCGACGATGCCGGTGGTCACCGGTTGATCCCAGGAGGCGGCGACAAAACTCTGTGCGGCGAGGTTGTAGACTTCGTCCGGTGCCGATTTGATTACCGCACGCTGCACCGAGCAGGCATCGGCCATGTCGCCGTCGAGGTAGACAATGTCGGCTTCGACACCCATCTCGCGCAGGCGCCAGCGTGAATCGCTGCTGCGTCGAGCAACGAGGCCGTGAACCTTGTAACCCTTGTCCAGCAGCAGTTTGGCCAGATAGGCGCCATCCTGGCCCGTGATCCCGGTAATCAGTGCACTTTTTGTCATTGTTGTCGTACTCGCATCTCCCAGTCGGACAGGATCGCCCGCAGGGATTGTTGTGTGGTGGTGGCTGGCGCCCATCCTGTGGCGTTGGCCAGTTTTGCGTGGCTGCCGCAGACGCGGCGCTGTTCGGCGCGACGCATGCGCGCCGGATCCGGCACCAGTTCAACGTCGACTTCGGCCAGATCGGCCAATTGCTCGATCAGGCTGCGAATGCTTTGCTCGCGGCCCGAGCAGATGTTGTAGACCTGCCCCGGTGTGCCGTTTTCCAGCAATGCGAAGTACGCGCGAATCACATCGCCGACATCGAGGAAATCGCGGGTCACGTCGATATCGCCGACTTGCAGTTGCGGTGCTTGCAGGCTCTGTTTGATGCGGCAGATCTGCCGGGCTGCGCTAGCGATGACGAAGCTGTCTTTTTGCCCGGTGCCGATGTGGTTGAACGGGCGTGCGACCAGCACTGGCCAGCCTTCACTCAGGCCCCATTGCAAACTGAGGAACTCCGCTGAAAGTTTGCTTACCGCGTACGGATTGCGTGGCAGCGGTGGTTGTTGCTCGGTGATCGGCAGGTGCTGCTCGCCGACTTGCCCGTAAACGTCGCCGGAGCTGACGTACAAAAACGTCCCGGCAAAGCCGCGAGCCTTGAGCGCCTGCAACAGATTGAGGGTGCCGAAGAGATTGATGTCGAGGGTGCGGGCCGGGTCACGAAAGGCTTCCGGCACGAAGGTCTGTCCGGCCAGATGAATGACTGCATCCGGCATCTCGGGCCAAAGGTCGATGAGGCTGTCGGCGTTCGTAAGGTCGTAGGCCGATGCGGCAGGCAGCAGCTCCCACGACGAGCCCGGCGACGCCAGACGAGACTGAATGTGTTGTCCCACGAAGCCGCTGAGGCCCGTGACGAACAGACGTTTTTTCAAACAGCGACCCCTTGGTCATGACTCGCGCCGCTTTCCCGGATGCTTTTGGGATAAGTCTGAAATACAGCGGGGAATATCCGCGCAAACAGCAGGCGAAGCCGTTGTTGTAGTTGTTTGGTTGCCAATCTGTGCCAATTGCTCGGCAATTTCAACCGGGCAAACCGTGACTGGTCAGTTCTCGTCAGCATAGTCCGATTTATTCTCGCCCGGCGGTTCCCGGACTCGCGATGGATGTGTTTAGAATGGCCTTCGTCGCGAGTTGGCCGATTGTTTTCCGGACGCCGCGACGCGGGGTGAAACTGACCACTAAAACAAGAACAGAGACGTGCCCGATGATGACGGACGAGTGCCGGCCCTGCCGACCCGATCCGACGCGCGGCCGTCATAGCATGAAGTCGCCGGGATGGCGCTTCATCGTGGGATGCCATGAATTTCATTCTCTACTCGGACGTCAACGACAGCTCCATCAGTGCCAGTCTGGGGCGTCCGGAATACAGCTATTACTTTGTCCTCAAAGCCTATCGCCCGGTGCTGGAAAGCCTGGGGCGCGTGCACGTGGCCGGATCTGTCGCCGACGTCGATGTGATTTACCGGCAATTGCTCGCCGCAGGTGAAGACACTGTGTTCCTGTCCTTCACCCCACCGCAGAAGACCCCGGTTGATCTGGAATGCCCGACGATTTGCGTGGTGGCCTGGGAGTTCGATTCGATCCCCGATGAACAGTGGGACGACGATCCGCGTCAGGACTGGACACGCATGCTCGCACGCCACGGCCGGGTCATCACTCTGTCGAGCCACACGGCAACGGCCATCCGCCGCGCCATGGGCGAAGCGTTCCCGGTGCTGGTTTTGCCGACGCCGTTGTGGGACAGCTTCGCAACGATTCGTCAGCAACACCAACCCATGCCGGTCAATCCCGGGACTGCACTGGCGATCAAGGGCTGTATTTTCGATTCGCGCACCCTCGGCCTGTCAGCCGATGCGCTGATCCCAACGCCAATCAGCCCTGAAGAGCAGGCTGCACTGGCCGCAGCAATTGAAGCCGCGCGCCCGCCACCGTTGACGTTCAAACGCCGACTGGTCATTGCTCGACATTATCTGCGCCTGTGGGCACTGGACTTGGGACGCGAACAGACGGAACCGGTGCCGCGGGTGAAATTTCTGCACAACTGGTACTGGGAGGGCATTCGCGATCTGCTGCCGGACGCGTTGCATGGCTGGCTGCAACAGCGTTGGCCTGAGGTGTGCGGCGCTGCGCCGGTGCCCGTGATCGAACCGGCGCCACTCGATCTGCCGGACACCTCATCGGTGGTCGAAACCACAGTCGAGGGTGTGGTGTACGTCTCGGTATTCAATCCCAAGGATGGCCGCAAGAACTGGCATCGACTGATCAGCGCATTCTGCTGGGCGTTCCGCGAAACGCCCGACGCGACGCTGGTGCTCAAGATTACCCAGAATGATCTGGCGTCCTATTACAGCGAGTTGATGACCCTGCTGGCGCAACTCACGCCGTTCGCCTGTAGGGTCGTGGTGATGCACGGTTACCTCGACGACGCGCAGTACGCCAGGCTCTATCAGGCGGCCAGTTTCTACGTCAACGCGTCACGCTGCGAAGGGCTGTGCCTGCCCTTGATGGAGTTCATGTCCAGCGGTAAACCGGTGATCGCCCCCGATCACACGGCGATGGAAGATTACATCGATGACTCGGTGGCGTTCGTGGTCAGGTCCAGTGAAGAGCTGACGATCTGGCCGCAGGACACGCGGATCATCTACCGCACGCTGCGGCACCGCCCCGACTGGGGCTCGCTGAAAAACGCCTACGAAAACAGCTATCGAATGGCCACAGCGCAGCCGCAGGAGTATCAGCGGATGTCTGCCGCCGCCGTCGCGCGTATGCAGCAATACTGCGCCTTCGCGCCGGTGCGCAAACGGCTCGCGGAGTTCTTTGCGCTGACAGCAGGCCCCACCGATGCTGCGCCTGTGACGGATAACGCCTCATGCTGATCATCATTCATTCGGAAACCAACCGGCACACCATTGCGCAGAACCTCGGGCGTTCGGAGTACAGCTATTACTTCGTGCTCAAGGAGTATCGTCCGGTGCTCGAACGCATCGGTCGGGTCGTGGAAGTGGCCGATCCGCAGACAGAAGTCGATGCTCTGTATCTGGAATGTCTGAGCCGTGGCGAGCCCTGCGTGTTTCTGTCGTTCTCGCCGCCGCATCGCACTCCCGTTCACCTGGCCTGTCCGACGCTGCCGGTGTTTGCGTGGGAGTTCAGCACGATCCCCAATGAAGCCTTCGCGGGCGAGCCGCGCAATGACTGGCGTAGCGTCTTGCATGCCTGTGGCGCAGCGATCACCCACTCCAGCTACACGGTCAATGCCGTGCACGAGGCGATGGGTGCCGAGTACCCGATCGTCGCGGTGCCGGCGCCGGTCTGGGACCGCTTTGCTGCCCGTGGCGCGAAAATGCCCGAGCAAGCCCTGGCCACCGCCTACAGCCTGACGATCAAAGGGCTGGTCGCGGACAGCCGCACCCTCAATCTGAATGCATTCGGGCCGGCGCACCTGCGCAGCGGCGACGGCATCGACTTCGCCGCGCCGGCCTCCGAGCAGACGCTGGTGCTTGACGGCGTGGTTTATACCTCGGTGTTCAATCCCGGTGACGGGCGCAAGAACTGGGAAGACATGCTCAGCGCTTTTTGCGTTAGTTTTCGCGATGTCGAAGACGCGACGCTGGTGCTCAAGCTCACTCACCACGACGCCGAAGAAGCGCTCAGCGATATCCTCCACCATTTGTACAAAAACCAGTCTTACCGCTGCCGCATCGTTCTGATCTACGGTTACCTTGCCGATCCGGACTACGAGCAACTGGTGCAGGCCACGCGGTATGTGGTCAACACCTCCTACGGCGAAGGCCAGTGCCTGCCGCTGATGGAATTCATGTCCTGCGGCAAGCCGGCGGTGGCGCCGCGTACCACGGCGATGATCGATTACCTGAGCACGGAAAATGCCTTTCTCATCGAGTCCACCGACGAGCTGACAGCCTGGCCCCACGACCCGCGCAAAGCCTTCCGAACCCTGCGTTATGTGACCAACTGGAGCTCATTGTGCGAGGCCTATCGGGCCAGTTACGACGTCGCGAAAAACCAGCCGCAGCGCTATGCCGAGATGTCGGCGCAGGCAGTCGTAAGTTTGCAGGCGTTCTGCAGCCAGACTGTGGCTGAACAGCGTTTGCGAGGGTTTCTGACGCAGTTGTTCGAGCATCGTGCGCCTGCCTTGGAAGCCCCCCAAGCATGAACGCCAAGCGCATCATGGACGTTGAAGTCCTGCGTGCGGTCGCGGTGCTCGCGGTGTTGTTCCACCATTTGCCGGACAATCTGTTCACTGACCCGGTGCCGTCGCTGGCCCGGATCCACGAATGGGCGCAGACGTGGTGGGGCGTCGACCTGTTTTTTGCGATCTCCGGTTTTGTCATCGCCCGCAGCTTGATCCCGGTGCTGCAAGGCTGCACGACGGGCCAGGAGCGCTGGCAACAGGTGCGCCATTTCTGGCTGCGCCGGGCTTTTCGCCTGTTGCCTTCGGCCTGGTTATGGCTGGCGGTGATCCTGCTGGCCTGTATGTTTTTCAACCGGTCCGGTGCGTTCGGTACGCTGTCCGCCAATCTTCAGGCGACCTTGGCCGGGGTACTGCAATACGCCAATTTCCGCTTCGCCGACAGCTTTTTCCAATACGAATACGGCAGCAGTTTCGTCTACTGGAGCCTGGCGCTGGAGGAGCAGTTCTACCTGCTCTTTCCGTTGCTGATCCTGTTGTTTCGCCGACACCTGGTCTGGGCATTGCTGGCGCTGGTGGCGGTGCAGATTCTGACTGTGCGCACGCCTTTGCTGATGGTAGTACGCACCGATGCGCTGGCCCTTGGCGTGCTGTTGGCGATGTGGAGTGCGCAGCCGGGTTTTCAGCGCTGGCAGCCCTCGTTCTTGCGCCGACCATGGCTTGGCATTTCAGCGTTGATGGTCATTGGAGCGCTGTTGAGCTTCATGGCCACCGACCGTTTTACCCTGGCCAATTATCGGATCGGTTCGATCGCCGTGCTCAGTGCGCTGCTGGTCTGGATCGCCTCGTACAACTGTGACTACCTGATGCCTGCCGGACGCTTGCAGCGGTTGCTGGCATGGATCGGCAGCCGCTCCTACGGTATCTACCTCATTCACATTCCGGCGTATCTATTGGTGCGTGAACTGATCTTTCGCTTGCAGAGCAGTGGCCTGCCGAGCCCCGCCGGACATCCCATCATTACGATGCTGATTGCCTTTGGCCTGATCGCGCTCCTCAGCGAACTCAACTACCGCGTGGTCGAAATGCCGATGCGCAATCGCGGTGCTGCACTGGTCAAGCGCCTCGGCACCTCCCGAACTGCAGTTACCTCACCCGGAGCCACCTCATGCTGAGCTTTTTGAAGAAACTCTCGGCGACAGCGCCTGCACAGCCTGCAGCAGAACCGGTCGCTGCGGTTGCCGACAAGGTTGATCCGTACTCGCTCGGCCTTTACGACGCGAAACTCAGCGGCTGGTACAACCAGGCGACCCACGAGCTGTACACGGGATTCCCTGTGAGTGCCGACGATACGTTGCTTGATGTCGGCTGCGGTGATGGCGGCAACGTGCACTTCTGCGGTATGCGTGGGGCGAAGATCATTCTTGCCGATATCGATGCGGCCAAGGTCGAAGCCACCCGCCAGCGCCTGAGCGACACCCCGGCCCGGGACATCGAATGCCACATTACCGACTGCAACCCGCTACCGATCGCCGACGCAACGGCGACGCGTGTGGTCTCCACCGAGGTGATCGAGCATGTTGATGATCCCGCGCAGTTTCTCGCCGAACTGGTGCGTGTCGGCAAGCCGGGCGCTTTGTATCTGCTGAGCGTGCCGCATCCCAGCTCCGAGGACCTGCAAAAGGACATCGCCGCGCCGGAGTATTTCCAGAAACCCAATCACATACGCATTATCAGCGAAGACCAGTTCAAGGCCATGGTCAGCGACGCCGGGCTGGAGATCATCAGCCACAGTAAATATGGCTTCTACTGGTCGATGTGGATGATGTTGTTCTGGGAAGCCAAGGTCGATCTCAGCAACCCCGATCACCCGATGCTCGAGCACTGGGCCAATACCTGGCAAGCGGTGCTGGATTCCCCGCGCGGCGCGCAGATCAAGCAGGCGCTGGATGCGGTGGTGGCCAAGAGTCAGGTGATTATCGCGCGCAAGCCTGCGGCATCCCTGTAGGCGCTACGGCACGCTGCGATCTTTTGATCTGGAGTCTTGAAGCAAGATCAAAAGATCGCAGCCTCGTTTCACTCGTCAGCTCCTACACGGTTTTTGTGTAACCTTGCAGCCCTGTGGTTTCAGGGATTTTCAAGGTATGCGGTTGATTGTGTGTCTGTTCCTTGGCGTCTTGCTTGCGGGTTGCGAGCAACACGTCGCGCCGGCCCTCGACCAGCAACTCTACGTCTGGCAGCGCCAATGGACGCCTGCGCATGAACCGGCCTTGCGTGACAGTCGCGATGATTTCTCGACGCTGCGCGTACTGGCATTGCAGGCCTTTCCCGGCGAGCGGTGGAGCAGGGCGCGGGTTGATCCAGCCTTGTTGAGAGCCGATGGCCGGCCGTTGATTGCAGTGATTCGCCTTGATGGTCAGCTGCAATCACTGGACCAGCAGCAGGTCACCGCGCAGATTCTGCAAGTCATCGCCGATTGGCAGGCGCAGGGCCTCACGTTGAGCGGCGTCGAGATCGATCACGACGCCGGTACAGCACGGCTGCATGCGTATGCCCAATTGCTCAAAGATCTGCGCGCGACCTTGCCGCCATCGTTGCCTTTGAGCATCACCGCACTGCCGGCCTGGCTCGACAGCGCGCACTTGCCGGCGCTGTTGCAGAGCGTCGACAGCAGCGTGCTGCAAGTCCACGCCGTGAGCGATCCGCGACTGGGTCTTTTCGACGCCAGGCAGGCGTTGAAGTGGGCCAAGGCCTGGGCACATGTCAGCGACAAACCGTTCTATCTGGCGCTGCCGGCCTACGGCGTTGCGCTGTTGAGCGATGATGGTGGCGCGCCGGTAGTGGAAAGCGAAGTGCAACTGGAGCGCGGCGGGCAGCGCCGGGAATTGCTCGCCGATCCGCAGCAACTAAGCCAATTGGCCAAAACCTTGCGCGAGGATCCGCCTGAGCATCTGGCCGGGTTGATCTGGTTTCGCTTGCCGCTGACCAACGATCGTCGCGCCTGGAGCCTGACTACTTTGCGCGCCGTGGCGCGGGGCGATGGGCTGAACAGTCAGTTGCGCTTGTCATTCAAAGAGCAGGGTGGACTCTATGACATCCTGCTCGATAACCGCGGCAATCTCGACAGCCCGTGGCCCGCGCAAATTACGCTCAAGGCGCAGGATTGTGCAGACGCTGATGCGCTCGCCGGTTACTCGTTGCAACAAAGTGCCAATCTGCTTACCTTCACCCGCCTGCGTGACGGCCGCTTGCCGGCGGGCGGGCAGCGCGCTGTCGGTTGGGCGCGTTGTGCACATATTGATCAAGGAGGTTCGCATGTTGACCCGTAACTGGCCCCGCCATCTGCTCTGCCTGAGCCTCAGCCTGCCGCTGGGTTCGGCGCTGGCCTGCGGCCCGGACTTCCCGATGCGCCTGCTCGACAACCGCGCGCAGACCTTGGCCGATTTGCCCGAGGGCAGCTTCAGCTTCGAAATCAGTCGCCTGGGTAAAACCATTGCCGGGCTGAAAAACGTCACCGCAGCGACCCATAACCCCAACGACTATGCCGAAGACAACGCGTCAGAGCTGGCGCGCGAACAGGCTGAGCAGGTGGGCCTGAGCGCTGAGCAATACGCCGTGGTCAAGCGACTGCGCGGGCTCAGCGATGCACGTCAGGCCGAGGAGCAGGGCGCCAGTCTGCCGGTGGAAATCCGTTTGTACGTTGCCGGCGCGGTGGCTTTTGCCACCGGTGATCATCAATTGGCCAGTGAGTATTTCAACAAGGTGCTGGCCCTGCCGGCGGACCAGCGTCCGTTGCGCAGCACGTGGGCGGCGTATTCCCTCGGGCGCATCGCCTTCGCCATGAGCAACGAGGCGCACGATCGCATCGAAGCGCTGGATCAGGCGCGCGATGCCTTTCGCCAAGCCCGGCAACTGAGCATCGACGGCTTCAGCGATCCGCTGGAACTGGGCGTTGCCAGCCTCGGTGAAGAGGCGCGGGCGTTGCGCAGCGCGGGCGACTGGAGCGGCGCCATCGAACTGTACGAATCGCAGAACCTGCACGGTTCGGCCGTCGGTTATACCTCGCTCAAGCAACTGATGAACGAACTGGCCGAATTGCCGGAATCTCAGCTGGCCAAACTGCTGCAGCAGCCAGCAGTGCAGCAACTGGTCACGGCGTCGCTGGTCAGCCGCCAAGGCTGGTCATTTGGCGAGCAGCCGGCCAACGAAAAGAAATTGGTAACGCTGTTGCAGAGCAGCACCCGTGGCAGCCTCGACAATGCCGATCGACTGGCGGCGATGAGTTATCAACAGGGCGACTACGCGTCTGCCAAGGCCTTTCTGGTAAACGCCGGGGACGGCGGACTGGCCTGGTGGCTGCGGGCAAAACTGGCAGTGCGTGAGGGCGACACGACTGCCGCCGCTGCCGCCTACGCCAAAGCCGCCCAGGCCTTTCCGCAGAATGAAGACTGGGGATATCGCCGCACGCCGGACTGGGCGTTTGAAACGGTGCAGCCCAAATGTCGGGTGGAAGGCGAAAGCGCGATCCTGGCGCTGCAACGCGGCGAATACCTGCAAGCATTCGTGCAGCTGTATCGCAGCAACAGCCTTTACTGGTTCGATGCCGCCACCGTTGCCGAGCGGGTGCTGACGGTCGATGAGCTCAAGCGGTACGTCGATGAGAACGTGCCGGCGCCGCCGCCATTGACGCAGCAAGAGCGCGATAACTATGTGCCGCTGTCGGTGGCCGCCAACCTGCGCAATCTGCTCGGTCGGCGCTTGCTGCGTGAGGGCCGTTACGAGGAAGCGGTCGGTTATTTCGCCAGTGACGATCTGCAGCACAAGGCCCGGCTCTATGGCGAGCAACGGCTCAAGGCCGAGTCGGCGTGGTGGCCGAGCAAACGCGCCAGTGCGTTGTACAACGCCGCATGGACAGCCCGGGAGTGGGGCATGGACATCCTCGGTTATGAGATGGCGCCTGATTACGCCACCTTCGGTGGCAATTACACGCTGGAGAGCACGAAGCTGGATGTCGGCCCGCTGATTTCCACGGCGGAAGTGCAGCGCCAGCAGGCCAGCGCCGCGCAACCGGATCAGCGTTATCACTATCGTTTTGTCGCCACGGCACTGGCCAGTCGCGCCGCCGATAACCTGCCGCACACCAGTCAGGCGTTTGCCGCCGTGTTGTGCAACGCGGCCGGCTGGAACAGCAGCCTTGAGGACCAGAGTGCGCTGTATCAGCGCTACGTCAAGGAAGGCCCTTATGTGCCGTGGGCGCAAGACTTCGGCAATCAATGCCCGTACCCGGACTTCGAAAATGCCGACAAGCGCTACGTCACCCAGGTGACCGATGCCGTGCGTGAAACGCTGCGGCCGTACAAGTGGCCGGTGCAGATCGGCGCGATCATCGTAGTCGCGGCCATTGCGTTACTACTGATCACCCGTCGTCAGCGCAGGGTACACAAGGCTTAAGTCTGCTGAAGGAAGCTCAGGCGTACGGCGAAGCCAATCAACAGACTGCCGAACAGCCATTGCTGAACGCGCTGGGCGGTTGGACTGTGTTGCAGCCAACGGCCCAGTGCCGCGCCGGTCAGGGCAACCACGCTGTCGAACAGCAGACCTACGGCGACCAGCACCATGCCAAGCAAGGCAAACTGGCTCAGCACCGGCGCGCCGTGACTGACGATGAATTGCGGCAACAGCACCGAGCAGAACAGCAACGCCTTGGGATTAAGCAGGTTGGTCAGCAAGCCGCGACGGATCGCATCGCGCCACTGGCCGGGAGCAGGTGCCTGCTCTTGGTTTTGCAGACGCGGTACCAGCGAGCTGCGCAAACACTGGATACCGATCCACAACAGATAGGCCGCGCCAGCGATGCGCACCACGTCAAACGTCCACGGCGCCGTTTTGAACAGCGCCGCCAGCCCCAGTGCCGCCAAGGCAACGTGACAGGCGCGGGCGATGGCCAGGCCCAGTGCGGTGGCCAGCGCCGCACCGCGACCTTGCCGCGCACCGGTTTGCAATAGCAGGATCATGTCCGGTCCCGGCAGTAGCAGAACCACAGCCAGCGTCAGAATAAACAGCCAAAGACTTGCCACATCACACCCCGTTTTCGATGTCGATTTTCTCGCGCCAGTCTAGAGCGAGACGGCAGGGCAGGTGCTTGCGTAGTCGGCTTCAATTGTTTACAGCTTTGGCATAACCTGCTGGTTTTCAACCGTCAGACTATCGGGATCTGCCAAAGATGAAACTCGACGCTTATGACCGCAAGATTCTCGCTGCGCTGCAGCGCAACGGCCGCCTGAGCAATGTCGAGCTGGCGGAACAAATCGGCCTGTCGGCCTCACCGTGTCTGCGCCGGGTGCGCATGCTGGAAGAGGCGGGGGTGATCCGGGGCTACCAGGCCAATCTGGATCGCGATGAAGTCGGGCTGGGGCTGACGGTGTTTGTCGGGGTCAAGGTCGAGCGGCACAACGAAGAACGCGCCGAGGCTTTTTATGCCGCCGTCACTGCATTGCCCGAGGTGGTCTCGGCGTTTCTGGTGTCCGGCGAATCGGACTTTTTGTTGCAGGTAGTGGTGCCTGACTTGCGCGCTTATGACCGCTTTGTCAGCGGCCATCTGCTCAAGCTTCCGGGTGTGAGCGATATTCGCAGCAACTTTGCCATTCACACGGTGAAAGCGCCGGGGGCGTTGCCGTTGGGGCATCTGCCGCTGTAGACCGGGTGGCACCATTCGCGAGCAGGCTCGCTCCCACAGGGGGAACGCATTCCAAAGTGGGAGCGAGCCTGCTCGCGAAGACGGCGGCAAGGTTTGGAACCTACATCTGCGTCGCCATCCCCTCGACATTCATCGCTGCCTGCCGCAACGCTTCCGAACGCGTCGGGTGCGGATGGCAGGTCAGGGCAATGTCCTCGGCCGAGGCGCTGAACTCCATCGCCACACAGAACTCGCCGATCATCTCGCTCACGCTCGGCCCGACCAGATGCACGCCGAGCACTTCGTCCGTGCGCTCGTCGGCGAGGACTTTGGCAAAGCCTTCTGTTTCGTGATTGATCTTCGCCCGGCTGTTGGCGGTGAAGGGAAACTTGCCGACCTTGTAGGCGCGGCCCTCGGCCTTGAGCTGTTCTTCGGTCTGGCCGACGCTGGCCAGCTCCGGTTGGGTGTAGATGACGTTGGGGATCAGCGCGTAATTGACCTCGCCAGCCTTGCCGTGGATCTGCTCGACGCAGGCCATGGCCTCGTCTTCAGCCTTGTGCGCGAGCATCGGGCCGGACGTGACGTCGCCGATCACCCAGACCCCGGCGGCTTCGGTGCGATGTTGCTTGTTGGCGAGCATGCCGCGTTTGTCGGTACTGAGGCCGACGTTCTCCAGCCCCAGGCCCTGGGTGTACGGCCGGCGCCCGATGGCCACCAGCACATAGTCGGCTTCGATCAGCTCAGCCGTGCCACCGGCGGCAGGCTCGACGCTCAGATGCACGCCTGTGGCGGAGCTGGTGGCGCTGGTGACCTTCGAGCTCAGTTTGAAGGCAATGCCTTGTTTGCTCAGTGCGCGCTGCAAGGTCTTGCCGGCCTCGCCATCGACGCCGGGGCAGATCCGATCAAGGTATTCGACCACGGTGACCTGCGCGCCGAGTCGGCGCCACACCGAACCCAGCTCCAGGCCGATCACCCCGGCACCAATGACCACCAGATGTTTGGGTACTTCACTCAATGACAGCGCGCCGGTGGAATCGAGGATGCGCTGGTTGTCGATCTCGACGCCGGGCAGGGGAGTGGGCTCGGAACCAGTGGCAATAATGATGTCCTTGGCGCTGAGCTCGCTCTTGTTGCCTTGGGCGTCGGTCACCGTCACTTTGCCCGGGCCGTCGATATGGCCCCAACCCTTGATCCAGTCGACTTTGTTCTTGCGAAACAGAAACTCAATGCCCTTGGTCAGGCCGGCGACGCTTTCGTCCTTCTGCTTCATCATCTGCGCGAGGTTCAGCGTCGGTTTGACCTCGATGCCGAGATTGGCGAACTCTGTCCCCACCGCAGCGGCGTACAGCTCCGACGCGTGCAGCAAGGCTTTGGACGGCATGCAGCCGACGTTCAGGCAGGTGCCGCCGAGGGTTGCACGTCCTTCAACGCAAGCGGCCTTGAGCCCGAGCTGGCCGGCGCGGATCGCCGCGTTATAACCGCCGGGGCCGCCGCCCAGAATCACTACGTCATAGTTGCTCATGCGCTTGCTCCAGATTGCTCGATGGGGATAGCCAAGGTTAGTCGCGATAAAAATTATGTGCGTAATATGAGCTTCGTCGAACATTTCGGTCAAGGCTTCAGGCAAGCGACAGCTGCAGCATCTTTGAATAGATGCAATTGTGTACGAATATTTCACAGTGTCCGTTATATCGTAACGCTATGAACGCTGAGCCTACATTTTCGGGGTGTTATGCAAGTCGATCTTGAGTTGGAAGCCACGCCAGTCACCGGGCTGCCGCGCTTTCAGCAGGCAGCCGCGCAGTCACGCAAATTGCGTCGGTTGGCGTATGGACTCGGCGCAGTGGCCGCGTCGGGCTGGGTGCTGGCGTTTTTCGTCGGCCTGTTTGCGCCGCAGTCCCTGTGGTTACCGTCATTGGTCAATCAGAACGCGGCGTTGCTGGTGCTCGTCGCCGGTCTGCAATCGGCCTGGTGGGTGACGCAATGGCGCGCGCGGGTGATGCATGCGCCCGCTTCGCAATCGACCGTCGTGGAAGAGGGCGGCGCAGCCGAGGGCTGGTACGAAAGGCTTCTGGAGCGCTTGAGTCAGCAGAGCCGCCATGTGCTTGGACAAATCGGCGCGCCGACGTTGTGGCTTGGCGGCTGGGCGTTGCTGGTTCTGCTTGGTATTGAGCAGGTGTGGAATCTCACGTTGCCTGCGGCGGCCTTGGGGCTGTCGGCGAGCATCGGTGCGGCATTGGCGTTGTTGCTGGCGTTTGCCCTGCTGGTGCTGGAGCGGCAACTGGCGCAGGAACCGCCGGCGCAGTGGCCGGAAGCGGCTGCGCTGGCACAACTGATCCGGGTGGTGATCATCACTCTGTTGATCGGTGCGCTGTGTCTGTTGTTTGCCAGCGAAGACGCAGTCTGGCCGGCGCGTGTTGCGGTATTCAGCGCAATCCTGCCGATGTTGGTTGCCATCGAACTGTTATTGCGCGCGGTGCTGTCTGTTTTCAGCCCGCGCCGCGAACAACTCGAACCGACCCTGCTGGCGCGCAGTTTTATCGCCGATATGCTGCGTTGGCCGCCGCAGCCGTGGCTGGCGTTACAGCATGAAATGCACAACCGTTTCGGCATCGATTTGCGCCAGATCTGGGCCTTCAGTTACATGCGCCGGGCCTTGTTGCCAGTGTTGGCGGTGGTCGCCCTTAGCGGTTGGCTGCTGACCGGCGTACATGAAATTCCCATGCAAGGTCGCGGCATCTATGAGCGCTTCGGTAAACCGGTACAGGTTTTCGGCCCGGGTTTGCATAGCGGGTTGCCTTGGCCATTGGGGCGTGTGATCTCCGTTGAAAACGGCGTGGTCCATGAACTGGCAACCAGTGTCGGCGACAAGCCAATCGCCGTGCAGTCCGATTCCGCTGAAGGCCCGGCGCCGCTGACCGCCAACCGTTTGTGGGACGCCAGCCACGTCAACGACAAATCCCAGGTCATCGCCAGCAGCCGCGGCGCGCAACAGGGCCTGCAAATCGTCAACATGGACGTGCGCTTCGTTTATCGCATCGGTTTGAACGACGAGGCGGTGCTCGCCGCGACCTATAACAGCGCCGATGTACCGACGCTGATTCGCAGCACCGCCAGCCGCATCCTGGTTCACGATTTTGCCTCGCGCACCCTCGACGGTCTGCTCGGCGACGACAGGGCAGGGCTGGCCGAGGAAATCGGTCGCTCGGTGCAAAGCGATCTGAACAGATTGAACAGTGGCGTGGAGATCCTTGCCACAGTTGTCGAAGCGATTCATCCACCGGCCGGCGCGGCGAATGCCTACCACAGTGTGCAGGCTGCGCAAATCGGCGCGCAGGCGTTGATCGCTCGCGAACGCGGGGCGGCTGCGCAGGCCACTAACGAGGCGCAGTTGCAGGCGAGCGCGGCGCGGGATCAGGCAACGGCAAACGCGCGGGAGATCAATGCCGAGGCGCAAACCGCCGACCTGAAATTCAGCGCCGAACGGAAAGCCTTCGCCAGTGCTGGCCAGGCCTTCGTGCTGGAGCAATATCTCAGCCAGCTCAGTCAGGGCTTGAATAAAGCCAGGCTGCTGGTGCTCGACCATCGACTTGGCGGGAGCGCGAATGCGCCAACCATCGATCTGCGTAATTTCGCACTGCCGACTGATCCGTCGCCCGCCCGCACCACCGCTCAACCAGGAGCCACCCATTGAGCCAGTCGCCTGTTCATGACGTTCACGACCACAGCGGCCACGACCACGGCCACGGCGGGCATCACCATCATCATGGTCATCATCATCACGGTGAGGTGCAAGAAGCCGGACCATTTCCATGGCGGCGTATGGGCTGGGCTGCGTTGCTGGTGGCGTTTGCCATTGCCGCCGCGAGTCTGGTGCAAGTGCGCTCCGGCGAAGCCACGGTCATCACCCGTTTCGGAAATCCGTCGCGGGTATTGCTTGATCCCGGTTTGAGCTGGCGCTGGCCTGCGCCGTTCGAAGCGGCGATTCCAGTGGACTTGCGTCTACGTACCACCTCAAGTGGTTTGCAGGACGTCGGCACCAAGGACGGTTTGCGCATCATCGTTCAGACCTACGTGGCGTGGCAGGTGCAGGGTGACCCTGAACACGTGCAGCGTTTCATGCGTGCCGTGCAGAATCAGCCGGATGAAGCGGCGCGGCAGATTCGCACCTTTGTCGGCTCGGCACTGGAGACCACGGCCAGCAGTTTCGATCTGGCCAATCTGGTCAACACTGATGCCAAACAAGTGCGCATCGGCGATTTTGAAGCGCAGTTGCGTCAGCAGATCGACCAACAGTTGCTCGCCACTTATGGCGTGCGCGTGGTGCAGGTCGGTATCGAGCGGCTGACTTTGCCCTCGGTAACGCTCAGTGCCACGGTCGATCGCATGCGCGCCGAGCGTGAAACCATTGCTACGGAACGTACAGCGATCGGCAAACGCGAAGCGGCGCAAATTCGCTCCGCCGCCGAGCGCGATGCGCGAATCGTCCAGGCTGATGCGACGGTGAAAGCCGCCGACATTGAAGCGCAATCGCGAGTCGAGGCTGCACAGATTTATGGGCGCGCCTACGCCAGTTCGCCGCAGCTTTACAACTTGCTGCGCTCCCTCGATACGCTCGGCACCATCGTCACGCCGGACACCAAATTGATTCTGCGCACCGATGCTGCGCCGTTCCGTGTGTTGGTCGACGGCCCACCGACGCTCGACAACAAAGTCGGATCGCAGCCATGAGCGAAGAAGTTCCACGTGGAACACATGCGTTGAACAGTCCGTGGATTCAGGCCGGCCGTCTGACCTTCATCGCCTTGTATGCGATCACTGTTTTGGCCGCATTAGCATGGGCGGTCTCGAATGTCCGGCAGATTGATCCGCAGGACCGCGCCGTGGTGCTGCACTTCGGCGCACTGGATCGCGTTCAGAATGCCGGACTGTTATGGGCGTGGCCGCAGCCTTTTGAGCAGGTGATTCTGTTGCCGGCGGCGGATCGGATGATTGAGCGCCGAGTGGAAAATCTGTTGCGCAGTGACGAGGCGCTGACGGCTGACCGGGTGGCGTCCTTCGCTACGCCATTGAGCGATGCACTCGCCGGGTCTGGTTATTTATTGACCGGTGACGCCGGCGTAGTGCAACTGGACGTGCGAGTGTTTTACCAAGTCTCCGATCCCTATGCGTTCGTGTTACAGGGCGAACACGTGCTGCCAGCACTCGATCGCTTGGTGACGCGCAGCGCCGTGGCACTGACCGCCGCGCGAGACCTCGACACCATTCTGGTCGCTCGCCCGGAACTGATCGGCGCCGACAATCAGGCGGCCGAGCACCGTGAGCGATTGCGCGGTGATCTGGTGCAAGGCATCAACGCGCGTCTCGCTGAACTGAAGGCGAGCGGGCAGGGCATAGGTATCGAGGTGTCGCGGGTCGATGTGCAATCGAGTCTGCCGGAGCCAGCGATCACTGCTTTCAATGCGGTTCTAACGGCCAGTCAGCAGGCTGACAAAGCAGTGGCTAACGCGCGCACCGATGCCGAGAAACTTGCCCAGTCCGCCAACGAACAGGCAGACCGCACGCTCCAGGTGGCTCACGCGCAGGCAGGCGAGCGTCTTGCAAAAGCCTCAACCGATACCGCAACCGTCATGAGTCTGGCCAAGTCTGCCGACCCGCAAATGCTCCTGCGTCTGTATCGCGAGCGCATACCGAAGATCCTCGGTCAGGCCGGGTCGGTCACCACCGTCAATCCGAAAGACGATTCCCGGTTGATCATTCAAGGGGCCAGTCAATGACCGCGACCACCGCTGCTCCAAGTCTGTTGTCCTCGGCCGAACAACGTCGCGCCGCGCGCCAATTGACCCTGGCGATGCTTGCGCTCGGGCTGCTGGGTGTGGGGCTGGTCTGGCGCTGGATACTCCCGGAGCAAATCGGTGTCAGCCAACTGCTGCTGGGTTTCGCTTCTTTGCTCGTAGCGGTTCCGGTGATGCGGTCGGCCTGGTACAGCCTGCGTTATCCAAGCCTGCACGGCATTACCGATCAATTGATTGCGCTGGCCATGCTCGGTGCCTGGGCGACCGGTGATCTGCTCACCGCGGCGTTGTTGCCAATCATCATGATCTTCGGCCATGTGCTCGAGGAGCGCAGCGTCATCGGTTCCCAGGAAGCGATCAATGCGCTTGGCCGGCTGACCCGCAGCCATGCGCGCAAGCTGCAGGCAGACGGTTCGATCATCGAAGTGGACAACCGCACGCTCAGTGCTGGCGATATTGTCGAGGTGCGGGCCGGTGATCGGGTGCCGGCCGACGGTCGGGTATTGTCCGGCCAGGCGAGTCTCGATACGGCGTCGATTACCGGTGAATCGGTACCGGTGGAAGCGGGCGTGGGCATGCTGGTGTTTGGCGGCGCGATCAACCTCGATGGATTGCTGCGCGTCGAAGTCACCCGCACCGGCGACGAATCCACCTTGGGCAAAGTCATCGCCCTGATGCAAAACGCCGAGCGCTCGAAACCGCCGATCACGCGATTGCTCGAACGCTATGCCGGCAGTTACATGGTGCTGGTCTTGTTGCTGGCGGCGGTGACCTGGTTCGTCACCCATGATGCACAGGCGATGCTCGCGGTGCTGGTGGCGGCGTGTCCGTGTGCGTTGGTGCTGTCGGCGCCGGCCACGGCGATTGCCGGTGTCGCCGTCGCCGCGCGTCACGGGATTCTGATTCGCAGCTCGGCGTTCCTCGAAGAACTCGCCGATCTGACCTCGCTGGTGGTCGACAAGACCGGCACGCTGACTTACGGCACCTTGCGTTTGCAGTCGATCGACAGCCTCAGTGTGGACACTAAAGAAGTGCAGGCGCTGGCCGCCAGTCTTGGCGCGGCGAGCAGTCATCCGGTGAGCCGGGCACTCGCCGGGATGGCCGATCAGGAAGCCTATTGGCCTCTGACCAACATCCATGAGCGCCAAGGCTTGGGCGTAGTGGCGACGACAGAGCAGGGCGAAGCTGCGCTCGGTCGTCCAGAGTTGTTCGCGCAACTGGGCATCACAACTACCCTCGTTCCTGAGCACGATGGCCCGATTGCCGGGTTAGCCTTTAACGGCGAATTCCTCGCCTGGCTGCTGCTAGCAGACAGCATCAAACCCGAAGCACGCTTTGCCTTGAGCGAATTGCGTGAACTGGGGCTGGGACGCCAGCTCCTGTTGACGGGGGATCGCCAGAGCGTCGCGCGAACCCTGGCGCAGGAAGTCGGGCTGAACGAAGTGCAGGCGCAAGCGCTACCGGAGGACAAACTCAATCGCGTGCTCGAGGAAATCGATCACGGCTTCCGCCCGATGGTGGTCGGTGACGGCATCAACGATTCACTCGCGCTCAAGGCCGGCGTGGTCGGTGTGGCGATGGGCGCTGGCGGGGCCGACATTGCCCTGGCGTCGGCGGACATCGTGTTGATCGGCAGCGACTTGCGTCGCCTCGGTACTTGCGTGCGCTTGAGTCGTCAGTGCCGGCATACTTTGCAGGTCAATGTGATCATCGGTCTCGGCTGGACCATGGCGATCGTGGTCTTCGCGGCGTTCGGTTGGCTTGGCGCGGCCGGGGCGATGATCGCGGCTCTGCTGCATAACCTGAGCACCCTGTTGGTGTTGGGCAACGCCGGACGTTTGCTGCGCTTTCAGGAGCCATTGCTCAGGCTCGACCCTCAGGCTAAATGAAAGAAAATTCATCGAACCGTCGAGTGCACAGGCAGTCATCTATCGTAAGGCGCGTCGTCTGGGGCGTTCAGCCGATGTGCCGATCACGATAGACAAGGCCGACCGAATCGATAGCCTGCTATTTTTCCAGGTTGGTCTACCCTCAGATCAGACGTCTGAAACAAGGGGGGATTTTCCATGCTCGCGCAACTTCCACCGGCCTTACAGAATCTGCAGTTACCGCTTCGCCTGCGACTCTGGGACGGCCATGAGTTCAATCTGGGCCCGACGCCCAGCGTAACCATCGTCGTCAAGGACCCGCAGATGGTCACTCAATTCACCCACCCAAGCCTGGATGTACTCGGTGCGGCGTTCGTCGAAGGCAAGCTGGAACTGGAGGGCTCGATCAGCGAGGTCATCCGGGTTTGCGATGAGTTGAGCAATGCGCTGCTCGACCAGGACGAAGACAGTCAGCCGGTGCGTGCGCATCACGACAAGGACACTGACGCCAAGGCCATTTCCTACCACTACGACCTGTCGAATTCGTTCTACCAGCTCTGGCTGGACAGCGACATGGCGTATTCCTGTGCCTATTTCGAAACCGGTAGCGAAACCCTCGAACAGGCGCAGCAAGCCAAATTCCGCCATCTGTGCCGCAAGCTGCGCTTGCAGCCGGGCGAGTATTTGCTGGATGTCGGCTGCGGTTGGGGCGGTTTGGCACGGTATGCGGCGCGAGAGTTTGGCGTCAAAGTGTTTGGTATTACCTTGAGCAAGGAACAATTGGCCCTGGCGCAGGAGCGAGTCAAAGCCGAAGGGCTGGACGATCAGGTCGAACTGCAATTGCTCGACTATCGCGATTTGCCGCAAGACGGCTGCTTCGACAAGGTTGTCAGCGTCGGCATGTTCGAACATGTTGGTCATGCCAATCTCGCCGAGTATTGCGCAACGCTGTTTGGTGCGGTGAAGGAGGGCGGCCTGGTAATGAACCACGGCATTACCGCCAAGCACACCGATGGCCGCCCGGTTGGACGCGGCGCAGGCAACTTCATCGAAAAATACGTGTTTCCCAACGGCGAGTTACCGCACCTGGCGATGATCTCTGCCGAGATCAGTGAAGCCGGGCTGGAAATCGTCGATGTCGAAAGCCTGCGCCTGCATTACGCGCGCACGCTCGATCACTGGAGCGAGCGACTGGAGGACAACCTCGAAGCTGCGGCGAAACTGGTGCCTGAGCAAGCACTGCGTATCTGGCGTCTGTATCTGGCCGGTTGCGCTTATGCCTTCGCGCGGGGCTGGATCAACCTGCATCAGATCCTCGCTGTGAAAGCGCATCCGGATGGCAGCCACGAACTGCCTTGGACCCGCGACGATATCTACCACCCCTGAAACGGGCCACTCAGAGTATCGGCGAAATCAGCCGGGCGATCCGCATGCCGACCTGTTGCAGGCGGTGGATCTCCCGGCTTTCTTCTTTGGCCACCTCATCGGCCTGGGCGAAATCGTCATTGAGCATCTGTTCCACGGCGGCGGCGAACTCACTGTCGACGGTCAGCAACATCACTTCGAAATTCAGGCGGAACGAGCGATTATCCAGATTGGCGCTGCCGATGGCGCTGATTTCGCTGTCGATCAACACCACTTTCTGATGCAGGAAACCCGGTCGATAGCGGAACACCCGAACGCCGGCACGCACCGCCTCAAAGGCATACAGGCTGGACGCCGCATAGACGATGCGATGATCAGGCCGCGACGGCAACAGCAGGCGCACATCGACACCACGCAAAACTGCCAGCCTCAATGCCGCGAACACCGCTTCGTCCGGGACAAAGTAAGGGCTGGTGATCCATACGCGTTGCGTTGCTGCGTAAATGGCTTCGACGAAAAACAGCGAGCAGGTTTCGTAGGCATCCGCCGGGCCGCTGGCGAGCAATTGGCAAAGCACGCCATCCTCCGGGTACGTATCCGGAAGGATCAACGGCGGCAGAGTGCGAGCAGCCCAGAACCAGTCTTCCGCGAACGATTCCTGCATGCAGGCCACCACCGGCCCGCGGACTTTGACGTGGGTGTCACGCCACGGCGCCAATGGTGGCTTCTCACCCATGTATTCATCGCCGACGTTATGCCCGCCGACAAAGCCGACTACGCCATCGACTACAACGATTTTGCGGTGGTTGCGAAAGTTGACCTGAAAGCGGTTGAGCCAGCCGCTGCGCGTGGCAAAGGCTTTGACCTCGACGCCGGCGTCACGCAGCGCCTGCACGTAATGATGGGGCAGGGCATGGCTGCCGATGCGGTCGTAGAGCAAATGAATTGATACGCCTTCGGCGGCTTTCTGCAAAAGCAAATCACGCAAGCGCTGGCCGAGCCGATCGTCGTGGATGATGAAGAACTGGATCAGCACGGCTTCCTTCGCTTGTGCGATCGCCTGGAAAATCGCATCGAAGGTCGCGGTGCCGTTCACCAGCAGTTGCACCTCGTTGTTCGCCAGGCACGGCATGCGCCCCAGTTTCGGCATCGCGCGCAATGAGGCATAGGCACTCGAAGCGCGAGCGGCGAGGGCTTCTTCCACCCACGGGCGCCAGTTCAATTCGGAAATGGCCAGGCGCATCTGCTCGTTGGCCTGGCGCCGGGCCTTGATGTAGCCATCGAAGGTACTGCGACCAAAGACAAGATACGGAATAAGCGTGAAGTAGGGAATGAAGATCAACGACAATGCCCAGGCGATCGAGCCTTGCGCTGTGCGCACGGTCAGCACCGCATGGATCGCAGCGATCGAACCGAGTGTGTGCAACAGGGCGATCAGGTAACCGAAAATGTGCGGTCCGAAAAAATCCATGGGGCAGCCTTGCTCCGCGAGATGCAATGCTTAACAGACCATGTTCTGCGGCGAATGTCTCTATTTAATCGGCGCATGAACCGACACAATCGGCCGGCGTCTAACGGCCACAACTGATCAGGAGTTACTCGATGAACGTTCGTCTGCTGGGTTTGGCGCTGGGCCTGGGTTTGGCATTACCGGTGGTTGCGCAGGCACAAATGCTGCAGCCGGGGTTGTGGGAAATGTCTTCGAGCAATCTGAAGGTCGATGATCAGGCCATGGACGTGCAATCGATCCTTGGCCAGATTCAAGGCCAGATCACCCCGCAGCAGCGCGCTGCGCTCGAGAAAAACGGCATCAATATTGGCGGCAAGGGTATCCGCGCCTGCCTGACGCCGCAGCAGGTGGCGACCAACGACATCCCGCTGGCCGACCCGCAATCGGGCTGCAAACAGCAGATCACCGAGCGCACCGGCAACCAGTGGAAATTCCGCTTCAGCTGCCCGAAAGCCCAAGGCACCGGTGTGGCGACATTCCTCAGTGACCGCGAATTCACCACCGTCGCCAATGGCACCTTCAACGCCATCGGCATCAACCAGAAGGGCAGCCTGGAAACCCGGGCAGTCTGGCTGGGTCAGGATTGCGGCACGGTAAAACCCCGCGCTTAAACCCCTCGCAGCGCTCCCACAGCTGGAACCCATTCCAACTGTGGGAGCGAGCTTGCTCGCGAATAGATCGGAAGTACACCTCAAGTCATGGCCGACTCAACGCCTTGTACAGCGTATTGAGGTTGTATTCGAACAGCCCGGTAAAGGTGCTCGCCGGTCCACTCGCCGCCAGTGCATCCGAGTACAGCGTGCCACCGATGTGTGCGCCGCTTTCATCCGCGATCTGCTTGAGTAGACGCGCGTCCTTGATGTTCTCCATGAACACCGCTTTGACCTTCGCCTGGCGAATCTGTGTGATCAGCGCAGCGACTTCGGCGGCGGAGGGTTCGCGTTCGGTGGACAAACCCTGTGGCGCGATAAAGTCGATGCCATAGGCCTGACCCAGATAGCCAAAGGCATCGTGGCTGGTGACGATCTTGCGATTACCCGGCGGCAGCGCGCCGAGTTTGTTTTTGGCTTCGGCGAGCAGGGCATAGATCTGCTTGAGGTAGGTCTGGCTGTTGCGCTCGTAGTCAGCCTTGTTGGCCGGGTCGGCGGCGATCAGCGCCTTGGTGATGTTGGCGACGTACAACTCAGCGTTCGCCAGATTGTGCCAGGCGTGTGGATCCGCAACGGTCTCGCCGTCTTCATCGAGCGAACGTGGAATCACCCCGCGACTGGCACTGATCACCGTTGCCTTGCTGTCGGTGCTGGTCACCAGGCGATCCAGCCAAGGCTCGAAACCGAGGCCGTTCTTGATGATCACTTTGGCTTCGAGCAGCGCCTTGGCATCGTCCGGTGTCGGCTCGTAGGTGTGCGCATCGGCGTCCGCGCCGACCATGTTGGTAATCTGCACGTGCTCGCCGCCGACCTGATGAACCATGTCGGCAAGGATGCTGAAGCTGGTGACCACCGGCAGTTTTTCGGCGGCCGACAAGGACATCGACAGCATCAGGCTGAACAGCACGAGTAGAGCGCGCATCGGGAAACACCTCATTGGGATGTGAGCAAAGGCGGGCGGCGCAGCAAACCGTGAACCGGTCCAAACACCACCGACAGCAGATAGCCGGCCCCGGCAACCAGGACGATGGCCGGGCCGCTGGGCAGCGAGTAATAGAACGACAGCAGCAAACCGAGCCACACCGACACGCAGCCCATGACGGCGGCGACGGTAATCAGTATTGGCAGACGGCGACTCCAGAATCTCGACGCGGCAGCCGGAAGCATCATCAGCCCGACTACCATCAGTGCGCCGATGGCCTGAAAACCGATCACCAGATTCAGCACGACCAGAGTCAGGAACACGCCATGAGCCAGTGGCCCGATACGGCTTACTGTGCGCAAGAACAGCGGGTCGAGTGTGTCCAGCAGCAGGGGTTTGTAGATCGCCGCCATGGCCATGAGGCTGATGGCCGAGACCCAAAGCATGCCGGTCAGCGTCGGTCCATCCACGGCTAGCGCCGAACCGAACAGCAAGTGCAGAAGGTCGAGGCGCTTGCCGGCGATGCCAAGGATCAAAACGCCGCTGGCCAGTGAGATCGGATAGATCGCGGCGAGGCTGGCATCTTCTCGCAACCCCGTTCGCCGGGTGATCCAGGCTGCAAGTCCGGCCATGCTCAGGCCGGCGCCGAGGCCGCCGAGCGTCAGGGCAGGAAGGCTCAAACCGGCAAGCCAGAATCCCAGCGCTGCACCAGGGAGAATGCCGTGGGCGACAGCGTCGCCGATCAGGCTCATCCGTCTGAGAATCAGAAACACGCCCAAGGGCGCCGTGCTGCACGCCAACACCAGGCCGCCGAGCAAGGCGCGGCGCATGAACACGAATTCGCTGAACGGCTGCCAGAAATGGCTGACGGTGGCGAGCATCAGGCGACCTGCATGTGCGGTGTTGGCTGGATCAGTTCTCGGCTGGTTCCGTACACGCAGTGGCCGTTTTTGATCAACAGGGTATGCGGAATGTGTTGGCGGACAGCCGCCAGGTCATGGCAAACCACAAGCAGTGTCCGGCCTTCGGCGTGCCAGTGGTGAATGTGCTGCCAGAGCAATTGCTGGCCGAGTTCGTCGAGTGCGGCGTGAGGTTCATCGAGCAACAGCACCGGGGCGTCAGCGAGGCTCAGTCGTGCGAGCAGGGCGCGTTGTAGCTCACCGCCGGACAGGGCCATCAACGGACGCTGTTCGAGGCCACTCAAGTGCCAGTCTTCCAATGCGTTTTTCAGTCGCTGCGTGCGCAGTTGCGTCGACAGCCGGCGGCCCCAGAAACCTGCGGCGATGAGTTCTTCCAGGTTTATTGGAAATTGCCGATCCAAGTGCTGCTGTTGCGGCAGAAAGGAAATTCCGCTTTGGCGTGGAACAGCCATTTCCACTTTGCCAGCGAGAGGCTTCTGCAATCCGGCAATGACCTTTAGCAGGCTGCTTTTGCCGCAGCCGTTGGCGCCGATGATGGCGGTCAGGCTGGCGCTCTCGAACTCAAGACTCAGAGGCGTCGTCAGCGGTTGACCGGGAGCGCCCCAGACCAGCGATTGGCAGCGGATCATATTTGCTCCCGCTGCCAGCTGCTTTCGGCGACGGCGTCATGAGCATGCAGGCTTTCGGCGTGGATCACGCGGATATGCAATTGTTTGATGCCGGGTGTGCGTTGCAGTGCCAGGTTGAGGCGGCGCGCGGCGTCTTCGCAGAACATCAGGTTTTGCCCATTGGCGAGTGCGAAGGCTTGCTCGTCGGGGCGCTTTACTGCGGTCTGCACAGCGGTGCCGAGGGCTGCTTCAGCGTCATCGATGATCGCTGTCAGCGGTAGCTCGTCGATGAAATTGTCGAGATGCAGGTGCAGTTGCGCATAGCTACGTTGGCTGTGCGGCGTCGCTACGATCCCTTTGGTCGAGCCAAGCCATGCCAAAACATCGGCATGTTGCAGAGCCTTGTTGGCGAAGTCGTCGATGAATTGCTGCTGGATCAATTGCCTTGCCAAGGCTGCCGAGCAGGGGCATGTCGAGGAATAGGGCACCTCGAGTTTTAGTTCCACGTGGAACATTTGCTGTTTCAGGCTTGCTGAAATGGTTGTCGGATAGGATTTCCAGCCGGCTAGGGGGCTGACTAACGCCGGCCGTTTCAGCAATAAGTCGGTGTGAATGTTCAGATATGCGCAGGCGGATAGACCTTGGTGACTTATCAGAAAACCCTTGAGTACCTGATGCAGCAGAGCGGGAGAAAGGCTTCGCTGTTCGAGGGCTTCGAGTGCCAGATACAAGCGCGACATGTGAATACCACGCGCTTCACCATCATCGAGACTCACGCCAGCGTCGACTCTGGCGCTGAGGCGTTGGCTTTCGAGCACAACGGGTAGGGCAATCCCACGCATGCCTACCCAATCGAGTGGCAGTGCCTGGCGCGCAGATTGGGCGGCAATATCCGGGAGAGTAAGAGCATTCATGGTTGAGACCGTCGTATTGATCTCTATTTACGTTACATTATAACAATCCATTCAGCGATGCTTTTTTCATGAAAAGGTTTTCACTAGCAGCCCGTCATCCGGCTGCAAGTGAATCTGGCGCTGCTCCCTCCCGAGCTGGAAAAACGGTTGATGGTCGTCCAGCCGACACGACGGGTATAGCCAACCCAAGCCTCGCCATCGGAGGCTATGCCGGTAAAGAAGGTTAATTGGCCGAAGCGGCTGTTGGTTTGCGCCCAATAGCGATGGCCGTCCTTCTCGAATCCGCGCAGGTAAAGCGTGGTGCCGACCGTATTGACGCTATAGGCATTGCCGTCGGCGTCTACGCATGCCAGCAAATTAGCGCTGCGTGTGCAGTGCGCAAGCGAGGGCATCTGCGCTTGGGCTTGGCCGGCCAGCGACATAGCAAAGCTCAAAAGCAGGTATTTCAACCCATTGTTCATTGAGAATTTCCACGATCGGTGCTGCGGCAATTTGCGAAATCTCCTGCGTCGGACTGGCAAGCTCAAGTTGTTATACTATAACATCAACCGCCACCAGCCTGAGCTGCCGATCACAATCGTTTGCCTTCATTGTCCCGAGTAAATGGAGCGCAACACGCCAAGCGCACACCTGAAAGCGCAAATCGGCTGCCATTTAAGAGGATTATCCAATGTCAGCCAAATTGCCCGTCACCGTACTTTCAGGATTTCTCGGCGCCGGAAAAAGTACACTTTTGAATTACGTACTACGTAACCGAGACGGCTTGCGTGTAGCGGTGATCGTCAACGATATGAGCGAAATCAACATCGATGGCAGTGAAGTCCAGCGCGATGTCAGTCTTAACCGTGCGGAAGAAAAGCTCATTGAGATGAGCAACGGCTGCATTTGCTGTACGTTACGCGAAGACCTGCTTGAAGAAGTCAGCAAACTCGCCCGCGAGGATCGTTTTGATTACCTGCTGATCGAGTCCACTGGCATTTCCGAACCGCTTCCGGTCGCTGAAACCTTCACCTTCCGCGATGAACAAGGGCAAAGCCTCGCCGACATCGCGCGCCTGGACACCATGGTCACGGTCGTCGACGGCGTGAATTTCCTGCTCGATTACCAGGCGGCCGAAAGCCTTGCCTCTCGCGGCGAAATTCTCGGTGAAGAAGACGAGCGTTCCATCACCGATCTGTTGATCGAGCAGATCGAGTTCGCCGACGTCCTGCTGATCAGCAAAATCGACCTGATCAACCAGCACGAGCGCGAAGAACTTACCGCGATCCTCAAGCGCCTCAATGCCCAGGCTGAAATCATTCCAATGGTGATGGGCGAAATCCCCCTGGAGAAAATCCTCAACACCGGTCGTTTCGATTTCGAGAAGGCCGCACAAGCGCCTGGGTGGCTGCAGGAATTGCGCGGTGAGCACGTCCCGGAAACACAGGAATACGGCATCGCCTCGACGGCCTACCGCGCGCGCCGGCCATTCCACCCGCAACGCTTTTTCAGCTTCATTGACCGCCCATGGCTGAACGGCAAGCTGCTGCGCTCCAAAGGCTTCTTCTGGCTCGCCAGCAAACCCACCGATGCCGGTAGCTGGTCTCAAGCCGGCGGTTTGATGCGGCATGGATTCGCCGGGCGCTGGTGGCGTTTCGTAGCAAAGAATCAATGGCCCGAAGATCAGGAAAGCGTGCAGGCGATCATGGAAAACTGGACTCCAAGCGTAGGAGATTGCCGCCAGGAGCTGGTTTTCATTGGTCAGAACATCGATTTCCTACAGCTCTCCGCCGAACTCGATGCCTGTCTTTTGACCGACGAAGAAATGGCCATGGGTGTAGAAGGCTGGCGTTCGCTGCCTGATCCATTCGGCCCTTGGCAAGAAGAGGCCGCCTGATGCTCGCACTCAAGGATCAGCCGCTTCTTACCCGTCAGCAGCACCAGGGTGTGACACCGCAAACGTTGACGCGAATCCTGGACGACCAGACCAATCTCGCCGTCTGGCAACGCCAGCTACCCGTGCACATCGCCGATTTTGCGCAATTGGTGCTGTCGCTCAACGAGCCCTTGGCCGAGTCGCTGTGTCTGGAATTGCCCGACGAAGATGCCGAACCGGATCTCGCCGGTCTGGCTGCAGGGCTGCGTGATCTGCACGGTTTCGAAGGTTTCATCAGCGACCTCAAATGGCTGATCAGTGCCTTCACCTGCCTGCTGGGCGCGCGGCGTATTGGCGTGCGTTTGCGCGTGCTGGACAAGGCCATGTGTCCGCGCTTCCACGTCGATCACGTGCCGGTGCGCCTGATCACTACTTACGCTGGCATCGGCAGCCAATGGCTTGAGGAGGGTGCGATGGACCGCGCGCAACTTGGCCAGTCCGATGCCGAACCGCAAGATCCAGCGTCGATTCGCCAGCTCAACAGCGGCGACGTCGCGCTGCTCAAAGGCGAAAAGTGGCACGGCAATGAAGGCTTCGGCCTGATCCATCGTTCGCCGCAACCGGCACCCGGTGAGCGCCGTCTGTTGCTGACCCTCGACTGGCTCGGCTGACACATCAGGGCTTGCGCCAGACGCCCTGGCTCTGGCCTTCGCAATATGGCTTGAGATACGCCGTATCGGTGGCCACGCCGTAATAGTGGATATCCTGGCGATAGGGCATATTGGCGACTTGCGCGTTGCTGCACACGCCGAAAGCGCCGCTCGGGCACTGGTCGACGTATTCCACCTCGACCTTCTGCCCGGCCAGCGTCGGTTGGCAGAAGCCGTCATTGAACAATTTCTGCGGAATCGTCCGGTTCTGCTGACAGACTTTGACGTCGAGCCGTTCGCCCTGTGTGTGCACCACGCAGGCCTCGGCCCACGCTTCACTCGACAGCAGCGCCAACAGCAACGACCATCCCGACCAGCGCATCTTCGATCTCCTCAATAACTGTCCGCAGAAAGTACCCGCCATGTTGCAGAACATTCCGACCCACGTCATCGCCGGCCCGTTGGGCGCCGGCAAGACCAGCCTGATTCGCCAGTTGCTGGCGCAACGGCCGGCGGACGAACGCTGGGCGGTACTGATCAACGAGTTCGGCCAGATTGGTCTGGACGCCGCGTTGCTGACTCGCGACGACGATGGTATAGCACTGGGTGAGGTGGCCGGGGGCTGCCTGTGTTGCGTCAATGGCGCGCCATTCCAGATCGGCCTTGGCCGCCTGCTGCGCAAGGCCAGGCCGGATCGACTGTTTATCGAGCCATCCGGGTTGGGCCATCCGGCGCAGCTGTTCAAGCAACTTAACGAGGCGCCGTGGCTGGGCGTGCTTGCGGTTCAGCCCTGTGTTCTGGTTCTGGACGCTCAGGCATTGCACGCGGGTAGGGACTTGCCGGACGCCCAGCAGCAAGCGTTGGCCAGCGCGGGGTTGTTGCTGTTGAACAAGGCGGAAGATCTCAATGAAACAGCTCGAGACAGAATCGCCAGCCAGTTGCCGCCCGTCAGGCTGATCTGGACGCAGCAAGCCCAGCTGCCTCTGAGCGAGCTTCCGGGGCTGGCAGTAAAAGCGAACGAAGGCGCAGGGCATCTGCCGCTGCCCACTGGATTGGCACAGCTGCCAGCGGTCTGGAGCGATCCGGCCGAACCGATTTGCCTGAGTCAGGCGCAGGAGGGGGGGTGGAGCATCGGTTGGCGCTGGCATCCGCAGCAGGTATTTGATCAAGCACGCATCGCCTATTGGCTGAGCGCGCTCGACTGGAACCGGGCGAAACTGGTTATCCACAGCACGGATGGCTGGGTTTCGGGCAATGCCCTGGAGCATGCCGAGCTGAGTTGGCAAGCCAGCGAATGGCGAAAAGACTCAAGAATCGAGCTGATCTTCGCTGAACCGCAGAACATCGAACAGCTGCAAGCCGGTTTGGCTGAATGCCGGATTCAGTGAGTCAGCTCAGGGCTTCCACTTGGTATGTTCCTGGCGCCACTGGCTCAGCTCGATGACTTCTGCGCGAGGCTTGTGCACTTCGACCACCGGCGGCGTGTCGTCGAACGGCGCCGGGTAGGGCGCCAGTTCAATCTGCGCACTGTGCGCGCCGAACTGGGTGACGGTGCCGTTGTGGCGGCTTTCGCCAGTCACGGTGAACTCGAAGTTGTAGACCCGTGCCAGTCGCCTGCGACCGTTGGCATCCCTGATCAGCCCGATCTTTTTCAGCGCGACGTTACCGTCCAGCAGCTCGACGCCGACATTGGTGCAATGCTGTTTGACCCGCTCCAGCGCGCGCTCGCGCAAGCCGTGGTTGTGCCATAGCCAGGCACCGGCGGCGGCGAACAGCATCAGCACGAAGATGTTTTCCAGGGTCAGCATCGACATCGAACTCCAAAAGATGGCGTCAGCTTAACTGTCTCGCCGGTCTGTCGTACAGGCTGTGTTTCGTCGCATACTGCGCGGCTTGAATTTCAATCGTTTTACGGAATGACCCGAATGAAACGTACGCCTCATCTGCTCGCCATCCAGTCCCACGTGGTGTTTGGCCACGCCGGCAACAGCGCTGCGGTTTTTCCGATGCAGCGGGTCGGGGTCAACGTCTGGCCGCTCAACACCGTGCAGTTTTCCAACCACACCCAGTATGGTCAGTGGGCCGGTGAAGTGCTGGCGCCGCAGCAGATCCCCGAGCTGATCGAAGGCATCGCTGCGATTGGCGAGCTGGGCAATTGCGACGCGGTGCTGTCCGGCTATCTCGGTAGCGCCGCGCAGGGCCGGGCGATTCTCAGCGGTGTGGCGCGGATCAAAGCGGTCAATCCGAAGATGCTGTATCTGTGTGATCCGGTGATGGGCCATCCAGAGAAGGGTTGCAGCGTGCCCACCGAGGTCAGCGATTTCCTTCTCGGTGAAGCGGCTGCCGTGGCGGACATCATGTGCCCGAACCAGTTGGAGCTGGACAGTTTTTCCGGGCGCAAGCCGCAGTCGCTGTTCGATTGCCTGGCGATGGCACGGGCGCTGCTGGCGCGCGGACCGAAAGCGGTACTGGTCAAGCATCTGGATTATCCGGGCAAACCGGCGGATGGCTTCGAAATGTTGTTGGTGACGGCTGAGGGCAGTTGGCATTTGCGCCGTCCCTTGCTGGCGTTTCCGCGTCAGCCGGTGGGGGTGGGCGATCTGACATCCGGCCTGTTCCTGGCGCGGGTGCTGCTGGGCGACAGCCTGCTGGCAGCATTCGAATTCACCGCAGCGGCAGTGCATGAGGTGTTGCTGGAAACCCAGGCGTGCGCCAGTTACGAGCTGCAACTTGTGCGGGCGCAGGATCGCATTGCGCATCCGCGGGTGAAATTCGAGGCTACCGCGATCAGTCTGTAATCTCGTCGTTGTTCAAAAAAGATCGCAGCCTTCTGCAGCTCCTACATGGGTTTGCATTCCAAAATGTAGGAGCTGCCGAAGGCTGCGATCTTTTGCTTTTTGGTCTCAGGCGTCGCCCTTGATCTCCTGATAACGCTTCTCCAGCTCCTGACGAATCTGCCGGCGCTGCTGCGCCTGCATGAAGCGGCGTTTGTCTTCGCTGTTCTGCGGTTGCAACGGCGGCACGGCGGCCGGTTTGCGCTGATCATCCACCGCGACCATGGTGAAGAAGCAGCTGTTGGTGTGGCGTACCGAGCGTTCGCGGATGTTTTCGGTGACCACTTTGATGCCAACTTCCATCGACGTGTTGCCGGTGTAGTTGACCGAGGCGAGGAACGTCACCAGTTCGCCGACATGAATCGGCTCGCGGAAAATCACCTGATCCACCGACAGGGTCACCACGTAGCGCCCGGCATAACGGCTGGCGCAGGCGTAGGCCACTTCGTCGAGGTATTTGAGCAGGGTGCCGCCGTGGACATTGCCAGAGAAGTTGGCCATGTCGGGGGTCATCAGTACCGTCATCGACAGCTGGGCGTTTCCGGGTTCCATAACGTTCTCACGGATCAAGGCTGATAGCAGGAAGCGCCTCTGCGGGCACCTGGTGGCTTTTCAAGAAGCACCGTTATCGGGACGCCGCGCGGCGGGCCGCCGTCACGCCGGTAGCGATCTGTTTCCATATATTGCACCGGCTTCCAGAGCGAAGTCGCGGTGTTAACCTGCAAAAGCCCTGCCCAAGGGCAATTCCTACATTAAAAGCGGATTTTTACCCTGCTCGCGCAGAACGTCTGACGTCTGTCCGCGCGCCTCGTCATCAAGGAGCCTACGCCATGCATGCCATCAGTTTCATTCAGGATCTGGCAGTGATCATGCTGGTCGCGGGCGTGGTAACCGTACTGTTTCATCGTTTCAAACAACCGGTGGTGCTCGGCTACATCGTCGCCGGCTTCATCATCGGCCCGCATACGCCGCCGTTCGGCCTGATTCACGACGAAGAAACCATCAAGACCCTGGCCGAACTCGGGGTGATCTTCCTCATGTTCTGCCTTGGCCTGGAGTTCAGCCTGCGCAAGCTGTTCAAGGTCGGCGCCACGGCGTTCATTGCCGCGTTTCTCGAAATCATCCTGATGATCTGGATCGGTTACGAAATCGGTCGCTGGTTCGACTGGAACACCATGGATTCGTTGTTCCTCGGCGCGATTCTGGCGATCTCCTCCACCACGATCATCGTCAAAGCGCTGAATGATCTGAAGATGAAAAACGAGCGCTTTGCGCAGTTGATCTTCGGCGTGCTGATTGTCGAGGACATCCTTGGCATCGGCATCATCGCGCTGCTGTCGAGCATCGCCGTCAGCGGCACGGTGAGCTCGGGCGAAGTGTTTTCCACGGTCGGCAAGCTGTCGCTGTTCATGATCGTCGCGCTGGTCATCGGCATTCTGTTGGTGCCGCGTCTGCTGGCTTATGTGGCGAAATTCGAAAGCAACGAGATGCTGTTGATCACCGTACTCGGCCTGTGTTTCGGCTTCTGCCTGCTGGTGGTCAAGCTTGAATACAGCATGGTGCTCGGGGCTTTCCTGATCGGCGCGATCATGGCCGAGTCCCGGCAATTGCTGAAAATCGAGCGACTGGTCGAGCCGGTTCGCGACCTGTTCAGCGCAATCTTTTTCGTCGCCATCGGGCTGATGCTCGACCCGCTGATTCTCATCGAATACGCCTGGCCGATCGCGGTGATCACCGTGGCCGTGGTGCTGGGCAAGATGTTGTCCTGCGGCCTCGGTGCGTTTATCGCTGGCAACGACGGACGGACCTCACTGCGGGTCGGCATGGGTCTGTCACAGATCGGCGAATTTTCCTTCATCATCGCCGCGCTGGGCATGACCTTGCAGGTGACCAGCAACTTCCTCTACCCGGTCGCTGTAGCCGTGTCGGTGATCACCACGCTGCTGACGCCGTACCTGATTCGCGCGGCGGATCCGTTGTCGATCAAGCTCTCGGCAGTCGTGCCCAAGCGTCTAGGGCGTGTACTCGGCATGTATGGCGAATGGTTGCGCAGCATCCAGCCGCAAGGTGAGGGCGCGCTACTGGCGTCGATGATCCGACGGATCCTGTTGCAGGTCGGGGTCAATCTGGCGCTGGTGATTGCGATCTTCTTTGCCGGCGCATATTTCGCCGAGCGCATGTCGTTGTGGCTGCAGGACTGGATCAGCGATCCGAGCTGGCAGAAGGCACTGATCTGGGGCGGTGCGTTGCTGGTCTCGCTACCGTTCCTGATTGCGGCTTATCGCAAGCTCAAGGCGCTGTCGATGCTGTTGGCGGAGATGGGCGTCAAGCCGGAGATGGCCGGGCGTCACACACAGCGAGTGCGCCGGGTGATCGCCGAAGTGATCCCGATTCTCTCGCTGCTGGTGATTTTCCTGCTGTTGGCAGCCTTGTCGGCCAGTATCCTGCCGACCAACAAGCTGCTGGTGCTGATCGCAGTCGTGGCGGCCGCCGTAGCGGCGCTGCTCTGGCGCTGGTTCATCCGCGTGCATACGCGGATGCAGGTGGCCTTGCTGGAAACCCTCGACAACCATAAGGAATCGTCGGGGCATTGACCTACAGGGGCGTTTGGCGGCTCAGCTTTCCAGCCAAACGTCCCGCGCCCAGTGCCACACCGATTCCCAGGTTTCTTCAGCAATCAGTTCTTCTTCGGCCTGCCACAGCACCACGGTGCCGTCTTCTTCGACACAGTAGTAGTCATCGCCGTCCTGACAGATCGGGATCAAGCTGCGATCAACACCCGCGTCCCATGCATTGGCCGCCACGTCCGGCAGATAGGTGCGCGATTGCGGATCAGTGACGGTCACCGGCTCGAGGCTGCCATAGACCACATCGCTGACGGTCAGCAAAAATTCTTTGAAGACGAACGGAATATCGATGAACAGTTGTTCTTCGATTTCTACCAGCAGGTCTTCGTCAGGCAATTCCAAAGGAACCGGTACGGGTTCGTTGGCTTCGCGCAGTTGTTCGATGATTTCTTCCACGTCCGGGATCCTCTTGCTGAATGGCGCGGTTTATATGGGCCGGTTTATACAGTAGCTCGCCATAGATGCAACCGTGAAATGAAAAACCCCGGCCGAGGCCGGGGTTCTGTTACCGCAAGTGAAGCGCAGCAGGGATCAGCCGTTCTGGCGGATACCGGCGACCAGCCAAGGCTGGTTGTCGCCCTGCGGACGTTCCATGTTCCAGCTTTCGCTGAACACTTCGCCCTGGTCGAAACGCGAGGTTTTCGACACGCCGGTGAAGGTCAGGGTGGCGATGGTCTTGTCGGCACGATCGTCGACGCCGTCCAGCTGCACCTGCAGGTTGTCGATGTAGGTCGACTGGAAGCCATCGCCCAGATCCGCACGCTCACGCTTGAGGAACTCAAGCATTTGCGGGGTCACGAACTCGGCGATCTTGTCCATTTCGTTGGCGTCCCAGTGCTGCTGCAGCGACTGGAAGTGGCTACGCGCAGCTTCAAGGAAACGCTCTTCGTTGAACCAGGCCGGTGCGTTGATCACTGGACGGGCGGCAGCCGGAGCAGCCGAACCACCGAAGATCGAACCCATGGCGGCAGGCTTCTGCTCGAACACTTCACGCTGCATCGGCGCGCCGGCCGGAGCGAATTGCTCCTGCTGCTTGCGACGACGGGCGGCGATGAAGCGGAAGATCACGAACGCGATCAGGGCCATGATCAGGATGTCGAAGATCTGCATGCCCTGGAAACCGTCGCCCATGAACATCGACGCGAGCAGGCCACCGGCGGCGATGCCCGCCAATGGGCCGAGCCAGCGCGAAGCACCGCCGGCCTTGGCCGCGGCGCCAGCAGCACCGGCAGCGCCAGCGGTCGCTGCTGCGCCGCCCACGCCTGGAGAAGAGGGAGCCATCTGGCTGGTCTGGTGCGTCGGCGCAGCGCCGGCGCTTTTGCCACCACCAAAGCGCTTGGCGTTGGCGTCGAGGCTCATCGTCAGGCCGATGCACAACGCCATGGCGATGCTAAGAAAACGTTTCATAAAGGGTATTCCCGTTTTGTGGAGACACGCGCGCCATGTTGCACAGCTGAAGTGTTACTGGCTAGCGAGAGAGTGTTTCGGGCTTTTGCCTGACAGGTTGCGTTCAGCTTGGCGAGGCAATCAGCCGATGTACTTTTGTCTGTAGGAAAAGGCGATAGGTTCAGAGGGATTGATGCACTTGCGTCGCATAACCTGTGGGAGCGAGCCTGCTCGCGAAGGTGTCGTGTCAGGCAAATGATTGCTTGATGACACAGCGCTTTCGCGAGCAGGCTCGCTCCCACATGGGTTCAGTGCCGGTGATTAGATCGCTTCCAGCTTGGCATAGCCGAGCATCAGCCACTTGCTGCCTTCGCTGAAATTCACCTGCACCCGGGCCTGGGCGCCGGAACCTTCGAAGTTGAGGATCACCCCTTCGCCGAAGATCGAGTGACGTACGGCCTGACCGAGCACAAAACCGGTTTCCGGAATCTCGCTGCCGCTGAACAGGCTGCTGCCGCTCATCGACTGGTTGCCGCCGAACGGTCGGCTGACGCTGTTGGACAGGCGCACTTCCTGAATCAGGCCTTTCGGCACTTCGCGGACGAAACGCGACACCTTGTTGTAGGTTTCGCTGCCATACAGGCGCCGGGTTTCGGCGTAGGTCATGACCAGATTCTGCATCGCCCGGGTGATACCGACGTAAGCCAGACGCCGTTCTTCCTCGAGACGCCCCGGTTCTTCCAGGCTCATCTTGTGCGGGAACAGGCCTTCTTCCATGCCCACGAGGAACACGTAAGGGAATTCCAGGCCTTTGGCGCTGTGCAGGGTCATCAGCTGCACGCTGTCTTCGTGCTCGTCGGCCTGTGTATCGCCGGCCTCCAGCGAAGCGTGGCCGAGGAACGCCGCCAATGGCGTGAGTTCTTCGTCCTCTTCGGTGTTCTCGAAGTTACGTGCGGCGCTGACCAGTTCCTCAAGGTTTTCTACCCGGGCCTGGCCTTTCTCACCTTTTTCCGCTTCGTGATAAGCGATCAGGCCGGATTGCTCGATGACGGTTTGCGTCATCAGGTGCAGCGGCATCTCGGCGCACTTGGCGGCGAGGTTCTCGATCAGTTCGATGAACGCACCGAGCGCACTCGCGGCGCGCCCGGTCAGGCCTTTGTTGGCCACCAGTAGGCGCATCGCTTCCCACATCGACACGTCGCTGTGTCGCGCATGCTCGCGGATCGCTTCGACGGTTTTCTCGCCGATGCCCCGCGCCGGTACATTGATCACTCGCTCCAGCGCCGCGTCGTTGCCACGACCTTCGAGCAAGCGCAGGTAGGCCATGGCGTTCTTGATTTCCGCGCGTTCGAAGAAGCGCTGCCCGCCATAGATGCGGTACGGGATGCGCTCGCGCAGCAGGGCTTCTTCGAGCACCCGCGACTGGGCGTTGGAGCGGTACAGAATCGCAATATCGCTGCGGGCAAGGCCGGTTTTTAGCGCGCTTTCGATGGTTTCCACCACGTAACGCGCTTCGTCGTGTTCGTTGAACGCGGCGTACAGATTGATCGCTTCGCCATCGCCGCCATCGGTCCACAGCTCTTTACCGAGGCGCCCGGTGTTGTTGGCGATCAGCGCGTTGGCGGCTTTGAGGATACCGGCGGTGGAGCGGTAATTCTGTTCCAGACGAATCGTTTCGGAGTCCGGGAAGTCCGAAGAGTACTGATGGATGTTCTCGATCTTCGCCCCGCGCCAGCCGTAAATCGACTGGTCGTCGTCGCCGACCACCATCAGGCTGTCGCCGCCCTTGCCGAGCAGGCGCAACCAGGCGTACTGCACGGCGTTGGTGTCCTGGAATTCGTCGACCAGAATATGCCGGAAGCGCTTTTGGTAGTGCGCCAGCAGGCCCGGGTGATCGCGCCACAGATCGAGCGCGCGCAGCAGCAGTTCGGAGAAGTCGATCACGCCAGCCCGCAGGCACGCCGCCTCGTAGGCTTCGTAGATGCCGCGCATGGTAGCGAGGAACAGGTCGCCGCTGGCCTGAATGTGTTGCGGTCGCAGACCTTCGTCTTTCTGGCCGTTGATGAACCACTGCGCCTGACGCGCCGGCCAGCGTTGCTCGTCCAGGCCCAGCTCGCGGATCACCCGCTTGACCAGACGTTGCTGGTCATCGCTGTCGAGAATCTGGAAGGTCTGGCTCAGGCCCGCTTCCTGCCAGTGCGCCCGCAGCAAGCGGTGCGCGAGGCCGTGGAAGGTGCCGACCCACATGCCGGCCGGGTTGATGCCCAGCAACTGCTCGATGCGATGGCGCATCTCGGCAGCGGCCTTGTTGGTGAAAGTCACCGACAGGATGGAGTGAGGTGAGGCGTTTTCGACCTGGATCAACCAGGCGATACGGTGCACCAGCACTCGGGTTTTACCGGAACCGGCGCCGGCCAGGACCAACTGACGGCCAACGGGGGCTGCTACGGCCTGGCGTTGGGCATCGTTGAGGGAGTTCAGCAGAAGGGAGAGATCATCGCGCATCGGGGCATTCTAGGGTGCGCCGCAGGCCCGGGCAAACCGTGCGTTGCATTAGCCGATGAAAGTGCTGCCGATGACGACCGGTCGGTCACTGGCTGCAGGCTTCGGCCCGTCTCGCCTGAGGGGTTGCAGCGGTGCGCAAGCGGCGGAAAATTTCCCCGCAATTGTGATCGGCAGCAGTTTGGCATCGGGATCGGCTTGTGTATGCTCCGTCCACGTTTCGGGCGCACGCCCTCCTATAAGAACAAGAACGTTGCCCATGATCCTCAGCGCCGAACTGTCGGGGCCCTCCGTGGACCCCCGGGTGATCCGCAAGCACTATGCCGTCGAAATGGCGGTGGAGCGCACGCGTCTGCTGTATCAGGGCTCGTTGTTGCCCACGCTGTTCATGTTGATCAATGGTCTGGTCTGCGCCGCTTTGCTCTGGAGCCCGCAGCGCTACTTCGTGGTCAGCGTCTGGCTGGTGTGGCTGCTGTCGCTGGTCGCGCTGCGGGTGATTCAGGTGGCCGCGTTCGATTCGGCGATTCCCGATCGTCAGGCCCAGCCGATCTGGTTCCGCATGTTCCTGCTCGGTTCGACCATGACCGGCCTGACGCTGGCGGGAGCCGGCATCGCTCTGGTACCCGCTGACAACTTCATGCAGCAAGCCTGGGTGTTCGGCCTGATCGGCGCGGCAACGCTGTCCGCCAGCGTCGCCTACGCGGTGAGCCTGCCGGCGTTCCTCTCGTTTACCTTGCCGTGCCTGCTGCCAGCGATCGGCTACCTGTTCTGGGGCGGCGACGATCAGGCGCGGGGCTGGGGCTGGCTGGGTCTGATCCTGCTCGGTTCGCTGAGCGTGGTGGCGTGGCAGGTCAATCGGCTGATCGACCGTGGATTGCTGCGGCGTTTCCAGAATCAGCACCTGATCGAGCATTTGCAGCAAGCGCAGACGCGCAGCGAACAACTCAATCATGAGCTTGGCAAAGAGATCGAACAGCGCCGCTGTGCCGAGGCGCAATTGCGTGAAGCGCAGGTCGATCTGGAAGATCGCGTGGCCCAGCGCAGCCGCGAACTGGATGCCGCCAATCAGGCCCTGAGCAAAAGCGAAGCGCGCCTGGCGCTTGCGCTCAAGGCCAGTGAGCTCGGATTGTGGGACTGGAACCTGCAGACCGACGAAGTCCATCACACACAGATTCAGGAACTGTTTGGCCTCGCCCCGGAGTACGTCACCGCGCTGCTGCGCGACCTCAAGCCACGACTGCACCCCGAAGACGTGCCGTCACTCAAGTTCGCCCTGGTCGAGCATTTGAAGGGGCGCACCGAGGATTATCAGGTTGAGTATCGCCTGCGCCACGGCGACGGCCACTGGGTGTGGATCGAGGACCGTGGCCGCGCCGTAGAGCGCAGCGCCAGCGGCCGGGTGATCCGCATGGTCGGCACTCGCCGCGATATCAGCGCCAGCAAAAGCCTTGAAGAGCAGCAGCGGCTGGCGGCCACGGTGTTCGAAGCGGCCAGCGAAGGCATCGTGATTCTCGACCCGAACTACGCGCTGATTGCGATCAACCAGGCGTTCAGCCGGGTCACCGGTTACGAGATCGACGACATGCTCGGGCGCAACGTCGTCGAGTTGCCCTGCAGCCGCGATGCCCATCGCCACTATGTGGCGATCCGGCATGCACTGGAGCAGCACGGCAGTTGGCAGGGTGAGTTGGTGGAAACCCGCAAGAACGGCGAGTTGTACCCGCAGTGGTTGCAGCTCAACGCGGTGCGCGACAGCCGGGGCAATGTCAGCCATATTGTCGGCTTCTTCGCCGATCTCTCGGCACGGCGTGCGTCGGAAGAACGCCTGCGTTATCTGACCCATTACGATGAGCTCACCGGCCTGGCCAACCGTTCACTGTTCCGCGAACGCCTGCACGAAGCCCATCAGCGGGTGCGGCAGGGCGGGCGCCGCAGTCTCGCATTGCTGCACATCAATCTGGATCGTTTCAAATTGCTCAATGACAGCCTCGGCCATGAAGTCGCCGATCAGCTGCTGCAAAAAATGGCGCGGCGGCTGGTCAATGCCTTGCCTGAGGCCGACACCATTGCGCGCTTGTCCGGAGACGAGTTTGCCGTACTGTTCGATGCCTACGGCAATCTGTCGAGCCTGGCACGGGTAGCGACGCGGTTGTCGGCCAAGCTGCGTTTGCCGCTGAGCGTCGACGGGCATGAACTGGTGGTCAGCGCTTCGATGGGCATCAGCCTGCTGCCGGACAACGCGCGGGAGATTTCCGCGCTGGTCAGCCAGTCGAACATGGCCATGCAGCATGCCAAACATCTGGGCGGCAACAATTTCCAGTTCTTCACCGACAGCCTGCAAGCCAGCACACTCGAACGCTTGCAGCTGGAAAACCACTTGCGCCGAGCCATTGAAGAACAGCAACTGACAGTGTTCTACCAACCGAAACTGTGCCTGCAAACCGGCCGCATGAATGCCGCTGAAGCGCTGGTGCGCTGGGATCATCCGAGCATGGGCCAGGTGCCGCCGGCGGATTTCATTGGCCTGGCCGAAGAGACCGGTCTGATCGGGCCGATCGGCGAATTCGTTTTGCGTCAGGCGTGCTGGCAGGCGTGCGAATGGCAACGGCAGGGCCTGGCGCCGATCCGCGTGTCGGTGAACCTGTCGGTGCATCAGCTGCGCCAGGGCAAACTGGTCAGTCTGGTCCGGCAAGTGCTGGAAGAAACCGGGCTGGCGCCGCACTACCTCGAGCTGGAGCTGACCGAGAGCCATTTGCTCGACAGCGTCGAACACATCATTGCCACATTCCAGCAACTGCGCGATCTGGGGGTGAAACTGGCGATCGATGATTTCGGTACCGGGTATTCGTCGTTGAGTTACCTCAAGCGCATTCCGGTGGATTACGTGAAGATCGATCAGGCGTTCATTCGCGGCTTGAGCGAGGGCAGTGCGGACGCGGCGATCACTCGCGCGATCATCGCCATGGCTCACGGACTGGCCCTCAAAGTCGTCGCCGAGGGTGTCGAGCGTGAGGATCAGCTGGCATTTCTGCGCGCCGAACGCTGCGACGAAGTGCAAGGTTATCTGATCAGCCGGCCGGTGGACGCTGCCCGTCTGGCCGGGCTTCTGCGTGATCAGGCCAATCCGCAGTAAGGGCTACATGCACCTCAGCGCGCCTGATGCCGGGACATCGAGTTACGCATTGAGCAGGCAAAATGCCCATTCATGTAGTATAACTACAAGCTTGCTACATCCTTGCCCACAAGAAGAGTCCAGCCCCTTGAATCTGCTGCAACACATCGCCCAGTCACGTCACCTGTTACGCAAGTCGGAGCTCAAGGTCGCCGACCACGTGCTGCTTGACCCTGCGGCAGTGATGCACAGTTCCATGGCCGACCTGGCTCACAGCGTCGGCATCAGCGAGCCGACCATCGTGCGTTTCTGCCGCGCGATCGGTTGTTCCGGCTTTCAGGACCTCAAGCTGAAACTGGCGCAAAGCCTGGCCGCCGGCGCCAGCTTCGGCCAGTTCGCGATCCACGAAGATGACTCCGTCGCCGACTACAGCCTGAAGATTTTCGACACCACGCTGCACACCCTGATGGAAGTGCGCGAGAAGCTCGATCCAGTGGAGCTGCAGCGCGCGGTGACGCTGATGTCCCAGGCGCAGCGTGTCGAGTTCTATGGCTTCGGTGCTTCCGGAGCGGTGGCCGCGGATGCACAGCACAAGTTTTTCCGTTTGCTGCTGACCGCGGCGGCGTATTCCGATCCGCACATGCAGGCGATGTCGGCTGTGACGCTGAAGCCTACCGATGTGGCGATCTGTATTTCCCAGTCAGGGCGCTCCAAGGATTTGCTGATCACCGCTAACCTCGTTCGCGAGAGCGGGGCGTCGTTGATCACCCTGTGTCCGAGCCAGACGCCGTTGGCCGAACTGTCGACCGTCAATCTGGCGATCGATGTGCATGAAGACACCGAAATCTACACGCCGCTTACCTCGCGAATCGCCCATCTGGTGGTGATCGACGTGCTGGCGATGGGCGTGGCCATGGCGCGCGGGCCGAGCCTGGTCAATCACCTCAAGAGCGTGAAGCGCAGTCTGCGCAGTCTGCGTTTGTCGCCCAAGGCCGTGAAAGCGCTGGACGATTGAGCAAGGTCGTTCCGACCTTGTTCGCGAGCAGGCTCGCTCCCACAGGGGGGCTTCTGAGAACATAAATTCTGGGTCATAACGGGATCAAATGTGGGAGCGAGCCTGCTCGCGAAAGCGTCCTCAACAACAGCACATCCCTGCGCACATTTCATCACATTGTCATCCCCGCGCAGCCAAACCGTCATCCCCCACGCCTATCGTAAAACTCCCGTACTCGCCCTGGGAGACTCGAAATGGCTCAGCCCTACGAAGAACGCAACAGCGCCGCGAAAACCCGTCGTCAGCAGGAAGATCAGCGCCGCATGGAATTTCGCCGCGCAATCGAGGATCGCTTCGAACTTCGCCAGCTTCAGGCCGAGATCGGCGATTTTCCCGAGATCACGCATTGGCAGGCAACGCCCGCCGCTTCCCGTCGAAACGCTCAACCAGCGCAATAATCTGCGCCCGCTCGCTGCGGATGAACGCCAGGAAGGCGTGCGCCACCGGTGACAGCCGTTTGGCTTTGGCTTGCACCAGACACCAGCTGCGCATCAGCGGCAACTCCTCGACCGGCAGCTCGACCAGGCCGCCGGTCGCCAGCTCCAGGTTCAGGGCGTGGCGCGTCAACAGCGCCAGGCCCAGGCCCGCCACCACGCATTCACGCTGAGCTTCGGCGGACGCCACCTCTTGGGTCTGAGTGAAGTGCACGCGCTTTTCCTTGAAGTATTCCTCGCAGGCCAGACGCGTACCCGAGCCCGGCTCGCGGATCAGCAGCGTATACGGCTCCAGATCCTGCAAGCGCAACGGGCCCATGTGCGCCAGCGGGTGATCCGGACGCGCCACGGCGACAATCGGATTATTGAGAAACGGCAGGAATTCCAGGCCCATGTCCTGCGGCACCATCGACATGATCACCAGATCATCGCGATTGTCCGAGAGGCGGCGGATGACCTGGCCACGGTTGACCACGGTCAGCTGCAAATTGACTTCCGGATGCTGGCGCTTGAACGCGGCGAACAGATGCGGCACGAAATATTTGGCGCTCGATTCCACCGCCAGTTTCAGCTGACCCTGCAGTGAACCCTGCATGTCCGACAGTTGCATGTCGAGGTTTTCCAGGCGCCCGAAAATGTCGCGGCTGGCGCGCTGAAGCGCTTCTGCCGCCTCGTTCATGTAGAGTTTTTTGCCGACATAGTCGAACAGCGGCTGGCCAATCAGCTCTTCCAGCTGACGAATCTGTAGGCTGACGGCCGGTTGTGTGAGGGACATTTCCTCGGCGGCGCGACTGTACGAGCGTAAATCACACACCTCATTGAAGATCTGCAATTGACGCAATGTCATACGCATCAATGACTTACGCATAGTTTTCAGGCTCGGTCAGCGGTCAGTTGTTTCAACTATAAGTGTTTGCTTATGCCTGACCCAATTTTTATTCATTTTTGTTAATCCCTCAGCAGCGCTAGTGTGGACCTGCGACTGAATTGAAACATTTGGTCACGCGTCGACCTGGGTCTAGCAGGTCGTGGTGCCACCGGCTCAAGGGAACCTCCAAGTGATAAAAAAGATCCTGATCGCCAACCGTGGTGAGATTGCCGTACGCATCGTACGAGCCTGCGCCGAAATGGGCATTCGCTCGGTTGCGATTTTCTCCGACGCCGATCGCCATGCCTTGCATGTGAAGCGTGCGGACGAGGCCCACAGCGTGGGTGCCGAGCCACTGGCCGGCTATCTGAACCCGCGCAAGCTGGTGAACCTGGCGGTGGAAACCGGCTGCGATGCGCTGCACCCCGGCTACGGCTTCCTTTCGGAAAACGCCGAGCTGGCGGAAATCTGCGCCGAGCGCGGCATCAAATTCATCGGCCCGTCGGCGGAGGTCATCCGGCGCATGGGCGACAAGACCGAAGCGCGCCGCAGCATGATCAAGGCCGGCGTACCGGTAACGCCCGGTACTGAAGGCAACGTCTCCGGCATCGAAGAAGCCTTGGTCGAAGGCGACCGTATCGGTTATCCGGTAATGCTCAAGGCCACCTCCGGTGGTGGCGGGCGCGGTATCCGTCGCTGCAACAGCCGCGAAGAACTCGAACAGAACTTCCCCCGGGTCATCTCCGAAGCCACCAAGGCGTTCGGTTCGGCGGAAGTGTTCCTGGAAAAATGCATCGTCAATCCCAAGCACATTGAAGCGCAGATCCTTGGCGACAGCTTCGGCAATGTCGTGCACCTGTTCGAGCGTGACTGCTCGATCCAGCGCCGCAACCAGAAGCTGATCGAGATCGCGCCGAGCCCGCAGCTGACCCCGGAACAGCGCGCCTACATCGGCGACCTGTCGGTACGTGCAGCCAAGGCTGTGGGCTACGAGAACGCCGGCACCGTGGAGTTCCTGCTCGCCGAGGGCGAGGTGTACTTCATGGAAATGAACACGCGGGTGCAGGTGGAACACACCATCACCGAAGAAATCACCGGCATCGACATCGTCCGCGAACAGATTCGCATCGCTTCCGGCCTGCCGCTATCGGTGAAGCAGGAAGACATTCAGCACCGTGGCTTTGCGTTGCAGTTCCGTATCAACGCCGAAGACCCGAAGAACAACTTCCTGCCGAGCTTCGGCAAAATTACCCGTTACTACGCCCCCGGCGGCCCGGGCGTGCGCACCGACACGGCAATCTACACCGGCTACACCATTCCGCCGTTCTACGACTCGATGTGCCTGAAACTGGTGGTCTGGGCGCTGACCTGGGAAGAGGCGATGGACCGTGGTCTGCGGGCGCTGGACGACATGCGTCTGCAGGGCGTGAAGACCACCGCCGCGTACTACCAGGAAATCCTGCGCAACCCGGAATTCCGTAGCGGCCAGTTCAACACCAGCTTCGTTGAAAGCCACCCGGAACTGACCAACTACTCGATCAAGCGCAAACCCGAAGAGCTGGCCCTGGCCATCGCCGCCGCCATCGCCGCCCACGCAGGCCTGTGAGGAATACAAGAATGAGCAAGAAAATCTTCGTAACAGACACCATCCTGCGCGACGCTCACCAATCGCTGCTCGCCACCCGCATGCGCACCGAAGACATGCTGCCGATCTGCGACAAGCTCGACAAGGTCGGCTACTGGTCGCTGGAATGCTGGGGCGGCGCGACGTTCGACGCCTGTGTGCGCTTTCTCAAGGAAGACCCGTGGGAGCGCCTGCGCCAACTGCGTGCGGCGTTGCCCAACACTCGTCTGCAAATGCTCCTGCGCGGGCAGAATCTGCTCGGCTATCGCCATTACAGCGACGACGTGGTCAAAGCTTTCGTCGCCAAAGCAGCGGTGAACGGCATCGACGTGTTCCGCATTTTCGATGCGATGAACGATGTGCGTAACCTGCGCGTGGCCATCGAAGCGGTGAAGGCTGCCGGCAAACACGCACAGGGCACCATCGCCTATACCACCAGTCCGGTGCACACCATCGATGCTTTCGTCACCCAGGCCAAGCAAATGGAGTCCATGGGTTGCGACTCGGTGGCGATCAAGGACATGGCCGGTCTGCTGACCCCGTATGCCACCGGTGAACTGGTGCGCGCGTTGAAAGCCGAGCAGTCGCTGCCGGTGTTCATCCACTCCCACGACACCGCCGGCCTGGCCGCCATGTGCCAGCTCAAGGCGATCGAAAACGGCGCCGACCACATCGACACCGCAATCTCCAGCTTCGCCTCGGGCACCAGCCATCCGGGCACAGAGTCGATGGTTGCCGCGCTCAAGGGCACCGAGTACGACACCGGCCTGAATCTGGAGCTGCTCCAGGAAATCGGCCTGTACTTCTATGCCGTGCGCAAGAAGTACCACCAGTTCGAAAGCGAATTCACCGCCGTCGACACCCGTGTGCAGGTCAACCAGGTGCCGGGCGGGATGATTTCCAACCTCGCCAACCAGTTGAAAGAGCAGGGCGCTCTGAACCGCATGAGCGAAGTGCTCGCAGAAATCCCGCGCGTACGTGAAGACCTCGGCTTCCCGCCGCTGGTGACCCCAACCTCGCAAATCGTCGGCACCCAGGCGTTCTTCAACGTACTGGCCGGCGAGCGCTACAAGACCATCACCAACGAAGTGAAGCTGTATCTGCAGGGCGGCTACGGCAAGGCGCCGGGGGTGGTCAATGAAAAACTGCGCCGTCAGGCGATCGGCAGCGAAGACGTCATCGACGTGCGCCCGGCCGATCTGCTCAAGCCGGAAATGACCAAGCTGCGTGCCGATATCGGAGCACTGGCCAAATCCGAAGAAGACGTACTGACCTTCGCCATGTTCCCGGACATCGGCCGCAAGTTCCTTGAAGAACGCGCCGCCGGCACTCTTACGCCGGAAGTGCTTTTGCCGATCCCGGAAGCGGGCGCCGTTGCCTCGGCGAGCGGCGAAGGTGTGCCGACCGAGTTTGTCATCGATGTGCACGGCGAAACCTACCGCGTCGACATCACTGGTGTCGGCGTCAAGGCCGAGGGCAAGCGCCACTTCTATCTGTCCATCGACGGCATGCCGGAAGAAGTGGTGTTCGAACCGCTCAACGAATTTGTCGGTGGTGGCAGCAGCAAACGCAAACAGGCCTCGGCACCAGGCCACGTGAGCACCACCATGCCCGGCAACATCGTCGATGTGCTGGTCAAGGAGGGCGATACCGTCAAGGCAGGCCAGGCGGTACTGATCACCGAAGCGATGAAGATGGAGACCGAAGTCCAGGCTGCCATCGGCGGCAAGGTCACGGCGATTCATGTGGCCAAGGGCGACCGGGTCAACCCGGGCGAAATCCTCATCGAGATCGAAGGCTGAGATAACAGTCGCGATCCAACGCTTTAAACCTCGGGGGGGCATGTGCTCCCCTTTTTTTTGCCTGTGATTTCCGCCGTTACCCAGCTCCCTTGAAGAGCCAATGTGGGAGCGAGCCTGCTCGCGAATGCGCCAGGTCAGCCAATAGCATCTTTGTATGATTCACCGCTTTCGCGAGCAGGCTCGCTCCCACAGAAGGCGTGCTTAATCCATCAGAACGCCATGCGCCATTGACCCGCCACGCCATACGTTCGGCTGTCATTACCCAGCTCACCCGTCAAGCCCACGCCCAGTGTGTGCGCCGCCGAAAGACCAAGATCGAGCCCCGCATCCACCGCCAGAGCGTTCCGATCGAGTGCCGCGCCGGTCACTTCGAAGCGCTTGCCGCCCTTGCGCAGTTGCTGGCGGGTGTCACTGTCGATGTCACCGTAGATATGTTTCCAGCCTGCGCTCAATCGCGGGGTCAAATGCATGCCGTTATCCAGCGTATTGACCTGCGCAACACGCAGACCGAAGGTGCTGCTGAAGTTGTCGCGGGTCTGGCCGTAGACTCTCAACGCCGCGTCGCCGCCCTTTTCGTTGTAGCTGTCGCGCTGATAGCGCTGATAGCCGAGGTTGGCGTAGGGCTCGAGGGTCACGTTGTTGCGGCCCAGGTTGAACCCGGCCTCGGCAAATGCTTGCTGAGTATTGGCGTCGTAATTGCCCTTGAGACGATCGCTGAAACCCTTGAACGCGACCCGCCGTGTGCTGCTGCCGTCATGGCTGGCGTAGGTCGCGCCAAGACGCAGCGACAGCGGGCCGTCCTGACGCACGGCATAGGCACCGAGGTGCCAGCTGTCGAGGTCGCCGTCGTACTGGCGGGCATCGAGTTTCGTCTGCGATTTGCCGCCAAGCAGGCCGACATGCCAGTGCTCGTCGAGTCGCCAGTCAGCGCCCACGACCAGCCCTTGCGTGGCATGTTGGAGGATGCCGTCAGCGTCGCGGTCAACCTTGCCGCCGTGGCCCAGCGCCTGAACCCACACCCGTCCGGAGTCTTCGTTGCCTGCGGCCTGACGCGGTGAACTGCGCGAGCCGTCAGTAGAGTCGGAACGGTTGTCCAGTTGGCGCATCGCCGAGAGCATGCTCGTACTGACCGGCGTGATACTGCTCAGCGTGGCTTTGGCGAGGTTGGCATTGCTGCCTGCGGCAAGTTGATCGAGGGCGATTGGCGCGGTGGTTTTATCGCTGGTCAGCAGTGCGGCGACGGCCCTGTTGGCGCCGATTTCGAAAGCTCGAGTGGAAGCCTCTCGATTATCCATGCTCCGCGCAATCGAACGAGCACTGCGCGTTTGGGCCAGTTCTTCGAACCCTACATGGTTGCGCACGTAGTGCAGTTTCACGGCGTTTGGCTCATAGGAGAGCGTTGGTGTCATGTAGGCCAGATTCGTGGTGACCTCACCGAACTCGCCATCAATGACGTTTGCAGACAACAGCCGATACTCATTGGTACGAGCGTAGTCGCCCGGTACGCCATAAATCTCGACACGCGCACCTCCCAGGCTTGCGGTGCCCTTAACATGCACGGGATCTGAGCCGCGGTCGGCAGATACGGCGTAAGAAAACACAGCGTCCTTTTGGAGCGTCAGATTGCCTTTGATATTGGGAGAGCCGTGTTGCTGGCTGGCAAGCAGTGTTCCTGCGACATACAGCCCCGTCACATGTCCATAACCGCCAAAAACCGCTCCCGGGTCGACATCGACACCATTGATCGATGCGTAGTTGATCAGCACGGCGTCGGCTTTGACGTCAGCATCACCCTCGAAAGCGTGACGCAGGGTCCACTGTCCACGTGCGATACGCATGGCTGAGAAATTGCGCGTTTCACCGATCTCGCCGCCTTCTATGGCATTGAACAGCAGCCCGTTCGCACCTTCGCCACCGTCCAGGCGACCGTCCCAACGGGCGCCCTTATTGATCACCAGCAAGTCATCTCCATCGCCTAGTTGCAGGGATACGCCGCCGACATTCTCGAGTGGGCTCGAGACAAAAGAGCGCTGCGTCGTGACCGCAAACATGTCGCGTTCAAACGGGTCGACAAGATCGAATTCCTCATCGTCGGTTTCCTCCACCACGAACTCTGGAAACTCCAGCCCTTCATAAAAGGCCGGACTGAAATCCTCGATCGCAACCGTCGCGCGTACGGCATCGACCGAAGGCGCGTCAGAGGCCTGTCCGGGCGACGGAGAAGTGTGCTCCAGCGGGCCGATGAATTCCTTGATCGCAAACAAGTCATCAGGATCCGCTTTCGGCGTGGGCGTTTTCTTCTTTCGAGGCTTGGCGGTTTTGTCTTCGCTGATCTCTGCAGAAACCTGGACGTCAGGTTGCTGTTCGATGGACGCCTCGGCAGATCCAATGGTCAGCGCGATCGCCAAAGCGAGGTGATGGGGACGGTATTTGTGTAGGGCAGGCATCGAGTTCAACCTCCTTGTATGAAAGGCTCAACTCTATTGCTGCCTTGAAAAACACGATGTCGGTCGGTTCCTGATGCTGTGCAGGCGACGTCGGATCGTTCTGTCGAAAATCCTCACGGGATTTCGCAAACAAGACTTTTGCGCGGTGGCGGCGGTTCGTTTTCCTACAGCCGATATGGGTCACAGCGACATACGTCGGGGTACATCTGCATTGTTTTGCGTCGATTGAAGCCCCAGCGGCTCCCGTCTGCATTTTGTTGCAGTTTAATTACCAAAACTGTCATCACGCTGCATTAAATTGCGTCTTTCACAAAACGAATTAGCCGCGTCATGAGTAAACTCAAATCTGCACGGGACCTTACTGTCCTTGATCGAATGGCGCTCATCGAAAGCATTCAGCAATCACTGGCCGAAGGCACTCTGGAAATCGGTGACGCCGTGCGCCGTTTACGGGTCGAAGTCACCGGTCTGCATCAGACCCAGTTCGCGAAGATGTGCAAGATTTCAGTGCGCACGCTGGTGCATATCGAACATGGCGAAGGCAATCAGACCCTGAAGTCGCTGAACGCGGTGTTCCGCCCCTTCGGCATGAAAATGGGCGTAGTGCGGATTCGCCGGGACACCATTTGAATGCACCTCAACTACGGCGCACATACGCCTTGCCGAAATGCCGCTCCATCCGTGCCTGAATCAGCTCCAGCCCGATCGACATCAGCCAGTAGATGATCGCCGCCGTGGTGAGCATTTCGATGTAGCGATAGCTTGAGCGCCCGTAGGACTGAGCGAGAAACATCACTTCCCAGACACCCATCACCGAGATCAGCGACGAGTCCTTGAGCATCGAGATGAACTGGTTGGTGGTCGGCGGGATAATCGTGCGCATGGCCTGGGGCAGGGTGATGCGCCAGAAGATCACGCTTTCGCGCAGGCCCAGCGCCAGGGATGCTTCGCGTTGGCCGTGATCGACGCCGAGGATGCCGGCGCGGAAGATTTCGCTCAGGTAGGCGCCGTAGTTCAGCGACAGGGCAATGATGCCGGCGACGATGGCGCCGGGGACGATGCCCAGTTGCGGCAGGCCGAGGTAGATCAGCAGGATCTGGATCAGCAATGGCGTGCCGCGAAAGAACGAGGTGTAGAAACTGGCGATGCCAAACGCCACGGCGCTGCTCGACAGGCGCGCCAGCGCGGTGATGAAACCGAGCAGCGACGAGGCGATGATCGAGCAGGCGCAGAGGAACAGGGTCAGCGCTGCGCCTTGCAGGAAGCCGTTCGGCGCCAGCTTCAGGCCAACGAGGTTGGGCAGTTTGTCGAGGATGATCGCGAACTTCAGGTCGAAGCTCAGGAAGAATCCGGCGAACAGGCAGAAAAGCGCAGCCCACGTCAGGTACAGGCGCGTACGGAACCCGAAAAGCTTTTGCAGGCGGGTTTCAGCCACCGGTTGCGGTGGCTGGGGCGGGGTCGGAAAGGAAGTCATTGGCTGATATCGGCGCCGATCCATTTCTGCGACAGCTTGCTCAGGGTGCCGTCCTGTTTCAGCTGGGCGAACACCTCGCGCACCTTGGCGTCCCATTGCGGGTCACCCTTTTCGATGGCCACCGAGTTCGGTTCCGAGTACAGCGGTTCGCCGGCCAATTTGAAGCGCTGATCCTGATTCAGGCGCGGCTGTGCGGTGACCAGATTGGTAAGGATTGCATCCAGGCGCACGCCGGCGCCCAGGCCCAGATCCTGGAAGGCGACGTTGTCGGTGTCGTACGGGGCGATCTGCACATCCTCGAACGGATACTGCAACTGCGTATCCTCGGCGCCTTCGATCACCAGATTTTTGTTCAGATAACTTTCGTAGCTGGAGGCGCTGGTCAGGCCGACCTTTTTGCCGCTCAGATCCTTGGCGCTGTGGATGCGATCGTCCTTGGCATTGACCACGATTACCGCTGGCGAGGCGTAGTACTCGACCGGGAAGTCGAACACTTCTGCGCGGGCCTTGCTCGGGGTCATCGAGCAGATGCAGATGTCGTAGCGCCCGCTCCAGCGACCGGCGGCGATCACGTCCCAGGACGGCGTTTCGAGACGCAGTTTGACGCCAAGCTTGTCCGCCACCGCTTTGGCAACGTCGACATCGAAACCGTCGAGTTGATTCTGCTCATTGAGAAATGAGAAGGGTGGATAGCTTTCCATGAGCACGCCGACCAGCTCTTTTTTCTGTTCGACACGGTCCAGCGTCGCGCCGCCGAAGGCTTGGGTGGAGGCCAGAATGGGCAGGCCCAGGGCCAATAGCGGTTGGAGTTTCACAGTCGCTTCCTGTTGAAAAAAGAGGTTGTTATTAACCGAGTGGTGCGTATTAAATAGTTATAAGAACGACTCTGATAGTGAGTTATTTTCATAAGCATATGAGTGAAAAGCATATGGGCGCAGCAAGTACGGTCATTCTCGATGGCGGCATGGGCCGTGAATTGCAACGCGCCGGGGCGCCATTTCGCCAGCCGGAGTGGTCGGCACTGGCGCTGAGTGAAGCGCCGCAGGCGGTCGAGGCGGTGCATGCCGCTTACATCAACAGCGGCGCCGACGTGATCACCAGCAACAGTTACGCGGTGGTGCCATTTCACATTGGCGAGGCGCGTTTTGCGGCTGAAGGCCAGGCGCTTGCGGCACTGGCGGGGGAGTTGGCGCGGCGGGCGGTGCAGGCATCCGGCAAGCCAGTGCGTGTTGCCGGTTCGTTGCCGCCGCTGTTTGGTTCGTATCGTCCGGATCTGTTCGAAGCGGATCGCGTGAGCGAGCTGCTGACGCCGCTGGTCACGGGGCTGGCCCCGCATGTGGACCTGTGGCTGGCAGAAACGCAAAGCTCGATCGTCGAGGCCCGCGCTATCCACGCCGGGCTGCCGAAGGACGGTAAACCGTTCTGGCTGTCATTCACGCTCAAGGATGAAGACACCGATGAAGTGCCGCGCCTGCGCTCTGGCGAGCCAGTGGCCGAAGCGGCTGCGGTGGCGGCTGAACTCGGCGTCGAAACCCTGCTGTTCAACTGCAGTCAGCCTGAAGTGATTGGCGCAGCAATCGACGCGGCGCGCGCAACCTTTGAGCGTCTCGGCGTCAGGATCAATATCGGCGCGTATGCCAACGCGTTTCCTCCGCAACCGAAAGAAGCCACGGCCAATGACGGGCTCGACCCGTTGCGTGACGATCTTGATCCGCCGGGATATCTGCACTGGGCGCTGGACTGGCAACAGCGCGGCGCCAGTCATCTGGGTGGCTGCTGCGGGATCGGCCCGGAGCACATTGCGGTGCTGGCGCAAGAACTGCGTTGTTAAGAAAGACCCCGCCCATTGTGGGAGCGAGCCTGCTCGCGAAAGCGGTCAGTCAGTCAACATCTGCGGTGACTGACACACCGCCTTCGCGAGCGGGCTCGCTCCCACAAGGGTATCCGTGAAGTTCAGCTACGGCATTCGGCCAGACCTTTGAGTTGGCCAGCAGGCGTCTGGTTTTCATCGCTCAGCCAGCGCTCGAACCCAGCACCAATCGCTGGCCATTCCGCATCCAGAATCGAATACCACGCGGTATCGCGGTTCTGCCCCTTGACCACCATGTGCTGGCGAAACACGCCTTCGAAGCTGAAGCCCAGACGCTCGGCCGCGTATTTGGAGCGGGCGTTGCCGTTGTTGCACTTCCATTCCAGGCGTCGGTAACCCAGCTCGAACGAATATTTGGCCAGCAGGTACACCGCCTCGGTGCTTTTCGGCGAGCGCTGCATTGGCGCACCGAAAGTGACGTGGCCGATTTCGATGCGGCCCTGCGCCGGGACGATCGACATCAGGCTGAGGATGCCTTGCACCTGACCAGTCGCACGGTCGATGATGCTGAAGAAATACGGGTCGCTGTTGGCTGCATGATTGTTCAGCCAGTCGTTGAACGCGCTGCGCTCGGGAAACGGACCGTAAGGCAAGTAATCCCAAAGCTTCGGATCGGCACCCGGCCCTTCGAGGGCGGCGTAAAGCTCATCGCCATGACGCGCCGGGTCGAGTTTTTCCAGACGAATGAAACGGCCCTCGAGCAGGGTGGCGGAGGGGGCGGGGACGCCTTTCCAGTCAGCGAGTGAAGCAGTCATGTGCGCGTCTCCTTAAAGGGCTTTACGAAACTGGATGAAGCCCGGACGTTCGGCAATGCGCTCGTAGAGCTGGATCGCCGTGGCGTTGGTTTCATGGGTCAGCCAGTGGACTTTGCAGCAACCATCGGCCTTGGCGGTAGCGTAGACATGCTCGATCAACAGCCGACCGACACCGGTGCCACGGGCTTCCGGCACCACCAGCAGATCCTGCAAATAGCAGGAATTTTCGATGCTCCAGTTCGAGCGATGATAGATGTAATGCACCATGCCCAGCGCTTTGCCTTCAGCCCAGGCGAGTGCGGCGTGGGTCGGTTCATTCGGGTCGAGCAAGCGTTGCCAGGTGCTCTGGGTGACGGCGTCCGGCAGTTCCGTGTTGTAAAAGCGCAGGTACGCCTGCCACAGCGGCAGCCAAGCGGCATGGTCATTGGCGCTGACCGGGCGAATGTCGATCTGGGTCATGGGTAGATCCTTAGCGCATCAGGCTGGCAAGGGTTTGGTCGTTGGCGTCGGGGCTGGCGGCGAGGCCTTCGCGCACGCCGGCAATGTCTTCAGCGCTGCGGTTCTGGCTGAGCTTGCGTTTGCCTTCGAGGCGGTCGATGGGAATGGCAAACCCGACGATGGCCTTGAGCATGCCGTCGATGTATTCGGCTGGCGCATCGTCCACCGACCACGGCTGCGCGCGGCCCGCTTCATGACGGTCGGTCAGGGTGCTGACAATGTCGAGCAGGCGCCCGCCGTCGCTGAAAGTCTCGGCATGACCGTAGGCGTGCACGGCGATGTAGTTCCAGGTCGGCACGACTTTGCCGTGCTCGGCCTTGCTCGGATAGAAGCCCGGGCTGACGTAGGCGTCTGGGCCGGCAAAGATCAGCATGGCCTCGGCGCCGTCACGCAGGTCTTTCCACTGCGGATTGGCCTTGGCCAGATGGCCGTAGAGCGTGCCGTATTCGCCCTGTTCGCGATGCAGCAGCACCGGCACGTGGCTGGCTTGCAATCCGCTGTCACCGTGGCTGACCAGAATGGCCAGGCGCGTGGCGAGGATCAGTTCGTGCAGTTGGGACAAGTCTTCGATGGCAAAGGCGCGTGGCGTGTACATGGACAGATTTTCCTTGGCGAATGCCTGCATCCTAGGCAGGCTATTGGTCCGTTGTAAGAGCCATTGCCGAGCCATTTCATAGGTCCATTCGCCATGCCTGATCTGCCACCCTTGTCGATGCCTTTCAATCCGGCCGGAATCGAACTCGATCGCCGTCAGGGCCTGAGTCGCCAGCTCTATCAGTCTTTGCGCCTGCGGGTGCTTGATGGACGTCTGGCCAGTGGCACGCGATTGCCGGCCAGCCGTGACCTGGCCTCGGCGCTGGGCATTTCCCGTAACAGCGTGGTGCGCGCCTACGATCAGTTGTATGCCGAGGGCTTTATCGAAGGGCGCGTCGGCGACGGTACTTACGTGGCGCAATTGGCTCAGACAGCCACGTCGAAGAAAAAAATATCCACAAATTCATCCACAGGCTTGTCAACAGGCTTACCCACAGCCTTATCCACAAATTGGCTGGATTTACCTGTGAATTCATCCAGCAAAGTTATCCACAGTGGTGGCTTTTCTCGCATTGAAAAGCACCATTTACCTCGACCACCGAGCGGTCCGCCGCGCGCTTTTCGGGTGGGTGTGCCTGCATTTGATCTGTTCCCGTTCGAGGTCTGGGCCAAGCTGAACGCGGCTTTCTGGCGTAAACCGGATTTACAGCAGCTGTGTTACGGCGACCCGGCCGGTGACGCGCGGCTGCGCGGCATGATTGCTGCGTATTTGCGCAGCTCGCGCGGCATGCAGTGCACGGCTGAGCAAATTGTGATCACCAGTGGCGCGCAGCAGGGCATCAGCCTTTGTGCACAGTTGCTGGTCGAGCCGGGGGACGGTGTGGCGATCGAGAATCCGGGCTACCGCGCGGCCGGGCATGCCTTCGCTGTGGCGGGGGCGAAATTGCATGGGGTGGCGGTAGACAGCGACGGCATTGATTGCAGCGCCATGGCCCGGCTCAGCGATTGTCGGGTGGCTTATGTCACGCCGTCTCATCAGTACCCGACCGGAGTGGTGATGAGTCTGGCCCGGCGTCTGGAATTGCTCGCTTGGGCCGAGCGGGTCGGCGGCTGGATCGTCGAAGACGATTACGACGGCGAGTACCGCTACACCGGCGCACCGCTGGCGCCGTTGGCCGCACTTGATCGTCAGGGGCGTGTGCTCTACGTCGGCACCTTCGGCAAGGTCGCTTTTCCGGCGTTGCGCCTTGGTTATCTGGTGCTGCCGCCAGCGCTGGTCGACGCGTTTGCGCAACGCCGCGCCGTCGATGTGCGGCATTCGGAAGTCAGCACCCAAGCGGTGATGGCCGAATTCATGGCTGCCGGGCATTTCCAGCGGCATATCCGCCGCATGCGCCGGGCTGCGCTGAGCCGACGCAACTGCCTGCTCGAAGGCTGGCCGACGGTCGCCGGTGTCGGTCAGTTGCCGGCCGTTTCAGCCGGGCTGCACCTGACCGTCGCCGTGGACAGCATCGAGCGCGAGCAGCAATTGATCGCTCAGGCCGCTGATGTCGATGTCGAAATCAACGGCCTGAGCAGCTACTGGTTACCCGACTCGACTACGCCCATGGATCAGCGCGCCGGCCTGGTGCTGGGTTTTGCCGCCGTACCAGAGCCTGCGATCAAAGCGGCGCTGTCGCGTCTGCGGCAGGCTTGGCAAGATTGAAGAACAGCGTTTCGGCGCTGCGACTGGAAATTTCGCTGCGATGGATTTCAATCAGCCTTTGATTATCCACACCCGTTATTTCGGCGACGCCCCCCATGCGGTGCTGAGCGAGCGTTTTCATATGTCCACGCACAAATGCACCAACGGGCGCGTCGACGCTGCTGTAATGGAAATGCGCATAGCAGAGGACCTTGTCGGTATGCGCATCACGAATCTGATACTCGTCGAGAAAATCGTTTTGATGGCGCCTCAGACGCCGTCGGGTCAGGGTTTTCGAGATGCTCACTTCGCCCTTGTCCTTGAGCCACTCGACCCCGGCAGCTGTTGGCAGTTGTTGCTTGACCAGGCGGATTCGCGTGCTGGTGCCTTTTTGCTCCAGTGTCGTAGCCGCAGCGTCGAGCTTGTGGTTGAGCTCTTCGGACGGTTCATGCAGAGCAGCGGTGAGGTTACTCGCCGTTAACGCTTCATCGATCGCCGCACAGGCTTTGCGCAATAGGGTGGCGTGGTTGTGGTATTCCTCTTCGACCTCCACGGGGATGCGCGAGCCGCGTTTGAGACGCGCCTCGATGCGCCGATGAAACGCCGCCAGCCCGTCGATCAATGCCTGCCCTTCGCTGATGCTCTTGTTGAGGTTGGGCCGGGCTTTAGGCAACGGTGCAGGCCGTGCACTCTGCTCGACCCAGATACCTGGCGATTCCTCCTTGAATGTCGCGATCACTCTCGTCAGCGCCGTACCGACTTCGACCAGATCGGTGTTCTTGCCGTCGAGGCTTTTTTTCCGCTGGCCGACCAGGGTGCCCTTGTTGCGTGTCTTGATGATCTGCCGATTCGAAGCTGACGTTGAGGGTCTCGACGGACCGGCTTGCGGCACCAGTAGATGCCGGTAGCGCAACAGATCGGCGAGTCGGTTGTCGGCGCTATCCTTGAATGCGGCCACGCGCGCCTGCAATTGCCTGAGTCGTTCCGTGTGTATGTGTTCGGAATATTCACTCGCCAGGTCATCGAAACGCTTGTCCACGGAAGCGAACTGTTCGCTCACCTGACTCAGGGCGTCGATGCGTATGCGCAGATCACTGAGGCTTTCATCGGCGCTCAGGTCCCGCGAACTCTGAACGTTCAGCGCAGCATCTTCGAACAGACTGGCCAGCGCTTGTTGTGCCTCGACATGAGCGGTGGAATCGCCGGGTTTGATGCAGGTGTACTGGCCGAGACTGATCTGCAGAGTCTTCAGATCATCCAGCGGGTAGGGCGCCAGGCTGATGTTGTATTTCTGCTTTATCTCCAGGCCATCAGGTCCCAGCCTGGTCAGTTCATCCAGGCAGGCTTCAGCCGACTCCATTTTCTCGATAATGGTTTGAGTGGCATCGTTCAACTGTTCGAACGCAGAGGTGACCGCCTGCGATTCGCCGCGCAGTTCGTCGTCCAGTATCGCCTGCACCCTCAGCACGCGTTGCTGGTAATCCGAAGCGTTATTACTGAGCCACTCCTGCCCCAGAAACAACTGCATGTCCAACCGCTCCGGCATGACCGTGCGGTAGTTGGGAATCGATTGCTTGCAGTTGAGTGTCTTGATCAGCTGAATGTTCGCGGCATATTCGTTGTGCTGTGAATCGAGCGTGGCGAGGTACTGCGCAAGCGCTTGTTCGCGTGCCTGCGCAGGGGCATCGCGCAGGCTGTTGCGTTCGGTATCGAGAAGGCTGCCTTTGCTCTCCATCGTCAAATCGAACGCGGTGATCTGCTCGGACAATACGGCCACCTCCTGGTTTTTTTTGCCTTGCGCCACCTTGCGCCCGTCCTCCAGCCCGCCTCCGCGCAGGCGCAAACGCAGATCTATCACCCATTGGCCATTGGCCATTGGCGGTATAGGCAAGCCTGGGCCCGGCTGGTCGGGTGGGCTGACGCGTATCGACGATGTGCACATCGCCATGCGCGTTGCGCGCGACTTCGAACCAGCGCTCACCGACCCGGGCGTACCATTTGTCTGCGTGGGCGTAGAGGTCTCGGTACGCGCCTTCCCGGGTGGCTGCGCCAAGGGCTTCGGGCTTGCCGACCTCGAACCCGTCCAACAGCGTGGCGAGTGCCGTCGGGGATCGTTTCAGCGCCGTGATGCTGTCGATTGATGTGCCATGGAATTGGGTTAATTGCGGGCCGGTGATATCGGGCTGGCGCAGCGCTTTGACGATTCTGGCGGCAGGTCTGGTCGTCGCTGCATCCTCTTCGAGCTCCGTGGCCACGGGTGTCGATGGCGCATCGCCCACCGCCGCACGGTGGGCGAGCACCATGCCCAGCGCCAGGAGAATATCGGCGATGGCCGTCCAGGCGATCTTCCCCGATTGCTCGTTGGCGCCGTCGGTGATTTCCTGCAGATCATCCATGATCTGCCAGATCCACGCCGCTGTGCCTACGCTGCGGCCCAGGAACGGCAGCGCGGCATTGAGCATCACCCAACCGCCCTGTTTCAGCGAGGCCCAGCGTGCTTCGGCATCGGAGACCGACTGCCGGTCGGCTTTAGTGACAAGCGCCTTGACGTTGCGTTCGTGCAGGGTTGCGAGGACATCGCTGGCGATCACCTGAGTGCCCAGCGCGACCGCGCCTGACATATCCAGCGCAGTGGTCGGATTGATCATCAGTTGCGGGATCGTCCACACCGACGGCAGCCTGGCGGTAAAGACGAACTGGCTGTAATTGAAGCGCACATCGTCCGGCAACCAGGCCAGTACCGAGTCACGCAAATGTCGCGAATGCTGGATCGCAAAAAGCAGATTCGCGGGCCCCGGATATTGCAGCAGAGTCTTGTCGAACAGCGGTCGATACAGCACGCACGGTCCTTTGTCGGCATCGCGCGGGCCTATGACATACATGTTGTCGACAGTGTCTGCGGTGGAGCGGCTGCGATGAGCGACGAAGGCCAAAGGGCGAATGACGATTTCCTCGCCATCGACGTAGCGTTCCGCGCCAGTCGTGGCGAATGCGGCGACCACGTATCGATAACCCGATTCATCGAGGCCGGCTCTACCCCGGATCTTGTGCTGCAACGCCAGCAATGGCAGCTCAATGCGCAACTGACTGGTGTAGAGCCCTTGCAACAGCGGCGCTTGCACGGGGTCGTCTAGCAGCATGGCCTTGAGATGCGCCGGGTAGGTCTTGCCGATGTCGACCGTGCTGACCAGTTTTTCCAGAAAAGTCGCGCTCATCCACTCGGGTACCGGGCTGCCATCCTTGTACCGCACAGTCTTGTTGCCCAACGGCAGGCCTGCGAGGTTTTGCAGGGCAAGCTCGGTCAGCGTCCATGTCTGAGCCTGAGTATTTCCCGGCAATACAAACGTGCCCCAGACCACGAGACTGGTGATGGTGATTTCGATGTTGTCGATGTTCACGTCTTTGGCGCCGGGCTGCTCCTTGAGAATCTGTTTGATCAGCGCTGCACGAGTGAACGCCTGCAGGCTGGTGATTTCGCTTTGAAAGGATTTGCCGTTGTTCTCGTGCTGCAGCGTTGTCAGATCCAGCAGGTGCCGGCTGTAACGCGTCTGATCCATGGGCAGTGCGTCGTTCAGCCAGTCCGGAAGCATCGGCTGCAAACGCTCGAAGTGCGCTTCGAGGCGCGGTGTCGGTTGAGCCGGTTTGCCGGCCGTGCCGGTATGCGGATAGACGCGTTTACCAGGGGAATCCTGAAAAAAACTGATTTCGCCCAAGGCATCCGCTTCCATGGAAATCAGCGTGCACGCCTGCTGGTCGAAGAAATTGCCCTGGGGTTCGACCAGCCGCCACTTGAGATCTTCGCCCGAGGCGCTTGCGCCATATATCCGCAGCAGAGCCTCGCCGAGCTCCTCCAGTGAATCGAAACGCTGAAAGCCCTGGGTGACCGCGTGGGTGAGAATCAACTTGCGGTCTGCGATTGTGCCGATCACTACTGCGGCATCGACCAGGGTCAAGTGCGATGACTTGTCGGAGCTACCGCGATCGAGGTCAATCAGATATGCCTTTGCCGAGTACGGGGCGGGGGCCAGGCGTTGTTGCGGGTCGGGCTGTTTGAAAATCGCCCGGGCCATGGCGATCTCGTCAGCGTCCCAGCCGACGCTGGCATCGACGTTCCACAGGTTGCGCAGTGCCTCGGACAACTGCTGCCAGCGCGGTTGCCCGGGGTAGGTGAACTCGTCCCAGTATTCGACGTGCTGCTCCTTGTAGGCGATGAACAGCAGTGGCGCCAGTTCGTTGAGCAACAGGCCGATGGCATCGATCTTTACCGGCAGATGCGCGGGTGCGGGCATGCCGGGTTGCAGGGTCAGATAATGCTCGCCATCAAGGTACGTCACCGTGGTGCCGGACAGGCCGAGCCGCACCAGGGCGTTGGTCAGCGATCCAGCCTGATACCCGTCGGGTACGACTCGACCATCCACAATGGCCCAGGTGGGTTGCACGACCATCGCCAGACGCGGGTCTATGTCGAGATTCGGATACAGCGTCTTGAGGGCATCGCGCAGCGTTTTTGAAGCGACTTCCTGCAGTGAGGGGCCAGTAACCAGCTGAGTCACGATATCGACGGCACTGGCTTTGGGAATGGCGGTCATGGTGGTTTCCTGCTCTGTCGGGACGCCGCAAGGGCGGCGGAGCAGGGCAAGTTAAAAGGCGCAACAGCGACCCGTGCGGTAGATAAAGCTGCCAGGCAAAAAAAGACCCGCCGAGGCGGGTCTTGAGCAAACGAGCCGGTTTCAGGTCCCGGACTTGATTTTCGTCCACGCTCGCGTGCGTGCGCGTTCGGCATCCCGAGGCAGCGGCTGCAAGGTGTAGAGCGTGCTCATTGCCGCGTCGGTCGGGTACAGGTTCGGGTTGTTGCGAGTGGCTGGATCGACCAGGCCGGTGGCGTCCTTGTTCGGGTTCGGATAGCCGACAAAATCGCTGACCGGGGCAATCACCGCCGGTTGCAGCAGATAGTTGATGAAGGTGTAGGCGTCCTCGGTGTTCTTCGCGCCCTTGGGAATGGCGAGCATGTCGAACCAGATCGGAGCGCCTTCTTTGGGCAAGCGCATTTCCACCACCACGCCGTTTTTCGCTTCCTTGGCGCGGTTGGCCGCTTGCGAGAAGCTGCCGGAATAACCGACGGCCACGCAGATGTCGCCGTTGGCGATGTCGGCCATGTACTTGGACGAATGGAAGTAGGTCACGTAAGGACGAATCTTCATCAGCAGCGCTTCGGCCTTGGCGTAATCCGCCGGCTTCTTGCTGTTGGGGTCCAGGCCCAGGTGTTGCAGAGCCAGCGGCAGAATCTCCGACGGTGAGTCGAGCAGGGCGACGCCGCACTGCTTGAGCTTGCTGATGTTCTCTTCCTTGAAGATCAGGTCCCAACTGTCTACCGGCGCGTTATCGCCCAGGGCTGCTTTGATCTTGGTGGGGTTGAAGCCGATCAGAATGGTGCCGTACATGTATGGCACGGCAAATTTGTTTCCAGGATCATTGGCTTCGATCAGCTTCATCAGCTTCGGATCGAGATGATTCCAGTTCGGCAACTTGCTGCGATCAAGCGGCTGGAACACTCCAGCCTCGATCTGCTTGGCGAGGAACACGTTGGACGGCACCACCACGTCATAGCCGGAGTTGCCGGTGAGCAGCTTGGCCTCGAGTGCTTCGTTGGTGTCGAAGATGTCGTAGATCAGTTTGGTCTGGCTGTTCTGTGCCTTGAAGTCGTCCAGCGCCTTGGGCGTGATGTAGTCGAACCAGTTATAGACGCGCAGCGTGCGTTCTTCGGCGTGGGCGCCAGCGCTGAGCAGAGCCGCGCACAGCGCCGAGGCGATCAGTCGCTTTTTCATTGTTCAAAACCTTCCAGCACGTTCACTGCGTTGATGCCGATTTCCTCCACCGCGTAGCCACCTTCCATGACGAACAGGGTCGGCTTGCCGAGGGCGGCGATGCGCTTGCCCATGGCCAGGTAATCCGGGCTGTCGAGTTTGAACTGCGAGATCGGATCGTCCTTGAACGTGTCGACGCCGAGGGAGACGACGATGATGTCCGCGCCATAGCGATCGATCTCGTCGCAGGCTTGATCCAGCGCCGCGCTCCACACATCCCAGCCGGAACCGGCCGGCAGTGGATAGTTGAAATTGAAACCTTCACCGGCGCCTTCGCCGCGCTCGTCGTCGTAGCCGAGGAAGAACGGAAACTCCGCTTCCGGGTGGCCGTGGATCGAAGTGAACAGAACGTCGCTGCGTTCGTAGAAAATCGACTGGGTGCCGTTGCCATGGTGGTAGTCGACGTCAAGGATCGCGACTTTCTTGTGGCCCTGATCGAGAAAGGCCTGAGCGGCGATGGCGGCGTTGTTGAGGTAGCAATAACCGCCCATCAAGTCGCTGGCGGCGTGATGTCCCGGCGGACGGCACAGCGCGAAGGCCGCGCGTGCGCCACGCTGGATTTCAGCCTGCGCGGTAAGCGCCACTTGCGCCGCGCTGTAGGCCGCTTGCCAAGTGCCGGCGGTAATCGGCGCGCCGCTGTCGAAGCTGTAATAACCGAGCTGGCCATGCAGGCTGGTCGGTTTGATCGCACGCAGCGTGCGCGCCGGCCAGGTGTAAGGCAGCAAGTCGCCGTCGGTGTTGAACTCGGTCCAGCGTTGCCATGCACCTTTGAAAAATTCCAGATAGTCACGGCTGTGAATGCGCGCGATTGGCTCCAGGCCGAAATCCTTCGGAGCTTCGACCGCCCCGAGGTTTTGCTTCTGCACGCGTTGCAGTACGTGGTCGGCACGCGACGGCATTTCGAAGCACGGCTTGAGCTGGCCATCGATGAGTTCGCAGCGGCCATGGTGCAAGTGGTGATCGTCTGAGTAGATCGTCAGCATTTGTTGTTCTCCGCAAGGCTGATTCGGTGGCTTTCAGTGTTGCGGCGCAGTTTGAATCGGAGAACGTCGGGAGCGGCCAAAAGGGGATCGATATGGCCAAAACCTCTGACCGCAATTCGCCCCTCACAACCAAAGATCGCAGCCTTCGGCAGCTCACCGATCCCTGTAGGAGCTGCCGAAGGCTGCGATCTTTTGATCTTCAGGATCTGAACTGACTCGGCGCCACGCCACTCCAGCGCACAAACGCATGACGGAAACTCGCGGTCTCGCTGAAGCCCAGCGTCTCGGCGATCCGATAGATTGGTAACTGGTCCTCACACAGCATCTGCTTGGCCCGTTCGAAGCGCAGTTCATCGAGCAGTTCCTGATAGCTGCTGCCCATGTCTTTCAAATGCCGGCGCAGGGTGCGCGGTGAGCACTTCATTTGCTGCGCGAGCCCCTCGAGCCCCGGCGCGGCATTCAATTGTGCGCTGAGCAACTGACGAATCCGCCCCAGCCAGGCCTGACGTCCAGTGAACTCAAGATTCTGCTTGCGGCAACGTTCGGCCATGGCCTGATGAGTGATCGCGTCGGCCAGCGGCAGCGGCTGATCGAGCCAGTGGCGGTCGAAGGCGAAGGCGTTGTCTTTGGCCGAGAAGTGCATTGGCGAGTTAAAGGGTTCGGCGTAGCTGTCGCGGTAGTCCGGCGCTGCATGTTCGAAGCGCGTGGCGCGCAGCGGCAGGGAATGGCCGAGCAAGTCGTCGCAGATGACTTTCAGGGACACCAGACAGAATTCGGCGTTGAACACCGCCATCGCCGCGCTTTCACGGTAATCAGCAGCGACGAACCAGACCTGCTCGCCATCGTCTTCCAGGCTCAGTTCGAACAACGTGCCCAACAGCGCCGGATAACGGATTGCCAGACGCAAAGCGTCACCGAAGGTGGCACAGGTCAGCAGGGCGTAACCGAGCATGCCGTAACAGGACACGTGCATGCGCCGGCCCAATTCGAGACCGATGTCACGCTTGAGCGCGACCGCGTTGGTGCAGACCTGCATCTCTTGATGGGTGGTGATGCGCGTATCGGCCCGCTGCAGATCCGCCGCCACGATGCCGCTGCCGGCCAGCAGCGCCTCGCTCGACAGGCCTTCGGCCTTGAACGTGTTGAGGATCAGCGAGACCGCGTTGAGGGTGGTGAGGTGGGAGTGGAGCATGGGATCTTCCAGCCTGGAGGTGGCTGGAACGCAGCAAGTTGCATGCCGCAGGCCCTCACCCCAGCCCACTCCCAGAGGGAGAGGGGGCCGAACGGGGGATATTGCAGAAATACACCGACGTGAGACACCGCCGCCGAATCCATAATCGACACTGTTTATCAGGTCGGTATATAGCGCAAGACAACAGGGTCAGTTCCCTCTCCCTCTGGGAGAGGGTTAGGGTGAGGGGCAATCCAGCGCCGTGCTCAGATCAACTCACCACACAAATCCAGCTCGATCAGCCGTCGCGCTTCAGTCGTTTCCAGCCCGGCTCCCAGCAAGCCATGCAACTTGCCGAACGCCGCCTCGCGGGTCATGCCGCCACCGGACAACACGCCAACACCCCGCAAGCGGCTGCCAGCCTCGTAGACATCCAGCTCGACCCCGCCTTCATGGCATTGCGTCACTGCCACCACCACCACGCCGTTATCCCGTGCACGGCCAAGGCTGGCGAGGAACTCGGGGTTATCGCTCGGCCCGGTCCCGCTGCCGTAGCATTCCAGCACCAGACCTTGAATGCCGCTGTCGAGCAGGCCGTCGAGGACTTCGGCACTGATGCCGGGAAACAGCGGCAACACCGCGACTTTCGCCAGTTGCTTCGGCTGGTTGTAGTTCAGCGCGCCTGGAATCGAAGGCGCCTTCACACCACCGCCCTGACGCTCCAGGCGTTTGAACGGATGGCGGCCGAAGCTGCGCACTTTCGCGCAGCGGGTCGGCGCCAGCAGTTCGCCGTGGAAGTACAGGTGCACGCCTGGCGCCAGGCCCTGGCCGAGGGCGACCAGCGCGCCGCCGAGGTTTTCCCAGGCATCACTGTCGGTCACGCCCGCCGGCAGCATCGAACCGGTGAAACACACGCGGGCATGCAGGCCGAGCAACTGAAAACTCATCGCCGCCGCGCTGTAGGCCAGGGTGTCGGTGCCGTGCAGAATCAGCACGCTGTCGCAGCCTTGCACGTCCACGGCATTGACCACCGCTTCGCGCAGTTGCTGCCAGTAGGCCGGGGTCATGTTGGCGCTGTCGATCAGCGGCGACATTTCCCGAAATTGCCACTGCGGCACTACCAGCTCAGGCTGACTGTGCAGGTAGTCGCGCATCCGCGCTTCGAAACCGGACGCCGGGGCCAGACCGTTGGCGCTGGCCTGCATGCCGATGGTGCCACCGGTGTAGAGCACCATGACGTGTTGAGCGGCGGGATAGGTCGACGAGCTCATAGGATTCTCCGAAACGATGAGGGCCCTGTGGGAGCGAGCCTGCTCGCGAAAGCAGTGTGTCATTCAACAATGATGTTGGCTGAAAGTCCGCCATCGCGAGCAGGCTCACTCCTACAAGTTATTGCATCACAATAACTGACGGGCGCAGGGGATGCGCCCGTCATTCACCTGTCAGCGTTGCGCTGCAGGTACGCCTTGCGGCGCAGTTTCAGTCTGGCCCGCCGCTGCTGGCGGGTTCACCGGCCAGGCGTTGCGATCCAGATCCAGATCGGCGAATTTGCTCGAATCAAACACTGGCTGTTTGACGCCGGCGCGACGCTGCTCGTCGTAGTCGCGCATCACCCGCAGGCCGACCTTGAACAGCATGGCCAGGGCCACGAGGTTGACGAAGGCCAGACAGGTCATGGTGATGTCGGCGAAGGCGAACACCGTCGTCAGGTCCTGCATCGAACCCCATACCACCAGCGCCAGCACAAGGCCGCGGAACAGCATCAGCAGGGCGCGGTTGCGGCTGAGGAACTGCAAGCTGTTCTCGCCCAGGTAGTAGTTGTAGAGGATGCAGGTGAAGACGAACAGCGACAGCGCGACGCTGACGAACATGCGACCCCAGTCACCGACCACCGCGGCCAGCGAGTTCTGGGTCAGGACGATGCCGTCACCTTCGAAACCCGGGGTGTAGAAGCCCGACAGCAGGATCAGCAGCGCGGTGCAGGTGCAGATCACGAAGGTGTCGAGGAATACGCTGAAAGCCTGGACCACGCCCTGCGCGCCCGGGTGCTTGACGGCGGCCACGGCGGCCACGTTCGGCGCACTGCCCAGGCCCGCTTCGTTGGCGAACACGCCACGCTTCACGCCCATGACAATGGCGCTGCCGAGCAGGCCGGCAAAGGCCGGGTCGAGGCCGAAGGCGCTCTTGAAGATGGTTTCCAGCATGGCCGGCACGTGTTCGATCTGGGTGCCGATCACGTACAGGGTCACGCCGATGTAGGCCAGGGTCTTGATCGGTACCAGCAGGTCGGAGACCGAAGCGATGCGCTTGATCCCGCCGATAAAGGTGATGGCCAGCAGCACCGCCAGGACGATACCGGTGTGTTGCGGGTTGAAGTCAAAGGCGTTCTGCAGCGAGTGGGTCACGGTGTAGGACTGCAGGCCGATGAAGGCGAAGCCGTAGGTGACCAGCAGCAGAACGGAGAACACTATCGCCATGCCTTTGAGCTTGAGCCCGTGCTGGATGTAGTAGGCCGGACCGCCACGGTACAGGCCGTCGCCATCCGCGCGCTTGTAGACCTGGGCCAGGGTGCACTCGAAGAAGCTGCTGGACATGCCGACCAGTGCGGTCACCCACATCCAGAACACCGCACCCGGACCACCGAGAGTTACGGCGATGCCGACACCGGCGATGTTGCCTGCACCGACGCGGCCGGCGAGGCTGAGCATCAAGGCCTGGAACGAGCTGAGTTGCCCGGCGCTGCCTTTGAGGCTGTCGCGGAACACCGCGAACATGTGGAAGAAATGACGCAGTTGAACGAAACGCGAGCGAATCGTGAAGTAACTACCGAGCCCGACAATGAGCACGATCAGTACTTTCCCTGAGAGGAAGTCGTTGATGACTTCGAGCATGGATTTATCCTCGCTGTTTTTTGTGGGTGCAAATGCTGGATCGGAGAAACATCGTGTTACACCGGTCTGCGCGCGGCACGACGGGTGAGGCGAAGGTTTCGTCCCGGATCCATATCGCGGGTTTTGTTATTAGTTCGGGTTTCGCATGGGTTATGGCCTCGTTACCGACGACCGCTCACGCGAAGAGGGGCGGCACTATACCGATCAGTGGCGCGCCCGTCTGCACGGTAGTGGTGCAAGCGACGAAACGAGGTTGCTGCAAATCAAAAGATCGCAGCCTTCGGCAGCTCCTACAGGTGCACGTCAATCCTGTAGGAGCTGCCGAAGGCTGCGATCTTGGCGGTATCGAATACACAAAGCATCTAACGTCCTGCCCGCAAAGAAGTTAAAAAAAAGGGCTCGGGGACAAAATCCCCAAGCCCTCAAAAGGTGAGAGGTGTCTAGTCCCTCGACCTGGTGAGCGGTGCTACAAGTTCGCGTCGGCTCAGGCTTTGAGCGGAACCAGACGCGGGGCAATCATGTTTTCCGGGCGCAGGATGTCGGCGAGCATGGCTTCGTCGAGCAGACCTTCTTCGCGCACCAGTTCCAGCACGCCCCGGCCGCTTTCAAGGGCGATACGGGCGATGCGGGTGGCGTTTTTGTAGCCGATGTACGGGTTCAGTGCGGTGACCAGACCGATCGAGTGCTCGACCAGTTCACGGCAGCGCGCTTCGTTGGCGGTGATGCCGACGATGCAGTGCTCGCGCAGCATGTCCATGGCACGTTGCAGCAGGCGGATCGAGTCAAGGATCTTGAAGGCGATCAGCGGCTCCATCACGTTCAGTTGCAGCTGGCCGCCTTCGGCTGCCATGGTCAGCGCCAGATCGTTACCGATGACCTGGAACGCGACCTGGTTCACGGCTTCCGGGATCACCGGGTTGACCTTGCCGGGCATGATCGAGCTGCCTGGCTGACGCGCCGGCAGGTTGATCTCATTGATGCCGGTGCGTGGGCCGCTGGACAGCAGGCGCAGGTCGTTGCAGATCTTCGACAGCTTGACCGCGGTGCGCTTGAGCATGCCGGAGAACAGCACGAACGCGCCCATGTCGGAGGTCGCTTCGATCAGGTCGGCGGCCGGTACCAGCGGTTGCCCGCTGATCAAAGCCAGACGTTGAACAGCCAGTGCCTGATAACGCGGGTCGGCGTTGATGCCGGTGCCGATCGCGGTGCCGCCCAGGTTGACTTCGGTCAGTAGCTCCGGGGCCAGCGTCTTCAGACGCGCGAGGTCTTCGCCCATGGTGGTGGCGAAGGCACGGAATTCCTGGCCGAGGGTCATCGGCACGGCGTCTTGCAGCTGGGTACGGCCCATTTTAAGGACGTGGTCGAACTCTTTGCCCTTGGCCGCGAAGGCCTGAATCAGGCTGTCGAGACTGGCCAGCAGCGCGTCGTGACCCAGCAGCAGACCCAGGCGGATCGCCGTCGGGTAGGCGTCGTTGGTCGACTGCGCCATGTTCACGTCGTCGTTCGGGTGCAGGTACTGGTACTCGCCTTTCTCGTGGCCCATCGCTTCCAGAGCAATGTTGGCGATCACTTCGTTGGCGTTCATGTTGGTGGAGGTGCCGGCGCCACCTTGAATCATGTCGACCACGAACTCTTCGTGGTAATCGCCGCGGATCAATCGCGCACAGGCTTCGCTGATGGCAGCGTGCTTGGCTTCGCTCAGGTGACCCAGCTCGCGGTTGGCGTCAGCGGCGGCCTGTTTGACCATCGCCAGGCCCACAACCAGTTTCGGGTAATGCGAAATCGGAACGCCCGAGAGGCGGAAGTTATTCACCGCTCGCAGGGTCTGGATGCCGTAATACGCATGGGCCGGTACTTCGAGGGCGCCAAGCAGGTCGGTTTCTGTGCGGAAAGATGCAGCGGAGGACATGATAGAAATCATCTCGATAAGGACCCGGTCTGTGCCGGAACGCTGCGAATGCTAGGCTTGTGGGGATTTTTGGGCCAATGCTGTTCAGCACTGCCCTATGCACATTCGGCATAATGCCCGTGTGACGCCGCCTGTGCGGCAGACGTGTGACCTGTTTTGGTGCGTGTCCGGGAGGACGTGATGAATCTGGAAAGCAAATGGCTCGAGGACTTCAGTGCCCTGGCCGCCACCCGCAGCTTCTCTCAGGCGGCCGAACGGCGCTTCGTGACCCAGCCGGCATTCAGTCGGCGGATCCGCAGCCTCGAAGCGGCGCTGGGGCTGACTCTGGTCAATCGCTCGCGCACGCCGGTCGAACTGACGGCGGCGGGGCAGTTGTTTCTGGTGACTGCGCGCACCGTGGTCGAACAACTCGGTGAAGTGCTGCGCCACCTGCATCATCTGGAAGGCGGGCAGGGCGAGGTCATGCAAGTCGCAGCGGCGCACTCGCTGGCGCTGGGCTTTTTCCCGCGCTGGATCGCCCAGTTGCGCAACGAAGGGCTGAACATCGCCACACGGCTGGTGGCGACCAACGTTGGCGACGCCGTGCACGCTTTGCGTGAAGGTGGCTGCGATCTGATGCTGGCGTTCTACGACCCGGATTCGGCGATGCAGATGGACCCGGAGATTTTCCCGTCGCTGCACTTGGGCCAGACCGAAATGCTGCCGGTGTGCGCGGCAGATCTGGATGGCAAACCGCTGTTCGATCTGGAAGGCGAGGCCAGCGTGCCGTTGCTGGCTTACAGCGCCGGGGCGTTTCTCGGCCGTTCGGTCAACGGCTTGCTGCGCCAGCGCCAGTTGCGCTTCACCACGATCTACGAAACCGCGATGGCCGACAGCCTGAAAAGCATGGCCCTGGAAGGCCTCGGCATTGCCTGGGTGCCGCAACTGAGCGTACGCGCCGAACTGGCTCGCGGTGAACTGGTGGTGTGCGGCGGCCCGCAGTGGCATGTGCCGCTGGAGATCCGCCTGTACCGCTGCGCCCTGGTGCGCAAGGCCAACGTGCGGTTGCTGTGGCGAAAACTAGAAGGTGGCGCCGCACAAAGCGCTTGAAGCTGATGAAGATCGAATGTGGGAGCGAGCCTGCTCGCGAATGCGGAGTTTCAGGCGCTGAGGTATCGTCTGACGCAACGCTTTCGCGAGCAGGCTCGCTCCCACAGGGGGATTTTTGCGGTGTTCTTTCGCTGACCTCAAGGTCAATAAAACCGGGCGTTTCGCTCATTTGACAGATGGTCGTTTCGGGGGCTGTTTATTGCTTTCTTTGCGGTATACTGCGCGGCCTTCGGCCGGCACGTCCGGCCATTTTTCGTACAATCAAGCCACGCAACCTGCGTGGCTTGTTGTTTTATGACGCGCCTGCGGGCGCTCCAGAGAGAAGAGGCGCGACGATGAGTGCACTGGTTGGCGTGATCATGGGCTCCAAGTCCGATTGGTCCACCCTTAGCCACACCGCCGATATGCTGGAAAAGCTCGGCATCCCGTACGAGGTCAAGGTGGTCTCTGCCCACCGCACCCCGGATCTGCTGTTCCAGTACGCCGAAGAGGCTGAAAGCCGCGGCATTGAGGTGATCATCGCCGGTGCCGGTGGCGCAGCCCACTTGCCAGGCATGTGTGCGGCCAAGACCCACCTGCCGGTGCTGGGCGTGCCGGTGCAGTCGGCCATGCTCTCGGGCGTCGATTCGCTGCTGTCGATCGTGCAGATGCCAGCTGGCATTCCGGTTGCCACCCTGGCCATCGGCAAGGCTGGCGCAATCAACGCCGCACTGCTCTCGGCGAGCATCCTCGGCGCCAAGCACCCGCAATTTCACGCGGTACTGAAAACCTTCCGTGCCGAGCAGACAGACAGCGTCCTGGACAATCCAGACCCACGTATTGCCTGAGGTTGTTGAGATGAAGATCGGTGTAATCGGTGGCGGCCAGTTGGGTCGCATGTTGGCCCTGGCGGGCACTCCGCTGGGGATGAACTTCGCTTTTCTCGACCCTGCGCCGGACGCCTGTGCGGCCGCGCTGGGCGAACACCTGCGGGCCGATTACGGCGATCAGGATCATCTGCGCCAACTGGCCGATGAAGTCGATCTGGTGACCTTCGAATTCGAAAGCGTCCCGGCCGAAACCGTGGCGTTTCTTTCGCAATTCGTGCCGGTCTACCCGAGCGCCGAAGCCCTGCGCATTGCTCGTGACCGCTGGTTCGAAAAGAGCATGTTCAAAGACCTCGGCATTCCGACCCCGGCCTTCGCCGACATCCAGTCGCAAGCCGACCTGGATGCCGCCGTCGCTTCCATCGGTCTGCCGGCCGTGCTGAAAACCCGCACCCTGGGTTATGACGGCAAGGGTCAGAAAGTCCTGCGCAAACCGGAAGACGTGGCCGGTACGTTCGCCGAACTGGGCAGCGTTGCCTGCCTGCTGGAAGGCTTCGTGCCATTCACCGGCGAAGTGTCGCTGATCGCGGTGCGTGCCCGCGATGGTGAAACGAAGTTCTATCCGCTGGTGCACAACACCCACGACAGCGGCATTCTCAAGCTGTCGGTTGCCAGCACCGATCACCCGTTGCAGGCGCTGGCGGAAGATTATTCCAGTCGCGTGCTCAAGCACCTCGACTACGTCGGCGTGATGGCTTTCGAGTTCTTCGAAGTCGACGGTGGCCTCAAAGCCAATGAAATCGCCCCGCGCGTGCACAACTCCGGGCACTGGACCACCGAAGGCGCCGAGTGCAGCCAGTTCGAAAACCACCTGCGCGCCGTGGCCGGCCTGCCGCTGGGTTCGACCGCCAAGGTCGGCGAGAGCGCGATGCTCAACTTCATCGGCGTAGTGCCGCCGGTGGAGAAAGTCATCGCCATCGAAGACTGCCATCTGCATCACTACGGCAAAGCTTTCAAGGCCGGACGCAAGGTCGGCCACGCCAACCTGCGCTGCGCCGACATGGCCACCCTGCAAGCGCAGATCATCAAGGTCGAAGCGCTGATCGCCGAGTAAAACAGTTTCATGTGGCCGCGGCGGAACCATTCAGGGGCCGCCGTTCTCTCATGGCAGGATGCGAAACACTGGCTAGTCTTTCGCATATCTTCCAAATCAGAGGGAAATGCCATGGGAATTATCGGAACCATCTTTATCGGCTTGATCGTCGGCCTGCTGGCTCGGTTCCTGAAACCGGGCGATGACAGCATGGGCTGGATCATGACCATCCTGCTCGGTATCGGCGGTTCGCTGGCGGCCACCTACGGCGGCCAGGCTCTGGGCATCTATCAGGCGGGCGAGGGCGCGGGTTTCCTCGGCGCACTGGTCGGCGCTGTCGTGTTGCTGGTGATCTACGGTCTGATCAAAAAGAACTGATCGAAAGCGACAAAGCCCTCTCGGCCAGCGCGGCCGGGAGGGCTAGAATGCGCGGCGACTCACCGTCCATTCCTTTGCCTGCCGAGCACCTTCATGCGCCGTCTTCTGTTGACTCTCCTCTTGCTGGGCAGCTATCTCGCCCACGCCGGCGAACTGCCGGAAACCGACTGGCTGGAACTGATGCCCAAGTCGGATCAAAAGGCCCTTGAGGCCATGCCGGAAATCGACCACAACTCCCCCGAAGCCACCGGCACCTTCACCGAGAAGGGCGGGATGAAGCAGGCCAAGGGTCTGCCAGCGGTGATGTATTCGACGAAAACCGTGGCGTCAATGAACGACAAGCACATCCGTATCGGTGGTTACCCGGTGCCGCTTGAGTCGGATGCCAAGGGCCGCAGCACGCTGTTCTTCCTTGTGCCGTATCCGGGCGCCTGCATCCACGTGCCGCCACCACCGCCGAATCAACTGGTGCTGGTGCGGTATCCAAAAGGGTTGAAGCTGGAGGACATCTACACACCGCTGTGGGTGACCGGCACGCTTAAAATCGAAAAGGTCAGTAATGACCTGGCGGATGCGGCGTATGCGCTGGAGGCGGAGAAGGTGCGGGTGGTGCAGGAGGCTGACCTCTAAAGCGCGCCGCACATAAATTTGGGAGCGAGCCTTTGTGGTGAGGGAATTTATCTGTGGTGAAGGGATTTATCTGTGGCGAGGGGATTTATCCCCGCTGGACTGCGCAGCAGGCCCCAGCTTTTGATTTAAAAAAAAGCGGGGGCCGCTTCGCGACCCAGCGGGGATAAATCCCCTCGCCACGGGGCTCTTTGCCCTTTTGTATTGCGCTAGAGCTTAGAACGGCGTAGCGGCTACGCTGACACCCATGGTATGGCTCGCACCCGGCGCCAGGGTCACCAGATCATCCATCACATTCGCCGTTTCGATGCACAGCATGCGTTGCCAGCCATCGTTGTCCATGTCCGGCAGTGCGGCGGCGCGGTCGATCCACGGGTTCCAGATCACCGCAGTGCGCGAGCCGGTAGAGGTCAGCACAATGCGTCGTTCCCAGGTCGGATCAACGATGCTCAATTGCGGCGGAACGTCGAGGTAGATGCGGTCGGTCTCGCCGGCGAAATGCAGATCGCCGCTCTGGCTGGCCGTGTTCCAGTCGTCCAGGGTCTCGATGTATTTCAGCCCGGCCACGCCGTCGACATGCACATTACGCACGTCACTCACGGCGAAATAGGTGTGCAGCGCCTGACTCAGCTTGACGCTGTCAGTCCCCCGGTTATGGCTGGTCAGACTGTATTGCAGTTGATCCGCCAGATGCAGGGTCAGGGTCAGATCGACTTCGTGGGGCCAGCCCGGCAGGCCACCTTCCGGGTAGGGCAGCTTGAATTCGACCTTGATGCCGTCAGCCTCTGATTCGATGTTGCCCAACTCCCAGTCCATCGCCCGCACCAGACCGTGCGCGGGGGCCGGCTGCTCGCCGGTATACATGGCCTGCACGCTGCTCGGGTTGCGTTCGAATTTGCCAAACCACGGCCAGCACACCGGCACGCCGGCGCGGATGCTTTTGCCGGTCTTGAACTCGGCCTTGTCGTTGAGCCAGATGATCGGCGGCTGGCCGTCGATCTGATAACTGAGGATGTGCGCGCCTTGCTGGGCCACCAGCACTTCGGCCTTGCCGTGGCGGATGCGCCAGCAGTTCAGTTCATCCTGTTTCACGGCTTCCACGTTGGGCGTGTTCATGGGCAACTCTCGATCAGACACTGGGGACGACTATCGACCGCAAAACGGTCGCGAGGTTTAACGCGCGCGTGGCGGCACCGAACGGGTGCGACCGCTGCCGTCGATGGCGACGAAAACGAAAACCGCTTCGGTGACCTTGCGCCATTCGCTGGAGAGTGGGTCATCGCTCCACACTTCGACCATCATCTGGATCGAGCTGCGTCCGATTTCCAGGGTCTGGGTATAAAAGGACAACTGCGCGCCGACCGCGACCGGGACGAGGAACGCCATGCGGTCGATGGCGACAGTGGCAACGCGGCCACCGGCCACCCGGCTGGCCATGGCGGTGCCGGCCAGATCCATCTGCGCGACCAGCCAGCCGCCGAAAATATCGCCAAAGCCGTTGGTTTCGCGGGGAAGTGCGGTGATTTGCAGGGCCAGGTCGCCCTGTGGGATCGGATCTTCTTGTTCGAGCTCTATCATGCCGAGGGGCCTCTGACCCATGACTCTTCGTGGGTATTGCGAGTGGTAGCCGTCTTCAAGAAAAACGATTCAACACCGAACACACTGCGTTCGTCACGTTTTCCATCAGGCGCCTAAAGGGAAACTCTGCGAAAAAGGCTAAATCCCGAGCAAAGGACGGGCCAACAACGTTTTCGCACAGCAACCTCTTACAAATCCTGCGCAGGTGGCGAGTATATCGGTCGATAGACCCCGCGACGACCACCCGGTTCTGATTTCGACCGTCAATTACGCGCCTCTATGTGCTTTTTCGAACAATTTGCTATGGTGCCGAACCTGTCCAAGCCACCGCCAGCGTTGTTGTGGCGACAGATTCGACTATAAGAGAAGCCCTTGCCATGACCACAGCGCCTTCGAGCCTCGCGCAGCCCGAGCAACCCGCACGACCGTTGACCCGCAATGACTACAAGACTCTGTCGCTGTCCGCCCTTGGCGGGGCGCTGGAGTTCTACGATTTCATCATCTTCGTCTTCTTCGCCACCGTCGTCGGCAAGCTGTTCTTCCCGGCCGACATGCCCGAGTGGCTGCGGTTGATGCAGACCTTCGGCATCTTCGCCGCCGGCTATCTGGCGCGTCCTTTGGGCGGCATCGTCATGGCGCACTTCGGTGACCTGCTGGGGCGCAAGAAGATGTTCACCCTGAGCATTTTCATGATGGCCGTGCCGACGCTGATCATGGGGCTGCTGCCGACCTACGCGCAGATCGGCATCTGGGCACCGATCCTGTTGCTGCTGATGCGGGTGATCCAGGGCGCCGCTATTGGCGGTGAGGTGCCGGGAGCGTGGGTCTTCGTTTCCGAACACGTACCGCAAAAGCACATCGGTTATGCCTGCGGCACGCTCACCAGTGGCCTAACTGCCGGCATCCTCCTCGGCTCGCTGGTCGCCACGGCAATCAACAGCATTTATACGCCAGCCGAAGTGTCGGATTACGCCTGGCGGATCCCGTTCCTGCTCGGCGGCGTGTTCGGCCTGTTCTCGGTGTACCTGCGCCGCTGGCTGCACGAGACACCGGTGTTCGCCGAACTGCAATTGCGCAAGGCACTGGCCGAAGAAGTGCCGTTGCGCGCGGTGCTGCGTGACCATCGCGGCGCCATCGCGATTTCGATGCTGCTGACCTGGCTGCTCTCGGCTGGCGTCGTCGTGGTGATCCTGATGACCCCGACCGTGCTGCAAACGGTCTACCACTTCTCGCCGACCACGGCGCTGCAAGCCAACAGCCTGGCCATCGTCTTCCTCAGCCTCGGCTGCATTGGCGCTGGCGCGCTGGCCGATCGCTTCGGCGCCGGTCGCGTTTTCGTCTTTGGCTGCCTCGGTCTGCTGATCAGCTCCTGGACCTTCTACCACAGCCTCGCCGACCACCCGGACTGGTTGTTCCCGCTGTACGCATTGACCGGTTTGCTGGTCGGCACCATCGGCGCGGTGCCGTACGTGATGGTCAAGGCGTTCCCGCCGGTGGTTCGCTTCAGTGGCCTGTCGTTTTCCTACAACGTCGCGTACGCGATCTTCGGTGGCCTGACGCCAATGGTGGTGAGCCTGCTGCTGAAGGAAAGTGCAATGGGGCCTGCCTACTATGTGGCAGTGCTGTGCGGGATGGGGATTCTGGTAGGCGCCTGGCTCTGGAAGAAGGGGCGCTAAAGCCCAGGATCTACTCCACCAATACCGGCCACTTCGCGAGCAGGCTCGCTCCCACAGTTGGAATGCATTTCAATTGTGGGAGCGAGCCTGCTCGCGAATGGGGACGCCACAAATCATCCAGCAAAACCCGATGCTGGCCTTTCATCCAATTGTCATATTTCAGCCATAGAGTGTTCACATGGCCTGCTGATACTTGGCCCCGACTTAACACACCCTATCTGCTAGGAGTAAGGCATGAAACTGAAGCGTTTGATGGCGGCAATGACTTTTGTCGCTGCTGGCGTTGCGACTGCCAACGCGTTCGCCGCTGTTGACCCTGCTATCCCGAGCTACACCAAGACCACTGGTGTGTCGGGCAACCTGTCCAGCGTCGGTTCCGATACCCTGGCCAACCTCATGACCCTGTGGGCCGAGAACTACAAAAAAGAATACCCGAACGTCAACATCCAGATTCAGGCCGCTGGCTCCTCCACCGCGCCACCTGCACTCACCGAAGGCACCGCCAACCTGGGCCCGATGAGTCGCAAGATGAAGGACAACGAACTGCAGGCTTTCGAGCAGAAGTACGGCTACAAGCCGACGGCGATCCCGGTTGCCGTGGATGCTCTGGCCGTGTTCGTGCACAAGGACAACCCGATCAAGCACCTGACCATGGCTCAGGTCGATGCGATCTTCTCCTCGACGCGCCTGTGCGGTGCCAAAGCTGACGTCAAGACCTGGGGTGACCTGGGCGTGACCGGTGACCTGGCCAACAAGCCGGTTCAGCTGTTCGGCCGTAACTCGGTGTCCGGCACTTACGGCTACTTCAAGGAAGAAGCCCTGTGCAAAGGCGACTACAAGCCGAACGTCAACGAACAACCAGGTTCGGCGTCGGTGGTGCAGTCGATCAGCAGCTCGCTTAACGGCGTCGGCTACTCGGGCATCGGCTACAAGACCGCCAGCGTGAAAACCGTAGCCCTGGCCAAGAAAGAAGGCGGCGAGTTCATTGAAGACACCGAAGAAAACGCCCTGAACGGCAAGTATCCGCTGTCGCGTTTCCTCTACGTTTACGTCAACAAAGCCCCGAACAAGCCTCTGGCGCCGCTGGAAGCCGAGTTCGTGAAGCTGGTGCTGTCGAAACAGGGCCAGGAAGTGGTAGTGAAAGACGGCTACATCCCGCTGCCTGCCAAGGTTGCTGCCAAAGCACTGGCTGACCTCGGTCTGCAAGAAGGCGGCGCTGTCGCCAAGAAGTAACACCGCAGATCCGGGGCAACCCCCCGGACCTGCTGGAACCGTGTAGGAGCTGACGAGTGAAACGAGGCTGCGATCTTTTGATCTGGCCTCTGATCGCAAGATCAAAAGATCGCAGCCTCGGTTCCCTCGACAGCTCCTGCACAGGTTTCACAACCTCGAATTCTCGACTCCGCTGCCGGACTTCCGGCTGGCGGATTTGCTGCGTCACTGCACTGTCATCTTTCTGTCATACAGGATCGCTAGGGTGTGCGCATGAATGATCTGGCCAATTCCCCAATGACTACGTCTTCCCCTCCCAAGCGCATTGATTTCAATACGCCTGAGCTGCAACGCAAGCGCCGCATTCGCGCGCTCAAGGATCGCTTCACCCGTTGGTACGTCCTCGTCGGCGGCCTGGCGGTGCTCGCGGCCATCACCCTGATCTTCTTCTTCCTCGCCTACGTCGTTGCGCCACTGTTTCAAGGCGCCGACCTGACCGCGAAAGACTCGATCACCCCGGCCTGGATGCAGGACGCGGGCAAGCCGCTGATGATCTCGCTCGAAGAGCAGAATCAGGTGGCCATGCGTGTATCCGACAAGGGCCAGGCGCTGTTCTTCGATCTCGACAGTGGCGCTGAATTGAGGCGTGTCGATCTACCGCTGCCTGCGGGCGCTACCGTGACGTCTATTGGCGAAGACCAGCCGGGTCATCCGCTGGTGGCCGTGGGTCTGTCCAACGGTCAGGCGCTGGTGTTCCGTCATACCTATAAAGTCAGCTACCCCGATGGCAAGAAAACCATCAGCCCGGCCATCGAATATCCCTATGGCGAGGCGCCAATTGCACTGAACGAAAGCGGCGGCGCGCTGGAGCATGTCAGCCTCAATGCCACCGATTCGACCCTGATGCTGGTCGGCTCCACTGGCTCGCAACTCAATGTGCTGTCGCTGACCAGCGAAGAAAACATGATGACCGGCGAAGTCACCAACGAGCAGACGCGCATCGATCTGCCGCAGATGACCGAGCCGGTGAAAAACATCTTCGTCGACCCGCGCCAGCAGTGGCTGTACGTGGTCAACGGTCGTGCTCAGGCCGACGTGTTCAGCCTGCGCGACAAGAGCCTCAACGGGCGCTACAAACTGCTGGAAAATGCCGACGCCCAAGTCACCGCCACCGCGCAACTGGTCGGCGGTATCTCGCTGATCGTCGGCGATTCCAAGGGCGGTCTGGCCCAGTGGTTCATGGCTCGCGATACCGATGGCGAGCAGCGTCTGAAGCAGATCCGCACCTTCCAGATGGGCACCACGCCGATCGTTGAAATCGCTGCCGAAGAGCGCCGCAAAGGCTTCCTCGCCCTCGATGCCAGCGGCAAGCTCGGCGTGTTCCACAGCACCGCACACCGCACGTTGCTGGTCGATCAGGTGGTTGAAGGCCAGGGCCTGTTCGGTCTGTCGCCGCGCGCCAACCGAGTGATCGTCGAAGCCGGCGGCAAGCTGCAGCCGTTGCTGCTCGACAACCCGCACCCGGAAGTTTCGTGGAGCGCGCTGTGGAGCAAGGTCTGGTACGAGAACTACGACGAGCCTAAATACGTCTGGCAGTCGACCGCCGCCAACACCGATTTCGAACCGAAACTGAGCCTCTCGCCGCTGACCTTCGGCACTCTGAAGGCCGCGTTCTACGCCATGCTGCTGGCCGCGCCACTGGCCGTCGCCGCTGCGATCTACACCGCGTACTTCATGGCCCCGGGCATGCGCCGCAAGGTCAAACCGGTGATCGAACTGATGGAAGCGATGCCGACGGTGATCCTCGGTTTCTTCGCCGGTCTGTTCTTGGCTCCATATGTAGAAGGGCATCTGCCGGGCATCTTCAGCCTGCTGATGTTGCTGCCGATCGGCATTCTGGTCGCCGGTTTCACCTTCAGCCGCCTGCCTGAATCGATCCGCCTGAAAGTCCCGGACGGCTGGGAAAGTGCGCTGCTGATTCCGGTGATCCTGTTTGTGGGCTGGCTCTCGCTGTACATGAGCCCGTTCATGGAGAACTGGTTCTTCGGCGGCGACATGCGCATGTGGATCTCCCATGACCTGGGCATCACCTACGACCAGCGCAACGCCCTGGTGGTCGGTCTGGCCATGGGTTTCGCGGTGATCCCGAACATCTACTCGATCGCCGAAGACGCCGTGTTCAGTGTGCCGCGCGGCCTGACCCTGGGTTCGCTGGCCCTGGGTGCGACGCCATGGCAGACCATGACCCGCGTGGTGATCCTGACCGCCAGCCCGGGCATCTTCTCGGCGCTGATGATCGGCATGGGCCGTGCGGTCGGCGAAACCATGATCGTGCTGATGGCCACCGGCAACACCCCGGTGATGGAGATGAACCTGTTCGAAGGCCTGCGCACCCTGGCCGCCAACGTCGCGGTGGAAATGCCCGAGTCGGAAGTCGGCGGCAGCCACTACCGCGTGCTGTTCCTCTCGGCGCTGGTGCTGCTGTTGTTCACCTTCGTCATGAACACCCTGGCAGAACTGATTCGTCAGCGTCTGCGCAAGAAATACTCGTCGCTTTAAGCAAAGGTAGAAGTCTGTGAAACAGAACTCCCTGAAAGGATGGTTCAAGAGCGGCGCCCCGGGCGTCTGGATCAGCGGTGGCGCGGTGTCCATCGCGGTCATCATGACCATTGGCCTGTTGGCGGTGATTGCCGTGCGCGGTCTCGGTCACTTCTGGCCGGCGGACCTGATCCACGCGCATTACGACGTACCGGGCCAGGCCAATCACCTGGTGATCGGCGAAGTGGTGCAGAAAGAAGAAGTGCCGCGCGCGCGTCTGAAGAGCGCCGGTCTGCCGGTGCCGGACGAAGGTCCGGAATTCATGACCCGCGAGCTGATCAAGGTCGGCAACCGTGACCTGAACGGCAACGACTTCACCTGGATCGTCGGCGAGTGGCTGACCAAGCAGACCACGCCGCCCGAGCTGATGGCGATCGAGCGTCGCGAGTGGGGCAACTTCTACGGCTATTTGGTCAACGTCAAACAGGATGGCAAGGTCATCGCCGAAGGCGAGGCCGCATGGCCTGAACTGCAAGCGCGCATCGACCGTGTGAACGATCTTGCGGCTCAACTGAAAACGCTGGAAAAAACCGACATCGGCGCGATCAATGCCGGCCTCGAACGCATCCGACTGCATGGGCGCAAATTGGAGCTGGAAGGCAAACTCGACGCCACCGCACAAGCGGACATGGAGTCCGAGCGCGCCGAGCTGGACGCGCGCTACAAAGACATCGAAGCACGTCTGTCTGATTTGCATGCACAGTTCAACCGCGACGCCTTGACCGCCCGTGACGCCAACGGCAAGGAAATCGAAATCGGTCTGGGCAAAGTGGTTCACGCTTACCAGCCGAACGGCATGAGTACCTTGACCAAGGTCGGCTTCTACTTCAGCAAGATCTGGGAATTCCTCTCGGACGACCCGCGTGAAGCGAACACCGAAGGCGGGATCTTCCCGGCGATCTTCGGCACCGTAATGATGACCCTGATCATGGCGATGATCGTTACACCGTTCGGCGTGCTGGCAGCGGTGTACCTGCGCGAATATGCCAAGCAGAACACCCTGACTCGCGTCATTCGTATCGCGGTGAACAACCTCGCCGGCGTACCGGCGATCGTTTACGGCGTGTTCGGCCTGGGCTTTTTCGTTTACGTGCTGGGTGGCTCGGTCGACCGCTTGTTCTTCCCTGAAGCACTGCCGGCACCGACCTTCGGCACGCCGGGCCTGCTCTGGGCCTCGCTGACCCTGGCGCTGCTGGCAGTGCCGGTGGTGATTGTGGCGACCGAAGAAGGTCTGGCGCGGATTCCTCGTACCGTGCGTGAAGGTTCGTTGGCCCTCGGCGCGACCAAAGCGGAAACGCTGTGGAAAATCGTTATCCCGATGGCCAGCCCGGCCATGATGACCGGGATGATCCTCGCCGTCGCCCGTGCCGCCGGTGAAGTGGCGCCGCTGATGCTGGTGGGTGTGGTGAAACTGGCGCCGTCGCTGCCGGTGGACGGCAACTACCCGTACCTGCACCTGGACCAGAAGATCATGCACCTGGGCTTCCACATCTATGACGTCGGCTTCCAGAGCCCCAACGTCGAAGCAGCCCGCCCGCTGGTGTACGCCACCGCGCTGCTGCTGGTGCTGGTGATCGCGACGCTGAACCTGTCGGCGGTGTATATCCGCAACCACCTGCGCGAAAAATACAAAGCACTGGATAGCTGATTTTGCAGCACTGATTTTTATGTGGGAGCGAGCCTGCTCGCGAAGGCATCACCGCGGTTTCATAGACAAACCGCAGCGCCTGAATCGCGAGCAGGCTCACTCCTACAAAACCGAACCGAATTTGTTAGCACAGGGAGCCTCCCATGCAGCACGAAACACACAGCCACGGCATCAACATGTCTGCCTTGGGCCGCGACAAGCAGAGCCTCAACCTGGCGCAGGAAACCGTCGCCATCGAAGTGCCGGGCCTGAGCCTGTACTACGGCGACAAACAGGCACTGTTCGACGTCAGCATGAACATCCCGAAGCAGCGTGTGACCGCGTTCATCGGCCCGTCCGGCTGCGGTAAGTCGACGCTGCTGCGTACCTTCAACCGGATGAACGATCTGGTCGACGGCTGCCGTGTCGAGGGCGCGATCAACCTGTACGGCAACAACATCTATCGCAAGGGCGAAGACGTTGCCGAACTGCGTCGTCGCGTCGGCATGGTGTTCCAGAAGCCCAACCCGTTTCCGAAGACCATCTACGAGAACGTCGTCTACGGTCTGCGCATCCAGGGCATCAACAAGAAGCGCATCCTCGACGAAGCCGTTGAGTGGGCGTTGAAAGGCGCGGCATTGTGGGACGAGGTCAAAGACCGTCTGCACGACTCGGCCCTCGGCCTGTCCGGTGGTCAGCAACAGCGTCTGGTGATCGCCCGTACCATCGCGGTTGAGCCGGAAGTGCTGCTGCTCGACGAACCGTGCTCGGCTCTCGACCCAATCTCGACGCTGAAAGTCGAAGAGCTGATCTACGAGCTGAAGTCCAAGTTCACCATCGTCATCGTTACCCACAACATGCAACAGGCGGCACGGGTGTCCGACTACACCGCGTTCATGTACATGGGCAAACTGGTGGAATTCGGCGACACCGATACTCTGTTCACCAATCCGGCGAAGAAGCAGACCGAAGACTACATCACCGGTCGCTATGGCTGATTGCAGCAGCGGCAAGCCGCAAGCTTCAAGCGGCAAGAAATAATTGGTGCGATATCAGGACTTATACATAACTGCTTGAAGCTTGCAGCTTGAAGCTTGCAACTTTCGCGGAGCGAACAATGATTTCCAAAGAAGGCCTTACCCATCACATTTCCGCGCAGTTCAACGCTGAACTGGAGGAAGTGCGCAGTCACCTCCTTGCCATGGGCGGGCTGGTCGAGAAGCAGGTCAACGACGCGGTCACGGCGCTGATCGAGGCCGACTCCGGCCTGGCTCAGCAGGTGCGTGAGATCGACGACCAGATCAACCAGATGGAACGCAACATCGACGAAGAATGCCTGCGCATTCTCGCCCGTCGTCAGCCGGCAGCCTCTGACCTGCGTTTGATCATCAGCATTTCCAAATCGGTGATCGACCTCGAACGTATCGGCGACGAAGCCACCAAGATCGCCCGCCGCGCCATCCAGTTGTGCGAAGAAGGTGAAGCGCCGCGCGGTTACGTCGAGGTCCGTCACATTGGCGACCAGGTGCGCAACATGGTTCGTGATGCGCTGGACGCCTTCGCGCGTTTTGACGCCGATCTGGCCTTGTCGGTGGCGCAGTACGACAAGATCATCGACCGCGAATACAAAACCGCCCTGCGTGAGCTGGCCACTTACATGATGGAAGACCCGCGCTCTATCTCGCGGGTGCTGAGCATCATCTGGGTCCTGCGTTCACTGGAGCGCATCGGCGATCATGCGCGCAACATCTCCGAACTGGTGATCTATCTGGTGCGCGGCACCGACGTGCGCCACATGGGCCTCAAGCGCATGAAAGAAGAAGTTGAAGGCACAAGCGCTGAAACCGCTAATGTTCCGGGCGAAGCTGACGATAAGTAAGATTGCCTGAGAAAAGCGCCCGGCCCTCTGGCCGGGCGTTTTTGTTTCTGCTTTTCAGAAGCGGATTCGAATTAAAAGCAGCACCCGCGAACGAAAAGTCCCGGCGTGACTGAAGAGTTTTGGCAATGTGCCATCAGCCAGCGTTATGCTTGCCGGGATTTTAATAGGGGTGTTGGATGAGCAAGATCAGTGTGTTGGTCGTGGACGATGCTTCGTTCATTCGTGACCTGGTGAAAAAGTGCCTGCGTAATTACTTCCCGGGGATCCGCACCGAGGACGCCATCAACGGCAAAAAGGCCCAGGCCATGCTGGCCAAAGAGGCTTTCGACCTGGTGCTGTGCGACTGGGAAATGCCGGAAATGTCCGGCCTCGAACTGCTGACCTGGTGCCGCGAGCAGGACAACCTCAAGACCATGCCGTTCGTCATGGTCACCAGCCGTGGTGACAAGGAAAACGTCGTGCAGGCGATTCAGGCCGGCGTATCCGGTTACGTCAGCAAGCCGTTCACCAACGAGCAGCTGCTGACCAAGGTCAAGCAGGCACTGAACAAGGTCGGCAAGCTCGACACCTTGATGAACAGCGCGCCGACCAAGATGAATTCGGCATTCGGCAACGATTCCCTGAGCGCACTGACCGGCGGCAAGCCTGCCGTGGTCGGCGGCGCTGCGGCCAGGCCTGCCGCTGCCGCTACTGCACCCGCTCCAGCCGCTGCGCCGTCGCGCGGTTTGCTCAACAGCCCGCCAGTTCAGGCGCCCGGTGCATCCAAGGCGCCGGTGGGCGGTCGTGGTCAGGGCCAGTTGCGCCTGCCGAGCGGTACTCAGCAATGCGTGATCAAGGCCTTGAGCATCAAGGAAGCCCTGCTGGTAGTGAAGCGCACCGAAACCCTGCCGCAGATCCTCGACAGCGCCGTGCTCGATCTGGAGCAGGGCGACAACGCCGAGATCGCGCGCCTCAATGGTTATCTGCACGCCATCGTCGCCCACGAGCAAAAAGCCGACAGCGACTGGCTGCAACTGACCTTCCGCTTTGTCGACCAGGATGCGCAGAAGCTCGACTACATCTCGCGCCTGATCGCCCGGGGCACGGCGCAGAAGCATTTCGTACCCGGCGCGTAAGCTTCGTCGCCCGATAGGCCGCCTTCGCGAGCAGGCTCGCTCCCACCCTGGAACGCATTCCAAATGTGGGAGCGAGCCTGCTCGCGAAGGGGCCAGCCAAAACACCACTTGTCTCCCGTGCTCTGATCGTTCCCACGCGCAGCAAAGGAATGCCTCAACCGGACGCTCCGTGTCCTCTGTGCAGGGGACGCAGAGCGTCCCGGGCTGCATCCCCACGCAGAGCGTGGGGACGATCATTTGAAACATCTGGCGACTAGCCTGGTCTGTCTCAGCTGCTAGGCTGATTCCCAGGCCTTCCTTCGACAGACTTTTGCCCATGCTCGCGCGCCTGCTGTTTTTCTGCGGTCTCTGCCTGGCCTCCCAGCTGGCGATGGCCATGACCATCTACAAATCCACCGATGCCAACGGCGTGGTCTCGTACAGCGACCGCCCGAGCAAAGGCGCAAAGGTGTTCGTGTTTCAGGACCGTATGGTCGAGCGCCTCGACCGCCAGGTGTACCTGGACATCAAGAAGCAGAAGGGCGTCGACGTGGTGTTTGCGCGCAACGATCTGTACGCGCCGGTCGAGGTTGCCCTGGCCTTCATCGGCACGAGCAATGTGCGTGGCGTGCCTGCGCGGGCGATCCGTCGCGTGCTGCCGCCGCGCAGCAACACACGGCTGGCGCTGCTGACGGCGATCAGCCGTGACCAGCCGCTGGTGTATTCGCCGCAGTTCCAGTATTCGCTGGGCGACCCCGCAGGCACCGCGCAAAGCTATCGCTATCCGCTGCCCTGGCGTGGCGGGCCGTTTCGCCTGAGTCAGGGCGCCAACGGCCAATACAGCCACTACGGGCCGAAGAACCGCTACGCCATGGACATCGCCATGCCGGTGGGCACGCCGATCATCGCCGCGCGAGCGGGAGTAGTAGTCAAGACCGAGAACTCACAGAGCGGGCGCGGTACCGATGCCTCCGGCAATTTCGTTCGGGTGCTGCACGACGACGGCACCATGGGCGTGTACCTGCATCTGAAACAGGGTTCGGTGAGTGTGCGCGAAGGACAACGGGTCAAGGTCGGCAGCCCGCTGGCGCTGTCGGGCAACACCGGCAACAGCAGCGGCCCGCACCTGCACTTTGTGGTGCAGCGCAATACCGGAGAGGGGCTGGTGTCGATTCCCTATCAGTTCAACCAGCCACTGGGAGCGTTGCCCAACTTTGCGTTGGGCAAGCAGTAGGCGCGATAGGGTGTTGAGGGTTTTTGTGGCGAGGGGATTTATCCCCGTTGGGCCGCGAAGCGGCCCCAAATATTGCAACTCTGTACTAACTGACTGCATTCAATGGTTTTGGGACGGCTGCGCCGTCCAACGGGGATAAATCCCCTCGCCACAAGAGCCCCCCAAACTCCCATCAATCGAGCATCAACACCTTGGCCAGAACAATCTTCGGCCCTTTCATCTTCTTTATGATGATCCGCAGGCCTTCGACTTCCAGCACTTCTTCCTCTTCCGGCACCCGTTTCAGGGTTTCGTAAACCAGCCCGGCAAGGGTTTCCGCTTCGATGTGATCGAGATCGATGCCCAGCAGACGTTCAACCTTGAACAACGGCGTATCGCCACGCACCAGCAGCTTGCCTGGCTGATAGGCGAGAATGCCGCGCTCTGCCTTGCGGTGCTCGTCCTGAATGTCGCCGACCAGCACTTCCAGCACGTCTTCCATGGTCAGGTAGCCGATGATGTTGCCGTCAGCCTCTTCGACCACGGCGAAGTGCGAGCCACCCTTGCGGAACTGCTCCAGCAGCTGCGAAAGCGGCATGTGCCGCGACACGCGCTCCAGCGGGCGGGTCAGCTCGGCGAGGTTGAACGACTCTGGAATGTGGTCCAGCGCGGCCAGTTCCAGCAGCAGATCCTTGATGTGCAGCAGGCCGACGAACTCCTGGCGCTCGCTGTCGTACACCGGATAACGGCTGAACTTGTGGCGACGGAACATCGCCAGGATTTCCTTCAGCGGCGCATTGAATTCAAGGGTGATCAGGTCTTCGCGGGAATTGGCCCAGTCGACCACTTCCAGCTCGCCCATTTCCACCGCCGAGGCCAATACGCGCATGCCCTGATCGCTCGGATCCTGGCCACGGCTGGAGTGCAGGATCAGTTTCAGTTCTTCGCGGCTGTAATGGTGTTCATGGTGCGGGCCGGGTTCACCTTGCCCGGCGATACGCAAAATCGCGTTGGCGCTGGCGTTGAGCAGGTAGATCGCCGGGTACATCGCCCAGTAGAACAGGTACAGCGGCACCGCCGTCCACAGCGACAGCAGCTCGGGTTTGCGGATCGCCCACGACTTGGGCGCCAGCTCGCCGACCACGATGTGCAGGTACGAAATGATGAAGAACGCGGTGAAGAACGACACGCCTTTGATGATCTCGGGCGAGTCGACGCCGACTGCGCTCAGCAGCGGCTCGAGAATATGCGCGAACGCCGGTTCACCGACCCAGCCCAGGCCAAGGGAGGCGAGGGTGATGCCGAGCTGACACGCCGACAGGTAGGCATCGAGCTGACTGTGCACGGTGCGCAGGATGTGTCCGCGCCAGCCATGTTGTTCAGCGATGGCCTCGACCCGGGTCGAGCGCAGTTTGACCATGGCGAATTCCGCCGCAACGAAAAAGCCGTTGAGCAAAACCAGGATCAGAGCAAAAAGAATCATGCCGAAGTCGGCAAAAATGGTCGCGAGGGACAAGCCAGGGGAAGGGTCCATGATGGAGTTTTGCGGGTTCCGTGTGATTCGAAATTAGGGAGAAACAGCGCCTGAAAGGCAGGCACAAGTCAGCCAATGTAGCGGCTGACCGTGCGATTGCCTAGTGGCGTGTGCCGGGCGGCATCACTCGGTGGCGCTGATCGCCCGTGCGCTGGCCACTTGGGCCGGGGCGAAATGGCAGGTAAACGTGCTGCCGTGGCCGGGCACGCTGCTGATCTCCATTCGCGCGCGGTGGCGCAGCAGCACGTGCTTGACGATGGCCAGGCCGAGGCCGGTCCCCCCGGTGTTGGAGTTGCGGCTGGAATCGACGCGGTAGAAACGCTCGGTCAGGCGCGGCAGGTGTTTGCTGTCGATACCGATGCCGGAATCCTGCACGCTAAGGTGCGCGCCCTGATCGTCGCCCCACCAGCGAATGCGGATGTTGCCTTCGGCCGGAGTGTACTTGACCGCGTTGAACACCAGATTGGAGAACGCGCTGCGCAACTCCGCTTCGCTGCCCTTGAGCAGCACTCCGGCACTGGCCTCGAGGCTGATGCGCTGGTTTTTCGCCCCGGACAACTGCTGCGCATCGCTGGTGATCGATTGCAGCAAGGTGTCGATCTGCACCGGCTGGTTGTCCGACGGGTAATCAGTAGCCTCCAGCTTGGCCAGCAGCAACAGGTCGTTGAGCAGTGTCTGCATGCGCCCGCCCTGTTGCTGCATCTGCTGCAGGGCACGGCTCCAGCGCGGGTTCACTTCTTCGACATTGTCCAGCAGGGTTTCCAGATAGCCGCAGATCACCGTGAGCGGTGTGCGCAGCTCGTGGGAGACGTTGGCGATGAAGTCCTTGCGCATCTGTTCCAGCTGATGGATGCGCGTCACGTCGCGGACCAGCATCAGGTGTTCATTGTTGCCGTAGCGCGTCAGGTACAGCTGAATGCGCACGCGATCGTTGGTCGGCGAAGGGATTTCCAATGGCTCGGCAAAGCTGTCCTGCTCGAAGTATTCCTTGAAGCGCGGATGGCGCACCAAGTTGGTCACCGGTTGGCCGCTGTCCTGCGGAGTCTTCAGGCCGAGCAGGGTTTCAGCGGCGCGGTTCCACCATTCGAGATTGCCGTCGCTGTCGAGCATGATGACTGCATCTTTCAGCGCAGCGGTGGATTCCTGCACCCGGTCGATCACCGCTTGCAGACGCCCGCGCACCCGTTGGTCGCGGCGTTGCAGGTGATAGATGCTGTCGAACACCTCGCCCCACAGACCATAGCCATCGGGCGGCGCTTCGTCGGGTTGGTGCTGGCGCAGCCATTCGTGCAGACGCAGCAATTGCTTGAGCGTCCAGGCCAGATATAGGCCCAGACCCGCCGCGAGGCTCCAGCCGTAATAGCCGGTGATCAGGCCGATCACCAGGCAGGCGGTGACCAGCAACAGCATGTGGCGAATCAGGGTGCCATGCCAGTTTTGATTCACGAGGGCGTCCTTAGCCGCAGCTTCAAGTTTCAAGCCGCAAGCTCCAAGCTAAAACGGATCGGCTTTCACTTGCCGCTTGTAGCTGGAAACTTGCAGCTGCTTTTACGCTTTTGTGGAGAACCGGTAGCCGGTGCCGCGCACGGTTTGTACCAGATTTTCGTAGGCGTCGCCGAGGGCCTTGCGCAGGCGCCGGATGTGCACGTCGACGGTGCGTTCTTCGACGTAGACGTTGCCACCCCAGACCTGGTCAAGCAACTGGCCACGGGTGTAGGCGCGTTCCTGATGGGTCATGAAAAATTGCAGCAGGCGGTATTCGGTCGGGCCCATCTCGGCGGGTTTGCCGTCGATGGTCACGCGGTGGCTGATCGGGTCGAGCAGCAGGCCGCCGACTTCGATCGGCGCTTCGCCATCGGTCGGTCCGGCGCGGCGCAGCACAGCCTTGAGGCGGGCGACCAGTTCACGCGGGGAAAACGGTTTGGTGATGTAGTCGTCGGCGCCGACTTCCAGGCCCTGGATCTTGTTGTCCTCTTCGCCCTTGGCGGTGAGCATGATGATCGGGATGTCCCCGGTCAGCTCGTCACGCTTGAGGCGCCGGGCCAGTTCGATGCCCGAGGTGCCGGGCAGCATCCAGTCGAGCAGGATCAGGTCCGGTTTGCGGTCGACGATGATGGCGTGAGCCTGCTGCGAGTTCTCTGCCTCGAGGCAGTCATAGCCGGCCATTTCCAACGCCACGGCGATCATTTCGCGAATGGGCGCTTCGTCGTCGACGATCAGAATGCTCCTGCCAACCATGCCTTAATCCTCTTGTCATTTAACTGTCTTGCGCCGCATTAGATAACGGAATTATTGCAGTCGTGTGACAGTATTTCAGGCCCGCAACATTTGCACCCATCCTCGACTAAGCTCTAAGTCCGAATCCTGACAACCACAAAAGAAGGTTTCCATGACTCAGATGACTGCTTCTTTCAAAGCCCTGCTGATGGCCGCCGCCCTGACAATACCGGGGCTGGCCATGGCGGCCGATCCGGCGATGGAGAAGGACGGCATGTACACCGACCACAAGGGCATGACCCTGTACACCTTCGCCAAGGACTCCGCTGGCAAGTCCGCGTGCAACGACAAGTGCGCGGCAAACTGGCCGCCGTTGATGGCGCAGGCGGGTGACAAATCCATGGGCGACTGGACGGTGATCAAGCGTGACGACGGCACGATGCAATGGGCCTACCAGGGCATGCCGTTGTACACCTTCGTGATGGACAAGAAGGCCGGCGACATGACCGGCGACGGCAAAATGGACGGCGCGTGGAAAGTCGCCAAGGCCAAATAGATGCAACCCAGACGCTGTGGGAGCGAGCCTGCTCGCGAAAACGATGTGTCAGTTATCGCAGAGGTGACTGACATGACGCCTTCGCGAGCAGGCTCGCTCCCACAGGTGTCATGCATTAGCGCAGTGCGTAATCCAGCACGATCCCGACAAATATCGCCAACCCTGCCCAGTGGTTGTGCAAGAAGGCCTGGAAGCAGCGCATGCGGTCCTTGCTGCGTGTGTACCAGAACTCCCACGCATAACACCCCGCAGCCACCAGCAGGCCGAGGTGGAACCAGATCCCCAGCTCGAACTTCGACCCGGCCAGAATCAGGCAGCCCAATGACAGCGCCTGCAAGCTGAGGATGATCACCCGATCCGCCTCGCCAAACAGAATCGCCGTGGATTTCACGCCGATCTTCAGGTCGTCATCACGATCGGTCATCGCGTAATAAGTGTCGTAGCCCACCGTCCACAGCAGGTTGGCAATCCACAGCAGCCACGCCGCCGCTGGCAACTCGCCGGTCTCGGCGGTAAAGGCCATCGGCATGCCCCAGGAGAACGCCGCGCCCAGCACCACTTGCGGGTAGTAGGTGTAGCGCTTCATGAACGGGTAAGTGAATGCCAGCGCTAGACCGCCCAGCGACAGCCAGATCGTCGGCGCATTGGTGCACAGCACCAGCAGAAAACTGATGCCCATCAGCACGGCAAAGAACACCAGCGCTTCCTTCGAGCTGATCCGGCCGCTGGCCAGCGGCCGTTGCGCGGTGCGTTTGACGTGGCCGTCGACCTTGCGGTCGGCCCAGTCGTTGATCACGCAGCCGCCGGCACGGGTCAGCACTACGCCAAGAACAAAAATCACCACGTTGGCCAGCGACGGCGAGCCCTTGCCGGCAATCCACAATGCCCACAATGTCGGCCACAGCAGCAGGTAAATGCCGATCGGCTTGTCCATGCGCGTCAACTGAACGAAATCCCAGGCGCGCGGGTTCAGACGGTTGAGGGACTTGAGCAGGCTCTGATACATCAGCAGTTCTCCGGATGGGCGCGGGCGGCGTCCCACAGGCTCGGCAGGAAGATTTCCGCGACCAGCACGCTCAGCGTGCCACGGTCGAAACGCGAACGCCGGCCCCACAATTCAGGGGCTTGCACCGCTGGCGGCAACCATTGTTCAGGGTAGTGGCAGACTTCAATGGCGCGGCGTTGAAATGCGCGATCGCAAAACAGCAATTCGCCCAGCGAGCGGCTGCCCAGTTCATCCATGTGTAAACCATCACCTTGCAGGGCGGCGCGCGAGGCGACGCTGCGGGCAAACACCCAGGCTTCGCCATGACCACGCAAATACACCTCACGCACCCAGCCTTCGCTGCCCTCGGCCAGATCCAGTGCCGCGCATTCATCCGCGCGCAGGGTGTCCCAGCCTTCGAACAACGGCGACACGCTGAAGCCATCCTCGGACAAACGGGTCAAACGGCGGGTCAGCGAACCTTCGTCGAACAACCAGTCCAGGGTCAACGGATCGGGGCGGGGCGTCAGGCGGTCTTGGGTCAGCCAGAGCGGGGCGGGGCAGGCATTTGAATGTTGCACAATGAGTCATTATTGGCCGCAAATGAGGCGGCGAGCTTACCATGGCAGGCGACAGGATTGAGCGGCGCCGGCCGCCGTTGCGCCGAACAGGCTTGCATCTGCGCGGCACCCTCAGTACAAAACGCCCTGAGCAGGATGGCAGCGCAACACCCATCGACCGTCCGCGCCGGCACTACGCCTGAACCCTGAGGAAGTACCTGAATGAAGAAGTGGCAATGTATCGTCTGTGGCCTGATCTATAACGAAGCCGAGGGTTGGCCGGATGACGACATCGCGCCGGGCACCAGCTGGGAAGACGTACCGGCAGACTGGCTGTGTCCCGACTGCGGCGTCGGCAAAATGGACTTCGAAATGATTGAAATCAACTAAGCAAATAGAGGAGTAAGGCATGAGCGCACCAGTCGTCATCATCGGCACCGGGCTTGCGGGCTACAACCTGGCCCGCGAGTTTCGCAAGCTCGACAGCGAAACCCCGCTGCTGCTGATCACCGCCGATGACGGCCGCTCTTACTCCAAGCCGATGCTCTCCACCGGTTTCGGCAAGAACAAGGACGCCGACGGCCTGAGCATGGCCGAACCCGGCGCCATGGCTGAGCAGCTGAAGGCCGAAGTGCGCACCCACACGCGCATCAGCGGCATCGATGCCGGCCACAAACGCTTGTGGATCGGCGAAGAAGCCGTGCCCTATCGCGACTTGATTCTGGCCTGGGGCGCGGAAACCGTGCGCGTGCCGATCGAAGGCGACGGCGGGGAACTGGTGTTCCCGATCAACGATCTCGAAGACTACGCACGCTTCCGTGCCGCAGCCGCGGGCAAGCGTCGGGTCTTGGTGCTCGGCGCCGGGCTGATCGGCTGTGAATTCGCCAATGACCTGATCCTCGGCGGCTACGAAGTGCAACTGGTCGCGCCGTGCGAACAGGTCATGCCAATGCTCTTACATCCTGCCGCGGCGGCGGCCGTGCAGGCCGGGCTGGAAAGTATCGGGGCGAAGTTTCACCTCGGCCCGGTGCTGACCCGCCTGGAGAAAGTAGTCGATGGCCTGGAAGCGCACCTGTCCGACGGTCAGATCATCCCGTGCGATGTGGTGGTCTCGGCGATCGGTCTGCGCCCGCGCATCGATCTGGCAGCGGCTGCCGGCGTGCAGGTCAATCGCGGCGTGATGGTCGATCGTTACCTGAAAACCTCCCACGCCAACATTTACGCCTTGGGCGATTGCGCCGAAGTCGACGGGCTCAATCTGCTCTACGTGATGCCACTGATGAGCTGCGCGCGCGCGTTGGCGCAAACCCTCGCCGGAAACCCGACCGCGGTCAGCTACGGGCCGATGCCGATCACCGTGAAAACCCCGGTGTGCCCGCTGGTGGTTTCGCCGCCGCCACGGGGCAGCGAAGGCATTTGGAGCGTCGAAGGGCAGGGCGCCGACGTCAAAGCGCTGTGCCACGGTGCCGACGGTCAGTTGCTCGGTTACGCCCTGACCGGCGGGGCGGTCATGGAAAAACTGGCCCTCAACAAACAGCTGCCGCCGCTGCTGGCGTAAATGCCGGTCGTTCTGTCGCAAACACCGCTCTTTTGCCCCGACAAAGGTCTTGGGGAGACTGGCGCCGCCGTTGGCGGCGTGCCATTCTCACTCCCGTCTGCCGCAGAGTAGAGCCTGCGGCGCCTTGGGCGCTGTTCCAACGAGAACAGCACGGACATAACAACAAAAAACCGTCAAAGGGGCTTCACTAATGCGTAAACCAGAACTCGCCGCTGCAATCGCCGAAAAGGCAGACCTGACCAAAGAACAGGCCAATCGCGTCCTCAACGCCGTCCTCGAAGAAATCACCGGCGCCCTGCACCGCAAGGACAGCGTGACGCTGGTCGGCTTCGGCACCTTCCTGCAACGCCACCGCGGCGCCCGCACCGGCAAAAACCCGCAGACCGGCGAACCGGTCAAGATCAAGGCCAGCAACACCGTTGCGTTCAAGCCAGGCAAATCGTTGAAAGACAGCGTCAATCCTTGATGGCGGCGTACTCCCCTGAATGACGGGGAGAACCGCAAATGAAAAATGGGCACACCGATTGCGGTCGGGTGCCCATTTTTTGTGGTTGGAGCATTCGTCTAGATCAGACGGAGAAGAAGTAACGCGTCACGTGAAAGAAGAGCGGTGCCGCGAAGCATATCGAGTCCATCCAATCGAGGATTCCGCCGTGACCTTTGATCATTGTGCCCCAGTCCTTCGCGCTCAGACTGCGTTTGATAGCGGACATGACCAAGCTGCCTAGCCAGCTTGCGGCAGTCATTGGGACTTAAGCGTCGGGCAGCACGCCGACTACTCGGTCATCCGAACTGTTAATCGCAATGGCTTATCCTGGAATTGCTCAATTCGTAGCCTGCCCAAAATTTCATCGTTCGTACTCCGCCCTTTGCATACCAATTCATATTTGAAGACTTTACTTAACCGGGAGTCCGCATATTTACACTCGACTGAAAGCAAGTTCTCGTTCGACCCATGCTCGTCCAGTGGTTCATCTGCCAGGTCATTAATAAGTATCCAGACGGCGCTTAAGCCAAGTTTCTCTGGATCCTCAGTCATGTCCATGATCCAGATCTTGATTTCGCTGAGGAGCGTGAGACAGCCCCCAATGCTGGGAAGTAATTTGACGTTGAACTTGGCGGTCTGCGCAGTGGGTTGCCAAGGTTGTTTAAATTTTTTGACTCCAAGGTTGGGGTCTCTTGCGTAGTTTTCTGGCGCGTAACAGTAATATGGGGAAAACGGCTGATAGTACGCTTCGGCGGTGACGCTAAAATTCGCAGGGATGTCCATGTTCAGTGTTGCCGAACTGGAGAACGAATTGCATCCAGTTCCAAATATTATGAAGCTGGCCAATAACAAAGCGCGGATCGAGTGCGTTGCAGTGACGAAGTTTAACTTGGGGGACAACGAGAGCATCGGTACTTCCTTGTTGACTGATTAAGTTAAATGAACGAATCAATATCCAGCCGAAACGGCGCGCCAACCGCATGCCCTCCGGTCATCGCGGCGATAGCGGCATCGTGGTCTTCAGCGGCTGGCGGGATCATCGCCAGTTGCTCCTGAACCAGGTTTTCAGGGTGGGCGTTCCAGCGCAGCAGACCTTCCTCGACCCATTCGGGCTGGTCGGCATAGCTGCCGTAAACGTCGGTCTCAGTGACCCGTTGACTGCGCAGCGCTGTCAGGCGGGCTTTGGTCATGCTGATCTTGTCTATTTCCTGATTGAGCATCAGCGTCTTGTGCACGCTCTCCTGCTCTCGCACGTAAGAACGGTGGTTGTTTTGCAGATCGCGCTTAACGGCCCGCAGCTGTTGCTGAATATTCTCCAGGGCGCTGCTGATCCACTCGTATTCGCGATTGGTCACCAGCGAACGCTTGAGCTGCAGTGCTTCCTGCCAACGGCGCAAGCTGGCCCAGCAGCCGGGGATGTAGCTGCCGACCATTGAGTGGTGACCTGCGGAGAACAACTGCCGCAAAAACGATTCGCGTTCGGGTAAGCCGTTGGTAGCGTGCAGGGCCTTGGCGCAGCCGTGATCGATGATCGTGCTGCAACCCGGTTTCCACAGAATCGACGACTTGTGACCTTCGCCAAATGTCACCGGCATGAAATGACGCAAATCACCGTGATGCCCATAGTCATCTCCCAGTAAGTTGATCATTCCCAGGATCAGAAATGCGAAACCTCCAACTGGATGCAGGGCCACTAGTCCCACGTTGGCCGCATACATTTCCTTCGGCTTGGCGAAAGTATTCATCCATGTGGCGGGGACGCTCGGAACCGGGTCGTTCTGATTGACGATGCGGTGGTGGGCCAATGCTTTGGCGCTTTCGATGAAGGTGGTGTCGCCGGCGCGGGGGGCGCCGTAGGTGTAGAGCACGATTTGCGGGGAGAACTCCAGGTTGCGTCTCAGCATCTCGGACAGGATCAGTGCAACTGCACCGCCCAGACTGTGACCCGTGATCAGCAGCTTTTGCCCGCTGTAGAATTTTTCCAGATAAGTCACGATAAATGGATAAGCCGCCAAAGCGCCACCGTAGAAACCGCGGTGCACTTTGCCTTCGCCTTCGGCAAAGGGAACCTGATAGGCATCGCCGTCACGCCGGCCGTCGGGCCAGATCTCACTGGTACCGCGTACGCTGATCAGGATCAGTTCGTCGTGGTGGCAGATGAAAGCCTGAGTGTCCGTGCTTTCGACCTGTTTGCGATCATCGAAAAAATGCAGTCTGGCGGGGTGTTCTTGTTGATTCCCTAACGCGGGGTCATTCACTTCGGGGTAAAGATTCGGGTCAAACGGCACCACTTCCAGGCGTTTCGAATACGGCACGTCTTCATACAGTGGATAGTATTTCTGCGATTGTGAGTCATCGACCTTCCACAACTCATCGAACTGCGGCAGCGCGTGGCCGAACCAGTTGCCGCTGCTGGGCTGTAGCGGAAAGCTTACCGTGTCGGTCTGCACCGGTTGAGTGTTGGGTTCCTGTCCGAAATCGGTGTAGCTCAGCGTCGCCATCACCGACAGCTGATAAAGGTTGAGCGCGCAGAACGCGTCGCCTGTCGACAGCATTGGCCGTAGCGCTCTCATCGGCCGTACTTCCAGCACATGGTGTTTGTTCGGCAGCAGTGCGACGCCCTTGGGCGGCGGCGGGGAAAACCCCAACTCGACGGTGGCCATCTCCGCCGCACTCAAGATGGTGTGCAGTCCGCCATCCGCAGAAGTTTTATCGACGACCGTGAAGTCTCTGGACTTCGCAGCGGGGCGCATGAGCTTGTGCGCCGCCCTCTTCGGAGCGTCGCGACGAGCAGCCAGCGGCGGCAAGTGGGCGATGTGTTTTACCAGTTCACTGACTTCGACCTGACAGTACGCGTCGGTTTCGGGCAGGTCCTTGGCGGGGTTCGCTTGGGTGCGAGTGCCTGTTTTGTGGAAGAAGCGGGTTTTTTCGGCGCGGACCTGGAGTTCGGTGATGGGGAGGGGATAGTGGGGGCGCTTTTGCAAAAATGTGTAAGATTTTTCGCTGCCTTGATAGCGGCTCTTCAATTTGAGTACTAGTGGACCGCAATAATGATCGTCGATCTTTGCAGATCCAGTCGCATCAAGTTTTCCGCTATGGACCGTGTCTTCGTAATCAATCACTTCGTAAGACAGACCAGCGTATGGCTTACCGTCGCCGAACTCGTCCACTAGCTGGAAGCTGGTACGATGGCCGCGTTTAGGGCAGGCATGTATGTCGCCCTGCATGAAGCGCAAATCGGTCGCCGAGAGAGTCTCAATGTTCATGGTGCCCCTTGCTCCGTGCATCCCGGATAGATGGTGCAAACCCGCCCATCGACCATTTTGAAAGTGCTGAAATCTTTGTCGTTGCCGTAGCAAAAGGCGTATTGATCCTCGAAGTTGTCACCCATACAGCGCTTCCAGCCGCGGGGTACTTTGATCCAGGTATCGCCGATGGCTGGAAGTTCTTCACTTGCCAGCCTGACCTTCAGCGTCACCTTTTTGCCCTCAAGTTGAGTCAATGTGTACGCCGTGGAAGGTCTCGTTCGCAGCACGTTTCCCTGTGCGTCCATGTTTTTGCAGGTCAGCAGTTTGATCAGGGAACGATGTGGACCGACGGTGCGGAATGACCACCTGCATTCACCATAAAACTCACCCTTGCCGTCCTCACTGAAAGTCCCCATCTGTCGTTCCAACAGCTCCGGACGTACAGCAATCGAGGCGTAGTCATAGCTGAAGTTGCTTCGCCCTGAACCATAAATACCGATGACCTTGATCTCGATGTAATTCAGCGCCAGCGGACATTCGCTTACGGTTCTGTACAGCGGGATCTCGGAAGTCCCTTGGTACTTCATATTGGTTTTGTTGTATCCCAGCTGAGTGTTTCTCCCGCCAGGCACGGTGCATGTTTGGCCCTTGGCCGGAACATAGGTGGCCGTCAGGTCGTACTTGAATCCAGGTGGAAAATCCGGAACAAACATAAAGGTGTTCGGGGTCTTCACCGTCGTACAACCCACCAGCAATCCCAGGCAACCACTCAGTATCAACCCTCGTTTCAAGTTCCTCATCGACCTACTTCTCCCTGCCAATACAACGCTTCCTGATATACCCGCTCAAAATGCATCGCCGGATCTTCACCGGGTTTGGGCAGCCATGATTTGCCTGGCCGATATCCCGGTAACTGCAAACTGCGGGTCAGCAAGAAATGCACTTGCTCCGGTTGTTGCCAGCCCCACAAGTGCGTCAGTTGAATCAGGCCCCACAGCCACTCATCGACGTCGAGCTGTTCGGCCAGCGTGGCCATGGCTTCGGTGTGTTCGCCGACCAGGTAACGGCGGGTGTTGTCGAACAGCACGTTGGCGTAGATCAGTTCCGGGGTCGGCGTGTGCAGCCACGGCGGATCCATCGGCAGCGGGTGGTGGCCGGGGTCCGGGTTGTCGATGGCGTTCCATCGTTCTGCGTGCCAATAGCAAACGCTGTTGAATGGCCCGAGAAACGCCGCGCGGTGCTCGGGTTGCAGGTGCGCCAGCGCACGGCCCAGAACCCGGTTGTCATGCACGCGGTACACCGCCTGATTCGGGCGTTCGCCGGTTATCAGGCGCTCGCGCCAATGCGCCGCCAGCAGATCAAGTTCGACGTGACGGGCACTGGCCAGCCAGCCCCAATTGCGCTCGGGCGTGGCGAGCAAGGTCTGGAGGGCGGGCTGCGCCGTATCTATCTGCAACAGCAGCGGGCCGGTCGGCACCAGCGACTCGGCCGGCGTGCCGCTGTAGAGCGGACGAAACCGCTCGGTGCCGAGGTCGCGGGTCAACGCAGCGTGCTCTGCCCTTTGGCCGTCGGTGTCGAGCATCAGATACAGTTCGCAGCCGGCGCGGGACTGAGCGTGCAACCATTGTTCGACCGGGCTCATGCGACTTCTCCCAGCTCGCACAGACCCGCCGCGCAGGCTTCGCACAGCGGGCAAAAATCCGCTGCCTGCTGGCGGGCGCTGTTGACGATCGACAGCGGCGTGGCGTTGATCGCAGCTGGCAGGCCGGCCTCAACTTGCAGCGGTTGTAGCGGTGCGAGAGCCGGCAGTGGCGCGCCGCCCTGAACGATGGGCACGCTGCTGAAAATCCCGCCGGCATTGATCACGATGTGATGACCGCCCGCTGACAGCGTCAGGCTCATGCCGGCATCGATCACCACGTTGCTTGCCGTGACATGCGCCTGCTGGCCGGCCTGGATCACCAGAGCGCCCAGGGTCTGGCTGCTGGTGCCGCTGACCTGCAACAAGTCATCGGCGTTGATCACGGTGCTGCGCAGCCCTTGATGAGTGCGCGAATCCCTGCCCTCGATGAGACTGGTGCTGTCATTGCCGACATGCTCATGGCGGTCACGAGTGATCAGGCTGCGGCTGTCGTTGAGGATCAGTTGCTCAAGGTCGCGCTGCGCGCGCAGGTAGATCTTCTCCTGCCCGGCGCGATCCTCGACCGACAGCTCGTTGTAGCCGCCATTGCGCGGTGAGCTCTGGCTGCGTAATACCGTGCGAGTTTTACTCGCCGGCAAGGGATGAGCGACGGCATTGACCTTGTTGGCGACGCAGCCGGTAATCAGCGGTTGGTCCGGGTCGCCTTCCTGGAAGGTCACGACCACTTCCATGTCGACCCGGGGAATGGTCACCGCACCGAATCCGTCACCTGCCCAACTGGACGCTACGCGTAACCAGCAGCTGCTTTTTTCGCTGTTGCGTTCAGCGCGATCCCAGGGAAACTCGACACGAACCCTGCCGTATTCATCACAGAAGATCTCTTCTCCGGGAGGCCCGGTAACGCGCGCGGTCTGGCAGACCAGCAAGGGCCTTGGCGCGGGCAAAGGCGGACGGTAAACCACCTCTGCGGGAATGGCCCTGAAGGTATTGCGGTAACCCTGGGAAAAACCATCGGCAGGTTTCGCCTCGCTGCTGAAAGCCTCTTCGAGCACCGCCGGTTGCTTGCCTTCGTGACTGAGACTGACCAGCAGCCACAACTCGTTGCAGTCGGCCCTGGGATGTTCGCTCAGCTCGAACAGGTGACCGCTGCGCAAAATCGGCTGATTGCTTTTGCCTTCAATCCATTGATAGTCGCTGCGATGGCGCTCCAATGCCTGACGCGCCAGCTGTTTGCCGTGCTTCTCGGACTTGATCAGCAGTGGATAGCGATAGTCCTCCAGAGCCGGCGTGAACTCGGCGGTGAAGCGGCTTTCCAGCAGCAGGCTTGGGCGCTTGAGGTCATAGTCGCGGCGGGTGACCGTGCTGGTACGGGTGTTGAAGCCCATGCTCAGGTGGTTGACCACCGGGTGTTCGGCGACCATGCCGCTATCGACCCTGAAGGGTGTGGTGCCCAATTTGCGCGCGAACACCGGGCTGTCGCTGAACACCAGCAAGTGCCTGTCGAGCGAATGCTGGTGGTGCCAGGCAATACCCTCTTCGGCGCACAGACGCTGAATGAACAGGAAGTCGCTTTCGCCGTATTGCGTGCAGTACTCACGAGGCTCACCGGCGGCGACATTGAACGTGAAGTCATCGGCCTGGATGCCATGGCCTTTGAGGACTTGCGCGATGATCTGCGGCACTGTCAGTTGCTGAAAAATCCGCTGGTCGTGGCTCATTTGCAGATAATGCAGCGCCGGTACCAGTGACAGCTCATAGCGGGTCAGGCGCTTTCCCGATTCGCCGAGCATGACATTTTCGATCCGCCCGTGAATGCCTTCGCCCGCTAACCCGAATTGCAGAAAAGCAAGCTGGCTGAGCAGGCTTTCCAGATCGAAGTCCGCGTACTCGCTCACCAGCTCGATGCGAAATGCGTACAGCTGACTGATCGCTTCGGTGCCAGTGAACGCGAGCACCTTGAAGTCGTGACGAATGGCCGGGATATGCAGTGAGAATGGCGCGCAGTGGCCTTTGCAGAACATGGGCTTGTCCTTAAGCAAAGTGAGTCAAAGCGCGATACCGTCCTCCCTGATCGCCGCGCATGAAAAGTTGCCAGGGCAAGCTAGCGGCGCGGCAAACTAATTGATGTAAGAAGTATCCCTGAAATTTGTCAGAGTATTCCGGTGTGGAAGTCTTGGTTGGAATGCGAGAAGTGTCTGTAGGACGCGGCTCGGATAACTATCGAAGTGCCAGTATTTGCCGGGGGAGTAAAGTTTCAGAATAATGAAATGCCATCATTATAGTGGCACTTTTTGCATTGATCGTTGTCGCTGCAAACTTCTCGATGGAACCCGGTCATTTTAGGAAGTGTCCTACTTCTATTTTTTTTTGAATTTGGCATGCTGCACGCCGCTCGAGGGTGCGGGCGTCAGGTAAACTCGCCCGGCTGCGGCCGAGGCTCTGGGACAATGGTTTGGCGGGAGCCGGGAAAATGCGCTGATTTATAAACGGCATCAGGGAAACCCCTGCGACATATAGGGCGATCTCCTACAGATCGCAATGAACAGTTCGTCTTGTTGTTTAATCAGATGCTTGCTAGTGGCCATCATAGTGATTACGATGCGCCCACTTGAAAGAGCACATCTCAATTGGATGAGTCGCTGAACTGCTCTTCGATACTGTCCCGCGTTGCTGAAACTCCATTCACGCGCATGACTGTAATCCTTAATAAAGGCCATGGATGTCCTACTCAAGCAAACTTTCCGCCCATTACCTCGAACTCGCAAAAGTCTCTGTTTCCAAAGAGAATTTTGCGGGCGAAGACGTTCGTTTTTCGAGCGAATTCGAGGCGCTGGAAAGTGAGCTGGCCAAGGCTTCGTCGATGCACGAAAGCGGGCAGATCGACTGGCTGAAAATCCGCGAAAACAGCGAAAATCTGCTGCGTACCCAATCCAAGGATCTGCGTGTCGGCGCCTGGCTGACCTGGTCGCTGTACCAGCGCGAATCCTTCCCCGGGCTGCTTGCCGGCCTCGGTCTGCTGCACCATCTGTCGGAAAACAACTGGGCCGACGTCCACCCGCTCAAACCCCGCACCCGTGCCGCCGCGATCGGCTGGCTGGTGCCGCGTCTCGAGCAGGTCATCACCGAAAACATTGCGATCAAAGAGCAGTTGCCGATGTTCCGGCAGCTCTCCGAGCACCTGGCCGGTCTTGAGGCCGCGTGCACTGAACATCTGGGCGATGACGCGCCACTGCTGCTGCCGATCTCCCGCCGCCTGAAAACCATGATCCAGCGTGCCGCCGACAACCAGCCGGCACCCGGCGTGGTGGGGGCGGCGGTGGCGCAGGTCAAGCAGGCCGCGACCCAGCTGCTCACTCCTGGCGCACCGATCGACAACGAGCGGGATGCGCACAAAGCCCTGCGCGCCCAGCAGGACAGCGCCCGGCCGTTGTGTGCCTGGTGGCTCAAGCAGAAGGCTACCGATCTGCGTGCCCTGCGCCTCAATCGCACGCTGTTGTGGATGACCATCGACGCAGTGCCCGAGCGCAACGCCGAGCAGATCACCGTGCTGCGCGGTCTGCCGCTGGAAAAGCTCAAGCTCTATCAGGACCGTTTCGATCAGGGCAAATACGCCGATCTGCTGGTGGAACTGGAGGCGAGCCTGGCGAAGGCGCCGTTCTGGTTCGATGGCCAGAGGATGGTCTGGGAATGTCTCCAGAACCTTAACGCCGAGCTGGCCATGCGCGAAGTGGAAATCCACTTCGCGCTTTTGATTCAGCGCCTGCCGGGCATCATCGAGTTGCGCTTCCATGACGGCGCGCCGTTTGCCGATCCGTCCACCCGCGCGTGGATCGCCGCCAATGTCATGCCGCACCTGCAAAGCGCCAGCGCGCCGCGCAAGGTCGAAAGCGAGAACGTCGAAACCCAGCCGGCCTGGGAAAAAGCCCTCGAGGAAGTCCAGCCAATTCTGCGCAAGGAAGGTTTGAAGCCGGCCGTGCAGATTCTCAAGCAGGGTCTGCAATCGGCCCACGGTGGCCGCGAACGCTTCTTCTGGCAGTTCACCCTCGCGCGGCTGTGTTTCCTGGCCAAGAAATACGAACTGGCCAAGAACCAGCTCGAAACCCTCGATCAGACATTACAGGACTCAGGCCTGCACGCCTGGGAGCCCGATCTTGCATTGCAAGTGCTGCACCTGCTGCACAGTTGCTGCGAGTTGTTGCCGCAGAACCACGCCGTACGTGAAAGCAAGGAAGAGATTTATCGCAGGCTGTGCCACCTCGACCTCGAAGTGGTACTCGAATAGGCCCCAGGGCCACAACCGCAAGGAGAAAAGCCATGGCCAAAGAAGGCTCGGTAGCCCCCAAGGAACGCATCAACGTCACCTTCAAACCCGCCACCGGCGGAGCTCAGGAAGAGATTGAACTGCCGCTGAAGCTGCTGGCAATCGGTGACTACACCCACCGCAAGGACGATCGCAAAATCGAAGATCGCAAGCCGATCAGCATCGACAAGATGACCTTCGACGAAGTGTTGGCCAAGCAAGAGCTGGGTCTGACGCTGAGCGTGCCGAACCGTCTGCAGGAAGATGGCGAGGCTGAAGAGCTGGCCGTGCAATTGCGCGTCAATTCGATGAAGGACTTCAACCCGGCCAGCCTGGTCGAGCAAGTGCCTGAGCTGAAAAAACTGATGGAACTGCGCGATGCGCTGGTGGCCCTCAAAGGCCCGCTGGGTAACGCACCTGCGTTCCGTAAAGCGATCGAAGGCGTGCTCGCCGACGACGAATCCCGCGGTCGCGTACTCGGTGAGCTGGGCCTGAACGCCGCAGCCCCGGACGCCTGAGACTCCAGTAGCCAAGGAAGCCAACACAATGAGCACTAGCGCAGCACAAGAGAAGAGCGCCGCCAGCGGCGAATACAGCATTCTCGACAGCATCATCGCCGAAACCCGTCTGACCCCGGACGACGAAGCCTACGACATCGCCAAGCGTGGCGTGTCGGCGTTCATCGAAGAGCTGCTCAAGCCGCAGAACAACGGTGAGCCGGTCAAGAAAGCCATGGTTGACCGCATGATCGCCGAGATCGATGCCAAGCTCAGCCGTCAGATGGACGAGATCCTGCACCACCCGGATTTCCAGGCGCTGGAATCGTCGTGGCGTGGTCTGCAGTTGCTGGTCGACCGCACCAACTTCCGCGAAAACATCAAGATCGAAATCCTCAACGTCTCCAAAGAAGACCTGCTGGACGATTTCGAAGATTCGCCGGAAGTCATGCAGTCGGGCCTGTACAAGCACATCTACACCGCTGAATACGGCCAGTTCGGTGGTCAGCCAGTGGGCGCCATCATCGCCAACTACTACATGTCGCCAAGCTCGCCAGACGTCAAGCTGATGCAGTACGTGGCCAGCGTTTCGTGCATGTCCCACGCGCCGTTCATCGCTGCCGCCGGGCCGAAATTCTTCGGTCTGGAAAGCTTCACCGGCCTGCCGGATCTGAAAGATCTGAAAGACCACTTCGAAGGCCCGCAATTCGCCAAATGGCAGAGCTTCCGGACTTCGGAAGACTCCCGCTACGTTGGCCTGACCGTGCCGCGTTTCCTGCTGCGCAACCCGTACGATCCGGAAGAAAACCCGGTCAAGTCGTTCGTGTACAAGGAAACCGTTGCCAACAGCCACGAGCACTACCTGTGGGGCAACACCGCTTACGCGTTCGGCACCAAGCTGACCGACAGCTTCGCCAAATTCCGCTGGTGCCCGAACATCATCGGCCCGCAGAGCGGTGGCGCGGTTGAAGATCTGCCTCTGCACCATTTCGAAAGCATGGGCGAAATCGAAACCAAGATCCCTACCGAAGTATTGGTTTCCGACCGTCGTGAATACGAACTGGCCGAGGAAGGCTTCATCTCCCTGACCATGCGCAAAGGCTCCGACAACGCGGCGTTCTTCTCCGCAAGCTCGGTGCAGAAGCCGAAGTTCTTCGGCATCAGCGCAGAAGGCAAGGCGGCAGAGCTGAACTACAAGCTCGGCACCCAACTGCCGTACATGATGATCGTCAACCGTCTGGCTCACTACTTGAAAGTGCTGCAGCGCGAGCAACTCGGTTCGTGGAAAGAGCGTACCGACCTCGAGCTGGAACTGAACAAGTGGATCCGTCAGTACGTTGCCGACCAGGAAAACCCGAGCGCCGAAGTGCGTGGCCGTCGTCCGCTGCGCGCTGCGCAAGTGATCGTCAGCGACGTTGAAGGCGAGCCGGGCTGGTACCGCGTGAGCTTGAACGTGCGTCCGCATTTCAAGTACATGGGTGCCGATTTCACCCTGTCGCTGGTTGGCAAGCTGGACAAAGAGTAAGAGCGACTCATGGACGGATACGGCAGCCTGTTCGAACGCCTCAACGGCGACGCACAACTACGCAAGGGCAACAGCCTTGAGGCTTGCGCCATGGCGTCAGTGGCTGCCCATCTGGCCAAAATGCTCAGCACCCGGGCCGGCAGCGTGCAAACGCTGGCCGACTACGGGTTGCCCGATCTCAATGACATGCGTCTGAGCCTGCACGACTCGCTGAGTCAGGCCCGTCTGGCTATCGAAAACTTCATCGAAGCCTACGAGCCACGCCTGAGCAACGTGCGTGTCATTTCCCTGCCGCGTGACCACGATCAACTGCGCCTGGCCTTCAGTATCGAAGGCCTGCTGGAAGTCGAGGGTTTCAAGCGTCAGGTCAGTTTCTCCGCGCGCCTGGATGGCAGCGGTCAAGTCAAGGTCACCTAAGGAGATCCCCGATGTCTGGCAAACCCGCAGCACGCGTATCCGACCCCACCGCTTGCCCGCTCCCCGGCCACGGTACCAACCCGATCGCCGCCGGTTCCGGCGACGTGTTTTTCGATGGCCTCGCGGCCGCCCGCCAAGGCGATGCCTCGGCGTGTGGTGGTGCGCTGTCGGGCGGCTTGGCGACCACTGTTCTGATCAACGGCAAACCGGCTGCGACAGTAGGTTCGGTTGGATCTCACGGCAACAAGGTCACGGCTGGGTCCGGGACGGTGATTATTGGCAATTCGCATACGCCAGCGCCGTTTGTGCCGCCAGAGCCTGTTGTTATTCCCGGAGTCTTTAACCGTGTTTTTTCCTTCCATGCAGCGGATGGACAGCCCGTCGAGAACTTGAATTACAGAATGGTTTCTGAGAGTGGATTAGAAAAAGCAGGACGTTCATCGGCGGCCGGTGGCACGGGATGTTTCTCGACGGGTAAACAAGGCGAGATGGTTACCATCTACGTGTCGGCGGAGTAAGCACGTGGAAACCTCTATTGTTATCGATGGCATCGCACATATTTTCGAGACCTCCGATGGTAAAACGGAGTTGAAAATTGAAGGCGAAACTACGCCTAGCGAGGATAAAGAGCCGAAAAAGCTTCCTTTGCCAAGTATGTGGCTGATAACTAGAGGCAATGGCGTGCCTCTCTTCGCGGTAAAGCCGAATGCGACAGATGCACAGTTCAGAATCATGACGGCCGAAAAACTGTATGCGGAAGCCATTCAGTGGTTTGAGCCGTTAGCTGATAATTATCGGGAAAAATCTTGGATAAATCCCGAGTCCAAAGTCGCTGGCACCGATGCATACAATGCATATAAACAATTTACTTGGGCGGAAATTGCCAAGTTTGCAGCTGTTGACAGAATGTCGATTAGCTTCGCCGCTAAAATGCCGGGTGATTGGAAAGACAGTCCGGAGGGCGGTTCTGGATTCTTGTTGGTCATGATCGAGGGCGAACCTTACTGGGCTGACGGTGTAGGGCAAATACCATTCGCTACCGATACATACCGGTTATATCTGGAGGAAACCAAGTCCGTGGAAACGGCTATCAAGAAAACCGTTGAAACCGGCATGGAGTATGGCGATGGTCTTCCTATATTTCCGAAGGAGGACAAAACCAATGAATACGATAACTACATGGTGCTGCGCGGTGCTTTGTGGGCCTCCGAGAACTTTGATCTACGTACGGAAACGGTAAAAGTATTTGTGGGGCGAATGGGCTATCGCGAGAAAGTAATTACGAGCACGGTTTATCTCGGCGTTTCCGACCAGAAGTTGAAAAGCTTCATTACGCAGGGCTCTGTAGATACGTACGGAGAGTGGAAGAGATGATGACGAGAATAGCTGGGAGCTTGCTCGTCCATTTTTTTACCTGCGTAATTTACGTCGTTGTTAATTACTATGGTGTTTCTCTCTATAAATTTTTATTCGGCGGGTTAACGTCCCGTGGTGCTTCCATTGGAATTGCCATGTATATGGTTTTTTACTTATTCATTTTTGTTAATTTGCTCGTTGCTGTAATTCCGAATCGACGTTTTAAGTTGTGTGTTGTGTTTTTTATGGTGGCCTTGATATTGGTTTATCTGCTGCCGCTTTATCCCGTTCGAGCGTTGGCCTATATCGTTCTAACAGGCGGACTTACTACGCTGGCGATATTGGTGGCCGGCAAGTTTGAAAGGTTTTTGTTGGCCCGGGGTGCGAAATGATTTTTTTCGTTTTCCGCTATTAGTGCTTTTGGTCGATTAATTTTTCAAATCAAACGAATCAATACCCAGGCAGCCAGAAATGTCCTTTAACCACTACTACCAAAGCGAACTCACCGCACTGCGCCAGCTCGGTCGCCGTTTCGCCGAGCGTAGTCCGGCGCTGGCGCCGTATCTGGGGCAGGCCGGGCGGGATCCGGATGTAGAGCGGTTGCTCGAAGGCTTTGCATTCCTCACCGGGCGCCTGCGCCAGAAGCTCGATGACGAACTGCCGGAGCTCAGCCATTCGCTGATGCAGTTGCTGTGGCCGAACTACATGCGCCCGCTGCCGGCGTTCAGCATTTTGCAGTTTGATCCGCTCAAGCGTTCCGGCCCGGCGCTGCTGGTTGAGCGCGATACGCCGATCGAGAGCAAGCCGATAGAAGACGTGCGCTGCCGCTTCCGCACCTGCTATCCGACCGAAGTCTTGCCGCTGGATCTTGCCGCGCTGAATTACTCGGTGAAGGGCGACGGTTCGCTGCTCAGCCTGCGTCTGGAAATGAGCGCCGACGGCCACCTCGGCGAACTGGAACTGAGCAAGCTGCGCCTGCACTTTGCCGGTGAGCGTTACATCAGCCAGATGCTGTATCTGAGCCTGCTGCGCAACCTCGAAGGCATCGAGCTGATCCCGCTCGACGCCGCCGGCAAGCCGATTGATGGCGTCAGCGGCAAACCGATGGCGTTCAAGATTCCCGGTGATCGGGTCAAACCAGTGGGCTTTGCCGAAGAAGAAGCGTTGATTCCGTATCCGCTGAACACCTTCCGTGGCTATCGCTACCTGCAGGAATATTTCGCCTTCCAGGACAAGTTCCTGTTCGTCGACGTCAACGGTCTGGACATTCTCAAGGCGCTGCCGGAAGACACGCTCAAGCAGATGCGTGGTCTCGAACTGCGCTTCGACATCCGCAAGAGCGGCATCATGCGCATGCGTCCGACCCTCGATAACGTGAAGCTGTTCTGCACGCCGATCGTCAATCTGTTCGAGCACGACGCGCTGCCGATCCGTCTCGATGGCAAGCAGGACGAGTACCTGTTGCTGCCGGCGGAATACGACCTGGAGAACTGCGGTGTGTTCTCGGTGGAAACCGTCACTGGCTGGAAGCCCGGCGGTCTCGGTTATCAGGAATACGTGCCGTTCGAGTCCTTCGAGCACGACCCGAGTTTCGACGTGCCCAACAGCCGTCCGCATTACAGCATTCGCCAGCGTTCGTCCTTATTGCATGACGGCCTCGACACTTACCTGAGCTTCGGCATCCGCCACACCGAAGCCCACGAAACCCTGTCGATCGAGCTGATGTGCACCAACCAGAACCTGCCGAAAAAGCTCAAGCTCGGCGACATCTGCATGGCCAGCGAGCAGACCCCGGAATTCCTCAGTTTCCGCAACATCACCCCGGCCACTCCGAGTTTCGCGCCGCCGCTGAACCGTGACTTCCTGTGGAAGCTGATCAGCAACATGTCGCTTAACTATCTGTCGCTGGCGGACGTCAATGCGTTGAAGGTGATTCTGGAAACCTACGACCTGCCTCGCTACTACGACCAGCACGCGGAAAAGGTCAGCAAGCGCCTGCTCGGCGGCCTCAAGCACATCAAGCATCACCACGTCGACCGCCTGCATCGCGGTCTGCCGGTGCGCGGTTTGCGCACCGAACTGACCATCGACCCGGAAGGCTATATCGGCGAAGGCGACCTGTTCGTCTTCGCTTCGGTTCTCAACGAGTTTTTCGCGCTTTACGCCAGTCTCAATTCATTCCATGAACTGCGGGTAAAAAGCACACAGGGAGAGGTGTACCAATGGACACCACGTATGGGCCTGCAGCCCCTGCTTTAAGCGGGCTGACCAAGGTAATACGCGAGTACTCGCTGTTTCAGGCCGTGCTGCTGGTGATCGACCGGCTGCGCGAGGCACACCCGCATCTGAGCGAAGACGATCTGTACGACCAGGTCGAGTTCCAGGCCAACCCGAGCCTGGGCTTTCCGCGCAGCGACGTCGATCGCGTCGAGTTTTTCGAAGAGCACGGCAAGATGCGCGCGCGCATGCGCTTCAACCTGATCGGCCTGGTCGGCTCCGGTTCGCCGCTGCCAGCGTTCTATGGCGAACAAGCCCTGGGCGACAGCGAGGACGGCAACCCGACGCGCAATTTCCTCGACCTGTTCCACCATCGCCTGCAACGACTGATGCTGCCGATCTGGCGCAAGTACCGCTACCGCGCGAGCTTCCAGAGCGGCGCGATCGACCCGTTCTCGGCGCAACTCTTTGCGCTGATCGGCCTGGGCGGCGACGAGATCCGCAAGGCCAAGGAACTCAACTGGAAACGCCTGCTGCCGTACCTCGGTTTGCTCAGCTTGCGGGCGCACTCGGCGGCGTTGATCGAAGCCGTGCTGCGTTACTACTTCAAGCACGAAGACCTGGTCATCGAGCAGTGCATCGAGCGCCGCGTGGAAATCCTCGACGAGCAGCGCAATCGTTTGGGCCGCGCCAACAGCGTACTCGGCGAAGACCTGGTGCTGGGCGAGCACGTGCGCGACCGCAGCGGCAAATTCCGCATTCACATCACCGAACTCGACTGGCAGCGATTCCATGAATTCCTGCCGATCGGTTTCGGCTACCAGCCGCTCTGCGCGCTGGTGCGGTTCACCTTGCGTGACCCGCTTGATTACGACATCCGCCTGGTCCTGCGCCAGGAAGAAATCCGCGAACTGCGCATCGGTGAGCAGAACGCCTGTCGCCTCGGTTGGACCAGTTGGCTGGGCCGCGAAAAAGCGGACGGCGTGGTGACCCTGGGCAGCAAAATTCATTAAGGACGTGAGCCATGATCAACGTAGACCTGCAACAACTCATCCAGGCGCTGGACGCCGAAACCCGTCGTGATCTGGAACGTTCGGCCGAGCGTTGCGTCGCCCGTGGCGGGAGCAAGATTCTGGTCGAAGACTTGCTGCTGGGCTTGCTCGAGCGTCCGAACGGTTTGCTGTCGCGCGCGTTGCAAGATGCTGACGTCGACGCCGGTGAACTGACCGCTGCATTGCAGTCGCGGGTCGAGCACAGTGCTTCGCGCAACCCGGTGTTCGCCCCGGAACTGGTGCAATGGCTGCAAGACGCGCTGCTGGTGGCCAACCTCGAGCTGGGCCAGACCCAGGTCGAAGACGCGGCGCTGATCCTGGCGTTGCTGCGCAACCCGATGCGTTATGCCGGCAGCCGCTATCAACCGCTGCTTGCCAAACTGAACATTGATCGCCTGAAAGAATTTGCCCTGTCGCAACAGGAGCAACCGGCGGCCAACGGCAAACCGGCCGCACAGGGCGAATCGCTGTTGCAGCGCTTCACCCACAACCTGACCCAACAGGCCCGCGACGGCAAACTCGACCCGGTGCTCTGCCGCGATGGCGCGATCCGCCAGATGGTCGACATCCTTGCCCGTCGGCGCAAGAACAACCCGATCGTCGTCGGTGAGGCCGGTGTCGGTAAGACCGCCATCGTCGAAGGCCTCGCCTCGCGCATCGCTGCTGGTGAAGTGCCGCAGGTGCTCAAAGGCGTTGAATTACTCTCGCTGGACATGGGCCTGTTGCAGGCCGGCGCCAGCGTCAAAGGTGAATTCGAGCGTCGTTTGAAAGGCGTGATTGATGAGGTCAAAGCCTCGCCAAAACCGATCATTCTGTTCATCGACGAAGCTCACACCCTGATCGGCGCGGGCGGCAATGCCGGCGGTTCCGACGCGGCCAACCTGCTGAAACCGGCACTGGCCCGTGGCGAACTGCGCACCATCGCTGCCACCACCTGGGCCGAGTACAAGAAATACTTCGAGAAAGACCCGGCGCTGGCGCGTCGCTTCCAGCCCGTGCAACTGCACGAACCGACTGTCAGCGAAGCGGTGACCATTCTGCGTGGTCTGGCTCAGGTCTACGAGAAGAGCCACGGCATCTACCTGCGCGATGACGCGGTGGTGTCCGCTGCTGAATTGTCCGCGCGTTACCTGGCCGGTCGGCAACTGCCGGACAAGGCTGTAGACGTCCTCGACACCGCGTGCGCCCGCGTGCGCATCAGCCTCGCTGCGGCCCCGGAAAGCCTCGAGCGCCTGCGTGGCGAACTGGCTGAAGGCGGCCGTCAGCGTCAGGCCCTGCGCCGCGATGCCGAAGCCGGTCTGCTGATCGACCACGAAGCGCTGGAAGCACTGGAAGCGCGGCTGGACGAAGCCGAAAGCGAGATGGTTGCGCTCGAGACCCTGTGGACTGAGCAGAAAGAGCTGGCCGAGCGTCTGCTGGAACTGCGTCAGCAACTGGCCAAGGCCCGCGAGGCTGCAGCTGTTGAGCCGACCGTCAGCGTGGAAGAAGACGCCGAAGGCACCGTGATTGAAACTCTGGTCGCCGAAGTCGAAGAAGGCCAGAGCGTCGAAGCGCTGGAAGCCCAATTGCATGAAACCCACGCCGCGTTGACTGCCGCGCAAGTCAAAGAACGCCTGGTCAGCTTCGAAGTCTGCCCGCGTCTGGTTGCCGAAGTGATCAGCGCCTGGACCGGCGTGCCGTTGGCCCAACTGGCCCGCGAGCACAACGCCAAGGTCGCCAGTTTCGCCACCGATCTGCGCACGCGCATCCGTGGTCAGGAACAAGCCGTGCACGCACTGGATCGCTCGATGCGCGCGACCGCTGCCGGTCTGAACAAGCCTGATGCACCGGTCGGTGTGTTCCTGCTGGTCGGCCCGAGCGGCGTCGGCAAGACCGAAACCGCGCTGGCACTGGCGGACCTGCTGTACGGCGGCGACCGCTTCATCACCACCATCAACATGTCCGAGTTCCAGGAAAAGCACACCGTCTCGCGTCTGATTGGTGCGCCACCGGGCTACGTCGGTTACGGCGAGGGCGGCATGCTCACCGAAGCCGTGCGTCAGAAGCCGTATTCGGTGGTGTTGCTCGATGAAGTCGAGAAGGCTGATCCGGACGTGCTCAACCTGTTCTACCAAATCTTCGACAAAGGCGTGGCCAACGATGGCGAAGGTCGCGAGATCGACTTCCGCAACACGTTGATCCTCATGACCTCGAACCTCGGTAGCGACAAGATCAGCGAACTCTGCGAAGACGGCGCGCGGCCGACCGCCGAAGTGCTCGAAGAAACCATTCGCCCGGTACTCAGCAAACACTTCAAACCGGCGCTGCTGGCGCGGATGAAAGTGGTGCCGTACTACCCGGTGGGCGGCCCGGTGCTGCGCGAGCTGATCGAGATCAAACTCGGCCGTCTCGGCGAGCGCCTGAACCGTCGTCAGTTGGAGTTCAGCTGGTGCCAGAACCTCGTCGATCACCTGTCCGAGCGCTGCACGCAAAGCGAAAGCGGCGCGCGCCTGATCGATCATCTGCTCGATCAACACGTACTGCCGCTGGTGGCCGACCGTCTGCTCGACGCGATGGCGACCGGCGAGAGCCTCAAGCGTGTGCATGCCACGCTCGACGGCAATTCCAGCGTGACCTGCGAGTTCGTCTGAGGTGGGCGTGATGTTCACTCAAGTGCCGCAGCCACTGGTCTATGCCGAAGCGTTGCTGGCGCAGTTCGCCAGTCTTTCGCGCGCGGCGGACAGTGCTGCGCTGCTGGGTGAATTCGTCCGTGGCCTGGCCGAGCTGAGCGGCTGTGAATTGACGCAGCTGTATCTGCTCGATGCCACCCACACTTGCCTGGGGATGAACGCCGAGTGCCTCGACGGTGCGCTGCAACCGCGTCAGGCGGCGAGCCTGCCAGCGGATTACAACGGCGAGCAACTGCTGCAATTCGCCCTGTGCCAGAACCGCGTGGTGTGCCTCGACGACCTGACCGGCAGCCTGCACGAAACCAGTTTTCTACCGGCGGCGAGCACGCCGTGGCAGTCGCTGTTGTGCGTGCCGCTGGTCAATCAGCACAAGTCGGTCGAGGGCTTGTTGCTGTGTGCCAGTCGTCGGCGTACTGACTTGCAGGGTTTCGCCGACTCCCTCGGCCAGCTCGGCTCGTTCGTGCTCGGCCAACTGCATCTGCTGCAACGCCTGCGTCAGCCAGCCGCCGAATCGGCCACCGCCACACGCAGCGTGCCGAGCATCAGCGGCTACGGCCTGATCGGCAAAAGCGCGGCGATGCGCCAGACCTATTCGCTGATCAGCAAGATTCTTCACAGCCCGTACACTGTGCTGTTGCGTGGCGAGACCGGCACCGGCAAGGAGGTGGTGGCGCGGGCGATCCACGATTGCGGCCCGCGTCGCTCCCAGGCGTTCATCGTGCAGAACTGCGCGGCGTTTCCGGAAAACCTGCTGGAAAGCGAACTGTTCGGCTACCGCAAAGGCGCCTTCACCGGCGCCGATCGAGATCGCGCAGGGCTGTTCGACGCGGCCAATGGCGGCACGTTGCTGCTCGATGAAATCGGCGACATGCCGTTGTCGCTGCAAGCGAAGATTCTGCGTGTGTTGCAGGAAGGCGAGATTCGTCCGCTGGGTTCCAACGACACGCACAAGATCGACGTGCGCATCATCGCCGCGACGCACCGTGATCTGGCGGCGCTGGTCAGCGAAGGCAAGTTCCGCGAGGACTTGTACTACCGCCTCGCACAATTCCCGATCGAGCTGCCGGCCCTGCGTCAGCGCGAAGGCGACATCCTCGATCTGGCCCGGCATTTCGCCGAGAAGACCTGCACGTTTTTGCAGCGTGACCCGGTGCGCTGGTCGGACTCGGCGCTGGAGCATCTGTGCGGTTACACCTTCCCCGGCAACGTTCGCGAACTCAAGGCGCTGGTCGAGCGCGCGGTGTTGCTCTGCGAGGGTGGCGAGTTGCTCGCCGAGCATTTTTCCCTGCGCCTGGAACCGATGCCCGAAGACAACAGCGGCCTGAATCTGCGCGAACGGCTGGAACAGGTCGAGCGCACTTTGCTCCTCGATTGCCTGCGCAAGAACGACGGCAACCAGACCCTCGCCGCCCGCGAACTGGGCTTGCCACGGCGCACGCTGCTGTACCGCCTCGGGCGCCTGAATATCAATTTGGGTGACTTTGATGGTTGAGCTACAGCACTTCTTCGATCCCAACACATACCCTGTGGCGAGGGGATTTATCCCCGTTCGGCTGCGCAGCAGTCGCAGTCCGGTACATACGGTTTCACTGAGAAATCGCGCTGGCAGGTTATGGGGGCGCTGCGCACCCCAACGGGGACAAGTCCCCTCGCCACGGGAGGTCGTCGTACCTCCAGGCTATGGCTCAAGGCCCCGATCTAGAGGCTTCGAGCCCACCTCAAAAACTTATTTCAGCGCCGCCCGCAAGGGTCGGCGCTTTGTGCTTTGTCTACACCTGGAGACCCTCTGATGTCTGTTCGTCACTGGCACGCTGTCCTGCTGACCCTCGTCGTTCTATGCGGCCTTGGCGGCTGTAGCGGCAATTACAAATTCAACGACAACGACTATCGCCCGTTGGGTGATCCGCAAGCGGTCAATCGCGGCAAGTGACCGCAAGGAGCATCAAACATGGAATTGGTTTTCGAAATGCTGAACACCAAGCAGTTCGTGCCCACCGAGCTGTGCCAGCGGACCTTCAAGCAGGCCGGCGGCGTGATCGGGCGCGGCGAGGACTGCGACTGGATAATCCCTGACCGCAAGCGGCACCTGTCCAATCATCACGCGATTGTCAGCTACCGCGAGGGCTCGTTCTTCCTCACCGACACCAGCAGCAACGGTGTCCAGGACGGCAGCAGTGGCGCACGCCTGCACAAGGGCGAGCCGGTGCGCATCGAGCACGGCAGCACCTACATTCTCGGCGACTTCGAGATCCGTGCGCGGCTGGTTCGTGATCCGGCGACCTTCGACGGCGAAGTCGGCCGCCCGCGCGCCGCTGGCAGCATCATTCCGGACGACGCGTTCCTCGACCTCGACCCGCTCAACGCCCTCGAACAGCAAGAGCGCGTGTACTCGGAAATCGACGAACTGCTGTCGCCTACCGCCAAGCCGGAAGATTCCCGTCAGCGTGCCGACTACGCGCGCATCGATATGGAAAGCCTGATGGTCCCGGAGCTGATTGCCGCCCCGGTCGAACCTGAGCCGGCGCCTGCACCGAAAGCCGTCGAGCGTCAGAGCGAAGGATTCTGGGAGCACTTCGGCGCGGCGCTGGGCGTCGACGTCAAAGGCCTCAGCCACGACGAACGTGAAGCGCTGGCGCTGAACGCTGCGCGCCTGCTGCGCCAGAGCATCGGCGGTTTGCAGCAGAGCCTGCGCACCCGCTCCGAGCTGAAAAACGAGCTGCGTTTGGCCCAGACCACCGTGCAAGGCACCAACAAGAACCCGCTGAAATTCGCCGTCGACCCGAGCGAAGCGCTACAGATTCTGTTGCAGCCAAGCAAGCCTGGGCACCTGCCGGCCGAGCAGGCGATCTCCCGTGCATTCCGTGATTTGCAGGCGCACCAAGTGGCGCTGCTGACTGCCAGTCGCGCTGCCGTACGCGGCACGCTGGAGCACTTCTCGCCAGAGCAACTGACCCTGCGTTTCGAGCGCGACAACAAGCCATTGATTGCAACATCGGGTGGGCGCTGGAGAGCGTTCGGCCGCTATCACCAGGCACTGCGTCAGGACGATGACTGGAGCGAGCGTCTGCTGGCCCGCGACTTTGCCCAGGCCTACGAAGAACAGATCCGCCTGATCTCCACCCTCCACACCGACCACCAAGGATGATGCGCATGTCTCGCCGCTCGACCGCTTTTTTCAAGACGCTGACTGCGCTCACCGTGCTGGTGGTGCTCGCTGGTTGCTCGTCGCTGTCGCCGTACTCGAAAGTGACCAAGATCAACCTCAAGCTGACCGGCAGCGATCAGCTCAATCCGGACCTCAACGGGCGGCCGTCGCCGATCGTCGTGCGCCTGTTCGAACTCAAGCACCCGGTGACCTTCGAGAACGCTGACTTCTTCAGCCTCTACGAACGCGCCAAGGAATCCCTCAACCCGGATCTGGTGGCCAGCGAAGAACTCGAACTGCGCCCGGGTGAAACAGTGGAACTGAAACTCAGCGTGGAGGAGGGCAGCCGTTACGTGGGCATCCTTGCTGCCTATCGCGACCTGCCGGATACGCAATGGCGCCACACCGTGCAGATCACCCCGCTGGAACTCACCGAGGCTGATCTGACCCTCGATCAGGCCGGTATCCGCAATACCCAACAAGTGCTCGCCAAGGCGGATGACTGATCATGAACACCCATAAAGTCATTTGGCAGGAAGGCATGCTGCTGCGACCGCAGCACTTCCAGCACAACGATCGTTATTACGATCACCAGATGAAAACCCGCACGCAATTGCTCGGTGGCTACACCTGGGGTTTTCTCAATCTGGAAATCGACTTGCAGTTCCTCAACATGGGCAAACTGGTGATCAGTGAAGCCTCGGGGATTCTGCCGGACGGCAGCCTGTTCGAACTTGGTGGCAACACTGAGCCGCTGGCGCTGGACGTGCCGCCGAACACCGGCAACACGCCGATCTATCTGGCGCTGCCGCTGGTCACTGGCAACCACATCGAGGCCCGGCGCCCGGAGCAATCCGACGTGCTCGCGCGCTACACCGCGTATGACGCCGAAGTCGCCGACTCCAACGCCGGCGATGATTCCGCCAGCCAGGTCAGCTGCGGTCGTCCGGACTTCAAACTGTTGCTCGGCGAGCAGCAGAGCGATCAGGCCTACGTGAAGCTGAAAATCTGCGACGTGCTCGACACCACGCCCGACGGCGTGATCAGCCTCGACCCGGATTTCGTCCCGACCTACATTCAGGCCCACGCCTCCAGCTATTTGCTGTCGTGCCTGAAAGAAGTCATCAGCATGCTCAGCCACCGTGGCGACACGATTGCCGAGCGGATTCGCTCCAATGGCAAGGTCGGCGGCGCTGAAGTCGGCGATTTCATGATGCTGCAACTGATCAACCGTACCGAACTGCTGCTGCGCCATTACCTCGGTCTTGAGCAGGTTCACCCGGAAGAGTTGTATCGCACGCTGCTGACCATGCTCGGCGATCTGGCGACCTTCTCCGGCGAGAGCAAACGCCCGCGTCTGGACAGCCGCTATTCCCACGCCGATCAGGGCGCAAGCTTCCGCAAACTGATGGAAGCGATCCGCCAAGTGCTGTCGATGGTGCTCGAACAGCACGCCATCGAACTGATCCTGCAGGCGCGTCAGTACGGCATCATCGTCTCGCCGTTGCACGATCACAAACTGCTCGGCTCGGCCTCGTTCGTGCTGGCAGCCAGTGCCAACTGCGACTCCGAAGAACTGCGTCAGCGCTTGCCGCAGCACCTCAAGGTCGGCCCGGTGGAGCGCATCCGCCAACTGGTCAACCTGCACTTGCCGGGGATCAAGGTCAAACCGTTGCCGGTGGCCCCACGGCAGATCGCGTTCCACTCGAACAAAACCTATTTCATCCTCGAACTCAGTTCCGAAGACCTGGCACAACTCGAGCGCTCCGGCGGTTTCGCGTTCCACGTGTCCGGCGAATTCGCCGAGCTTGAACTGAAATTCTGGGCCATCAGGAACTGACCGACATGATCAAGGAAACGGATTACAACCAGGACGACAAAACCGTCCTGCTCGACCGTCAGGGCCACGGACCGGCATCGAGTCCGCTGACCGACTTCGCCGCGCCGCCGCGTTTCGAGCAACTGGAAGAACGCATGATCTACGCCGCGCGCCTGCGTCCGGCCGAGGCGTTCAACATCAGCCTCAACTCGCTGGTCGCCGCTTCGTCCGATCTGCTCTCGGAAGTGGTGCGTCTCAAGCACAGCGAGACCCGCGAAGATCTGTACGCGCTCAATGAGCGGCTGACCGCCGGGCTGAAGTTGTTCGAAGTGCGCGCCCTGCACAACGGTGCGGAAAGCAGCCAGGTAATGGCCGCGCGTTACGTGCTCTGCACCGTGGTCGACGAAGCCGTCGTGACCACGCCGTGGGGCAACGAAAGCGAGTGGTCGCAGATGAGCCTGCTGAGCAGCTTCCACAACGAAACCTTCGGCGGCGAGAAGTTTTTCCAGCTGCTCGATCGGCTGTCGAAAAACCCGGTCAAGCACCTGCCGATGCTCGAACTGATGTACCTGTGCCTGTCCCTCGGTTTCGAGGGCAAGTACCGCGTACAGGCGCGCGGCATGCTTGAGCTTGAAGGCATCCGCGACGCCTTGTACCGGCAGATCCGTCAGTTGCGTGGCGACGTGCCGCGCGAGTTGTCGCCGCACTGGGAAGGTCTCAACGATCAGCGCCGCAACCTGGTGCGCATCGTGCCGGCGTGGATGGTGGTGCTCTTTACTCTGGTCTGCCTGGTGGTGATGTATTCGGGCTTCGCCTGGGTCCTGAGCGAACAACGCGACACCGTTCTGCATCCTTATCAGCCGCTTGATCCAGCCGCGGTGCAACCGCAGGCGCAGCCGTAAAACAGGGACGTGTGATGAAAAAGTTTTTCAAGAAAGTCGGCGCCTTCCTGCGCCAGACCTGGGTCTGGACTCTGCTGCTGGTGCTGTTCGTGGCGCTGCTGGTGTGGTTCGTCGGCCCGTTGTTGGCGGTCGATGATTACAAGTTCTGGGAAAGTGCGACCTCGCGCCTGCTGACCATCAGCGTGCTGTTCCTGATCTGGGGCCTGACCATGGTCTTCGTCAGCTGGCGCGCCGGTATCCGCAAGAAAGCCGAGGAAGAAAGCGAGGACGGTCAGGACCGCATTCGCCGCGAAGAGCTGATCGACGAAGAACAGAAAGAGTTGAAGGCGCGTTTCAAGGACGCGCTGAAAACCCTGAAGACGTCGAGCCTGTATCGCGGTCGCAGCGAGCGCTGGCGCAGTGACTTGCCGTGGTACCTGCTGATCGGTCCGCAGGCCTCGGGCAAAACCAGCCTGCTGGACTTCTCCGGTCTGGAATTCCCGATCAACAAGATCGACCGCAAGCTGACCCGCGACACCCTCGGCACCCGTCATTGCGACTGGTATTTCGCCGATCACGGTGTACTGATCGACACCGCCGGGCGTTACACCACTCAACCGGACGCCGAAGTCGACGGTAACGCCTGGACAACCCTGCTGGAGCTGCTGCGCAAGCGTCGTCGCGGTCGTCCGTTGAACGGCGTGCTGGTGACCATTCCGGTGGAAACCCTCACCGGCGGTAGCGAGCAGGACATCGAGACACTCGCGCGGCAGGTGCGCAGCCGTTTGCAGGACGTGCATCAGAAGCTGCACGTCGACGTGCCGGTGTATCTGGTCCTGAGCAAGGCTGACAAGCTGCTCGGCTTCGACGAGTTCTTCGACCAACTGACCCGCGAAGAAAGCGATCAGGTGCTCGGCACCAGTTTCCGCAAGGATCAGGTCGGCACCGACGTCACGGTCCTGCGCAACGAGTTCGAAGAGCTGCTGCGCCGCCTGAACAGCCAAGTGATCATGCGCATGCACTCCGAGCGCGACACTCAGCGCCGTGGCCGCATCCTCGACTTCCCGCATCAGCTCGGGCAGATCGGCGAGCGCCTGTGCCTGTTCGTCGACATGGCGTTCACCGGCAACCGCTATCAGCGCGCCACGCAACTGCGCGGCTTCTACCTGACCAGCGCGCCGCACCTGACCCAGGAAATGGATTCGACCACCGCCGGCATCGGCGCCAGCCTGGGCATGAACGCCGGTGTGCTGCCGACTCTGCGCAGCGGTCGTTCGCGATTCATCCACCACTTGCTCAGCCAGGTGATTTTCCCCGAGGCCGATCTGGCCGGTCTGGACAAGCGCGAGCGCAGCCGCATTCATTGGGGCCAGCGTGCGCTGTACGTCGGCGCTCTGGCGGCACTGGCACTGTTCGGCATGCTCTGGGCCGGTGGTTTCTCGGCCAACTACGAGCGTCTGGAAAACCTGCGCACGCTGGCGCAGAACTGGACCCAGCAACGCTCGGCCGTGACGCCGCGCGATGACGCCATGGGCGTGCTGAAAGTCCTCGACACCAGCTACGCCGCGACCCAGGTGTTCCCGAACAAGAGCGACGTGTCGTACCACGAGCGTGGCGGCCTGTATCAGGGCGAAGAGATCAACCCGGTGGTGAAAACCGCTTACGAGCGTGAGCTGGAAGCGCAGTTGCTGCCACGGGTGGCGACCATGCTCGAGGGGCAGATCCGCGCCAACATGAAGGACCGCGATCGCCTGCTCAACAGCCTGCGCGCGTACCTGATGCTGAACATGAAGGATCGTCGCGACGCGGCGTGGCTCAAGGACTGGGTCGCCACTGACTGGTCGCAGCGCTACACCGGTAACACTGCGGTGCAGAATGGTCTGAACACGCACCTCGAGCGTTTGCTCAAGCAGCCGTTCATTTATCCGCTGAACGATCAACTGGTCACGCAGGCGCGTCAGGTCCTGCGCAGCGAGTCGTTGGCCAACGTGGTTTACCGCATGCTCCGCGAGCAGGCGCGCAACCTGCCGGACTACCGCTTCAGCCAGCACCTCGGCCCGCAAGGTTCGTTGTTCATCGGCACTGAATACGTGATCCCGGGTTTCTACACCCAGCAGGGTTATCAGCAGTATTTCTCGGTGCAGGGCGCCGCGCTGGTCACCGACATCCTGCGCGACAACTGGGTGCTGGGCGAAGGCGCGGGCATCAGCGACATGGACTTGCGTCGCCTGATGGTCGAGCTCGAGCAGCTGTACTTCCGCGACTACGCCAATTACTGGAGCGAAGCCGTTGGCCAGGTCGCACTGCCACCGATCAGCGACGCTGGCGAAGGCGCCGAGCAACTGGCGGGCCTGACTTCGGCTAACTCGCCGGTCCTCGCGCTGCTCACCGAAGTGCGTGAAAACACCCGCTTCGAAGCCGCGGCTGATCCGGTCGATGAAGCCGGCGAAGCCGCCGATGCGCTGGCCGGACAGAAAGGCAAACTGGGCAAGGTCGGCAAACTCGCCGCCGCTGCCGCCGACAAGGCTTCGGCGCTGAACGTGGCGAAGAATCTGCCGGACACCGCGAAGAAATCCCTGCAACGCCGCTTCGAACCGCTGCATCGTCTGCTCGATGACAACAACGGCCCGGGCGCTGACCTGACGCCAGCGTTCAGCGCGCTCAACGACCTGCAACTGCAACTGGCCGGTCTGGCCCGTTCCAGCACGCCGGAGCAAGCTGCGTTCGAGATGGCCAAGACGCGCATGAGCGGCCAGCGTGATGCGCTGACCAACCTGCGTAATGCCTCAGGTCGTTTGCCGCGTCCGCTGAGCGTGTGGTTCAACGTGCTGGCCGAAGACTCGTGGCGTTTGGTGCTTAACGATGCCTACCAATACCTGAACGGCCGTTATCAGAACGAGCTGTACAGCGTGTACGGCAAAACCATCAGCAAGCGTTATCCGTTCAGCGCCAGCAGCACCAGCGATGTGGCGATCAGCGACTTCCGCGAGTTCTTCCGTGCTCAAGGTACCGTCGACCGCTTCTTCGACAGCTACATGCGTCCATTCGTCAGCGGCGATCCGGGCAACTACCGCATGCGCAGCGTCGACGGTCACAGCCTGCCGGTATCGAAGGTCTACCTCGATCAGATGGCGGCGGCGCAGACCATTCGCCAGAGCTTCTTCTCGATCAACCCGGCCGAGCCGACGGTGCAGTTCAAGCTTGAGCCCTACACCCTCGATCCGGCGGTCAGCCGCTCCGAATTCAAGTTCGGCGACAAGACCATGGAATACCGTCACGGCCCGATCCTGCCGATGACCTTCAAGTGGCCGACCGATGCTGAAGACGGTCGCACCAGTCTGGTCATGGACAAGATGGCCGGACGCCCGATCGGGATCGAGAAGAACTCCGGCCCATGGTCGCTGTTCCGTCTGTTCGACCTGATGCAGACCGAGTACCTGAACGGTCGCGACGTGCTGGTACTGAAAGCCGACGTGGGCGGCCTGCGCGCCAACTACCTGCTGACCAGCCAGCGCACGCCGAATCCGTTCGACATGGGCGTGCTGCGCACCTTCCGTATGCCGGTGCAGCTCTGATGCTGGTGGCCAGTCCCTGGCGCAGCGCGGCGCGTACCGACCCGGGCAAGGTGCGGGCGCGCAACGAAGATGCCTTCCTCGATTCCCCGCAGCATGGGCTGTGGGTGGTCGCGGACGGCATGGGCGGTCATCAGGGTGGCGACATCGCCAGCCAGTTGATCGTCGCCAGCCTGGCTGAGTTGCCGCAACACGAGGACTTCGACGAACGCCTCAAAGCCATCCGCCAGTGCCTGCACTGGCTGAACCGGCGCTTGGGGCAGGAGTTGACCGTCACCGCCGGACGCCACGACAGCATCATGGGCAGCACCGTCGTCGCGCTGCTGGTGGAAGGCAATCGCGCGGCCTGCATCTGGGCCGGCGACAGTCGTTGCTACATGTGGCGCGGGCAGCGGCTGTATCAGCTGTCCAAGGACCATTCGCTGCAACAGCAGCTGATCGACGAGCAGCAAATGAGCGTCGAACAGGCGGCAGCGCACCCAGCGGCTCAGGCACTCACCCGAGCCGTCGGCGCCGCCGACACACTGACCCTGGATGTGCTTGAACTCGAGGTCTACCCGGGCGATGTGTTTTTGCTCTGCAGCGATGGTTTGTATCAGGGCCTGAGCAGCGATGCCCTCGGCAACGCCCTCAGCCTCAGCGCGCCGCACGTGGCGCTGGAACGTTTGTTCGACGGCGCTCTGCGGGGCGCCGCTCGCGACAACCTGACTGCCGTGGTGATCCGCCAATGAGTGAACTCGAATCGCCCATCGATGACCTGCTGATCAGCGAAGAACAGGCCAACAACCTGACCTACTTCGCCTTCGCCAAGGGCAACCAGGCCGAACCGTTGCTGGCGCCGACCAAGGCCAGCATCGGTGCGCTGCCGGATGTACTCGCCGGTCGCTACCACCTCGAGCGTCTGCTCGGGGCCGGTGGCATGGGCGCTGTTTACCGGGCGCGGGATCTGCTGCATGAGCAGTTCGGCGATCCCGACCCTTACATTGCGCTGAAAATCCTCAGCGAAGAATTTGCCGAATCGCCGGATGCCAGTGCCTTGCTCTACAGCGAGTTCGCCCTGACCCGACGCCTGCGCCACGACAATGTCGTGCGTGCGCACACCTTTGAAGTCGACACCGACTGCCAGCGGGCCTTCATCACCATGGAATACATGCGTGGCCTGACCCTGGACAAATTGCTCTGCGAGCGGCCTCTCGGCCTGCCGTGGCAAGAATTGCGTGACATCGTCCTGCCGCTGCTCGACACGTTGGCCTACGCCCACCGTCGCGGCGTGCTGCACGGTGATCTGAAACCGAGCAACGTCATGCTCAGCGAAGACGGCCTGCGCCTTTTCGACTTCGGTCTGGGACAGGCAGAGGAGGGCACCTTGCCCGGCCTGCCGCATCTGAGCCGCGAGCGCTTCAATGCCTGGACCCCGGGCTACGCCGCCCCCGAACTGCTTGAGGGCCAACCGTTGTCGGCCAGCGCGGACGTGTACGGCGTGGCCTGCGTGATCTATGAACTGGCGGGCGGCAAACACCCGTTCCGCCGCTTGCCCTCGACCCAGGCCCGCGACGAGCACCTGGAGCGCGAACTGCGCGCCCCAGCGAATCTACCCCAGCACGGCTGGCACGCGCTGCGAACCGCGCTGAGCTTCAACCCGGCAGAACGCACCATCACTGCCCAACAATTGCGTGACGCCTTGGGCGCCACTTCGTCCTGGCTGCAACGGTTGCGACTTCGGGCGTAACGGATGACATTCGAACAGGGAGCACACGATGTTCAACTCAGCTAACGAAACCCACTTCAGCCTCAAGGTCGAAGACTACGTCGGCGACCTGCAAGTGTTGTCGTTCACCGGCACCGAAGGCATCAGCCAGGCGTATCGCTTCGACCTCGAACTGGTCAGCGAAAACCCCGATCTGGACCTCGAACAACTGCTGCACAAGCAGGCGTTTCTGGCATTCGATCCTCAGGGCTCGGGCATCCACGGGCAGATCTACCGCGTCGCCCAGGGCGATGCCGGCAAGCGCCTGACCCGCTACAAAGTCTCGATCGTGCCGCAACTGCAATACCTGCATCACCGCACCAACCAGCGCATCTACCAGCAGATGTCGGCGCCGAAAATCATCGCGCTGATCCTTGAAGAGCACGGCATCAAGAGCAACGCCTACAGCTTCCAGCTCAGCCAGCCGTGCCCGGATCGCGACTACTGCGTGCAGTACGACGAAACCGACCTGCATTTCGTCCAGCGCCTGTGCGAAGAAGAGGGCATTCACTACCACTTCCTGCACAGCGAAAAGGCCCACCTGCTGGTGTTCGGCGACGACCAGACCGTGTTCCAGAACCTTGGGCAGCCAACCGCCTACGTGCAGGGCAGCGGCATGGTCGCGGACGAGCCGGTAATCAAAGCCTTCAAACTGCGTCTGGAAACCCGCACCACGCGCACCACGCGCCGTGACTACGACTTCGAAAAACCGCGCCTGCGAATGGAAGCGGCGTACAAACCTGACGGCGACAGCACCGAGCCGGATCTCGAAGATTACGACTACCCCGGCCGCTTCATCGACCGCGCGCGCGGCAAGTTCCTCAGCCAACGCGCCCTCGAACGCCATCGCGCCGACTACCGCCAGGCCGAAGGTCGCGGCGACCAGACCAGACTGGTCAGCGGCCACTTCATGGAAATGTCCGACCACCCGCGCAGCGAGTGGAACGACCTGTGGCTGCTCACCGAAATCTTCCACGAAGGCAAGCAGCCGCAAGTCCTCGAAGAAGGCGTAACCAGCGACACCACCGACAACAAGGACGACTTCCACCAGGGCTACCGCAACACCTTCCTCGCCACCCCGTGGGACGTGTTCTACCGCCCGGCCCTCGAACACCCGAAACCGCGCGTACTCGGCAGCCAGACCGCCATGGTCACCGGCCCCAAAGGCGAAGAAATCCACTGCGACCAATACGGCCGCATCAAAGTGCAATTCCACTGGGACCGCGAAGGCCTCGCCGACGACAAAACCAGCTGCTGGCTACGCGTCTCCAGCTCCTGGGCTGGCGACCGCTACGGCGCCATCAGCATCCCGCGCATCGGCATGGAAGTCCTCGTCACCTTCCTCGAAGGCGACCCCGACCAACCGCTGGTGACCGGCTGCCTGTACCACAAGGAAAACCCGGTGCCGTACGCACTGCCGGCGAACAAGACTCGCAGCGTGTTCAAAACGCTTAGCTCGCCGGGTGGTGGTGGGTACAACGAACTGCGTATTGAAGACAAGAAAGGTGCGGAGCAGATCTACATCCATGCGCAGCGCGATTGGGATGAGAACGTTGAGCACGACCAGAAGATTCGGGTCGGCAATGAACGCCACGACACGGTGGTGAAGAACACTTACACCGAGCTGAAGGCTGAAGAACACCGCACCACCATCAGCGACCGCAAGATCGAAGCGAAGCTGGATGATCACCTGACGATTGGGCAGAACCAGCATGTGAAGTTGGGCACGGCGCAGCTGACCAGAGTGGGGAAAGAGATTCACCTCAAGGCTGGGGACAAGATCGTTATCGAGGCGGGGACAGAGCTGACCATTCTTGGGGGTGGGAGCTTTATCAAGCTGGATGGCGGTGGGGTGACGGTGGTTGGGCCGGTGATCAAGATCAATGCGGGTGGTTCTGCGGGATCGGGGACTGGCATCGGGATTAAACCGCCGGTGCTGCCGGGGGCGGCGGATAAGGATAAGGCGGGGAGTTTGATGGATCAGGCGTTGGCGAATGCGGTGCCTGAGAAGGTTAAGCCGAAGGCTTTTTTTGTGTTTTCCGAGTGATCGACATGAATGGTGTTTTGAAGAAGAGCAATGGCATCGCGATAGCGGTTTTCACCGCGCCGCTGTTGAGCCTGTTTCATGGCAGCGCTTATGCGGATGAATGTCCGTCCGAGGACTTTTCCCAGTTTCTGCCGGCGTTTTCTGCGAATGCCGAAACTCAGCAGCGGTGGACTGCGATGACGGTGAAGTCGCTGGTTTTGAAACCGGTGGGAGATCATGGGGTTTTTGAGCCTAAAACGATGGGGCTTACTAGCACCAATTTAGCGTTTCCGTTGATGGCGCCTGTAGGCGCGGACAAGACTGAAGGCGTAGAGGTTGAGGAGATTGACGATAATCATTTCAACGTAGTGGATAAGCGAGCAGGTAATAGCAACATCAAGATTTTTAATTTTTCTCGCCAAGCGTGTTGGGTGCTTGAGGGGGTTGAAGATTGGTCGATCAGTGAGAAAGATCTCGTAGAGACGAGCAAGCCCCGCATGAGCGAGGCAGAGAATTTTTGCTTTCAACGTGCAGAGGCCTTTAGAGGCCTAGGGGGGCTGGAGCAGTACCGACTCACGGGTGAGTTGTTTGAAGCTTCCTTGGAAAACTATCTATGCGCAGCCGCTTCCGGTGATCCCCAGGCTAGTTTGAATGCAGCAAGCTTGAGTCTTTCCGGAATGGCTCCGCAGTTGCAAACGGAGAAGGTTGAGCAGCTATTCAAGGCAGCAGCGACCACTCTGCCTGAGGGGGCGATGAGCCTCTCGTTGTTTTATTGCGATGGAAACAACATTTCCTCCAATGGCCCTTGCCAGCATCCAGCACAGGCCGAGGAAGCGCTGATGCAAGCGGCCCGTATGGGAAGTGCTTTTGCGATAAATGCACTCGGGCGTGCCTTTGAAACTGGAGAGCTGGTAACGAAGGACATGTCCCGGGCGGTTGCGTGCTACCAAGTGGCTGCCAAAAAAGGCAGCAAAGGGTCTATCGCACATTTGGAACGTCTAAATAAACAGACCGCTGAAATTACTAAAGCGAGCTATTGCTACTGATTATTGCAGGAAGCAGAAATGACAGAGCCACTAGATTTATCAAGTAACTATACGAGTGCTAACTATAGATATAAGGAAGGAGGAGATGGTTTCGTCGTAGAAAATGGCAAAAAAATCGTCGATTGCTCTCATATGGTAAACCTGTTGCTCACAGGCGCTGGATATCAAGTTCCTTACCAGAATACGGCGGGGCTAAATAGTGCAGCCGCACTTCAATACTATGATGTAATTAGTCCTGCTAATGTGAGGCGAGGAGATATCGTACTCTGGATTAACGTAATCTCTAATCGAGATAATAAAACGCTAAATCATACGGGTATCGTAGAGCACTATGATAGTACGCTGGACTCTCAATATGGTGAGTTTTTTGGGGCGCAAAGCTCTGGTCCAGCTACTGCAAAGTTTGGTGCCTATAGCAAAGCATATTTTTGGCCAGTCCCTACAAAATTTCTAAGGGTTAAGGAATCGACTCGGACGGGGGAAGGATCCGCACCTGCGCCCGCACCTGCACCTGCACCTGCACCGGTAGAATCTACACCATTAATGAATTTTCAGTACCCGTTTAGAAAAGCGGACGGATCGCAATTTAAGGATGCTGAAGAAATCTTTAAAGCACTTGAGAGTGAAAGCTCAGGTAACTTTTTACTTGGGAATCATGGATTTTGGCATGGCGGTATTCATATCACGCATAAGACTGCTCCGCAGTGTGTGAGAGATGAACCTATTCGTTGTATTGGAGATGGTGTCGTCGTAGCCTATCGGTTGAATGAGGATTATTTAAAGACTGAGTTTGAAGGTTCGAGTACTACAGAGGAATTGAAGTACTCAAATTCATTCTGCCTTGTCAAGCACGACTATAAATCACCACCTAATAAAGAGGTCGTGCCCAATACTAGTAATGAACTCGTATTTTATAGCCTGTATATGCATTTGCTACCATACCAGAGGTACGCGGATGAACCAGAACAGACGGGCCATCAGAAAATAAAGATGATCGCAAGTGGGTTTAAAGCTCGAAGCGATGTTGCTGGTGCGACTGGCTGCATCGAATACGGTTCGATTTCTGCTGGAACTCAAATTGAAATACTTGAAGAGCACTCTGATCACATCCACGCGAAAGGCAAACTAATTAAAGGTACAGTAGGTGGACGCACGCCAGGACAGGATTTCTGGTTCGCCTACAAGCAAAACGGTGTTGCATACCCAAGAGGTGATGGCAGTGCGAGCTGGAAAGCAATAACTGCACCGGAGCGAAAGAAGCCAGATTATTGGAAGGGCAAGGTCAGAGCTATAGTTACCGGCTCTGGGCTTACCTTAAGGGTAGCCCCCTCACCGCAGAGTAACGGCGCTTTAGCTGGGGCTGCAATGAGACAGGTAAATAGTCTGGGGCAAAACGAAGATTTAGTACTTTGTACAAATAGCGTAATAGAATTTGATAGTGGGAAAGTTTTTAGCCTGAAGATTGGCTCTAAGTCATACAAAATGGCGGAATGTTGCTTCGTGCCAAGTACTTCTGGCACTGCAACCGGTTTGAAAAGCCATTCCACTCCTGTCCCAGCAACTTTTTGGGCTTGTGTTGAAAAGCCTTATGTTCAACTGCTTGGATTGATTCCTACGGAGTTTGACAAGGTCGTAGCTATGGATACGGCAATTAAGGCAGGTGACGTAATCGGCTTTCTTGGTTTAAATGAAACATTGGCAGGTCCTGATGGAGGGGTTTCGAGAAGTTATCAAGTCCATGTGGAAATTTTTTCGGCAGATCCGAGAATTGAGGATTTCTTGAAAAACAAGGCAGCAGTGAAGCAAGGAAAGCAATACTTGCACTTGCCAGCGAATACAACTTTGAAAAGTAAGCCCCCTCTAACTGGGGTTGTGACAATTTCGAATGAAACCTTTGTGGAGCTTGGGAAAACTGTTATCTATAAGGACCCTGAAGAGTGGTACGAAGTAACCGTAGTTGATGAATCAGAAAGCAAATCGGGTTTGCTCAAAAAAGAAGGGGCGGAGCTTATTGCTCAGCACGACTGGGAAAAACTAGGCTTTCGCGTCGTTAAGGAATCAAATTCAAATTCTGATGGTTTTCTGGATCCTGATGATATGCCAGAATTCTTCCAGACCTTATATAACGACTTGGATCGATTTGGTAACAGAGATCAAAAAGTCACTCCCGAAGATTTCCCGATTGCACTCAAGAATATTGAGTTCAGGGATCATTGGTCAAAGCTCATTGCATATCACCCTACGGAGTGGAAATCTAAGTCGGACTCTTCCAAATGGGCGCGGCTGGATACATTGCTGGAGAATTACCCATCTGTTCTAAATCACGAAAAAGAACGAATAGATAGTTTAATATTTTGGGATGATTCAGTTATACAGTCTAAAGGCTTAGGTGATGGCGTTTTATGGCATTTTCATCCAATTGCATTTCTTGGTAATCAGATCGGTAGTCGCGGAAAAATAAAGATCACCGTCGAGATGTTAAAAAGGGTATTTGAAGGACTAAAAAATACCTCCGAACAAGATGTCTTATTGGCGGAAGTTGCCACCCAGCTAAATGAAAACTGTGAAAGATATAAATTAGATACTCCGTTGAGGTTGAGTCACTTTTTTGCTCAGGTAAGGCAGGAAATTGGATCGAAGTGCGCGGTGGTAGAGGACTTTACCTATGGAGTGCCTGGCCTAAAGGGTACATTTAAGTATTTTAGGGATCACCCTGATGAAGCAACACTTTATGGATATCCAGGATCTAATAAATATGTGTCTCACGAAAATCAGATCGCGATAGCGAATCGAGCATATGGCGGGAAATTAGGTAACGGCAATATATCGTCTGGTGAGGGGTGGAAATATCGTGGTAGAGGTCTTAAACATTTAACGGGTAAAGCAAACTATCAAGCCTTTAAGGATTATCATAAAACGTTCTGGGATGAAGAAGTTGATTTTGTTGGTCAGCCGGATATCTTGCATACACAGTTTAAATACTCTGTTCGTTCGGGTGTTTATTTCTGGCTTAAAAACAATATTTTTGTAGAAGCGGATAAGGGTGATGCGGACGAAAACGTAGATGCTGTTACTCGTATTATTAACAGAGATACTGATAGTTATGATGAACGTCGGAAGCATTTCCAGAGGATATATAAAAATGAAAAAATATTTGAAACTGTCTAAAATTCGTTGCATTTTTGCGATGGTCATAAGCTTGGTCGTATCCAATGTGTTAGCAGATGCGGCACCTACATTGAGTGAGTTTCATCCAGCGGTCGTGGCTTCAGTAGGAGAAAAAAAGATTGCAGTGTTCTTTTTAAAAAATAGTCTGAAAAAACTGGTGAGCGGAGAGTATGTTGCTGACGCCGAAATATATTATTCTCCGATTGGTTCAGATAAAACATTTTTCAAATATGTTTGGAAAGTTGAGGGTGATCAAATTGCCTCCGTCTTCTTCTACGATTGGAAATCTCCGGAGCGACGCGGTAAATCAATGTATGTCTTGGTGAAGAGCAAGCTGTCTGACTCCGCGTTTGATGGTTTTTCGTATTCAGTCATGGAGCTTCCGCTCAGGGTCGATGGTGAAAACGCTTCATTGCTCTATTTCACAGGTGACCCATCTGATCCAGCTTTGGAAAACTGCAAGGATGGAAAGGACTTAGTTTCTGGAGCGAAGGTGGTTTGCAGTTATAAAGACGCTGCAAGTATTAAAAAATATTTTACCGCGCAGGATAAATGAAATTTCGAAGTCGCATGGGGGTTCGGCTTTGTTAGTTTCGTGCGATGGCTATTTTATCGTTGAGCATGAGTAAATCTGCCCCGTTTGGGTGAAATGGAGACATGGGTGAAATGGGGACAGTGAAATGGGGGCAGACCACGATTTTAGCAATTACCCGAAAAACGCGGTCTGTCCCTTTTTTCTTTTATGGTCTGTCCTCTTTTTCTTTTAGCCTGTTATCAAATGGCGGCTGACAAAGGTGACCAGTTGGGCGTCTTCAACGTGGGGCGATTGGGATCGTCAGCCACGGCGCCGATCAAACTCAGCCACTGCATTTGAATTTCGAGGGGCTGTTTGAGGCGGTTTTGCAAAAGTTTTGTCTGAATCCCTTACGCTAAAACGTTTAACGCTTGAGCATCTGAGGACCGCGATTTTCCTTTAAACTCCCCACCCCCAAGGAACGCGCTCAGGACACGGAATGCCAGCCCCTTCTTCCTCGCTTCGCCCAGCGTTGGTGCTTTGGCTATATGCCGCTGCGATCACGCATATCCTCGCCGGTCTTACCCTGACCTGGGCCGGTGACTCCGGCTTGCTCGATGGCTACCTGCAAGTCCTCGAACTGTCGTTCTGGGGTGCCGATGCGGTTCCCACCGCCGGCCGCGAACAACAAGTCTGGTGGCTCGCGCTGTTCGGCGCGACGTTGCAAAGTTATTCGCTGTACATGTTCGCGCTGGTGCACTTGGGCAATCGCTTGAAAGCTCCGGCCATCTGGGGCTGGTTGATCGCCGGCATCCTGTTATGGGCGCCGCAGGACATGTGGCTCTCGGCGCAACAGCAGGTCTGGTCGCACGTGTGGCTGGATGGTTTAGCTCTGTTGGTGTTGTTGCCGCCGCTGTTTTGGCTGTATCGGCATGACCGCCGAAAGGCTTCTTCAGTAAAGGTACCGAGCCAATCCAACCCGTTTGCCGATGGCGCCTACAAGCGAGTGCTAATCACCGGCGGCACCGGGTTCATCGGTGAAGCCTTGGTCAATCAATTACTCGATGCGAGCCACTCGGTCAGCGTACTGACGCGCGATCCGTTGAGCGCGGCCAATCTATTCAACGGCCGCGTCCGCTGCGTGCATTCTCTCAACGAACTCAGCCACGACGACACCTTCGACGTAGTGATCAATCTCGCCGGCGCCCCCGTCGCCGGCCCACGCTGGACTCCCAAACGTCAGGCGCAACTGCTCGCCAGTCGAGTCGGCACCACCGAAGCGTTGATGACCTGGCTGAAGAACACCAAGCACAAACCCGCGCTATGGATTCAAGCCTCGGCCATCGGTTTCTACGGCGTGCGCGATGCCAGCGAAAGCCTCGACGAACACGCCAGCAAGGGCGACGGTTTCATGGCCGAACTCTGCGCGCGTTGGGAAGCCGCCGCGCAACCAGCCACGGAATTTGGCGTGCGTCAGGTGGTGCTGCGCCTCGGCGTGGTGTTCGGCCCGGGTGGTGCGTTGACGCCGTTGCTGCTGCCGTTCCGCTTGGGTTTCGGCGGGCGCATGGGTGACGGTCAGCAGATCATGAGTTGGGTGCATCGCGACGATGTGCTTCAGGTGATCGCGCGGGCCTTCGACGATGAAAGTTTGCGCGGCACTTACAACATGGTCGCGCCGGAAACGGTCAGTCAGGCAGCGTTCGCCGAGCAGGCCGGCAAGGTCCTCAAGCGTCCGGTGTGGTTGCACATTCCCGCCGCGCCAGTGCGCGCGCTGGCAGGGGAGATGGCGCAGTTGTTCTTCGACGGTCAGCGCGTGGTGCCGCAGCGTTTGACCGAGGCCGGTTACACGTTCCGCTACCCCACCCTCGACGCCGCTCTGCGCGATCTGACCTGAGTGCCGCTCATGAGCAAGCCCTTGATGTACCTGCTGGCCGGCAACGGCAGCGCCGCCGATTGGTGGGACGACGCGCTGCCGCACTTCCAGCGTTACGAAGTCGTGCCGCTGGAGTTGCCGGGCTTTGGCGCCAACCCGCAGCCACCTTGCGAGGATCTGGCGGACTACGCGCAGACTTTGCTGGCGATGACGCAGAAGGGCAGCGCGATCATGGCGGTCGGGGTCAATGCCTTGCTTGTATTGCATGCGTTGCAGCGTCGGTCCGGGCACTTTTCCCGCAGCGTTTTGTTGGCGCCGGTCGGTGCGTTTCTGTGGCAGCGGCGGTTACCGGCGCTGATGTCACCGCTGCCGATCCGCAAGACCATCCACTGGCTGCTGTCGAACAAACCCACGCTGTTCGCGCGCAAGTTTTCCAACCAGACTTGGACACCCGCGCAGTACCAGCGCATGGGCGCCGGTTATGCGCGCTGCCGTGCGTTCGTACCGCACTGGGATCTGGTTCGCGCCGACACTGCGCTGCCGCTGCTGGAGTGGATCACCGATCCGGTCGAGGTGGTCTGGGGCGATCAGGACGCGGTGCTCGGCATCGAGCAAGCGGCGGCGTGGTCGGCGATTCTCGCCCGCGCTGATCTGACCATCAGCCTCAAATCTGGTTGGGGTCATTACCCGTGGATCGACGCGCCCGCGCAGTTCGCGCAGTGGCTGGAGTCGGGCGAGCGCGGGTTTGTCGCGCATACCAAGGGCGGGCGTTTGCGCCTGGCTGAACTGGCGCGGCAAGCGGTACCGGCAGCGCTGACCCTCAACGATTGCAGCGATCCGCGCCTGCCGGCATTTCTCGCTGCTCAACCTGATGTGACCTGGGCGGTGCGCTCCTCCAGTTATGGCGAGGATCAGGCCGATTCGGCGAATGCCGGTTTGAGCATGACCTATCTGCGCGAGCCGACCGCCAATGTGCCGAAACGCATTGCCGAACTGACGGCCGAAGGTGTCGAGGAAGTGGTGGTGCAGCGCTTCATCACCCCGGTCGTTTCCGGCATCGCTTTCGTGCGCCATCTCTCGGTAGAACTTGAGTGGGTGGAAGGCCATCTCGAATCGCTGGCCGACGGTCACGTCAGCCCCTTGCGGGCAACGCTTTCGCGGGTTGGCGATGCCTGGCGAAGCGGCGCGTTCACGCCATCCCATGGCTTGACCGAAGACCTGCTCTGGCACTTTCTGCAAGACGTGTTGCGCGTGTTCCACTACGTGCCTGGCGACGTCGAATGGGCCTGGGATGGCGCGCAACTGTGGCTGCTGCAATACCGACCGATCAGCGATTACGGCTGGCGCCGCCACCTGACCGCCGCCAACATCGCCGAGATCTTGCCGCCGCAACCGAGCGTGCTGGTTGAGTACGCCCAGCGCCGCGCGGCAGCGAGTATCCCGGCGATCATGGCGCGCTGGGATGCGCGGGTGTTGCAGGATAACGAGCCGTTTACCGCAGTGTTCGGCGGTGCGTCCTACATCAACAATGATCTGTTTCTCGCCCGGCTGGCCGACTGGGGCATCAGCGCCGATAACTACGCTGGTGAAGTTGGCGGGGCGACTCCGCATCTGCCGTGGCAACCGCTCAAAATGCTGCGTTCGTTGCCGCTGTTTTTGCGTATGCAACGCAGGGCTCGCGGCCATTTGCTGAACCTTGAAAATGGCTTGCAGCGCTTCGATCGGGAGCTGGCCGAACTTGTCGCCCAAGGCGCCGATGGCCAACAACTGGCGGACTGGTTCACCCGGTTTTACGTGTTCGTGGTGCAAGGCAATCTGTGCATTGCCACGGCGCTGGCCAGCAGTGGCGGTGATTGGCTGGGCCGCCCGCCGACCGCTTACGACAACCTTGAAAACAGTCCGCATCGATTGCCGTGGGAAACCGATCCGGCCACGCCTCGGCCTGCGTCGAGCGAACTGCCGCTACAGCCATTCCCGCAATGGCCAAATCTGATCCGCTTCGCGCATTCGAGCGGCCTGCCGGGCCTGCGTGGCTACTACCTGCAAGTGCGCGAGTGGTATCGCGACAACCTCATGCGAATCTTCTTCCGTCTGCACCACGCCATGCCGCTGGCGGATCGCGAGCACTGGTTCGCACCGCATCCCGACGTTCGCACCCGAGACGGCAGCTTCTGGCAGGACGGTCGCGAAGGTGCGGAGCTGGCCACCGGGTTCATGATTTATCCGGGGCAGGTGCAAGGCATCCTCGGCGCCGACATCCTGCTCGAAGACACCCTCGATCCGGGGCGGCATGCGCACTATCAAGCGGCGCAGGCGGTGATTGCGCGAATGGGCGGGCGCTTGTCGCATGGCTCGACGTTGTTGCGCGAGTTGCGCAAGCCGTCGGCAGTGATACCGCAGGTGGATCCCGCGTGGGTGGGGTGTGAGGTGTTGTATCGGGATGGTGAGTTGGAATTGATCAATTCGAAGGATGCGAAGTGAAACGATTGCTGGTGTTATGTGTGAGTTGGTTGCCGATAGCGGTTATGGCGGCAGATGTTTGCAATCAGGAAACTGACTCAAAATATTTCTTATCGCAATGGTCGCAAAGCGGTGAACATCCGGAAGACATACTTTCCAGTCTTGATGGAAAAGAATTTTCTATCGATCCGGGCCACGTGGTTTTTCGCGGCGATCTAAATGGCGATGGCATCGAAGACTTCATCTTCAATTCCCGCGTCGGCATTGGCTCATCAATGGATAGCACATTTGCCTTCCTGATCCAGTGCCGTGGTTATTTGAGGTATTCGGGCGGCGATTACTTCGCCGGGGTCAAAGTTCTGGACGGCCCACCCAAGGGGGGAGGTAAGTTCAAGGACATCGAGATCTACTCCTACATCAGGGACAGGCACGGGCGGATTCGCTACAAGGGTGAAAAGGCCATGACACGGCCACATCTGTGGCAATTCGACCCGCAGACACAGCGTTATGAAGGGCAGGCTGAGTAAGTCGACGGTCCCCGCTGCATTTACGGAGTTACTACGTGAAAGGATTTTCGGTTCTTCTCGGCAGCTTGATATTAGCTGCCGCGTCCATGGCATTCGCTGCCGATCCAACCTTCAAGGATTACACCGTCACGCCAGTTTTCACCGGCCCCAACCATAAGCTGGTGCCGCAAGAAAACAGCAGCCCAATGATGGATCAGGCACGGGTGCAAGCCCTGAAAGGCAAGGTCAACTTCGCCGGCCATTACATCCTGCACAGGCTCGGCTGTGGCGGCAGCGCCATTTGCGGCGAAGTGCTGGACGCTCAGACTGGGGAAGTCGTTGGTGGTCTACCGAATGCTTACGACGGCAGCTCGTTCGGCATGGTTTTCCAGCCCGACAGCAGCTTGATTATCGTGTCCGGCATCACGCTCGACGGCGAAGAAGATGCGCAGGGGAATGCTTTGGAGAGCGGCAACCGGGATCGTTACTACGAGTTTGTGAGCAACGAATTCCGGCTGCTGAGCATGACCGACGTTGAATCGTCGCCGATGGATGAGGAGTGAGTGGATGAACTGGTTTTTCATTCGGCCTGTGCTGATTGCGCTTTCGCTTTTACCTCATTCACTGCCCGCGACTGCCAGTGAAGGGAGTTGCTACGGCTACCTTACTGAGCTTGTCAGGAGCAGCGATTTTCCGTTTCGTTATGTCGGCAAGGACAAGGTCAACCTGCTGATCGACGAGGACGACGGTGAAGTAGTGCGCGCTCAGCTGCTTTTCGACACCGACGGCAGCGGCACGATTGGCTGGATCAAATACACCCCGGCTACCCGTGTATTGCTCAATAGCTCGGCGGAGTTGGAGGAGCCAGTGGCATTGTCATTCGATGCCAAGTTTGCGGACGGCTATGCGAAGTGCTTGGCGTAGCAACAGGCCGGCTAACGGCGAAAAGGATTTCTCAATGAATCAGCTTTTGTTCGCCGGGAGCCTGGCATGGTTGTTCTCTTCCCCAGCCTTCGCCACGCCGACGGATGCTTACACCCAACGCGATGTCATGCAGTGCGGCGGTGTTGAAGTGGTGTTGGTGTCGTCCTGCCGATCGGTGACGGTGGATGGTGCGCAAACCCACGTCATCCCGGTTTGCTCTGACCAAACCATCAACATCGGCGGCAAAGTGCTTCGTCGCGATATCAGCAAAGTTTTACAACTCACTTCCGACGGTGCGAAGACGAAAATGTTGAGCAATGTTGTTGTGGCGATGGATTGCGTGGAAGGCACCCAGGGCAGCCTTGTTTCGATAGGCGGATATGGCGGTTGTGGTGCCTGCGCGGAGTGGCATGGGTATTACTCGACAGCAGGGCGATTGGAGCAATACAGCTTCGATAATAACCAACGCTCTTTTGGCTCGAAGGGATCTCGGGAAGAGCTGATCAAGGCCTATGGCGTTACGAAGAGACAGTTAATGTCAGAAAGCCCGGTGGTGAAGAGGATCGTCTATGGCCAGCCTTAAGTGGGTGTTGATGATCAGCAGTTTGTTCAGCGCTACCAATGTCTCGGCAAGAAGAAGCGCAGCGTTATTACCGCGAGTACCGCGACGCGATGAGTGCCGCCGGTAAAGCGCAGAAGATTCCGCAACGCGTCGTTGAGCGATCTGAAATTCAGGGACTGAGACAGTGAATATGTTCTTCCGCTTTATCGTGTTGAGCCTTGGGCTGCTAATCACTTCATACGCACTCGCTGCCCCACAAGTCCTGAAGGAAATTCCGGCTAGCTTGCTGGGTGATGCATCACGGCAAAAGGTATTTGTTCTGACAGGGGGGGCGGACGAGGCCTCCAATCGGTTGTTGATCGCGCCGGTGCAGGCACGTAATGAGGAAATTTTGCTCGATACGTCGAAGGCGCTGCCTCTGATCAAGAGTCAGTACTCGTCCGCTCTTCAGGGTGTCTTCAGCGTCCATGTACTCAAAGGTCGCCCTGGCGTCATGACCGTCATTGATCCTCAGGCTGAGGAAGCTGTGGTCAAGCAACCGTTCGTTGAGGCTGGGGATTACATCGCGCTGGCAACCAGCGAGGAAGATAACGCGGTTTACAACTTCAACCTGTTGTTCGCCTTCAACAAAGGTTCAAAGCAGTTTGAGCTGAAAGCTCTGCTGGAAGTGGCGAACAACGACTCCTGTGACCGGTCGCTTGTTAGCGTAGTGGAGCTGCCGGTGCAGACACTGGGCCCCATCACTCTCGCTTCTTTCGATGGGCGTGAAGTGCTGCAGAAGCTGCAGGTTGCTCGTACTGGCAGTATTGAGGGCGTTAGAAAGAAATTGATGACTGTCGATTCGGCTGATTTGCTGGATATGGCGCTGGCAGCCTACCGAAAGGGTGATGACTCTTCCTTCAAGGATGCGATGAGCTACGCGTTGATGGGCGGTGGTTCGCATGACACTTGTCCCCCGGATAGCTATATCGTCGCAAAGTACTACTACCCGCAGCGTCCCGGCTGGTCCAACGACCTCGGTTTTCTGCTCGGCGAGGCGGGTTACTACGCTGAGTCGATTGAGTTGCTCAATGCAGTGATTGCCAACCACCCAAACAGGACGGTTGCTTACCTGAATCTCGCTGACAGTTATTGGGCCGTGAACGATAAAGAGCGGGCGGTGGCGGCGTACAAGCAATACGCATCGCGAATGTCTGAAGCGGGAAAAGCTTCGAAAATCCCGGCGAGGGTGGGTGAGCGCAGCGCTGTGGCGCCCGAGGCGTGACAAGAACTCGTTGAGTTGCTGTAACTGTGTGTTCTGTACCCATGAACCGCTAAAGGAATATTCGGTTTGAAATTTTCGTCTGCATTGATTTCCGCGTTGCTCGTTTTCGTTCCTCTGGCGGCTCATAGCGAGGTCACGACCGAGGTATTTTGCTTCCGTTCCTACGAAGGCAAACCCATAAATTTTGAATTTAGAACCTATTACGACTCTGTCGCCAAGTGGAGCGGTGCTGGCGTCAAGTACAGCAAGTCGAAGAAGGCCATCACTCTGGTTCATCGCAATACTGAACAAGAGGAATTGGTCTATGGCCGGCCCTACCAGTACACGACAAATTGGGTTGAAGTAGTTGATGGCGCACTGACAGGTGAGTATCAGATGGTCACTCAGGGTGGCCGGGTTGATGCGATGACGTATACGAATTACAAGTCTGCAAAGAAGTATTCGTTTGAAAACGATTACAACGTGGATGCGAAACCTGAAACAGGTTGCCAGTGGTGAAGCAGGGAATATTCAAAAAGGGGACTTAACGTCCCCTTTTTTTTCATTCACCAATCTCGCTACGGCTTGGCCGCCACGCTTCGCACTTCAATGTGATCAAGCGTCCCTTCCACCATCAATCTGACCCCGTCCGCCATCCTACTCAATGCCAATGCAACCGAGCGGCGTGAGCCATCTATGTCGTCCGCAAGGTCCGCAGCGATGATGCTGATGGATAGCAGGTCTTCCGAGGCGTTGGCCAGGAGGGCTTCGGCATCGATGTCCGGGTTCAGGCTGAACAGGCCTTCAGGGCGTGGGGCCTGAGAGAGGTCAGATTTGCCGAAGTGGTGATCGAGGGCGCGTTCGGCGGCTTCATGTAATTTTCTTGAATCGAAGGATTCGTAGGGGGAGGTGTCCTCGGTGTTGGTATTTGAATTGGTCATCGGTGTAAATCCCTTGGAGTAAGAAGAAATTGCTCCCGAATTCGGACTTGCACATCCGGTCACCGAATACCCGATGACGCAGGAAGCCTATCGGTGATCTTCAAGCTCGCCTAGTTCACGGACAGCCCCGCACTTTGCAGGAAACTTCCCATGGATTCGCGGGGCGGAAGATCAAAAGATCGCAGGCTTCGCCAGCTCCTACAGGGATGTGTTTCAACAGGTGTAGGACGTTGCTTGCGGAATCGTGACTTGGCGGTCATCGTGCGGGAAATGGTCTGCATCCTCTTCCAACAGCTTCAGATACTGGCGTTATCGTCCGAATCCCTTACACTGCCCCGGCCGTTCATTTTCCTTTTGAGGCTGTGCGCATGAAATTTCGTTTTCTCCTGTGGATGATGGGTTTGTTGATGGGTAAGGCCAGCCGGACAAATCCTGCGTTCCAGCAGCAGTTGGGTGACAAGGATCTGGTGTTTCAGCTGCAGACGCTGGACGGGAAAGTGGCGCGGCATTTCGTGGTCAAGGATCAGCGCATCACCAGCAAGTCTGGCGTGGTGCCGGAGCCGGCGTTTGCGATTGCGTTTAAAGACGCGGGTTATGGCTTTGCCACGATGCAGGCGAAGAACAAGCAGTTGGCGTTTATGCAGGGGATTCAGGACAAGTCGATCCAGCTCAAGGGCAACCCGGCGCTGGTGATGTGGTTTCAGGGGTTGATGAAGTATTTGAAGCCGAGGAAGGCAAAGGCCAAGGCTTGAGATTTTTTTGGGTTGGCTTCAAGCGAAGCACAATGAAGAATCGTGCGTTCTTTGGCTCGCAAAGTCTTTATTCAGGCCTGTAAAGACGGTCGAACTGTCATTTCTGTCAGGTGCTTTGCTCATCTTCGCGATGCTCTACTCAAGCTCCGGTCCCGTAAAGGACGCCACGCACTTGATGGAGCAAGAACATGACTCAGGCTCAGGACTTGACCACGCCAGGTACCCCCGATCCCTCTTTTGCCCTGAATGGTTTATTGAAATTACCGATACCGGGCATTGCGAGCCATGAGGCTGCGGCCGTTTTGGCCCTTCCCGACGGGAAGTTGCTGGTCGCTCTTCCTCTGGAAGGAAGTGACGCGCTGCTGGCCATCGCCCGATTGAACGAAGACGGTACGCTCGACAAGTCCTTCGGAAGTCATGAGACGGGTTTCGTCGAGATATCTTTGAACGGCGCTAGCATCAGCACCGTGTTTGGGCTCGATGCGTTGCGGGACGGCGGCTGGCTGGTGCGCGTTCAATACTTCACACAGAAGGCCGTCGATGCCGGCCAAGCAATGATCCGCTTGAAAGGCGACGGTGAGCTGGACGATTCGTTCGGCGATAAAGGCGTGAGTTTATTTTCTTTCTACAAGATCCCGGGCTCCACGCTTGCGTCGTCGGCAGGGGCGAAGTCAAGCCAAAAGTCCCCCGCTACAAATGCCTCTACCGTCTCTGCAGTTCAGCAGGCCGATGGCAAAATCGTCCTGCTCCATTTCCTGCTGATCGATGAGCCATGGCCATCGCCCGTCGTGATGCGTCTTTTGGCGAACGGCTCGCTCGATCCATCATTTGACGGCGCGGGGTACGTCTTGGTGGATGTCGGTGCCACCTCGAACACCGCCGGCGCTATCGCTGTTCAAGCCGATGGCAAAGTATTGGTTTGCGGCGTTTTTCAGAGTGGTGAGACAGCCTCCGGAGTTTTTCTGGCACGTTTGGACGTAGCGGGGAAGCTGGATAAGGATTTCAACAACGGCCAGGCGAAGCTGATTTTCGACGAGGATGGCGAGAGCTCTTTGAACGCTGTTTCGGTGCGCGAAAGTGATGGCAGGATCGTTGCGGTGGGTGAAGCCTGGCAAAAGAACGTCCATGGCGGGTTGGTGGTTGTGCTGAACGCCAGCGGAGCATCCAATCTTGTATTCAATAATGGCCAGCCTCTGTTTTCCCCGTTACTGCCAGACGGATTGACGTGGCGGCATACATCACAGCTCGACGGCTCGATCATTGTCGTTGGAGCCGGTGATTCCGCGGTAATTACCGCGCGCTTTCTCGCAGACGGCAAGCTGGACACGGCCTTCAACGGTATTGGCTATACGCTCTTCGATAACGTAGCGGGGCCAGTGTTTCCTCATGATCTGGCAATCATGGAGGACGGTCGGATAGTGGTGTCCATGACCCACACCAGCCTTTCTGACCCTTCCCGGGTGGATGGCTGGATCACTCGCTATCTAAGCGCAAACCTGACGAGTGGCACGCTGAATTTTGATCCGTCTTTTGGCGAAAACGGCATTGTCAGATTTCCGCTTGGAGGATTGTCTGAGTTTGACGTAAGAGCGGTATTGGCTCTGCCGGACAACAAGTTGCTGGTGGCTGTTCGTCGACGCAAGGATGGCCTGGAAACGCTGATCGCCCGGCTTCTGGAGGACGGCCAACTGGACCTCGGTTTTGGTGAAGAAAAGACCGGATTCGTCGAGATTTCACTCAAGGACGGTTTGTATATGCACTCGATGCTCGAGTTGACGCCGTTCCCGGATGGCGGTTGGCTCGTTCGTGCCGAGTACCAGAACAATGGGCCTGATGTTTCCGCCGGGCTGGTTGTCGTGAAACAAGACAAAGATGGACGGCTGGATCACAACTTTGCTGAACAGGGTGTGCGTTACCTTCCTTATGCGCAGATGGGGAGCGCGGGTCATGGCGACAATGTCTTGCGGCAAGACGAGAAAATCCTGCTGGTCGGCTCCGTCGAAGACGACGCTGGCCGTGTGAGCGGCATCGTCATGCGGCTCAATGCGGATGGCTCCGACGACACCACGTTCAATGGCACGGGTTTCGCGCTTGTCGAGCTCGCTGGCATTGCACACCAACACAGTTCTGCGCAGCTGGTCGCGCATCAACCTGACGGCGCTGTGGTGGTTGGTGGCAGCTATAGCGGGCCATCTTCGGGCGCTTACGTCATTCGATTCGACGCTAACGGCAAGATCGACAGGTCATTCGGCGAGAGCGGTAACGGAGTCGTGACCCTCTCAGGTGAGGATGAGATCCACCTGTCCGCCGTTTCAATTGTGGATAGCAAGATTGTTCTTGCAGGGGCTGCCGTAAGGGACGGTGGCATGCGTGGAGTGATTGCGGTACTCACATCCAAAGGTTCCTACAATCTCGTATTCAATAATGGTAAACCGTTGTTATCCGACTTCGTCCTGCAAGGTTTGAGATGGTTGCGCTGTGTAGCGCGACCTGACGGTTCAATCGTCGTCAGCGGCGACACCGGAATCGGAGTCACCGACGATGATCCGAGTGCGATCACGGCGAAGTTTTTGGCGGACGGAACACCGGACCTGTCATTCAACGGCACAGGGTTCAGCATCTTCGACGAGGCCGGGGTCCTGGAGGCTCTTCATGACATGACGGTACTGGGGGACGGCCGAATTGTAGTGGGAGGGTATTTCATTGGAAGCTTCCCGAACCCGCAGGGCTGGGTGATTCGGTACCGCGGTTGATTACGCCAATAATCAACAGTTGGCCGCAACGCACCCGCTCCTGAAGATCGCATCGATCTTGTGGGAGCGGGCTTGCCTGCGAAGCTTTTCAGGCCTGGCTGAACTGCGAAGCCAGTTCACGCAGCAGCACTTCAGCCTCAAGCACTTTGCTGACGACATCGTTGGCTTTGTCACGGCTCAGGCCGACGCGTTCAAGCAGGGCATCCGGAATATCTTCATCCGGCCCGGAGCCAATCCCGCGGCTGCGTAGCAGGCGTACGGCCAGGCAGACGAGGTTCGGGTATTCGGCGTAGGCGCCGTCGTAGCTTGGGTCGTGCTGGAAGCGCAGGGCGGTGGCCAGTTCATCCGGCATGTCCCAGTAGCGCATCAGCCACGAGCCGATCTGTTCACGGCTGATACCGAGCAGGTGTTGCTCGATGTAGCTGTGGCACAGGTGCGGGTTGACCTCCAGGTGGCGGCAGATCAGCGAGAAGTGCGGCGGGAACACGTGGGCCAGCAGCAGGTAACCGAAGTTATGCAGCAGACCGGCCAGATACGTCAGGCCTGCTTCCGGGCGCTGGGCGCGCGGCATGGCGCGGGTCAGGCCTTCGATGACGGCGGCGGTGTAGATCGACTGCTGCCAGTACGGCGTGGTGTGTTGCGGGTGGTCTTTGGGCAGGCTCAGGGTCTTGCCGAGGGCCAGGCCCAGCGCGAGGTTGATCACCAGATCGAAGCCCAGCACGCGGACGATCGCGTCTTCCACCGAACGAATCTTGCCCGGCGAGGCGTAGTACGGCGACGCCGCCCAGCTCACCACTTGCGCGGCCAGCGCCGGGTCGGTTTCAACCACGCCGGTGATGTCGTCGATGGTGGCATTGGGGTCAACGCGCAGCTTGATGATTTTTTGCGCGGTTTCGGCCAGCGGCGGAATCTCGATGGTCGCTTCCAGACGCTGCTGAATGCGGCGTGCGGTGAACGCCTGCACGGCCTGGGTGATTTCCTCGCGGTCATCGTCCGGGCGGTCGAGGTTCGGGCGGATGCTGCTCAGGGCTTCGCCGAAGTTGGCGGCGCTGGCCTTGGTCAGCATCGATTTGAAGTCTTCGCTGCTGATTTCCAGCAGCAGGCCCGGCTCGCCGGAGTTGATCAGCAGCTTCGGCTCGCGCAGCAGGCTTTCTTCGTAGAGGCACGGCGAACTGGTCAGCGCCGGCAGGCCTGGGAGCAGGCTCAGGTTGTGTTTGCCGAGCATCTTTTCCAGGCGTTCGGTGGACACGGCTGTGAGGCGGCGACCAGTGAGTTCGGCGAGGCGATTGAGATCCAGCAACTGGCTCTGTGGAAACAGCACCATCAACGCGCCCACGGCGTCGTCCAGCAACACGGCCTGCACTTTGCGCGAGGCATTGAGGCCGTGGTGGTCGAGCACTTCTTCGTAGGCAACGCCCAGCTTGTTGAGCAGCAGCCGAATAACAGACGGAGCTTGCGGAGATTCGGGGACGAGAGCAGCTTCGGTCATGGTCTGTATCCGTTTTTGAAACAATGGCAGGAGTATAACCAGCTCTGTAGGAACGATCCTGCACAAACTGCGACGGTGCTCACACTTGGCCGTATTGCTGCCCATGCCGCAGCCAACGGTCAAGCAATGGGCTGACGTGGGTCGGCCAGCGCTCCAGCAAAGCCTGGGCGGCATCGCGCACGGCGGGCAATAAATCGGCGTCGCGCATCAGGTCGGCGACCTTGAATTGCAGCAGGCCGGTCTGGCGGGTGCCGAGCATTTCCCCGGGGCCGCGCAGTTCGAGGTCCTTTTCGGCGATGACGAAACCGTCGTTGGTCTCGCGCATGATGCCCAGGCGCTGGCGACCGATCTGCGACAGCGGCGGATGGTAGAGCAGTACGCAATGGCTGGCGGCGCTGCCCCGGCCGACGCGACCACGCAACTGGTGCAACTGTGCGAGACCAAGGCGTTCAGGGTTTTCGATGATCATCAGACTGGCGTTGGGCACGTCGACGCCGACTTCGATCACTGTAGTGGCGACCAGCAGTTGCAGGTTGCCGGCCTTGAACTCGGCCATGACGGCGGCTTTCTCTACCGGTTTCATGCGCCCGTGAATCAGCCCGACCTTCAATTCGCCAAGGGCGGCAGTGAGGTCTTCGAACGTGGTTTCGGCGGCCTGACAGGTCAGCTCTTCCGATTCTTCAATCAGCGTACACACCCAATAGGCCTGACGACCTTCGGCACAGGCGCTGCGCACCCGTTCGATGACTTCGACGCGGCGGGTGTCGGTGACCAGCACGGTGTTGACCGGGGTACGCCCGGGCGGCAATTCATCGAGGATCGAGGTGTCGAGGTCGGCGTAGGCGCTCATCGCCAGCGTCCGTGGAATCGGTGTGGCGGTCATGATCAACTGATGCGGACACATGCGCCCGCCGACGCCTTTCTGCCGCAGCGCCAGACGCTGCTGCACGCCGAAGCGGTGCTGTTCGTCGATGATCACCAGCGCCAGATTCTTGAACTGTACTTCGTCCTGAAACAGCGCGTGGGTGCCGACCACCATCGGTGTGCCGCTGGCGATTTGTTCCAGCGCGGCGACGCGGTTCTTGCCTTTGAGCTTGCCGGCCAGCCACGCGACTTCAATGCCCAGCGGTTCGAGCCAGCGTTTGAAGGTGATGAAGTGTTGTTCGGCGAGGATCTCGGTCGGCGCCATCAATGCAACCTGGTAACCGGCCTCCAGCGCTTGCAGTGCGGCGAGGGCGGCAACCACGGTCTTCCCCGCGCCAACGTCACCCTGAATCAGGCGCAACATCGGTTCGTGCTGACTGAGGTCGTAGGCGATTTCGTTGCCGACTCGCTGCTGAGCACCGGTCGGGTTGAAACCGAGGTTGGCCAGGTATTTCGGCGGCAGCTTTTTCGCTTTCGGCATCGCTGGGGCGCGCAAGGAACGCATGCTTTCGCGCAGACGTTGCTGTGAAAGTTGGTGCGTCAGCAGTTCTTCGAAAGCGAGACGATGCTGCGCCCAGTGATGGCCGAGGGCGAGTTCATCGACATCGGCATCGGCGGGCGGGTTGTGCAGGTAACGGATCGCGTCGGCCAGCGGCGCCAGTTGGTAGTCGCGGGCCAGTTCGGTCGGCAGCCAGTCCGGCAGGGTGCTCGGCTTGAGCAGCGTCAAGGTCTGCATGCACAACTGGCGCAGGCGCTGCTGGGTCAGGCCTTCGGTGAGCGGGTAGACCGGGGTCAGGGTTTCATCCACTGGCGGCGGTTCGTCACCGGTGATGGCGCGGTATTCGGGGTGGTAGATTTCCAGGCCTGAGGCGCCGGGCCGGGCTTCGCCGTAGCAGCGAACCCGCGTGCCACGCTTGAGCCCTTCCTTCTGCGCGTTGCTGAAATGGTAGAAGCGCAGGCTCAGCCCGCCGGTGCCGTCCTGCAAGCGCACGACCAGACTGCGGCGGCGACCCATGACCACGTCGGCACCGCTGACGGTGCCTTCGACCACGGCGTCCTGCCCCGGTCGCAATGCGCCGATCGGCACCACGCGGGTGCGATCCTGATAACGCAGCGGCAAGTGGAAGAGCACGTCCTGCAGATTCTCGAGGCCGACCTTGGCCAGTTTCTCGGCCATGGCTTCGCCGACACCCTTGAGTGCCGTCACCGACACTTGCGACAGCTCCGTCATGACGCTCGCTTAACCGGCCGTGACCGGCGCCGTTGGCTTGGCCACCGAGCACAGGCGAATGGAATCGGCGAGGATCTCGATGGCTTTCGGCCGTGGGAAGCTCGCGCGCCAGGCGATCGCCACGGTGCGGAACGGCACCGGCGCGGTCAGTGGACGCACTTCGATCACGCCGGCGGCGTAGTGATGGCTGTCCACTGCCGACAGCGGCAGGATCGAGATGCCCAGGCCGGACGCGACCATATGGCGAATGGTTTCCAGCGAGCTGGATTCGACCGTGGTGTGCTTGGCGCCGTCGTTGCCCTTGGTCAGCGTCGGGCAGGCCTCGAGCACCTGATCGCGGAAGCAGTGGCCTTCACCGAGCAGCAGCAGGCTCTTGTCGTTGAGCAGGCCGGCGTCGATGGATTCTTTCTTGGTCCACGGGTGCTGGGCCGGCATCAGGACGTAGAACGGCTCGTCGTACAGCGGCAGGGTCAGCACGTCGGCTTCGTTGAACGGCAGGGCGATGATGATCGCGTCGAGTTCGCCGTTGCGCAGTTTGTCGCGCAGCACGTGGGTGAAGTTTTCTTCGATGTACAACGGCATCTGCGGGGCAACCCGGTGCAGTTGTGGAATCAGATGCGGGAACAGGTACGGGCCGACGGTGTAGATGGCGCCGACTTTCAGCGGTGCGGTCAGCTGGTTCTTGCCGGCTTGGGCCAGTTCGCGGATGCCCTGGGCTTGTTCCAGTACTTTCTGCGCCTGGGCGACGATGCCTTCGCCGACCGGGGTCAGGCGCACGGCGCTTTTGCTGCGCTCGAAAATCAGCACACCGAGTTCGTCTTCAAGTTTTTTCACGCCCACCGACAGCGTCGGCTGACTGACGTGGCAACGCTCGGCGGCATGGCCGAAATGCTGCTCTTGGGCGAGGGTAACGATGTAGCGTAATTCTGTGAGGGTCATAGCAAGCGTCCATGAAGATGCGCGCCAAGCATACCGGCTGCAATCGATAGACGCACGTTATCAGACTGCGGGCTGAGTGCGACACCGGTCGAGGTCGGTTTGCCGCTGGCAGATATGCAAAAGGCACCTTTCGGTGCCTCTTGGCTTGGTTCTCTCGGCTTGCGGAGAACCTTGTGGGAGCTGGCAAGCCAGCTCCCACAGGTATTGCGGTATTGCGGTGTTGCTTAGCGGCGGCGTTCGAGCGAATAAACAAACGGCGCAACAATTTCGATCGAGCCGTTGTTGAGCATGTCGGCCGGCGGCTTGGGCAGCGGTTGTGCGCGGCGGATCATGTCCAGGGTGGCCCGGTCCAGATCAGCGTTGCCAGAGCGGCCCACCAGTTCGAACGACAGCACATTACCTTCGCCATCGACCACGAAACGCAGACGATTCAAGCCTTCCTTGCCCCGCGACTGCGCACTCTGCGGGTACTTCTTGTACTTCTGCAGATGCGCGAGCAGAGTGCCTTGCCAACTGGCCTTGGCCGCCAACTGAGCCGGCGACGGACCTGGTGCAGGCTGGGCGGATTTCTCCGTCGGTGCCTGGGTCGGTTGAGTATCGGCCGGCTTCTCCTCGGAAGGTTTCTCCTTCGGCGGCTCGGGCAGCTTTTTCTCGACCGGCTTCGGCGGTTTTGGCTTGGGCTTTGGCTTTGGCTTGGGTACCGCGATTTCCGCCTTCGGTGCTTCAGCGAGTTTCGGAATCGGCAACTCTTCAACCGGAGCCGGTGGCTGCGGCGGTGTGACGACTTTCGGCGGAGCCGGCGGTGGCGGGGCAGGCAACGGGGCCAGCTCGACCATCATTGCCTGCGGCGGCAATTCGATGGGCGGGCGGGCGGTCCAGTTCAGCGCCAGCGCGATGGCCAGCGCGTGCACGCCCAGCACCACGGCCAGGCTACCGCTGTAACGCGTCAGCTTATGGCGCGTCGTGATCATTTCTTGGCTGCCGTCTCAAGTCCGACCAGACCAACCTTCAGGTAACCGGCGGCGCGCAGGCTGTCCATCACGCTCATCAGGTCGCCGTAATCCACGCCTTTGTCGGCCTGGAAGAAGATGGTGGTGTCTTTCTTGCCCTGGGTCTTGGCGTCGAGGGTGGCGCCGAGGGTTTCGGCTTTCACTTCGTCGTCACCGAGGAACAGGCGCTGGTCCGCTTTCACACTGAGGAACACCGGTTTCTCTGGCCGCGGCGCCGGTTTGGCGGTCGAGGCCGGCAGGTCGACTTTGATGTCCACAGTGGCCAACGGCGCGGCCACCATGAATATGATCAACAGCACCAGCATCACGTCGATGAACGGCGTGACGTTGATTTCGTGGTTCTCGGCCAGATCGTCGTCTGCGCCTTCTTTCAAATGCAGGCCCATGGCCGATTACCCCACTTTAACCATGTGCGGCTGCGAGCTGCGCTCAGGCTGGTGGTCGAGATCGCGGCTGACCAGCAACAGGACTTCTGCCGAGGCATCGGAGACCTGCGCCTTGTAACCGGCGATGGAACGGGCGAAGACGTTGTAGATCACCACCGCAGGAATCGCCGCAACCAGACCCAGTGCAGTGGCCAGCAGCGCTTCAGCGATACCCGGTGCGACAACTGCAAGGTTGGTCGTCTGGGTTTTGGCGATGCCGATGAACGAGTTCATGATGCCCCACACGGTACCGAACAGACCGACGAACGGTGCGGTGGAACCGATGGTGGCGAGGACGCCGGTGCCGCTGCTCATGTTGCGACCGCAGGCAGCAACGAGGCGCTCGAGGCGGAAGCTGACACGCTCCTTGATGCCTTCTTTCTCGCGGCTGTTGACCGACAGGCGCATCTCTTCGAGCGCGTCATGCACCAGCAGGTTGGCGAGGGTGCCTTCCTTGCCAGCCGTGGCGCTTGCTTCTTTAAGGGTGGTGGCTTTTTTCAGTGCAGCGATTTCGCCACGCAGACGACGCTTGGCGCCCATCAGCTCGAAGCCTTTGGCGATCCAGATAGTCCAGGTGATGATCGAAGCGATGGCCAGACCGATCATCACGATTTTCACGATGATGTCGGCGTTCTGGTACATACCCCACGGCGAAAGGTCGTGGGCCATGCCCAAGGTGTTGTCGGCTTCGAGGGCTTCAGGTGCGTCGGCCGCGTCGACAGCCTGCACCGGATCGGTGGCGGCTGGTGCAGCCGGAGCGGCAGCGGGTGCGCTCTGCTCGGTGGCGGCTGGGGTGGCGGGCGCTTGGGCGTCGGCGAAGGCGGCGGTCGGTGCCAGCATCAGGCTGAGCAACAGAGCCGCGACGGCGCTCCAGGCGCGAGGTCGAGTGGTTGGCGAAGCGGGAGTTTGATTACGTGTCATGCTGGCCGGACCTGAGATAGAAAAACGTTGTTGCTCTTCCAGGCCTCGTGAGGCCGAGAACAAAAGTGGCGTGCATTATTGCAAGTAATTCTTGTTAACAAAAGTAATAGAGTAACTTTTTTTCCTTCATTGCTAGCCGTTCGTCCTGTGCCAGAGCTAGTCTGTGCCTTTCTGATGGGAGTTTTCTGATGTCCGCGCCTTCTGTTTTGATTGCCGGTTGTGGTGATGTCGGCAGTCGTCTGGCCACGCAATTGCTGGCGGCTGGCTGGCAAGTTCATGGCCTGCGCCGCGACGTTTCCAAGCTGCCGGAGGGTGTCATCGGCGTCGCCGGCGACCTGTTCGGCGAAGAGTGTCCGGCGACCTGGCCGGTAGGCGCTGTCGATTATCTGGTGTATTGCGCGGCGGCCACCGATCACGACGAAGAGGGCTATCGCAAAGCTTACGTGCAGGGTTTGCAGAATGTGCTGAGCTGGCTGGGTGACTATGGGCAAGTGCCTGAGCGGCTGATCTTCGTGTCCAGCAGCAGCGTGTACGGCCAGCAGGATGGAGCATGGGTGGATGAGACCTCCGAGACTGTCGCGGCCGGATATTCAGGTCGCTTGATGCTCGAAGCCGAGCAGGTCGCGCTCAATAGCGGCATCCCGGCAAGTGTGCTGCGGCTGACCGGCATTTACGGCCCGGGCCGCGAGTGGCTGCTGACTCAGGTGCGTCGCGGCTATCGCGTGGCTACGGAGCCACCGCTGTATGGCAATCGTATTCATGCCGATGATGCAGCGGGGCTGCTGGCGTTCTTGCTGGAAAAAGACCGCGAGGGCGTCAAGCTGGACGAGCTCTATATCGGTGTGGATGACGCGCCAGCGCCATTGGCCGAGGTGGTGGGCTGGTTGCGCGAGTACCTGGGTGTGACTGAATGGGCGGACGACGCCAGTGTGCGGCGCACCGGCAGCAAGCGTTGCAGCAATGCGCGGGCGAAAGCGTTGGGGTGGGTGCCGAAGTATCCAAGTTACCGCGAAGGCTATGCAGCGATCCTGGAAGGTCGCTAAAAGCAAAAGATCGCAGCCTTCGGCAGCTCCTTGTATCTCGACTAACGCTCCGTCAGGAGCGATAGTTCTCGACTGATCATCGAGGGAGGGACTTGGAAGCC
>NZ_LMQZ01000011.1:0-300601 GCF_001425545.1 Pseudomonas sp. Leaf434 | reverse complement strand
ACCGCGCACGTTGAGTACAACTCGAAGATCCGTCACTACGCTCACGTTGACTGCCCAGGTCACGCTGACTACGTGAAGAACATGATCACCGGTGCTGCTCAGATGGACGGCGCTATCCTGGTTTGCTCGGCCGCTGATGGTCCGATGCCGCAAACCCGTGAGCACATCCTGCTGTCCCGTCAGGTTGGCGTTCCGTACATCGTGGTCTTCCTGAACAAGGCTGACCTGGTAGACGACGCTGAGCTGCTGGAACTGGTTGAGATGGAAGTTCGTGACCTGCTGTCGACTTACGACTTCCCGGGYGACGACACTCCGATCATCATCGGTTCGGCTCGTATGGCGCTGGAAGGCAAAGACGACAACGAGATGGGCACCACTGCCGTCAAGAARCTGGTTGAAACTCTGGATGCCTACATCCCAGARCCAGTTCGTATGATCGACAAGCCATTCCTGATGCCAATCGAAGACGTATTCTCGATCTCGGGTCGCGGTACTGTTGTGACTGGTCGTATCGAGCGCGGTATCGTTCGCGTTCAGGAYCCGCTGGAAATCGTTGGTCTGCGTGACACCACCGTTACTACTTGCACCGGTGTTGAAATGTTCCGCAAGCTGCTCGACGAAGGTCGTGCYGGCGAGAACTGCGGCGTTCTGCTGCGTGGTACCAAGCGTGACGACGTTGAGCGTGGCCAGGTTCTGGTCAAGCCAGGTTCGGTCAAGCCGCACACCAAGTTCACCGCAGAAGTTTACGTTCTGAGCAAGGAAGAAGGCGGTCGTCACACTCCGTTCTTCAAAGGCTACCGTCCACAGTTCTACTTCCGTACTACTGACGTGACTGGTAACTGCGAGCTGCCAGAAGGCGTTGAAATGGTAATGCCAGGTGACAACATTCAGATGACTGTTACCCTGATCAAAACCATCGCGATGGAAGACGGTCTGCGTTTCGCTATCCGTGAAGGCGGTCGTACCGTCGGCGCTGGCGTCGTAGCAAAAATCATCGAATAAGCGGTTGTAATGTATTTTTCGGGCCGGCATAATGGTCAGATCGGAAGAGCGTCNCGCGTGATTGCACCCACAACGGTCGCGCTTGCGGGGAGTATTGTGACAACATTCAGATGACTGTTACCCTGATCAAAACCATCGCGATGGAAGACGGTCTGCGTTTCGCTATCCGTGAAGGCGGTCGTACCGTCGGCGCTGGCGTCGTAGCCAAAATCATCGAGTAAGACTTTTAAAGTCAGCTTGATGAATTGAAAAAGCCCCCGCTCAGCGGGGGCTTTTTTATTGGGTTGACACCTATCGGGGGCGTCTATAGAATTGCGCCTCCTTTTAACGGGCGTATTGCGCCCGGTGGGAATAGCAGCCGGAGTCTGAAATCCAATGCAAAATCAGCAAATCCGTATCAGGTTGAAGGCTTTTGACCATCGCCTGATCGACCAATCAACCCAGGAAATCGTGGAAACCGCGAAACGTACTGGTGCTCAAGTGCGTGGTCCAATTCCACTGCCTACCCGTAAAGAGCGGTTCACCGTTCTGGTTTCCCCGCACGTCAACAAAGACGCGCGTGACCAGTACGAGATCCGCACTCATAAGCGTGTTCTGGACATCGTCCAGCCAACGGATAAAACCGTTGACGCGCTGATGAAGCTTGATCTTGCGGCCGGTGTGGAAGTGCAGATCAGCCTCGGCTAAGACTCGGTCTTGGTCGTGTAACGCTCTGAAATGGGCGGCCATAGCGGGTGAAAGCCCCGTACACTCATGAGGTTTACAACATGACTATTGGTGTAGTCGGTCGTAAATGCGGTATGACCCGTATTTTCACCGAAGAAGGTGTCTCCATTCCGGTCACGGTCATTGAGATCGAGCCGAATCGCGTCACCCAGTTCAAAACTGAAGAGACCGATGGCTATCGTGCAGTGCAAGTCACTGTCGGCGAGCGTCGCGCTTCGCGTGTAACAGCAGCTCAGGCTGGCCACTTCGCTAAAGCGAACGTTGCCGCTGGTCGCACCACCATGGAATTCCGCCTTGAAGAAGGCGAGTACCAGGCTGGCGATCTGATCAACGCTGAAATCTTCGCCGCTGGTCAACTGGTTGATGTAACCGGTCAGTCCAAGGGTAAAGGCTTCCAGGGTACGATCAAGCGTTGGAATTTCCGCGGGCAAGATAACACCCACGGTAACTCCGTATCCCACCGCGTCCCAGGCTCTATCGGCCAGTGCCAGACTCCTGGTCGTGTATTCAAGGGCAAAAAAATGTCCGGTCATATGGGCGCTGAGCGCGTGACCGTGCAGTCCCTGGAAGTAGTGCGCGTGGACGCTGAACGCAATCTGTTGTTGGTCAAGGGTGCTGTTCCTGGCGCTACTGGCGGCAACCTGGTTGTACGTCCAGCAGCCAAGGCTCGCGGTTAAGGGGAAGCTGACATGCAATTAAATGTAAATGACGCTCAAGCGATCGAAGTTTCCGAACTGACATTTGGCGGCGAATTCAACGAGACGCTGGTTCACCAAGCAGTCGTGGCCTACATGGCCGGCGGCCGTCAAGGTAGCAAGCAGCAGAAGACCCGTTCCGACGTTCGTGGTGGCGGCAAGCGCCCATGGCGTCAGAAAGGTACTGGCCGTGCTCGTGCCGGTACTATCCGTAGCCCAATCTGGCGTGGCGGCGGTACCACTTTCGCAGCTCGTCCACAGGATCACTCCCAGAAGCTGAACAAGAAGATGTATCGCGCAGCAATGCGCTCCATCCTTGCTGAGCTGGTGCGTACTGATCGTCTGGTCGTGGTTCAGGATTTCGCTGTTGAAACTCCGAAAACCAAAGATCTGCTGGGCAAACTGAACAACATGAGCCTGACCGACGTTCTGATCGTGTCGGACGCTGTTGATCAGAACCTGTACCTGGCTGCTCGCAACCTGCCGCACGTAGATGTACGTGACGTGCAAGGTTCCGATCCAGTTAGTCTGATCGCATACGACAAGGTGTTGATCACCGTGTCGGCCGTGAAGAAATTCGAGGAGCTGCTGGGATGAACCAGGAACGCGTATTTAAAGTTCTGCTTGGCCCGCACGTTTCCGAGAAGGCTACGGTTCTGGCAGACAAGAAAGGCCAGTTCGTTTTCAAGGTTGCTACTGATGCAACCAAGCTGGAAATCAAGAAGGCCGTCGAAAGCCTGTTCAGCGTGAAAGTAGAGCGCGTCACTACCCTGAACGTTCTGGGTAAGAGCAAGCGCACTGCTCGCGGTCTGGGCAAGCGTAATGACTGGAAGAAGGCAGTTATCTCCCTTCAGCCAGGCCAAGATCTCGATTTCAGCAGCAGTGCTGAGTAAGGAAGGGGTGCATCATGGCAATCGTTAAATGCAAACCGACTTCCCCTGGCCGCCGTTTTGTGGTCAAGGTGGTCAACCAGGAGCTGCATAAAGGCGCTCCTCACGCACCGCTGCTCGAGAAAAAATCGAAGTCTGGTGGTCGTAACAACAATGGCCGTATTACCACTCGTCACATCGGTGGTGGTCATAAGCAGCATTACCGTATGGTCGATTTCCGTCGCAACGACAAAGATGGCATCGTCGCCACTGTCGAGCGTATCGAATACGATCCAAACCGTACTGCTCACATCGCACTGCTGTGCTACGCAGACGGCGAGCGTCGCTACATCATCGCCCCTAAAGGCGTGAGTGCTGGCGACCAGCTGATCGCAGGCGCTCTGGCTCCAATCAAGCCAGGCAACGCTCTGCAACTGCGCAACATTCCAGTCGGTTCTACCGTACACGGCATCGAATTGAAGCCAGGTAAAGGTGCACAGATCGCTCGTTCCGCTGGTGCTTCGGCTCAGCTGATCGCTCGTGAAGGTGTCTACGTGACCCTGCGTCTGCGTTCCGGTGAAATGCGTAAAGTCCTGGCTGAATGCCGTGCGACCCTGGGTGAAGTCTCGAACTCCGAGCACAGCCTGCGTTCGCTGGGTAAAGCTGGTGCCAAACGCTGGCGTGGCGTTCGCCCAACCGTTCGTGGTGTTGCCATGAACCCGGTTGACCACCCACATGGTGGTGGTGAAGGTCGTACCTCTGGTGGTCGTCATCCGGTATCGCCATGGGGCTTCCCGACTAAGGGCGCGAAGACTCGTGGTAATAAGCGTACCGACAAAATGATCGTCCGTCGTCGCAAGTAAATAGAGGGATACGACAGTGCCACGTTCTCTGAAAAAAGGTCCTTTTATTGATCTTCACCTACTGAAGAAGATCGAAGTGGCGGCGGAAAAGAACGATCGCAAACCAATTAAAACCTGGTCGCGTCGTTCGATGATCCTGCCACAAATGGTCGGTCTGACCATCGCAGTACACAACGGTCGTCAGCACGTCCCAGTTCTCGTTAACGAAGACATGGTCGGCCACAAACTGGGCGAGTTCGCCGGTACCCGCAACTATCGCGGGCACGTGGCTGACAAGAAAGCCAAGCGTTAAGGGGTAAGGAAATGGAAGTAGCCGCTAAGTTGTCGGGCGCTCGAATCTCCGCCCAGAAAGCCCGCTTGGTCGCCGACCAGATCCGCGGGAAGAAGGTGGGCGAAGCGCTCAACCTGTTGGCTTTCAGCAGTAAGAAAGCCGCCGAGATCATGAAGAAAGTGCTGGAGTCGGCCGTAGCCAACGCCGAGCATAACGAAGGCGCAGACGTTGATGACCTGAAGGTCAGCACCGTTTTCGTCAACGAAGGGCGTTCGCTGAAGCGCATCATGCCACGTGCCAAAGGCCGTGCTGATCGCATCGTCAAGCGGTCTTGCCATATCACTGTCAAGGTTGCTGACAAGTAACGGAGTCGAAGAGATGGGTCAGAAAGTACATCCCATTGGCATTCGCCTGGGAATCGTCAAGGAGCACACCTCCGTCTGGTACGCAGACGGTCGGACTTATGCGGACTACTTGTTCGCAGATCTGAAAGTGCGTGAGTATCTCCAAGACAAACTAAAAAGCGCGTCCGTAAGCCGTATCGATATCCATCGTCCGGCCCAAACTGCACGCATCACCATCCACACCGCTCGTCCAGGTATCGTTATCGGGAAGAAAGGTGAAGATGTTGAGAAACTGCGTCAGGACCTGACCAAGCAAATGGGTGTGCCTGTGCACATCAATATCGAAGAGATCCGCAAGCCGGAGCTCGACGGTATGCTGGTTGCGCAGAGCGTAGCTCAGCAGCTGGAGCGTCGTGTAATGTTCCGTCGCGCTATGAAGCGCGCTGTACAGAACGCCATGCGCATTGGTGCCAAAGGCATCAAAATCCAAGTGAGCGGTCGTCTCGGCGGTGCTGAAATCGCACGTACTGAATGGTATCGCGAAGGTCGTGTGCCACTGCACACCCTGCGTGCCGACATCGACTATGCCAACTACGAAGCTCACACCACTTACGGTGTGATCGGTGTAAAGGTTTGGATCTTCAAAGGCGAAGTTATTGGTGGTCGCCAAGAAGAACTGAAACCACAAGCACCAGCGCCTCGTAAAAAAGCTGCTAAGTAAGGGGTACGCCAAATGTTGCAACCAAAGCGTACGAAGTTCCGCAAGCAGATGACCGGCCACAACCGTGGTCTGGCACTGCGCGGTAGCAAAGTCAGCTTCGGCGAGTTCGCGCTGAAGTCTGTTGCTCGTGGTCGTCTCACCGCTCGTCAGATCGAGTCAGCGCGTCGTGCTCTGACCCGTCACGTAAAACGTGGCGGCAAGATCTGGATCCGTGTATTCCCGGACAAGCCGATTTCCAAGAAGCCTCTTGAGGTTCGTATGGGTAAAGGTAAGGGTAACGTGGAGTACTGGGTTGCCCAGATTCAGCCAGGCAAAGTCCTGTATGAAATCGAGGGTGTTTCTGAAGAGCTGGCGCGTGAGGCTTTCGCCCTGGCTGCTGCAAAGCTGCCGCTCGCCACCTCCTTTGTTAAACGGACGGTGATGTGATGAAAGCGAATGAACTTCGTGAAAAATCCGCACAGCAGCTGAACGAGCAACTGCTCGGCTTGCTGCGCGACCAGTTCAATCTGCGCATGCAGAAAGCAACTGGCCAGTTGGGGCAGTCTCATCTGCTCTCGCAAGTTAAGCGTGACATCGCTCGCGTGAAGACTGTGCTCAACCAGCAGGCAGGTAAGTGATCATGGCTGAAGCCGAAAAAACTGTCCGTACGCTGACTGGCCGTGTTGTCAGCGACAAGATGGACAAAACCATCACCGTTCTGATCGAGCGTCGCGTAAAGCACCCGATCTACGGTAAATACGTTAAGCGTTCGACTAAGCTGCACGCGCACGACGAAACCAATCAGTGCCACATCGGCGACAAAGTCACTATTCGTGAAACTCGTCCGATGGCCAAGACCAAGTCTTGGGCGCTGGTTGATGTTCTCGAACGCGCTGTGGAAGTCTAAGGGCTAGGGGTCGGAGAAATTATATGATTCAGACTCAATCCATGCTCGATGTGGCCGATAACAGCGGCGCTCGCCGTGTTATGTGCATCAAGGTGCTGGGTGGCTCCCATCGTCGTTACGCTGGTATCGGTGACATCATCAAAGTTACCGTGAAGGAAGCAATTCCTCGCGGTAAAGTGAAAAAAGGCCAAGTGATGACTGCTGTTGTAGTCCGCACTCGTCACGGCGTACGTCGTGCTGATGGCTCCATTATCCGCTTTGATGGCAACGCTGCTGTTCTTCTGAACAACAAGCAAGAGCCGATCGGCACCCGTATCTTTGGGCCAGTGACCCGTGAACTTCGTACTGAGAAGTTCATGAAGATCGTCTCGCTCGCCCCAGAAGTGCTGTAAGGAGATCCGACATGCAAAAGATTCGTCGTGACGACGAGATCATCGTGATCGCCGGCAAAGACAAAGGTAAGCGCGGTAAGGTGCTGAAGGTTCTTGCTGACAACCGTCTGGTTGTTGGTGGTCTGAACCTGGTCAAGCGTCATACCAAGCCTAACCCGATGTCGGGCGTACAGGGCGGTATCGTCGAGAAAGAAGCGCCACTGCACGCTTCCAACGTCGCCATCTTCAACGGCGAAACCAACAAGGCTGACCGCGTTGGTTTCAAAGTAGAAGACGGTAAGAAAATTCGTGTCTTCAAGTCGACCCAAAAAGCGGTTGATGCTTGAACACTGCTAGGTAGAAGACCATGGCACGACTAAAAGAGATTTACCGGAAGGAAATCGCTCCGAAACTTAAGGAAGAACTTAAGCTTTCGAACGTGATGGAAGTTCCGCGCGTTACCAAAATCACCCTGAACATGGGTCTGGGCGAAGCGATCGGCGACAAAAAAGTCATCGAGCACGCTGTTGCTGACCTGGAAAAGATCACCGGCCAGAAAGTCGTTGTGACCTACGCTCGTAAATCCATCGCTGGCTTTAAAGTCCGCGAAGGATGGCCGATCGGCGTCAAAGTGACCCTGCGCCGTGAGCGTATGTACGAGTTCCTGGATCGTCTGCTGTCGATCTCCCTGCCTCGGGTTCGCGACTTCCGCGGCCTGAATGCCAAGTCCTTCGATGGTCGCGGCAACTACAGCATGGGCGTGAAAGAGCAGATCATCTTCCCGGAAATCGACTACGACAAGATCGATGCTCTCCGCGGTCTGGACATTACCCTGACCACCACTGCCAAGAACGATGATGAAGGCCGCGCTCTGCTGCGTGCTTTCAAATTCCCGTTCCGCAACTGATTGGAGTAGGAAAATGGCCAAGAAGAGCATGAAGAACCGTGAGCTGAAGCGTCAGCTCACCGTTGCCAAGTACGCCACCAAGCGTGCAGCGCTGAAAGCTATCATCGTCGATCTGAACGCAAGTCCAGAAGCGCGTTGGGAAGCTACCGTAGCTCTGCAGAAGCAACCACGTGACGCAAGCGCTTCGCGCATGCGTAACCGTTGCCGCCTGACTGGTCGTCCGCACGGCGTGTACCGCAAGTTCGGCCTCGGCCGTAACATGCTGCGTCAAGCTGCAATGCGTGGTGACGTACCAGGTCTGGTTAAAGCCAGCTGGTAACAGTTGTCAAAGTCTCGATGTTCGGGTTCGCAAGAACCTGACCATCGGTGGCCTTGAATCTGAATCAAGCCCCTTTTGGGGCTTGATTCATTTCTGGGGTGTGTCTAGAATGACCGGCTCGCCTGAGCCCGTGTTTTTCTGCCCGGAAGTTCTCGGCGACAAGTAGTAGCCGCAAGGCTAATTTTTTTGTATTAGGAGCGTCTAGCCCATGAGTATGCAGGACCCGTTAGCGGACATGCTAACTCGAATCCGTAATGCCCAGATGGCTGAAAAGTCTGTCGTAAGCATGCCGTCTTCCACGTTGAAGGCTGCTGTAGCAAAAGTCCTGAAGGACGAAGGTTACATCGCGGATTTTCAGATCACCACCGACGCCAAGCCGTCGCTGTCCATCTCGCTGAAGTACTTCGAAGGCCGTCCGGTTATCGAAGAAGTGAAGCGCGTTAGTCGTCCAGGCCTGCGTCAGTACAAGTCCGTTGAAGATCTGCCGAAAGTTCGTGGCGGTCTTGGCGTGTCTATCGTCTCCACCAACAAAGGTGTGATGACTGATCGTGCTGCGCGCGCTGCCGGTGTCGGCGGCGAAGTTCTTTGCACTGTGTTCTAAGGGGGGATAAGCATGTCTCGCGTCGCTAAGAACCCCGTTAAGCTGCCAGCCGGTGTCGAAGTCAAATTCGCAGGCCAACAGCTTTCGGTGAAGGGTGCCAAGGGCACTCTTGAACTGAACATCCATTCGTCCGTTGAGATCGTTGAAGAAGCTGGTGAGCTGCGTTTCGCTGCTCGCAATGGCGATCAACAAACTCGCGCAATGGCCGGTACCACGCGTGCGTTGGTAAACAACATGGTCCAGGGCGTAAGCCAAGGCTTCGAGCGCAAGCTCCAGCTGGTCGGTGTTGGTTACAAAGCGCAAGCAAAAGGTCAGGTTCTGAACCTGGCTCTTGGCTTCTCGCACCCAGTGGATTACGAACTGCCGGAAGGCATCACCGCTGAGACTCCTAGCCAGACCGATATCCTGATCAAGGGCATCGACAAGCAGCTGGTAGGTCAAGTGGCCGCCGAGATCCGCGACTTCCGTCCACCAGAGCCGTACAAAGGCAAAGGTGTGCGCTACGCGGACGAAGTCGTCCGTCGTAAAGAAGCCAAGAAGAAGTAGGGCATAGCAAATGACCGACAAAAAAGTTACTCGACTGCGTCGCGCTCGCAAAGCACGCCTGAAAATGCACGAACTCGAAGTCGTGCGTCTCTGCGTGTTCCGCTCGTCGCAGCACATCTACGCCCAGGTCATCTCGGCCGACGGCAACAAAGTCCTGGCAAGTGCCTCGACTTTGGATAAAGAACTGCGTGATGGTGCCACTGGCAACATCGACGCGGCCACAAAGGTTGGCCAGCTGGTCGCTACGCGTGCTAAGGCCGCTGGCGTATCGCAAGTGGCTTTCGACCGCTCTGGCTTCAAGTACCATGGCCGCGTTAAAGCGCTGGCTGATGCTGCTCGTGAAGCTGGGCTGGAGTTCTAAGTTATGTCAAATAACGACCAAAAGCGCGACGAAGGCTACATCGAGAAGCTGGTTCAAGTTAACCGCGTAGCCAAAACCGTTAAAGGCGGCCGTATCTTCACTTTCACCGCGTTGACCGTGGTTGGTGATGGTAAAGGGCGTGTTGGCTTCGGCCGTGGCAAGTCGCGTGAAGTGCCTGCTGCGATCCAGAAGGCAATGGAAGCTGCTCGCCGTAACATGATTCAAGTGGACCTGAACGGCACAACTCTGCAGTACGCGATGAAGTCCGCTCACGGCGCTTCGAAGGTGTACATGCAGCCTGCTTCTGAAGGTACCGGTATCATCGCTGGCGGCGCTATGCGTGCTGTCCTCGAAGTTGCTGGCGTTCAGAACGTTCTGGCCAAGTGCTACGGCTCGACTAACCCGGTAAACGTGGTTCACGCCACTTTCAAGGGTCTGAAGGCTATGCAGTCTCCTGAGTCCATCGCTGCCAAGCGTGGCCTGCGTGTTGAGGAGATCAAGTAATCATGGCTACCGTTAAAGTTACGCTGATCAAAAGCATGACCGGCCGCATCCCTAACCACAAACTGTGCGTTAAGGGTCTGGGTCTGCGTCGCATCGGTCACACTGTAGAAGTCCAGGATACTCCCGAGAATCGCGGGATGATCAACAAGGCTTACTACATGCTGCGTGTCGAGGGTTAATCGATGAAACTCAATGATCTGAGTCCAGCGCCGGGTTCCCGTCGCGAAAAGCATCGTCCGGGCCGTGGTATCGGTAGTGGTTTGGGCAAGACTGGTGGCCGTGGTCACAAAGGTCAGACCTCCCGCTCCGGTGGCACCATCGCTCCAGGCTTTGAAGGCGGTCAACAGCCGCTGCATCGTCGTCTGCCTAAGTTCGGTTTCGTTTCCCTGAAAGCCATGGATCGCGCAGAAGTGCGTTTGTCCGAGCTGGCTAAAGTGGAAGGCGACATCGTTACTGTGCAGTCCCTGAAAGATGCCAACGTGATCAACGTCAACGTACAGCGTGTGAAAATCATGCTGTCCGGTGAAGTGACTCGCGCTGTCACTATCGGCAAGGGAATCGGCGCCACCAAAGGTGCGCGTGCGGCTATCGAAGCAGCTGGCGGCAAGTTCGAGGAATAAATGGCTAAGCAAGGTGCTCTCTCTGCGCTCGGCAAAGGCGGTATGTCTGAACTCTGGGCTCGTCTGCGTTTTCTGTTCCTGGCGATTATCGTCTACCGAATAGGCGCACACATCCCGGTTCCAGGTATCAACCCGGACCGACTCGCAGACCTGTTTCGACAGAATGAGGGGACCATTCTTAGCTTGTTCAACATGTTCTCCGGCGGCGCGCTGGAACGGATGAGCATCTTTGCACTGGGGATCATGCCGTACATTTCGGCATCGATCATCATGCAACTGATGACCGCCGTCAGCCCGCAGCTGGAGCAGTTGAAGAAGGAAGGTGAAGCTGGCCGTCGCAAGATTAGCCAGTACACCCGCTACCTCACCGTCGCTCTCGCTCTGGTCCAGGCTATTGGCATGTCCATTGGTCTGGCGGGGCAGGGCGTCGCGTTCACTGGTGACTTTGGCTTCCATTTCGTCGCGGTAACCACATTTGTGGCTGGTGCGATGTTCATGATGTGGCTGGGTGAGCAGATTACTGAGCGTGGTGTTGGCAACGGTATCTCGATGTTGATTTTTTCGGGTATCGTCGCCGGTCTTCCGAGAGCAATCGGGCAGTCTTTCGAGTCTGCGCGTCAGGGCGATATCAACATCTTCGCCCTGGTTGCCATCGGTTTGCTGGCAGTAGCGATTATCGGTTTCGTGGTGTTCATTGAGCGTGGTCAGCGTCGTATCGCTGTTCATTACGCCAAGCGTCAGCAGGGCCGCAAGGTTTTTGCTGCGCAGACAAGCCACTTGCCGCTGAAGGTGAACATGGCCGGTGTTATTCCGGCTATTTTCGCGAGCAGCATTTTGCTGTTCCCGGCTTCGTTGGGTGCCTGGTTCGGTCAGTCTGAAGGTATGGGCTGGTTGCAGGACATCTCGCAGTCGATCGCTCCTGGTCAGCCGTTGAATATTCTGCTGTTTAGTGCAGGGATTATTTTCTTCTGCTTCTTCTATACGGCGTTGATGTTCAATCCGAAAGACGTAGCGGAAAACCTGAAGAAGTCCGGTGCCTTTATTCCGGGCATTCGTCCAGGTGAGCAGTCTGCGCGCTATATTGATGGCGTTCTGACCCGCTTGACCCTGTTCGGTGCTCTTTACATGACGGCCGTGTGCCTGTTGCCCCAATTCCTGGTGGTTGCAGCAAACGTTCCGTTCTACCTTGGCGGGACCTCGTTGCTGATCGTGGTCGTGGTTGTGATGGACTTCATGTCCCAAGTACAATCGCACCTCGTTTCGCACCAGTACGAATCCCTGATGAAGAAAGCCAACCTGAAGGGTTACGGCAGCGGCATGTTGCGCTGAGTACCCATAAGGTTCGAGGAGTTGGTGATGAAAGTTCGTGCATCGGTGAAAAAGCTGTGCCGTAACTGCAAGATTATTCGCCGCGAAGGTGTTGTTCGAGTAATTTGCAGCGCGGAACCGCGTCACAAACAGCGCCAAGGCTGAGTGTGATTGTGCTTCAAGCCCGGTAGCTAGTGCGCTACCGGGTTGATTATTTGTTATTACAGCGATATTATCTCGCGCCCTATTTCTTGGCTTCCGGGGCGTAGGTAGCTGTCAATTGGAGTCCCACTGAATGGCCCGTATTGCAGGCGTTAACATTCCAGATAACAAGCATACTGTTATCTCGCTGACCTACATCTATGGTGTTGGTCGCACTACTGCGCAGAAGATCTGTGCAGTGACTGGGGTAAACCCAGCAGCAAAGATCAAAGATCTGAGCGACGAGCAAATTGAACAGCTGCGTGGCGAAGTGGCGAAGTTCACCACTGAAGGTGACCTGCGTCGCGAAATCAACATGAAAATCAAGCGCTTGATGGACCTCGGTTGCTATCGCGGTCTGCGTCATCGTCGTGGTCTGCCAGTACGCGGTCAGCGTACCAAGACCAACGCGCGTACCCGTAAAGGTCCGCGTAAGCCGATCCGCAAGTAATCGCCCCAGCGAATCGACAGGAATTTAATCATGGCAAAACCTGCTGCTCGTCCTCGTAAAAAAGTTAAAAAGACAGTGGTTGATGGCATCGCCCACATCCATGCATCTTTTAACAACACCATCGTGACCATTACCGACCGTCAAGGTAACGCTCTTTCCTGGGCTACCTCCGGTGGTTCGGGTTTCCGCGGTTCCCGCAAGTCCACCCCGTTCGCTGCTCAAGTAGCTGCTGAACGTGCTGGTCAAGCTGCGCTGGAATACGGCCTGAAAAACCTCGACGTCAACGTCAAGGGTCCAGGTCCAGGTCGTGAATCCGCAGTCCGCGCTTTGAACGGCTGTGGCTACAAGATCGCCAGCATCACCGACGTGACGCCAATCCCGCACAACGGGTGCCGTCCGCCGAAGAAGCGCCGCGTGTAATCCAGGAGATTGTAAAGAATGGCTCGTTACATTGGTCCAAAATGCAAACTCGCTCGTCGCGAAGGCACCGATCTCTTCCTGAAGAGCGGCGTGCGCGCGATCGAATCGAAGTGCAACATTGAAGCAGCACCTGGTATCCACGGCCAGCGCCGCGGTCGCCAGTCCGACTACGGCACCCAACTGCGTGAAAAGCAGAAGGTCCGTCGTATCTACGGCGTTCTCGAGCGTCAGTTCAGCGGCTACTACAAAGAAGCTGCTGGCAAGAAAGGTGCAACCGGTGAAAACCTGCTGCAACTGCTCGAATGCCGTCTGGACAACGTTGTATACCGTATGGGCTTTGGTTCGACTCGTGCCGAATCCCGTCAACTGGTATCGCACAAGTCGATCAGCGTTAACGGTCAGACCGTAAACGTTCCGTCGTATCAGGTTCGTGCTGGTGACGTGGTTGCAGTTCGCGAGAAAGCAAAAAACCAGCTTCGCATTGTCCAAGCTCTCGATCTGTGTGCCCAACGTGGCCGCGTAGAATGGGTAGAAGTAGACACTGAGAAGAAGTCGGGCGTTTTCAAGAACGTTCCTGCTCGCAGTGATCTGTCCGCCGACATCAACGAAAGCCTGATTGTCGAGCTCTACTCCAAGTAAGGGCTAGAAAATAGGTGCATCCATGCAGATTTCGGTAAATGAGTTCCTGACACCCCGCCACATTGATGTGCAGGTTGTCAGTCCAACCCGCGCCAAGATCACTCTCGAGCCTCTCGAGCGTGGTTTTGGCCACACCCTGGGCAACGCGCTGCGCCGCATCCTGTTGTCCTCAATGCCCGGCTGCGCAGTAGTCGAGGCCGAGATTGACGGTGTGCTCCACGAGTACAGCGCCATCGAAGGTGTACAGGAAGACGTAATTGAAATCCTGTTGAACCTTAAAGGTCTGGCCATCAAGCTGCACGGTCGTGACGAAGTTACGCTGACCTTGTCGAAGAAGGGTTCGGGGGTGGTTACCGCTGCCGATATTCAGCTGGATCATGATGTCGAGATCGTTAATCCCGATCACGTAATCGCTAACCTGGCGTCTAACGGCGCCCTGAACATGAAGCTCACCGTAGCTCGTGGTCGTGGTTATGAACCAGCCGACTCGCGTCAGAGCGATGAAGACGAAAGCCGCAGCATCGGTCGCTTGCAGCTCGACTCTTCGTTCAGCCCGGTTCGCCGTATCGCTTACGTGGTGGAAAACGCCCGTGTCGAACAGCGTACCAACCTGGATAAGCTGGTTATTGATCTGGAAACCAACGGTACCCTGGATCCTGAAGAGGCTATCCGTCGCGCTGCAACCATCCTGCAACAGCAGCTGGCTGCGTTCGTCGACCTCAAAGGTGAAAGTGAGCCGCTGGTTGTCGAGCAGGAAGACGAGATCGATCCGATCCTGCTTCGCCCGGTTGACGATCTGGAACTGACTGTACGTTCGGCTAACTGCCTTAAGGCGGAAAACATCTACTACATCGGCGACCTGATTCAGCGTACCGAAGTAGAGCTGTTGAAGACTCCGAACCTGGGCAAGAAATCCTTGACTGAAATCAAGGACGTTCTGGCCTCCCGCGGTCTGTCCCTCGGCATGCGCCTCGACAACTGGCCGCCTGCAAGTCTTAAGAAGGACGACAAGGCGACTGCCTGATCGTCGTAATCACCGAACGTAGTGTTTGGTAAGGAATGAACCATGCGTCATCGTAAAAGTGGTCGTCACCTGAGCCGCACCAGCTCGCACCGCAAGGCCATGTTCCAAAACATGGCGGTGTCGCTGTTCGAGCACGAGCTGATCAAAACTACTCTGCCAAAAGCCAAAGAACTGCGCCGCGTTGCCGAGCCGCTGATCACTCTGGCCAAGACAGACAGCCTGGCTAACCGCCGTCTGGCTTTCGACCGTACTCGTTCGAAAGCTATCGTTGGTAAGCTCTTCAACGACCTGGGCAAGCGTTACGCTACCCGTGAGGGTGGCTACCTGCGCATCCTCAAGTGCGGTTTCCGCGCTGGCGACAACGCGCCTATGGCGTACGTCGAGTTGGTTGATCGTGCTACTGCTGGCGAAGCTGTATCCGCCGAGTAAGACGTCAGTCTGAAACGAAAAACCGGGCCTAGTGCCCGGTTTTTTGTGTCTGTAAGAAATGCGCCGTCCATACAAGTTTCTGACATGGTTGAACTGCCACTATGTGCCGGGAAAACATAATTAGTAATTATCTATCGATGCTTGCAGGTTAATGAATTTGTAGCTGTAACGTCGATGATCAATACTTCCCGCCAAGCCCATTAGCCGGCAGTTCAAGACTGACAGAGGAAGAAGACCGCATGAGCCAGACCAAGACGCTTACAACCGCCAGTGGCGCGCCAGTCGCTGATAACCAGAATTCCCGTTCCGCCGGCCCACGCGGTCCGCTGCTTCTCGACGATTTCCATCTCATCGAAAAACTCGCGCACTTCAACCGTGAAAACATTCCCGAGCGCCGTGTCCACGCTAAAGGTTCGGGCGCTTACGGTACGTTCACCGTCACCCGTGACATCACGGAATACACCAGTGCCAAGCTGTTTGAATCGGTAGGCAAACAAACGCCAACCTTTCTGCGCTTTTCTACCGTAGGTGGCGAGCGTGGTTCGGCCGACACTGAGCGCGATCCGCGCGGCTTCGCCTTGAAGTTCTACACCGAGGAAGGCAACTGGGACATCGTTGGCAACAACACGCCAGTGTTCTTCATCCGTGATCCGCTGAAGTTTCCTGACTTTATCCACACGCAAAAGCGTCTGCCGCAAAGCAACCTGAAAAGCGCGCAGATGATGTGGGATTTCTGGTCGCATTCGCCTGAGGCGCTGCACCAGGTCACTATCCTGTTTTCTGATCGTGGCATCCCTGACGGCTATCGCCATATGCATGGCTTCGGCAGCCACACTTATAGCCTGATCAACGCCAAAGGCGAGCGGCACTGGGTGAAGTGGCACTACAAGACTCAGCAAGGTATCAAGAATCTGGCACCAGCCGAGGCCGCCCGCTTGGCCGGTACCGACCCGGACTATGCGCAGCGCGACCTGTTCGAGGCCATCGAGCGTGGTGAATTCCCGAAATGGCGCGTGTGCATTCAGATCATGACCGAAGCGCAGGCGGCGGCTCATTATGAGAATCCGTTTGATGTGACCAAGACCTGGTCGCAGAAAGAGTTTCCGTTGATCGAAGTTGGTGAGCTGGAATTGAACCGCAACCCGCTTAACTACTTCGCTGAAGTCGAGCAGGCTGCGTTTGGCCCGAGCAACATGGTGCCAGGCGTGGGGCTGTCGCCAGACCGCATGCTGCAAGGTCGCGTATTCGCCTACGCTGACGCGCACCGCTACCGTGTGGGCACCAACCACCAGCAATTGCCGGTGAACGCTCCGCGCAGCCCGGTGAATACTTATCAGCGTGACGGCTCTATGGCGTTCGGCAGCAATGGCGGCGCGGCGCCGAACTATGAACCGAACAGCTACGTTGAGTCGCCGAAGCAAGCGCCGCATTACGCGGAGCCAGCGCTGGCCTTGAGCGGTGCCGCTGATCGCTATGATCACCGCGAAGACACCGACTACTACAGCCATGCCGGTGCCTTGTTCCGCTTGATGAGCGACGAGCAGAAAGCATTGCTGGTCAGCAACATTGCCGGTGCGATGGCGGGTGTTTCCAGCGACGTCGTCGATCGTCAGTTGCAGCATTTCTACAAAGCCGATCCGGCGTATGGAGAAGCAATCGCAAAGCTGCTCAACTGACAGCTTAACGTAGTCTAAACGAGAAGCAGAACCGCCCTCATTTGGGCGGTTTTTGCGTTATTTGGCCTGCTTTTCTCAGAATATCTTCGCTTTTATTGCGTGCGGTGAGTGACCTTCCAGTCAGGTTGGTTCAAACTACAGACTTTCAGGAAGGGAGATGTAGGGCGATGCAAGGCCACCCAGATGTAATCGATTACCTCAATACGTTGCTGACCGGCGAGCTGGCCGCGCGTGACCAATATTTCGTTCATTCGCGGATGTATGAGGACTGGGGGTTTACCAAGCTCTACGAGCGCATCAACCACGAGATGGAAGAAGAGGCCGGCCACGCCGATGCATTGATGCGGCGGATTCTGATGCTCGAAGGCACGCCGCGCATGCGTCCGGATGATCTGGATGTCGGCACCACCGTGCCTACGATGCTCGAAGCTGATCTGCGCCTCGAGTACAAAGTCCGCGCTGCGCTGTGCAAAGGCATCGAACTTTGCGAGCAACACAAGGACTACGTCAGTCGCGAAATTCTGCGGGTTCAGCTCAACGACACCGAAGAAGATCACACCTACTGGCTGGAAAAGCAGTTGGGCCTGATCAAGCTGATCGGTCTCGAGAACTACCTGCAATCCCACGCGTCCTGATTGCACCAGCTACAAAAAAGCCCCTGGCACCTCAACGGTGACAGGGGCTTTTTCATGCCTGGCAGTTAAGCCCGATCGCGGATCAGCAGTGGCTTGAGGTAATGGCCGGTGTGAGATTGCTTCATCTCGGCGACTTCCTCCGGCGTACCGGTGGCAATGATCTGCCCGCCCTTGGAACCGCCTTCAGGACCGAGGTCCACCAGCCAGTCAGCGGTCTTGATCACATCGAGGTTATGCTCGATCACCACCACGGTGTTGCCGTGGTCGCGCAGGCGATGGAGGACGTCGAGCAATTGCTGGATATCGGCGAAGTGCAGACCGGTGGTTGGCTCGTCGAGGATGTACAGGGTCTTGCCGGTATCGCGTTTGGACAGCTCGCGCGACAACTTGACCCGCTGTGCTTCACCGCCGGACAGGGTCGTTGCCGACTGCCCGAGCTTGATGTAGGACAGGCCGACATCCATCAGCGTTTGCAGCTTGCGCGCCAGTGCCGGCACTGCATCGAAGAACTCCCGAGCTTCCTCGATGGTCATTTCGAGGGTTTCGTGGATGCTCTTGCCCTTGTATTTGATCTCAAGGGTTTCGCGGTTGTAGCGCTTGCTCTTGCACACATCGCAGGGCACGTAGATGTCCGGCAGAAAGTGCATTTCCACCTTGATCAGGCCGTCGCCCTGGCACGCTTCGCAGCGACCGCCCTTGACGTTGAACGAGAAACGCCCCGGGCCGTAACCCCGGGAGCGCGACTCGGGCACGCCGGCAAACAGTTCGCGGATCGGCGTGAATAGCCCGGTATAGGTCGCGGGGTTGGAACGCGGCGTACGACCGATCGGGCTCTGGTCGATGTCGACGACTTTGTCGAGATGTTCCAGACCTTTGATGCTGTCATGCGCAGCCGCTTCCAGCGTGGTCGCACCATTGAGCGCCGTGGCGCTCAGCGGGAACAGCGTGTTGTTGATCAGTGTCGATTTGCCCGAACCGGATACGCCAGTCACGCACGTCAGCAAGCCGATCGGGATGTCCAGATCGACATTGCGCAGATTGTTGCCGCGCGCACCCTTGAGCGACAGGTTGAGCTTCTTGTTGCGCGGCGTGCGTTTGGCCGGCACTTCGATCTTCACCCGGCCGGACAGGTATTTGCCGGTCAGCGAATCCGGGTGTGCCATGACTTCGTCCGGCGTACCCTCGGCAACGATCTGCCCGCCGTGCACACCGGCGCCCGGGCCGATATCGACGACATAGTCAGCCAAACGAATCGCGTCTTCATCATGCTCGACCACGATCACCGTGTTGCCGATATCGCGCAAATGCTTGAGCGTACCGAGCAGCCGGTCGTTGTCGCGCTGATGCAGACCAATGGATGGTTCATCGAGGATATACAGAACGCCGACCAGACCGGCGCCAATCTGGCTGGCCAGACGAATCCGTTGCGCCTCGCCACCGGACAATGTGTCGGCACTGCGATCCAGCGACAGATAGTCGAGGCCGACGTTGACCAGGAATTGCAGGCGCTCGCGGATTTCCTTGAGGATCTTGTCGGCGATCTCGCCGCGGCGACCGGTCATCTTCAGCGCGCCGAAATATTCGCAGGCATCGCCGATCGGCAGATTGGTCACTGCCGGCAAGGTTTTCTCGCCGACCCAGACGTGCCGCGCTTCACGGCGCAGACGCGTGCCACGGCAATCCGGGCAGGCCTGATGGCTGAGGAATTTGGCCAGCTCTTCGCGCACGCTCGCCGATTCGGTTTCGCGATAGCGACGCTCAAGATTCGGCACGATGCCTTCGAACGGGTGCGAGCGTTTGACGATGTCGCCACGGTCGTTCAGGTATTTGAAGTCGACGTTCTGCGAGCCGCTGCCATGCAGGATGAACTTCTGCTGCTCGGCGCTCAGCTCGTTGAAGGGCTTGTCCAGGCTGAACTTGTAGTGCGAGGCGAGTGAGCCAAGCATCTGGAAGTAATAGACGTTGCGCCGGTCCCAGCCACGGATCGCGCCCTCGGCCAGGGTCAGCTCGCCATTGACCAGACGCTTGATGTCGAAGAACTGCTTCACACCCAGGCCATCACAGGTCGGGCAGGCGCCGGCCGGGTTGTTGAAGGAAAACAGCTTGGGTTCCAGCTCGCTGATCGCATGGCCGCAGATCGGGCAGGCGAAGCGTGCGGAGAAGATCATTTCTTCGCCGGGCTCGTCGTCCATCGGCGCGACCAGGGCAATTCCGTCGGCGAGTTTCAGCGCAGTCTCGAAAGACTCGGCGAGGCGCTGCTGCAGATCGGCGCGGACCTTGAAGCGGTCAACGATCACATCGATCGAATGCTTCTTCTGTTTATCCAGCTTCGGCAGCTCGTCGAGCTCGCAAATGCGTCCGTTGACCCGGGCGCGGACGAAACCTTGCGCACGCAATTCTTCGAAGACCGACAGGTGTTCGCCTTTGCGTTCGCGGATCACCGGTGCCAGCAACATCAGTTTGCTGCCTTCCGGCTGCGCCAGCACCAGATCGACCATCTGGCTGACGGTCTGCGCCTCCAGCGGAATGTCGTGATCCGGGCAGCGCGGCGTACCCACGCGGGCATAGAGCAAGCGTAGGTAGTCGTAGATTTCGGTGATGGTGCCGACCGTCGAACGCGGGTTGTGCGAGGTCGACTTTTGTTCGATGGAGATCGCCGGCGACAGGCCTTCGATGGTGTCGACGTCGGGTTTTTCCATCATCGACAGGAACTGCCGAGCGTAAGCCGACAGCGATTCGACATAGCGGCGCTGACCTTCGGCATACAGCGTGTCGAACGCCAGGGACGACTTGCCGGATCCGGACAGGCCGGTGATGACGATCAGCTTGTCCCGTGGCAGGGTCAGGTCGATGTTCTTCAGGTTGTGGGTACGGGCCCCACGTATCAGGATCTTGTCCAAAGTGGCCTCGCTTGGCGGGCGTCGAAAACGTAGGAGTATACGGGCAAATACTGGATGGATGCACACTATCAAACGAAGGGCGTTTTGCCGTTCATGAAGAGAGTTTCATCTATACGCGTCATAGCGTCGCGATATACCCCGTCTTCCGATGGGACTGGTAGAATCGCCGCCGGTTCACACGAGGTTTTTCCATGCACGATCCCCACAGCGAACGCATGAGTGGCAGCGAGACCCGCGCGGCGAGCGGTCTGGCCCTGGTGTTCGCCTTCCGTATGCTTGGCATGTTCATGGTGTTGCCGGTGCTGGCGACCTATGGCATGGATCTGGCGGGAGCGACCCCGGCCCTGATCGGGCTGGCGATTGGCGCTTACGGTCTGACCCAGGCAATTTTCCAGATTCCGTTCGGGATCATTTCCGACCGCATCGGTCGCCGGCCGGTGATCTACCTCGGCCTGATCGTGTTCGCTCTCGGCAGTGTTCTGGCTTCCCAGGCCGATTCAATCTGGGGCGTGATCGCCGGGCGAATCCTGCAAGGCGCCGGGGCGATTTCCGCAGCGGTGATGGCGCTGCTTTCCGACCTGACCCGCGAGCAGCATCGGACCAAAGCCATGGCGATGATCGGCATGACCATCGGCCTGTCCTTCGCCGTGGCCATGGTGGTCGGGCCGTTACTGACCAGTGCGTTCGGGCTGTCCGGGCTGTTCCTCGCCACTGGCGCCATGGCGCTGGTCGGCATCCTGATCATCATGTTCATGGTGCCGCAGTCCACCGGGCCGTTGCAGCACCGGGAATCCGGGGTGGCCCGGCAGGCGCTGATGCCGACACTCAAGCACCCGGACCTGCTGCGACTGGATCTGGGCATCTTTGTGTTACATGCCATGTTGATGTCGAGCTTCGTTGCCTTGCCCTTGGCACTGGTGGAAAAAGCCGGTTTGCCCAAGGAACAGCACTGGTGGGTCTACCTCACCGCGCTGCTGATTTCGTTCTTCGCCATGATCCCGTTCATTATCTACGGCGAGAAGAAACGCAAAATGAAACGAGTTTTGCTCGGCGCCGTCATGACATTGATGCTGACTGAACTATTCTTCTGGCAGTTCGGCGACAGCCTGCGTGCTCTGGTGATCGGTACGGTGGTGTTTTTCACCGCGTTCAATCTGCTCGAGGCATCGTTGCCGTCGCTGATCAGCAAGGTTTCACCGGCAGGCGGCAAGGGCACGGCCATGGGCGTGTACTCCACCAGCCAGTTCCTCGGTTCGGCACTCGGCGGGATACTCGGCGGCTGGTTGTTCCAGCATGGCGGTCTGTCGGTTGTGTTCCTCGGATGCGCCGCGCTGGCTGCACTTTGGCTGGCCTTTGCTGTTACCATGCGCGAACCTCCCTACGTGACGAGCCTGCGCTTGCCGTTGTCGCCCGAAGCGATCCGCGAAGCGGGTCTGGTCGAGCGCCTCAAGGCCCTGGTAGGGGTAACAGATGCAGTGATAGTCGCCGAAGAGGCGGCTGTTTACATCAAACTGGACAAAGAATTAGTGGATCGCACCACCCTCGAACGCCTGGTCAACAACCCGGCCGGGGCTGCGTGCGACGCTTAGGAGAACGTTATGGCCCGTGGGGTTAACAAAGTCATATTGGTCGGCACTTGCGGCCAGGATCCCGAAGTTCGCTACCTGCCTAACGGTAATGCCGTGACCAACCTGAGTCTGGCCACCAGCGAACAATGGACCGACAAGCAGACCGGTCAGAAGGTCGAGAAGACCGAATGGCACCGCGTATCGATGTTCGGCAAGGTTGCCGAGATCGCCGGTGAATACCTGCGCAAGGGTTCGCAGGTCTACATCGAAGGCAAGCTGCAGACCCGCGAGTGGGAAAAGGACGGCATCAAGCGTTACACCACTGAAATCGTGGTCGACATGCAAGGCACCATGCAACTGCTCGGCGGCCGTCCACAACAGGGCGATCAGCAAGGCGGCAACAACTACCAGCAGCAGGCGCCACGTCAGCAGGCACCGCGCCCGCAGCAGTCGGCTCCACAGCAGCGTTCGGCTCCGCAAGCACCGCAGCAGGCCGCACCGCAACCGGCTCCGGATTTCGACAGCTTCGATGACGATATTCCGTTCTGATTTGCCGCTGTAACCGTCTTGAATGAAAAAGGCCCGTCGCTTAAACGACGGGCCTTTTTTGTGAGGCTATTTCAGCGCGACCCCTATCACCCGTAGGAGCTGACGAGTGCAACGAGGCTGCGATCTTTTGACGTTGCTTCTGAAGATCAAAAGATCGCAGCCTCGTTGCACTCGTCAGCTCCTACATGAGGAATTGTTTCAGTCGAGGATCAGGTGCGGCAAAAATCGACTTGAATCCTTGGTGATCAGACTATTGTCTTCACGCACACCAATCCCCGCTGCCTCATCGCCAATCACCCACGAGCCAATCAGCGTGTAGCTGTCGCCAAACTTCGGCAGCGGTGCGAACTCCTGCAGGATGAACGGCGCATCGGTGTAAGGCCCGTCCTCTTTGACGATCAGACCTTCCGTCGTTTGCAGCTCGATGTTGGCGCCTTCGCGGGAAAAGTACGGCTTGCGCACCCAGCCCTTCGGCACCGCGCTCTGCGGATTCGGATCAAGGTGCGCAGCGAGCAGATTCGGATGGCCTTGGTGCAACTCCCACAGCAAAGGCAGCGCACCTTTGTTCGACAGAATCGCCTTCCACGCCGGTTCGAAAAACTGCGTATCGCATTCGGCGATCACTGCGCCGAACGGCTCGTGGAAGATGAATTCCCAGGCGTGCAGCTTGAACAGGTGCGGGATCCAGCGATCCTGCAGATCGACGAAACGACCTTCAGCCGTCAGGCCAATGTCTTCGATATCGATGTGGCGTGATTCGATGCCGACCTTTTCCGCGATCAGCCGCAGGTAATCGGTGGTGCCTTTGTCCTCGACCGAATCCTTCATCGACGCAAAGTAGAACGGCCGCTTCAACTGCAACTCGGCGAAGGCCTGATGCAGCTTGGTGTCGATGCTGTTGAACTGGTCAGCATGTGGCGGCAGCGTGCCACGCTCGATGCACTGTTCCAGCCAGCCCCATTGAAACGCCGCCGCCTCATAGAGGCTGGTCGGCGTGTCGTAGTTGAGCTCCAACAGTTTCGCCGGCCCGTTGCCGCTGTAGGAAAAGTCCATGCGACCGTACAGATGCGGATGACCCTCGCGCCAGGAGGTGCGGATCATGTCGTAGTACGCCGCCGGGATACTCAGGCGATCGAGCAACTCCTCGCTGTTGACGACGCGATCCACCAGATCCATACACATCTCGTGCAGTTCGGTAGTCGGGTCTTCCAGATCGTTTTCGATCTGCGCGAGGCTGAACTGGTAGTAGGCGCTTTCGTCCCAGTACGGTTCGTCGTCGATGGTGTGGAACAGGAAACCGAGGCTTTCGGCGGTGTGTTTCCAGTCGGGGCGCTCGGCGCAGTGGATCTTTTTCATGTCAGCTGCTCGAGCGTCCGGAACTGCTGCCCCAGCCACCCCAACCGCTGCGGGCACTCGACTGGCTGCCGAAACCGCCGCGCGAAGTCGACGACGCAACGTTCACCGGTTTGCTCTTGCTGCTCTCGTAATCCGACTGGCTGCGCGAGGTTGTGTCAGCTCGGCGGTACTGCGTTGAGGTGTTGTACGGCTGGCGCGTTTCGCGATCACGGTAAACGGTGCGTTCGGCGTTGTTGCTCATTGCGTTGCCGATCAGCCAGCCGGTCAGCCAGCCATTGCCGCCGCCACCTGAGCCACCGGAATAGTGCGAGCCGCCGTGGCTGGCACTGCTGCTGGTGGTGTCTCCCGCCGGCATTTGCGAATTGGCGATGGCATCTAGATCTTGCGGCGTCTCGGCATTGCCCGGCACTTTGAAGCCGCCGAGTTTCGGCACGAAACGGCCATCGGAATTTTTCTGACACCAGCCAGCGGCGAAGTCTGCGTCGCACTTGGCCTTGTCGTTGTAGGCCGGGGCGATGCGCCGGTGTTCGTTCAGGGCGGCGACGTAGGCGCTGGAGCAGAGATCGGCGGCCAATTCGGCGTCGACACACTGTTCAACGCTTTGGAAGTTGCGCGGCTGATCCAGCGCCGCTGCTTCACCGGAAATCGCCATCGCCACCGATGCGGCGAGGGACAATTGCACGTATTTGCTGCGTTTCATCGAGAGGCTTCCTGCCGGTCAGTGGGACGGGGTCATGCACGCGGCATTGAGCATGCCGACGCTGATCGCCACGGCAGCCACATAGATGCCGGCCGCCACTTCGCCGTTGGCGATGCGCTGGGAAGTGCCCTTGAGCACCAGCCCGGTAGCGACAAACGCCAGCAATTGCACGACGGCGGCGATGACCGCCCAGAGGACGAAGTCGAGCACGTTGACCGAGTAGGCGATCACGTTGCTCGCCGGAATCGCGAAACCGATGATTGCCCCGGACAGGGCAATGGCGGCGGCAGTGTTGCCGGCGCGGATCAGCTCGAATTCCTTGTGCGCGGTGATGCGCGTGTAGACGAATTGAAACAGCATGAACAGCAACACGGCGCCGATCAGGTAGACGACAAAACCGACCAGCGCGGTTTTGTTCAGAGAAACGGCCAAGACTTCCAGCATGAAAAACTTCCTTTTTTAAATGGCGCTCAAATCAGTCGTGTACAGCGAGATGCCCAGCGAGGTGCTCAGGCTGACGGTGCCTTCTTCGTCCTGTTCGACTGAGAACAGCAGCAGTTCGCGGCGATCGGTCAGACCGGTGTCGCGGGCATACAGCATGGAGTGGTGCTTGATGGTGTAGGACTCGTCCGGATTGACCACGTGTTCGGTCATTGGCACCAGTTCAGTCTGCTGCAGTTCGGTGCCCCATTCGCGGGCGTATTCAACACCGTCGTGGTTGTAGGTCGGCAGACCGATCAGGCTGTTGGGGCCGGCCAGACGCTGCAGTTCGGCGTCACTGTTGACCGTCACGTACCTGAGGTAATTGAACAGGGTGACCGACTCGACCTGATCATCGCCGGTGACGTGGATCTGCACCCAGAAATCCTCGTCGTTCATGTAATAGCGGTGCAGTTTGTTGGACTGGCCGAGATCGACCCAGCCGGCGCTCCACACCGCTTGATCGAATGGCACCCGCACCGAAGTCGAGCCTTCCAGCAGCAACGCCAGGGTCGTGTCGAAGCGCACGCCTTTGCCTTGTGCCATGCCCAGCGGACCGCTGGCGGCGGTGGTCGTTGGCGCAGCGGTCTGCCAATTGCTGGTGCCGAGCAAGTCTTTAAACCATCCCATGGGTACGTTCCTTGAAGCGGGTGGAGGTGTTCGGGTGAAAAAGTGGCGGTAGTGTAACGGGCGAAGCGGTGAACGAGCAGGGGCAATTACGCCGCAAAACCATGTGGGAGCGAGCCTGCTCGCGAATGGGTTGTGTCAGTCACTCGATTATTTGACTGTCACGACGCTTTCGCGAGCAGGCTCGCTCCCACAAGTTACCGTTCAGTCCTTACTGCGCGGACTTCTGCTTCAGGCGCTCAAGGATCGCATTGGCGCTGCCTTCGTTCGGCGTGATGCCGGCGTCGCGCAGTTTGCGTTCCAGGTCGTTGCCGGTGGAGGCGTCGGCCAGTTCGTCCGCTGCGTTCAGTTCGGCAGCGCGTTGCTGCTGCTTGGCTTGCAGGCGGTTCAGGGTGCCGACTGCAGTTTCCAGTTTGCCGTTGGCGCCGCCGCTGGCAATCGAGGCGCTGACCTGGGCTTTCTGCACGCTGTCGCGAGCCTTGGCCATGTCCACTTGCTGGCGCAGGCTCTTGATCCGCGATTCGGCTTTGCTGATGTCTTTGCGCATGTTGTCGGCGTAGGCGCCGAATTCATCGCTGAGTTTCTTCTCGGCAGCGAGGTCGTTGGTCAGGGTCGAAATCGCTTCGGCCACTTCCAGCGCCAGGTCTTCGCGGCCGGCATTCAACGCGGCCACAGCCTTGGCTTCGAGGTCCTTGATCTTGGCGTCGTATTCGCTGACGCGGTCGGCGGCCAGTTTGTGCTTGGCCATGATCGTTACCAGTTCGCGGCGGGCATTGGACAGCGCGGTGTCCGCGTCGCGGATTTCCTGATCGAGGATGCGCAGGGCCTGCTGGTCGGCGATGGCTTCGCCGACTTCATTGGCGCCGCCGCGCAGTGCGGTGAACAACTTGCTCCAGATGGACTGAGTCATTGGATATTCCCTGTTGATTACTTGAAGAAGTGTTCGAAGGCTTCGCTGGCGCGCTGCACGTTGTCGACCAGGGTTTTCACCTCGGTGACTACGTTGGTCAGGCTCGAATCAGCACTGAGCGCGCCGAACATGTTGTAGACGGTCTGCCCGTTCGGCATCGATTCGATCCCGATCGAAGACAGCGGGAACATCTCGCGGCTGCGCAGCACGGCATCGTTGAACGCCTGGACATTGCTGATCGAATCGATGTCCACCAGCACGGTGTCGACGATGATCTGCTGGCCGGCCAGGGCGATGTGAATCGGCAGACCACCGAATTCGTTCATTTCCAGCTTGATGCTCGGTTCGGAGCTCTGGATCAGAGACAGCGAAATCTCTTGGGAAGCCACCTCGTCCAGCGCCTTGAGGGCATTGAAGAGGCTGTCGATGGTCCAGTTGTTGCCTGCGCTCATGTATTTCTCCGACATGAAAGAGCCAGCCAGAATCGGTTGGCGTAGCTGTTGCTCCATTTGCTTGAGCAAGCTTCGGTTTTCCGGAAGCACCCAAGTTTCGTGTTTCACATAACCGGCGGCGGCCAGGCCTGCGCGCATCTGCTTCATGTAGAAGCTCGACGGTTTTTTCGCTGACGTCTTGCCACGCTCGCCCTTGGGGCTGGCTGCGGCAGGCGTCGGAGTGCGGCTTGTCATGGCTGGAATCCGGTTATGAGCGTCTCACGCGTGGGCCACACTACAACCAATGCAAAGTGCCATCAATGACTCACGCGTGAGATTTTCATGACAGACGCAAAAAGGCCCGCAACGCGGCGGGCCTGTGGATTGCGCAGTTGTTGCTAGGCGTTGCTGTGCAGGAACTGCTCAGTCGATACCACGCTGGCGTAGGCGAAACCCAGCGCCGCCATGAAGGCTGCGTGCACATGAGCGGCCGGCACCGTCAGGCCATTGAATTCCAGATCACGGCTGGCGCAGGCATCGTGAATCACCGTGACCGCATACCCCATGTCCGTCGCCGCGCGGGTGATGCCATCGACGCACATATGGCTCATGCTGCCGACCACCACCAGGTCGGTGATGCCGTGTTCGTCGAGCACCGCTTTCAGTTCGGTTTCGCGGAACGAGTTGACGAAGTGCTTGAGCACCACCGGCTCGTCGGCGCGGTTGAGCACTTTCGGATGCAGTTTCGCGCCTTCGGAGCCGGGAGTGAAAAACGGCGCGTCTTCGGAGGTGAATTCATGCCGAATGTGTACCACCGGATCGCCCGTTTCGCGGAAGGCTGCGATCAGCCGTGCGGCGTTATCGGCAGCGGCGTCGGCGCCGACCAGCGGCCACTTGCCTTGGGGGAAGTAGTCGTTCTGGATATCGACTACGATGAGCGCTTGCTTGGCCATGGGATTGTCCTCGAGACGGTGATTGGGTGTGGCCTCAGTATTGACGCTGGCCGAGGATTCGAGGATTGGCCGCACCGACAATAGACGGGGGAAAACTGACAATGGCTGCACAAAGAGCCGCCACCGCTGAACTGGGCGTGCTGATTTACCCCGGCGCGCAACTGGCGGCGGTGCACGGTCTGACCGATCTGTTCGCCGTGGCCAATCGCATCGCTGCCGAGTATCGGGCTGTGCAATTGCCCGTGCTGCGAGTCAGTCACTGGCAGGTCGATGGCGAGCAGTTGCCGGCGCGGGTCTATGACAGTCATCCCGGTGCCGAAGGCGCTTTGCTCGCCGTGCTGATTCCGCCGTCCCTCGGCGGGTTCGATGCGGCGCAGATGACCGTGAGTCTTGCGCAATGGCTGCGCGATCAGCATGCGCGCGGCGCAACGCTTGGCGGTGTTTGTGTGGGCTCGTTGATGCTCGCCGAAAGCGGCTTGCTCGACGGTCGCAGCGCCACCACCCACTGGACCTCGGCCCAGGCTTTTGCCGAGCGTTACCCGAAGATCAAACTGAAGGCCGACACGCCGATTGTCGACGACGGTGACCTGATCACCACGGCCGGGCTGATGGCATGGTCGGAATTGGGGTTGCGCCTGGTCGATCGCTTGCTCGGCCCGAGCATCGCCACCGCGACCGCGCGTTTTCTGGTGATGGAACACAGCGACAGCGCCAGTGAATGCGGAAGCAATTTCGCACCGATCCTCAGCCATGGCGACGCGGCGATTCTCAAGGTCCAGCACTGGCTGCAAAGCACCGGGGCGACGGATGTTTCGCTGAACGCGATGGCCGAGCGTGCGGGACTTGAAGAGCGTACTTTCCTGCGCCGATTCCGCGCCGCGACAGGCTTGAAACCGACCGAGTACTGCCAGCACCTGCGGGTCGGCAAGGCGCGGGAAATGCTCGAGTTCACCAATGGCACGATCGACCACATTGCCTGGACTGTCGGCTATCAGGATCCGGGCGCGTTTCGTGCGATCTTCAAGAAGATTACCGGGCTGGGGCCGAGTGATTACCGTGGGCGGTTTGGTCTGGCGCGGTAGCCTGGGCACTGGAGTAACCCTGTGGGAGCTGGCTTGCCAGCGATGCGATCAATCAGTTGCAAAACAGGTGACTGATCCACCGCCATCGCTGGCAAGCCAGCTCCCACAGGTTTTTGCACAGGACCACGGATCGTGCAATTTGCCGGAGTTTTGCGCGCCGTCGTGCAGTTTGAAACAGGCGTGATGCCAGCACAGTCACGGCAAACTCCCGATTATCGGGCGGTTCGTGGGGATCGTTGATTGGCCTGATCTCTGCAATTTCCTTTGAGAACCCATCGACTGATGCAAGGGGAACGCATGACCCCGACACCCAGCAACAAAATCGTCGTGGCCCATTCGGTGCGTGCCGAGGCGCCGCAACATGAAGTCGAGACCAACAAGGCTCTGGCGCGCTGGTTGGCGCAGATTCTCGGCTGCAAATTCTGCGGCAGTTACGATCCGGCCAAACATCAGGGCCGCGAGCTGTATCTGCTGCCGACACAAACCATCGTTGGCGCCGCCCACGCTCAAGCGCTGGGCATCAACGGCCCCGATGACTTGTGGGGCGGTTACGTCGAATACGATTTCATCTGCACCAAAGCCATCAGCCACGGTTTGCGCAGTCATCTGGCGCACGCGCCGCAGGGCTGGTCGCCGCTGTTCTCGGAGCGGGTGCGCAACGTTGTGCTCGACGGTCTCAGCGTATTTGCCCTGGAAGATGCACGGCCCGCCGCCGAACATCTGCTGTACGCCGGGCCGATTCGCTTGAAGCCGATTCACGCTTGCGCCGGTCGCGGCCAGGAAGTGATCAAGAGCCTCGACGCGTTCGATGAAATCCTCGCTCGCCCAGAAGCGGAGAGCGTGTTCAGTGACGGCGTAGTGCTGGAGCAGGATTTGCGCAACGTCGTCACCCACAGCGTCGGCCAGTCGTTCATCGGCGGCAAAGTGTTGAGCTACTGTGGTGATCAATACTTGACTGAGGACGGTCAGGGCGAAGAGGTCTACGGCGGCTCGAATCTGCTGGTGGTGCAGGGCGGCTATGATCAATTGCTCGCGCTGGATCTGCCTGATGATGTGCGTCTGGCCATCGAGCAGGCGCAGGTCTTCGACAGTGCCGCCAACGAAGCTTACCCGCGCTTCTTCGCCTCGCGGCGCAATTACGATATCGCCCAAGGCCTCGACGCCAGCGGCAACCCGCGCAGCGGCGTGCTCGAACAATCCTGGCGCATGGGCGGCGCGAGCAGCGCTGAAGTGGCGGCGCTGCAAAGCTTCGTCAACGATCCACAGATGCGCGCCATCCGTGTGTCGTCGGTGGAAACCTACATCGATCAGGCGCTGCCGGCGGACGCCATCGAGGTCTATCGCGGCCCGGCGGAAAACAGCGCATTTCTTCTCAAATATGTGACGGTCCAATCCTATGACGGCTAGAAGCGAATGCATTCAAATCGACATTGATGACGAACAGATGAGCGGGACCTTTCTCAGTCCCAAATCGAAAGTCCCGGGGGTGTTGTTCGTGCACGGTTGGGGCGGCAGTCAGGAGCGTGATCTGGAACGGGCCAAAGGCATCGCCGGCCTCGGTTGCGTATGCCTGACTTTCGACCTGCGCGGGCATACCGGCGGCACCGGAATCCCGCTGACCCGTGTGACCCGTGAAGACAATCTGCGTGATTTGCTGGCGGCCTACGATCGCCTGCTGGCGCACCCGGCCCTCGACACTTCGGCGATCGCCGTGGTCGGCACCAGTTATGGCGGTTATTTGGCCTCGATTCTGACGTCACTGCGCCCGGTGCGCTGGCTGGCGCTGCGCGTGCCGGCGCTGTACCGGGATGAACAATGGCACACGCCCAAGCGCGATCTGGACAAGGCCGACCTGCGCGATTATCGCAATACGCTGGTGCGCGCCGACAGCAATCGCGCCCTGCATGCCTGTTCGCAATTCACGGGCGACGTGCTGTTGGTGGAATCGGAAACCGACGACTTCGTGCCCCACGCGACGATCATGAGTTACCGCGCCGCATGTCAGCAGACTCACTCGTTGACCCACCGGATCATCGATGGCGCGGATCACGCATTGAGTGATCCGGTGTCACAGCAGGCGTACACCTCGATTCTGGTGGACTGGATTACCGAGATGGTGGTGGGGGAGCGGTTGAGCATTATCCAATCCAGATGATTTTCAGTGGCCTTGCGAACGCTGTCGCGAGCAGGCTCGCTCCCACAGGTTGAACGCATTTCAAATGTAGGAGCTGCCGAAGGCTGCGATCTTTTGATCTTGATTCTAATGTGTGGGTTTCTTCTCGATCCGCAGCGCCTTGGCCTTGGCCTCCACCACCAGATACATCACCACCGTGATCAACAGCGGCAGCAGAAAATAAATCGCCCGATATGCCAGCAATCCCGCGACCAGACTGCCGCGCGATGCCTCATGCTGCAGCAACGCCACGAACACCGCCTCCAGCACACCCAGCCCCGCCGGAATGTGCGTAATGACCCCGGCAATCGCGCTGATCAACAGCACCCCAAGCACCAGCGGATAATCCAGTTTGCTTGGCAGCAGAGTGAAGATCACCGCCGCCATCAGCGACCAGTTCAACGCGCCCAAGAGCAATTGCAGCACCGCCATGCGCAGCGACGGCAGGTTGATTTCCACGCCGCGAATCGACCACTCGCGGCGTTTGGAAAACTGACACGCCGCCAGATAGCCGGCGCTGACCAGCAGCAATAACACCCCGACCAGTTGCAAGGCCGAACTGCTGAGTTTCCAGCCCGGCGGCATAGTCACCAGACCGCTGCTGAACACTACGCCAGCGATGGTCATGTAGCCGAACCAGTTGGTTGCCAGGCTCAGGCCGAGAATCTTGGCAATGTTGCCTTTGCTCACGCCCAGCCGCGAATACAAGCGATAACGCATGGCGATGCCGCCGACCCAGGCGCTGAGATTGAGGTTGAAGGCGTAGCTGATGATGCCCACCGGCAGGATCTGCTTCCAGGTCAGGTCCTGACGAATGTAGGTGCGGCCAATCAGGTCGAAACTGGCGTACACCAGAAAGCTCAGCAACGTCAGGCTGGCGGCGATGATCAGCGTGCGCACCTTGAAATCGGCGAGGGTCTCCAGCACCTCGGCCCATTCGATGCGCGTGGCGAACATCGTCAGCAAGACGATCAGCGCGAGGAAAAACAGGATGGTCAGCGGGCGTTTCCAGCGGCTCCATTTCGACGGCGCCGCTTGTGTCGAATGGCTATCGGAGTGCACTTCGGAATGACTCATGGACGCGCACCTCGGAAAGGCTTCAGACGCGGTTTATGCGCCGGCAGCCAACCGGCCATGGCCGGGAAGTGCCGCAGGAAGTGGAACACCAGAAAGCCCACGGTCATGTGCCAGATGCGCCCGCGCGGCAACAGCTTGGCGTCCATGGCTTTGCAGTGGTTCTGGCTGAGGTCTTCGAGGCGTTCGTACAGGTGCTGATTGAACGCGCGGTCGCGGATCAGTACGTTGGCTTCCAGATTCAGCGACAGGCTCAGCGGGTCGAGATTGCTTGAGCCCACGGTGCTCCAGTCATCGTCGACCAGCGCGACTTTGCCGTGCAGCGGGCGCTGGCAGTATTCGTTAATCTGCACGCCGGCACGCAGCAGATAATCGTAGGTCATGCGCGCTGCCAGTTTGGCTACGAGCATGTCCGGCTGGCCTTGCAGGATCAGCCGCACCTCGACGCCACGGCGGGCGGCGTTGCGGATTTCGCGCAGCAAACGGTAGCCGGGAAAGAAGTAGGCGTTGGCGATGATTACCCGGCGCTTGGCCTTGCGCAGCACCTGCAAATACACGTCTTCGATATCGGTGTTGTGTTGATCGTTATCGCGGAACACCAGGCGTACCTGGCCGTCGTGGTCGGTGAAGGCCATTTCCTCCAGGCGCTGGCGCCGGCGCTGCCACCAGAACCGCGCGCGCCCGGGACGACCGCTTTGCAGCAGGGCGAAGTGATGGATATCGGCGACCACCGGGCCTTGGATCTCCACCGAATAATCCTGCTTGGCTTCAGGGCCGAAATCGGCCAGGTGATCGCCGGAAAAATTGATCCCGCCAATGAACGCGATCAAGCCGTCGACCACCACGATCTTGCGGTGCAAGCGGCGGAACCAGTTGGTACGGATGCCCAAGTGCTTTGGCGCCGGATCGAAGATCTGCAAATGCACGCCGGCATCGCTCAAGGCCGACAGATAGCCAGTGCTCAGCTCGCCACAGCCGAAGCCGTCGAGGCTGACCGTGGTGCGCACGCCGCGCTGGGCGGCTTCGATGAGGATTTGCTGCAACTCGGCGCCGACCTTGTCTTCGAAAACGATGAAGGTCTCCAGCAGGATCTCGCTCTTGGCTGCGCGCATCGCTTCGAATACCCGGGGGAAATATTCCTCGCCGTTCTCCAGCAGCTCTACGCGGTTATTGCTATGCCATTGATACTCGACGTCAACGTGGCCGGGCTCGCGCACCGGCGGGTTTAGCGGGACCGGGTCGACGGCAGATTTTTCCAGTGGCGCACTGTTCATAGTTCAATCTCCACCGATAACGGTGCGTGGTCGGAAAGGTGGGACCAGGGCCGGTTCGTCAATACTTTTGGGCGGCTGGCCTTGAGGTTGCGTACGTAGATGCGGTCGAGTCGTAGCGCTGGCAGCCGCGCGGGAAAGCTGCGCGCCGGCTTGCCGTACTGCTCGGCGAACACTTCGCGCAGGCCACAGGGCTTGAGCTGCGCATCGGCGCGCTGGCGCCAGTCGTTGAAATCGCCAGCGACAATCACCGGGGCGTCGGCGGGCAATTCGGCGAGGCGTTGCATCAGCAGATCCAGTTGCGCGTTGCGGTGGCTCTCGCGCAGGCCCAGATGCACGCAGATCGCGTGCACTTCGGTGCCGTCGCCAGGCAGGCGCAGCACGCAATGCAGCAGACCACGGTTTTCATGGCCGCTGATCGACACGTCGAGGTTGTCGTGGCGGATGATCTGGAATTTCGACAACAGCGCATTGCCGTGATCGCCCGCCGGGTACACGGCATTGCGCCCGTAGGCGAATTGCGGCCAGAGGCTGTCGGCGAGGAATTCGTATTGCGGCATCGTCGGCCAGTTGTCGTAGCGTTTCGGATGCTGCTCGTGCGTGCCGTGGACTTCCTGCAGAAACACCACGTCGGCGGCGACGCTGCGCACTGCTTCACGCAGCTCCGGCAGAATGAAACGCCGGTTCAGCGCGGTGAAGCCCTTGTGGGTGTTGACAGTCAGTACGGTGAAGGTGCGCACCGAGGGCGCAACCACAGAGCCTTCGTCGGTAAAACCGACCGGTTCGGGAATGCTCATGACAGAACTCCTTCTGCGGCAACTTGCCCGGGAGTCGTGGCGAGGTCTTTGTCGAGGTCCAAGCGCTGCAACAAGTTGCGTGCGTCGTAGGGCGCGCGGACTTTGATGTCGTTGTCGAAGTAGCAGAACACTTCGCGGGATTTGCGCGCGCGGGGTTTCAGGCGTGGCGCTATCAGGTGGGCGTCCTCTGGCTGTTTACCGTGATGCCAGGCGTCGATGCGCTCGGCCCAGCGCTTGAGCGCTTGTTCGGAATAACCGCTGGCGTAGAGCTCTTCGGCGCCGTGCAGGCGCAGATAGACGAAGTCGCTGGTGAGGTCTTCGCGGTACGGCCATTTGCCGGCGGTGTCGGCAATGACCAGCGCGGTGTTGTGGCGTTTGAGCAGGCGCACGAATTCCGGATCGATGAAACTTTCATGACGGATTTCCACCGCATGGCGCAGCGGTTTCTTGCGCCAGGCTTTGACGCTGGCGTGGCCGGGCAGATGCGAGTCGTGCTGGCGGGCGAGGGCGGCTGCGGCTTGGGTATCGTGGGGCAGTTGCGCGAGAAAGTGATCGAAGCGCTCGGCGTCGAATTTGAAATTCGGCGGAAACTGCCAGAGGATCGGCCCGAGTTTTTCCTTCAGCTCCAGCACGCCCGAGGCAAAGAAATTCGCCAGCGGCTTTTCGATTTCGCGCAAGCGGCGCACGTGGGTGATGAAGCGCGGCGCCTTGACGCTGAACACGAAGTCATCGGGCGTTTCGGCGTACCACTGGGCGTAACGTTCGGGGCGTTGCAGGGCGTAGAACGATCCATTGATTTCGATGCTGTTGACCGCGCGGGAGGCGAACTGCAATTCGCGCTTCTGCGCCAGTCCCTTCGGGTAGAAATCCCCGCGCCACGGGGCGTAGCGCCAGCCTGAAATACCGATGTGAATCGTCGCCATCCCATCCTCCCGTAGAAAGTCCTCGTGTTGCCGATGTTCTGTGATGACTGCGGCGGGGGCGGGAAAGTTTCGGTGGCGTTACGGACGGTCGCGGGTGAAGCGAAGATCAAGAGCTTACCCCCTCACCCCAACCCTCTCCCCCAAGGGGGCGAGGGGGAAGGGAGCAGATCTTCATGCCTCCTGAAATCGCGTACGACTGTGAAGGGAGCAGATCTTCATGGTCTTCAGGACTTGAGTTCGACTCAAGACGTGCAGTTGATGATTTTGCTCTGCAACTCGGTCGGCTCCCTCTCCTGGGGGAGAGGGCTGGGGTGAGGGGGCTCTTGAACTTGCCGCGCAATTACCGATCAGTTCCTTACCAGGGTCAGCCACGGGAGATCGGAGCTTTGCGCAATTTCAGGATCGCCATTCTGCTGGGAGCGCTGCTGTGCTTGGGCGTCAACACATCGCAAGCCGTCGCGCTACCGGGCGTTCCGGCTGCCGCCGACACGGCAGAGAAACCCGCCGAACCGGAACCGTTGGTGCAGGGCGGTCTGCTCGGGGCGATCAGTACGAGCATCGACGATGTGCAGGAAAAACTCGATCTCAACGAACACCTGGTCGATGCCTGGCGGCTGCGTGCTGACCGCGCGGCGGATGAGGTCGATCGGCTGGTCAAGCAACCGTCGAATCGCTCGGGCTGGAGCGTGGCAGGGGATTTCCTCACGTTGTCGGGAGTGTGGCTGGGCAGTTTCGCCCTGCTCACCGTGCTCGGCAGTCTGCTGGCAAAGCGTCTGCGTGAGGGCCGCTGGTTGCGCACCCGCCAGCGCAGTCAGGATCTGCTCGGCTACGTGCTGCCTTTCACCGTGCCGGCGCTGATCTGCCTGCCGCTGACGCTGTATGTCAGCCATTTTCTGCAAGCTTCGGTGGGCCGTGCGCTGGCGCTGTGTCTGGCCTACGCCACCAGCAGTGGCATTTTCTCCACGTCGATGTTGTTGTGCGTGGTGGTGATGTTCAATGTCGGCCACAAGCGCGCCGCCGCGCGAATCATCCGTGAATACTGCCCGCGACCGCTGTTCCTCATCGGCTTTCTCGCCGCCCTCAGCGATGCCCTGACCAGCCCGCAGATCGCCCGGCAACTGGGCGGCAATATCACCAGCAGCATCGCCGTGTTCACCGGCCTGATCGCCTCGGTGATTTTCGGTTTGCTGGTGATTCGCCTGCGCCGGCCGGTGGCACATCTGATCCGCAATCGCCCGCTCGCTCAGCGCTTGAAACAACCGTCGCTGCAGGAATCGCTGCGGATATTTTCCGGGCTGTGGTATTGGCCGATCGTGCTGATGGTGCTGGTCTCGGCAGTCAGCCTGATCGGCATCGGCGAGGACAATCAGAAAGCCCTGCGCTGTGCCTTGTTCACCACCGTGCTGCTGATCGCCACGGTGTTTCTCAGCACGGTGTTGCAGCACCTGTTCAAGTCGCGCAAAGCCGAAGCGATCCAGCGCAGCAGTGCCTACAAGGAACGCTTTCTCAGCCTGTTGCATGCGTTGCTGCGCATCGTCATGGCGATTGTGTTCATCGATATTCTCGGGCGGATCTGGGGCGTGTCGTTGCTCGATTTCGCCCAGAGCAGCACCGTCGGTCGAGCGATCAGCAACGCCTTGAGCAGCATCGGCCTGATCTTCCTGGTGACGTGGCTGCTGTGGGTGGTGCTCGACACGGCGATTCAGGAGGCACTGAAACCGCCGCTGAGCAAACGCGCGGCACGCCAGCCGAGCACGCGGGTGAAAACCATCCTGCCGCTGTTGCGCAATGCGATCAAAATCATCCTCGTGGTGATCTGCGCGATTACCACCATGGCCAATCTGGGGATTAACGTTGCGCCTCTGTTGGCCGGTGCGGGCGTGGTCGGTCTGGCGATCGGTTTCGGTTCGCAGCAACTGGTGCAGGACGTCATCACCGGGTTGTTCATCATCATCGAAGACACCCTGTCGATCGGCGACTGGGTGGTGCTCGATTCCGGCCACGCCGGCACGGTGGAAGGCCTGACCATTCGCACCTTGCGCCTGCGCGACGGCAAGGGTTTTGTGCACTCGGTGCCGTTCGGCCAGATCAAGGCTGTGACCAACCAATCCCGCCAGTTCGCCTTCGCATTTTTCTCGGTGCAGTTCACCTACGACACCGACGTCGACAAGGCCATCGAGCTGATCCGCGAGGCCGGCGATTCGATCCGCGAAGACCCGTTCCTCAAGTACAACCTGCAAGGGCCGCTGGATGTGTTTGGCGTGGACAAGATGGATCTCAACGGCGTGGTGCTTACGGCGCAATTTCGCACGGTGTCCGGCGGGCAGTATGCGGTGAGCCGCGCGTTCAACCAGCGCTTGAAGAAGCTTGTGGATAACACACCCAATGTGCATTTTGCGCAGACTTATCCACAGCAGGTTCTGTTGCCAAAGCGACAGGAGGAGGGGGCGGTGGTTGCGGGTGAGGTACCGCAGGAGTCACGGACCTGACGCCTGTTTGTGTAGAGACAGGGCCGGCGCTTTCGCGAGCAGGCTCGCTCCCACAGGGGCAATGGGATTGGACTGTGGGAGCGAGCCTGCTCGCGAAGACGCCGGTGCGAACACTCTCAATGCCGGATCAGCTTGGCATGCAGTTGTCCCATGGCTATCGGATCCAGCTCTACCCAAACCTGCTGCTTGCCGGCAATCACCGCGGCCACCGGCACCCCATCGCGATACACCAGCCGATTGCTCACCAGCGCCGGCACTTTCACCCCGGGCAATAACGTTCCGGCCAGATTCAATGGATCAACCCCACACACCGCCACCAGGCTGCCGTCCTGCGGGCGTCGGCGTACTTCGCGCAGCAAGGGAATGGCTTCGGGCAAAGCAAACTGCTCGCCAGCCAGACCACTGACAAACCGCCCGCCACGAATCTCGCCCCGCGCCTCCAGACGATGAAAGGTGCGCAGCAATTCCCGCCAGCTCGGCAACCAGTCCGCTTCGCGTTCGAGCAAGCGCCAGAACACCACGCCGTAGCGGCGCAGCAGGGTCATGGCGACGTGTTCGAGTGTCTCGGCGGCATCGGCTGACGAACCCCGGCGCAGCAATGCCCAGCGCCCGGCATCGTCCATGCCGCCGATAAACGCGCCGCGCCCGCGTCGGCTACTGCGCTGCTGGCGCTTGCTTGCCGGCGTGATCAGCGCGCGCAGGCCGGCGAAGCTGTCGGCGTTCACCAAACCTGCGGCGACCAGTTCCTGCAAAGCAATTTCCAGTTCGCTGCGCAGCAGGCGCGCTTCATGAATCAACTCATCGAAAAACAGCGCGCCATGCTGACTCAGCGCCTCAAAGACTTTCTGTGTTTTCGGCGATAACTCACTCACCGGCGTCTGTTCAGCCAACGCACTCCACAAACCCACCTGACTGCGCGGCAGCAGCACAATCGGTGTACTGCGCAATGCCGAGCCGCTGACTTTCTGCCGCGCGTTGATGCGCGTCCACACCAGTTTGCCGTTGCGGCACAGTTCATCCAGCCAGCTCGGCGAATAGTCCTTGAGGCGCGCCGGCAGGATGTCGCTGTCCCATGCCGAGGCTGCCGCCGGATAACCTTCGAACTGGCCGACAATCGCCGGCAGCACCGCGCTGCCCTGACCTTGGGTGGCCGGCGTCAGATGCTGCCAGTCGAACAGAAAGCGCATGAAGTCCTGCAATGCCACCGGTTCGATTTCCCGGCGCAGGCGCTTGACCGTGTAGCGATGGATGCGCGCGAGCAGATGGCGTTCGCACCATTCTTCAATCGCGCTGTTCGGCGTGAACTGGCCGCGCAAGACGTACCCTTCACGCTCCAGTCGGGCGAGGGCCTGACTCACTTGCGCGGCGGGCAGGGCGAGCGGCTCGGCAATGGCTGGCAAAGGGGTCGGCCCAAAGGCGCCGAGGCGGGCGCGGATCACTTCGACCAGCGCCTCATCGAATGTCCACGCTTCGTCGAACCCGGGCAGCACGACTGCTGCGCTCGCCAACGTGGCCTGTGGATAAAGTGCCTGCAGGCAACTCAGGCGTTCGCGAGCCAGCCACAACTGATGCTCGGCGTCGATCTGCAACCGGCAGGCGCGGCCGCTGGCCATCAGCGTTTGCAGCCAGTCCGGCCAACCGGCGTTGGCGCGCGCTTCGGCGTCACTGATGCAGGCGAGGCTCATCAGCGCTTCGTGCATTTCATCCATGGAATTGGGCGACGGCCAGGCTTCTTCGCGCACTGCGGTGATCGCATCGGCATCGAGTGCGCCGAGATCATCGGTCGACTGCGGATCGCTCCAGCGTCGATTAATCACCGCTTGCGTGCGGCGTTCCTCCAGCGGCGCGTCGTCGAGAAACGTGTAGGGTCGGGCGCTGAGAATTTCTGCCGCCAGCGGCGACGGCGCAGGTAAATCCCGGGCGATCAGGCGCACCTCGCCACGCTCCATGCGCCGCAGCAGGGTCAGCCAGCCTTCGCTGTCCATCGCTTCGTGCAGGCAATCGTCGAGGGTCTGTTCCACCAGCGGATGTTCGGGGACTTCACGCTCGCCGGCGAGGTTTTCCAGGCAGGCGATCTGGTCGGGAAACACACTGGCGATCAGGTCTTCGCTTTTCATCCGTTGCAGTTGCGGAGCGACTTTGCGCCCGCCGGTGAAGCGCGGCAACGCCAGCGCCACCCCGGCATTCCAGCGCCAGCGCACGCCAAACAAGGGCGCATCGAGCACGGCTTGAATAAGGGTGTGTTCGGCGCTGTTGCTGTGCAGGTAACGCCAAACCTCGTCGAGCTCGAAGCTGTGACTGGTGGACAGCGACAGCACGATCGCGTCTTCGCTGGCGGCGGCCTGCAACTCGAAGTTGAAGGTGCGGCAGAAACGCTTGCGCAAGGCCAGGCCCCAGGCGCGGTTGATGCGGCTGCCGAACGGCGTGTGAATGATCAGTTGGGTGCCGCCGGACTCGTCGAAAAACCGCTCCATCAACAGCGTGTCCTGCGAGGGCAGGGCGCCGAGGGTTTGCCGCGCGCGCGCCAGATATTCGACCAGTTGCTCGGCGCTGGCGAGGTTGAGGCCGAGTGTGGCGGTCAGCCAGTCGAGCGCCGGTTGCAGATTGCCGGGGCTGGCGCTGAGCAATTCGTCCAACTGCGCTTGCAGGCGCGCGACGGCCGCCGACAGTTCATCACTGCGCCCCGGCGCTTCGCCGAGCCAGAACGGAATGGTCGGCGGCATGCCCTGCGCATCCTCGACCCGCACCTTGCCGCTTTCCACCCGCAGGATGCGGTACGAGGTATTGCCGAGCTGGAACACATCGCCGGCGATACTTTCCACGGCGAAATCTTCGTTGACGCTGCCGATGTTCAAGCCCTGGGGTTCTAGCAATACGCTGTAGTCGGCGTTGTCCGGGATGGTGCCGCCACTGGTCACGGCGGTCAGTTGCGCGCCCCGCCGGCCACGCAAGGTGCGACTGACGGCATCGCGGTGCAGGTAGGCGCTGCGGATGCCTTGGCGGCCGTTGTAACCCTCAGCGAGCATGCTCAGCAGGGCCTGATAGTGTTTTTCATCGAGATCGCGATACGGCCACGCTCGGCGGAACATCGCCAGCAACGCGTCCTCCGACCATTCCTGGCAACTGACCTCGGCAATGATCTGCTGCGCCAGCACGTCCAGCGGCTTTTCCGGAATCTGCAGCGTATCGAGCTCGCCCCGGCGCACGCAGTCGAGCAGGGCGGCGCACTCGATCAGGTCGTCGCGGGTGGTGGCGAACAAACGCCCCTTGGGGGTGCCGCCGACCTGGTGTCCGGAGCGACCGACTCGTTGCAGAAACGCAGCAATCGAACGCGGTGAACTGATCTGGCAGACCAGGTCGACTTCACCGATATCGATGCCCAGCTCCAGTGATGCAGTGGCGATCAGCACTTGCAGCTCGCCGCGTTTGAGGCGCTGTTCCGCATCGAGGCGAAACTCTTTGGCCAGGCTGCCGTGGTGCGCCGCCACGGCCTGCTTGCCGAGGCGCTCGCTCAGATGCCGGCTGAGGCGTTCGGCAAGGCGTCGGGTGTTGACGAAAATCAGCGTGGTGCGATGCTCGCGGGCGAGTTCGGCGAGGCGCTCGTACACCAGTTCCCAGACATCATTGGCCATCACCGCCGACAACGGTACCGGCGGCACCTCGATGCCCAGATCCCGAGGGCGGGCGTGGCCGATGTCGACGATTTCGCAGGGGCGATCGTGACCGACCAGGAACTGCGCCACGGCTTCTACCGGCTTCTGCGTGGCGGACAGGCCGATGCGGGTCAGCGGTTCGGCGCACAACGCTTGCAGCCGTTCAAGGCTCAAGGACAGATGACTGCCGCGCTTGCCGGCGGCCATGGCGTGGATTTCGTCAATGATCACCGTGCGCGTGGTGCCGAGCATCCTGCGCCCGGATTCCGAGCCAAGCAGCACGTACAGCGATTCCGGGGTGGTGACCAGAATATGCGGCGCGCTCTTGCGCATGGCGGCGCGGTCTTTTTGCGGCGTGTCGCCAGTGCGTACGGCGGTAGTGATGGTCAGCTCCGGCAGGCCCATCTCGCGCAATTGCGCGGTAATGCCGGCGAGCGGATTCTGCAGGTTGATCTGGATGTCGTTGGACAGTGCCTTCAACGGCGAGACATAGACCACCAGGGTTTCGGCGGGCAGACCGTCGGGGTGTTCCAGACCGCGATGGACAAGCTCATCGAGCACGGCGAGGAACGCGGTCAGGGTTTTCCCCGAGCCAGTGGGCGCGGCGATCAGCGTCGACCGACGCTGGCGAATCAACGGCCACGCACGGGCCTGAGCGGCGGTGACCGCCGGAAAAGTCTTGTTGAACCAGGCGCTGACGGCGGGGTGAAAGCCTGCCAGCGCGCTGTTGGCGGGGAGGGGCAGATTCATGACTGGAGTTATGCGGGCGGGGGCGGGAAGATGCAAGTACCGTTCGGACGCCTTCGCGAGCAGGCTCGCTCCCACCTTGGAATGCGGTCTCCTGTGGGAGCGAGCCTGCTCGCGATAGCGCCAGTGAGGCCGATACAAATCCGCGCATCTACACTTTACGGATGACGGTTGCGCACTAAACCCGCAAAATGCAACGATTCCGGCAATTATCGACGACGGTTCCACAAGAACTGTCGCTAAAGCCATCGTTCCAATCAGACTGGGCCTGCTGACTCTATGCGAATGCGCCTTATGTTACTGGGCGGCGGAAATGCCCTTGGGCAGGCGCTGATTCGCCTCGGTGCGGAAGAAGACATCGGTTTCCTCGCCCCCCGCCCGCCCGAAAACGGCTGGGATGCCGCGAGCCTCACCCAATTGCTCGACGACACCCGTCCCGATGCGTTGATCAACCTCGCCTACTATTTCGACTGGTTCCAGGCCGAGAGCGTCAGCGAAAGCCGCATGACCGGTCAGGAACGCGCCATCGAGCGTCTGGCCGAACTGTGCCAGCACCACAACATTGTCCTCGTGCAGCCGTCGAGCTATCGCGTGTTCGACGGCTCACGTGCTACCGCTTACAGCGAAAAAGACGAACCGGTGCCGCTGGGCCTGCGCGGTCAGGCCTTGTGGCGCATCGAGCAAAGTGTGCGCGCGACCTGCCCGCAACATGTACTGCTGCGTTTCGGCTGGCTGCTCGACGACAGCCCGGACGGCACCCTCGGACGCTTCCTCGCTCGCGCGGAAAAACCCGAAGAGTTGCTGCTGGCCGATGATCGGCGCGGCAATCCGACTCCGGTCGATGACGCCGCTCGAGTGATCATCTCCGTGCTCAAGCAACTCGACTGCGCCGCGCCGCTGTGGGGCACTTACCATTACGCCGGCCACGAAGCGACCACCCCGCTGGCGCTGGGCCAGGCGATTCTCACCGAAGCACGCAGCCTGCATCCGCTGGCGATCGAAGCACCGACCGCGCAGGCCCACGCCGCGCGCCCGGACGCCGCCGAAGAGCCGCAACATGCAGTGCTGGCCTGCAAGAAAATTCTCCACACTTTCGGGATCAAACCGCGTGCCTGGCGTGCCGCACTCCCGGGTCTACTGAACAGGTTCTACCGACATGGCTAAAGAAACAGTTTTAATCACCGGCGGAGCCGGATTCATCGGCTCGCACCTGACCGATGCCTTGCTCGCCAAGGGCTATGCGGTGCGTGTGCTCGACGACCTGTCGACCGGCAAGCGCAGCAACCTGCCGCTGGACAATCCCAAGGTCGAACTGGTGGTCGGCGATGTCGCCGATGCCGCCCTGGTCGCCCGCGCCATGCAAGGTTGCAACGCTGTCGCGCATCTGGCGGCCGTGGCCTCGGTGCAAGCCTCGGTGGACGATCCGGTGAAAACCCATCAGAGCAATTTCATCGGCACCCTGAATGTCTGCGAAGCCATGCGCCTGGCCGGGGTCAAGCGTGTGGTGTACGCCTCCAGCGCGGCGGTGTACGGCAACAATGGCGAGGGCGAGTCGATTGATGAAGACACGCCGAAGGCGCCGCTGACACCCTATGCCTCGGACAAACTGGCCGGTGAGCAGTACTTCGATTTCTACCGTCGCCAGCATGGTCTGGAGCCGGCGATTTTCCGCTTCTTCAACATCTTCGGCCCCCGCCAGGATCCGTCCTCGCCGTATTCCGGGGTGATCAGCATCTTCAGCGAACGTGCGTCGAAAGGTTTGCCGATCACCGTATTTGGCGATGGCGAGCAGACCCGCGATTTTCTTTATGTCGGTGATCTGGTCGATTTGCTGGTGCAGGCGCTGGAAAAGCCTGAAGTGCAGGAGGGCGCGGTCAATGTTGGCTGGAATCAGGCGATGAGCCTGAAGCAGATGCTCGAAGCGTTGAAATCAGTGGTCGGTGAACTGCCGCCCGTGAGCTACGGGCAGGCGCGTTCGGGTGATATCCGCCATTCGCGGGCTGACAACCGACGCTTGCTGCAGCGCTTTGAAATGCCGCCGCAGACGCCGATGAGTGTGGGCTTGGCGCGGTTGCTCGGGCGCGGATGAAACAAGCTTTCGGACATGAAAAAGGCGCCCTGCAACAGGCGCCTTTTTCACGGCCGGAATATCGCTATTCCTGTGGCGAGGGAATGTTATTCCCCGATCGACTGCGTACGGTCGTCGTCAGGTCTGTGCCTGCCCGCCACCAAGCCTCATTCACCACCACGTGAACGTTCAGTAAAAAATCGACTTAGAACTTATAGCCCAAACCGACCATGTAGATGAACGGATCGACATCCACATTCACCCGTGCACGGGTGCCCGGTGCGACGGCGTTGTTCTCGACGGTCGCGCGGGTATCGATATCGATATAGCGCACCTGGGCGTTGAGCATGATGTTGTCGGTGATCATGTAGTCGGCGCCGACCTGCCAGGCCAGGCCCCAGGAGTTTTTCGCCTTGAAGTTGCTGAAGCCGTTGGCGCTGGCTTCGCTGCCGACGTGTTCGTCGTAGATCCAGGTGTAGTTGATGCCACCGCCGACATACGGCTGGAAAGGCGATTTCGAATCCAGCGGGTAGTAGACGACGCTGAGGGTCGGCGGCAGGTGTTTCAGGGTGCCGAGCTTGCCGTTGGCGGCGGGCAGGGCGGTGCCCTTGAGCTTGACGTCATGCTCGAACGGCGTGGCTGCCAGCAGCTCGATACCGATGTTGTTGGTGAGCATGTAGGCGAAGTTCAGACCCAGTTGGGTGTCGCTGCTCATGGTCGCCTTGCCGCCCAGATTGGTGCCGCTCAGCGGACCCTGATCGACCTTGACGCTGGAGCTGTCGGCCTTCGGGTTGACGGTGATCGCGCCGGCGCGCACGAGAATGTCACCGGCTTCGTGGGCGTGGGCGAGCGGGGCTGCGAGCGCGAGGGCAAACAGCGAGGCGCTGAGCAAGGACTTGTTCATGGGGGCTCCGAAAGGACATAAAAATTCGATGTCCTAGGGTACGAAGCCGTCTGATACGGTGTTTTGACTCAGCTCAATGAAACAGTGAAGGGGCGGGGTTTTGTGGAACCTTTGAGGGCCTATTCGCGAGCAGGCTCGCTCCCACCTTGGAATGTGATCACCTGTGGGAGCGAGCCTGCTCGCGAAGACGATAGACCAGCCAATACAAAATTACCGGGAATTACTCCGGCAGTTCATACGCATAAATCTTCTCTGCCTCCATCTGATACCCGGCATCGGCCAGCTCACTGCTCGAGGCTTTCACCTGCAACGGTCCCTCAACCCAATACGGCTGATACAGCTCATCGAGCTTCACGCCCAGTTCGCTTTTCACGTGGACGATCTGGTTCGACGGCGGTGGCGGGACGTGGATGCAGGCGCCGAAATATGGCACCAGCAAGAAGTCCGTGGTGCGCCCCTCTTCGCTGACTTCCAGCGGCACGATGTAACCCGGCAGGCGAATGTTCTGCCCGTCGAGGCTTTTCACTACCGGAGCGTTGGGCATGTCCTGCTTGGCCGCCGGCGCGGACTCGGCAGAGAGTGCGTCGCCCATCTTCGACAGGTCGTGCAGCGGGGTCATGTTCGGCACTTCCGGCGCGGCGTCCGGCGGGATCATTTCCGACCAGGTCAGGTCTCTCGGCGCCGCCGCCCACACGGGCAGGGCGACCAGCATCAGCAGCGCAAGCAGGGCGCGGGGCATGGTGAACATCCTCATAAACGGATCGACAGGCCATCGGCCAATGATTGGCGATACGCGCGCCAGGCCGGCACGCTGCCCATCAGCAGCGCGGCCGCCAGAATGCCACCGAGCAGCGTCCATTCATACTCGCTCGGCCATGCCAGCGGCAGGTATAAACCGTAATTGGCCTGCACGTACCCTTGCGCAGCGGCGATGCCGACGTACAGCAATGCCAGTCCGGCGATGACTCCAGTCAGCGCCAACGCAAAGGCTTCCAGCACCAGCAGGCTTGCGATGTGCCACGGCCGCGCCCCCACCGAACGCAGAATCGCCATCTCGCGGCGACGTTCGTTGAGGCTGGTGAGAATCGCCGTGAGCATGCCGATCAACCCGGTCAGCACAACGAACAGCGAGACCACGAACAAGGCTTTCTCGGCCGTACTCATCAGGCTCCACAATTCCTGCAAGGCCACGCCCGGCAGGATCGCCAGCATCGGTTCGCCACGGTATTCGTTGATCTCGCGCTGCAAGGCGAAGGTGGAAATCTTGCTGTTGAGGCCGAGCATGAACGCGGTGATCGCTTGTGGCGTCAGGTCCATATTGCGCGCCTGATCAGCGCTGATCCTGCCGTTGCCGCGCGCCGGCACGCCGTTGTGCCAGTCGATGTGGATCGCCTCCATGCCGCCGAGGCTGATGTGCAGCGTGCGGTCCACCGGGGTGCCGGTGCGCTGGAGGATGCCGACCACGGTGAAGGGTTTGTCGTCGTGCTTGACCAGGCTGATCGCCGCCACGCCGTGGGCCAGTACCAGTTTGTCGCCGAGCTTGTAGTGCAGCGCTTCGGCGACTTCGGCACCGAGCACCACTTCGAAAGGATCGGTGGCAAACGCGCGACCGTCGGCCAGCGCCAGGTGTTGCTGGCGCCCGTACTGGTAGTGCTGGAAATAGGCTTCGGTGGTGCCCATCACGCGATAGCCGCGATGGGAATCGCCTAGGGACATGGGGATTGCCCACTTCACTTTCGGGTTGTTGGCGAAGTGTTCAAAGCTGTCCCAACGGATGTTGTTGGTAGCGTTGCCGATGCGGAACACCGAATACAGCAGCAGGTTTACCGACCCCGAACGAGCGCCGACGATGAGGTCAGTGCCGCTGATGGTGCTGGCGAAACTGGCCTTGGCTTCGGTGCGCACGCGCTCGACGGCGAGCAGCAGGCACACCGACAGGGCAATGGCAAAGGCGGTGAGCAATGCGGTGAAACGGCGGTTGGCCAGGCTGGCCATGGCCAGACGAAACAGATACATCTCAGACCTCGGCGGACGTGGCGGCGCGATTGAGATCGGCCAGGGACAGATGACGGTCGAACAGCGGCGCCAGGCTCTGGTCATGGCTGACGAACAACAGACTCGATCCGGCCTCGCGGCACTCGGCAAACAGCAGGCGAATGAAGTTTTCGCGGGCGTCGTAATCCAGCGCCGAGGTCGGTTCGTCGGCGATCACCAGCTCCGGTTGGCCGATCAATGCGCGTGCGGCGGCGACCCGTTGTTGCTGGCCGATCGACAGCGAGTCGGCGCGGCGGCTGAGGATGCTTTCGTCTTTCAGACCCAAGTGCGCGAGCAACGTGGCGGCGGCTTGATCGACGCTGCCGTGGCGCTGTTTCGCCCGTTGCGCACGCAGTTTTGAAAAATGACACGGCAACTCAACGTTCTCGCGCACCGAGAGAAACGGCAGCAGGTTGAATTGCTGGAAAATGTAGCCAGTGTGATCGACACGAAACGTATCGCGCTTGCCGGCAGAAAGCTCGGTCAGCTCCTGGCCGAGCAGGCGAATGCTGCCGCGATTGGGCTTCTGCACCCCGCCAAGCAGGCCGAGCAGGGTGGTCTTGCCGCTGCCGCTGGGGCCTTTGAGAAACAGGGTTTCGCCGGCTTCCAGACGAAACGCCGGGATGTCCAGCAGCGGCGGGTGACCGGGCCAGTTGAAGCCAAGGTCGGAAAGTTCGATGAGTGCTTGGGTCATGGCACCGATTTTCATGAAGTGAACACAACCCTGTGGGAGCGAGCCTGCTCGCGAAAGCGCTGGGTCAGACACCCACCTGTCAGCTGACACGCCGCCTTCGCGAGCAGGCTCGCTCCCACAGGGGATTTCGGTGGATCCTAGAATTTCAGCGCAGCTGACTTGGCCGTCACTTCGGTACCTTGCTGGCCGGTCGCGCTGATCAGTTGTACCTGAATCTTCTGCGTCGCCGGGAAGGTCTTGAAGATGTTCGTCAGGTTCAGCGTGCTCAGCGCGCCCGGTGTGGCGCAGCTGAATTGGTAATGCGCATGGATTTCGCTGTGGTCGTGGTGATGCTCGTGACCGTCCTTGTCCGCTTCATCTTCGTCGTGATCGTCGGCGTCCGGCTTGTCGCCGAACAGCGGGCTTTCCAGTTCCTGGCTGACCACCTTGCAGCCGGCCGCAGCGGGCAGGCTGAACAGGGCCAATGGTTTTTCCAGCTGCGCACGAGCGGCAGCGACTTTGGCCTTGTCGGCATCCGACGTCGCGGCGTGTTCAAAACCCACCAGATTCATCGCCGGGCTTTCCAGCTCAAGCTCCAGGGTCTGACCGTCGAGCGCGGCATTCAGACGACCCACACCATGCTCATGGGCGCCGAGGCTGCCGTGCTCATGATCGTGATCGTGCTCATCCACCGCATGAGCAGCGGCCAGCGGCAACAGGGCAAACGGCAAAGCGAGCAGCAAACGACGCATGACGGACTCCGAGAAAAATGAAAAGTTTGTTATGTAATCTTATAACGAAAGTGCGCAGAGTGTGCCCGTGCGCTTGAGATTGCGCAAGACATGGCTAAGCACCGCGCGGGATGAGTTCGCGGGCGGTGCTGGGATTGGATGTCATGCTTGCAGAATCAGAAGCCTGCGCCGGGATAGTCGAACCAATAGTGTCCCGAAAGGACATCGTTGATCAGATTTGCGTCGAGCACGCTCGGGGCATCGCGACTGAAACGCTGTCGCCAAGCCGGAAGCCACCAGTAGTTGATGGCTGTTCCGCGCGGAAATACCACCAGAGTCAGCACCTCCTTATCCATTTTGCCCTGCGTGTAGAGTTGATGACTGCGATCCATCAGGGCCATGTACTGGTCGATTGGCAGTCTGAACATAAGTGCCATGGTGAAGATTTTTTCACTCTGACTGAACGCCGGACTCTGCAGTACCCGCAATGCTTCGCAAGTGTGTGAATTCGGTTGACTCGCTATGCTCTGGCCTTCGGGGGTTGAAAGTATGTCGAAACGATCATCCATGTCTCGCCAGTCGGTCCGGCTATTGCGCTCAAAGTAATCACGAATAACAAGGGTCAGTGGACCTGCAGTTTCCCCGTCAGCGGGACAAGCCGAAAGATCGGCAGGCAACCAGATGCGCCATGCCACGATGAGCAAAAACGGAATTATGAGGAGGAGCGAATAAGGGCGTTTCATTGTGGCGTGCTGTGTTTGTAGCGTCGGAAAATAGTGAAGTCATGGTCACTGGGATTTGCATTACCGGTCGCATGGCGAAAACCTGCGTCGTTAACTTCAACTTTTTCCCACCCTGCAGAAATGCATACGCCCTTCGTTAGAACGAAGCCGACATGGCCGCTGGCGTCGGAATAATTCATTGCGTAAGCGCCGACGTCCCCGGGCAACGGCGTGCGCTCGACTTTCCAGCTGTTGAGCAATCGTTGTCCATTCGCCCATTCACCCGCGAGCGGAGGACTAACCTTGGAGAAATATGGCAGGTATTTCGATTTGCCATGTTCAATCAACGCCACGTTGACCCCAATTGCGGTCAGCACGTCGTAGACGAACAGATTGCATTTATTTGTGTTTGGTGGAAATTCCACGCTCTGCCTGAGCGTAGGGTGTGGCAGCGACTTTTTGCTTTTATTCCCTGCCCACTGTGTTGATCCCCGGTGTGACAGCGCCTCCATCAGTATCCTGCGCGGCATGTCCTGAATGACGACTTTCACCGTTCGGGTTTCATTTGTACGTTTCACACCATATTCGACTTCGTAGAACGCGTCGTTCGAGACAGCGCCGCTGGTCGTTAGCGGGACTTTTACCCACGGTGATATCGCTACGATCGAAAGAGACTTCCCTGGATTCAACGTAGCAGTGTGCATACCTTTTTTTGTACCGGAGTTCCCCACAATCTGAACCGTCACTTCGTGGGTGTCTCGGGTTTTGATCGACGGTAGTTCCTTGCCCGCGAGCGTTATAGCGATCTGGCCGTTTTTGGATATCAATGAATAAATGCGAGGCCTGTCATCGTTTTGAACGATGTTGTCATCTACGACCTGACCGTCGATAAGCAGCTGAAATTTTACGCCTGGCGGTGGCTGCATCAGAAAGTCTTTAAAGATGAGTTTGATTTCCGATTTCATGACAAATCCTGTGTCAGGGGCTCTTCATAGGCATAGAAAGTCCATTCGGAATCTTCCCCTACCAACAGGGTGTCGTAATCCGAAGCGTTTTTTACCGGGTGTTCGCAGCCTTCGCCTGTGAGGTTGCAAGTGCTGTCTTGTAAAACGGCAACCTTCGCCTTGTCCTTGAGTTTGTAAGCCAAACCTGGCTTTTCCGTGTCATCAAGGCGTTCGATGATGACCTGCAAGTAGCGATAAGAGGTCAGGGCAGCAATCGGTGGCCCCATGTCAATTGGAGCGGGCCGGCCAATTCCTGCGAAACCACTGTGTTGCTGAGTGAGCAGCTTATTGGTCATGGGCGGACAACCGCAGGCGACGTAGTCACCCTCTAGCGCAGCTGGTCCGGCAGGTAAAATCAGCGTTCTTTCACCCACTGCTACGATGGGGCCTTTGCCAGGCCCACAGACCGGACAACTGGCGAGTTGTCCAATGGAAGCGATTATTCTTCCTTCGATATTGAGGTTCTCATTTCCTTCAAGTATCACGCCACCTGTAGAGGTCGGGCCTCCTTTAGAGGCCAGTTTTCGTCCTGAAGACATTGGGAATCCTTCCCGCAAAAAGAGATTAATTTAGCCGATCAACCGGGAATTACCAGATGTGTTTGGCGCCCTTTACTTGGCGTTGCACAAGTCCCGTGGGAGCATGCAGGTCAGAAAAGTGCAGGAGCGAACTTGATGTTGCGGATACGCGGAACGGTCGGCGAGGTGCCGGTGGATTTGACGGTGGAGCTGGATGACAGCGATTGGGCCAGGCTGGGTTCGGCGCTGAGCGGGCAGGCGCCGGTCGCGCAGTCCGAGGCAGTGGCGTCGGCCCCGGCGGCGAAGCCGGTGAATCAGGACGATGCGCTGTGGCAGGTGGCCAAAGACTTGCTGCGTAAGGCCGGGCAACTCAGTGGACCGGATCTGCTCGATCAACTGGAAGCGCTGACCGGCAGTGCGGTGGCGGGCAAGCGTTTGCTCGTGCGCTTGCGCCACAGTTCCGATGTGAAAGTGGCGAGCGGCGGGGATACGCCGCTCTATAGCTGGATCGGGTAAGGCCTTAATACAGCGCCGCAAACACTTTGCGACGGTAAGCCGTCACCAACGGATGATCATTGCCCAGCAGTTCGAACACCTGCAGCAAGGTCTTGTGCGGCAAGCCTTCGCCGTAGCTGCGGTTGCGGATGAACAGTTTGAGCAAGGCGTCCAGCGCCGCTTCGTATTGCTGGCGCGCCAGTTGCTGGATCGCCAGTTGGTACACCGCTTCATCATCCTGCGGATTTTGCGCCAGGCGGCTTTTCAGGTCGGCGGCGTCCGGCAGGTCGCGGGCGAGGCCGAGGAACTGGATCTGCGCCTTGGCCCCAGCGAGTGCGGCTTTGTGCTCATCGCTCTTGACCGCGTCGAGCACGGTTTGCGCTTCGCCCAGCTCACCGCGTTCGGTCAGGCAGCGTGCGTAAAGGATCAGCGCCCTGGCGTTGGTATTGTCTTCATTGAGCAGGGTCACCAGCGCCGCTTCCGCCTCGGCGAAGTGACCTTCGTCGAACATCGCCTGAGCCTGTTCGAACGGGTCGGCAGCGGCCGGTGGCGGCATCTGCACATGCGGTTCGAGCAGGGCGCGCACGGCGGATTCCGGTTGTGCCCCGGCAAAGCCATCGACCGGCTGACCGTCCTTGAACAGCACCACGGTCGGCAGGCTGCGGATGCCGAAGCGGGCGACGATGTCCTGCTCGATGTCGCAGTTGACCTTGGCCAGCAGCAACTCGCCCTGATAGCTCTCGGCAATGCCTTGCAGCATCGGCATCAACGCCTTGCACGGCGCACACCATTCGGCCCAGAAATCCACCAGCACCGGTTTGTTGAAGGAGGCTTCGATCACCGACTGGTCGAAATCGGCAGTCGTGGCGTCGAAGATGTACGGCGTTTGCTCACTCATGGGGGATCTCGTCAAAGCGTGGATGGGGCAACTATAAGGCTTGGTGGGGGGTGGCCGGAAGCGGGGCGGGTCGAGAGGTGTGTTGCATGGGCGGACGCCTTCGCGAGCAGGCTCGCTCCCACAGGGGATTTATGAACGGCACAGATCCAGTGTGGGAGCGAGCCTGCTCGCGAAGCTTTTAGCTAGCGCCGTGCATGGTAGAGGCTGACATGTCTGAATTCTTCGGGCTCGGCCAGATCGGGGAGGGTCATCGCCTCCAGCATCTCGATCCGTTCATACAACGGATGCCGAAAATCCCGCACCCGTGAATCCGCCACCAGCGCCTCGCGTCCGCGACTGAGAAACGCGTCGAGCAGCGGCAAGTTCGCCCGGTCGTACAACACGTCGGCGACCAGGATCAGATCGAAGCGATCGGCCTCGGCAAAGAAGTCCGTCGAGTAGCTCATCTGCACAGCATTGAGCTCGGCATTTGCCCGGCAAGCGGCGATCGCCAACGGATCGAGATCGCAGGCCACCACTTCCAGCGCCCCGGCCTTCACCGCCGCGATACCGGCAATCCCGGAGCCGGCGCCGAAATCCAGCACGCGCTTGCCGCGCACCCACTCTGGAAACTGTGCCAGATAACGCGCCACGGCCAAGCCGCTGGCCCAGCAAAAGCTCCAATAGGGCGGTTCATGCAGGATGCGCTGGGTTTCTTCCTGGCTGAATTCGCGGGCCATGTTGTCACCGTCGATCAGCCACAGCTGCAAATCAGTGCCCGGCAACGCACAGGCTTTCAGTCTGGCGTCGCCGAGCAATTCCCCCAAGGCCTGTTGCAGGTCGAGCGGTGCTGTCATGGCGCTTTGACGAATTGCAGCTGGCCCAACGCCTGAGTGGTCGGTTGAGTGATGGTCTGCGATGGCAGGTGCAGAATCAGTTGTCCGGACTGGCTCGCGCGACCGCGCAGCTCAACCCGTGCGCCGGCCGGAAACGCCTCGGGGTTGAAGCGCAGGTGAAACGGCAGGATCTGGTTGTTGCCGATCAGGCTGGAACTGGCGAGCAATTGTTGCGGGCGGTCCTTTTCATCAATCACCAGCAGCGCCAGTTCGACTTCGGCGCCGGCCGGCACCCCTTGCAGGCTGCCGCTCAATTCGCGTTGATGCGCCGGCAGCGGCCCAAGGTCGGCGGCCTCTTTGGCTTTTTTCTGCGCCTGCTGCGGCGCGGGGCCTGGCGTCGGCGGTTGCGGCTTGGGTGCGTCGCTGCCACAGGCCACCAGCAGGCTGAAAAGACTGAGCAGAACGAGCGGACGTAACGGCATTGGAGGCTCCGGCAGAATGAATTCCATGGATCAGACGATCATGCCGTTCTGTATACCGCAAAGCCTATGGCTTGTCTTGCCACGGGGATGCGCTACCATGGCCCTCCCATTTTTTGTTGCCAGCCACCATGCACTGTCCCTTCTGCGGTGCCAACGACACCAAGGTCATCGACTCGCGTCTGGTCGCCGAGGGCGAACAGGTGCGCCGCCGGCGTGAATGCCTGGCCTGCGGCGAACGTTTCACGACGTTCGAGACGGCCGAACTGGTGTTGCCGCGCCTGATCAAAACCGACGGCAGCCGCCAACCGTTCGACGAAGAAAAACTCCGCGCCGGCATGCAACGCGCGCTGGAAAAACGTCCGGTCAGCGTCGAGCGCCTCGAATCCTCTCTGGTCCACATCAAGCACAAGCTGCGCGCCACCGGCGAGCGCGAGGTCAAGTCCCTCGTGGTCGGCGAGCTGGTGATGGCCGAGCTGCAAAAGCTTGATGAAGTCGCCTACATCCGCTTCGCTTCGGTGTACAAGCGCTTCCAGGACCTCAATGAATTCCGCGAAGAGATCGACCGCCTCGCCCGCGAACCGGTGAAAGAATGACCACCGCCGCCGAGCAGGCGATCCTCGACGCCCATTTCATGGCCCGCGCACTGGAACTGGCGCGCAAGGGCCACTACACCACCCATCCCAATCCGCGAGTCGGTTGCGTGGTGGTGCGTGACGGGCAGATTGTCGGCGAAGGCTGGCATGAGCGCGCCGGCGAACCCCATGCCGAAGTCCACGCCCTGCGCGCCGCCGGCGAGCAGGCCCGGGGCGCGACGGCGTATGTGACCCTCGAACCTTGCAGCCACCATGGCCGCACGCCGCCGTGTGCCGATGCCTTGGTGACTGCTGGCGTTGCCCGGGTCGTGGCGGCGATGCGTGATCCCAATCCACAAGTTGCCGGGCGAGGTTTGCAGCGCCTGGCCGAGGCTGGTATTGCCACCGAAAGTGGTGTGCTGGAGGCTGAAGCACGCAAGCTCAATCAAGGTTTTCTGAAACGCATGGAACATGGCTTGCCGTTCGTGCGGGTCAAGTTGGCCATGAGCCTCGACGGGCGCACGGCGATGGAAAGCGGCGAGAGCCGATGGATCACCGGCCCGGCGGCGCGTTCTGCGGTACAGCGTTTGCGCGCTGAGGCGGCAGTAGTGCTGACCGGCGCAGACACGGTGCTGGCCGACGGCGCGCGGTTGACCGTGCGCGCGGACGAACTCGGTCTCGACAGCGAGCAAACCGCGCTGGCCATGAGTCGTCCACCATTGCGGGTGTTGATCGATGGCCGCCTGCGAGTGCCGCTGGATGCGCCGTTCTTCAAGGCCGGGCCGGCACTGGTCGCCACTTGTGTCGCGGTGGAAGAGCAATATGCCAATGGCCCGGAATGCCTGATCGTGCCGGGTGCCGACGGCCAGGTCGATCTGCATCAATTGCTTATCGAACTGGCCAATCGAGGCACCAACGAGGTGCTGGTCGAGGCCGGGCCGCGTCTGGCCGGTGCCTTTGCGCAATTGGGTCTGGTCGACGAATTCGTGATCTTCATTGCCGGCAAATTCCTCGGCTCCACGGCGCGTCCGCTGCTCGACTGGCCGCTGGCGCAGATGAAAGAAGCGCCGGAACTGAAAATCACTGAAATCCGCGCGGTGGGCGATGACTGGCGAGTCACTGCGATCCCTGTCCCTTCAGCCCGCGTATAATTCCCGGCCATTGCGTTAGCGCTGGCCTCGTTCTCAAGGAGAACCCCATGTTCACCGGCATCATCGAATCCATCGGCAGTATCCGCGCACTGACCCCAAAGGGCGGTGATGTGCGGGTGCACGTCGCAACCGGCAAGCTCGATCTGAGCGACGTCAAACTCGGCGACAGCATCGCGGTCAACGGCGTTTGCCTGACCGCCGTCGAGTTGCCGGGCGACGGCTTTGCCGCCGACGTCAGCCGCGAAACCCTTGATTGCACCGCTATGAATGATCTGAGAAGCGGCAGCCCGGTCAATCTGGAAAAAGCCCTGACCCCGACCACTCGCCTCGGCGGGCATCTGGTCAGCGGTCACGTCGATGGTGTCGGTGAAGTGGTCTCGCGCAGCGACAATGCCCGCGCCGTTGAATTTCGCATCCGCGCGCCGAAGGAACTGGCCAAGTACATTGCCCATAAAGGCTCGATCACCGTCGACGGCACCAGCCTGACCGTGAACGAAGTCGATGGCGCCGAATTCATGCTGACGATCATTCCGCACACCCTCAGCGAAACCATCATGGCTTCTTACAAGCCGGGCCGCCGGGTGAATCTGGAAGTCGACCTGCTGGCGCGTTATCTGGAGCGTCTGCTGCTGGGTGACAAGGCTGCAGAAAAGACCGCCGGCAGCACCATCACCGAAAGCTTTCTGGCCCAAAACGGCTACCTCAAATAATTCAAAAGAAGGGGGTGCCTTGTGGCGCTCAATAGCATCGAAGAACTGGTTGAAGACATCCGCCAAGGCAAGATGGTCATCCTCATGGATGACGAAGACCGCGAGAACGAAGGCGACCTGATCATGGCCGCCGAATGCTGCCAGGCCGAACACATCAACTTCATGGCCAAGCACGCCCGTGGCCTGATCTGCATGCCGATGAGCCGTGAGCGCTGCGAACTGTTGAAGCTGCCGCTGATGGCGCCACGCAACGGTTCCGGTTTCGGCACCAAGTTCACCGTTTCGATCGAAGCCGCCGAAGGCGTGACCACCGGCATCTCCGCCGCCGATCGCGCGCGCACCGTGCAAGCGGCAGCCGCCAAAGACGCCAAGGCTGAAGACATCGTCAGCCCGGGTCACATTTTCCCGCTGATGGCCCAGGCCGGCGGCACCCTCGCTCGCGCCGGCCACACCGAAGCCGCTTGCGACCTGGCGCGCATGGCCGGTTTCGAGCCGAGCGGGGTGATCTGCGAAGTGATGAACGACGACGGCACCATGTCCCGTCGCGCTGAACTCGAAGCATTCGCCGCCGAACACAACATCAAGATCGGCACCATCGCCGACCTGATTCACTACCGGATGATCCACGAACGTACCGTTCAGCGGATTGCCGAGCAGCCGCTGGACAGCGAACTGGGCCAATTCAACCTGGTGACCTATCGTGATTCGGTGGAAGGCGACGTGCACATGGCCCTGACGCTGGGCACTGTCTGCGCTGAGGAGCCGACGCTGGTTCGCGTGCACAACATGGACCCGCTGCGTGACCTGCTGATGGTCAAGCAACCGGGCCGCTGGAGCCTGCGCGCCGCCATGGCTGCGGTCGCCGAGGCCGGCAGCGGTGTGGTGCTGCTGCTCGGTCACCCGCTTGATGGTGACGTGCTGCTGGCGCATATCCGTGAAACCGGCGAGCAGGCAGCGCCGAAAAAACCGACCACCTACAGCATTGTCGGGGCCGGTTCGCAGATCCTGCGTGACCTCGGCGTGCGCAAGATGCGCTTGATGTCGGCACCAATGAAATTCAATGCGATATCCGGTTTTGATCTGGAAGTTGTAGAATACGTGCCCTCCGAATAATGACCGGCTGTTTCCGGACTCCGATTCGCGGCAAATAATCACTGAGGGACGCGTAGCAGACGCGTCCCGGCTCTTTAAGAGAACTGACGAATGACCCTGAAGACCATCGAAGGTACCTTCATCGCCCCCAAAGGCCGCTACGCTCTGGTAGTGGGCCGCTTCAACAGCTTCGTGGTTGAAAGCCTGGTCAGCGGTGCCGTTGATGCCCTGGTTCGCCACGGCGTGAGCGAAAGCGACATCACCATCATCCGCGCACCGGGCGCCTTCGAAATCCCGCTGGTTGCGCAGAAAGTCGCCCAGAAAGGCGAGTTCGCAGCGATCATCGCCCTTGGCGCGGTCATTCGTGGCGGTACTCCGCACTTCGAATACGTGGCTGGCGAGTGCACCAAAGGCCTGGCCCAGGTTTCCATGGAATTCGGCGTACCGGTTGCGTTCGGTGTGCTGACCGTTGATTCCATCGAACAAGCCATCGAACGTTCCGGCACCAAGGCCGGTAACAAAGGTGCCGAAGCTGCCCTGTCCGCTCTGGAAATGGTCAGCCTGCTGGCACAGTTGGAGGCCAAGTGATTAGCGACGAAAGCGATCGTTTCAACCCGCGCGATCCGAAACCTGCGGATGCCGGCAAGCCGTCGAAGAGCGCCAAGCGTCGCGAAGCCCGTCAGCTCGCGACCCAGGCGCTGTACCAGTGGCACATGGCCCGGCAATCGCTGAACGAGATCGAAGCGCAGTTTCGCGTTGATAACGATTTCACCGATGTCGACGGCGCCTACTTCCGTGAAATCCTTCACGGGGTTCCGCAGTTCAAGACCGAAATCGACACTGCCCTGACGCCTTGCCTGGATCTGGCGATCGAAGAGCTCGACCCGGTTGAACTGGCGGTTCTGCGCCTGTCGACCTGGGAACTGCTCAAGCGCGTCGACGTGCCTTACCGCGTTGTGATCAACGAAGGTATCGAACTGGCCAAGGTGTTCGGTTCGACCGACGGCCACAAGTTCGTTAACGGTGTGCTCGACAAGCTGGCCCCGCGCCTGCGTGAAGCTGAAGTGAAGGCGTTCAAGCGCTGATCGGCGCTTGAATACTTTTTCTCGGCCATGGGCGAGTTTGAGCTGATCCGCAATTTCTTCGCCGCCGCGCCTTGTGCGCAGGGCGGCGAGGGCGTTGCTTTGGGGATCGGCGACGACTGCGCCTTGCTGGCAGTTCCCGTTGGGGAACAGCTGGCGGTTTCCACCGATACGCTGGTGGCCGGTGTGCATTTCGCCGACCCCTGCGATCCGTTTCTGCTCGGTCAGCGCTCGCTGGCCGTCGCGGTCAGTGACCTGGCCGCCATGGGCGCCGCGCCCGTTGCCTTCACCCTTGCCCTGACCTTACCGACGGTAACCGCCGATTGGCTGCAAGCCTATGCCCGGGGTTTGAACCGCATGGCGCAAAGCTGCGGCGTTGCCCTGGTCGGCGGCGACACCACGCGCGGACCGTTGAGCCTGACGGTCACCGTGTTCGGCCGCGTACCCGCTGGCCAGGCCTTGACCCGCAGCGGTGCGCAGGCCGGTGATCTGCTCTGCGTCGGCGGCGAACTGGGCAATGCGGCCGGCGCCTTGCCGCTGGTATTGGCTCAACGTGATGCCGAAGCGCATATCGCCCAGCCGCTGCTCGATCATTACTGGTCGCCACAACCGCAACTGGCGCTCGGTCAGGCCCTGCGCGGCAAGGCCACGGCGGCACTGGACATCTCCGACGGCCTGCTCGCCGATTGCGGGCATATCGCGCTGGCGTCGAAGGTGCGACTTGAGATTGAACGCGAGCGTGTACCGTTGTCGGATGCTTTAGTCGCGTTTCTCGGCCAGCGCGGTGCCGAGCGCGCGGCATTGAGCGGTGGTGATGATTACGTACTGGCCTTCACCTTGCCGTCCGCCGAGTTGCCGGCACTGCTGGCCGACGGCTGGCCGATCCATGTGATCGGGCAAGTGCTGCCGGGCCAGGGCGTGCTGCTGCTGGACCGCGACCGACGCGACATCACTCCGCAGATTCGCGGCTACCAACATTTTCAGGAGACACCGTGACAGATCACCCGAAACAGGTTCCTGCCGAATTCGTGCCTCCTTCGGTCTGGCGCAATCCGTGGCATTTCCTCGCGTTCGGCTTCGGCTCCGGCACGTTGCCAAAAGCCCCGGGCACGTGGGGTTCGCTGGTGGCGCTGCCGTTCATTCCGCTGTGGCAGATGCTGCCCGACTGGGGCTACTGGCTGATGCTCGGCATCACCATGCTGTTCGGCTTCTGGCTGTGCGGCAAAGTCGCTGACGATTTGCGCGTTCACGACCACGAAGGCATCGTCTGGGACGAAATGGTCGGCATGTGGATCACCCTGTGGCTGGTGCCGGAAGGCTGGTACTGGTTGCTCGCGGGTTTTCTGGTGTTCCGCTTCTTCGATATTCTCAAGCCGTGGCCGATCCGCTGGATCGACAAGCATGTGCATGGCGGCGTCGGCATCATGCTCGACGACGTGCTGGCCGGTGTGTTCGCCTGGCTGGCGATGCAAGGGCTGGTATGGGTATTCGCCTGATTCGACTCACGTGAGGAACCACGCAATGCTGCGACGCGGGTTGGCGCTGCTGCTTCTGGCTCTGCTGGGCACGTTCGCCCACGCGCAGGCCGCCGCGCCTGTGCCCGCGGTCATCCACCTGGCCAGCGAAGACTGGGAGGATTACACCGCCGCCGATGGTCACGGTCTGGCCTGGGACGTGTTGCGCAAAGTGTTCGAGCCGGCCGGGGTCAAGCTGGATATCCGCACGGTGCCGTACACCCGTTCGATCGGGTTGGTGCAGTTGAAGGAAGTCGACGCGCTGGTCGGCTCCTACCGCGACGAAGCCGAGCATGTGCTGTACCCGCAGTGGAAGTTCGATTCCGATCACATCTACGCGCTGGGCCTGGCCAGCAGCCCGCCGCCGACCCTGGCGACCCTGGGCAGATACCGTTTGGCCTGGGTGCGCGGCTACCGTTACGAAAACTACTTGCCGAACATCCAGCGCTTCAACCAGATCGAACGGCGCACCGGCATTCTGCTGATGCTCAAGCAGGGCCGGGCGGATTACTACATCGATGCGCTGACCGAGATTGAAGCGGTCGTGCGCGATGCCGCGGATCCGGCGCAGTATCGCTATTCGCATCTGGCTGAGTTGCCGCTGTTTCTCGGTTTCGCCGATACCCCACAGGCTCGCGCGTTGATGGCGCTGTATGACCGGCGCATGGCGGAACTGGTCAAGAGCGGAGAGCTGAAGCCGGTCTTCGAGAGGTGGAAGCAGCCGTATCCGTTCAACCCGAACTGAAGCCCAACGCAAATCCCTGTAGGAGCTGCGGCACGCTGCGATCTTTTGATCTTGATATCAAGCCAGATCAAAAGATCGCAGCCTCGTTGCACTCGACAGCTCCTACAGGGAGCGGCGGTGCTGGCGGCAGCTGTCATCAAACTTTTTGATGTTTATGCCCGATAATTCAGCCTAAGCGTCTACAGGAACCTGCTGTTACAATGCCGGCCTGCGAATTTTCAGTCTTCTAGATCAGGAGCACATCGGTGCCTGTCGTCTTCGTCGCCGCTTCCAAGCTGCCAACGCCTTTTGCGCAATTCACCATGCACGGCTTTCTCGATGAGAGCACCGGGCGTGAGCACGTCGTGCTGAGCCTCGGTGAAATTGCCGATGGCGCCCCGGTACTCGGTCGTCTGCATTCCGAATGCCTGACCGGCGATGCCTTGTTCAGCCAGCGTTGCGACTGCGGCTCGCAATTGGAGGCAGCTTTGCAGGCGATCGCCCGCGAAGGCCGTGGCGTGCTGCTGTATCTGCGTCAGGAAGGGCGCGGCATCGGGCTGCTGAACAAGATCCGCGCCTATGAATTGCAGGACGGCGGCGCCGATACCGTCGAAGCCAACGAGCGTCTGGGCTTTGCCGCCGATCAGCGCGACTACGCCATGTGCCTGCCGATGCTCGAACATCTGGGCGTGAAATCCCTGCGCCTGATGACCAACAACCCGCGCAAGGTCAAAGCGCTGACCGACATGGGCATCGTCGTCGCCGAGCGCGTGCCGCTGCACACCGGGCACAATCCGCACAACAAACTCTATCTGGCCACCAAGGCCAGCAAGCTCGACCACATGATGGGCAACGAGCATCAGGGCGAGGTCGACCGCGCGTGACCCGCGGCCAGGTGCGGCGGCGGTTGGCGGTGGCCTGGTGGCAATACCTGGCGCTGGCGCTGTTGCCGCTGTTCGTGCTCAACGCGCTGTTCGGTGAAGGCCAGGGCCTGTTGCCAGTGCTGGCGATGCCTTTGTTCATCGCTGGCGTCGCCTCGATGTTTGTCAGCCTCAAGTATTTCGCCCGCTACAAACACGCGTTGATCGCCACGCAAAAAGCCCTCGATACCGCCGAAGAACCCGCCGCCTGGATTGCCCTTGCGGCGCGTCGGCGTACGGCGTTGCTGGTAGCGTCCCTGCCGGCCTGGATTGGCGCACTGGCGGTGTTCGTCGGCCTCGAAGCCGTGCCGTTGATGCTGCTGGCGCTGTCCACCGCCGTGCTGTTCTACCTCTACCGTATTCCGCGTCAACTCGGTTGATGCCTCGCCTGTGGCTGGCGGTTGTGCTGCTCGTTCTGAGCAGCCCGGTGCTGGCTGCATTGCGGGTGGTCAGCCTCGCCCCCTCGCTGTCTGAAATCGTTGTTGAACTGGGCTCTGCCGACCTGTTGGTCGGCGTGCTGGATGCGGGCGAGCGGCCGGCAGCCATTGCCGATGTTCCATCAGTGGGCCGCTACGGCCAGCTCGATATGGAGCGCTTGCTCAGCCTGAAACCGGATTTGCTGCTGCTCTGGCCCGGCAGCGTCGGCGCCGGGCAGCGTGATCAGCTCAAGCGCCTGAACATTCCAACCTTCGTCGCCGAGCCGCACACGTTGACGCAATTGGCGACGCAAATTGAAGCGATCAGCAAACAGCTCGGGCGTCCAGAACGTGGGGCGAAACGAGCGGCCGAATTGCGCGAGCAACTGAATGATCTGCGCCAGCGTTATAGCCGTGACGAACCGCTGCGGGTTTTCTATCAAGTCTGGGACAAACCGCTATACACCGTCGGTGGCGGGCAGATCATCAGCGATGCGCTTGAAGTGTGCGGTGCGCGCAATGTGTTTGCCGAGCTGAATCTGCCGGCACCGCAGGTGAGTATCGAGGCGGTATTGCAGCGTGATCCAGAAGTGATTGTCGCCGGTGATCAAGCGCAGCTAGGGGCGTGGAAGACCTGGCCGCAGGTGGCAGCAGTCAGGCAGGGGAGACTGCTATTGGTCAGTGACAAAGGTCTGGAAAGGCCCAGTGGTCAGATGATCAGTGCGACCGCCAAACTATGCCAATTGATCGCGCCGGATCGGTAGACCGCATCGCCTGTATTCGCGAGCAGGCTCGCTCCCACACTGGATTTGCGTTGAAAACAAACTGTGTGGCTGCACTCAGTCTACTGTGGGAGCGAGCCTGCTCGCGAAGAGGCCTGCCAACCAACACAAATCTCAGTTCAGAGTTCAGGAGTCCAGGTGACCCCAAACATCCACGCCCGACCTTCCTCGCGATAGCCATACTGCGCGCCGTCATAGCTGTAATTCGCCCGGCTGTAGCCCTTGTCCAGCAAGTTATCCACCTTCAGATCCAGCTTGATCTCACGGTTCAGCGCCCAACTGCTGCGCAGCCCGAGCGTGCCGTAGCCTCCCAGCGACTGGGTGTTTTTCAAATCATCGTAACTGCCACTGACCAATTGCCAACTGGCGCCCACACCCAAGCGATCGAACTGCCGATCCAGATCCCAACTGGCCGTGCGCCGCGCCCGTCGGGCCAGGGTATGCCCGGTATCGCGATCTCGCGGGTCAATGATCGCCACGCCGAGATTGCTCTGCCAGCCAAACAGCTCCTGCTTCAACGCTGCTTCAAAACCGTTGATGCGCGCTGACGCAACGTTCTGCGGGCGGGAGTTGCTGCCGAAGATGATCGCGTCTTCCAGGTCGGTACGGTAAATCGAGGCTTCCAGCCGCGCGCTGTCGCTCAACTGGCTGCGCCATTGCAGTTCGTAGCTTTTCGAAGTTTCCGGTTTCAGGTCGGGATTGCTGAAATCCGGGTAGTACAGGTCGTTGAAGGTCGGCGCGCGGAACCCTTCGCTGTAGCTCAGCAGCACGTCGTTGTCCGGATTGAGCGGCAGGGTGAAGGTGCCGCTCCAGGTGTTCTGGCTGCCGAACTGCTGGTTGTCGTCGTGGCGCAGGCCGATCTCGGTGGAGAAGCTGTCGGCCTGATAGCGATGCTGGATGAACGCTGCGCGGTTCCAGCGGCTGTCCTCGTCGAACGCAGTGCTGCTGTTGATCCGGTCTTCGTACCAGTCACCACCGAGGATCAGGCTGTTGCGCCGGTCGAGCGTCAGGTCGTTCTGCCAGTTCACCGAGTCGCGATAGGTGTTGAACACCGTGCGCTCGTCACTGAGCTTGTCGAAAGTCTTCTCGCGGTTTTCGCTGTGGCCGAATTCGACGCGGGTTTTCCAGGTTTCGTTGACCCGGGCATCGACGTAACTGCTCACGCTGCTGACATTGAAGTCGCTGTAGGGCTGCTGTTGCACCGACTCGAACGTGTCCATATCGAAGCGACCGAACGGATTGTCGAATTCGCCCTTGCCACGGTTGTCCAGCAGGTTGGCGCCGACTTCGACGTCATCGGTCAGCGCGTGGCTGAGGCTCAGGCTCAGGGATTTGTTGCGGTAGGCGTCATGATCGCCATCGCTTGGAAACGAGTCGTGGGTGCGGTCGATCCCGGCCGTTTCGTCGAGGCTGGCGCCGAGGTTGAAGCGGGTCTTCTCGTCGCCGCCGGACAAGCCGAGGCTGCGCTCCCATGTCTGCTGACTGCCGAAGCCCAGATGCAGGCGTGGCTGCAAGCCTTGCCCAGTGCCGCGTCGGGTGAAGATCTGGATCACCCCGCCAATCGCGTCGCTGCCGTAAATCACCGAGCGTGAACCACGCAGCACTTCGACGCGCTCGATCTGCTCGATGTTCAGATGTTGCAGATTGCTGTCGCCGGAAGTCGAATTGCCGATGCGCTGGCCATCGACCAGCACCAGGCTCTGCGCCGATTGCGTGCCGCGAATGTAGATCCCCGGCAGACTGCCGCGCCCGCCAGTCTGCGCCACTTGCACGCCGGGCACCCGACGCAGCAGATCGGGCACGTCGCTTGGTTGCAGGCGATCAATGTCTTCGCGGGTGAACACGGTGTTGGCGGCGCTGCTGTCGTTGCGCGCCTCGACCTGACGATTGGCGCTGATCAGCGTGTCCGGCAGCTTCAGCGCCTGATCGCGCTCGAAGGTGTCGGCGACGGCGCTTGCGGTTGGCAGCAGGAGGAAGGGCAGGGCGAGGCGGGAGAGGTTCATGGCAATCTATGGTCTTTGCAAAACCATGTAGGAGCTGCCGAAGGCTGCGATCTTTTGATTTTGCTTTTTAAAGGTTCCGGAGCTGCCGAAGAGCAAGATCAAAAGATCGCAGCCTTCGGCAGCTCCTACAAGGGATTGCGTCAGCTGTTGAGCAATGCCAGCCGCAGGCGAATCGACGCTTCGATCCCGGCCTCATCCAGCCCGCACTCGGCAAGCATCTGCGCCGGTTTCGCATGCTCGACGTAAATGTCCGGCAAGCCCAGATGCAGCATCGACTTGAGGATGTTCTCGCGGGCGAGGAATTCGCTGACCGCGCCACCGGCGCCGCCCATGATTGCGTTCTCTTCGATAGTCACCAGCAACTCGTGGTTGCCGGCGATCTCGCGCACCAGCGCTTCATCCAGCGGTTTGACGAAACGCATGTCGACCACGGTGGCGTCGAGCTTCTCGGCGACTTTCAAGGCTTCGCTCAGTTGCACGCCGAACACCAGCATGGCGACCTTGCTGCCCTGACGACGGACGATGCCCTTGCCGATTTCGATCGCTTCGAGATCTTTTTCAATGACTGCATTCGGCCCGCTGCCACGCGGGTAACGCACTGCCGCCGGGCCGTTGTAGAGGTGGCCGGTGGTGAGCATTTTGCGCAATTCGTTTTCATCGCTCGGGGTCATGATGAGCATGCCCGGGATGCAGCGCAGGTAGGACAGGTCATAGCTGCCAGCGTGGGTCGGGCCGTCTTCGCCGACCAGACCGGCGCGGTCGATGGCGAACAGCACGTCGAGGTTCTGCACCGCGACGTCGTGTACCAACTGGTCGTAACCGCGTTGCAGGAATGTCGAATAGATCGCCACCACCGGTTTCGCGCCTTCGCAGGCCATGCCAGCGGCGAACGTTACCGCGTGCTGCTCGGCAATCGCCACGTCGAAATAACGCTCCGGGAAACGCTCGCTGAACGCCACCAGATCCGAGCCTTCCTTCATCGCCGGGGTGATCCCGACCAGACGCGCGTCAGCCGCCGCCATGTCGCACAGCCACTCGCCGAACACCGCCGAATACTTCGGCCCGCTGGCGGCTTTAGGCGCGGCGGCCGGGGCGTCCAGTGGTTCGAGTTTGGTGATGGCGTGGTAGCCGATCGGGTCGACTTCCGCCGGGGCGAAGCCTTTGCCTTTCTTGGTGACGATGTGCAGGAACTGCGGGCCTTTGAGATCGCGCATGTTGCGCAGCGTGGCGATCAGGGTCGGCAGATCGTGGCCGTCGATCGGGCCGATGTAGTTCCAGCCCAGCTCTTCGAACAGGGTGCCAGGGACCAGCATGCCTTTGGCATATTCTTCGGTACGACGGGCGATTTCCCAGGCGCCGGGCAGGCGCGAAAGGACTTTCTTGCTGCCCTCGCGCATGCTCGCGTAGGTTCGACTGGAAAGGATCTTCGCCAGATAATTCGACAGCCCGCCGACGTTGCGCGAGATCGACATATCGTTGTCGTTGAGAATCACCAGCATGTTGGCGTTGACTTCAGGCGCATGGTTGAGCGCCTCGAAAGCCATGCCGGCGGTCAGCGCGCCGTCACCGATCACGGCGATGGCCTTGCGATCGCTGTCCTGCAGGCGGGCAGCAATGGCCATGCCCAGCGCAGCGCTGATCGAGGTGCTGGAGTGGCCGACGCCGAAGGTGTCGTACTCGCTCTCGGAGCGGCGCGGGAATGCGGCAATGCCGTCCTTCTGACGCAGGCTGGCCATGCGCTCGCGGCGACCGGTGAGGATCTTGTGCGGATACGCCTGATGCCCGACGTCCCACAGCAGACGGTCGTCCGGGGTGTCGAAGACGTAATGCAGCGCGATGGTCAGCTCGATCACGCCCAGGCCGGCACCGAAATGCCCACCGGTCTGGCCGACCGTGTAGAGCAATTCCAGGCGCAACTCATCGGCCAGGGTTTCCAGCTCGGCTTCGCCTAACCGGCGCAGGCCGTCCGGCGTGTTCGCGCGGTCGAGCAGGGGCGTGGTCGGGCGCTTGCGGGGAATCTCATGAAACGTCGTGGGCATCAGGCGAATCGTTATAGGTATAAAAGATGCGGCAGTTTACCTGATGCATCGGCCCCTGCCCACGCGTTGGTCTTTTTTGGCCGATACGCCGTCAGTTGCGCCGCTCGACGATATACCGCGCCAGCTCGCGCAGCGGCTCGGCAGCCGCGTCAAACGGTCGCAGCGCCTGCAGGGCCTGATCGCGCAGTTCCAGAGCGTAGGCCTTGGCAGCGTCGAGGCCGAGCAGGGCCGGGTAGGTCGGTTTGTCCCGGGCAATGTCGGCGCCCTGACGTTTGCCGAGGGTAGCGGTGTCGCTTTCCACGTCGAGGATGTCGTCCTGCACCTGAAAGGCCAGGCCGATGGCCTGTGCATAAGTCTGCAATGCCTGCAGCTGATCAGGCTGGGCGCGGCCGCTGGCCAGGGCACCAAGCTTGACGCTGACTTCAATCAGCGCGCCGGTCTTGTGTCGGTGCATCTGTTCCAGGGCTGTTTGATCGAGCTTGAGACCGACCGAACCGAGATCAATGGCCTGGCCACCGACCATGCCCGCCGGACCGGCTGCATGGGCCAGCGCCGTGACCATCTGCAGACGGATTTCGCTGCTGCAATCGCTCAGGCGCGGGTCGAGCAGGGCGCTGAAGGCCAGGCTCTGCAAGCCGTCACCGGCGAGAATCGCACAGGCTTCGTCGAATTTCTTGTGGGTGGTCGGCTGGCCGCGACGCAGATCGTCATCGTCCATCGCCGGCAAATCGTCATGCACCAGCGAGTAGGCGTGGATCAGCTCGACCGCACACGCCGCGCCGCTGGCCTGTTCAGCCTGGCCACCGAGGGCTTCGCACGCGGCGTATGCCAGCAACGGGCGCACGCGTTTGCCGCCGTTCATCACGCTGTAGCGCATCGCTTCGTAGAGCCGCGCCAGTTCCGGCAGCGGCGCGTTGAACAGCGTTTCCAGCGCCGCGTTGACCCGGGCCTGACTGCTCGCCGAATACGCCGCGATCATTCTGGCTCATCCGCGTCGAAGGGTTCCTCGGCGAGCTCGCCATCGCGCTCCAGCAGCACCTGCACTTTCTGCTCGGCCTGGGCCAGCGCCGCCTGGCAGTCACGTGTCAGGCCGATGCCCTGCTCGAAAGCGGTCAGCGAGTCTTCCAGCGACAATTCACCGTTCTCCAGACGCTCGACCAGTGTTTGCAGGTCGGCGAGGGATTGTTCGAAATCCAGTGCAGCTTTTTTGCGGGCCATGGCGGCAAATTCCGGTAGACGTTAAACCGGCGCGACACTAGCAGATAGGGGGGGTATGGGCAAATGAGGCGCCCCACCCAAAGCCGCGCACATGACCCCGTGGCGAGGGGATTTATCCCCGCTGGGTTGCGTAGCAACCCTAAAACCAGACAACCGATACTCTCAGGAAAATCGAAGTCGCCGGTTTTACGACTGCTGCGCAGCCGAGCTGGGATAAATCCCCTCGTCACAAAGTTAATGTGAAGTTTCGGGGCTGAGGCTTATTCGGCTCACGCCCTCTCGAAAGCGAGATTCCTACAGCAATCACACATGTATCCGATTGTTAAAAAACTGCCAAATCGCTAATCTTCGCGGCTTCTACGGCCCCGACAGTTGCGGGGCGTTCAGACGAAACGCAGTTCACCGCTGTGAAGTACCGAGGATCGGGTGCAAGGTTTCGTTCAAGGCATGGCAGGAGGCGTCACATGCGTTCATTTCTTTTGCTGCTGATCGGCTTCGCCTGCGCGCCTGTGCTGTGGGCCGCGCCGGCTGCGCAATTGTCCGAGCCGGTCGGCGGCTGGCGTTATCACGGCCTGCTCGATCGCTCGGAAAATTCGCAGGTCGCCTACCCGACGCCGCCGATCGATCGCGGCATTCAGCGCAATCGCACGATGATCCAGGGCCAGCTCAAAGCCCTCGGCCACATGCGTCCGCCGCACAGCCTCGCCGTCAACGGCAATCCATTGAATCTGTACACCGATGATCAGGGACGTTTTGCCCGGCCCTACGCATTTGGCGCCGGTTCCAACAGCGTCGAAGTGATCAGCGCCGAGGGCCAGTCGCTCAAGCGCGTGCAATTTTATGAAGCAAATAATCTGCGCACGCCGGCGCGGATTCGTCTTGTCTTGGGATGGGACGACCCGAAAGCCGAGCTGGATCTGCATATTGTCACCCCCGACGGTCAGCATGCCTTTTGGGCACGGCCGGCGCTGAGCAATGGCGGCGGCCTCGACCCGGATGGCGTCGACGGCCCTGGCCCGGAAATGTTCACCATGACCGCGCCGCTGCACGGCACGTATCTGGTCTACGTCAACTATTGGGGCAACTACGGCAATGGTGGCTATAACTTCGAGGAGACCAGCAATCAGAACGAGGTGATCACTTCGCAGATCACCCTGGTGCTCAACGAAAACACCGTCGACGAAAAACGCGAAACCTTCATCGTGCCCCTGCGGGCGATCGGTGATCTGCTGCTGGTCAAGACCTTCAACTATTAAGCATCCCGCCACGGATGAACTCGGATGTTGTGAACATGAGCGATAACACTGTGACTCCAGCTGCCGCGACACCGGCGGCCAAACCTTCGCGGCGCTGGCCGCTGGTCGTGCTCGGCCTGTGCCTGGTGGCCGGTGTGGCGGGCGGTTTCGGCTGGCTGCTGCTCAAGCCCAAAGCGCCGCCGGCGGCACTTGCCAGTGACAAGCTCGGCCTCGGCCGTCCGGATGCCTTGCTCGAAACCCGTTCACTGAGCCAGTTGCCCAAGGACCTGCTGACGGTGCCGTTCCTCAAGGCCACGCTTACCGAGGATTTCGTCTTCTATTACGAAACCCACGCCGATCGCCTCGGCCTGATCGGCAGCCTGCGGCGGATCATCTACGAGCATGACCTGAAGTTGCAGGACAGCCTGATCGAGCAGCTTTTCGATCAACCGGCCGATGTTGCGCTGTGGCGTGGCGCCGATGGTCGTTTGAAGGATTTCCTGCTGGTGATGGATCGCGGCGGGTTGGCCAAGCTGCTCGAGCCATTGGCGAAAGTGGCGCTGGATGACACCCAGCTCAGCATCTTCGGCACTCTCAAAGTCGGCAGCGACGAAGTGCCGCTGTATCAACTCAGCTACAACGCCAGCAAATCGCTGCTGTTTGCGTCGCGCGGCGACAAACTGGTGGTGCTGTCCAATCCAGCCAAGTACTACGACCCGGAAAGCGACGTCTCGGAAGAATCGGGTCGCGTCTCCGCGCAAGCGCTGGCGGCGTTGCTCAATGGTGAAAAACTCTTCCCCGAAGCGTTCGGCTTGCCAGCGAAAAGTCCGGAAACCAAGCAGCGTCTTTCGGTCAATTCCAGCGTGCTCGCCATGGGCTATCAGCGCTTTATCCCGAATTTCGCCGGACTGCGTTTCGACATGGACGACAAGGGCTGGCACAGCTATCTGGCCATGGATGAACTGGAAAACCAGCCGGACTTCGATTTCAAACCGGTCTGGCAAGCGATGCCGCTGGGGGCGAGCGCTTGCGTGACCCTGCCAGTGGCGGCCGAACCGCAGAAGCCGATATTGATCAAACTCGGCGCCGAAGAAGCGGTGGCGCAGACCCTCACCGAACATGTCGCCGGCGCGGCCGGCCTGTGCTGGTACGCCGATTCGCGGTTGTACACACCGTTGCTGGTCGCCAGCCTCAAAGACGAAGACAGCAGCAAGCTTGACGGTGATCTGGGCAAGTTGTTCGGTTCGATGGTCGGCGCGTTCGAAGCCAATGTCGCCGAAAGCGTATTCCCGGTGATCGACAAGCAGGAAGGCCAGAGCCACGTCTGGCAGCGTCAGGTCAGTTCCAGTTTCGGGCCGTACGCGGCGAAGACCGCCGAGAACCCGGAGGCGATTTCCGGCAAGGCGTTCATGAAAGTCAGCCTCGCCCGTCACGGCTCGACGCTGCTGTTTTCCCTCGACGACAAACTCGTCGACAAAGCCCTCGGCACCCTCGACAAGCGCTTCCCGCCGATGGCCGACGTGCTGCCAAAAGACGTATTGATGCCGATCTACTTCGGCCCGGACGCGATGGCGCAACTGATGCAGCGCGAAACCCTCGACAGCCTGCCGCAGGACATGGAGCCGGTGTTCTACAACGCCGCGCAAACCTACCTGATGCCGAAACTGCGCACCCTCGGCGGCTACGGCAAATATGCCCTGACCTTGCCCGAAGGCAGTGAGCCTGACGGCCACTGGCAATGGCTGCCGCTGGAATGGAAGGCGCTGTGAGCGCACTGATCCGCAGCCTCGGCTTGCTTGCTTTGCTGCTGAGCGCAGGCGCCCGTGCGGTTGAAGCGCCAGCGCTCGACCCGGCGCAATCCCAGGTGTTTCGCGCCTGGTTTGTGCGTATTGCTCAAGAGCAATTGAGCCAAGGCCCAAGCCCGCGCTGGTATCAGCAGGACTGCGCCGGCCTGGTGCGCTTTGCCGCCAACGAAGCGCTGAAAGTCCACGACGACAAATGGCTGCGCAGCAATGGTCTGTCCAATCGCTACCTGCCGCCGGAACTGGCGCTGAGCGACGAGCAACGCAAGCTCGCGCAACAGTGGCAGCAGGGCGGCGGCAAGGTCGGGCCGTACGTCAACGCGATCAAACTGATTCAGTTCAACAGCCATCTGGTCGGCCGCGATGTGGCGCAGGCGCGGCCCGGTGACCTGATGTTTTTCGATCAGGGCGACGATCAGCACCTGATGATCTGGATGGGCCGCTACATCGCCTATCACACCGGCACCACCACCCCAACTGACAACGGCATGCGTTCGGCAAGCCTGCAGCAACTCATGACATGGAAGGACACCCGATGGATACCCGACGCAGCCAACCCCAACTTCATCGGCGTCTATCGACTGAACTTTCTCTCCCAATGACCGGTGCCCGCATGTTGCGTATCTGTTCGCGAATTTCTTTGCTGTTAGCGTTGTTGCTGCCGTTTACCTGGGTCAACGCCGAAGACTCGGTGGAGCCGAGCAATTACACGCCGGTGGCCGGTGAGAGTTTCTTCCTGCTCGCCGACAGCAGTTTTGCCAGCGACGAGCCGGCGATGGTCCGCCTCGAAGCCCCGGGTCGTGACTACCGGCGCTTTCGCATGGAACCGTACGGCGGCGCCGACATTCGCGTGTATCGCATCGACAAGCCGCTGGATTTCCTCAAGCGCCAGAAGAACTTGCATCGCGTCGTCAGCGACGGCCAGTTCAAGGGCGAAGGTCTGTCCAACACCCTCGCGTATCTGTGGGACAACTGGTATCGCAAATCCCGCCGGGTGATGCAGCGTGCGTTCTCCTACGAGTCGCGCAAGCAGGTCACCGAAGAAGTGCCGGAGCTGAAAATGGGTGAGGCCATGGCCGCGCCGACGCCGTACGACGCGCAGCCGCAATTCGCGCTGATCCCGGGTCTGCCGGTGGTCAGCCAGTTCCGTTATCCACTGTGGCAGGCCAAGCCTATCCAGCCGCCGGCCGGGGTCAATCTGGCCGGCTCGTCCAGCGACTTCGTCAGCGTCGCGCCGGGCAACGTCTACATCCCGCTGGGTAACCTGAAGCCGGGGCTGTATCTGGTTGAAGCGCTGATCGGCAAGTACCGCGCGACCACCATGGTTTTCGTCTCCAATACGGTCGCGGTGAGCAAGATTGCCGGCGATGAACTGCTGGTCTGGGCCGCGCGCAAGCACGAAGGCAGTTCGGTGCCAAAGGTCAACGTGCTGTGGACCGATGGCCTCGGCGTGATGAGCAGCGGTGCTACCGATGCCGACGGTCTGCTGCGCCTGAAACACGTCAGCCCGGAGCGCTCGTTCGTCATCGGCGAGGACGAAGAGGGCGGCGTGTTCGTCTCGGAAAACTTCTACTACGACAGCGAAATCTACGACACTAAACTGTATGCCTTCACCGATCGGCCGCTGTATCGCCCGGGCGATTGGGTGTCGCTGAAAATCGTCGGTCGCGAGTTCAAGAATGCCCGTGATTCGGTGCTGCCGGGCGCGGCGGATGTCAGTGTCAGCGTGCTTGATGCCACGGGGACCGAACTGCAGACCCTCGATCTGAAGCTTGATTCGAAAGCAGGTACCCAGGGTCGCTTCCAGTTGCCGGATAACGCCGTGGCCGGTGGTTACGAGATCCGTTTCAACTACAAGGATCAGGCCTACAGCAGTGCTTTCCGCGTTGCCGAATACATCAAGCCGCACTTCGAAATCTCGCTGAATCTGGCCAAGCAGGATTACCGCACCGGTGAGCCGGTGAAAGGCAGTCTGGTGCTGCTCTATCCCGACGGCAAACCGGTGGCCAATGCAAAATTGAGCCTGAGCCTGCGCGCCCAGCAATTGTCGATGGTCGACAACGAGCTGCAATACCTCGGGCAATTCCCGGTGGAGTTGACCAGCACCGAACTGACTACCGACAGCAAAGGCAACGCGACCCTCGATTTGCCGGCAGCCGATAAACCGAGCCGCTACATGCTCTCCGTGTTCGCCAGCGATGGCGCGGCGTATCGGGTCAAGACCACCAAGGAAATCCTCATCGACCGTGGCGCGGCGAGTTTTCGCTTGAGCGCGCCGCAACGCTTCAGTGCAGTCGGTGACAAGGTTGCGTTCAGCTACGCCAACGAGGGCGGCACTGAGCAAAGCAAAGCGGTGACCCCAAGCACGTATGGTTGGGTGCGTCTGGAAGACCAGAGCACAGGCGAGGGCAAACTCGCGGCGAATGACAAAGGCTTCAGCATGACCTTCGAACGTCCGGGCACGTACAACCTGACGCTGAAGGATCAACACGGTCGCGTCCTCGGCGCCACCGGCCATTCGGTCACCGGCGACGGTGTGAAAGCGGTGCCGGGCACAGTGGAAATCGTCCTCGACAAGCCCGAGTACAAGGCGGGCGAAGAAGCGCTGGCGCTGATCACCTTCCCTGAGCCGGTCAGCGACGCACTGCTGTCGCTGGAGCGTGACAAGGTCGAGGCCACTGCGCTGCTGGCCAAGGGCGCCGACTGGCTGAAACTGGAAAAACTCAGCGACACCCAATACCGCGCGCGCATTGCGGTGAAAGACAGCTTCGCGCCGAACCTGACCTTCTCCGTGCTCTACACCAAGGGCGGTCAGTACAGCTTTCAGAACGCCGGGATCAAAGTGGTCGCGCCGCAAATCGACGTGGCGATCAGCACCGACAAAGCGGTGTACCTGCCGGGCGATACGGTCACGGTCGACCTGACCACGCAGTTCGCCGGCAAAGCGGTTCCGGCACACTTGACGGTCAGTGTGGTCGACGAAATGATCTACGCGCTGCAACCGGAAGTCGCGCCGAGCATCGACCAGTTCTTCTATCACCCTCGGCGCAACAACGTGCGCACCAGTGCCAGCCTGTCATTCATCAGCTACGACGTGGCATTGCCGGGTAGCCCCGGCGCCCCGGGTAAAGCCAATCGCAGCGAACGCGGCGTGAAGGTGCTTGAGCGTCCGCGCCGTGAAGACGTCGACACCGCTGCGTGGCAGCCGGAGCTGTTGACCGGCGACGACGGCAAAACCCGCTTCACCTTCAAGATGCCGGACTCGCTGACCCGCTGGCGCATCACCGCTCGGGCGATTGCCGATGACGGTCAGGTCGGGCAGAAGAAGCAGTTTGTCCGTTCGGAAAAACCGCTTTACCTGAAGTGGAGCGGGCCGAGCAAATTCCGCAAGGGCGATCAGCCGCGGCTGGGCGTGTTTGCGTTCAGTCAGGCGGAGAAACCGGTCAAGGCGGAACTGGTAACTCACTATGCCGGTACCGAACAACGTCTGCCGGTGACCCTGAACAGCGGCATCAATTACCTGCCACTGCCGGCGTTCGCTTTGGCCTCTGGCGAGTGGACGGCGGAGTTGGTGCAGGACGGCAAAGTCGCCGATGCCCTGGCTGTGCGCTTGAGTGCCACCGGTGAAGGCTGGCAAGTCACGCAAACGCAAAGTCTCGATGTGGTCAGCGGCGATACACCCTTGAGTTTGCCGGCGGATGCCACGGATATCCGCCTGCGTCTGGATGACAGTCCGCAAGCGCTGTTCCGTTCCGCCCTCGATGATCTGCTCGGCTACCCGTACGGCGGCGTCGAGCAGACGGCCAGTCGCTTGCTGCCGCTGAGCATCGCTTATCCATCGCTGGCGTCGAACCCGCAGATTCGCGATCGCTTGCGCCTGATCATGCAGAACAGCCGTCTGCGTCTGGTGCAAATGGCCGGGCCGTCGGCGAGCTTCACCTGGTGGGGCTACGACGGCGAGCCGGATGCATTTCTCACCGCCTATGCCTATTACGCTGACTGGAATGCCAGCCGCGTACTCGACCTGACCCTGCCGCCGGAGCACTGGCAGCGCGTACTCGAGGTGTACGCCAAGCAAGCGCCGAATACGCCATTGCTGCAGCGGGCGCTGATTCTGTCGTTCGCCAAACAGATGCAGCTGCCAGTGAACACGCTGCTCAGCGGTCTGATCGACGATCTGGTCAAGGCCGGTGAAGGCAGTGCCGAAACCTTGCTCGACGACGGCCAGGACAGTCTGGTGATGAACGACCCGGATTCGGCACTTGGTCTGGCGACGGCGCGGGTACTCACTGCATCGTTGGCCACGCAGGCGAAAGTTGCTTTGCCGGAGGCGTTCAATCGGCAACTGGGCGCAGCGCAACAACGTCTGGCCGTCAGCTCGCAGCCCTTCGTTGAAGCACTGAACCTGTCGCTGCAACCGTTCGATCAGGCTCGCGCCACGGCGTTGTTGCAACGTCTGTTGCCGCAGCAGTCGACACTGGAACGTGCGCTGGCGCTGACTTGGCTGCAACGCAGCATCGCTCAGGCTTCGCCGACCATCGCGCTGATGCCGGGTGAGGGCTGGAAGAAAAACTACGGCGCCAGCGGCGAGATGTACTGGACCTGGCAAGGCGCGACGCCTTTGCCGAACATACTGAGCGTGTCCGGCACGCAAGAGCGGCCGTTGCGTGCAGCGCTGAGCTTCCAGACTCAACAGCCGCAGGTCGATCCGATGGCCGTGAGCGTCACTCGGCGTCTGTCGCGGCTGGTGCCGGGCGACGAGGCGTTCACCTTCAAACTCGAGCCGGTCGGCACTAAACCGTTGTCCAGCGACAGCCTGTACCTGGACGAGGTGATCCTCACCAGCAAGGCACCGAAACCGCTGCGCTACGGCATGCTTGAAGTGCCGCTGCCACCGGGCGCGGATGTCGAGCGCACGACATGGGGCATCAAATTGCAGGGCAAGGACGGCACCGAACCGACCGCGCTGGAGAAGGCGCGTTTCGAACCGGGACAACTGGCATACGCGGTGCCGGTCGACGCGCTGAGTGGTGAGTTGCGCCTGCGTCATCTGGTGCGCTTCTCGCAGAAGGGCCAGTTCAACCTGCCGCCGGTACGCTTCAAGCAAGTGTATGCACCGCAACATCAGGCCCAGGAGGCGAAAGCCGCCCTCGGTCAGGTCACGGTCAACTGACATGCGCCGGCCGCTGTTGTGGCTGCTGATGTGGATGATGCCTGCGCTGGCGACAGCGCAGGACGAGCCGTTGCGCGTGGCCTATCAGGGCGAGTTGTTGTCGTTGAATCAGACGCAACTGATCAAGCGCGAACCGTTGCCAGCGTCGCTGGATGCGCCGCTGGGCAGTCTGTGGAAGTTGTTCGTCTACGCATGGCTGGTGGATACCGGTGCGCGGGAGCCGGCTTATGACTGTCGCGGGCAGTCCAAAGAAGAAGTTTATTGCTGCTCGGCGGGCGGCAAGATCGAGCGGGATCAGGCACTGGTGAAATCCTGCGGTCTGTATTTCGACCCCGCGCGGTTGGGCATTGCAGCGACGGATTGGCGAGTGTATTGGCAGGCGCGGCAGGCGCCGTCATGGTTGCTGGATTTGCCAGCCGTGCAACCGGCAACAAGAGTCTCGGTCGCTGAATTATTGGGTGTTCTGGCGTTGCTGCCAGCGCAGGATCAGATGCGTCGCGTGCTGCTCGATGTCGTGCTGAACGCGGCGGACGGCAATGTCGTCGGCGAGTTGGGCGGACGCCTGCGGGTGAAAACCTGGAGCTGGCTCGGCGACCAGGATGCACAATCACGCCAGGGTGGATTCGCCGGCTGGAGCGCCGACGGCGCACCGATCTGGGCGGGTGGGCGCGGTACCAGTCAAATGGTTCTGCGTCACTACGGTCAGGCGCTGGCCAGCGTGTTGCCGACGGCGTGGCCAGCGGACACGGGGCGTTGTGTGGAAGTCGGGCTGTTTTCGAAATATCCGGTTTCGAAGGTTCTGGTCGGGGATCGTGTCGCCACGTCCGGGCCATTGCGCGGCGACTACCGCGTCGAATTCGCCAACGGCAACGCGCTGGACATCCACAGCGATGGCGAGCTTTTTCTGCTCAACGACAAACTCGTCGCAAGACTTGATCGCGAAGAATATGTCGCTCGCGTTCTCGAACGCGAAGCCAAACCGCAACCCGCCGAAGCCGCCAAGGCGCTGGCCGTAGCGATCCGCACTTATCTGCTGCAAAACGCCACGCGCAACGGCGACTGCCTGAGCATCGACGACAGCAGCAATCGCCAGCGCGTCGCCCCGCGTCCAGCCTCGGCCGAGTCACGCAACATGGCGGCGTGGACGGCGGATCTGGTACTGGCCGGCAGCACCGTCACCTATCACTCCGACCAGCCGGGCCCAGACAAACTCGCTTGGCAGCAAGCCGTCGAGCAAGCGAACGCCGGCCAGCGCTACGACGCGATTCTGCTGCACGCCTATCCACGCGCCAGCCTCAGCCGCTGGGATAACCCGGTCGCCTCCTGCGAAGCATTGCCCGCCGCGCAAGACTGGCTGCAGAAGCAGCGACGCAGCTGGCGTCCGAGGCTCGAAAGCGAAACCGGCTACAACGAAGTCAGCACTTTCGCCGTATGCAAACTCGCCTTCGGCCGGCCCTTCGTCGACCGCGAACGCCAGCGCATATACGTGCGCGGCGTGCTGAGCCTGCAGGATCGCCTCGATCTGACCCACGAATATCTGCACCTGGCCTTCGAAGCACACCCCAACGGCCAGGATGAAACCTACATCGAAGGGCTCGCCCGTCACCTTTTGCTGGAATAGACCATGACACTCCGTTATCCACAGGTCTTGCTGCTGCTCTGTGCCCTCAACGTGCTGCCGCAAGCGTTCGCCGCCGATGGCGTCAAACTCGACACCCCGGTGGGCGGCTGGCGCAGCGGCGCACCGCAAGGCGAGGGCGAGAGCTTTCGCCAGACCGTCAACTACCCGGCCTCGTCGGTCAACACACCGCTTGGCCAGGCCAATACCGCCAGAATCAGCGGCCACATCAAAGCCGTGCCGAAGAACAACGAACCCGGGCGCCTGATCGTCAACGGCGTCAGCATGCCACTGAAAATCGACCCCGCCGGCGGCTTCGATCGCCCGTTCTCCTTCCCCAACGGCAGCAACAGCGTCGAAGTGCGCAGCGCCGACGGCCAGCAACGCCACCGCACGCAATTCCTCAACGCCCGCGGCGGCTCCACCCCGGCCAAACTGCGCGTCCTGCTGGCCTGGGACAGCGACGGCACCGACCTCGACCTGCACCTGATCACCCCCGACGGCGCCCACATCTGGTACGGCAACCGCAGCGCCGCCAACGGCGCCGCCCTTGACGTCGACGTCACCACCGGCTACGGCCCGGAAATCGCCGCCATGCCCGCGCCGATCAAGGGGCAGTATCTGGTGTATGTGAATTATTACGGCGGCGGATATCGCGGGGATGACGAAGGTGGGGATGAAGCGGTGCAGGCGCTGACGACCGCGCAGGTGACGGTGATTACTGAAGAAGGCACGCCGAGCGAGAAGATGGAGACGTTTGTAGTGCCGATGCGGACGGCGGGGGAGCTGACGTTGGTGAAGTCGTTCAGTTATCCGTGAATCCGGCTAATCAGGAAAAACGCCGCAAAGCGCGTTGCCCTGATAACCATGCACAATCGGCCCCAGCATCATGAACGGGCCGCAGGCGTAGAACGGCGACGGCACCGTTTGTTTTGAATAGAGCAAAACGATTTCATTTCCAGATTCGTTGCTGCCAAAGGACTGCTCGGAGTACGACGTACACACGGGCAATTTCAGCGGAACAGGAATGATCAACGCCCAAACCGTGACGCCACACCATTCTCGGGTAGGCGCTGATTGCGCGGTTCGGGTAATCGCTGGCGTCAGCGAACGAGCGCTTAGAGCTTTGTACTCGTCAGTTCTGAGTGTGGTTTTCTCAGGCAAAGCCACGATGGCACCGACGCAGCCTGAGAGATAAAAACTCATCGCAGCGATCAGGATGACCGGTCCAAGCAGTGTGAAACGAGGGGTGAATCGCACGTTTTAACTTCCTTGTGAAGCGCTTCGGAACTGTAGTGCCCAGCTTGTTCGATTCCTTCCAAGCGAGAGGCGTAGCCTTTTTGCAGGCATTAAAAAGCCGGCTTGTGGCCGGCTTCTCGGGGACTGGCTTGGTTTATTTTTGGTAAACCGCGCCAGCCTTCAAAACGTACATCCGGATCTGCGTCCGGCTGTGGGACTTGGTCAGACGTTGGTCTGCCTCGTCGGGCGTCATCCGAGCCGCTGGGCGGGTCGATGCGCGAATGTGGGGCGCAGGATACTGAGTTTTGCTCTGGATTCCCAGCCTCAAGTGCGGTTTAGAGCGACTGAAGCGGTATAAACTCGGGATTTGTACCGGTTGTCAGGGCCTCTTCGCGGGCAAGCCCGCTCCCACAGGTTTGCGCAAAGCTTGATATCAGCGTACGCATCACAGAAACGGCACCACCGGCCGGCGCTTGCCCAGTGTCGACCACCAGAACACCCAGCCAAGAATGTGAATCCGCTGCTCTTCGATCTGCGCCGGCCGGAAGACCTCATCGGGGTATTCGGCGCTGTTGTGGCTGCGCATGCGCAGGCCATTGCCGGGCATGCGGTGCAGGTATTTGATGCGCAGCATGCCGTCGTGCTCTACGGCGTAGATTTCGCCGTCGACGACCTGGGTCAGTCCGCGGTCGATGGCGACGATGGAGCCGTCTTCGATGCGATCGGCCATGCTGTTGCCGATCATGTGCGCGCAGATGGCGTTGGCGTGCTGGATGTCGAGTTGATCGAGGTGGGCGCGGGGCAGGCGCAGGGACTGGTCGGGGGCGAGGATGACGTGGGTTTTACCGTCGCCGTTGGCGATCGGGGTTTCCTTGAAAAATGCCAGGTCGATGTCGCTGGGGTTGATGACTGTGTAGACGCCGCAGATGGCCTGGGCATCGAACGTGTCGCCATTGCTGGCGGGTGGGTGCAGGCGCGCGACCTCCTTGACGCCTTCCCCGGTTTTCAGCCATTCACTATTGACCGACAACAGGCGTGAGACTTCTTCCATGCGATACGCCGGGACGCCCCGGGTGTACCAGTTATGAACGTTTCGGGCTTCCGTGCCCCAGAACCTTGCGAAATCCGTGGTGCTGATGTTCGCTGCTTCCAGGAGTGCCTTGAATCGTGGACCGCTAGTGTTCTTTCTCATAAACACGGAGTCTACGGCCGGACTAGAGCGGTTTGAATAAACCGGGCGTTCAAAAAAAGCCTGTATTTTGCGACGGGATGTAAGACGTACTTGTGGGAAATTAAACAGATTAAAACTGCATGTAGGAATTTAAACGGTTTGTTTAGTCGGGCTTTTTCAAGAGCCCCTCACCCCAACCCTCTCCCGGAGGGAGAGGGGGCCGACCAAGGTGTATTTCGAGTTACATCGACCTGAACAACCGAGTCGATTATGCAGACGCCAATAACAAAAAACCCCGGAAATCCGGGGTTTTTTCAAGCGTCACGCAAGGCGCAATTGCTTAGCCCTTGTAGGCGGCAACCGACTTGGTGATCGCTTCGCGGGCGGCGTCTGCACCGGCCCAGCCTTCGATCTTGACCCACTTGCCCTTCTCGAGATCCTTGTAGTTCGCGAAGAAGTGCTCGATCTGCTGGATCAGCAGGGGTGGCAGGTCGGTGTATTCCTTCACGTCGACGTACAGCTGCGACAGCTTGTCGTGTGGCACGGCGATGACTTTGGCATCGCCGCCGCCGTCGTCGGTCATGTTCAGGATGCCGACCGGACGGGCGCGGATTACCGAGCCTGGAGCAACCGGGTAAGGAGTCACGACCAGCACGTCGAGGGGATCACCGTCGTCAGCCAGGGTGTTCGGGATGTAACCGTAGTTGGCCGGGTAGAACATTGGGGTGGCCATGAAACGGTCAACGAACAGGCAATCGCTGTCTTTGTCGATTTCGTATTTGATCGGCGCGTGGTTGGCCGGGATCTCGATCGCGACGTAGATGTCGTTCGGCAGGTCTTTGCCAGCCGGAATCTTGCTGTAGCTCATTGGGCGTTGCCCCCGTAGTTGACCAAAAACACTTGGCCGGATTGACCAAAAAGTGGCGGCGATTATAGGCACATTCCTACGCCGACGCCACGTACCAGAAGTCGTGCAGAGCTCAGTCGTGCGCCTGATAGACCGGGTCTGTGGCCTGAAGTTGCCGCAGTCTGCCCAACGGATCCTGCCGGTAGAAAAGCTGCAGTTGCAAGTAGACCTGTGGATAAGCCTCGTGCAGCAGATCCGGGGCGCTGAAGAAGTATTCGCTGGCGACGGCGAAGAACTCTGCCGGGTTCTCGGCGGCGTAGGGATCGATGGCGGTTTCGGCGTCTGGATCGTGGTCGAGTTGGCGGTTGAGGTCGTCGTAAGCGGCCTGCATCACTTTGGCCCAGTCGCTGACGCGCATGTCGGCGTGCAATGGCGGCAGGCCGTTGGCGTCGCCGTTGAGCATATCGAGCTTGTGCGCCAGTTCGTGGATCACCAGGTTGTAGCCTTCCCAGCCACCGCTGGCCTGTACGCCGGGCCAGGCGAGAATCACCGGCCCCTGCTGCCAGGCTTCACCGCTGTGTTCGCCGTCCCACTCATGCTCGACGCCGCTGGCATCGCGATGGCGTTGCGGGCTGAGGAAGTCATCCGGGTACAGCACGATCTCGTGGAAACCCTGGTACCAGTTCAGATCGCCGAGGTGCAGCAACGGCAACTGCGCCTGGGCGGCGAGCAGCAGGCGTTGCTCCTGATGCAGTTCGACACCGGGCAGGGCGGTCAGGTGTTTGTCGTCGAGAAACAGCACGCAGGCTTCGCGCAACCACTGGTCTTCAGCAGCGCTGATGCCATCGAGGAAGGAGAGTTGATGGCGCACCCGTTGCCACAGGTCGTCGGCAATCGGGTGCCTGGCCAAGAGGCGCCGGCGTCGCCAGGCGCTCAGTGACCACATCGGATCAGTGCGATTGCACTTTGGTGCCGCCGAACCGGCTGCGCACCACGCCGATGATCATCGGCACCAGCGACAGCAGGATGATTGCCACCACCAGCAGCGAGAGGTTTTTCTTGATGAACGGCACGTTGCCGAAGAAGTAACCCAGAGTGACCAGACCGCCGACCCAGAGGATGGTGCCGAGCACGCTGAAGCCGAAGAAACGCGGGTACGGCATCCGCGCCACGCCCGCGACGAACGGCGCGAAGGTGCGGATGATCGGCAGGAAGCGCGCCATGGTCACGGTCTTGCCGCCGTGCTTGTCGTAGAAGTCGTGGGTTTTTTGCAGGTAATCGCGACGGAAGATTTTCGAGTTCGGGTTGCTGAACAGCTTCTCCCCGGCCGTGCGTCCTATCACGTAGTTGGTACTGTCGCCCATGATCGCCGCCAGCATCAGCAGGCCACCGAGCAGCACCGGATCCATGCCGCCGCCGGCCGCCACCGCGCCAGCGATGAACAGCAGCGAGTCGCCCGGCAGGAACGGCATCACCACTAGACCGGTTTCACAGAAGATCACCAGAAACAGGATGGCGTAGATCCATGGCCCATAGTTGTTCACCAGCAAATCGAGATACACATCGAGATGCAGGATTAGGTCGAGCGGGTTGAAATCCATGGGGGCACCTGTATGACGGCCCGACTCGGCAGGCCTGTGCGGATGACTTCGTGTAAGCCTACAGCGGGGTGTAGTTTTTCTTACAAGCCGGAAAGATCGGGATTATACGGTCTGAGCGATGAAAAGCGCGTCGGTTTTGTAGCGGGGAGTGTCGCGAAGTGAGCAATTGTCAGGGAAAAGGTGGCCGTGGCGAGGGAGCGAACTCCCTCATCACCGAAGCCGTTGGAGTCAGAGCTCGTCGCTGATCGGCAGTACGTAGTTCTTGAACTCGGTGTCTTCCTTGAAACCGATCGATTCGTAGGTTTTCTGCGCCACTTCGTTGTTCGCGCTGGTCGAGACGCGCATGCGCACGGCCTGGGTTTCCTTGGCCATTTTCTTCGCGGTACGGATCAGATTGTCGGCGACCAGTTGCCGGCGAGCATCTTCGGCAACGTAGATATCGTTGAGAATCCACACGCGTTTGAGCGACAACGAAGAGAAGCTCGGATAGAGCTGGCAGAAACCCATGAGTTTCTTGTCGTCATCGTCGGCCAGGGCCAGATAGATCACCGACTCTTTGCGGCGCAGGCGTTTTTCGAGAAACGCGCGAGAGGAATCCGGGTAAGGCAGGGAGCCGTAGAACTCGCGATATTTGACGAACAAAGGAGTCAGCAAATCCAGATGTTCGAGGGTCGCTTGAATAATCCGCATGATAGGTCTCGTCTTCAAGTGGCTGTCTTCAACTGCTCTGACGGCGATGGGAAACCCGGGCGGCCGTGCGTCGATCCTGCCTGAAAGCAGCGCAGAAAGGCAATGCGGAAACGGTTCAGGCTGGCGGTGGATCGAGCAGGAAATTGCCTTTCATGTCGACAGCGTCGTCCGCCTCCAATGTGTGCAACTGAGCTTCATCCTTCAGATTGACCCCCGACAGCTGCCGCCGACAGGCCTCGCGCATCAGATACAGCAAGCGATGCGCCGCCATGCCGTAGCTCAGGCCTTCAAGCCGAACATTGGAAATGCAATTGCGATAGGCGTCGGTGAGGCCGACCTTCGGCGCGTAGGTGAAATACAGCCCGAGGCTGTCCGGTGAACTCAAGCCCGGGCGCTCGCCGATCAGCATCACCACCATTTTCGCCCCGAGCAGCTGGCCGATTTCGTCACCGATGGCGACGCGGCCCTGCTCGACCAGCACCACCGGTGCCACGGACCAGCCGTCGCCGCTCATCTGTTCTTCCAGGCGCGTCAGGAACGGCAGCGTGTGGCGGTGCACCGCCAGCGCCGACAGGCCATCAGCGACGACCATCACCAGATCGACGCCGCCCGGGTGTTCGCTGGCGTAGTCGCGCAAGGTCTGCGCCGATTCATCGCTGAGCTTGCGCCCCAGATCCGGGCGTTGCAGATAGGTGTGTCGATCCGGCGCGGCGCTTTGCAGCGCCAGGGTTTCCCGCCCGCGCTCGCTCAGTTGTGCGCTGATTTCGCTGTGATCGAAGGCCAGATGCACGGCATCACGGGCTTGGGCGTGGGCAAACTGAAAATCCAGCTGCGCCCGCGTCGGCAGACTGGTGCCGGTGCGGCCCAGGGCAATCCGCGCCGGGGTCAGGCGGCGCAGTTCCAGCCAGGGGTTTTGCGGATCGACCGGTGGTTTTTCCATAAGACTTATCCCAAGTGCGCCAAGGCCTGGCGGAAGGCCGGCGGCAGGTTGTTGCCGAAGCGAACCTTGCCGTCCGCCTGGGTGAAGATGCCCATGTTGGCCAGCCATTGTTCGAACTCCGGCGCCGGTTTCAGGCCCAGGGTCTGGCGGGCGTACAAGGCGTCGTGAAACGAAGTGGTCTGGTAATTGAGCATGATGTCGTCGGAGCCGGGGATGCCCATGATGAAGTTGATCCCGGCGACGCCGAGCAACGTCAGCAGGGTATCCATGTCGTCCTGGTCGGCTTCGGCGTGGTTGGTGTAGCAGATGTCGCAGCCCATCGGAACGCCGAGCAGCTTGCCGCAGAAGTGATCTTCAAGGCCGGCGCGGATGATCTGCTTGCCGTTGTAGAGGTACTCCGGGCCGATAAATCCTACGACGGTGTTCACCAGGAACGGCTTGAAATGTCGCGCCACGGCGTAGGCCCGTGTCTCGCAAGTCTGTTGATCGACGCCGTGGTGGGCGTTGGCCGACAGCGCGCTGCCCTGACCGGTTTCGAAATACATCAGGTTCTGCCCGAGTGTGCCGCGCTTGAGACTGAGCCCGGCGTCGTAGCCTTCCTGCAAGACATTCAGATTGATACCGAAACTGGCATTGGCCGCCTCAGTGCCGGCAATCGACTGGAACACCAGATCCAGCGGCACGCCACGGTTGATCGCCTCGATCGAGGTGGTGACGTGGGTCAGCACGCAGGCTTGAGTCGGGATGTCGTAGCGCTGGATGATTGCGTCGAGCATCTCCAGCATCGCGCAGATCGAAGCGATGCTGTCGGTGGCCGGGTTGACCCCGATCATTGCATCGCCGTTGCCGTAGAGCAGGCCGTCGAGAATGCTCGCGGCGATGCCGGACGGCTCGTCAGTCGGGTGGTTGGGTTGCAGGCGGGTCGACAGGCGCCCGCGCAAACCGAGGGTGCCGCGAAATTGGGTGACCACGCGGATTTTCTGCGCGACCAGCACCAGATCCTGTACACGCATGATCTTCGACACGGCGGCGACCATTTCCGGGGTCAGGCCGGGGGCGAGGGCGCGCAGGCTGGTTTCGTCCGCCGCGTCACTGAGCAGCCAGTCGCGAAAGCCGCCAACGGTCAGGTGACTGACCACGGCGAAGGCTTGTTTGTCGTGGGTGTCGATGATCAGCCGGGTGACTTCGTCGGCTTCGTAGGGGATCAGCGCTTCCTGCAGGAAGTGGGTGAGCGGGATGTCCGCCAGGGCCATTTGCGCGGCCACCCGTTCGCCGTCGTTGAGCGCGGCGACCTCGGCGAGAAAATCCCCCGAGCGGGCGGGGCTGGCCTTGGCCATGACGTCTTTGAGGCTGTCGAAGCGGTAAGTCTGCGCGCCGACCGTGTGAGCAAAACTGGCCATTCAGCGTTCTCCGTGACGGCGCAGAACAGCTCTGCGCCGTGGTTTTCGACAATCAGTGCAAGGCTTGTTCAGCTTTTTGAATCGCCGCGAATTCTTCTTCCGGCGTGCCTGCTACCAAGTGATGCCGACTGTAGAAAGCAAAGTAAGCAATTAACACTCCATAGATGATCGCGGCGCCGATCACCACCCGTGGATCGACGAGGAAACCCGCCACCACGGCGATGCACGCCAGCACCAGCGCCACACCCGAGGTGAAAATGCCGCCCGGCGTGCGATACGGCCGGTCCATTTTGGGGCGCCGGATACGCAGGGTGATGTGTGCGGCCATCATCAGCACATAGGAAATGGTCGCGCCGAACACCGCGACCAGAATCAGCAAATCGCCCTGGCCGGTCAGCGACAGACCAAAGCCGATGATGCCGGGAATCACCAGAGCCAGCACCGGTGCCTTGCTCTTGTTGGTCTGCGACAGTTTGCGCGGCAGATAACCGGCCCGCGACAGCGCGAAGATCTGCCGCGAGTAGGCGTAGATGATCGAGAAGAAACTGGCAATCAGCCCAGCCAGACCGACAAGGTTGACGAAGCTGCCCATCCAGGTCGAGCCACCGTAGGCTTTGCTCAGTGCTTCGACCAGTGGATTACCGGAGGTCAGCAGCGAATTCGCACCAGCGCCGCCAGGGCCGACGATCAGAATCAGCAGGGCAAACATCAGCAGCACCAGCATTGCCCCTATCAGGCCACGCGGCAGATCGCGCTTGGGGTTTTTGGTTTCTTCTGCGGCCAATGGCACGCCTTCGACGGCGAGGAAAAACCAGATCGCATAGGGAATCGCCGCCCACACGCCGACATAGCCGAACGGCAGAAACGGGCTGGCACCGACCGCAGTGGTCACCGGGATGTCGAGCAGGTTGGCAACGTCGAAGTGCGGCACCATCGCCACTAGAAACACCCCCAGCGCCAGCGCGGCGACGGCGGTAATGATGAACATCAGCTTGAGCGCTTCGCCGACCCCGAAAATGTGGATGGCGATGAAGATGATGTAGAACGCCAGATAGATCATCCAGCCGCCAATACCGAACAGCGACTCGCAGTAGGCACCGATGAACACCGCGATGGCGGCGGGGGCGATGGCGTATTCGATGAGGATCGCGGTGCCGGTGAGAAAACCGCCCCACGGCCCGAACGCACTGCGGGCGAAACCGTAGCCGCCGCCAGCGGTGGGAATCATCGACGACAATTCGGCCAGGGAAAAACACATGCACAGGTACATGGTCGCCATCAGCAGCGTGGCGAGAAACATCCCGCCCCAGCCACCCTGGGCGAGGCCGAAATTCCAGCCGGCGTAGTCGCCGGAAATCACATAAGCGACGCCGAGGCCCACCAGCAGGACCCAGCCGGCGGCGCCTTTTTTCAGTTCGCGTTGTTGGAAATAATCGGTGCCGACTTTTTCGAAGTCGACGGAGGAGCCGGTCGCCGGAGCGCCGGCCGGGGATTCGCTTGGCATAGGGTTCACCATTTTTATTGTTTTATTGGCCCGGCTACAGCCAAGCCATTGGGTTGAATGGCACAACGCTTTCGCGAGCAGGCTCGCTCCCACAGGGGATTGCGTACGACCATAAATCACCTGTGGGAGCGAGCCTGCTCGCGAAGACAATCCAGAGGGCGAAGCAGGAACAACTGCCTCACCCCGTCTGATTCAGAAGAATCCCAACGGATTGATGTCGTAGCTCACCAGCAGGTTCTTGGTCTGCTGATAATGGTCGAGCATCATTTTGTGGGTTTCACGCCCGACGCCGGACTTCTTGTAACCGCCGAACGCGGCGTGCGCCGGGTACAGGTGATAGCAGTTGGTCCACACGCGACCGGCCTTGATCGCCCGGCCCATGCGGTAGGCGCGGTTGATGTCGCGGGTCCACAGGCCGGCGCCGAGGCCGAACTCGGTGTCGTTGGCAATCGCCAGGGCTTCGGCTTCGTCCTTGAAGGTGGTGATGCTCACCACCGGGCCGAAGATTTCTTCCTGGAACACGCGCATCTTGTTGGTGCCCTTGAGCAGGGTTGGCTGGATGTAATAACCGGTGGCCAGGCTGCCCTCGAGTTTTTCCACCTTGCCGCCGGTCAGCAGTTCCGCACCTTCGCCCTTGGCGATTTCCAGGTACGAGAGGATCTTGTCGAATTGCTGCTCCGATGCCTGGGCGCCGACCATGGTGTCGGTGTCCAGCGGGTCGCCACGTTTGATCTGGCTGACTTTCTTCATCACTGCCTGCATGAATTCGTCGTAGATCGATTCCTGCACCAACGCGCGGGAAGGGCAGGTGCACACTTCGCCCTGGTTGAAGAACGCCAGCACCAGGCCTTCGGCGGCTTTTTCGATGAAGCTCGGCTCGGCCTGCATGATGTCTTCGAAGAATATGTTCGGCGACTTGCCGCCCAGTTCCACGGTCGACGGAATGATGTTTTCCGCTGCGCATTTCATGATGTGCGAGCCGACCGGGGTCGAGCCGGTGAAAGCGATCTTGGCGATGCGCTTGCTGGTTGCCAGTGCTTCGCCGGCCTCTTTACCGAAGCCTTGCACGACGTTGAGCACGCCCGGCGGCAGCAGGTCGCCGATCAGTTCCATCAGCACGCAGATGCCCAGCGGGGTTTGCTCGGCAGGTTTGAGCACCACGCAGTTACCGGCGGCCAGCGCTGGCGCGAGCTTCCACGCGGCCATCAGCAGCGGGAAGTTCCACGGGATGATCTGGCCGACCACGCCCAGCGGTTCATGGATGTGGTAGGCCACGGTGTTGCCGTCGATTTCCGCAGCGCTGCCTTCCTGGGCGCGCAGGCAACCGGCGAAATAACGGAAATGGTCAGCGGCGAGCGGGATGTCGGCGTTGAGGGTTTCGCGGATGGCTTTACCGTTGTCCCAGGTTTCGGTGATCGCCAGCAGTTCGAGATTCTCTTCGATGCGGTCGGCGATTTTCAGCAGGATCAGCGAGCGTGCCTGCACGGAAGTGGCGCCCCACGCATCGGCGGCGGCGTGGGCAGCGTCCAGCGCCTTGTCGATGTCTTCGGCGGTGGAGCGGGGGAATTCGGCAATTGGCTGGCCATTGACTGGCGAGGTATTGGTGAAGTACTGACCTTTGACCGGCGCGACGAACTCGCCGCCGATGTAGTTGCCGTACTTGCTCTTGAACGAGACTTTGGCGCCGTCAGTACCGGGGTGGGCGTAACGCATGATGATGTTCTCCTTGGCTTTGTACTTATTAGAGAAACGCGCAAGTGCGCTTGCTATAAGCGTAGAGCAAGGCTCGGGCCACTGCCGTGCAGGTCAGGCAAATCAAGGGCTTGGCCGGTTTGTCTCGGACGAATGGATGGGCGCTGTGACGGTTTCGGTACAGCACGGGTGACAGTTTGTACCGCTTGCGGCACAGCCCGTGACCGGACGGTCTTGCCAGCATTGCAATGCCGGAGCCGCTGGAGGATGCTGGGCGTCACCTCATGCTTTGGGCCGTCGCGCCCCGGGGAGAACAATAAGAAATGCACGACAACCATTTGAGTCGCCATGCCCGCCAGGTTCTCACCGTCACCCAGGGCAAACCGCACCTGCACGGCCCCGGCGCCGATCCATCGATCGCCCGTTCGTGGCTGCGCTGCCTTGAGGACTATCACCTCGATCCTTCTGTGACCATGGCGCCGACCGTGCTTGAGCATGGCCGAGTACTGGAAAGTCGCGAACGTCTGCAACAAGTGCTGCAAATCGCCGGTACCGAGATGAGCAGCCTGCATCAACAACTCTCCGGCGCCGGCCATGCGGTGCTGCTGACTGACGCGCGCGGTGTGATCCTCAACTGCGTCACCGCGCCGGCCGAACGGAAGATTTTCGAGCGCGCCGGGCTCTGGCTCGGCGCTGACTGGAGCGAAGCCTGCGAAGGCACCAACGGCATCGGTACCTGCCTGGTCGAGCGTCAGGCGCTGACCATTCACCAGGATGAACACTTTCGCGGCCGCCACACCGGGCTGACCTGTTCGGCGAGCCCGGTGTTCGATCCCCATGGTGAATTGCTGGCGGTACTCGATGTGTCTTCGGCGCGGCCGGACGTCTCGCGGCAGAGCCAGTTCCACACCATGGCGCTGGTCAACCTGTCGGCGAAAATGATCGAGAGCTGCTACTTCCTGCGCTGTTTCGACAATCAGTGGTTGCTGCGTTTCCATCTGCAGGCCGAGTCCGTCGGCCTGTTCAGCGAAGGGCTGCTGGCGTTTGACGGCGAAGGGCGGATCAGCGCAGTCAACCAGAGTGCGCTGAACCTGCTCGGGCATATTCGCGGCGGTTTGCTCGGTAAATCGGTGGAAGCGTTTTTCGATTGTTCGCTGGATGACCTGCTTGGTCGCGCGAGTGCCAACGCCAGCGCCAGTTGGCCGCTGCGCACCCGTGATGGCCGGCATCTGTTTGCCGTGTTGCGCGGTGAATCGCGCAAACCTACTGCCATTGTTCCAACGCCAATCACTGCTCCAGCGCCCCGCCTGTCCGGCATTTGCCTCGGCGACGAAGCGTTGCAGGCGGAGTTTCGCAAAGCCCTGCGCGTGTTCGAGCGCGACGTGCCGCTGTTGATCAACGGCGAAACCGGCTCGGGCAAGGAAGCGTTCGCCAAGGCAGTGCATCAGGCCAGCCAGCGCTGCGGCAACGCTTTTGTCGCACTCAATTGCGCGGCCATTCCGGAAAGCCTGATCGAGAGCGAACTGTTCGGCTATCGCGGCGGCAGCTTCACCGGCGCACGCAAGGACGGCATGCGCGGCAAGCTGCAACAGGCCGATGGCGGCACCTTGTTCCTCGACGAAATCGGCGACATGCCACTGGCGTTGCAAACGCGTTTGCTGCGTGTGCTGGAAGATCGGCAAGTGGTGCCGATTGGCGGTGAACCGCAAGCGGTGGACGTGCGCATCATCAGTGCGACGCACCGCAATTTGCTCGAACGAGTCGAGGACGGCAGTTTCCGTGAAGACCTGTATTACCGCTTGAACGGGCTGGAAGTGGCGTTGCCGGCGTTGCGTGAGCGCAGTGATAAATCGCAGTTGCTGGATTTTCTGCTGGCCGAGGAGGCAGGGGGCGAAACGATTCTGATCGACGAACCGGCGCGGCAGGCGTTGTTGGCATTCAACTGGCCGGGCAATGTGCGGCAGCTGCGCAATGTCCTGCGTACGCTGGCGGCGTTGTGTGATGGCGGGCGGGTCGGCGTTGAGGATTTGCCGGTGATGATTCGGCAGGCGCGGCCGGCGGTGGTGGCGGCGCAGATCGCCGCCCAGCCACTGGACGACGCCGAGCGTCTTGCATTGCTCAATGCGCTGGAGCAGACGCGCTGGCACATGACCCATACAGCGCAGCAACTGGGCGTAAGCCGCAACACCCTTTATAGAAAACTGCGTAAACACGGAATTGAGCGGCGTGTCAGCTGAAAGCCCTCACCCTAACCCTCTCCCAGAGGGAGAGGGGACTGACCGAGGTGTTTTGGCGATTTACGCCGACCTGAAATATCGAGCCGAACTAAAAATTTGAAAGCGACCGAGATCGGCTCCCTCTCCCTCGGGAGAGGGCTGGGGTGAGGGGCTGCGGTCTGAAGCCGTGCGCAGATGTAGCCGCCAACCCGTCTCCATCCTTCAGCTAAAGAGTGCCATTTCCCCCTCCCTACGCTAACCTGCGGCCATGTTTTACGAGGTCGACTATGCACATTCATATTCTGGGTATCTGCGGGACTTTCATGGGCTCGATGGCGGTGTTGGCCAAAGAGCTGGGCCATCACGTCACCGGCTCCGACGCCAACGTCTATCCGCCGATGAGCACGCAGCTCGAGGCCCAGGGCATTCAGCTGACGCAGGGTTATGACCCGGCACAGCTCGATCCGGCGCCGGATCTGGTGGTGATCGGTAATGCCATGTCCCGTGGCAACCCGGCGGTGGAATATGTGTTGAACAAAGGCCTGCCGTACGTCTCCGGCCCGCAGTGGCTGGCTGACCACGTGCTGCAAGGTCGCTGGGTGCTGGCCGTGGCCGGTACGCATGGCAAAACCACCACCAGCAGCATGCTCGCCTGGGTGCTGGAGCATGCCGGGATGAGCCCGGGTTTCCTCATCGGCGGCGTGCCGCAGAATTTCTCGGTGTCGGCGCGCCTGGGCGGTACGCCGTTCTTTGTCATCGAGGCTGACGAATACGACAGCGCGTTCTTCGACAAGCGCTCGAAGTTCGTCCACTACCGTCCGCGCACCGCGATCCTGAACAACCTTGAGTTCGATCACGCCGACATCTTCCCCGATCTGCCAGCAATCGAACGTCAGTTCCACCACTTGGTGCGCACCATTCCGAGCGAAGGGCTGGTTATCTATCCGACCACCGAGCCGGCCTTGCAGCGCGTGATCGAGATGGGTTGCTGGACCCCGGTGCAAACCACCGGCGCCGGCGGTCAGTGGCAGGTAAAACTACTGAGCGAGGACGGCTCGGCGTTCGAAGTGATGTTCGAAGGCGTGTCCCAGGGCACCGTCGAGTGGGAATTGACCGGTCAACACAACGTCGCCAATGCCTTGGCCGCGCTGGCTGCGGCGCGTCACGTTGGCGTGGTGCCATCGATGGGCATCGCCGGTTTGAGCGCGTTCAAGAACGTCAAACGACGCATGGAGAAAGTCGCCGAGGTGCGCGGCATCACCATTTACGACGACTTCGCTCACCACCCGACCGCTATCGCCACCACGCTTGATGGCCTGCGCAAACGCATCGGCGACGCGCCACTGATTGCGATCATCGAGCCGCGCTCCAATTCGATGAAGCTCGGCGCCCACCGTGACGGTCTGCCGGACAGCGTGGTCGATGCCGATCAGGTGATCTGGTATGCCCCGGCCAACCTCGGTTGGGACCTCGGCGCCACCGCAGCGTTATGCACCGTGCCGTCCATCGTCAGCGATTCGCTGGAAGGCATCATCGAGCGCGTGAAGAGCCAGGCGCAGCCCGGCACTCACGTGGTGATCATGAGCAACGGCGGCTTCGGCGGCCTGCACGGCAAGCTCGCCGAGGCACTGCAATGAACACTTTTTCCCAAGCCAGCGGCCCGGAACGCATCACCCTGGCGATGACCGGCGCATCGGGCGCGCAGTACGGCTTGCGCCTGCTCGATTGCCTGGTGCGCGAAGATCGCGAAGTGCACTTCCTGATCTCCAAGGCGGCGCAACTGGTAATGGCCACCGAGACCGATGTGTCCCTGCCGAACAAGCCGCAGATGATGCAGGCGTTTCTGACCGAATACACCGGCGCCGCTGCCGGGCAGATTCGCGTGTATGGCAAGGAAGACTGGATGTCGCCGGTGGCTTCGGGCTCCGGCGCGCCGGCAGCCATGGTAGTGGTGCCGTGTTCGACCGGCACGCTGTCGGCGATTGCCACCGGCGCCTGCAACAACCTGATCGAACGCGCGGCGGACGTTACGCTGAAAGAGCGCCGCCAGTTGATTCTGGTGCCGCGCGAGGCGCCATACTCGAGCATTCATCTGGAGCACATGCTCAAGCTGTCGAATCTGGGCGTGACGATACTACCGGCCTCGCCGGGCTTCTATCACCAGCCGCAGACCATCGATGATCTGATCGACTTCGTTGTGGCGCGGATCCTCAATCTGCTCGGCATCCCGCAGGACATGCTGCCGCGTTGGGGTGAGCATCACTTGAGCAGTGATGAATAAGCTGCTGGTGCTTGTGCTGGCCCTGCAATTGGCTGGATGCGCTACCGTGCGCACGCTGGATGCGGCCAAACCCGGCGCGCCGGTGGTGTATGCCGGGACGCGGCTGGATTTGTATGCGTTGAACGGCGGGTGTTGTGCGATGGACCGGTTCGGTGCCGAGGCGCCGAGCTATCCGGGAGTGGACCTGCCGGCCAGCGCGTTGCTCGATACGCTGTTGTTGCCGTTGTCGTTGCTCACCGTGATTGGCGTGGGCTTTCAGGCGACTGGTGGATTGTAGGGGGTCGCACAACCTCTGTGGCGAGGGGATTTATCCCCGCTGGGGTGCGAAGCGCCCCCCCAAAAAAATTGTAAAAGCGACGACTGCTGCGCAGCCGAACGGGGATAAATCCCCTCACCACAAAGTCCCGGCATTATTTGCCTAACTTGCGCAGCTCATCCGATTCAATCACCCGCACGCCATCCTGTTCTTCCAGCGCCAGGCGCCACATCGCTCGCGCCAACTGGCACGCTTCGATGCCGTGGTATTTGCCCGGAATCAGCTTCGACAACGGCCCGGCCAGTTGCTCGACCAGACGCGGTTCGGTGCGTTCGCCGAGTAACAGCGAAGGTCGGCAAATGGTCAGTTGCGGCCAGTTCTGCGCGCGCAGCGCCTGTTCCATTTCACCCTTGACCCGGTTGTAGAACACCGAGGAATTCGGATCGGCGCCAATCGCACTGATCACGATCAGGTGCCGCGCGCCCATCTCCCGGGCGCGCTTGGCGAACGCCACGACCATGTCCAGATCCACTGCGCGAAAGGCTTCTTCGGAGCCGGCCTGTTTGATCGTGGTACCGAGGCAGCAGTAGGCGATATCGACCCGGCCACTGAGCTGCGGCAGAAACGCCTGCGGGTCACCGACCGGGTTTTCCAGATGCGGATGCTCGGCCAGCGGCCGGCGTGAAGGGGCGAGGACACGGGTAATGGTTGGTTCGTTGAGCAAACGGTCGAGCAGATGTTCACCGGTCAGTCCGGTGGCTCCGGCAAGCAATACGTGCTGAGGCGTCAAGTACATAGTGTCTCTCCCTTGATACTGTTCAGCTTAGTTGCCTTTTTTCGCCGCGTCGTTCAATGCGCTGCTTTGCAACGCTTTGCGTGCTTGCTGTTTGCGCAGCAGTTGCCAGTGCGACAGCACGGTTTTCGGCGCCCAGATCTGCGGCTCCGAGGCTTCGAAACCGTCGGCCAGCTCGCGTTCGGCAACGGTGGCCTTGGCCAGTTTGAATGCCTGTTCGAGGTCGTCGGTCTGATTCAGCGCCTGGGCGAACAGCGCGTCGCCGAAATAAGTGAAGTTGGCTTCTTCCGAGCAACCGAACGACACCCGATCGGCGCGCGAGGCAGTCATGATCAGCGTGCGTTCGTCCTTCAGCGCCGGGATAAATCCACCGGAATAGCACGAGGAAATCACGATGACCTTGTCGCGATGCTTCAGCGGCGCGAGCACGGCGGCGAGTTCATCGGCGGGCAGGTCGGCCAGCTCCATGCGCGGCTGATCGAGCACCAGTTCATGTTCGGCGGTGCCGTGGCTGGTCAGATAAATGAACAGCAGGTCTTCCGGCCCGCTGCGTTCGGCAAGGGCTTGCGCGGCGCGGCGCAGGTTTTCGCGGGTGGCCATCGGCCGGTCGCCGAGATGATCGCGATGATTGACCAGGCGGATCTGGCCGTAGGCGCCGAAGCGCGTACTGAGCATGTTGGCGACGTAATCGGATTCACGCAGGAACACGCTTTGCTTGCCGTCGCCGCCGAGGGTCAGGGTGTACAACTCGACTGCCGGAGTCGAAGCGGGGATCGCCGCCAGTGCCTCGTCGAGCAGACGACCCTGGGCGAGCAAACCGAGTTCGAGAGTGTCGGGGAGTAATTTGCCGTCGGCGTCGCGTACGCGTTGGCCGTTGATCCAGGTGCCGCTGAGCACGCTGCCATCGGTCAGCACCAGAGTACCGCGTCCTGAATAGCTGTCGTTGTCGAAGCCGCCGATGTAGAAGCTGCCATCGGCAAGGTTCAAACGGCCCTGGCCGGTGAAGCGCCAGTCATTGAACACACCGATGTAATGGCTGCCATCAGCGCCGATCAGTTCGCCCTTGCCGGTCAGCGCGCCTTCCTTGAACTGGCCGAGCCAGACGTCGCCGTCGGCGTTCTCGTAGCGGCCTTTGCCGTGCAATTGATTGTTCTTGAAGCCGCCGACGTAGATATCGCCGTCGGCGCTGTTGTAAGTGCCGTTGCCTTCCAGTTGACCGTTGACGAAATGGCCGGTGAACGAATTGCCGCTGGCATCGCCGCGCTGGCCTTCGCCGTTGGGTTTGCCGTGGGCGAACTGGCCCTGGTAGGAACTGCCGTCGTCCATTTCCAGGCGGCCGAGGCCGGAATACTGGTCAGCCTTGAACTCGCCGCGATAGGTCATGCCGTTTTCTTTCAGCGTACCTTCGCCATCGCGCCGGCCCTGCTTGAAACCACCGGTATAACTGCTGGCATTGGTGCTCAGGCTGCCCTGTCCATCAAACAGACCTTGCTGGAACTGGCCGCGATAGACCTCGCCGTTGCTGCCATGCCATTCGCCTTGCCCGTGCCACTGACCCTTGTCGAACTCTCCGGCGTACCAACTGCCGTTGGGGTAGTCGACGCGGCCCTGACCTTGCAGCAAGCCGTCGACCAGTTCACCGCGATAGCGTCCGCCATCGGGCAGGCGCGCATCCGGCGGCAACAGCGATTCGCCGTCGCCGCAAGCGGTGAGCATCAGGGTCAGGGCAAGGGGTGCAAGTCGAGCGATTGAGCGCATAGCGGGATCCGGGCAATTAGGCGACCGAGTATGCCGCAGCTATGCGCCGCATATATACAGACGTGACGCGAAACAGCGTGCGCTGCTTCGCATCCGGGATGATCAGACGAAGCAGAGTGACAGCGGCTCGGCGATGTAGGCCGGTTTGTCCGAGCCTTCTATCTCCAGTGTCGCGGTGGCCTTGAGCAGCCACTGGCCGGGTTTTTTCTCGGTCACTTCGACCATGTCGACCTTCAGTCGGACTTTCGAATTGACCTTGACCGGCTGGATGAAACGCACGCTGTCCAGGCCATAGTTGACGACCATCTTCACGCCTTCGGGCAGCACGAGGATGTCTTCCATCAGTTTCGGCATCAGCGACAGCGACAGGAAACCATGGGCAATCGTGCTGCCAAACGGCGTTTGCGCAGCCTTGACCGGATCGACGTGAATGAACTGAAAATCACCAGTGGCTTCGGCGAACAGGTTGATGCGCTCCTGATCGATGGTGAGCCATTCGGAACGTCCAAGTTCCTTGCCGACATAATCTTTGAGCTCTGCAACGGGAACATAGGGCATTGAGACTCTCCTTGGGTTCATCGGTTTTATAGTTTTTCAGGGGGCGGATTTGACCGGCCTGCGAACCACTGTAGATCATCATGGCGATTTGCTCAGGTCAACCGACCATGCTTTTGGCGAATGCCGGTCCATAGCGCCGGCATGCTTATAATGCCGAGCCCCTGCTGGGTGAAATAGAAGACGGAGATGTCAGATGTTGTTACGTGGCCTGACCCTGCTGGTGCTGTTCCAACTGCTCGGCACGGCGCTCAATCATTTGCTGTTGCCGATATTGCCGGGGCCGATCATCGGGCTGCTGCTGTTGCTGGTGTTCCTGATCATTCGCGGTGAAGTCGGCGAGCCGCTGAATCAGGCAGCGGGCAGCCTGCTGCGTTATCTGCCGTTGCTGCTGGTGCCGCCGGCGGTGGGCGTGATGGTGTATGCCACGGCGATTGCCGCCGATTTCTGGGCGATCGTCGGCGCGCTGGTGGTCTCGCTGATCCTGTCGATGGCGTTTGCCGGCGTGCTCATGCAGCGGCTGGTCAAACGTCACGCGCCGCCGGCGGAGGAATCCTGATGCTGTTCGACTGGCAAGGCGCGTGGGCGTCGGTGATTCACCATCCGCTGTTCGGCATTGGCATCACCCTCGGTGCCTATCAACTGGTGCTGGCGGCGTTCGAGAAAACCCGCTGGATCTTTCTGCAACCGGTGCTGGTCTCCATGTTGTTGGTGATCGGTGTGCTGGTCGGCTGCGGCCTGACCTACGCGGAGTATCGCAAGAGCACCGAAATCCTCAGCATTCTGCTGGGGCCGGCCACGGTGGCGCTGGCGGTGCCGCTCTATTTGAATCTGCGGCGCATCCGGCAATTGTTCTGGCCGATTTTTACTACGCTGGTGATAGGCGGGGTGGTCGCAACGGGCATGGGCGTGGCGCTGGGCTGGTGGTTCGGTGCCGATCACATGATCCTGATGACCATGGCGCCTAAATCGGTGACGTCGCCGATCGCCATGCTGGTTGCCGAGCAGATCGGCGGTGTGGCGGCGCTGGCAGCGGTGTTTGTATTGATCACCGGGGTCATCGGCGCGATCTTCGGCCCGGCGCTGCTGACCCGCCTCGGCGTGCATAGCCCCGAAGCGCGCGGCATGGCGCTGGGCATGACCGCTCATGCGGTCGGCACGGCGGTGGCGATGCAGGAAAACGATGAGTGCGGCGCGTTCGCCGCGCTGGCAATGAGTCTGATGGGTGTGGCCACGGCGGTGTTCCTGCCGTTGGCGGTGTCGATGGTGGTGTAAGGAAATGTCTATGAGTCTGCCGCTTTTTCCGCTGAACACGGTGCTGTTCCCCGGCTGCAACCTCGATCTGCAGATCTTCGAGGCGCGCTACCTCGACATGATCGGCCGCTGCATGAAACAGGGCGTCGGCTTCGGGGTGGTGTGCATCCTTGAGGGCAGCGAAGTCGGCGTCGCGCCGGAAGGTTTTGCGCTGGTTGGCTGCGAAGCGCGGATCACCGATTTCCAGCAACAGGACAACGGCCTGCTCGGCATTCGTATCCAGGGCGGGCGGCGTTTCACGGTGTTGCGCACCGAAGTGCAGCGCGATCAGTTGATCGTCGCCGACGTCGAATGGCTGGACGATGAGCCCGAGCAACCGTTGCAGGACGAGGACGCCGATCTGGTCGCGCTGCTCAAGGCGCTGGCCGAACACCCGATGGTCGAAGCGTTGGACATGGGCACTGAAGCCGCCGGTCAACAGTCACTGGCCAATCAGCTTGCCTACCTGTTGCCGTTCGCCGAAGAAGACAAGATCGATCTGCTGCAACTCGACGACCCTCAGCAACGGCTGGATGCGATCCAGGCATTACTCGACGAGTTGCAGGGCGAACTGTTCGCCTAGTTTCACTTGCAAAACGCATGACTCAAGGCGCAAACGAAGATCAGCGCAGGCCCACCCTGACACGATGTTGAAACCGGCAGCGCACCGTCAGCTCATGTTGACCGGGATGAACAGACCTTCGCGGTCGACGCGCTCTTGCAGATCATTGAGCAGGCGCCATTGATTGCTCACCGAGTTGTAAACCAGCGTGCCCGCTGTCTCGGGTTTGTAACCGATGTGGGTGACGTAGACCCGCGCGGCCAGTTCGTGGCGCTGTTTGTGCTTGTCGATATCCGTCAGCAATGCCTCGACACTGGCGTAGCCACGAGCATCGATCACATACAGCTGCAACACCTCAAACAGCAGCGAGACTTCATAAATGTTGCCGGCTGACGTCACCACACAAATGGACTCCACCGGAGTGTCATCCAAGATGTCCGGCAACTCCACCGTGACGCTGGCAATGCGCAGGCGGTTGCCCTGGAGCTGAATGTCGGCGCGCGTGACGGTTTCTGTCAGGGCACGGGTGAACAGATTCCATCTCGATGCATTGGCCGTTTTTGCCGCAGCGCCCGGTGTGGCCAGACGCAGGATGCTGTTGCTGGCGAGATAAACGTCGTAGGTCGCGCTTTTGCCTTCGAGCAGATAAATCCCGGTGTGCGGCCGCGATTCGATGACCACTTTGCTGTTCTGGGTGCCCAGTGATGGTTTCTCGCTGACCAGCGGACGGATGAATGGATATTTTCCGTTGCGCCGCTTCAACCAGCTCCGCGAGCTGAGCACACGGATGCCGGGATTTCTGGCGTCGTCCCGGTAATCGAACGCGGGCACCTGCACGCGGTATGAAACGTCATCCTGCATGACCAGCATGATGTCCCGGGCCAGAAGCGGTGTCGTGACCTTCAGGCTGTTTTGGCCACTGTAGCCCGTCGCGGCGGCAATCGTCTGGATCACGCCCTTGAAGGCCAGCACCTTGGATGGCAGCAGAATCGACAGGCTGATGTTGTTGTAGGTCAGGTGCGTATTGCCCGAAACACCCTGGCGCAATTCCACGCCATAGCTGACCACCACGTCGACGATCTCGCTGTCCTGGTAATCCAGGTAAATCGTACGGGCGCCGGTAGCGTTGCCTGTGGCGACGAATTCGACCCTGTGCTCGGTACGTGCGACGAAGTGGCGCTGCACGTCCTGACCGTCCAGCGCCACCGTGCCACCGTTGACGATTGCCGGGGCGGGTGCCGGCCGTCCGCTGACAGTGACGGCAACCTCGATGTCCTGACTCAACGCTTCACCAGGTCGAGTGGGCAGTTGCGCGCGCAGTTCATAGCCATCGAGAGTGCGGAACACCCACCGAGCATTGTTCAATTGACGCTGACCGTTGACTGTCTGGTAGACGTTTTCAAGGGTCAGCACATGGTCGGGGTCGCTGCCGTCCCTGCCGCGCAAGGAGTTGACCACCAGTGAGGTGCCGATGATTTGCCAGCGTTGAATGACCGCCATCGGCCAGCCGAATTCGATCAGGCTCGAATGGTCGCCACACTCGATGATCGTTGTACGTGCATTGGTGTCGGCGATGTAATAGCGATCTTCGCCGCCGCCGCCCTCCACCGTGCACTCGGTACCAGAGATTGCGATCGTGTCGTTGCCGTCGCCGGCGCTGATGCGGTCGTAACCGTTGGCGGAAATCTGGTTGGGCTGGTCATTGCCCGTGATAGTGCTTGTGCCTTTGCGCAAGGTCGCAACGTTTTCAATGGAGGTCAGATGGGCGACTTCGAGGGTGTCGTTCGCAGAGTCCGGGCCGCGAAGAGAGATCTTGCCGGTTTGCAGGTTGACGTCGTGACCGATGTAACGCGTGTCGGTAATCGGGCGGACGCCTTCGAACGCAACCAGGTCGTTGCCCGAGCCGCCATCCAGCACATTGATGTGCGGCGGTTTGCTCGATCGATCCAGTTCCTGATCAGAGACTTCCTGGTAGAACGCATCATTTGTGTCGCCGCCCGTCAGTGCCTTATGGCCGTCGCGGTAGGTGAAGAGGTTGGGCCGCGCCTTGACGCCAACCACGCGGTCGTTGCCATCACCCAGGCGCCAGAACACGCCTTTGCCTTCGCCTGGGCTGCCGCTGACCATGCCTTTGAGGTTGTCGGGTAATCCGAGGCTTGCGTCGACTGCATCGTCGCCGCCGACGATCACCGCCTGGCTGTCGAGTCTGAACGGCAACTGCCCGGCGCTTTCGTCCCACTGGTAACGCCACAGTTCGACAGGGCGCAGTTCAGCGCGAAACGCGCCATTGACTACCTGTGCGATGGAGTCCTTGTAAGCACCGGCCAGCATGTCTTTCGCCGACAGTTCGAGCTGTTTTCCATAGTCACTGTAAAGCCTGGACAGTTTGAAGCGATCCATCACCTCGGTGTCCAGTTCCTTGCCGGTGAAGGCGAACCATCCCGAGCGCAGACGCTCGAGTGTCGTCAGTTCGATGTAGTCGTCGATATCGTCGACGACCCTGGCGGCCTGATAAATCATCGATCCGCCGATGAGCAGCGCAGCGGCCGCAAGGCCGAGCGGGCCGGCAACGCTGCCGAAGCCGGCCAGCGCGGCGACGCCCAGCACCAGGCTGATACCCGCGCCCGCTACACTCAGGGCACCGCTGAAATAATGATCCTGAGCTTGTTTGCCCGATGTTGCGGCGGCGGCGTTGAAGGATTTGATCGCGTCAACGATGTCGAACGGCAAGGTAATCGCGCTGGCGAACAGTCCCGCACCACGGCTCATGTATTTGCCGATTGAGGTCAGCGCAAAACCCCTCAGCACGTTGCTGCCCTGAGTCAGCATCGCCTGGCCTGTTCTGGTCAGGCCCTGCTCGATGATCAGCGAGCCGAGTTCTGCAGCGATGGATCCGCCGTAGTACAGCATTTCCAGTGCCTCGCCTTTCTTGATCGCATCGGTCAGCGCCATGTAGCTGCTGTAGATGCCAAAGGCTTGCATGCCGACTCCCGCGCCGCTCATCAAATAGCTTTTGCTCTTGTTGATCCAGCCCGGTGCGTTTTCAAACGCGTCCGCACGGTGGATTTCCAGCTTTTGCGCAGCCTTGCCCAGCTTGTTGAGGCGATCCATGGCGCTGCCGGAAACCAGCGGCCTATCACTGATGAACAGTGGGCCGGCATCCACCGAGCGCTTGCAGGCAATTTCGTAAAACAGCATTGCCGCCATGTCATTGTCTGGGCAATCCACGGCCTGCAAGCGCGACTGCACCTGCGCCGATTGAAAATTGAGTCCGTCGAGAAATGCCTGATCCACGCTCTTGATGTGGGCGTTCGCCGCACTGACCGGTTGACCGTCAATGGTCGCCCCCAGCGATTGCAGCTCGACCCGACTGATCATGATCTCACCGATGCGTAGCAGGCCCAGATGCTTGTCCAGGGCTTTGAGGGTTTTGCGAAGCGACGGATCAATGTCAGGCGCCTGCGTCTGATTGCGCATATGGGTGGGCGGGGCATGGGGATTCGCCGAGACGTCGATGGGGGTAACTTCAAGTGCGCGAACGTGGGCGATATGGGTCGCAGGGACGATGAGTTTCGACACGTATTAATCCTTTAATGGTGTGCATGAGGATGCCGGTCTCCTCTCCGGCGTTGTATGGGCGTGCCCGGTTCAGGGCCAGGCGATGTCGTATGCAAACTCGTTTTTATTGCCTGACAGCCTGAGGATTGGCAGTCCTGCCGCTTCCACTTTGTCGATCAGTCGGTCGTATTGGAATTTGTTGGCGTGCCCGGCATGGGTCGCCGCCTCGATGCGCTCAGCGTCCGCGCCGGCCTGTTCCTTGATGTCTGCGACCCTGGCGCCTTTGCTCAGGTCTGTGTTCAGCAACCAGATACGCTCGGCTGGAACTCCGCTGCGGGTGACCGAAATCAGCCCCTCGAAATCGTCGGAGGGAAACCAGGTCGGCGGGTTCTCACGCGCAGCGGAATTGAACGCCATGTTCTCTTCGTGCGGGACGACTTCCAGATTGCGCGTGTCGAGGGCGTACATGAACATTTCTGTCTGCCGCGTGCGTGAGGACCGATAACCCCGCTCGTGATCCCAGGCGACGGGGCTCTCAGGATCAGACCAGTCGGATGAGGAACTGCTTGAATCATCGGCGTCGCTTGCGCCGCTGTCTGAGCTGCTGTCACCCGCGTCGCGTCCCGGATATTTATGGGTCTGGCTGTTGAAACGCAGGTATGCGGGATCGGGGGCGCTGGCATACATCTGGCCCTGCTCGAGACTGAACGTCGCGCTGATCGGCTTGTGCGTGGTGGCGCCGGGTTTGTGGTGGTAGCGGGGCAGCATGGTGCCGTCATTCGCCAGCTCGAACGGCGTGCGCTCGTCACCGCGAAACAGTGCCGGGATGTCCGTGCGATACAGGCAATTGTGTTTGTTGCGCAGGTAACCGAGCTGTTTCAACAGCGCTTCGCGGACCTCGGGGGTCAGGCCTTGTTCGGCGTCGTACCAGTCGTGGCGGGCATTGTGCTTGAGGTTGAGCTGCTCGACCGCATCTGTGGCCAATTGCTCAAAGCGTTGCGGGTGGGTGATGTCATCCAACAGGCGCTTGTGCGCCAGTGCCCAGGCTGGAATCGCCAGATGGTCGCTCATCTCCTGCTGCAAGCGGGTCAATTGCCTGGGCAGCAGATTGAACGATTGCAGAAAGGCTTCGCGCTCTGCACGGCTCATCTGCGGATGCAGCCAGCGCAGTGAGTCGCGCAGCAGATCGGTCAGCGGATTTCCGGTGGTTGTGGGATGTGCCCACTGTGGCGGCATGCCGCTGGCCTGAGCTTCGACACGAAAGCGCGCGATGTCCTGGCCCTGCAAGCCATATAGCTGCCAGATCTCATGATCGGTCCACTGTTTGAGGTGGGTCGGCGACGCCGCGAATCCGCCCGACGGAGGATCTACCGGAATGAAATTGCCAAATGAATCCCTGAAGGCGAACAGGGGGGCGTCTGTGCGCGCTGCAAAAAGCGGATGCATTTCGTAGTAACCCTGAGCATCCGGCGAACGCCCCGATGGACTGTAACGGCTTTGATTGATGGGCGTTGTCGCGGGGGCGAGCCGTGCTCGCTTCGGCGCGGGTTGTTCGGTCAGGCGCCAGGTGGGGCTGTCTGCGTTTTTATACAAAAGCGGTCCGGAGGGCACGCGCTCGGTCAGCAACTTGCTGCGCCATGCGCCGGTTTCATCCACGCCGACGTGAGTGGTTTGCAAAGCGCCCTGATATTCGACGTCGACGAACTTTCTGCCAACGACCCAGCGAAATCCATCGGGGTCAGCGGGCTTCATCCCACGCAGAAAAGCCTCTGACAACCAGTAATCGGTTATTGAAGTGGAATGTTCAGAACGATAAGCGCCGTGTGCCGGTAACTGAAAGATTTCGATCGCCGGAAGTCTCGGGTTTGCATCGGCGAGGGGGCTGCCGGAAGTTGTTGCGTGCAGCGCCTGGTCGTGACCACCGGTCCTTCTCGATATTTCAACGGCGCTGGCATCGATCAAGGGGCGATGTGGTGCCGGTGCGTGCGGATCAGTTTGATGCGGCGTTGTAACAGGCGTCTTGCGGGGTATCTTTGGACTCATGAATAACTCGACAAAGAATGAATTGATAAATGCCTCGGCAGAACTTCAATGCCGGGTCCGGATAAATATTGATTGTTGGCAAGTGCTCAAGCCGGGCGGATTGAATTCACGGATTTTCTATTGCGCGAAATACTTCGCCACCGTGTTCCGGCTGGACTATGTAACGCTAGTTTGGCGTCGATTGGGAATGCGGAAACGTCGGTTTTATAACCAGGAAAGTTAACCGCAGGAGGGGAAGTTTGCGTAGGTAATCAACGCCGCTCTTGTCGGAATATTCCAAAAGAGCGGCGTATAAAAAATCTGGCTTGTGAGTTGTCTGTTTTAGTAGGCGTAACGCAACAATGTATGTGGCAAGTGGCGCAGTACGAAGAAGCCGAACAGAGCAACCATCGATGGCAGGATCAGCCACCAGATCTTGAACGGCATTGCATTAAGGGACGCCTGACGTTGGCTCAACCACAGCATCGCAGCACACACGCAACTGGCGAGCATCGCCCCGGCCAATATGTCGGTTGGCCAGTGCGCGCCCAGATACACCCGCGACAGGGCGATAGAGAGTGCCGGGATGCAGGCAATCAGCAGCCAGGTCAGGCGCATGCGCGGCGGCTGACCGCGTCCGGCGAGTACACCCAGCGTCAGGAACAGGGCGAATGCGCCAGAAGCGTGGCCGCTGGGCATGCTGTAGGTGGTCAATGGATCGCTGAGCACTTCCGGGCGCACCCGGGCGAAAAAATACTTGGTTCCGGTATTGGCCATTGCGGTGACCAACATGGTGGCGCCCGCGAACATTGCCTGGCGCCACTGCTTGCACAGCACCAGCAGAATGACGAGCAGGGCACTGAACAGCAGCATGTTGCGGAATTCGCCGATCAGGGTCAGCGTCACGGCGATTTCGTCCAGCGCTGGCTGGCGGTGCTCCTGCACCAGGGTCATCACGCCGTTGTCGAGCGCGGTGAGGTATGGATAGCCGATGAACAGACCGATCAGGATCAGCAGGCTCATGCCGCCGATCCAGATTGTCGCGCGACGATGGCGGCGCACGCTGCTGTTGACGCTCAGGCCGACCATCACCGCGATGCTGGCGGCGACAATCCCGGCCTCCAGCCAGAACCCTTCAGGCAATGGCAGACGGAACGCCGCGCCGGTGGCCCAGCCCGGCAGCAGATAAGCCAGGCTCCAGCCAGCAGCGGCCAACAGGCTGACGGCGAAAAAACGCGGGAAGGGCATGTCGCACATCCCGGCGACCATTGGCAGCATTGGTCGTAGCGGGCCGATGAAACGCCCGACCAGCAAGCTGGCGATGCCATAGCGCTGGAAGTACGACTCGGCGCCGGCCATCCATTCGGGGTGATGGCGCAGCCCGGGAAGGCGGCGGATGTTCTGGTGGAAATGGCGGCCAAGGAAATACGACATCAGATCGCCAAGAATGCCGCCAAGAAAGCCCAGCAACAGTGTTTCGCTCAATGACAGCGCGCCACTGCCGGCCAGTACCGCCACGCCGAACAACAGCACCGTGCCCGGCACGATCAGCCCGGCGATCGCCAGACACTCCACGCACGCAACGATGAACACCGCTGCGGCCAACCACTGCGGATTGGCGCCGAGCCATCCAGTGATGCTATCGAGCCATGGGCCCATACAGAAAAACTCCATTCATTCTTTAAGTAATTGTTACGCGGTTGACTGCTGACCTGTGGGAGCGAGCCTGCTCGCGAATACGCTGTGTCAGACGATAGAAGCGTTGGCTGGCACGACCCCTTCGCGAGCAGGCTCGCTCCCACAGGAGGGACATCATTCATTGACGGATGCGGCGTCGGTTACGGGAAGCAAAATATAATCCCGGCCTTCGACCTGACCCCGTCGCAGCGGGTTCCGCGTGCACCATTGCGCATACGCAGCGTCAACGAAGCGATACATCAAGTGTTCATCACGGCCCAGCGGAATGCCCAACCGGGTGGTTTGAATGATCTGCGCGGGTGGCGGTCCCGGGTCCTCGACCAGCAACAGTTCATGATCGAAACGCTTGGCGTCCCACATCGGCACTTTCAAACCCAGCGCCTTGCACAGCAGGGTCTGTCCGGCGCAGAGCTTCTGTGTCGGACGCGGTCGGCCCTGGGCATCGGGATTGTTCAGCAGCATCTGCGCCAGACTCGCCGGACCGCTCACTTCATCGACCCACGGATAGGCGGATTTGATCAGCACCGCGTTGCCCGGCCCCTGCGCACTGAAGTTCAGCGAATCACCGCCGCGTGCGTAGTACATATAGATGTGGCCGCCATCCAGAAACAAAGCCTTACGCTTTTCTGTATAGCCGAGCGAGGCGTGGCTGCCTTTTTCCGCGCAGTAATAGGCTTCGGTTTCGATGATTCGCGCACTCAGCCACAGATCGCCGACGCGATGGCGGATGACTTTGCCGAGCAGCGCCTGCGCCAGCACCTGGGCGTCGCGGTCGAAAAAACTGTCCGGCAGGCCCACGGGCAGGCGCGCGGACTCGGGGCAAAGGGGCACGTTGGTCATGATGGGCAAGGTTGATCCAGGCTCAAGAGGTCGTGATGATAACAACGCTGAGCTTAATTACGTCTGAACGACGGGCAAACGCAGCTCATTTCGACCATCCGCCCGTCACCGCTGTTAGTCCCGGGACGCGACAGCTATAATCTGCCGCTTTCCTCTTTGCCAAGACCCCAGCAGACCATGACTGAGTCCGTTCTTGACTACATGACCCGATTGGGTCGCGCCGCCCGCGCTGCCTCCAAGGTCATCGGTCGCGCCAGCACCGCGCAGAAAAACCGCGCCTTGCAGGCTGCCGCCAATGCTCTGGACGCTGCGCGCGCCGAGCTGGCCGCCGCCAATGAGCTGGATCTGGCTGCCGGTCGCGCCAACGGTCTGGAGCCGGCGCTGCTGGAGCGTCTGGAACTGACCCCGGCACGCATCGACGGCATGATCGTCGGCTTGCGTCAGGTTGCTGCACTGGCGGATCCGGTCGGTGCGATCCGCGACATGAGCTTCCGTCCGTCGGGTATTCAGGTCGGCAAGATGCGTGTACCGCTGGGCGTGATCGGGATCATCTACGAATCCCGTCCGAACGTGACCATCGATGCCGCCAGTCTGTGCCTGAAGTCCGGCAACGCGACCATCCTGCGCGGTGGCTCCGAGGCAATTCATTCCAATCGCGCGATTGCCGCGTGCATTCAGCGCGGTCTGGCCGAGGCCGAACTGCCCGCCGCCGTGGTGCAAGTGGTCGAAACCACCGACCGTGCCGCCGTCGGCGCGCTGATCAGCATGCCGGAATACGTCGACGTCATCGTGCCCCGTGGCGGTCGTGGCCTGATCGAACGCATCAGCCGCGATGCTCGCGTACCGGTGATCAAGCACCTGGACGGCATCTGCCACGTTTACGTCAGTGAACATGCCGATCTGGCCAAAGCCCAAAGCATCGCCTTCAACGCCAAGACCTACCGTTATGGCATCTGCGGCGCGATGGAAACCCTGCTGGTCGATCAGGCTGTTGCCAGGGATTTCCTGCCTTCGATGGCCGCGCAGTTCCGCGACAAAGGCGTCGAACTGCGTGGTTGCGAGCGCACCCGGGCGATCATCGAAGCGGTCGCGGCCTGCGAAGACGACTGGCACACCGAGTACCTGGCGCCGATTCTGTCGATCCGCGTGGTCGACGGTCTGGAGCAGGCGATCGAACACATCAACCATTATGGCTCCCATCACACCGACTCGATCGTCAGCGAAAACCTCGCCGACACCCGCCGGTTCGTGGCGGAAGTCGACTCGGCCTCGGTGATGATCAACACGCCGACCTGCTTTGCCGATGGATTTGAATACGGATTGGGTGCCGAGATCGGCATTTCTACTGATAAGCTGCACGCCCGCGGCCCGGTAGGGCTCGAGGGGCTGACCTGCGAGAAGTACATCGTGGTCGGCGATGGCCAGTTGCGCGGCCAGGCGACGGTCTGACTTGACCGACCTCGACCTGACAGCGCCGCACACCGGCAGCGAGTCGCGCCCGCAACGCATTGGCGTGCTGGGCGGTACGTTCGACCCGGTGCATATCGGCCATTTGCGTGGCGCGCTGGAAGTTGTCGAAGCGCTGGCGCTGGACGAGTTGCGCCTGATGCCGAACGCGCGGCCGCCACATCGCGGTACGCCGCAGGTGTCGGCGCAGGACCGGCTGGCGATGGTCGAGTGCGCGGTGGCCGGATTGCCGCCGTTGGTGGTGGACGCCCGCGAATTGCAGCGGGACAAACCGTCCTGGACCATCGATACCCTGGAGTCGCTGCGCGCAGAGATGCCCGCCGAGACCCAGGTTTTTCTGCTTTTGGGCTGGGACGCATTTTGCGGCCTGCCCACTTGGCACCGCTGGGAAGAGTTGCTCCAGCATTGCCACATCCTGGTGCTACAGCGCCCGGACGCCGACAGCGAACCGCCGGATGCCTTGCGCAACCTGCTGGCAGCGCGTTCGGTGAGCGACCCGCTGGCCCTGAAAGGGCCGAGCGGACAGATTGCATTCGTCTGGCAGACACCGCTCGCGGTTTCCGCCACCCAGATCCGTCAACTGCTGGCCAGCGGTAAGTCGGTACGTTTCCTGGTGCCCGACGCGGTCCTGGCCTACATCGATGCGCACGGTCTGTACCGTGCGTCGAACTGAACAAGGCGTGCTTCACCGATACGGATCACCGTATCCCCAAGCCGCCGAATACATGAGCAAAACGAGTTACATATGACTGATAAAGATCTACCGAAAGTAAAGCGCAAAGGCACGTTCAAGAGCGCACCACTGCCGGAAGCCGTCAACACCAACGAGCCGCTCAAGGGCGACGAACTGGTCAAGATTGCCGTCGCCGCGCTGGAAGACGTCAAGGCCCAGGACATCCAGATCATCGATGTGCGCGACAAGCAGAGCATCACTGACTACATGATCATCGCCACCGGTACCTCCAATCGCCAGATCAACGCGATGCTGGACAAGGTCCGTGAGGAAGTGAAAAAGCAGGGCGCCAAGCCGCTGGGCGAAGAAGGCAAGGGCGACAGCGACTGGGTACTGCTCGACCTCGATCTGGTGATCGTGCACATGATGACTGCCTCGGCGCGTCAGTTCTACGACCTGGAGCGCCTGTGGGCCGGTGCCGAGCAAAGCCGTGCGGCCGATGCCAAGCACCACAGCCCGGAGAACACCCACGAGCATTTCACCAAGCTCAACAAAGACCAGTTCTAAGGGATTGCTGTGCGACTGCGCCTGATCGCCGTCGGTTCACGCATGCCCAAGTGGGTGGAAGAAGGCTGGCATGAATATGCCAAGCGTCTTCCGTCCGAGCTGGCGCTGGAACTGGTGGAAATTCCGCTCAACACCCGTGGCAAGAATGCCGACGTGGCCCGTTTCATCCGCCAGGAAGGCGAAGCCATGCTGGCCAAGGTCGGGCACAACGAGCGGATCGTCACGCTGGAGGTTCACGGCAAGCCGTGGAGCACCGAGCAACTGGCGGTCGAACTCGATCGCTGGCGCCTGGATTCGCGCACGGTCAACTTCATGGTCGGCGGCCCGGAAGGGCTGGCACCGGAAGTCTGTGCCCGCGCTGACCAGCGCTGGTCGTTGTCGCCGCTGACCTTGCCGCACCCGCTGGTGCGGATCCTGATCGGCGAACAGTTGTACCGTGCCTGGACCGTGTTGTCCGGCCATCCTTACCACAAGTAAGCCTGCCCTCATGTCTCAGCCGATCCGCATCAAGGACCACGAAAAGGACGCCCGTCTGGTGCGCAGCCGTGTCGTGTTCGGTGCGATCGTGATCGTGGCGCTGATCTGTGTGCTGATCGCGCGTCTGTATTACCTGCAGGTGATCCAGTACGAGTACCACTCGACCCTGTCGGAAAACAACCGCGTCCACGTGCAGCCGATTCCGCCGACGCGCGGGCTGATTTTCGACCGCAACGGCGTAGTTGTGGCCGACAACCGGCCGAGCTTCAGCCTGAGCATGACCCGCGAGCGCTCCGGCGACTGGCAACAGGTGCTCGACGTCATCGTCGAGGTGCTGGAGCTGACGCCCGAGGACCGGGTGATCTTCGAGAAACGCATGCGTCAGGGCCGTCGGCCGTTCGAGCCGGTGCCGATCCTGTTCGAGCTGACCGAAGAGCAGATCGCCCGCATTGCGGTGAACCAGTTCCGCCTGCCCGGGGTGGAAGTGGTCGCGCAACTGGTCCGGCATTACCCGCAGGGCGCGCATTTTGCGCATTCGGTGGGCTACATGGGGCGGATCAACGAGAAAGAGCTGAAGTCGCTGGATCCGGTCAACTACAGCGGCACCCACCACATCGGCAAGACCGGCATCGAGCGTTTCTACGAGCCGGAATTGCACGGTCAGGTCGGTTACGAGGAAGTCGAGACCAACGCCCGTGGCCGCGTGTTGCGGGTGCTCAAGCGCACCGATCCGATTCCCGGCAAGGACATCGTCCTGAGCCTCGATATCAAGTTGCAGGAAGCCGCCGAGGCCGCGCTGGGCGGGCGACGTGGCGCGGTGGTGGCGCTCGATCCGAAAACCGGCGAAGTGCTGGCGATGGTCAGTCAGCCGAGTTTCGACCCCAACCTGTTCGTCACCGGCATCAGCTTCAAGGCCTATGCCGAGTTGCGTGATTCCATCGACCGGCCGCTGTTCAACCGCGTGCTGCGTGGTCTGTATCCGCCGGGCTCGACGATCAAACCGGCGGTGGCAATTGCCGGTCTCGACGCTGGCGTAGTCACGGCTTCGAGCCGGGTGTTCGACCCGGGCTATTACATGCTGCCCAACTACGACCACAAGTACCGCAACTGGAACCGCACCGGTGACGGCTTCGTCGATCTCGATACGGCGATCATGCGTTCCAACGACACCTACTTCTATGACCTGGCGCACAAGCTCGGCATCGACCGGCTGTCGACCTATATGAACAAGTTCGGCATCGGCCAGAAGGTCTCGCTGGACATGTTCGAAGAGTCCCCGGGCCTGATGCCGTCCCGCGAATGGAAACGGGCGACGCGCAAGCAGGCGTGGTTCCCCGGCGAAACCCTGATTCTCGGGATCGGCCAGGGCTACATGCAGTCGACGCCGCTGCAACTGGCCCAGGCCACGGCGCTGGTGGCCAACAAGGGCATCTGGAACCGTCCGCATCTGGCCAAGTCCCTCGACGGGGTCAAACCGGTGGATGAAAACCCGATGCCGAACATCATCCTGCGCGACCCGTCCGACTGGAACAAGGTCAACCATGGCATGCAGCAGGTGATGCACGGTGCCCGTGGTACCGCGCGCAAAGCGGCGATCGGCGCGCAATACCGCATCGCCGGCAAGTCGGGTACCGCGCAGGTGGTGGCGATCAAGCAGGGCGAGAAATACGACCGCTCCAAGGTCCAGGAACGCCACCGCGACCACGCGTTGTTTGTCGGCTTCGCCCCGGCCGATGATCCGAAAATCGTCGTGTCGGTGATGGTCGAGAATGGTGAGTCCGGTTCCGGCGTTGCCGCGCCCGTGGTGCGCCAGGTCATGGACGCCTGGTTGCTTGACCAGGACGGCCACCTGAAAGCCGAGTACGCCAGCCCTATCACTGCGGAGGCCCCGGCCCGTGATGAATAACTTCGATCGCATGCTCTCCAGCGAGGATGTGATGCGTCGCCGCGCGACGTTGCTGCAAAGACTGCATATCGATGGCCCGCTGTTGATCCTGCTGCTGATCCTCGCCGCCGGCAGCCTGTTCGTGCTGTATTCGGCCAGCGGCAAGAGCTGGGACCTGCTCGGCAAGCAGGCCACGTCGTTCGGCATCGGTCTGGTGGCGATGATTGTCATCGCCCAGTTCGAACCGCGTTTCATGGCGCGCTGGGTGCCGCTCGGTTATGTGATCGGCGTGATATTGCTGATCGTCGTCGACATCATGGGCCACAACGCCATGGGCGCCACGCGCTGGATCAACATCCCCGGGGTGATCCGCTTCCAGCCCTCGGAATTCATGAAGATCCTGATGCCGGCGACCATCGCCTGGTATCTGTCCAAACGCACCTTGCCGCCGCAGCTCAAGCACGTCGGCATCAGCCTGATGCTGATTGGCGTGCCGTTCATTCTGATCGTGCGCCAGCCGGATCTCGGTACCTCGTTGCTGATTCTTGCCGGTGGCGCCTTCGTCCTGTTCATGGGCGGCCTGCGCTGGCGCTGGATTCTCAGCGTATTGGCGGCGGCGGTGCCGGTGTCGGTGGCGATGTGGTTCTTCGTCATGCACGACTATCAGAAGCAGCGTGTCCTGACTTTCCTCGACCCGGAAAGCGATCCGCTCGGCACCGGCTGGAACATCATCCAGTCGAAAGCCGCGATCGGTTCCGGTGGCGTATTCGGCAAAGGCTGGCTGCTCGGCACCCAGTCACACTTGGACTTTCTCCCGGAAAGCCACACCGACTTCATCATTGCCGTGCTTGGCGAAGAGTTCGGTCTGGTGGGGATTTGCGCGCTGCTGCTGATCTATCTGTTGTTGATCGGTCGCGGGCTGGTGATCACCGCGCAGGCGCAAACGCTGTTCGGCAAATTGCTCGCCGGCGCGTTGACCATGACTTTTTTTGTTTACGTTTTCGTCAACATCGGTATGGTCAGTGGCCTGTTACCGGTCGTGGGGGTGCCGTTGCCGTTCATTAGCTACGGAGGAACTTCGCTGGTGACGCTGCTGTCAGCGTTTGGGGTTTTGATGTCGATCCATACCCATCGCAAGTGGATCGCACAGGTTTAAATAAGGTGAAGAGTGCAATGCAAGTAATGCGTGGCTGGGCGACTCGATGCGCGCCGCTGGTTGGCCTGGTGGGCCTGCTGGGGAGCGTGCAGGAAGCGCTGGCCGGCGACTATGAAGGCTCGCCGCAGGTGGCCGAATTCGTCGGCGAAATGACCCGCGACTACGGTTTCGCCGGTGAACAACTGATGGGTGTGTTCCGCGAGGCGCAACGCAAGCAGTCGATTCTCGACGCCATCTCCAGACCCGCCGAACGGGTCAAGCAGTGGAACGAATATCGTCCGATGTTCATCACCGACGCGCGCATCGCCCGTGGTGTCGACTTCTGGCGTCAGCACGAGGCGACCCTGGCCCGTGCCGAGCAGGAATACGGCGTGCCGGCACAAGTGATCGTGTCGATCATCGGCGTCGAGACCTTTTTCGGACGTAATACCGGTAATTTTCGGGTGATCGACGCATTATCGACCCTCGGCTTCGACTATCCTCCCCGTGCCGAATTTTTCCGCAAGGAACTGCGTGAGTTCCTGCTGCTGGCCCGCGAAGAGCAGGTCGACCCGCTGACCCTGAAAGGCTCGTACGCCGGGGCCATGGGCCTGCCGCAGTTCATGCCGAGCAGCTTTCGCGCCTACGCGGTGGATTTCGACGGTGACGGCCACATCAATATCTGGAACAACCCGGACGATGCCATTGGCAGCGTCGCCAGCTACTTCAAGCGTCATGGCTGGGTCGCCGGCGAACCGGTGGTCAGCCGTGCCGATGTACGCGGCGAGCAGGTTGATGAAGGCCTGACTACTGGTATCGAACCGGTGAAAACGGTCGCAGAGTTGCGGGCGCTGGGCTGGTCAAGTCATGATGCGCTGCGCGATGATATGCCGGTTACCGCATTTCGCCTCGAAGGCGACAACGGCCCTGAATACTGGATGGGCCTGCAGAATTTCTACGCGATCACGCGTTATAACCGCAGCGTGATGTACGCCATGGCCGTACATCAACTGTCTGAACAGCTGGTACAAGCACGGGGCGTCAAGTAATGCAGGCATTGCCTAACAATAAACCCCTGAAGCTGGTGGCTTTCGCTGCGTTGGCAGTCCTGGTCGCCAGTTGCACGACCAGCCGCACGCCGACGCAGAAAACCCCGTCCACCGCTGTCCGCGCCCAACCGGGCCTGGACATCAACCGCGCGCACAAAGACGGCGCGCCGTGGTGGGATGTCGATGTCTCGCGCATCCCGGATGCGACACCGACCCTGCACACCGGCCCATACAAGGCCAATCCTTACACCGTGCTGGGCAAGACGTATTTTCCGTTGCAGGAATCCAAGACCTACGTGGCTTCGGGCACGGCGTCCTGGTACGGCACCAAGTTCCATGGCCAGAACACCGCCAACGGCGAAGTGTATGACCTGTACGGCATGAGTGCCGCGCACAAGACCTTGCCGCTGCCAAGTTACGTTCGGGTGACCAACCTGGACAACAACAAGACCGTGATCCTGCGCGTCAACGACCGTGGGCCGTTCTATTCCGATCGAATCATTGACTTGTCTTATGCTGCGGCGAAGAAGCTCGGCTATGCCGAAACCGGCACCGCACGGGTCAAGGTCGAAGGCATCGATCCGCAGCAGTGGTGGGCGGCCAAGGGCCGTCCGGCGCCGCTGATGCTCAATGAGCCGCAAGTGGCGCAGAATAGCGCCCCGGTCATCACCGCGTCGGCCGGTACCGTCGAGCAATGGACGCCGCCGCCGCAGCAACACGCCGCGGCCGTGGTGCCCGTGCAGATCGATGCAAAAAAAAACGCTTCTGCACCAGCGTCTGGCCAGTATCTGCAGGTGGGCGCGTTCGCCAACCCGGACGCTGCCGAGCTGCTGAGGTCGAAGCTCAGCGGGATGGTGAGCGCGCCGGTGTTCATCAGCTCGATCGTGCGCAATCAGCAGACCCTGCACCGGGTACGCCTGGGGCCGATCGGCTCGCCGGGTGAGATCGCCCAGGTGCAGAACAGTGTGCGGCTGGCCAATCTGGGTTCGCCCAGCGTGGTCACCGAGTAACACGTAGACCTTGATTGACGGTTCACTTGCGGTATTCGGGGGGTGAACCAGGTTGTTGGCTCGTCGAAGAACAAAAGCCCGGCAAGGGTGACTGGAGTGAGCAACTGAACACGCGATGGCCCGTTAGAAGGCTGTCTGAATAAGTTTTGCCTTCGGGCAAGTTTCCATTAGCGATTTCGAGAGACGGATGAACATCACCACCTTTGCCAAACGCCTGTGTCTGCTAGTCCCGCTGCTCCTCTCGCCAGCCGCCTTCGCGGCCGAGATGATGCCGTCGCCACCACAACTGGCCGCCAAGGCCTACGTTCTGATGGACGCCAGCAGCGGCAACGTGCTGGTCGAAAACAACGGCGACCAGCGTCTGCCACCGGCCAGCCTGACCAAGCTGATGACCGCGTACATCGCAACCCTGGAAATCCGTCGCGGTCAGATCGGTGAAAACGATCCGGTGACCGTCAGCGAAAACGCCTGGCGCACCGGCGGTTCGCGGATGTTCATCAAAGTCGGTTCGCAGGTGACTGTCAGCGACCTGCTGCACGGCATCATCATCCAGTCCGGTAACGACGCCAGCGTCGCCCTGGCCGAGCACATCGCCGGCAGCGAAGACGCGTTCGCCGATCTGATGAACAAGACCGTCACCGAACTGGGCATGACCAATACCCACTTCATGAACCCGACCGGTCTGCCAAACCCTGAGCACTACTCGTCGGCGCACGACATGGCGATCCTGGCCCGTGCGATCATCCACGAAGACCCGGCTCACTATGCGATCTACTCGCAGAAAGAGTTCTTCTGGAACGGCATCAAGCAGCCTAACCGCAACCTGCTGCTGTGGCGCGACAAGACCGTTGACGGTCTGAAAACCGGCCACACCGATGAAGCCGGCTACTGCATGGTGTCCTCGGCGGTACGTGATGGCCAGCGCCTGATCGCCGTGGTGTTCGGTACCAACAGCGAAGTGGCTCGCGCCGCTGAAACCCAGAAGTTGCTGACCTATGGTTTCCGCTTCTTCGAAACCCAGACCTTCTACCAGAAGGGCACTGAACTGGCGCAGGCGCCGGTATGGAAAGGCACCACCAGCCAGGTCAAGGCCGGTCTGGCGCAAGACCTGACCATGACTCTGCCAAAAGGCCAGCTGAAGAAACTCGCTGCCAGCATGACCATGAACCCGCAACTGGTTGCGCCAATCGCCAAGGGCGACGTGATCGGTAAAGTCGAAGTCAAACTGGAAGACAAGGTGGTGCACAGCGCTGACCTGATCGCTCTGGACGGCGTCGAGGAGGGTGGTATCTTCCGCCGCATGTGGGATAGCATCCGTCTATTCTTCTACGGCTTGTTCAACTGATTTTGTGTTGACCTGCATGGCCCCGCCCCGATCCGGTGCGGGGCCATGTGCGTTACCACGGCTTGCGCTATAGAGGCCGTTACGCCATGACCGATACCGAAGTAAAGGCGCCAAAGATCGAATTTCCCCAGACCGATTATCCGATCAAGGTGATCAGTGATACGGGTGTTGGCAACAAAGACAAGATCATCGCGATCGTCCTGAAACACGCGACCATCAATGATGAGCGCATCGACGAGCGTCAAAGCAGCAACGGCAAATACACCACCATCCAGTTGCACATCGTCGCCACCGACCAGGATCAGCTGTACAACATCAACAGCGAACTGCGGGCTTCCGGCATCGTGCACATGGTGTTGTGATGCACGGCACGCTGGGCTTTCGCGAGCTGGGCCAGATGGCTTACGAGCCGGTCTGGCATGCCATGCAGCGCTTTACCAACGAACGCGGCAGCGATGCCGCCGACGAAATCTGGCTCGTCGAACACCCGCCGGTGTTCACCCAGGGCCAGGCCGGCAAGGCCGAGCATCTGTTGCTGCCGGGAGATATTCCGGTGGTGCAGGTCGATCGTGGCGGCCAAGTGACTTATCATGGCCCCGGGCAACTGGTGGCCTATCTGTTACTGGATGTGCGCAAGCTGGGTTTCGGCGTGCGCGATCTGGTCAGCCGCATGGAAGCCTGCCTCATCGAACTGCTGGCCAGCTACGGCGTTAGCGCCGCCGCCAAGCCAGATGCTCCCGGCGTGTACGTCGATGGAGCGAAAATCGCTTCTCTGGGTTTGCGCATTCGCCACGGTTGTTCCTTTCATGGCCTGGCCCTGAACGTGGATATGAACCTGGAACCGTTTCGACGGATTAATCCCTGCGGCTACGCCGGGCTGGCCATGACCCAGCTGAGCGATCACGCAGGATCGATTGAATTTGCCGAGGTAAGTGCCCGGCTGCGCGCGCAGCTCGTCAAACACCTCGACTATGCTGAGCAGACGACCCTCACGGGCGGAATCGACTGATATGACTACTGATGCAGTGCAAACCATGATCCCGACGCTCGACGTGACCGAGCGCCCGGCCCCGCGTCCCAAGGTTGAAGCCGGCGTCAAGCTGCGCGGCGCCGAGAAGGTTGCACGCATCCCGGTCAAGATCATCCCGACTACCGAACTGCCGAAGAAACCCGACTGGATCCGCGTGCGCATCCCGGTTTCGCCGGAAGTCGACCGCATCAAGAGCCTGCTGCGCAAGCACAAGCTGCACAGTGTCTGCGAAGAAGCGTCCTGCCCGAACCTCGGCGAATGCTTCTCCGGCGGCACCGCAACCTTCATGATCATGGGCGACATCTGCACCCGTCGTTGCCCGTTCTGCGACGTTGGCCACGGTCGTCCGAAGCCACTGGACGTCAACGAGCCGGAAAGCCTGGCCATCGCCATCGCCGACCTCAAGCTCAAATACGTGGTGATCACTTCGGTGGACCGCGATGACCTGCGTGACGGCGGTGCCCAGCACTTTGCCGACTGCATCCGCGAAATCCGCAAGCTGTCGCCGAACGTGCAGCTCGAGACCCTGGTCCCGGACTACCGTGGGCGCATGGACATCGCCTTGGAAATCACCGCCGCCGAGCCGCCGGATGTGTTCAACCACAACCTGGAAACCGTGCCGCGCCTGTACAAGGCTGCGCGTCCGGGTTCGGACTATCAGTGGTCGCTGACCCTGCTGCAACGCTTCAAGCAGATGATGCCGCATATCCCGACCAAATCCGGCCTGATGCTGGGTCTGGGCGAGACTGACGAGGAAGTCATCGAAGTCATGAAGCGCATGCGCGAACACGACATCGACATGCTGACCCTCGGTCAATACCTGCAACCGTCGCGCAGCCACTTGCCGGTGCAGCGTTTCGTGCACCCGGACACCTTCGCCTGGTTCGCCGAAGAAGGTTACAAGATGGGCTTCAAGAACGTTGCGTCTGGCCCGCTGGTACGTTCCTCGTACCACGCCGACGAGCAGGCGAAGCTGGTCAAGGCCGAGCTGCTGGGTTCCTGATTCACTGCTGATGTAAAAATGCCCGCCGAGGATGGTTCCTCGGCGGGCATTTTTTTGCCTGAGACAAGGCCCTTTTGTTTGCCTCTTGAGCTGTCTACTGTGTGTGCATGACTTTACCGATGGAGCCCAAGGATGACCGTTCGACCAAGCCACACCCTCGTTGCCCACCGACCCGTACCGGCACTGCCTGCTGAGGGGACGATCGGCGTCATCGCGCCTGCCGGTCCCGGCACTCTCGATACTGAGAAGACGCTGCAATGGATGCGCGCGCGCGGCTATGGGCTGAAGGTGTTTCCCGGTGTCTATGAGAAGGACGGCTATCTGGCGGGCAGTGACGACGTACGCCTGCGCGATCTGCACGCGGCATTCGCTGATCCTGAAGTCGACGCGATCATTTGCCTGCGCGGCGGCTACGGCACGCCGCGCCTGCTGGACCGAATCGATTACGACCTGCTCAGCCGGCACGCCAAACCCTTTATCGGCTACAGCGATATCACCGCGCTGCACCTGGCCATCAGTCGCTACGCCGGGTTTGTGACCTTTCACGGGCCGCTGCTCAACGCCGACCTGCTGGGCGACAAGGAGCCGCCGACCGTCACGTCATTCTTCGCCATGCTGCGCGGGCAAATGAAGTCAGGGAGTGTGCTCAGCCATCCGGCGGCTTATCCATTATCAACCGTCGAACCGGGCATCGCTCACGGGCGGTTGCTTGGCGGCAATCTGGCGATGATTGCTGCAACCCTCGGCACGCCCTACGAGATTGATGTCGAAGGGGTGATTCTGTTTATCGAAGACATCAACGAGCCGCTGTATCGGATTGATCGGCTGCTGACCCAAATGCGTCTGGCCGGCAAGCTGGCCAGACTGCGCGGTGTGCTGGTCGGTGATATCGCCGGCGTGGAGGTCGACGCGCTGAATCGCCTGCTCAAGCAAACCTTTGAACCGTTGCGGATTCCGGTGTTGTCGGGTTGGCGCAGTGGCCATTGCGACCCGAACCTGACACTGCCGTTGGGCGCGCTGGTGCGCCTGGATGCAGGGAAGCAGGAGTTGCTGCTGGAGCAGGATGTGGTCATCCGATAATTCGGGAGGCAAAAGATCGCAGCCTTCGGCAGCTCCTAAATGGGATTGATGATCGTCCTGTAGGAGCTGCCGAAGGCTGCGATCTTTTGATTTACTCTATTGGTTGCGCAGGCTCTCAAGCAACTTGTGCGTCGGATAACCATCCGCCGGCCAGCCCAGCGCCTGCTGGGCACTGCGAATGGCCTTGCGCGTATTGGCGCCGATAATCCCGTCCGCCGTGCCGGCATCGTAATTACGCGCGCTCAATAGCGTCTGCAGTTCGATGCGTTCGGTGCGGCTCAGCGGCAGATCATCTTTAGGCCAACTGCCATTGATCAGGCCCGCGCCTTCGAAACGCTCGGACAACAGGCTCACCGCCAGCGCATACGACGACGAATTGTTGTACTTGAGAATCGCCCGGAAGTTGTCGAGGATCAGGAACGCCGGGCCGCGATAACCGGCTGGCAGCAGCAGGGCAGCGGACAGTTGTTCGGAGCCGGCTGGCACCTGCGCACCATTGGGCAGGTTCACACCCAGTTGCCGCCATTCGGCGACGCTTTTGCGAATCGCGCCATCGGCCAGGGTGTAGTTGAAGCCGCTCGGCAATTGCACTTCGAAGCCCCACGGCTGGCCACGCTGCCAGCCCGAGCTTTGCAGGTAATGGGCGGTTGAGGCCAGCGCATCGGCCGGGCTGCCCCAGATGTCGCGGCGGCCGTCACCGTCAAAGTCCACGGCGTGGGTGTTGTAGGTGGTCGGAATGAATTGGGTCTGGCCCATCGCGCCGGCCCAGGAACCGAGCATCTTCTCCGGGGTGATATCGCCCTGTTGCAGAATCTGCAGGGCGGCGATCAGTTGCGCGTGAGCAAAGCCCGGACGACGCCCCTCGTAGGCGAGTGTGGCCAGCGAATTGATCACCGACTTGCTGCCCTGGAACTGGCCGAAATTGCTTTCCATGCCCCACACCGACACCAGCGCCTGGCGATCAACGCCATAACGCTGCTCGATGCTTTGCAGAATGTCGGCGTACTGGTTGATCAACGCCTGGCCCTTGCGTACGCGCAGCGGTGACAGTGCGCCGTCGAGGTATTCCCACACCGGCCGAGAAAACTCCGGCTGACTGCGGTCGGCGCGAATCACGCTGGCATCGAAGCTGATATTGGCAAATGCCTGATCGAACAGCTCGGGGCGAATCCCGGCGGCGAGGGCGTCCTTGCGGAAACCCGCCTGCCATTCGGCAAAGGTCTGGGTCGGTTGAATATCGAGCGGGTCGGCGGACGGCACTACCGGCGGAATAATCGCTGGGGCCGTGGTGACCGGGGCGGCTTGAAGCGGTTGTGCATCGGCGGCGGTGGGTTTTTCCGCGCAGGCGACAAGCAGAATGAAGCTGGAGGCAGCGATCAATTGGCGCACGGGCCAACGACGGGAAAGACTTGGGGGCATGCACAGTTCCAGGGGAAACGAATCAGGTGCAGACCTTAACATGAGCGAGGGGTAGTGCGCTTCAGGCAGCCAGAAAGTAAAAAGCCTCCCGGTTGTCAGACCGGAAGGCTTCGCGGCGGTAGCTGCCTTTGCCCTTGGCTGGTCGTTCCTGGCGGCTGCGGAACAATGGCTGGGCGACGATGGATTTGGCCTTGTTGGGGCCATGCTTTGCTGGCTTTTTGCTCATGAGGGCTCTCTCGGCGTGGTGGGTTTTGCGCCGGGAATAATCTGCCGATGTGGCGCATCTGTCCAGTAGCTCATGCGTAGGAATATTCTGGCGCTTTCGCGAGCAGGCTCGCTCCCACATTGGTACGCGGTCAGCTGTGGGAGCGAGCCTGCTCGCGAATGGACGCTACGCGGTCGACTGCCTTATTCGGCAGGCAAAGACAATCGCTGGCCAGCCATCAACAGCGCCAACCGACTCAGGCTCATCCACGGTGAACCCGCCGCCTGGCCCTTGATCTGCGCATCGATGCGCTGCGCTTCGAGCAGCAACTGTGCCCAGCGTTGCGCCGAGTAACGTTGCAGCGCCTTGCTCATCAGCGGCTTGCGCTTGTCCCAGACCGGCGGTTTCGACTGGCTGAAGCATTTGTCCAGTGGCGTGCCCTGGCTGTATTGCAGGGAGATGTTGGCCAGCAGGCGCAACTCCCGCGCCAATGCCCAGAGAATCACTGGCGGCTCGACGCCTTCGCCGCGCAGGCCCTCAAGCATGCGCAACGCGTGCGCCGGTTCGCCGTTGAGCACCGCGTCGGTCAGGCCGAACACGTCAAACCGGGCACTGTCGGCCACGGCGGCCTGCACGGTTTCGACGGTGATCTGCCCACCTTCGGCCATCAACTTGAGCTTTTCGATTTCCTGTGCGGCGGCGAGCAGGTTGCCTTCGACACGCGCGGCAATCAATTCGACGGCGTCCTGACTGGCCGACAGACCTGCCTGGGACAGGCGCTGACGAATCCAGCTCGGCAGTTGATTGGCATCCACCGGCCAGATCTGCACAAACTGGGTCTGTTGGCCTTCGACCAGCGCCTTGCCCCACTTGGTTTTCTGCGCGCTGCCATCGAGCTTCGGCAAGCTGATCAGCAGAACCGTGTCTTCCGCAGGACGCGAGCAGTATTCGATCAGCGCGGCGGCGCCTTTATCGCCAGGCTTACCGGACGGCAGGCGCAGTTCCAACAGGCGTTTTTCGGCGAACAGCGACATGCTTGCGCCGGCCTGCAGCAACGTACCCCAATCGAAATTGGCGTCGGCGGCGAAGACCTGACGTTCGTCGAAACCTTGCTGGCGAGCAGCGGTGCGGATGGCGTCGGCGGCTTCCTGACACAGCAACGGATCATCGCCGCTGATGATGTAGACCGGCGCAAGTGCGCCTTGCAGGTGTTTGCCGAGTTGCGCGGGAGCGAGCTTCATAAGGAAGGGCGAGCGGGGCGCCTGGGCGCCCCGGCCGTCTTACTGCTGCGGGATTTCGAGCGGCGACTGACGCGGTGTTTCCGCCTCAGCCTTCTGCGCCGCTTCCAGCGCATCGGCTTCAGCCTTGGCGCGGTCATTGGCGGTTTGCTGCAATTGCTGCAACTGGCCCGGGGTCAGCTGCGACAGGCGCAGCATCATGCGCTGAACCAGCTCGCGACGGATTTCATGACGGGCGTCGTTGGCTTCCTGATCGGAGCCGACGAGGTTGTTGCCGTCGTGAATGAACACCTTCTGCACTTCGAGCTTGTCGCTGATCAGCGACAGGTCTTTCTCGCCGCGGATGTCATAGCTCAGCACAGTGTTGACCTGATACTCGCCTGTGCGCCCGGCACCGGCATAGCTGAGGATGCGCTGGCTTTCCTGCTCGTCAGCCAGATACAGCTTGTACGGCGCGCCGCTGTAAACCTTGACGCCGCTGGACTCCAGCGTCTGACGCAGCTGTCTTACGGTTTCGCCATAAGCGTTACGCGCGCTCAGGTCGATTTCCTTGATCGACATTTCGTTGGTGCCGGTACCACGCAACTGGAAACCGCAGGCGCTCAGCAGAACGGCGAGGCCCATCACCAGCAGATTGCGTTTGATCATTGTGTTGCTCCCCTTGAAACCAGGTGAGCCGACTCTGCGGCCCGAAAGGTTTTACTGGGTGCCAGGCGAGCCCGGCACCCGATCCAATTTAGCTGGCGACGATGTTGACCAGTTTGCCCGGCACCACGATCACTTTGCGAATGGTCAGGCCATCGACGAAACGCAGCACGTTCTCGTTGATGCGCGCGGCGGCTTCGATCTCTTCGCGAGTGGCACTGGCCGGCATTTCGATCTGCCCGCGCAGCTTGCCGTTGACCTGAATGACCAGGGTCAGGTTGTCCTGCACCAAGGCACTTTCGTCCACGGCCGGCCAGCCTGCATCGATCACCGCATCGGCGTGACCCAACTGCTTCCACAGTTCATGGCTGATGTGCGGGGTGATCGGCGCCAGCAGCAGGGTCACCGCTTCCAGACCTTCGTGCAGCAGCGCGCGGTCCTGTTCGGTGCCTTGGGCGGCTTTTTCCAGCACGTTCATCAGCGTCATTACCTGGGCGATGGCGGTGTTGAATTTGTGGTTCTGGCCGACGTCATGGCTGGCCTGCTTGATCGCCAGGTGAATCGCACGACGCACGGTTTTCTGCTCGTCGCTCAGCGCGGCGATATCCAGTTTGCCCGGCAGGCCTTGGGTAACGTGCGCTTGCGCCAGGCGCCAGACGCGCTTGAGGAAGCGGTGCGAACCTTCAACGCCGGAATCGGACCATTCCGCGCTCATGTCAGGCGGCGAGGCGAACATCATGAACAGACGGCAGGTGTCGGCGCCGAACTGGTCGATCATCGACTGCGGGTCGACGCCGTTGTTCTTCGACTTGGCCATCTTCTCGGTACCGCCGATTTCCACCGGCAGGCCGTCGGATTTCAGCTTGGCGCTGATCACCTTGGCTTTGCTGTCACGCTCCAGTTCCACGTCTGCCGGGTTGAACCAGGTGTAAGCGCCATTGGCTTCGCGACGATAGTAAGTCTCGGCGATCACCATGCCTTGGGTCAGCAGGTTCTTGAACGGCTCATTGGAGCTGACCAGACCTTCGTCACGCATCAGCTTGTGGAAGAAGCGCGCGTAAAGCAGGTGGAGAATGGCGTGTTCGATACCACCGATGTACTGATCCACCGGCAGCCAGTGATCGGCTGCGGATTTTTCTACCAGGCCACCTTCAAAATGCGGCGAGGCGTAACGGGCGTAGTACCACGACGACTCGACGAAGGTGTCCATCGTGTCGGTTTCACGCTTGGCCGGCGCGCCGCATTTCGGGCAGCTGCATTCGTAGAACTCGGGCATGCGCGCCAGCGGCGAACCGGCGCCGTCCGGCACCACGTCTTCCGGCAGAACGACAGGCAGTTGATCTTCCGGCACCGGCACGTCGCCGCACGCGGCGCAATGGATGATCGGGATCGGGCAGCCCCAGTATCGCTGGCGGCTGATGCCCCAGTCGCGCAGGCGGAACTGGGTGCGCGAGGCGCCCAGTTGTTTCTTGATCAGGGCCACTTCCATGGCGTCGAACGCGCCGGCGAAGTCCAGGCCGTCGAACTCGCCGGAGTTGATCAGCGTGCCGTGCTCGCCATAGGCGTCCTGCCACGGCGCCGGGTTGGTGTCACCGGAGCTGGTGCGCACCACCGATTTCACCGGCAGGTTGTATTTGTGAGCGAATTCGAAATCGCGCTCGTCGTGCGCCGGAACCGCCATGACCGCGCCGTCGCCGTAGTGCATCAGCACGTAGTTGGCGACCCATACCGGGAGCTTTTCGCCGGTCAGCGGGTGCTCGACGAACAGGCCGGTCGGCAGGCCTTTCTTTTCCTGGGTGGCGACGTCTGCTTCGGCAACGCTGCCGCCCTTGCATTCAGCGATGAACGCTTGCAGCTCGGGATTGTTCTGCGCGGCCAGGGTGGCCAGCGGGTGCTCGGCAGCGACGGCGACGTAGGTCGCGCCCATCAGGGTGTCCGGACGGGTGGTGAAGACTTTCAGGGTGCCGGCTTCGCCGATCGAATCGACGTTGTACGGGAACTGCACTTCCATGCCACGGGACTTGCCGATCCAGTTGCGCTGCATGGTCTTGACCTGTTCAGGCCAGCCAGTCAGTTCGTCGAGACTTTCCAGCAGCTCGTCGGCGTAAGCGGTGATCTTGAAGTAGTACATCGGGATTTCGCGCTTTTCGATCAGCGCCCCGGAGCGCCAGCCACGGCCGTCGATGACTTGCTCGTTGGCCAGAACGGTCTGGTCGACCGGGTCCCAGTTCACGGTGCCGTTCTTGCGGTAGATCACGCCTTTTTCGAACAGGCGCGTGAACAGCCATTGTTCCCAGCGGTAGTAGTCCGGCTTGCAGGTGGTCACTTCACGGGACCAGTCCACCGCGAGGCCCAGGCTGCGCAGCTGCGACTTCATGTAGGCGATGTTCTCGTAGGTCCACTTGGCGGGCGCTACGTTGTTTTTCATTGCGGCGTTTTCCGCCGGCATGCCGAACGCATCCCAACCCATTGGCTGCAGAACATTCTTGCCCTGCATGCGCTGGTAGCGCGAGATCACATCGCCAATGGTGTAGTTGCGCACGTGGCCCATGTGCAGCTTGCCGCTGGGGTAAGGGAACATCGACAGGCAGTAGTAGGTTTCCTTGCCTGGCTGTTCACTGACTTCAAAGGACTTTTGCTCATCCCAGAACGACTGGGCGGCGGCTTCGATCTCACGTGGCTGATATTGTTCGTGCATGGCTACTTTTGTACTGGATAGGGGTGGCCTAATCCTCTTCGACGGCAGCATCCGGGATGGCCCGGGTGCGCTGGAAGTGGAATGACAGGAAGCGCCGTAGCATACATGACCGCGCTTGGCCGAGGGAAACCCTGATTACAGCTGTTTGCCCGACCTTTTGGACGACGAGGGCCGTTGGTCGCGGCGTGTAGCCGGTTCGTGCAGCGAAGCTAAGCTCTAATTGGGGAGTGAGTCTTATCTTCAATGAGGTGAGGGATGGTGGAGCAACGGAAAAAGAACGTAACGAAACCCGAGTTGTATGAAAGGTTGATCGATCGTCTGGGCATGGCGCTGGACGCCGTGAAAACCGCTGACCGGCTGCGCGACGAGCGCCCCCTGGAACTGGAATTGCGTGGCTTGAGCCCCGCCGAGTTCAAACTGGTCAAGGCCTATCTGGATCGCAGTGAACGTGAAACGCAGGGATGCCTGTCTCAAGCAGTGAAGCAGCTCGATGCAGCACATTCGGCCAAGGTCATCTGGCTCAAGGACAAGGCGCCGCGCAGAGACACCGGCAAGGTGCGCTCTGTGCAGGCCAAGTAAGCGCATGGCAGGTCATGAAACGGATCTTTTGCAACCGGATCCGGCCTACTGGTTGTAACTCGTAATCAACACTCTTAGGCTTCGGGCATCTTTGGAGATGCCCGATGCCCTTTCGCTATTTCATCAAACAACTTTTATTGCCGCCTGGCATTCTTTTGCTGCTGTTGCTGGTCGCCTGGTGGCTGCGCCGCTCGCGGCCACGCCTGGCTGGCGTGTGTTTTGCCGTCGGTTTTGGTGGCCTGCTGCTGATGAGCCTGCCGGTGGTCGTGCAGTGGAGCGCCAAGGCGCTGGAGCGTGAGCCGCCGCTGGCGCGGTCAGAATGGACGACCCTCGCGCAACGTGCCGATGCGATTGTGGTGCTGGGCTCGGGGCGCGAGCGCGGTGATCTGGCCTGGGGCGAAGACCAGCCGACCGGCATCGGACTGGAGCGGCAGCGTTACGCGGCGCGCCTGGCCAAAGCCTCGGGCCTGCCGATTCTGACCAGCGGTGGCCTGCACTACGGCACGCCCCCGACCGAAGCGAAGTTGATGGCAGATTCGTTGCGTGATGATTTCGCCGTGACGGTGCGCTGGCAGGAAGGCGAGAGTCGTACCACATGGGAGAACGCGAAGATGACGGCAGATATCCTCTTGCCGCAGGGGATCAAGCGGGTCGTCGTGGTGACGCAGGCGTGGCACATGCCGCGCGCGGTGTGGAGCTTTGAGCAGGCGGGTTTCGAGGTGGTGCCGGCGCCGGTGGGTTTCCTCGGTACCGATAACGCCCGGCCGTTTGGCGGCTGGTTGCCGGAATTCAAGTCGATCTGGCAGAGCGGGCAATTGCTCAATGAAGCGGTGGGGCAGGTGGGGTATTCGTTGTTTTACCGCTGAAGATCATTGTGGCGAGGGGATTTATCCCCGATGGGGCGCGTAGCGGCCCTTCTCTTACCTTCAGAAGAGGGGACTGCTGCGCACTCCAGCGGGGATAGATCCCCTTGTCACATTTCTCAGAGGGTCTTCGACATCCGGCTGGCCATCAGCGCCCAGCCAAACAGCAGCAGGCACAACGCGATCAACGGCCACGAGCGCCATTGCAGATAAGGCGTCAGATCGTGCATCGGTACCACTTCGCCGTACAGCACGCCTTGTTCGAACTGCGGAATCTGTTCGGTGATCTGCCCAAACGGGTTGATCAGGCCGGTGACGCCATTGTTGGTCGCGCGGATCATCCAGCGTCCGGCTTCCAGCGCGCGCATCTGCGCCATCTGTAAATGCTGCAGCGGGCCGATCGACGTGCCGAACCAGGTGTCGTTGCTGATCGTCAGCAGCAGGTCGCTGCGTGCCGACAGCCCGGCGGCGAATTCCGGATAGACCACCTCGTAGCAGATGAACGGTGCAATCTGGTAACCCTTGGCTTGCAAGAGCGCTTGATCCGACGGGCCGCGGGCGAAGTCCGACATCGGCAGGTCGAAGAACGCGATCAAACCGCGCAACACATCCTGCAACGGCACGTATTCGCCGAACGGCACCAGTTTCTGCTTCAGGTAAGTGCCGTCGCCTTCGCCGACCACGGTGATGCCGTTGAAGAAGCGCCGTTCGTGATGCACGGTCTGGCGGATCGGCACACCGGTGATCAGCGCTGATTTACGCTCGGCGGCGAAGTTGCCCATCATCGTCAGGTAGCCCTCGGCGGACTCCTTCAACACCGGCACGGCGGTTTCCGGCCAGATCAGCAGATCGACCGGTTTGGAGCGGAAGCTCAGATCACGGTACAGCGCCAGTTGCGCGTTGAGCTCGGCCGGGTCCCATTTCATGCTCTGCGCGACGTTGCCCTGAATTGCGGCCACGGTCAGCGGTGCGCCGGACGGGCTGGTCCACGCGTGGCCTTTGAGGGCGATGCCTGCTACCCATGGCCCCGCCAGAAGTACCACACCGGCCGCGATAAAACCCTTGCGGCGCGCCTGCAACAAGCGCGGCGCGTTGTAGATCAGCGCTGCGGTCAGTGCCAGAACAAACGAGACCAGCCACATCCCGCCCACCGGCGCGAGCCCGGCCAGCGGGCCGTCGAGCTGGCTGTAACCGGAATAAAGCCATGGGAAACCGGTGAGGAACCAGCCGCGAAAGGCTTCCTGGCCGACCCACAACGCCGCAAACGCCAAGGCATCCGCCAGCGGTGCTTCGTTACGCCGCAACCAGCGCGCCCACAGCCACGCGGGCAGGGCGAAGAACCAGGCAATCGCCGCGGTGAACAGCAGCATCAGGAACCCGGCGAGCAACACCGAAGCGCCGCCGAAATGATGAATGCTGTAATAGATCCAACTGGTGCCGGCACCGAACAGGCCGAAGCCGAAGTACCAGCCACGGCCGAGCGCCTGACGCGGGCTCAGCTCACGCAAACCGGCATAGAACAGACCAACCGCCAGCAATGCCAGCGGCCAGATGTCGAACGGTGCGAGAGCGAATGTGGTGATTGCACCGGCCGCCACGGCCAGCAGGTTACCGGGCCAGCCGGGGCGGGTTGTCCAGCGCATTTCAGTCCTTAGAATTAACGAGCGATAGGCGTCAGTCGCAGCAAATGAATCCGACGGCTGTCGGCGTTCAGGATGCGGAAACGATAAGCGCCGATTTCAGTGGTTTCGTTGCGTTTTGGCAAGTGCCCGAACGCGCTCATCACCAGGCCGCCGACGGTGTCGAATTCGTCGTCGGAGAACTCGCTGTCGAAGAACTCATTGAAGTTCTCGATCGGCGTCAGCGCCTTGATCAGGAAATCACCGCTGGGCAGCGGCTTGATGTAGCTGTCTTCTTCGACGTCGTGCTCGTCCTCGATGTCGCCGACGATCTGCTCGAGCACGTCTTCGATGGTCACCAGACCGGCCACGCCGCCGTATTCGTCGATGACGATGGCCATGTGGTTGTGGTTGGCGCGGAATTCACGCAGCAACACGTTCAGACGCTTGGACTCCGGCACGAAGGTGGCCGGGCGCAGCAGGTCCTTGATGTTGAAGCTGTCGCCGTTCTCCTTGAGGATCAGCGGCAGCAGATCCTTGGCCAGCAGTACGCCCATCACGTCGTCATGGCTTTCGCCGATGACCGGATAGCGCGAGTGGGCCGAGTCGACTACGGCGGGGAGGAATTCGCGGGGTGTCTGGGTCGCCTTGATGCTGACCATCTGCGAGCGCGGCACCATGATGTCGCGCACTTGCAGGTCAGCCACCTGGATGGCGCCTTCGACGATGGCCAGCGCTTCGCTGTCCAGCAGTTTGTTCTGATGTGCATCACGCAGCAGCTCGAGGAGCTCCTGACGGTTCTTCGGCTCGTGGGCAAAAGCCTGGGTCAGCTTACCCAGCCATGACTTCTGCCCGTTGCTCGATCGATCTTCGCTCATAGCGATTACTCTGAATCCTTTGTTGTAACGATGGGGGAGTGTTCGGTTTCGTCGTCCGCGTACGGATCGGGATAGCCCAGTTCAGCAAGCAACTCGCGTTCCAGCGCTTCCATTTCTTCGGCTTCGTCGTCATCTATATGGTCGTAACCCAGCAGATGCAAGCAGCCGTGAATGACCAGATGTGCCCAGTGGGCCTTTAGTTCCTTGCCCTGCTCGGCGGCTTCGCGTTCGACCACGGCCACGCAGATCACCAGATCGCCGAGCAGCGGGATATCGAGAAACTCGTCAGGCACTTCCGCCGGGAACGACAACACATTGGTCGCGTAGTCCTTGTGGCGCCAGGTGTGATTGAGCTCGCGGCCTTCTTCCTCGTCGACCAGACGAATGGTCATTTCCGAATCAGCGCTGCGCTGGCGCAGGGCCAGTTCGCACCACTGGCGGAACTCGGCTTCACTCGGCGCGCTGGCCTCGGTGGCGATTTGCAGATCCAGCTCAAGCATCGCGCGAGGCTTCCTTCGCGGCTTCGGCACGGGTTTCGAAGCGCTCGTAGGCCTCGACAATCCGCTGCACCAACGGGTGCCGCACGACGTCCTTGGGCTGGAAGTGGGTGAAGCTGATGCCCGGCACGTCTTTGAGCACTTCGATCACATGGTGCAGCCCGGACTTGGTGCCGCGCGGCAGGTCGACCTGGGTGATGTCACCGGTGATCACGGCGGTGGAGCCGAAGCCGATGCGCGTGAGGAACATCTTCATCTGCTCGACGGTGGTGTTCTGGCTTTCGTCGAGAATGATGAAGCTGTTGTTCAGCGTACGACCGCGCATGTAGGCCAGCGGCGCGACTTCGATCACCTGTTTCTCGATCAGCTTGGCGACGTATTCGAAACCGAGCATTTCATACAGCGCGTCATACAGCGGGCGCAGGTACGGGTCGATCTTCTGCGACAGGTCGCCGGGCAGGAAGCCGAGCTTTTCTCCCGCTTCGACTGCCGGACGCACCAGCAGGATGCGGCGGATCTGCTCGCGCTCCAGCGCATCCACCGCGCAGGCCACGGCCAGATAGGTCTTGCCGGTACCGGCCGGGCCGATGCCGAAGTTGATGTCGTTGCCGAGGATTTCCTTCACGTAGCGCTGCTGATTCAAGCCGCGCGGGCGAATCATGCCTTTCTTGGTGCGCAGGGCGACGGTCGCTTCGGCAGGTGCCGGGTTGTCGATATCTGCTGATTCCTGAATGAACAGGTGCACCAGGTCTGGCGACAGCTCGGTACCCTTGGTTTCCCGGTACAGGCGGCGCAGCAGGTTTTCCGCGGACGTGGTGAGTTTTGGATCGCCAATCAACTCGAACTGGTTTCCGCGATTGCGGATCTCGATGGCCAGGCGCTGTTCGATCAAGCGCAAATGCTCGTCGAATTGCCCGCACAGATTGGCGAAGCGGCGAGCCTCAAAAGGCTCGAGGAGAAAACGATGTGGTTCGATGGGTGCGTTCAAGGTCGTATTTAGCCGCCCTGGGGCAATTAGGATGAAATCAAGGATAACGCCAGTGGCCTGGGTGCGAAAGCTCTTAAATATCGACGCTGCTTTCGAACCCATTCTCTGTGGCTGGCGGGGTCATTTGGTGGTGAGGGGATTTATCCCCGATGGGGCGCGAAGCGGCCCTGAAACCATTATCAGAGGTGTATCAGATCACCCGGAGTGCAGGTTTTGGGTCGGCTGCGCCAACCATCGGGGATAAATCCCCTCACCACAGAAGCCCCATCCACAATGCGATGGTGTTATTGAACCAGCGAACCACGCAGCGAGTGCGGTTGCGCGGCGTCGATGTGCACATCGGCGAACTGGCCGATCAGGGTGGGATTGTCGCAGCGGAAGTTGACGATACGGTTATTCTCGGTGCGGCCCTGCAGCTCGCCTGGGTCTTTCTTCGAATAATCGGTCACCAGAATGCGCTGGATCGAGCCGACCATTTGTCGGCTGATTTCGAAGCCCTGTTGATTCAAACGATGTTGCAGCGCGTTCAGACGTTCTTTCTTCAATTCTTCCGGGGTGTCGTCGGCCAGATCGGCAGCGGGTGTGCCCGGGCGCTGGCTGTAGACGAACGAGTAGGAGAAATCGAAGCCGACATCGGCAATCAGCTTCATGGTCTGTTCGAAGTCTTTCTCGGTTTCACCGGGGAAGCCGACGATGAAGTCCGAACTGATGCAGATCCCCGGCACGGCAGCGCGCAGTTTGCGCAGTTTGGATTTGTACTCCAGCGCCGTGTGGTTGCGCTTCATTGCTGCGAGAATCCGGTCCGAGCCCGACTGCACTGGCAAGTGCAGGTGCTTGACCAGTTCCGGCACTTCGGCGTGGGCCTGGATCAGGCTGTCGGAGAACTCCAGCGGGTGCGACGTGGTGTAGCGGATGCGGTCGATGCCATCGACAGCGGCGACCACGCGGATCAGTTCGGCCAGGTCGGCCAGGCGACCGTCGTGGGTCTGGCCGCGATAGCCGTTGACGTTCTGCCCGAGCAACGTCACCTCACGCACGCCGTGTTCGGCAAGGTGAATGATTTCCGCGATCACGTCGTCGAACGGTCGGCTGACCTCTTCGCCACGGGTGTACGGCACCACGCAGAATGTGCAGTACTTGCTGCAACCTTCCATCACTGACACATAAGCGCTCGGACCGTCGATGCGCGGCTCGGGCAGGTGGTCGAATTTTTCGATTTCCGGGAACGACACGTCGACCTGCGGCAGCTTGCTGCTGCGCGCGGCGTCGATCATTTCCGGCAGGCGGTGCAGGGTCTGCGGGCCGAACACCACGTCGACGTACGGAGCGCGATCACGGATCGCTGCGCCTTCCTGACTGGCCACGCAACCGCCGACGGCGATGACCATGTCGGGGTTGGCCAGCTTCAGTTCGCGCCAGCGGCCGAGCTGCGAATACACGCGGTCTTGCGCGCGTTCGCGGATCGAGCAGGTGTTGAGCAGAATCACGTCGGCGTCTTCCGCGCGAGCGGTGACTTCCAGGGCCTGATGTTCGCCCAGCAGATCGACCATGCGCGAGCTGTCGTACTCGTTCATCTGGCAACCGTGGGTTTCGATGTAAAGCTTCTTGGCCATGGATTCGGGTCGTCACGTGATTCAAAGAACCGCGCATTATAGGGAACAAGCCGTCAGGTTCCTACCGCTGTGCGTCCGGTGGCTATGCTATAGTTCGCGCCCTCATTTTTACCCCGATGTTATCCGCCCGCCATGACCAAACGCGAAGCTCCAATCTACAAGGTGATTTTCCTCAACCAGGGCCAGGTGTTCGAAATGTACGCCAAGCAGATCTATCAAAGTGATCTGTGGGGTTTCCTGGAAGTTGAAGAATTCGTCTTTGGCGAGCGTACGCAAATGGTCGTCGATCCGAGCGAAGAAAAGCTCAAGGCGCAATTCGAAGGCGTGGTGCGCAGCTTTGTGCCGATGCATTCGATCGTGCGCATCGATGAAGTCGAACGTCTGGGTACACCGAAAATCAGCGAAGCCCGTGGCGCGGTCGGCAATGTCATGCCGTTTCCGATGCCGATGCCTGAAAAGTAAGCTTCAAGACCGCGTAGCCCCCATTCGCGAGCAGGCTCGCTCCCACAGTAGATCTCCAGTGTTCAGAAGATCCTCTGTGGGAGCGAGCCTGCTCGCGAAGAGGCCAGAATGGTTGGCGCAAAAATCAGGGAAGAGGTGAAAACGGCGTACGCCCATCGGCGTTCTGCAGTTCCATCAGGTACTTGCGGAAAATCTGCCCGAGCACCTGAGTGGCGGTTTCGAGATCTTCGCGGGACATCTTTTCCGAGACTTCGTCGGCCGCGTCCAGCGCCTCTTCGGCACCGTTGACCGCTGCCATCTTCAGCACGATGTAGGCCTGGATATTGTTGGCCTGCACACCTTCACCGTGGAAGAACATGCTGCCGAGCTTGTATTGCGCCTGGGCGTGGCCTTGCAACGAGGCCTTTTCGAAATAGCTCAGGGCTTGATTGAGGTCGCGCGGCGCGTTCTTGCCGTCGTAGTAGAACTCACCCAACTCGTATTGCGCTTGTGCATCCCCTTCGTCCGCCGCTTTCTGGCAGGCGGCCAGTGCCTGCGTGACATCTTGCGGCTGAGTATTGAGGGTGCAACGACCCATCGCCGGGATCAACAACGAGTTGCCGCCTGCTTGTGCATGCGCGAGCAGGGGCTGAAGGAGCAACAGGCAGCCCAATGCAAGGGTGCGGCCGGTGCGGTTCATGGGAATCGACTTACCTCTGAAGGGCACGCGGACCCGTCGAGGGATCCAATAAGCGCGCATTATGAAATAAGCAGGGCCAACCTTACAAAGTCTTTACTCGTTTTTCTGCTGCGTGGGGAATATATCGCCCGATTCGGGCAGGATTTTCGCAGGCACGCCGGAAAAACCGAGCGGATGTAGGCGAAAGCTGACGCTGGCCATAGCCAACGTCAGCGGTACGGCGATTATTTCAATGCGGCGAAGGCGCGCTCGGCGGCGTCCAGTGTCAGTTGCAACTCGGCTTCGCCATGGGCGATCGAGGTGAAACCGGCTTCGAAAGCGCTCGGCGCCAGGTACACGCCACCTTCCAGCATCAGGTGGAAGAAGCGACCGAACATTGCTGCGTCGCTGGCCATCACGTCGTCGAAGGTGACGATGTCGTCGGCGCCGCTGAAGTACAGACCGAACATGCCGCCGGCCTGAGTGGTCACGAACGGGATGCCCGCAGCATCGGCACGCTGCTGCAGACCGTCGAGCATGCGCGCGGTGTAGTCGGTCAATTCGGCGTGGAAACCCGGGCGGCTGATCAGACGCAAGGTCGTCAGGCCGGCAGCCATCGCCAGCGGATTACCCGACAACGTACCTGCCTGATACACCGGACCGAGCGGGGCGATGCGCTGCATGATCTCGCGTTTGCCACCGAAGCAGCCCACCGGCATACCGCCGCCGATGATCTTGCCGAACGTGGTCAGGTCCGGCGTCACGCCGTAGTGCGCCTGGGCACCGCCGAGGGCGACGCGGAAACCGGTCATCACTTCGTCGAAAATCAACACCACGCCGTGCTTGTCACACAGCGAACGCAGGCCTTCGAGGAAGCCCGGCGCTGGCGGTACGCAGTTCATGTTGCCGGCGACCGGTTCGACGATGATGCACGCCACGTCCTCGCCCACTTCGGCGAGCATCGCTTCAACCGCGTCGATGTCGTTGAACGGCAGGGTCAGGGTGTGTTTGGCGAACGCTGCCGGCACGCCGGCCGAGCTCGGTACGCCCTGGGTCAGAGCGCCGGAACCGGCCTTGACCAGCAGGCTGTCGGAGTGGCCGTGGTAGCAGCCTTCGAACTTGATGATGCTGTCGCGCCCGGTGAAACCACGGGCCAGACGAATCGCGCTCATGGTCGCTTCGGTGCCGGAGCTGACCATGCGCACCATCTCCATCGACGGCACCAGCGAGCAGACCAGATCGGCCATCTCGGTTTCCATCGACGTCGGTGCGCCGTAGGACAGGCCGTGTTGCAGCTGATTGCGCACCGCGTCGAGCACGTCCGGATGGCTGTGGCCGAGGATCATCGGCCCCCATGAACCCACGTAATCGACATAGCGCTTGTCATCTTCGTCGGTGACGTAAGCGCCTTCGGCGTGTTTGAAGAACAGCGGGGTGCCGCCAACGCTCTTGAACGCGCGCACCGGCGAGTTAACGCCGCCAGGGATGTGTTTCTGAGCATTGGCAAACAGGGTTTCGGAACGAGACATGATCGGGCTCTCAAATCAGATTTTCAGAAGTTCGTTGAAGGCGCGGGCGCGGCGGGTCACTTCGGCGCTGCTCTCGGCGCCGAACAAACCGTGGATCACGGCGAGCAGATCGACACCGTGCTCGACCAGGGGCGCGGCGTTATCGAGGGTGATCCCGCCGATCGCGCAGATCGGCAAGTGCAGCGTGCGTTTGGCTTCGTCGAGCAAGTCGAGGCTGCAACTCGGCGCACCGGGTTTGGTGGTGGAATTGAAGAAGCGGCCGAAGGCGACATAACTCGCACCTTCTTTGGCAGCCTGTTCGGCCAGAGCGATTTGCCCGTGGCAGGTCGAACCGATGATCGCTTTCGAACCGAGCAGGGCGCGGGTCGGCGACAGCGGGCCGTCGGTCTGGCCCAAGTGCACGCCAACGTTGAGGCGCGCGGCCAACTCGGCGTCGTCGTTGATGATCAACTGCGTTTTATAGCGCTCGCACAAGTTGCGCAGCGTTTCGGCCTCGCGCAGACGGCGGGCCTCGTCGCTGCTCTTGTCGCGGTATTGCAGCAGGGTGACGCCGCCGTCGAGCGCCGCCTCCACGTAAGACAGAAACTTGCCGGCCAGCAACTGGCTGTCGGTAATGGCATACAGGCCACGTAGTTTCATCGGGCAGACCTCACGACGTTACGAGCAGAAATCCAGCGGCAGGCGACGCGGCACGAACTGGCCTTTGCCCAGTTGTTCGGCATCGCGCAAAGTGCGCCAGGTGTAATCCAGCGCACTGCGCACGGCACTGGCCAGGTGTTCGCCCTGAGCCAGGCGACCGGCGAGGGCGCTGGCCAGCGTACAACCGGAGCCGTGATAGCTGCCCGGCAGGCGCTGGCAGATAAAGGTTTCGCGCAGGCCGTCGCGGCTGTACACGCGGTTGTGGATTTCAGTTTCGTCGCCATGGCCGCCGGTGATCAGCAGGTTTTTGACGAATGGCAGGAGTTTTTCTGCGCACTCGTCGGCCGTGCCTTCGGGCAGTTCGGCGAGGATGCGCGCTTCAGGAAGATTGGGGGTAGCAATGATCGACAGCGGCAGCAGACGCTCGCGCATCGCATAGCCGACCTCGTCCTTGCCCAGGCGTCCGCCGCCGCCGGCACGCAGCACCGGGTCGCAGACCACCGGCAGATGCGGGTGCGCCGAGAGCAGTTCGACGACCGTGTCGACCATCTCCAGCGAACCGAGCATGCCCAGTTTCACTGCGGCGACTTCGGAGTCGTTGAGCACGGCGTTGGCCTGGGCCAGTACCCACTCACGGTCGAGGACGCGGAAGTCAGTGACGTTGACGGTGTCTTGCACGGTCAGGGCGGTGACGGCCGGAGCCGCATGGCAACCCTGCGCGAGCAAGGCTTCGATATCTGCCTGCAAGCCGGCGCCACCACTGGGGTCGTGGCCGGAGAGACAGAGGACAACGGGGCGGGAGCTGTAGATATTCATGGTGCGCGAGCTTACCACCAAAGCTGATTTTGGGGTTCAGTACTCACGGTGTTTGCGAGCAGATTGTCGGACAACCCCGCAGTCTTTATTTGGAGCACATTTGTGGCGAGGGGATTTATCCCCGTTGGGCTGCGAAGCGGCCCCAAACCCTGCAATCCGGTTCTTTCTGACACACCATCGCTGGATGGACTTGCGACTGCTTCGCAGCCGAACGGGGATAAATCCCCTCGCCACAATTGGTCATCTATCAAGGAGGCTGTCGTCGCGAGTTGACCAACCCAACAGCTCTATCTCGGTGCTTTGCCCTGGAACGCCCGTTCTAGAGCCGTTGTAGGAAAAATTTCCATGGTGCTCAATGGCCATCAACGGCTATGCTAGGCTGGATCCAAACAATCACAGGTAATACCGGTTTTACGTCTACTCAAAGGGAATGGGGGGCTTCCTGACACAACCGGACGAGCCACGCTGGGGCTTCAATGCGCTATTTGCTGATGTTGCTGTTCTGCTTGCCCCTCATGGCGAGCGCTGTCGAATTCGACGAATTCACCCAGAGCCTGCCACTGGGCCGATCGCTGCAAGTGTTCGAAGACCCGAGCGGTCAGGCGACGATTGCCGACGTCCGCGCGCAAGACGCCGCCGGCCAGTTCAAAGCCCACGACAAAGCCACGCTCAACGCCGGTTACTCGCGTTCGGCGTTCTGGCTGAAGATCGACCTGCATTACCGCCCGAGCAACCCGGCCGCCCAGCGCACCTGGCTGCTGGAACTGGCGTATCCGCCGCTTGATCACCTCGACCTGTACTTGCCTGGCGCCAACGGCGAATACCGACTGGTGCGCCAGACCGGCGATGCCTTGCCCTTCGCCAGTCGCGAGATCCGCCAGAACAACTACCTGTTCGACCTTCCCTTCAAACCGGATCAACAGCAGACGCTGTACCTGCGACTGGCCAGCGAAGGCTCGATCCAGGCGCCGGTGACCTTGTGGTCGAGCAGCGCATACCTCGAAGACCAACCGGTGCGCCTGTATGTGCTCGGCATCATTTATGGCGTGCTGCTGGGGATGCTGGTCTACAACCTGTTCATCTACCTGAGCGTGCGCGACACCAGTTACCTCTATTACATCTTTTACATCGGCTCGTTCGGCCTTTATCAACTGTCGGTGAACGGCGCAGCGGTCGAGTATTTCTGGCCGGACAACCCATGGTGGGCCAACGCCGCGACGCCGTTCTTCATCGGTTGCGCCGGTCTGTTCGGCAGCCAGTTCGCCCGCAGTTTCCTGCAGACCAAGACCCACAGCCCCTGGCTGGACCGCTTGCTGATCGGCCTGATTGCCTTCAGTGCACTGGTGATCGGCCTGTCGCTGATGACCAGTTACGCCCTGGCCCTGCGCCTGGCGACCACACTGGCGCTGACCTTCACCGTGGTGATCTTTGCCGCCGGGATTCTTGCCTGGTGGCGCGGCCTGCGGGTGGCGCGTTACTTCATCATCGCCTGGTCGGCATTCCTGCTCGGCGGCATCGTCAATACGCTGATGGTGCTGGGCCTGCTGCCCAACGTGTTCCTGACCATGTACGCCAGCCAGATCGGCTCGGCCATCGAGGTGGCGCTGCTGTCGCTGGCGCTGGCCGACCGCATCAACGCGATGCGCGAACAACAGGCGCAGACCTTGTTCGACGCCGGGCAGAAACTCGAAGTGCTCAACCAGCAACTGGCCCACAGCAACAAGCTCAAGGATGAATTCCTCGCGACGTTGACCCACGAACTGCGTACGCCGATGAACGGCGTGATCGGTTCGCTGGAGCTGATGCAGACCGTCGACCTCGATCCCGAGCTTGAGCAATATCAACAAACCGCCGCCGGTTCTGCTCGCGACATGATGCGCATGGTCAATGGCATCCTCACGCTCACTGAATTGCAGGCCGGCAAACTCAAGGCGACGCCGGGCAGTTTCAGCCTGCGCGCAGTGGTCGAGGCGTTGCGCGTGCAGTTCGAAGGTAATGCAGCGAGCAAGTCGCTGGACTTCAAGGTCGAGGTGCTGCCGACCCTGCCGGATCGCTTGCTCGGCGACATCGCGAAACTGGCGCAGTGCCTGGAATGCCTGCTGGACAATGCGATCAAGTTCACCCGCGTCGGCGGGCTGGCGTTGCGCGTTACCGGGCGGCCGTCGGCGGATGAGCGCATGGCGCTATCGTTCGCGGTGATCGACACCGGTATCGGTTTCACTGATCTGGGCGAGGCGACCCTGTATCAGCGTTTCTTCCAGCTCGACGGCTCGATGACTCGCGAATACGGCGGCCTGGGGGTGGGTCTGGCGATCTGTCGGCAACTGGTCGAATTGCTCGGCGGCAAACTCACCCATCGTTCCGAGCCGGGACGCGGCAGCCGCTTCCAGCTCGATGTCGAATTCGAACTGCCGGTGATCGAAGCGCCTGCGGATCAGCCGACCCGCGATTGCATTCGTGCGCCGCAGGACTGCACGGTGCTGCTGGTGGACGACAACAGCGTCAATCAACTGGTCATGCGTGGCATGTTGCTCAAGCTCGGTTTCCGCGTGCGCAGCGCTGACAACGGCGCCGCCGCGCTGGACTGCCTGCAACGGGAAAGTTTCGATGCGGTGCTGATCGATTGCCAGTTGCCCCGCCACGAAGGCGCATCGCTGTGCTGCCAGATCCATGCATTGCCGGGCTGTGCGCACTTGCCGGTATTCATGCTGGCGCTGGGTGCGGATCGCGAGCAATGCGCCCCGGGCGCGCCTATCGACTATCTGCACAAACCGGTCAAATTCGAGGATCTGCAGGCTGCATTACAGCGCCGCGTGCTCAGTTGCTGATGGGGTAAAAGCGCCGCAAAAACGGCGTCTATGACACTTTGTTCAAAAAAGCACCAGTGCTTAACTGGTGCCATTGCTGAACACGGAGCGCCGTCATGAACCTGCATCAGTTCGCCGAAACCCACGAAGTCACCAATCAGCCGCCGTCGCTGGACGGCACCAACCTGTACCGCATCGACCTGCCGCTGCAGGAGTGGTCGCGGCGTTTTGGCGCCGGTTGGGCCGAGTCGCGCATCGATGCCTATGGCGCACTCGCGGGTGGGCCTTTGATGGAAGCGGGGTTTCTCGCCAACCAGAACAAACCGGTGTTTGCCAGCCATGATCGCTACGGCCATCGCATCGATCTGGTCGAGTTTCACCCGGCCTACCACGAGCTGATGCGCACCGCGATCGAACATGGCCTGACCTCGCTGCCTTGGGCACACCCACAGGACGGCGCACATGTCGCCCGCGCGTCGATGACCTACCTGCACAGCCAGGCCGAGGCCGGCAGTGGTTGCCCGCTGACTATGACCTTCGCCAGCGTGCCGGCCCTGCGCTTGCAGCCGGAGCTGGCCGAACAGTGGCTGCCGAAAGTCCTCGCTACCAAATACGATCCGCGCAACGTCGGCATGGCGCACAAGGCTGGCGTGACCATCGGTATGGCGATGACCGAGAAGCAGGGCGGCACCGACGTTCGCGCCAACACCACCAAAGCCTATCCGGTCGGCGCCAGCGGCCCGGGTCAGGCCTATGAACTGGTCGGGCACAAGTGGTTCTGCTCGGCGCCGATGTGCGACGCCTTCCTGACATTGGCGCAAACCGACAAGGGCTTGAGTTGCTTCCTGCTGCCGCGCCATCGCCCGGACGACACGCGCAATCAGTTCTACATCCAGCGTCTGAAAAACAAACTCGGCAACCAGTCCAACGCCTCCAGCGAAGTGGAGTTTCGTGGCGCACTGGCATGGATGATCGGCGAAGAAGGGCGCGGCGTGCCAACCATTATCGAGATGGTCGCCATGACCCGTTTCGATTGCATGGTCGGCTCCAGCTCGCTGATGCGCCAGGCGCTGACCCAGGCCAGTCATCACTGCGCGCACCGCAAGGTCGGCGGCAAATTGCTCAGCGAGCAGCCGCTGATGCAAAACGTGCTGGCCGATCTGGCGCTGGAGAGCGAAGCGGCGCTGGCCCTGAGTCTGCGCATGGGCAAGGCGCTCGATCATCTGGATGATCGCCACGAAGCGCAATTCGCGCGGCTGGTGACGGCGGTGGGCAAATACTGGATCTGCAAACGTGCGCCAGGAATGATCAACGAAGCCGCCGAATGCATGGGCGGCGCTGGATACGTCGAGGACAGCATCCTGCCGCGCCTGTACCGCGAAGCGCCGGTGAATTCGACGTGGGAAGGGTCGGGGAATGTGCAATGTCTCGACGTGCTGCGCGCATTGTCAAAAGAACCGGGCGTGCTCGATGTGCTGTTCAGCGAACTGGGCGACGGCCATGGCGACAAGCGTCTGGCTGCGCATATTCAGCAGTTGCAGGCGCAATTCAAGGACACCAGTGAAATTCAGTATCGAGCGCGGCAACTGACTGAAGACATTGCGCTTGGGTTGCAGGCCAAGCTTCTGTTGGAGGCGGGGAATTCGGCGGTCAGTGATGCTTTCATTGCCAGCCGCCTGAGCGGTGGCGGTGGCGGTCGCGTCTACGGCGGGTTGCCGCGTGGGCTGGACGTCGAAGCCATCGTCGCACGCTCGACCCCTCAGCTTTTCTGACCCACGTCATATCCCCCCTGTGGGAGCGAGCCTGCTCGCGAAAGCGGTGTGTCAGTCGACATCTTTATTGGATGATCCACCGCATTCGCGAGCAGGCTCGCTCCCACAGAGGACATCATTGGTCTGCAGATTTAAGTGTCGCCACAACGCCACTGTTCCCGTGCGTCCACGATGCAGGCAAGATGAAGCTCTGCAAGTCAGAACACAGGAAGCTGATCGTGACCGAAGCGTTTATTGTCGTTCAAACCGCCGAACAAGCCGTGGATCGTCTGGCCGAGCTGCATGAGCAGGCCACCACTGCGCTGAATTCTGCCCTCAAGCGTTACCTCAAGGACCGCGTCGAACCCGACGCCGAACAGCGTGCCCTGTTTCGTTATCCCGAACTGCGACTGACCTACCACTGCCAGGGCGAAGTGCCGCAGACCACCCGCGCTTACGCCAAGGTGCAGTTGCCCGGTACTTACAGCGTCACCGTCACCCACCCGGCGGCGTTTCGCAAATACCTGCTTGAACAACTGACGCCGTTGATGCACGACTTCACCGTGACCGTCGAAGTCGGCGTCAGCCAGCAGAACATTCCGTATCCGTACGTGGTCGAGCAGGGCGATGAACTGGCCGGTTCCGGCGTCACTGCGGCGGTGCTGGCGCGGGTGTTCCCGAGCACGGATCTGTCCGCCGCCACCGATGGCATTGCCGACGGCCTCTACGACTGGGAAAACACCGATCCGCTGCCGCTGGCACTGTTCGATGCGGCGCGCGTGGACTTCTCGCTGCGCCGCCTGGTGCATTACACCGGCAGCGACTGGCGCCATGTGCAGCCGTGGATTCTGCTGACCAACTACCATCGCTACGTCGATCAGTTCATCGTTCATGGTCTGGAGCAGTTGCGCCGCGATCCGCGCTTCGTGCGTATGGTCCTGCCGGGCAACGTGATCATCGAGAAGAGCATGGACCACGGCGAAGCCTCGGCGATTGCCGCCGGTGTGGTCTGGCACCGTTACCAGATGCCGGCCTATCACCTGATCGCCAACGACGGCCACGGCGTCACGCTGGTGAACATCGGTGTCGGCCCTTCCAACGCCAAGAACATCACCGATCACCTGGCCGTGCTGCGCCCGCATTGCTGGCTGATGATTGGCCACTGCGGTGGCCTGCGTCAGTCGCAGACCATCGGCGATTACGTGCTGGCCCACGCCTACATGCGTCGCGACGGCATTCTTGATCGTGTGGTGCCGCCGAATATTCCGATCCCGGCACTGGCCGAAGTGCAGCTTGCGCTTCAACAGGCAGCGGCGAATGTCACCGGCGAGAAAGGCGACGACCTGAAGAAACGCCTGCGCACCGGCACGGTCCTGACCTACGACGACCGCAACTGGGAACTGCGCTGGGCGCAGGAACGGCCGCTGATCAACCTGTCCCGCGCAGTGGCGGTGGACATGGAAAGCGGCACGATCGCAGCGCAGGGTTATCGCCTGCGGGTGCCGTACGGCACGTTGCTCTGTGTTTCGGACAAACCGCTGCACAGCGAAATCAAACTGCCGGGCTCGGCCAACGCCTTCTACGAGCGTGCGGTCAGCCAGCATTTGAAAATCGGCATCGAAGCAGTGGATCTGCTGCGCACCGAGCTCAACTCGCTGCACTCGCGCAAACTGCGCAGCTTCGACGAGCCGCCGTTCCGTTAACGGTTAGTCGTGGTCATTTGGCGGTCGGGGCACTAGCATTGTCAGCCCTGATCGCTAAATGTTCTGTCTCTTATGTCCCGTCCCCCGCGTCCCCCTTCCCGCCGCCCCGGCGTGAAGCCTCAGTCTTCTGCCCCGCGCCGTGTTGCCAAGGCACCACCGGCCGAGCCGAAACTGATCCTGTTCAACAAACCCTTCGATGTGCTGACGCAGTTCAGCGACGGTGAAGGGCGGGCGACACTCAAGGATTACATCGATGTGCCAGGGATTTACCCGGCCGGACGTCTGGATCGCGACAGCGAAGGTTTGTTGCTGCTGACCAACGACGGCCAGTTGCAGGCGCGCATCGCCGATCCGAAACACAAACTGGCGAAGACCTATTGGGTGCAGGTGGAGGGCGAGCCGACGGCTGAGCAGTTGCAGCGCCTGCGTGATGGCGTCGAGCTGAATGACGGCATGACTCTGCCCGCCCAAGCGCGGCAACTGGCTGAGCCGCAGTTGTGGCCGCGCAATCCGCCGGTACGCTTTCGCGCGACCATACCGACTTCATGGCTGGAACTGGTGATTCGCGAAGGGCGCAATCGTCAGGTGCGGCGCATGACGGCGGCGGTCGGGCTGCCGACGTTGCGTCTGGTGCGAGTCAGGATTGGCGACTGGACCCTTGAAGGGCTGGATCAGGGCCAGTGGCGGGAAGTGCCGGCGCGCTTATAAGGCGCCGGACTCGATCAGGCCGATCACCACACTCTTGATGATGAACGCGGCCACGCCCAGGCCCAGCACGAAAAACAGAATGAACGAGCCGAACCGCCCGGCCTTGGACTTCTTCGCCAGATCCCAGACGATGAAACCCATGAAAATGATCAGGATGCTGACCAGACCGGTCATCATCCACTCTTCGAACAGTGCTGGATCCATTGGCGATCTCCGGCGCGGACAGGGCTGAAAGGGCGGCGGCGAGTATACGCCATGGTCGGTGGGGTGGCATTGATCTGGGTCTGATCCGCAATTGTTGCCCTCACCCTAACCCTCTCCCGGAGGGAGAGGGGACCGATCGGGGGATGCTGATGAGCTATGTCGACCTGTTCCAGCTGTTGCGAATCCGTAATCGACTCGGGCTTTCAGGTCGATGTATAACGCCTGACCCTGCGGTCGGCTCCCTCTCCCTCCGGGAGAGGGCTGGGGTGAGGGGCTTTTGCTTAGCTACGCAAATGAGTCAGCGGCAATTCAGTACTGTTCAAAACCTGGTTCAGCACAAAACTCGACCGCACGCTGGTGACCCCCTCGATCCGCGTCAGATGCCCCAACAGCAACTTTTGATAGTGATCCATATCCGGCACCACCACTTTTAACTGGTAGTCGGCATCCACTCCGGTCACCAGGCTGCACTCCAGCACTTGCGGCAATGTGCGGATCGCCGCCTCGAAATTCTCGAAGCGCTCGGGGGTGTGCCGATCCATGCCGATCAGCACATACGCGGTCAGGCTCAAGCCGAGCATCTTGCGATCGAGCAGCGCAACCTGGCGCGAAATATAGCCATCGTCTTCCAGCTGCTTGACCCGGCGCGAGCAAGGCGAGGGCGACAGACCGATGCGTTCGGCCAGTTCCTGGTTGGAGATACGGGCGTCGCGCTGCAATTCCGCCAAAATACTCAGGTCATACCGGTCAAGTTTGCTCATCAATCTGTCCTTGGTCGTAACTATTGCGGCAGATTATCTATCCAGGGTTAAAAATTGCGCAAGCGGTGTTTAATTGAGCAATTTTCGCAATCCTCTGTCGCAGCCTCAGGCTTATTCTTAACACCAGAATCACTGCTCGGTAACACAGTCCACGCGGCCCGCCCAATCAGGCCCGCCGCGGCCGCCACCCCCACCGGGGATGTGCCGGCCCCCGAGCTGCACACTGTCCAGAAGACGGCGTGAGGTGAGCCGACGTCAAAAGCGTCGAGCCAGGACGAAGTTCTCCAGAAGGGAGGCCGACGGGTCTCCCTTTTTTCTTGCCTGCGATTTCATGTTGGCGCCTCAATAAATAAGTCGCGCGACTGATAACCTGTTGCAGAACCCGATGGGGCTGTTTCGAGTCTCAGCAACAAGCCCTGCCAACGACAGGCTCCCACAGTGAGGAAAAGCATGAATTCGCGCATCTGGCGTCTGGCCGGTGTTGGTTTGCTGTGTGTGGGTGTCAGTGCGCAAGCGCTGGCCGATGAGCCGCAGATTCGTGGGCCGGGCAACGGGCCGCAGAACGACGGGATCATCCGTGGCGACAACAGCCGTCAGTTCGAGCACAACGGCCAGCCGCATAACAATGACGGTCAATGGCAGAACCGCAACCGTGCCGATGAGCGTCCGCAACCGCCTCGCCAGCCCGGTAGTAACATGCCGATCCAGCCGCGTCCCGACGCCGTGCACCAGACCCAGGAACCGCGTCAGGGTTACTACCGCGACGAGCGCCCGCAGAACGGTTACCACAATCAACAGTGGCAGACGCGGCCGCGTCCCGATGACAACCGCTGGCCGGGACGGCCCAATGGTCATGGCAATGGCTGGGGGCCTGGCCCGCAGTATCGTCCGGGCCATGTGATCGATCGTTTCCCGGATCGGGATTACCGCGTGCCGTATCGCGGTCAGGATTACTTCTATTCCGGCGGCTATTGGTATCGCCCGCAAGGCCCACGCTACATCGTCGTGCAGCCACCGCGCGGGATCCGCATCCAGTATTTGCCGGATTACGCCCGTGAAGTGTGGATCGGCGGCTCGCTGCTGTTCCTCGCCGCCGGCTCGTATTACGCCTATCAAGAGGCGACGCAGGATTACGTGGTGGTCGAGCCGCCGCTGCAGCAACCGCCGCAACCGCAATCTCAAGGCTATGACGTCGAAGCCTACCCGGCCAACGGCCAGTCACCGCAGCAGGTGCAGCAGGACGGTTACCAGTGCTCGCAGTACGCGGTGCAGCAAAGCGGTTTCGACCCGCGCACCGCGACCTACCAACCGGCACCCGAAGTGGTTCAGGCCTATCGCCAGGCGCAGGGCAACTGCCTGAGCAGTCGCGGTTACCAAGTCAATTACTGAGTGCGGGCGGCGAGCACCACTTCCTGTGGGTCGGCGTGCACCAGCACCTCGGCCTTCGGATATTCCTTGTGAATCGCCGCCGCCGCTTGATCGCTGATGCCATGGGCGACTGACAGGGTCAGTTCGCCCGGCAATTCCAGGTGCAATTGCACGAACCAGTGGTTGCCCGAGATCCGCGTGCGCAAGTCATGCGCACCGAGCACCCCCGGCACGCTGCACGCCAGTTCGAGCATGTGCTGGCTGACATCGGTCGGCAACTCCTCGTCCATCAACACCGAAAAACTTTCCCGGGCGATCTGAATCGCGCTCCAGAAAATGTACACGGCGATCCCCAGCCCGAACCACGCGTCCAGTTGCGCAAAACCCATTCCCGCCAACACCAGCGCGATCAGGATGCTGCCGTTGAGCAGCAGGTCCGAACGGTAATGCAGGGAGTCGGCACGCACGGCGTTGGAGCCGGTCTGCTTGATCACCCGGTGCTGCAACATCAGCAGCGCCGCCGTCAGCAGCAGGGAAAACACGATCACACCGATGCTCAGCCACGGCGCGCCAAGCGGCTCTGGTTTCTGCAAGCGCTCGTAGGCCTGAAACGCGATCAACACCGCGCTGCCACCGATGAACAACGCCTGCGCCATGCCCGCCAGCGATTCGGCTTTGCCGTGGCCATAACGGTGATCGTCATCCGCCGGACGCAAGGCGTAATGCACCGCCAGCAGATTGAGCATTGAAGTGACGCCATCCAGCGCCGAGTCGGTGAGGCCGGCGAGCATGCTCACCGATCCGCTGAGCCACCAGGCAATCGCTTTGGCGACGATCAGCGTGCACGCGACCGCCACCGAGGCACGGGTCGCCAGCCGCAGCAGGCGGGCGTGTTCGGGGCTGGAGGTCATTGAACGTCCTTATTCAAGCGGCGGGTTGCAGGCCGAACATCGCCAGTTGCTGAGTGCTGCCCTTGTGCTGGATCAGGCGCGGGTCGTCGAGAGGAAAGTCTTTACCCAGTTCGCTCTCGAGAATCGCCTGCAACTTGTGATTGTCGACCTGACCGTCCGGGCCGATGGCTTGCTTGAGCTTGGCCGGATCGATCTGCGCGGTGTGGCCCGGTTCGAAATAGATCGCCCCGGTGGCGAAGTCGACGGCAAACGCGATCAGCCCGGGAATGATGTAGAACAGCAGGCCGACGGCATCGAGCACGGCGATCGCCGGGTCGATCTTGCCGTCGATCTGGCCACGGCGGTCCGGGTAGAAAATCGAACCGCACGCCGACAGTTGCGTGAGCAGGGTGGCAACCAGAACACCGCCGATCAGGCGAGAGGGTAAGCGCATGGAAATGTCTCCTGAGTCATCAAATAACGAAGCTTCGTCTTGTGAAGTTAAGACCCTGACGAACGTCAGACAGTTCGTCGTTATACTCGCCGCTCTGTTTGGGAGCCAGCATGATTTCTTTGCCGATCGATGATGTTTTACCCGCCCTGCGTGAAGCCCTCGCGTCACGCCACGAAGCCGTGCTCGAAGCACCGCCCGGCGCCGGTAAGACCACCCGCGTGCCCTTGGCCTTGCTCAACGAAGCCTGGCTGGCCGGGCAGACCATCGTCATGCTCGAACCACGGCGTCTGGCCGCGCGCGCAGCGGCGGAACGTTTGGCCAGCGAGCTCGGCGAGCAGGTCGGTGAAACCGTCGGCTATCGCATCCGCCTCGACAGCAAAGTCGGCCCGAAAACCCGTATCGAAGTGGTCACCGAAGGCATCCTTACCCGGCGCTTGCAGGACGACCCGGCGCTGGAGGGTGTGGGCTTACTGATCTTCGACGAATTTCATGAACGCAGTCTCGACGCCGATCTGGCGCTGGCCCTCAGTCTGAACGGTCGCGAGCTGTTTCGCGCTGAACAGCCGCTGAAGATTCTGCTGATGTCGGCGACCCTCGAAGGCGAGCGCCTGGCGGGGTTGCTCGATGACGCGCCGATCCTGCGCAGCGAAGGCCGCATGTACCCGGTGACGATGCGCTGGGGCCGGCCGTTCCAACCAGGGGAATACATCGATCAACGCGTTACCCAAACCGTGCTCGAAGCGCTGCACGACGAGACCGGCAGCCTGTTGGTGTTCCTGCCGGGGCAAGCGGAGATCCGTCGCGTGCATCAGCAATTGGCCGACACCATTGGCGAGCGCAAAGACATCTTGCTGTGCCCGTTGCACGGTGAACTCGACCTCAATGCGCAACGCGCGGCAATCGATCCGGCGCCGCCCGGTCAGCGCAAAGTGGTGCTGGCAACCAACATCGCCGAGACCAGCCTGACCATCAACGGCGTGCGCGTGGTCATCGATGCCGGGCTGGCGCGGGTGCCGCGTTTCGACCCGGGCAGCGGCATGACCCGCCTCGACACTCAACGCATCTCCAAGGCCAGCGCCACCCAGCGTGCCGGCCGCGCCGGGCGATTGGAGCCGGGCGTGTGTTATCGCCTGTGGTCACAGGATCAGCACGAACAACTGGCGGCCTATGGCAGCGCGGAAATTCTCTCGGCGGATCTGGCCAGCCTCGCTTTGCAGCTGGGGCGCTGGGGCGTGACCCCGGGCGAACTGGTTTGGCTGGATGTGCCCCCGGCCGCCGCGTATGCGCAAGCGCAGGATCTGCTGCAACGGCTCGGCGCCTTGCACGGTGACACGCTGACGGCCCACGGCCAGGCCATGGCTGAACTGCCGGCGCATCCGCGCATTGCGCATTTGCTGTTGCGCGGTCAGGCGCTGGGGCTGGCGGCGATGGCCTGCGATGTGGCGGCGCTGCTCGGCGAGCGCGATATCCTGCGCGGCGCTGGCGCGGATCTGCACAGCCGATTGATTCTGCTTTCCGGCGAAGGACGTGCCGGCCGTGGGGCGCAGGGCGGGGTGCAACGTGCCCGGCAATTGGCTCGGCAATATCGCGGCTACTTGCGCGGCAAGCCGAGCGAGCCGGTCAGCGATGCCGAGCATCCACGCTGGCTCGGCGCGCTATTGGCGCTGGCCTACCCGGATCGCGTCGCCCAGCAACGGCGTGCCGGGGGTGCCGAATACCGGTTGGCCAACGGTCGCGCCGCGCTGTTCGCTGAGGCCGACAGCTTGATGAAGCATGAGTGGATTGTCATCGCCGACCTCGGCAGCCGTCAGGGCCAGCGCGAAGAACGTATCTATCTGGCGGCGGATTTCGATCCGGCGCTGTTCGATTCGGTGCTCACCGAGCAAGTGCGCAGCGTCGACCAACTCGATTGGGATGAACGCGAAGGCGTGCTGCGTGCCGAGCGCCAGCGCAAGGTCGGCGAGCTGATTCTCAGCCGCGAACCGTTGACCGGTCTGGATGAAAACGCGCGCAGTCAGGCACTGGTCAATCTGGTGCGGCGCAAGGGTCTGGAGCTGCTGCCATGGACGCCAGAACTGCGCCAGTGGCAGGCGCGGGTGGCGCTGTTGCGCCAGCTCGATCTGCGCACTCAGGACGACAGCCAATGGCCGGATGTCAGCGATGCAGCGCTGCTCAATACCCTGGAAGACTGGCTGATGCCGTATCTGGGCAAGGTCTCGCGGCTGAGCCATTTCGCCAACCTCGACCTGTCGAGCATCGTGCGCAATCTGCTGCCGTGGCCGCTGCCGCAGAAGCTCGACGAACTGGCGCCGCATCATTTGAGCGTGCCGTCGGGTTCATCGATTCGCCTGGATTACAGCGACCATCCACCGATTCTCGCGGTGCGCTTGCAGGAGCTGTTTGGTCTGGCCGATACGCCACGGATTGCCGGCGGCCGGCAAGTGGTCAAGCTGCATCTGCTGTCGCCAGCGCGGCGACCGGTGCAGGTCACGCAGGACCTGGCCAACTTCTGGCGCAGCACCTATGCCGAGGTGAAGAAGGATCTGAAGGGGCGTTATCCGAAGCACTATTGGCCGGACGATCCCTTGGTCGCCGAAGCCACGGCGCGGGCGAAACCACGGGGCACCTGACCCGCAATGGCTGCGTGCCATTAGCCCATCCGTGCTAATTGCCCTTGGTTGTTCAGGCTCGCAAAATCGCCGCCTGAACAATAACAAGCCTTGTTGCCTGACAACTTGCGCCCAAGGAACGGAACTGCCCATGAGCTCTTTCTTCAAGTTCAAGAAGTTGATCTTCTTGTCGGCTGCGCTGCTGGCCGCCTCTGATCCGGCAATGGCCGAAGAGTCCAACCCGATTGGCGACTGGTGGATTATCTACGGCAACGGCGTGCCCCAGAAAAACATCATGTACGTCGCCGATGCCACCTCGGTCGTGCCTTCGCAGAAAACCAAAGGCGCAACCATGGTCGCGGTGACTCTGGTGTATGAAGAGCCGGGCAAACCGATGATCGACGTCTACAACCTCGAAGCCCAATGCTCTACGGGCAAGGTGCGTTTTATCAATGGCCAGTCCATCGAGCGTCTTGCCTACACCATGCGTCATCTGAAAGTTGCCAATCAATGGCAGACCCCAAAGGAGTTCTGGGTCCAGCAGGCGCTTAAGTTTGCCTGTGCGCCGGGCAGTCGCGCGAAAAACGACATGGCCGCCGTGGGCAAGATGGAATACCTGCAGATGATCGAGATGCTGCAGCAGATGTTCTTCAAGCTCGCGCCGATTCAGCAAAAGAGCCAGATGATGGACAACATCGACAGCCTGCTCGAACTGAAGAAATAAGCCGGGGCATCCAATGACTTACACACGTTTGTGGCTGGCAACCCTGGTGGCAGGATTGCTCTTGAGCGGTTGTGGCACTATCGCGCAGAGCCGCTGGGAAGGCCGCGATCTCCAGGAAGCACTGGACCTGTTCGGCACGCCTGATTCGATGAAAAAAGAAATCGGCCCAAATGGCGAACCCTTGGCCGTGCTGACCTGGTACAAGTCCGCGAGCTGGACCACCACCGAAGCGGCTGGCACTTCGATGACCCATACCGGCAACGGCATGGTCTACACCGAGCATTATCAGCAAGTTGGGCACAGTTCCGATTGCAAATTGCAGGCGAAGATCGATCAACAGAAGAAGATTGCACAGTTCCTGATCGAGGACGGGCGAATCCTGCATGGCAAGTGCCTGGGCGTCCGGTTTGTCCCCGGTTACATTCCGCCCGGCTTCTAAGGGCAGAGCGCTCAGGGCGCAGCGGGCAGGAGGAACCGCGCAATCACCGGCAAGTGGTCGGAGATGCGCAAGGTATCGTCCTGCCGCACCTGTGCTTGCAGGCGTTTGAGCTTCGGGCTGTAGAACAGATAATCGACCGTGCGATCCGGGCCGTTGAGCCCGGGGTCGTTGGGGTAATGGGTCAGCCATTTGGCCCGGTCGATGCCGCCGGCCTCGTTGTTGGTCGGGATTATCGGGTACTTGTCCCACAGCAGATGCAGTTCGCTGTCGGCAGAGTAGGGCGTGCGTCGCTCGGCGGGCAGGCGTCGGTACTGGCCCAGCGGCAGCAGATTGAAATCGCCACCGATCAGCCAGGGCAGGCCCTGGCTTTCATACTTGTCGAGCACTTTGGCCACGGCAGCGACTTGCGCCTGCACGTTGCCGTCTGCCTGGCTGGCCCGCTGCAAGTGTGTGTTGAATACGGTCAGTTGTCCGCCATCGCTGAGCGGCAGTTTGACTGCCAGCAAAGCATCTTTGGGCTGGAACTGGCGGCTGATGAAGTTGCTCGGGGCCACGGGCAGTTGCAGGCGTTCGGCGTGTTCGATGCGATAGCGACTCAACGTCGCCAACTGGCGGCCGACGCTGCCGTAGATATGGGGCTCGGGGACGAAATCGGCTTTCCAGTCGAAGGCGCTGGTGCTGCACGGGTACAGATCGGCGACACGTTCCTGCAACAGTTTGAGCTGGTTCTGGTAATCGCTGGCCTTGGCGCCGTCGTCGAGCTCCTGCAACAGCACCACATCGGGTTGTTCGTCGCGGATCACCCGCGCCACTTCGTCGAGGCTGAAGGCCATGTCTTCGGCGGTCGGCGCTTCGTCGTCGCCCTGAGCCAGGTCATTCCAGAATACGTAGCGCTTGCCGGCGAGGAACTGCACGTTCCAGGTCATGACTTTCAGTGCTTGCCCGGGCACCAGCGTCGGCGCCGTGGTGCTGCAACGGACCGGCAGGGTTTCGCGGGCATCGGGGCGCCAGGTCAGGCTGAACAGCAGTACGCCGAACAGGACGACGGCAAGGATGACGAGAAGCAGGGTGTAGCGCAGCAGACGGGTCATGGCTCGGCTTATAGCGTTACAGGAAGTGGCCCCGAGCATACCTGACGGCAGCCGCGAAGCCCAAGCACGGCGCGGTCAGACCGCTCCGTTACGTTTGTCAGGCAATTCGCTGATCAGCATGAACAGGCGGAACAGCACCACACTGGTGAACAGTTGCAGAAAGCTGTGAGCGCTGTCGATCAGCCCGGCAATCAGCGGATTCTGCGGTTCGGGGTACACCGCCAGCGTCGCGCCCTTGAGCAACCACAACGGAGTCATCACGCAGAGAATGCACAGCAGGATGCGCCAGAAGTGCCCGCGCGTCAGGCGCAGGCTTTCCTTCATCGCCTGCAACGGCCCGAGCCCGCGCAGCACCAACAGGTATTCAGCGAAGGCGAGCATGACCATCAGCATCAGGCCCGGGAGGAAGTACAGCGACAGGCCCAGCAGAATCAGCAAGGTATTGAGCGCGGTCAGCACGGCGAAGCGTGGCCACAGGGTTGCGGCCATCGCCAGCAGGTCGCGGTTGCGCGGCGACTCGCCACGGCTGCGCGCATCGAGAAACAGGATCAGCGCGGCGGTGTACAGCGGATACACCAGCAGGCCGACGATGATGCTGACTCCGGCGAAGGTGTCCGGCCCGGTGGCGTGATCGACCGCCTGCTGCAAGAAAGCTTCGACAATCACCAGCGGCAGGCACAACTGCACGATGCTGCCCAGATGGCGTTTGAAAAAATACAAAGAGTCGCGCAGTACTTCGAGGGCATTCATCAGTCGGTATCGCAGGTCGAAAACAGTGGCTCACTTTAACCGATGCAACGCGGGGCGACACAAACGTAAACATTCGGTAAAGGTCATTGAAACGTTTTGTCACTGTCTCCATTACAGGAGAGCACCGCGCCCAGAGTGGGTGCGGGCACGTTATTACCGGCAATCTACGAGGTCGCCATGAACAGCGAAGAGCAAACCCTGATCGATGGACTGTTTTCCCGGCTGCAACAGGCCGAGACGGAGGCAGCCCCGCGCGACGCCCAGGCCGAGGCGCGGATCAAGGAACACCTGACGCGCCAACCGGCGGCAGGTTATTTCATGACCCAGGCGATTCTGGTGCAAGAGGCCGCGCTGAAAAGCCTCGATGAGCAGAACAAGCAACTGACCCAGCAAGTCCAGCGCCTGCAGGCCGAGCTGCAATCGGCCAAGGCCCAGAGTGGCGCACCGGCAGCGAGCGGTAGCGGTGGCTTCCTGTCGAGCATTTTTGGTGGCGGCAATTCACGTCCGGCGCCGAGCCAGAGCGCAGCGCCGTCGTCCTCCGGCGGCTGGCGTGAACCGGCACAGCAGCAGAGCTACCAGGCACCGGCGCCACAACAGAGCTTCGGCGCCGCGCCGCCCAACTATGCGCAGCAGGCAGCCCCGGCGGCGGGCAACAGCTTCCTCGGCGGCGCGCTGAAAACCGCCGCTGGCGTGGCCGGCGGTGTGATGCTGGCGCAGGGCATCAGCAGCCTGTTCCACCACAATCAGCAACCGGAAGAAATCGTCGAGGTCATCAAGGAAGAACCGGCGCAGGTCGCCGACCAGAGCAACAACGGCTGGGGCGATGATCAGCGCGTGGTGGACAACGGCTTCTCGGGCAATGACCAGGGCGGTTTCAGCGACGCCGATTACAGCAGCGACAATTCGTCATTCTTCGATGACGACGACTCTTTCGTCTGACATAGCCTTTCAAGGCTGACATCGACCCATGTGGCGAGGGGATTTATCCCCGTTGGGCTGCGCAGCAGCCCCGCTTTTCCTGATTGAAGCGAGGACTGCTCCGCAGCCCAGCGGGGCGGTGCGACGTTTCGCTAAATCCCCTCGCCACAACACCGTTTGTCAGGGACACCTCGGCGCCAGCCGGTGATTATTCGCTGAATCTTTCTCTTGGCTGGCATACTGAGCGCCTTTTTCAGGCCTGATCGCCTGACCCCGCTTCGTGCGCTTGCGCGCCCACAGGAACTCCGGTGAAAAAAATCGCAGTGTTCGCCGATGTGCAGAACCTCTACTACACCGTGCGTCAGGCCTATGGTTGCCACTTCAACTACGCCGCATTGTGGGCGGACATCAGCAAGAACGGGCAGATCGTCGAGGCCTACGCCTACGCGATCGACCGTGGCGACAGCAAGCAGCAGCAGTTTCAGCAGATCCTGCGCAACCTCGGCTTCACCGTGAAGCTCAAGCCCTACATCCAGCGCAGCGACGGCTCGGCCAAGGGTGACTGGGATGTCGGCATTACCCTGGACATCATGGATGCCGCCGACCACGTCGACGAAGTGGTGCTGGCTTCCGGTGACGGCGATTTCGACATGCTGCTCGAGCGCATCATCAACAAGCACGGTGTGCAAGCGGTGGCCTACGGCGTCCCTGGCCTGACCGCCAACTCGCTGATCCGCGCCGCCAGCCGCTACGTGCCGATCGAAGGCGCACTGTTGCTCAAGAGCTGAGCTGAACAATAGATTTGAACGGAGTACACCCCGGTTTGGAACGCATTGCAGTCATCGACTTTGAAACCACCGGCCTGTCGCCGAACAGCAGCTGCCGCGCCACGGAAATCGCCGTGGTCATGCTGGAAAACGGCCGCATCGTCGAGCGTTACCAGAGCCTGATGAACGCCGGCGTGCGCGTCCCCGCGTTCATCGAGCAACTGACCGGCATCAGCAACGCCATGCTGCGCACCGCGCCGCCGGCCGAGCGGGTGATGGAAGAGGTCAACGAATTCGTCGGCTGCACGCCGTTGCTGGCGCACAACGCCTCGTTCGACCAGAAGTTCTGGGATTTCGAACTGGGGCGGATCAAACGCACACGCTTGCAGAACTTCGCCTGTTCGCTTTTGCTGGCGCGGCGCCTGATGCCGGCGGCGCCGAATCACAAGCTCGGCACGCTCACCACGTTCGCGCAGTTGCCGCATACGGGCCAGGCTCACCGGGCCATGGCCGACGCCGAGATGGCGGCCAATCTGATGGCGCATTTGGCGCAAGAGTTGCGCGGCAAGCACGGGGTGCGCGAGTTGAATCACGACCTGCTGTGCAAATTGCAGAAAGTCCCCGCAGCGAAAGTTGGCGAGCATTTGCAGCGTTATCGCTGATCCCTAGCCCACTGCAGAGTGTTGTACACACCACCTTAACCATTATGGGATAAGACGATGTGTACTTTGGAACATCAAATGTCCTCTAGGAGCTGCCGAAGGCTGCGGGTTCGGCTTTAAGCCAGACTGTTGAATTGCTGGCTATTGATCTTGCTTACCGGCATGAAGCCTGTCGTTTTCTTGAAGTTCATAGCGTGTACAAAGTTCTTCATCGAGTCTGATGGATCGATGCTTTGCATGTTGAGCTTGGACAGTGTCTCGCGAGAAATAGCGACGCTGAGGATGGGCTGATCCTCTAAGTGGCCGGTCGCGGAGTTGAGGAGTAAGTCAACGGCCGTAACGATGACGAGGTGTTCGGGAAGAATATTTAGCAGTTCTTGACCCACACGCAGAACGCAGCTGGATACGTAGTCCTGTAACAGCTCATTAAATTTACTGATCGGCATTTTTTTCACCGACAGTTTTCCACTCTGTAGTAGCGACTTGATGTCTTGAGGGATCACTTTGGTCCCGTGTACCGAGAGTGTGCATTCGAGAATGCCGTTATCTGCGACCGAGAAATTAATTGACGTGCCCAAGTGGGAAATATCCGTGAACGGGTTCACGCGCAGAACTGCATCAATTTTCGATTGGCCATTGCCCGCGAGAATTCCTAGCGCGAGTTCGTGATCTATTTTCCAATCCTGATACTCGTTTTCCCACTCCGCTATTTCTTGAGCCAACTGCTGCGTGTCTTTGGCAACCGCTGCTTGAATAGCGTATTCCAGTTTTTTACGCTGTCTGGCCTCAAGTTTCAAAGTGCGCGTAATGAAGCCAGGTTTATAGCTGGCCTGTTTCGCCCTCGCTTGGTTTTCATGAGCATTTAGTGCGGCTGGTTTTATCGGTGGAGGTTGATTTGCGAACTCACTCCAGTCGATCCTTTCGCCGCAGTCTTTATGCACAGACAGCAACAAATCTATGTGATTTTCGTAGACCTCAACTTCGTAGGCGGCCTGCTCAAGGACCTCCATTTTTTCGAATTCTTTCTGACGCACCTCCAATTCCCTTTGTCGCCGTTTTGAGTTGCGCTCTGCTCTTCTCGCTGATGCCTGCATTGAGCGTAGGGTTCCCTTCCAAGTCATTTTTGAACTCCTTTCATGTCCATCGGTTTATTTGAGAACGGTCAATTCTCGGCATGTTCAGGACATTAGCTGCTGCGCTGGGTGGCGTCCATCGAACAAAAGTCTCCCGTAATCAGTTTGTTTAATTACGTGTATGGCTCGGCGAAGCATCCTACTGAAGTTTAGGGGGAATCCGTCTTGAGCCTAGATAACCCTGCCGTTAACCTCTGTGCGTCGCTGCAAATTCAGCGATCGGGACTGCAAGCCCGCCGATAGTTTGTTAGGAGACCACTGGCAAACCTATAATCGCGTCGCTTCAATTGGCGACTATCGATTTATGGTAGCTGTGTGCGGGAGACCTTCTGGTCTGCCGAGGTCTCCTACTCGGTCTTGCAGACCCGCGCACAGCTGCCACCCATCATCTGCAAGTGATGCGGGCAGCTCCGATGTTTTAAGGAGATTTGTCATGGTCAAGGTTGTCCCCACGCACTCAGAAAATTTCGATTCAGCATTCTCTCGTGAGCCGCTCATACAGCCCCAATTATTCATCCGTCATCACATTCAACTGCGGGCCACTCTGCAGCATGCGGAGGCTTGGTTCTGTGCCCGAGACATCGGTCGTCTCATGGGGCTGGAAATCAATGCACGGCAAGTGCTCAAGCTGGATGAGGATCAGAGGCAGATGATGCATCTGTCTGGGCATGAAGGTGTTGACAACGCTTTGATGCTGAGTGAGTCCGGCGTCTATTCGATGCTGATCTACCACTACTCCCCTGAGAACCGACACCTTCGCCAATGGCTTACGCATCAGGTCGTGCCCTTGCTTCGGCAGGACGCCAAGTCGGTTGCAGACCCGCATTTGCGTTTACTCGCGTGTGCCGGAGAAACGGTGAGGCTCCTGCATTGGCGCAATGAGCCTTGGATCCGTATGCGGGATATGCCGTATTTGCTGACCGAGGAGGGCCTCAGTTACGGTTGAATATTCGGCTGGTCGCTATGGCGGTGTGTCAGTCAGCTTTGTATTGATTGATGCACCGCCTTCGCGAGCAGGCTCGCTCCCACATTAATCTTTTCGGTGTGCCTGATTATTTACCGTTGCCTTCGATGTGTCCCAACGGCACACGCTTTTCGACTGCGCTTGAAAGCACAATCGACGTCTTGCTGAACCCGAACTGCGCCACCCGATCGATCAACTCTTCCAGCTTCGGCATCGAGGCCACCGCCGCTTGCATGATCACGCACGGGTCGCCGGTGACCCGATGGCATTCGGTGATCTGCGGGATTTTGATCAGTTCATCGTAGGCCTTCTGGTTGCCGTGCTGGTTCAGGCGCAGTTCGATCACGCACTGGATCGGCAGGCCGATTTTCGCCATATCGATTTTTGCTTGATAACCGGTGATCACTCCGGCCGCTTCTAGTTTGGCCACGCGTTCGGCGACGGCGGGGGCTGAGAGGTTAATCTTGCGCGCCAGATCAGCGTAAGACGCGCGGCCGTTTTCCAGAAGTGCGCCGAGCAGCATGCGGTCGTATTTGTCCAAGGCGAACTCCTGAAATGGCCAGACTTTCGAAATCGCGGCTTAACTCGGCGATCTCCGTGTTTTCCAAAGTGTACCGGCGCTAAAAACAGGTTTTGTAACTTATTTTTGCTCGTGCGCCTTTCTAGAATAATCCATCCACCGAGCCTGACTGTCGAGCTGCCCATGCCTGCCTTGCGCCGTTTTTCCCTGCCGTTGATCGCTGCGTTTTTTGCGTTGTACGTGATTTGGGGATCGACCTATCTGGTGATTCGCATTGGCGTCGAATACTGGCCGCCGCTGTTGCTGGCCGGGGTGCGCTTTGTCATTGCCGGCAGCTTGATGTATGCCTGGCTGCGCTGGCGCGGGGCTGCGGCGCCGACCTGGGCGCAGTGGAAAGCGGCGGGGCTGGTCGGCATTCTGCTGCTCAGTTTTGGTAATGGCGCGGTCAGCGTGGCAGAGCACACCGGGGTGGCTTCAGGTGTTGCTGCGCTGGCGGTGGCGACGGTGCCACTGTTCACCTTGTTGTTCGGCTACTTCTGGGGCGCGCGCAATACGCGGCTGGAGTGGGCCGGTGTGGCGTTGGGGATTATTGGCATCGCCATGCTCAACATGGGGTCCAACCTGCAATCGAGCCCGCTCGGCGCGATGTTGCTGATCTTCGCGGCGGCGAGCTGGGCGTTCGGTTCGGTATGGAGCAAGCATCTGCCGCTGCCAGCAGGGGCGATGGCCAGTGCGGTGGAAATGCTCGTCGGCGGCGTGGTCTTGCTGATCGGCAGTGCGCTGAGTGGCGAGCACCTGCAAGCCATGCCGCCGCTCGAAGGGTGGCTGGCGCTGGCCTATCTGATCTTCTTTGGCTCGATCATCGCCTTCAATTCCTACATGTATCTGCTCAAACACGTGCGCCCAGCGGCGGCGACCAGTTATGCCTACGTCAACCCGGCGGTGGCGGTGTTGCTCGGTGTGGTGTTTGTCGGCGAGACCATCGGCATCGAAGAAGCGCTGGCGATGCTGGTGATCATCAGCGCTGTGCTGCTGATCAGCCTGCCGCAGTGGCGTCGACCGCCGCAGCTTCCGGTCGAAGAGGCGAAAGCCGTTCCGACGGAAGCGCGTACGAATTAGGGTAAACTGCGCGGCATTGCATCCCCGCGTCATTTTTTCCTACGGTACTCCCATGACTTTCGCCTCCCTTGGCCTGATCGAACCCTTGCTGCGCTCCCTCGAGACGCTCGGCTACCAGACCCCGACGCCGGTGCAGGCGCAAGCCATTCCGGCGGTGCTGGCCGGTCGCGACCTGATGGCAGCGGCCCAGACCGGCACCGGTAAAACTGCCGGTTTCGCTTTGCCGCTGTTGCAGTTGCTGACCATGGAAGGGCCGAAAGTCACCGCCAATTCGGCGCGTGCGCTGATTCTGGTGCCGACCCGCGAGCTGGCCGAGCAGGTCCACGAAGCCGTGCGCCAGTACGCGGAAAACCTGCCGCTGCGTACTTACGCGGTGTATGGCGGTGTCAGCATCAACCCGCAGATGATGAAGCTGCGCGGCGGCGTCGATGTGCTGGTCGCCACACCCGGCCGTTTGATCGACCTGTTCCGCCAGAACGCGCTGAAACTCGATCAACTGCAAACGCTGGTGCTGGATGAAGCCGATCGTATGCTCGACCTGGGCTTCTCCGAAGAACTGGCGAACATTTACCGCATGCTGCCGAAAAAACGCCAGACCCTGCTGTTTTCCGCGACCTTCTCCGATGACATCCGCCTGCTTGCCGGGCAGATGCTCAATGATCCTTTGAGCGTCGAAGTCAGCCCGCGCAACGTCGCTGCCAACACGGTCAAGCAGTGGATCGTCACCGTAGACAAGAAGCGCAAGGCCGAACTGTTCGTGCACCTGATGCGCAAGAACAAGTGGAAGCAGGTGCTGGTGTTCGCCAAGACCCGCAACGGCGTCGATGCGCTGGTGGAAAAACTTCAGGGCCTCGGTGTGAATGCTGACGGCATCCATGGCGACAAACCGCAGGCTACGCGCCAGCGCGCGCTGGACCGGTTCAAGCTCAGCGAAGTGCAGATTCTGGTGGCGACCGACGTTGCCGCCCGTGGTCTGGACATCGAAGACCTGCCGCTGGTGGTCAACTTCGATCTGCCGATCGTGGCCGAGGATTACATTCACCGCATCGGCCGGACTGGCCGCGCGGGTGCCACTGGTGAGGCGATCTCGCTGGTGTGTGCCGATGAAGTGAACATGCTCTCGGCCATCGAAATGCTGACGCGGCAGAACCTGAAGCGCCAGAACGAACCGGATTTCGAGCCCGAGCACCGCGTGCCGGACACCGATGCCAGCGGTCAGGTGATCAAGAAGCCGAAGAAGCCGAAGAAGCCGAAAGCGTCGGGCGGTGGCGGTGGTAAACGCAATCTGGGCAAGTGGGTCGACAGCGGCGAGACCTCGGCACCGGAGCCATCGATCAAGCCGGTGCGCAAAGTGCCGGTGTTCAATACCGGACCGCGCAAGCGCAAGCCGTGATTTGATGAAGCGTTTGTAAGGACGTCTTCGCGAGCAGGCTCGCTCCCACATTGGGAATGCGTTTCCCTGTAGGAGCTGCGGAACGCTGCGATCTTTTGATGTTGATTTTTGAAGATCAAAAGATCGCAGCCTCGTTTCACTCGTCAGCTCCTACAGGGGTTTGTGCTTAAGCCACTGCACGATTCCCAGCCCAGCCGCCCGCCCACTGGCAAAACACCCGGTCAGCAAATAGCCTCCGGTCGGCGCTTCCCAGTCGAGCATCTCGCCCGCACAAAACACCCCCGGCAGCGCCTTGAGCATCAAGCGCTCATCCATCGCTTCGAACCTTACGCCACCGGCACTGCTGATCGCTTCATCCAGCGGACGGGTTTTCACCAGAGTCAGCGGCAACGCTTTGATCGCTCGGGCCAACAGCGCCGGATCGGCGAATGTTTCGGCATCGGTCAGCTCGCGCAACAACGCTGCTTTAACCCCATCAATCCCCACCTGACTGTGCAGATGCTTGGCCATTGAGCGCGAGCCGCGTGGTTTGCTCAGCGCCGCCTGTAATTTATCCACAGGCCGGCCCGGCAGCAGGTCGATGTGGATAACCGCTGCGCCATAGCGATTGATTTCCTCACGAATCGGCGCCGACAGCGCATAGATCAGGCTGCCTTCAATGCCGGTCGCGGTGATCACGCATTCGCCCAAGCGCGGGATGTCGTCGTTCAAACCGATGGCAATGTTTTTCAGCGGCGCGCCGGCGAATTTGCTCACCATCAGCTCGCTCCAGGCCTGCACCTCGAAGCCGCAATTGCTTGGCTGCAACGGTGCCAGATCCACGCCGCGCTGCTCCAGCGGCAACATCCACGCGCCATCCGAGCCCAGGCGCGCCCAACTGCCGCCGCCGAGGGCGAGCAGGGTGGCGTCGGGGTTTACGCTGATTTCGCCTTGCGGGCTGGCGATGCGCAGTGCACCGCTTGCGTCCCAGCCGAGCCAGCGATGGCGGGTGTGGATAACTACGCCGCTGTCGCGCAGGCGCTTGAGCCAGGCGCGCAACAGTGGCGCGGCTTTCATGTCGGTGGGGAACACGCGGCCGGAGCTGCCGATGAAGGTTTCGATGCCCAGATCGTGAATCCACTGGCACAAGGCATCGGCATCGAATGCGCGCAGCAGCGGGGCGATCTGCGGTGCGCGTTCAGCGTAGCGGGAGAGGAATGCCGGGTAGGCTTCGGAGTGGGTGATGTTCATGCCGCCGACTCCGGCCAGCAGGAACTTGCGCCCGACCGAGGGCATGCCGTCGTACACGTCGACGCGGATTCCGGCCTGGCTCAGCACTTCGGCGGCCATCAGGCCGGCGGGGCCACCGCCGATGATAGCGACGTGGGTGTTTGCGGGGGCGGAGTTCTGGGTCATGGGCGTGCGCTGCGGTGTGGCGGGACAAGGCGCGCATTCTAACAGCGCTGAACCCCTGTAGGAGCGAGCCTGCTCGCGAACGCGGTCTGTCAGTCAATTAGAAGTTGCGGGTGCTAAAGCTTTCGCGAGCAGGCTCGCTCCCACCGGGGCTGCGGTGTATTTCGAGGCTGGTTAAAAAACAAACAGTGCGCTGGGCGCCTTGCCCAGCATGGCCTGCAGTCCCTTTCACTCAGGTTATCCACAGCCAGTTCCACAGCGATTGTGGGTAACGCAGCACGTTTCAATGACAGCCGTGTGAATCCCAGACCCGTTGCGCGCTGTGATGGAGGATGCCGTGGCGGCGGGCGAGGGCGTGGCGATCCTTGCTGTAGCCGCCGCCGATCACCCCGACCACCGGGATGTCGCGGCCCAGGCAGTGGCGCATCACCCGTTCATCACGCTCGGCTACGCCCTCGTCGGTCAGTTGCAGATAACCGAGGGCATCGTCCTTGTGCACATCAACGCCAGCGTCGTAGAGCACCAGATCCGGTTGATACAGCGGCAACAGGTAATTGAGCGTGTCATCGACCACCTGCAGATAGTCGGCATCGCCCATACCTTTGGGCAGCGGAATGTCCCAGTCACTTTCTGCCTTGCGTGCGGGAAAATTCTTCTCGCAGTGCAGGGAAACGGTAATCGCCTCCGGCGTGTCGTGGAGAATCCGCGCGGTGCCGTCGCCCTGATGCACGTCGCAATCGAAGATCAGTACGCGATTGACCCGGCCGCTCTGCAACAGGTACTGGCTGATGATCGCCAGGTCATTGAAGATGCAGAAGCCGGCAGGGTAATCGTAGTGAGCGTGATGGGTGCCGCCGGCCAGATGACAGGCCAGACCATGCTCAAGGGCTTGCTCTGCCGCGAGGATCGAACCGCCCACTGCACGCACGGTGCGTCGCGCCAGCGCTTCGTTCCACGGCAGGCCGAGGCGCCGTTGGTCTTCGCGGGACAACTCGCCGCTCATGTAGCGTTCGATATAGCTGCGGTCATGGGCGAGGGCGAGGATGTCGTTGGGGCAGATCTGCGGGCGCAGCAGGTCGGCGTCGCGGGTCAGGCCGCTGTCGACCAGGTGATCGCGCAACAGACGAAACTTGTCCATGGGGAAGCGGTGCTCCGCAGGAAACTCGGGGCTGTAGTCTTCGTGATAGATCAACGGCAAAGGCATGGCTTGTTTCGCGCAGAACCTGGGAAAGAATGAACGATCCTACCAGCGATGTAGACTCAACGGCATGGAAATGGAGGGGACGATGGAGCCGATACTGGAGCTGCAAAGCGCGCGGTTATTGATGCGTCAATGGCAGGACGAGGATTTGCCGGCATTCGCCGCGATGTGCGCCGATCCGCAGGTGATGCGCTACTTTCCGGCACCGTTGACCCGGCTCGAAAGTGCCGCATTGATCGGCCGCGTGCGCGGACATTTTGCCGAGCACGGCTTTGGCCTGTGGGCGCTGGAGCGCAAGGACACGGGCGAGTTCATCGGTTTTACCGGGTTGGGCGTGGTCGGCTTCGATGCGCCGTTCACCCCGGCGGTGGAGATCGGCTGGCGTCTGGCCAAGGAACACTGGGGCCTGGGTTACGCCAGCGAAGCGGCGTGGACCGCACTGCGCGCCGGTTTCGACCAGTTGAAACTGGAGGAAATCGTCTCGTTTACCGCCGGGCAGAACGCGCAGTCGGAGAAGGTCATGCAGGCGATCGGCATGCATCACGATCCGCAGGATGATTTCGATCACCCCAAGCTTGCGCTCGATCACCCGTTGCGCCGCCATGTTCTGTATCGCATCAGCCGCGAACAATGGCTGCAAACCTTGCATGAATAAGCCGACACGGACGTTTACAATGGCCGCCATCGTATTTGGCCCGTGCCAGAACCTGAATCGTCCGCCGCAGCCAAGACTGCGCGGCCATTGCTTTGTGTGAGGAGAGTCTGAATGAGCCAAGTGCTGGAAGATCTGGTCGATCTGCTGACCCTGGAACCGATCGAAGAAAACCTGTTCCGTGGCCGCAGCCAGGATCTGGGGTTCCGCCAGTTGTTCGGCGGTCAGGTGCTCGGCCAGTCGCTGTCGGCGGCCAGTCAGACGGTGGAAGAGGCGCGTCATGTGCACTCGCTGCACGGTTATTTCCTGCGCCCGGGCGATGCCAAGTTGCCGGTGGTCTATTCGGTTGATCGCGTGCGTGATGGCGGCAGCTTCAGCACTCGCCGCGTGACGGCGATCCAGAAGGGCCACCCGATCTTCACGTGCAGCGCTTCGTTTCAGTACGACGAACAAGGTTTCGAGCATCAGGGCCAGATGCCCGTGGTGGTCGGCCCGGAAAACCTGCCCTCGGAGCTGGAACTGATCCAGCAGCGTGCGCACCTGATTCCGGAGCACATGCGTGAAAAACTGCTGTGTCCGAAACCGATCGAAGTACGCCCGGTCACCGAAAAGGATCCGTACAACCCGCAACCGGCCGATCCGATCAAATATGTGTGGTTCCGCGCCGACGGCGCCTTGGCCGACATCCCGGCGCTGCACAAATACCTGCTGGCGTATGCCTCGGACTTCGGCCTGCTGACCACTTCGATGCTGCCCCACGGCAAGTCGGTCTGGCAGAAGGACATGCAGGTCGCCAGCCTTGATCACGCGCTGTGGTTCCACAATGATCTGCGCGCCGATGACTGGTTGCTCTACGCGATGGACAGCCCGTGGGCCGGCAACTCCCGTGGTTTTTCCCGTGGCAGCGTGTTCAACCGTGCCGGGCAACTGGTCGCTTCGGTGACTCAGGAAGGTCTGATCCGCCATCGCAAGGACTGGGCATGAGCCTGACCGAGGTTCGTCATTGGGTGTTCGACATGGACGGCACGCTGACTGTCGCCGTGCATGATTTCGCGGCGATTCGGGTGGCACTGGCGATTCCGCCGGAGGATGACATCCTCACCCACCTCGCTGCATTGCCAGCGGATGAAGCAGCGGCCAAGCATGCCTGGTTGCTCGAGCATGAACGCGATCTGGCGCTGGGCTCGACCCCGGCCACCGGCGCGGTGGAGCTGGTGCGCGACCTGCATGCGCGCGGTTATCGCCTCGGCATTCTCACGCGCAATGCGCGGGAGCTGGCGCACGTGACGCTGGAGGCGATCGGCCTGGCCGACTGCTTCGCGGTCGAGGATGTGCTGGGTCGCGACGAAGCACCGCCGAAGCCGCATCCGGGCGGTTTGCTGAAACTGGCCGAGGCCTGGCAAGTGCCGGCCAGTGACATGGTGATGGTCGGCGATTACCGCTTTGATCTGGATTGCGGTCGAGCAGCGGGGGCGCGGACGGTGTTGGTGAACCTGCCGGATAACCCGTGGCCGGAGTTGACCGATTGGCATGCGAAGGATTGTGTCGAGTTGCGGCGGATGCTGCAGGCCTGAGATCGTTGTTGTCTGATCGGACGCCTTCGCGAGCAGGCTCGCTCCCACAGGGGAATGCATTCCGAGTGTGGCATTTATTCCAAATGTGGGAGCGAGCCTGCTCGCGAAGGGGCCGGTGGATTCATTAGAAAACTCACTGATCAAACAAAGCCTTCTGCCCCTCCGCCGACGTCAGCATGCCATCCCCGTCATGCCCGACCCCAGGCACCTCCACCAGCCGCTGATTGACCCCCTCAGGATGGCGGCGCAGCAAATAGCCGAAATACAGCTTCCCGCGCATCAAGCGGTAAGCCCCTTGCGCCTCGGCCGCGCAGCTCTTGTCCAGCGCCGGATGTTCCGGGTCGACGTCCTGCTGCCCGAGCAGATAAATCACCTCGCGTTTGACGTAAGCGCTCTCGACCTGCAACGGCGTTTGCCCGCCGGCATACACCGGCATGTCCGACAGGCCGTACTTCCAGCGATTGAAGCCCGGGCATTGTGCGTGGTCGAACGCCACTGGCCGCTGCTCGTTGAAGTACGCATAAGAAGAAGGATTGGCCACTACATAGCGCAAGCGAATGCCGTTGGCCTTGAGCGCTGGCTGATCCTTGGCCAGCAGGGCGTAACGCTGCACCACCTGACCCCCACCGGAGTGGCCGAAGATCACGATCTGCTTCACGTCCGGAAACTGTTTGCGATCGCTGACCCGCGCGACGATTTCATCCAGCGCCGCGTAGGAGCTCAGCGGATTTGGCCCGCTGGACAAGCCGCCGCCCATCCACTCGTTGCCCTGCCAGCGCAGCACCGTCGGCGGCAAGGAATACAGGGTGACGTCGCTTTCATTGAGAAACTGCGGAGCGATCACCAGCGTGTGCGCGGTCTGCCCGGCGAGTTCGGCGGCGCTTTCCGCGCTTTTGCGGTAGGTCTCGGCGTTGCGCAGGCGACCGTGAATGACGACCAGCACCCGCTCGATCTTCTCAGGTGCCGGGCCGATGCCCACTGCCATTTCCCCGGCCTTGAGTTGCAGGCGACCGGGGCTGATCGCGTCGACGCCGGCCGCTTGCGCGGTGCCGGCGATGAACAGTAACGCCACAAGCCATTTATGCATTTACAGGGTTTTCGCCGCGAAGGTGTCGCACTGGCTTACCTGGCCTTGCGCGAATCCGGTTTTGAACCAGCGCACCCTTTGCGCTGACGTACCGTGGGTAAACGAGTCCGGGACCACACGGCCCTGGCCCTGTTGCTGCAAGCGATCATCGCCGATGGCGTTGGCGGCGTTCAAGGCTTCTTCGATGTCGCCGGGCTCCAGCCAGTTCAGGCGTTTTTGCGCGTTGTATGCCCAGACGCCGGCGAGACAGTCGGCCTGCAATTCCTGACGAACCAGCAAGCCGCCGTCGCCTTCCATTTGCCGGCCTTGCTGACGCGCCGTCTGCATCTTCGCTGAGACGCCCAGCAGCGTCTGCACATGGTGGCCGACTTCGTGCGCAATCACGTAAGCCTGAGCGAAATCGCCGGCGGCTTTGAAGCGCTGCGACATTTCCTGAAAGAACGCCATGTCCAGATAGACCTTCTGGTCTGCCGGGCAATAGAACGGGCCGGTGGCAGAAGTGGCCATGCCGCACGCGGAGTTCACTCGATTGCTGAACAGCACCAGTGTCGGGTCTTTGTATTGGCGTCCGGCCTGCTGGAAGATCGGACCCCAGGTGTCTTCGGTGTCGCCGAGGATCGAGCGGACGAATTCAGCCTGTTCATCATTGGCCGGCGGTGCCTGACGGGTTTGCGAGGTGGGCGCCGGTTGTTCCATCTGGCCGGTCAACTGGCCGAGGATCTGCAGCGGGTCCTGGCCGGTGAGCCAGCCGATGCCGACGATCAGCACGATGGCCGTCAGGCTCAGGCCCTTGCCGCCACCGAAGCGCATGCCGCCGCCACCGCCGGCATCATCACCCCGGGCGTCGACGACGTTGTCACTGCGTCGGCCTTTTTTCCATAGCATGTGGGAATCCTCTTTTATTGCCGGTGATGAATCTGCTGGTGATGAGTGTTGCCGCTGTGTGAGTGTGGCGCCAGTCCGGTCGTCCGTCCATGCACACGCGCCCACATGGTGCGGGCCTGGTATTGACGGTCGAGCGGGCCGTGAATTCAATCCCGAGTGGAATTTCTTCCGTTGAATTCATGAACCCGCTGTTTCGACGGCAGTCTGTGATGTTGCACACTGGCCGGACGCCGAAGTGGCGGGAATCTTGCCTCAAGGTTTTGCCTGGCGGCGGTTTCCCGGCGAAGAAGAGTGCAACCTGTGCGGTTGCTGAAAGCTCAGCCGACTATGATTGCCACAACGATTGCCGCCAGCGCGCACGCTCGCCCGGATTTTTTTTCAGAGATTGCCAATGACCGTCAGCACCCCGCTCTCCGGTGTCAACCAGCCCTTCAAGGGGATTCTGCTGATTGTCGTGGCGACGTTCCTGTTTTCCAGCCACGACGCCTTGTCGAAATACCTCTCCGGTTTTTATCCGATCGTGATGGTGGTGTGGGCGCGCTATGTGGTGCACACCTTGTTGATGGCGGGGATTTTCCTGCCGCAGTCCGGTTTGCGCGTGCTGCGCACCAAGAAACCGTTATGGCAGCTCGCCCGTGCCCTGTGTCTGCTCGGCACCAGCCTGTTTTTCACCACGGCGCTGCTGTACATCCCGCTGGCGGAAGCCACCGCGGTCAACTTTCTCGCACCGGTATTGGTGACGGCGTTATCGGTGCCGCTGCTCAAGGAACGGGTGACGCGCGGACAGTGGATCGCGGTGATCTGCGGCTTCATCGGCGTGCTGATCATCGTCCACCCGGGCGGCGAACTGTTCACCCCGGCAATCCTGCTGCCGTTCTGCTCGGCGCTGTTCTTCTGCTTCTACCAGCTGCTGACGCGCAAACTTGCCGAAGTGGACAGCCCGACCACCAGCAACTTCTTCGCCGGGCTGTGCAATACCCTGGTGATGAGCGCGCTGGTGCCGTTCTTCTGGCAGGTGCCGACGTTGCCTCATGCCGCGCTGATGCTGGCGCTGGGCAGTTGCGGGATGACGGCGCATCTGTTCCTGACTCAGGCCTTCCGTCACGCAGCACCAGCCTTGCTGGCGCCGTTCGGCTATTGCCAGATCGTCTTTGCCGGGTTGTTGGGCTGGCTGCTGTTCAATCACACACCGAGCGGGTTGACGGTGATCGGTATTGCGGTGATCTGTTGCAGCGGATTGGCGGCGGCGTGGCAGCAGAGCCGGCGCTGAAGAGCGGAATCCCGGTACAACTTGTGGGAGCGAGCCTGCTCGCGAAAGCGGTGTGTCAGTCACCCTGTTCAGTGGCTGACTTGACGCCTTCGCGAGCAGGCTCGCTCCCACAATGGGATGTATGCAGGCAGGTTATTCGGTAATGGTCGGAATCTTGCGCGGTGCCATGAAGTACATCCACGTCAGTGCGAGGAAGTACATTGCAGGGATCAGCGTGAACAGCACCGTGTAGTTGTTGTTGGTAACGGTGAGGATGTGGCCGACGATCTGGGTCATGAACATCCCGCCGATCGCCGCGCACATGCCGCCGAAGCCGAACACCGTGCTCATCATGTGCTTGGGCGTGTAGTCCATCACCAGGCTCCAGATGTTCGCAGTCCAGGCCTGATGCGCGCCGATCGCCAGCGAGATCGCCGCCACCGCCACCCACAGATTCGCCGAGCCGGCGGCCATGACCACGCCGATGATGCAGCAGGCAAACAGCAACATCGACAGCAGCCGCGCCTTGATCGAGTTCATCCCGCGACCGATCAGGAACGAGGACAGAATCCCGCCGCCGACACTGCCGAAGTCAGCCGTGACGTAGATGATGATCAGCGGAATACCCATCTGCGTCACGTTGATGCCGAGGTTGTATTGCTGATTGAGAAACGGCGGCAGCCAGTACAGATAGAACCAGAACACCGGCGCGGTCAGCGAGTAGGCGAGGGCGAAGGCCCAAGTGCCGCGCATGCGCAGGATCTTGCTGAACGGCACGCGGGCCTGTTCCGGTTCGACTTGCTGCTGGATGTAATCGAGCTCCGACTGTTTCACCGTCGGATGGTCTTCCGGATTGAAATACTTCAAGCCCCAGAACAGCAGCCAGATGCCGCCGAGTGCCGCCATGCACAGGAACGCCGCTTGCCAGCCCCACACATGCAGGACCAGTGGCAGCAGCATCGGCGTGAACATCGCGCCGACGTTGGTGCCGGCGTTGAAGATGCCGGTAGCGACAGCGCGTTCACCGGCCGGGAACCACAGGCGCGTGGTTTTCACACAGGCCGGGTAGTTGGCCGCTTCCGTCAGGCCGAGGATGAAGCGGCAGACCATGAAGCCGACTGCCGAGGTCGCCAGGCCATGGGCGCCAGTGGCCAGGCTCCAGAGCAGTACGGCGCAGAAGAACACGCGCTTGACGCCGACCCGGTCGATCAGGCGTCCCTGCAGGACAAACCCGATCGCGTAGCCGACCTGAAACCAGAAGTTGATGTTGGCGTAGTCCATCGCCGTCCAGCTCATTTCCTTGGCGAGGATCGGCTGCATGACGCCGAGGGCGGCGCGGTCGATGTAGTTGAGGGTGGTGGCGAAAAACACCAGCGCCAGCATGCCCCAACGGGTCTTGCCGACAGCCATGGCGCCGCGGATCTTGTCGCCTATGCCACCCGTGGCAGTGCTCATGGCCGGAGCCATGCGGGAAGTCTGTGAAGGAATCATGTGTTCCACCCGTTTTTGGATTTGTTATTTGGTGTTCTTTTCTGTCGAACACCTTGCCCGGTGGTTAGTGGCCGGACTCGATGTGCAACCGATGTTGGGCAGTGAACAAAAAATCGTCAATTCGCCAAATCGCCTTAGTGTTCGATAATCGCACGCAAAACTAACCGGGTAGTACACTTTAAATTGCTGCGCGCAGGGATGCAGCCAATAATTTCCCTCACTATAAAAACCCATTCCCCGGTAGGAGCTGCCGAAGGCTGCGATCTTTTGATTTTGCTGTTTTGGTAATCAAGATCAAACGATCGCAGCCTTCGGCAGCTCCTACAGTAAAGATAAAGCGGCGCAGTCCGGGAGTTGAAACATGCAGCGTTCCATTGCCACCGTTTCCTTGAGCGGCACCCTGCCGGAAAAACTCGAAGCCATTGCCGCCGCCGGGTTCGACGGCGTGGAGATTTTCGAAAACGACCTCCTGTACTACGACGGCAGTCCCCGGGAAATTAAACAGATGTGCGCCGATCTGGGGATCGCCATCACCCTGTTTCAGCCGTTCCGTGACTTCGAAGGTTGCCGCCGCGATCGCCTGGCGCGCAACCTTGAGCGTGCCGAGCGCAAGTTCGATCTGATGCAGGAACTTGGCACCGACCTGGTGCTGGTCTGCAGCAACGCCTCGCCGGACAGTGTCGGCGATCAACAAATCCTCGTCGATGATTTGCGCCTGTTGGCCGAACGCGCCGGCGCCCGTGGCTTGCGCATCGGTTACGAAGCGCTGGCGTGGGGCCGTCACGTCAATACTTATCAACAGGTCTGGGACATCGTCCGTCAGGCTGATCACTCCAACCTCGGCGTGCTGCTCGACAGCTTCCATACCCTGTCGCTGAAGGGCGATCCCAGCGCGATCGCCGACATTCCCGGCGACAAGATCTTCTTCGTGCAAATGGCCGACGCGCCGATCCTGGCCATGGATGTGCTGGAGTGGAGTCGGCATTTCCGCTGTTTCCCGGGGCAGGGCGAATTCGATCTGCCGGGTTTCCTCGCGCCGATCATCAAGAGTGGTTATACCGGGCCGCTGTCGCTGGAAATCTTTAACGACGGCTTTCGCGCCGCGCCCCCGCGAGCCAACGCCGCCGATGGTTTGCGTTCGCTGCTGTATCTGGAAGAGAAGACCCGTCAGCGTCTTGAGCAGGAAGCGGCGCCGGTGGCCAACCGTGAGATTCTTTTCGAAACGCCGCCGGCCAGCGAATACAACGGCGTGGAATTTCTCGAATTTGCCGTCGACGAAGCGCTGGGCGCGAAGCTCAGTCACTGGCTGCAACGCCTCGGTTTCGCCAAGGCCGGGCAGCATCGCTCCAAGAGTGTCAGCCTGCTGCGTCAGGGCGATATCAACCTGATCCTCAACTCCGAGCCGTATTCCTTCGCCCACAGCTTTTTCGAAGCCCACGGCCCGTCGCTGTGCGCCACGGCGGTGCGGGTCAAGGACAGCGCCAGTGCGCTGGCCCGCGCGGTCGCTTACAAGGGGCAGCCCTATCGCGGCCTGGTCGGGCCGAATGAACTGGAGCTGGCGGCGGTGCGCGCACCGGACGGCAGCCTGATTTATCTGGTCGATGAGGACGCCGACGTGTACGGCACCGATTTCAATCTGTTGCCGGACGCGCAGACCGGCGGCGGCCTCAAGCGTATCGATCACATGGCCATGGCACTGCCGGCGGACAGCCTCGACAGTTGGGTGCTGTTTTACAAAAGCCTGCTGGATTTCGAAGCCGACGACGAAGTGGTGCTGCCCGATCCGTACGGTCTGGTGAAGAGCCGCGCACTGCGTAGCCGCGACAGCTCGATCCGGCTGCCGCTGAACATTTCCGAGAACCGCAACACTGCCATTTCGCATGCGCTGTCGAGTTATCGCGGCTCCGGCGTGCATCACATCGCCTTCGATTGTGACGACATCTTCGCCCAGGTCAGTCGCGCCAAAGAGGCCGGTGTGCCGCTGCTGGACATCCCGCTGAATTACTACGACGACCTCGCGGCGCGTTTCGATTTCGACGATGAGTTTCTCAGCGAGCTGGCCTATTACAACGTGCTCTACGACCGTGACGCCCAGGGCGGCGAGTTGTTTCACGTCTACACCGAGCCGTTCGAGGGGCGTTTCTTCTTCGAGATCATCCAGCGCAAGAATGGCTATGCCGGCTACGGCGCGGCCAACGTTGCGGTGCGGCTGGCGGCGATGGCCAAATCCCGCAGCGGTGCGGTGCGTCAGGCGAAGTTGTAGGGAATTCGTAAACGCGGGATTAAACACCGGCTGCGCGGCTTCCTTCACTGTCCCGCGCGGCCCATAATCGCCAGCTTGTGCAGTGATGGCCGTGAGCCCGCGATGACCATGAATTCAGAACTTTCCGCCGCTGCTGTCGAGTCCGACGCAGTGCCGCGCAAGAGTCGCAAGAACAACCCGGAAAAGACCCGCGAAAACATTCTCCAGGAGGCGATCGTCGAGTTCGTCCAGCAGGGCTTGTCCGGCGCCCGCGTCGACGCGATCGCCGAGCGCATCCACACCTCCAAGCGCATGATCTATTACTACTTCGGCAGCAAGGAGCAGTTGTACGTCGAGGTGCTGGAGAAGCTTTACGGCGATATTCGCAGCACGGAAAACCGCCTGCACCTGGACGAGCTGCCGCCCGAGCTGGCGATCCGTCGGTTGGTGGAATTCACCTTCGATCACCATGACCACAACGTCGATTTCGTGCGCATCGTCAGCATCGAAAACATCCACAACGCCGAGTACGTAAAGCGTTCCGATGCGATCAAGGCGCTGAACAACACGATCCTCGACACCTTGGGCGGGATTCTGCAACGAGGCGCGGACGAAGGTTTGTTCCGGCGTGGCATCGATGCGCTGGACGTGCACCTGCTGATCAGTTCGTTCTGCTTCTATCGCGTGTCGAACCGCCACACGCTGGGAGAAATCTTCCAGATCGACCTGCCGGACGAAACCATCAAGCAGCGCCACCGCGAGATGATCTGCGAATCGGTGTTGCGCTACCTGAAGGCCTGACTCGATCCCCCCTGTGAGAGCGAGCCCGCTCGCGAAAGCGATGTGTCAGTCGCCCTGTTCGTTGACTGAATCGACGCCTTCGCGAGCAGGCTCGCTCCCACAGAGTTACCCTGTTGTTCAGCCATTCATGCTCTGAAAATGCTCGAGCATGCGCTGCGCATCCGGCACCACGCCGCTGAACAGTTCAAACGCCTTCACCGCCTGAAACACCGCCATGTTGCCGCCATCCAGGGTGCGGCAACCCAAGGCGCGGGCATCGCGCAGCAGCTCGGTTTCCAGCGGGAAATACACAATTTCCGCGACCCACATTGCCTTGCGTAGCAAGCCGGCCGGCACCGGTGAACCCGGCAGCTTGGCCATGCCCATCGGCGTGGTGTTGACCAGGCCATCGGCCTGCGCCAGCGCCCCGGGCAAATCCCGTCCCGCCTGCGCGCGACCGGCGCCAAAATGTTGATTCAGATTGTTCGCCAGGCTCTCGGCACGCTCGCGGTCGACATCAAAAATCGTCAATTGCCGTACGCCTTCGCTGAGCAGCGCGTGGGCCACCGCCGCTCCAGCCCCACCGGCGCCCATCTGGACTACACGTTCTAGGGCAGCGTCCGGCAGACCTCGGCGAAAACCCTCGGCGAAACCGAGGCAATCGGTGTTGTGGCCGACACGCTTGCCGTCCTTCAGCACCACGGTGTTGACCGCGCCGATACCGCGTGCTTCCGGGGACAATTCGTCGAGCAGCGGGATGACCGCCTGTTTGCACGGGAAAGTGATGTTCAGTCCGGTGTAATTCATCCGCTCCGCCGCTTGCAGCAGGTCGTGCAGGGCCGTGCTGTCGAGGTGCAATTGATCGAGGTCGATGAGCTGGTACAGATAACGCAGGCCCTGCGCATCGCCTTCGTGCTCATGCAGTGCCGGTGTACGTGAAGCCTGAATCCCGGCGCCGATCAGCCCGGCGAGTATCACCTTGGAACGCGACATGGTTCTTACCTCTGCAACCGCTGACCGAAATGCTCCAGCGCCAGGCGGTAGCCATGGCTGCCGAACCCGCACATCACCGCCGTGGCGATGCCGGAAACAAACGAATGATGACGAAACGGCTCACGGGCGTGGACGTTGGACAGATGCACCTCGATCACCGGCAATTCACTGGCGACCAGTGCATCGCGAATCGCCACGGACGTATGCGTCCACGCCGCCGGATTGATCACGATCCCGGCACAACGACCACGCGCGGCGTGAATCCAGTCGAGCAGCTCGCCTTCATGATTGGTCTGGCGAAATTCCACGGTCAGGCCGAACTCGTCAGCCGCGCGACCACACAGTGCAGAAATATCGGCCAGGGTTTCATGACCATAAGTCGCCGGCTCGCGGGTGCCGAGCAGGTTCAGGTTCGGGCCGTTAAGCACCAGAACGATAGGGGACATGGGGGCAACTCCACTTATTGTTTTTGGCATGGGCCGAGAGGTTCCGGCCTGTGGAGATAAAATGTACTAGATGGTTACATCGGTCAATTGAACAGAAATGACCTGGGCGTTTTATGTTCGGTGATCGCACAGATCAAAAGATCGCAGCCTTCGGCAGCTCCTACAGATAACCGCGTTCCACATGTAGGAGCTGCCGAAGGCTGCGATCTTTTAGAGCACCCACAAAAAAGCCGTCAATCACGACGGCTTTCTCGTACCAACTACCCGCGATTAGCGTCGGGTCAGCAGCACACCGGATTCCATGTGATGGGTCCACGGGAACTGGTCGAACAATGCGCACTTGGTAATGCGGTGGGTGTCATGCAGCTGGGCGATGTTGGCCGCGAGGGTGTCAGGGTTGCAGGAGATGTAGAGGATATTGTCGAAGCGTCGTGTCAGCTCGCAGGTGTCCGGGTCCATGCCGGCGCGTGGCGGGTCGACGAAGACGCTGCCGAATTCGTAGCTCTTCAGATCGATGCCGTGCAGGCGGCGGAACGGGCGCACTTCGTTGAGCGCTTCGGTCAGCTCCTCGGCGGACAAACGCACCAGCGTGACGTTATCCACAGAGTTTTCGCTGAGATTGCTCAGGGCCGCGTTGACCGAAGTCTTGCTGATTTCGGTAGCGAGCACTTTGCGCACGCGAGTCGCCAGCGGCAGGGTGAAGTTGCCGTTGCCGCAGTACAACTCGAGCAGATCGTCGCTGCGATCGCCCAAGGCTTCGTATGCCCAATTGAGCATCTTCTGGTTCACCGTGCCGTTGGGCTGGGTGAACGCGCCTTCGGGCTGGCGATAGCTGAAGGTGCGGCCGGCGACTTCGAGTTTCTCGACGACATAGTCCTGACCGAGCACTTCGCGCTTGCCCTTGGAGCGGCCGATGATGCTCACGCCGAGATCGGCCGACAGCTTCGTTGCTGCCGCATGCCAGTGCTCGTCCAGCGGGCGGTGATAGCACAGGGTGATCATCGCGTCGCCGGCCAGCGTGGTCAGGAATTCGACCTGGAACAGCTTGTGGCTCAGCGCCGAACTGGCTTGCCACGCGGCCTTCAACTGCGGCATCAACTGGTTGATGCGCAGGCTGGCAATCGGGAATTCTTCGATAAGGATCGGCGTGCGTTTGTCGTCCTGAGAGAACATCGCGTAGTGGCGTTCGCCGCCCTCGCGCCAGAGGCGGAATTCGGCGCGCAGGCGAAAGTTCTGCAGAGGCGAATCAAACACCGTCGGCGCAGGTGCATCGAACGGTGCCAGCAGATCACGCAAACGCGTGACCTTGGCTTCGAGTTGTTCGGCGTAGGCTTGGGAATCGAAACTCATGCGTTGAACCAACCCAACTTGATCACAAACAGAATCGACAGAATCACCAGTGCCGGGTTCAGCTCACGGGCACGGCCGGACAGCAGCTTGATGGCGGTCCAGGCGATGAAGCCGAAGGCGATACCGTTGGCGATCGAATAGGTGAACGGCATGGCCAGCGCGGTAACCACAACCGGCGCAGCCACGGTGATGTCGTCCCAGTCTATTTCCGCCAGGCCGGAAGTCATCAGCACGGCGACGAACAGCAGCGCTGGCGCAGTGGCGAACGCCGGAACGCTGGCCGCCAGGGGCGAGAAGAACAGCGCCAGCAGGAACAGGATTGCCACGACGATGGCGGTCAGGCCCGTGCGGCCACCGGCACTGACGCCGGCAGCGGATTCGATGTAACTGGTCGTGGTCGAAGTACCCAGCAGCGAGCCGGCCATGGCCGCAGTACTGTCGGCGATCAGCGCGCGGCCCATTTTCGGCATGTGGCCGTCCTTGCCCATCAGGCCGGCGCGCTTGGCGACGCCGATCAGGGTCCCGGAGTTGTCGAACAGGTCGACGAACAGGAAGGCGAAAATCACGCTGACCAGACCGATGTCCAGTGCGCCTTTGATGTCCAGTTGCAGGAAGGTTGGCGCCAGCGACGGCGGCATTGACATGATGCCGCCGAACTCGGTGACGTTCAGTACGATCGAGGCGATGGTTACGGCGAGAATGCCGATCAGCACCGCGCCACGCACTTTCAGCGCTTCGAGGGCGACGATCACGGCAAAGCCGACGGTGGCCAGAATCGGCGCCGGTTTGGTCAGATCGCCGAGGCCGACCATGGTCGCCGGGTTGCTGACCACGATGCCGGCATTGTGCAGGGCGATCAGTGCCAGGAACAGGCCGATACCGGCGGCAATCGCCGAGCGCAGTGGCAGCGGAATGGCGTTGATGATCCATTCACGGATGCGGAAGATCGACAGCAGAAAGAACAGCACGGCGGAAATGAACACCGCACCCAGCGCCACCTGCCAGGTGTGGCCCATGTGCAGCACCACGGTGTAGGTAAAGAAGGCGTTCAGGCCCATGCCCGGAGCGAGGGCGATCGGGTAGTTGGCGATCAGGCCCATCACGGTCGAGCCGATTGCAGCCGCCAGACAGGTGGCGACAAAGATCGCGCCTTTGTCCATGCCGGTCTCGCCGAGGATGCTCGGGTTGACGAACAGAATGTAAGCCATGGCCAGGAAAGTCGTGACGCCCGCAAGAATTTCGGTGCGCACGTTGGTGTTGTGTGCCTTGAGTTGAAACAGCCTTTCCAGCATGTCTGCTCCCCGTGGCGCGCGTGGCGCCGTGAATGTATCGACCTCAACAGCAAAGCACAGACCGTCGCAAGCGCCTGGAAAATTGTCGTGGGCCGGAAAAAGCCGCGCATCATACCAGCCGCGTGAGGAATTTGGCGGATGTTGGTGTCGATCGTCGGCGAAGTTTTGCGCAGCCAACAACTGCGCCATACTGCGCGCTGATTTTTTGGAGTGGGCAGGCATGCGCAACGGTTGGATCAGGATTTTCGGATGGATTGCAGCACTGCTGCTGACAGCTCCGGCGTTCGCGGCATCGGCGCCGCCGTTGACCGAGGTGAAGGTGATCAAAGTGCAATCGCCATCCTGCGGTCTGGAAGATATCGCCGATAACCAGCCGCAAACCCAGTGCGATCACAGCGGGCCGAATATCAAGGTCTATGTGCTGGAAGTCGGCTATGGCCAGAACCAGCCGCACGTGACTTTGGATGGCTTCGAGGTCAACGGCACCCGAGGTCCGGTGTGCGCCTTCGATAATGGCAATCTCACTGAATGCACCCCTGGCAGCAAAACCGTCGGTTCTCTTTATACCTTCGATCTGGCCGGCAAACAGCAAGGCACCTTCAACTTCAGCAACACCTCGATCAACGCCCCGCGCAACACGCTTTCGACTCAGCTTTACATCAAGTAACGGCTGTCTGCGCACAGGCTGGGACAAAGCTGACTACGCTTGACTGACTATCCAGCGGAAAGCGCCCATGACTTCCAGAGCCCTGATTGCCCTCGCCGAGGGCATCGACGATTTGCAAAGCGTGACCCTGATCGACGTGCTGCGCCGCGCCGGCATCGAAGTGGTCGCCGCCAGCATCGAAGGCCGACGCATGCTGACCTGCGCGCGCGGCACCCGGCTGACTGCCGACGGCATGCTCGTCGATGTACTGGCACAGACTTTTGACCTCATTGTCCTGCCGGGCGGTGCCGTCGGTTCCCGGCATCTGGCGGCGCATCAACCCTTGCAGCAATTGCTCAAGGACCAAGCCAGCGCCGGCCGCCTGTTCGCCGCCATCGGCGAAGCTCCGGCTGTCGCCCTGCAAGCATCAGGCGTGCTGCGCCAGCGACGCATGACCTGCCTGCCCGGCGCCAGCCATCAACTATCAGGCTGTACGTTTGTTGATCAAGCGGTGGTAGTCGACGGCAACTGCATCACCGCCCAAGGCTCGGGACCGGCGCTGGAGTTTGCCTTGACCTTGGTCGAGCAACTTGGTGGCAAGGCGTTGCGGGCGAGGGTGGCGGGGGAGTTGATGGCCTGACGGATTCAGGCCTTCTCTTCCACCGGTACATGCATCCGATCCCGATTCGCCAACGTCGGAAACAGTTTGATCCACGTCCCCGTCACCACCAGCGTGCCGATCCCGCCCATGACCACGGCCGGCACGGTGCCGAACCAGTGGGCGGTGAGGCCGGATTCGAATTCGCCCAACTGGTTGGATGCGCCGATGAACAGGCCGTTGACCGCACTGACCCGGCCGCGCATTTCGTCGGGGGTTTCCAGTTGTACGAATGAGGCACGGATGACCATGCTGATCATGTCCGCTGCGCCGAGCACCACCAGCACCGCCAGGGAGAACCAGAACGAGGTCGACAAACCAAACGCGATAGTGGCGACGCCGAAGATGCCGACGGCGGTGAACATCACCCGGCCAACATTGCGCTCCACGGCAAATCGCGCCAGGAACAGTGACATCAGCAACGCACCCACCGCCGGCGCCGAGCGCAACAGGCCAAGGCCCCACGGGCCGGTCAGCAGAATGTCCTTGGCGAACACCGGCAGCAACGCCGTGGCGCCGCCGAGCAACACGGCGAACAGGTCCAGCGAGATCGCACCGAGGATGTCCGGGCGGCTGCGGATGAAGCGAATTCCCGCCAGCAGCGAGTCCAGCGTGGCTTTGCCTTTATTCAATGGCGTCTGGCGTGCCGGCAGGTTGAGCATCAGCGTGCAGGCGATCACGTACAGCAGCACGGTCGGGCCGTAGACCCAGACGCTGCCGAACGCATAGAGCAAACCGCCAAGAGCCGGAGCGACGATAGTGGCCGACTGCTGCGCCGATTGCGCGGCGGCAACCGCACGGGGGAAAAGCGCACTGGGGACGATGCTGGGCAGCAAGGCCTGAGTCGTCGGCATCTCGAACGAACGGGCGGCGCCGAGCAGAAAGGCGAGGATGAAAATCATCTCGCGGGTGACGTGATCGGTGGCGCTGCCGATGGCCAGCGCCAAGGCAATCAATGCCTGCAATGACTGGCAGAGTGCGGCGACCTTGCGCCGATCATAGCGATCGGCAACGTGTCCGGTGTGCAGCATGAACAGCACGCGCGGGGCGAATTCGACCAGCCCGACCAGGCCCAGATCCAGCACGTTGCCGGTCAGTTGATACAGATTCCAGCCGATCGCCACGGTGAGCATCTGGAAACCGCTGGCGGTGAAAATCCGCGCCAGCCAAAAAGCCATGAACGGACGATGGTGACGTAACAGCAGGGGCTCTTGAATGGGCATCTGAAGGCAGTCTTGGGCGAGTGAACGGCGAGATTATCACCAGTCTGTAACAGGAAGTTGCTACGAGAAACAATTCAGTTAGCCAGACATCGATCGTTCATGCTGACAATCAACCCTGTGGTGAGGGGATTTATCCCCGTTGGGTCGCGCAGCGGCCCCAAAAGCTGGAAGCGACGACTGCTGCGCAGCCGAACGGGGATAAATCCCCTCGCCACGGGGGAGTGAGGCAACTTGTCACGCGGCAAACCACCACGCAGTTCATTGGTAAAAATGGGACTACTCTTTCAACGTTGCTTGATCCAGATCAAGACCCCGACCGGAACTGATCTGGCGGCCATTTGGCCAGACTCCCTGCGTTGCGATGGTTGCAAAAAAAGAACGAATCCGAATTCGCCGCACTCCATATCCGTGGGGGCAGTGGTGCAGGCCTCCGGGCCAGCTACCCGTATTACCTGACAGAGGAAGCCATATGTTCGGTTTAGAGGCTCTGGATCTCGCCCGAATTCAGTTCGCGTTCACCATCTCGTTCCACATTCTGTTCCCGGCCATCACGATTGGCCTGGCGAGTTATCTGGCGGTGCTCGAAGGCTTGTGGCTGAAGACCCGCAACGACACCTACCGCGATCTCTACCATTTCTGGTCGAAGATTTTTGCCGTCAACTTCGGCATGGGCGTGGTTTCCGGGCTGGTCATGGCTTATCAGTTCGGCACCAACTGGAGTCGTTTTTCCGACTTCGCCGGTGCCGTCACCGGGCCGTTGCTGACCTATGAAGTGCTTACGGCGTTCTTCCTTGAGGCCGGTTTCCTTGGCGTGATGCTGTTCGGCTGGAACAAGGTCGGGCGCGGCCTGCACTTCTTCTCGACGGTGATGGTAGCGATCGGCACGCTGATTTCGACCTTCTGGATTCTCGCCTCCAACAGCTGGATGCAGACCCCGCAAGGCTTTGAAATCGTCAACGGTCAGGTCATCCCCACCGACTGGCTGGCAATCATCTTCAACCCGTCATTCCCTTACCGGCTGATGCACATGGCCACGGCGGCGTTCGTCGCCACGGCGTTCTTCGTCGGCTCGTCGGCGGCCTGGCACCTGCTGCGCGGCAGGGACAACCCGGCGATCCGCACCATGCTGTCGATGGCCATGTGGATGGCATTGATCGTCGCGCCGATTCAAGCGGTGATCGGCGACTTCCACGGCCTCAATACGCTCAAGCATCAGCCGGCAAAAATCGCTGCGATCGAAGGCCACTGGGAAAACCATGGCGACGAAGCGACGCCGCTGATCCTGTTCGGCTGGCCGGACATGAAAGAGGAACGCACCAAGTTCGCCGTAGAGATTCCATACCTCGGCAGCCTGATTCTGACCCACTCGCTGGATAAACAAGTACCGGCGCTGAAGGAATTTCCACCGGAAGACCGGCCGAATTCGACCATCGTGTTCTGGTCCTTCCGGATCATGGTCGGTCTCGGTTTCCTGATGATCTTCACCGGTTTGTGGAGTCTGTGGCTGCGCAAACGCGATTCGCTGTATACCTCGCGGCCGTTCCTGCATCTGGCGTTGTGGATGGGGCCGTCCGGCCTGATCGCAATTCTTGCCGGCTGGTTCACCACGGAAATCGGCCGTCAACCGTGGGTGGTCTATGGCCTGATGCGCACCGCAGATGCTTCGTCCAACCACAGCTTCATGCAGATGAGCATCACCCTGATCATGTTCGTAGTGGTGTATTTCGCGCTGTTCGGCGCGGGGCTCGGCTACATGATGCGCCTGGTGCGCAAAGGGCCGAAGATCAGCGAAGGCAGTGAAACGCCGGACGGTGGTCCAGGCAAGAAACGCACCCCGGCGCGTCCGTTGTCCGCAGCCGACGATCCGGCCGAGGGCGAGCACGAAGACAACACTCGCTTGACCAAGGAGATTTGACTCATGGGTATCGATCTTCCGCTGATCTGGGCCGTGATCATCATCTTCGGCATCATGATGTACGTGGTCATGGACGGCTTCGACCTGGGCATCGGCATTCTCTTCCCGTTCGTGCCCGGCAAGACCGATCGCGACGTGATGATGAACACCGTCGCCCCTGTGTGGGACGGCAACGAAACCTGGCTGGTGCTGGGTGGCGCGGCGTTGTTCGGCGCCTTCCCGCTGGCCTATTCGGTGGTGTTGTCGGCGCTGTACCTGCCGCTGATCTTCATGCTCATGGGCCTGATCTTTCGCGGTGTGGCCTTCGAGTTCCGCTTCAAGGCCAAGGATGAAAAACGTCACCTGTGGGACAAGGCATTCATCGGTGGTTCGATCGCGGCGACGTTCTTTCAGGGCGTGGCGCTGGGAGCGTTCATCGATGGTCTGCCGGTGGTCAATCGCCAGTTCGCTGGAGGTTCACTGGACTGGCTGACACCGTTCACGCTGTTTTGCGGCGCGGCGCTGGTAGTGGCTTATGCCTTGCTCGGTTGCACCTGGCTGATCATGAAAACCGAAGGCAAATTGCAGGAGCAGATGCATGACCTGGCGCGGCCGTTGGCGTTCGTCCTGCTGGCAGTGATCGGTATCGTCAGCCTGTGGACACCCCTGTCGCATCCGGAAATCGCCTCACGCTGGTTCAGCATGCCGAATCTGTTCTGGTTCATGCCGGTGCCGATTCTGGTGCTGGTCACCTTGTACGGCCTGATCCGCGCGGTGGCACGTAACGCCAACTACACGCCGTTCCTGCTGACCCTGGTGCTGATCTTCCTCGGCTACAGTGGCTTGGGCATCAGCCTGTGGCCGAACATCGTGCCGCCGTCGATCTCGATCTGGGACGCCGCCGCGCCGCCGCAAAGTCAGGGCTTCATGCTGGTCGGCACGCTGTTCATCATTCCGTTCATCCTGGGTTATACCTTCTGGAGCTACTACGTGTTCCGCGGCAAGGTCACCCACGAAGATGGTTATCACTAATCCAATTGCTGGGCTTGCCCTGTGGGAGCGAGCCTGCTCGCGAAGGCGTCCGCAGTGACGCCTTGGCTTAACGGAGATCGATGCAATGACCGGCAAACATTCCCTGCACGACATTGAAGAAGCCGAAAAAAAGCCGCTGTGGCAGCGGCTCGGCTGGTTGGCCCTGATCTGGGTTGGCAGTGTCGGCGTGTTGTTCATCGCCGCCAGCCTGATGCGCATGTTCATGAATGCCGCGGGTTTGACCACCCACTGAAATATCCCGTCCCGGCGCCTTCGGGTATGGACTTGCGACCCTCCTCACGGAGGGTTTTTTTATGCCGCAGATTTATTTGCGCGCTTTGAGGATGACGAATTTCGGCGTGGCCGCCACTTGCTCGACACCGCGGAACAGGCGCGCCAGTTTGCTGTGATAGCCCAGATGCCGATTGCCGACGATGTACAGCGCACCGCCGACCACCAGTGCCTCGCGCGCCTGCTGGAACATGCGCCAGGCGAGGAAATCGCCGACCACCTGTTGCTGATGGAACGGTGGGTTGCACAGCACCACGTCCAGCGACTGCGGCGCCTGCCCGGCCAGACCGTCGCCAGCGCGCACGGTGACTTCACGAGCGCCCAATGCCGCGCGCCAGTTCTCGGCAGCCGATTGCACCGCCATGAACGATTCGTCGACCAGCGTGTAATGCGCATCCGGGTTCTGCAAGGCGCTGGCGATTGCCAGAACACCGTTGCCGCAACCGAGATCGGCGACCCGCGCGTGGCCAAGGTTCTTCGGCAGATGCGGCAGAAACGCGCGAGTGCCGATGTCGAGGCCTTCGCGGCAGAACACGTTGGCGTGGTTGAGCAATTCGATCGCTGGTTCGTCGAGACGATAGCGAGTCGGGTAGGGCGATGTGGCGGGCGCTTTGGTTTCAGGCGTGGCGATCAGCAGTCGGGCTTTCTTCACGGCCAGCGACGCCTGCACCGGGCCAATGTAGCGCTCGAGCAGATCGCCGGCGCCGCGCGGCAGATGCTTGACCATGGCGGCGGCGATCACTTGCGCGCCCGGAGCGAGTTGCCCTTGCAGGCGGATCAACTGCTCTTCCAATAGCGCCAGCGTCTTGGGAACGCGGATCAGCACCCGGTCAAACGGCCCGACCAAGGGCTCACTGGCCGGAACCGGACGAATCGCGTCGAACGCCTGGCCATTGCGCAGCAGATTCTTTTCCAGCCCGACGAAACCGAGGAACGAGTCGCCGCTGCTGCTCACCTCGACCTTGCCCAGCAGGCTGATCGCCAAGGCGCCAAAGCTGTCATTGAGCACCAGCACGCGGGTGCTGCTCTGAGGTTGTTCGCTGGCGAGATGATTGAGCAGGTATTCGTCCGCCGCATCGAAGGCTTGCAGCGGTTCATTCTGCTGTTCAGGCTGGCGGATCAGGTCGAGCTGGGCGAAAGGCGTTTCGAGCAAGGGCATGGGGCGGGGACTCAGGATATTCGGCAGATATCCCGTTGCCGGCAGATGGTGCGACGGGATCCGACCGAGTGGACTGCGATGCAAGCAGGTTGCGTCATCACTCGGAAAGGCCTGAATGGTACGTTTTTTTGCGCGTAAATACTCGCAGGATTACCGTGCGATATTGCTCGTCAGTCAGATAATCCCGGCACGAGCGGCGGCAATCACTGCGGAAATCTTGTTGCAGACGTTGAATTTTTCGATGACGTTTTGCACATGATAGTTAACGGTGCGTTCGCTCAGGCTGAGGATTCTCGAAATATCGTGAGCGGTCTTGCCCATGGCGGACAATTTCATGATCTCCAGTTCCCGGGACGATAGCCTCGGTTTGCTGGGTTTGGCCGGTGTGGGAACGGTGCGGGCATACAGGTCACTGAAGTGTCGGTTGGCAAAAAACAGATAACCGTAATGCTCATACAGTTCGAGCGGGCTGATCGGGCAGTGGCTTCGAGCCAGACTGATGATGCTGCACAAACCGCTGGTTTCGTCATGAAAGGCCTGCGACCAGCCATGCTGCAGCCCATTCTGTTTCAACGCCTGCCACAACTCGGGTGCATCGTTGAAGACTCTTTCTTCCCAGACGATGGGTAATATTGAGTGATTGCAATGCGCTATTACCGGATCAATATTGCGAAAGTTCTCTTTGTTGTACTGAATGTTCCATTCTTTAGGGTAGTTATTGATCTGCAAGGCATTCAGGTGGACATCACGATGAGGGGACGTCACTGCTATTGCACAGTAGTTAAAGCCCAGATTCTCGGCAAATCTCAGCAGTATCGGGTACGCCGCTTCAATGCCTTTGGCAAATGTCAGTTGTTTCAATTGTGATTCCTTCCACGTTTCCATGAACTTTGCCTCTGTATCTTGATATCGGGGTGCGGAATGGATCCAAAAGATCCGGCACGAATCGAAGTGTAGGATCTTTCCTGCGAAACGCCTTACATTTTTTCGAGATTGAAACTTTGATGTTTTTTATAAAGTGTTCTTAGCAATACGCGCTGTTATATTTTAACTGCCATCTTAAAGTTATTACTCTAGATCTAACATTGACATCACATCGAATGTGCAGCGCTGATTCTGTCAATATCATTACCGTTGGCAGGTGTTTGGCAGCGCGGTTTTGCGGGACACTGTAGGCAATCGTTTCAAGGAGCGCCTCATGACTGCCAGTACCGAGAAGTACACCACCCAGACCTTGCTCGATGTGCAACCGTTGACGCCGAACCTGTTCACGCTGCGCACCAGCCGCGACCCCGGCTTTCGCTTCCGTGCCGGCCAGTTCGCCCGGCTGGGCGTGAGCAAGGCCGATGGGAGCACGGTCTGGCGCGCCTATTCGATGGTGTCGTCGCCGTTCGACGAGTTTCTCGAGTTCTTTTCCATCGTCGTGCCGGGCGGCGAATTCACCAGTGAGCTGAGCCGGCTCCAGGTCGGCGACAGCTTGATGGTAGAACGCCAGGCGTTTGGCTACCTGACGCTGGATCGCTTTGTCGATGGCCGAGACCTGTGGTTACTGTCCACCGGCACCGGGGTGGCACCGTTTCTTTCGATCCTGCAGGACTTCGAGGTCTGGGAGAAATTCGAGCGAATCATTCTGGTTTACAGCGTGCGGGAGGCGCGGGAGCTGGCTTATCAGGAGTTGATCGCCGGGTTGGCGCAACGGGACTATCTGAGCGAATACGCCCACAAGCTGCAATTCATCCCCACTGTGACCCGCGAAGCGCATCCAGGCGCGCTGCGGGGCCGGATTACTACGCTGATTGAAAACGGCGAGCTGGAACGTGCGGCGGGCGTTGAGCTCTCGCCAGAGCATTCGCGTGTGATGTTGTGCGGCAACCCGCAGATGATCGACGACACTCGCGCCTTGCTCAAGCAGCGCGACATGCGCCTGAGCCTGACGCGCAAGCCGGGGCAGGTTGCGGTGGAAAATTACTGGTAACGGAAACGGCACCCGCGGGTGCCGTTTTGATGACTACCGAATGCCTCAGGGCCGCTCGTTCTGCGCCTTGAGCAGGTCGCGAATTTCGCCCAGCAGTTGCTCTTCCTTGCTCGGGATCGGCGGCGCGGTCGGTGCTACAGCTTCTTCGCGCTTGAGGCGGTTGATGGCTTTGACACCCATGAAAATCGCGAAAGCGACAATCACGAAATCCAGCACCGTCTGCAGGAATTTGCCGTAAGCCAGCACCACTGCGGGCGCATCGCCCTGGGCTGCTTTGAGCGTGACAGCCAGATCACTGAAGTCCACCCCACCGATCAACAGGCCAATCGGCGGCATGATCACGTCGCCGACAAACGACGAAACGATTTTGCCAAACGCCGCGCCGATGATGATACCGACGGCCATGTCGACCACATTGCCTTTGACCGCGAAGGCCTTGAACTCGCTAAGCACGCCCATAGTTATTTCCTTGTTACAGATGAGTTTGGTGTTGGCAGTGTAAATCAGCGAAACGCCTCCTGCGCGAAACACCTTCTTACAATGCCCGTTTTTATCGACACATCGATTGACGATTAGTTTGCAAATTGCCAGCAATCGCGCGCGGAATACGCGCTAACCCGCTGACGGGAAAGCCAATTTCTTCAATCATGGTGTTACGTTCTTTCTATTTATGTTCTGCGGCACAGGCCTCTAGCCTTGGTGTGGCGCACCTGGATGCGCCCAATAAAACCAGAGGAACCTGATATGACATCCACTCCTGGACTGGGGGCTTTTCCCTTCCGCCGCACCTTCGGCGTACTGACTGCCGGGCTGCTGACCTTTTCGGTCAACGCCGCTCCGCTGACCCGCGATAACGGCTCGGCAGTCGGTGACAATCAGAACTCGCAAACTGCCGGCGCCAACGGCCCGGTGCTGCTGCAGGATGTGCAACTGATCCAGAAGCTGCAGCGCTTCGATCGTGAACGCATCCCCGAGCGCGTCGTACACGCACGCGGCACCGGCGCTCACGGCACCTTCACCGTGACCGATGACCTCAGCGACCTGAGCAAGGCCAAGGTGTTCGCCGCAGGCCAGAGCACGCCGGTATTCGTGCGTTTCTCGGCGGTGGTGCATGGCAACCATTCCCCGGAAACCCTGCGTGACCCGCGCGGTTTCGCCACCAAGTTCTACACTGCTGACGGCAATTGGGATCTGGTCGGCAACAATTTCCCGACCTTCTTCATCCGCGATGCGATCAAATTCCCGGACATGGTGCACGCCTTCAAGCCCGATCCGCGCACCAACCTCGATGACGATTCGCGCCGGTTCGATTTCTTCTCCCATGTACCGGAAGCCACCCGCACGCTGACCGAGTTGTATTCCAACTACGGCACTCCGGCCAGTTATCGGGAGATGGATGGCAATGGTGTTCATGCCTATAAGCTGATCAATGCCAGGAATGAAGTTCACTATGTGAAGTTTCACTGGAAGAGTCTTCAAGGCATCAAGAATCTCACGCCAAAACAAGTCAGCGAAGTTCAGGGTCAGGATTACAGTCATATGACCAACGACTTGGTGAGTAATATCAACAAGGGTAACTTTCCGAAGTGGGACTTGTACGTGCAGGTTCTCAAGCCACAGGATTTGTCCAAGTTTGATTTCGATCCACTGGATGCAACCAAGATCTGGCCGGGTATTGCCGAGCGCAAAGTTGGACAAATGGTCCTGAACCGTAATCCGGCCAATGTCTTCCAGGAAACCGAACAAGTTGCCATGGCTCCAGCCAACGTAGTTCCGGGTATCGAACCTTCGGAAGATCGTTTGTTGCAGGGGCGAGTGTTCTCTTATGCCGATACGCAGATGTATCGCCTCGGCGCCAACGCTTTGCAATTGCCGATCAACGCACCGAAAACCGCAGTGAACAATGGCAATCAGGATGGTGCGATGAATTTCGGCGCCAGCCAGTCCGGCGTCAACTACCAGCCAAGCCGCCTGCAACCGCGTGAAGAAACGCCAGCGGCGCGTTACAGCCAGTCGGCGCTGGCGGGCAGCACCCAGCAGGCGAAGATCCAGCGTGAGCAGAACTTCAAGCAGGCCGGTGATCTGTATCGCTCGTACAGCAAGCAGGAACGCCGCGACCTGATCGACAGCTTCGGCGGCTCGCTGGCCACCACCGATGACGAGAGCAAGCACATCATCCTGTCCTTCCTGTACAAGGCCGACCCTGAGTACGGCAGCGGTGTGACTGAAGTGGCCAAGGGCGACCTCAGCCGCGTGAAAGCACTGGCGGCGAAACTGACCGACTGATAGCGATGCGGCGCACGCGAGGGCCAGTCTCGCCTCGCGTGCGTTGAAGGAGAGAGCCTGATGCGTATTTTTCTTTTTTGGTTGACTGCATCGCTGTCTTTCACCGCGTGGGCGGCACCGGTCGAGCAAAGTCCCGAGGCGGTCAAGGCGCAGTTGCAGGATTACTACTTCGACGCCGCCCGCCGGGGTGATGTGCCGATGCTCAAGACCTTTATCGAGTCTGGCTATTCCCTCGATACCCGCGACAGCAAGGGTTACACCGCGCTGATCCTGGCGGCCTATCACGGTCAGGCGCCAGCGGTTGAGCGCCTGCTCGCCGCTGGCGCAGATGCCTGTGCCCAGGACCAGCGGGGCAACACGGCGCTGATGGGCGCGATATTCAAAGGCGAATTACAGATCGCCCGGCGACTGATGGCCAGCGATTGCAGCCCCGACCAGCGTAATGGCGCCGGACAGACAGCGGCGATGTACGCCGGGCTGTTCAAGCGTCTGGAATTGCTTGATGCGTTGAAAGCCAGAGGCGCCGACCTCAATGCCGAGGATCCGCTGGGCAACAGCGCCGCACGTCTGGCCAGCGGCGAAATCCGTACTGCTGCGCCGCGCTGATCGGCGGTGGCTGCGTTATCATCGCGTCTTTTGTTCCGGGGGTTCTGATGGCCAAGGCCAAGCGCATGTACGGCTGCACCGAGTGCGGCGCAACCTTTCCCAAGTGGGCCGGGCAGTGCGGCGAGTGCGGTGCCTGGAACACACTGACCGAAACCATGATCGAAAGCGGCGGCGCCACGGCACCTACCGGGCGCACCGGTTGGGCTGGCCAGCAGGCGCAGATCAAGACGCTCGCCGAAGTCAGCATCGAAGAGATTCCACGTTTTTCCACCGCCTCCGGTGAGCTCGACCGCGTGCTCGGCGGTGGTCTGGTCGATGGCTCGGTTGTGCTGATCGGCGGTGATCCGGGGATCGGCAAATCGACCATTCTGTTGCAAACCCTGTGCAATCTGGCCAAAAGCATGCCGGCGCTGTACGTCACTGGTGAGGAATCCCAGCAGCAAGTGGCGATGCGCGCCCGCCGTCTCGGCCTGCCGCAGGATCAACTGCGGGTGATGACCGAAACCTGCATCGAAACCATCATCGCCACCGCTCGCCAGGAAAAGCCCAAGGTCATGGTGATCGACTCGATCCAGACCATCTTCACCGAACAGCTGCAATCGGCGCCGGGCGGCGTGTCGCAGGTGCGTGAAAGTGCGGCGCTGCTGGTGCGTTACGCCAAACAGAGCGGCACGGCGATCTTCCTCGTCGGCCACGTCACCAAAGAGGGCGCCTTGGCCGGTCCGCGTGTTCTGGAACACATGGTCGATACCGTGCTGTATTTCGAAGGTGAATCCGATGGTCGTCTACGTCTGCTGCGCGCGGTGAAGAACCGTTTCGGGGCGGTCAACGAATTGGGCGTGTTCGGCATGACCGACAAGGGCCTGAAAGAAGTCTCCAACCCATCGGCGATTTTTCTCACCCGCGCCCAGGAAGAAGTCCCGGGCAGTGTGGTCATGGCGACGTGGGAAGGCACCCGACCGATGCTGGTGGAAGTGCAGGCACTGGTCGATGACAGCCATCTGGCCAACCCGCGTCGGGTGACGCTGGGGCTGGATCAGAACCGTCTGGCGATGTTGCTTGCGGTGCTGCACCGCCACGGCGGGATTCCGACCCACGATCAGGACGTGTTCCTCAACGTGGTCGGTGGCGTGAAGGTGCTGGAGACAGCGTCGGATCTGGCGTTGATGGCGGCGGTGATGTCGAGTTTGCGCAATCGGCCGTTACCGCATGATCTGCTGGTGTTCGGCGAAGTCGGCCTGTCTGGCGAAGTGCGCCCGGTGCCGAGCGGGCAGGAGCGGCTGAAAGAAGCGGCCAAGCACGGCTTCAAACGCGCCATCGTGCCGAAGGGTAATGCTCCGAAGGAATCGCCTCCCGGCTTGCAGATCATCGCCGTGAAGCGTCTCGAACAGGCCCTCGACGCACTCTTCGAGTAACCACAATCCCCTGTGTAGGAGCTGCCGAAGGCTGCGATCTTTTGATCTTGAAACAAAATCAAAATATCGCAGCCTTCGGCAGCTCCTACAGGGGGCAAGTCAGATTTCGATCAGCGCACCCAGTTCGCGCTCCAGCTCGGCCTCATCCGCCAGATTCAGTTCGATCAAGCGGCGCAGGCGCTGGATCGATTCCAGGCTGATGTGCCGGCAGATGAACCCCAAGTGGCCGTTTTCCTCGTGGGCCAGATGCACGTCCATTTCGATATCGACGTCTTCGCTCAGATGAATGTCGACTAGGAAGTCCTGCTCTTTATCCCCAAGCCACGGCTCCGGTCGCTCGATCAGCAGGCCCTTGAGCGACAGGTCGATCAACTTGACCGGCCAGATGTACTCGCCCTGTTTCAGCTCGGTTCGGGCATCGAACGCAATACGTTTGAAACGACGTCGATTGGCGGGGTGCTCGCTCATGGCGCAATCCTCATGAAGGTTCGCTGACTATAGACCGCGAATGCGGGCGCCAGCCAATCGCTCAAGCGTCTAGACCTATGTCGGGGTATGGCCTTTGGCGCCGTAAGCGCTAAACTCGGGGTGGCTGTCTTTCTTGTCCACCCTGGCTGGAATAATAAAATGAAAAATAATAATAGCCTGCTGCGCCACTTACCCTGGCTCGTGCTGGCAATCGTAGGAGCGTGCGCCCTGGGCGTAGTGGCATTGCGCCGCGGCGAGGCGATCAACGCCTTGTGGATTGTGGTCGCTGCCGTGGCCATTTATCTGGTTGCGTACCGTTACTACAGTCTGTTCATCGCCAACAACGTGATGCAACTGGATCCGCGTCGGGCCACCCCCGCCGTGCTCAACAACGATGGTCTGGACTACGTGCCGACCAACAAACACATTCTTTTCGGTCACCACTTCGCGGCCATCGCTGGCGCGGGGCCGCTGGTCGGTCCGGTGCTGGCGGCGCAGATGGGGTATCTGCCCGGCACACTCTGGCTGATTGCCGGTGTGGTGCTGGCGGGCGCGGTGCAGGACTTCATGGTCCTGTTCATGTCGACCCGACGCAACGGCCGTTCCCTGGGCGACATGGTGCGTGAAGAGATGGGCCGGATTCCCGGGACCATCGCACTGTTCGGCTGCTTCCTGATCATGATCATCATCCTCGCGGTGCTGGCGCTGATCGTGGTCAAGGCCCTCGCCGAGAGCCCGTGGGGCATCTTCACCGTGATGGCGACTATCCCGATCGCGATGTTCATGGGCATCTACATGCGCTACATCCGCCCGGGCCGCATCGGCGAGATCTCCGTGGTCGGTGTGTTGCTGCTGCTCGGCTCGATCTGGCTGGGCGGGCAGATTGCTGCCGATCCGGTATGGGCCAAAGCCTTCACTTTCACCGGTGTGCAGATTACCTGGATGCTGGTCGGTTACGGTTTTGTCGCCGCGTCGCTGCCGGTCTGGCTGATTCTGGCACCGCGTGACTATCTGTCGACCTTCCTCAAGATCGGCACCATCGTCGCCCTGGCGATCGGTATTCTGGTGACCATGCCCGAGCTGAAAATGCCGGCGCTGACCCAGTTCGTCGACGGCACCGGCCCGGTGTGGAAGGGCGGTCTGTTCCCGTTCCTGTTCATCACCATCGCTTGCGGCGCGGTATCGGGTTTCCACGCGCTGATCTCGTCGGGCACCACGCCGAAGCTGCTGGATAACGAAACCAACGCCCGCTACATCGGTTACGGCGGCATGCTGATGGAATCGTTCGTGGCGATCATGGCCATGGTTGCCGCTTCGGTGATCGAGCCAGGCGTGTACTTCGCCATGAACAGCCCGGCCGCTGTGGTCGGCAGTGATGCCGCGTCAGTAGCGCAAATGGTCACCAGCTGGGGCTTCGCGATTACGCCGGAGGCGCTGCAAGCGGTTGCCCATGATATCGGCGAAACCACCATTCTGGCCCGCGCCGGTGGTGCGCCGACCCTGGCGGTCGGTATCGCGCAGATCCTGCACAGTGTCCTGCCGGGTGAAAACACCATGGCGTTCTGGTACCACTTCGCGATCCTGTTCGAAGCGCTGTTCATCCTCACTGCTGTGGACGCCGGTACCCGTGCCGGACGCTTTATGCTGCAGGATCTGCTCGGCTCCTTCGTACCGGCGCTGAAACGCACCGAATCCTGGACCGCCAACCTGATCGCCACCGCCGGTTGTGTGGCGATGTGGGGCTGGTTGCTGTATCAGGGCGTGATCGATCCACTGGGCGGCATCAACACTCTGTGGCCACTGTTCGGTATCTCCAACCAGATGCTCGCCGGTATCGCGCTGATGCTCGGCACCGTGGTCCTGATCAAGATGAAGCGCCAGCGCTACATCTGGGTCACCCTGTTGCCGGCCACCTGGCTGTTGATCTGCACTACCACTGCTGGTTTCATCAAGCTGTTCGACGCCAACCCGGCGATCGGCTTCCTGTCCCTGGCCAAGAAGTACAGCGATGCGCTGGCCAACGGTCAGGTGCTGGCACCGGCGAAGAGCGTCGAGCAGATGCAGCACGTGATCTTCAACGCCTACACCAACGCCACACTCACCGCGCTGTTCCTGTTCGTGGTGTTCAGCATCCTGTTCTATGCGCTCAAGGTCGGCATCGCCGCCTGGGGCAAGAAAGAGCGTACGGATAAAGAATCGCCATTCCAGGCCCTGCCGGATGCGTAACCAGAGGATTGCAGCATGTTCAATGACCTGAGTCGCCTCGGTAAATACCTCGGTCAGGCCGCGCGCCTGATGGTCGGCATGCCCGACTACGACACCTACGTCGAGCATATGCAAACCAAACACCCGGACAAACCGGTGATGAGCTACGAGATGTTCTTTCGCGAGCGTCAGGAAGCCCGTTACGGTGGCAAGGGTGGGCCGAAGTGCTGTTGAGCTGACAGCCTTCGGTTGAGGTAATCCCCTGTGGGAGCGAGCCTGCTCGCGAATACGGAGTGTCAGTTGATGAAGGATTTGACTGACACACCGCTTTCGCGAGCAGGCTCGCTCCCACATTTGTTTTTGTGTTCTTTTCAGGAGATCGGGTTTTGTCTTCTCCCATTCCGGTAACGGTCCTCAGCGGTTTCCTCGGCGCCGGCAAGACCACTTTGCTGCGTCATTTATTGAAAGCCGAGCACGGCCTGAAAATCGCCGTGATCGAAAACGAATTCAGCGACGCCGGCATCGACACTCAGTTGCTGGGTGACGAGCCGGTGCAGGTCATGACCCTGGCCAACGGCTGCGTCTGCTGCACCATTCACACCGATCTGACCAAGGCGCTGTACTTGCTGCTCGAGCGCCTGGACAGCGGCGAGATCGCCTTCGATCGTCTGGTGATCGAGTGCACTGGTCTCGCCGATCCGGCACCGGTGGCGCAGACGTTCTTCATCGACGAAGAGCTGCGCGAGCGTTACCTGCTCGACGGCATCATCACCCTGGTCGACGCCGCTCACGCCGACGTGCACCTGACCCAGACCATCGCCCAGGCGCAGATCGGTTTCGCCGATCGTCTGCTGGTAAGCAAGACCGATCTGGTCGATGAGGCGACGTTCACCGCGCTGAGCGAGCGCCTTACGCGAATCAACCGCCGCGCGCCGATCCGCGTGGTCGAGCATGGCAACATCGATCTGGCTGAACTGCTGGATGTGCGTGGTTTCAACCTCAATGCTGACCTGGGCGGCGGTTTGAGCTTGCGTCCGGTGAGCAAGGCGCCGTCGATCGATCGCATCTCCAGCCTGGTGCTGCGCACCGATCAGGCGCTGGATATCGATCAGCTCAGCGAATTCATGAACGAGTTGCTGGAAGAGCACGGCAAGCAATTGCTGCGCTACAAAGGCGTGCTGAATATTGTGGGCGAAGATCGGCGCTTGGTATTTCAGGGTGTGCTGAAACTCTATGGTTTCGACTGGGACACCGAATGGGCCGAGGGCGAGACGCGCGAGAGTGTGATCGTGTTTATCGCCGATGACTTGCCGGAAGAGAAGATTCGGGCGGGGTTTGCCAGGGTTGCAGCGCAACAAGCCTGATAATTTCAATAGCTCAACGGGCCTCTTCGCGAGCAGGCTCGCTCCCACAGTAGAACGCATTCTGTCAGAAGGAATGCAATCCACTGTGGGAGCGAGCCTGCTCGCGAAGGCGGTCTAACCGACAGCACAATGCTCAAGATCTGAACCCAGCAGTGTCTGCTCAAGATGATCCAGATGCCGATTCATCAGCCCCTCTGCCTTGGCAGCATCACCTCGCTCCACAATTTCAACCAACGCCAAATGCTCCTGCCATGCGCAACAGCTTCGCGTCGAACCCTGACTCCGCGCAATCGCCAACGAGGTCAACGGCACCAGACTGCGCAGAAAATGCGCCAACGGCACATTCCCCGCCATCCGTGCCAACTGCAAATGAAACTCCCCCGATAACCGAATCGCCGCCCCGCGCCGATCCTGCTCGACGGCGCGCTTCTCGCGCTCTATCAACGTGCGCAAGCATTTCAAATCGTCTGGCTGCGGACGCTGACACGCCAACCCCACCAACGTGTTCTCAGCCAACCGTCGCGCATGCAAAGTCTGCCGGATCAGCTCCCGATCAGGCGCAGCCACTCGTGGTCGATGATTGGCGCGCAATACCACGATCTGCTCATGGGACAACTGCGTCAGCACCCGTCGTACATCGGCGCGGCCGGCGCCGAACATCGCTTGCAGACTCTCCTCGGTGAACCGGCTGTCTTCACCGATACGCTGCTCGAGAATCGCGTCGAACAGTCGCGGATACAACTCCTCAACCGGCATGCGCAGGCGAGAGACGGGCAGGGCGGTCGAATCGGCATGCGAGGCTGAAGCAAAACTGTTCATGGCCGTTCTCCTGGCAAATCAGGTGGGCAGGTTGTCGTCCGGAATATTCAGCTCAACGCCCATGCGCTGGCCTTCGCGCAGAATGTGCCGACGCATTTCGGCGCTGGCCTGAGCGCTGTTCTTGCTGCGGATCGCGCGGACTACGGCTTCGTTTTCTTCCAGGCGTTCGGCCAGATGTTCCGGTGAATTGCGCAACACTTCGGCGCTTTGCTTGAGGGCATTGCTGGTCTGCTGCACCACGCTCTGGAAAATCGGGTTCGAGGTCAGCGTGAACAGTTCTTCGTGAAAGGCGATGTAGGCGCTGACCCCGGCTTCACTGTCACCGGCCTCGAGGGCTTCGCGCATGTCCATCAGGGTCAGGCGCAACTGGCCGACCTCCTTGCTGCTGATCGATTGCGCAACCAGCCCGACAATGAACGGCTCGAGGGTGTAGCGCAGTTGCAGCACATCTTCCAGGCTCGCCCCGGCGACTGCGCTGTCGTGGCTCTGGCTGTCGCTGAGTTGCGCATCGAGGACGACCACGCCTTTGCCCGGCATCGAGCGCACCAGGCCGAGTGTTTCCAGCACGATCACCGCTTCGCGCAGGCTCGGCCGGCTGATGCCCAGCTGTTCGGCCAGTTCACGCTGGCCCGGCAGCATGTCGCCGGAGCGCCACTGGCCTCGGGCCAACGCGGCGCGGAGTTTCTCCACCACTGAATTGACGACGGTTGAAGTTGTAATCACGTATTGGCTCCCTGCGCCGTGCCTGCGCATTGGCAGGCACGGCACTCATTCAGAATTCTTTGGCCGCCGCCGGAGCGACGGTTTTTCGCGGTTGAAAGTTATAGCCCTGTTCGCCGTTGAGCACCTTGTTCGCTCGCTGTACATCGATGTCCTTTTCCCAGCGGGCGATGGCCACGGTGGCGACGCAGTTGCCGATCAGATTGGTCAGCGCGCGGCCGATGCCCATGAACCAGTCCACGGCCAACACCAGCACCAGGCCGACCACGGGAATCGCCGGAATCGCCGTCAGCGTTGCCGCGAGAATCACCAGCGCCGAACCGGGAATGCCGTGGGCGCCTTTGGAGGTGATCAGCGAAACCAGCAGAATCGTCAGCAAATCGGTCATCGCCAGCGGTGTGCCGGTGGCATTGGCGATGAACACGATGGCCAGGGTCAGGTAAATCGAGAAACCGTCGAGGTTGAACGAGTACCCGGTCGGGATCACCAGACCGACCGTCGAGCTGCCGATACCGAGGTGTTCGAGCTTGCGCATGATCTGCGGCAGCACGGCGTCGGAAGAGGCAGTGCCCATGACGATCAGCAGTTCTTCCCGCAGGTACTTGAGCAGCGGCCACATGCGCAGGCCGGAGACGCGCATCACCAGACCGAGGATCAGCGCGACGAAGGCGACGCAGGTCAGGTAGAACAGACCGACCAGACTGCCCAGGTGCTGCAGCGAGTCGAGACCGTATTTGCTGGTGGTGAAGGCGATGGCGCCGAATACGCCGATCGGCGCCAGACGCACGATCATGCCCATGATGCGGAAGATCACGTGGCTGAGTTCGTTGATCAGTCGCGAGATTCCCGAAGCGGCTTCGCCAACCAGATTCAGCGCACTGCCGAACAGCACCGAGAACAGCAGCACCTGCAGAATATTGTTGTCAGCGAAGGCACCGATCACCGAGGTCGGGATCAGGTCCATCAGGAATTGTGTGGTGGTGTGCATGTGCTGGCCACGCTCGGCGAGGTCGCCCATGTCGGCGCTGGAGAGTTGCTCCAGATGAATGTTCGCGCCGCTGCCAATGCCGGTGCTGAAGGCGAACACCAGGCCGATCACCAGAGCGATGGTGGTCAGCACCTCAAAGTAGATCACCGATTTGAGGCCAATGCGCCCGACCTTCTTCAGATCGCCCGCGCCGCTGATGCCGCTGACCACCACGCAGAACACGATCAGGCCAATCAGCATCTTGATCAGTTTGATGAAGCCATCGCCGAGCGGTTTGAGCTGAGCGGAGTATTCAGGAAGGGTCAGCCCGCAGACGATGCCGAGCATCAGTCCGAGAACCACTTGGAGGAAGATTGAACGCGAGCACCATCTGAGCATGGGAGGAATCCTGGGTCGGTGTCCTGGCTGCCGCACGCGTTGCGCATCGGATGCAGGACTTAATTATTTTGGTCTTACCGGTATGTCCAGTGCAGGCGCAGTCTAGGCTCGGGTTTTTCCTGATTACAAGGGGGAAACATGAAATTGGCATGACCGGTCTGACCAGTGGCCCCAAACGCGTATAGGAGCTGCCGAAGGCTGCGATCTTTTGATCTTGTTTTTAAAATCCAGATCAAAAGATCGCAGCCTTCGGCAGCTCCTACAGGTGAATTGCAGGCGAAAAAAAACCGGCCAATCACTTGGCCGGTTTTTCATGCTGCTGGTTTAACGTCGCGATTAAGCGCCGTACACCGGCAGTTTCTTGCAGATGGCTTTGACTTTCTCGCGAACGGCATCGATCACCGCTTCGTTGTTCAGGTCAGCCAGGATGTCGCAGATCCAGCCGGCCAGCTCTTTGCACTCAGCCTCTTTGAAACCGCGAGTGGTCACAGCCGGAGTACCGAAGCGCAGGCCGGAAGTCACGAACGGCGAGCGTGGATCGTTCGGCACGGAGTTCTTGTTCACGGTGATGAACGCTTTGCCCAGAGCGGCGTCAGCGTCTTTGCCGGAGATGTCCTGCTTGATCAGCGACAGCAGGAACAGGTGGTTTTCAGTACCGCCCGATACCACGTCGAAACCGCGCGCGATGAACACTTCGGCCATGGCCTTGGCGTTCTTCACCACTTGTTGCTGGTAAGCCTTGAACTCAGGCTGCAGCGCTTCCTTGAAGCAGATCGCCTTGGCCGCGATCACGTGCTCCAGCGGGCCACCCTGGGCGCCCGGGAATACTGCGGAGTTGAGCTTCTTCTCGATTTCGGCGTTGGCACGGGCCAGGATCAGACCGCCACGTGGACCGCGCAGGGTCTTGTGGGTAGTGGTGGTCACGACGTCGGCGAACGGCACCGGGTTCGGGTACACACCCGCAGCAACCAGACCGGCGACGTGAGCCATGTCGACGAACAGGTAGGCGCCGACCTTGTCAGCGATTTCGCGGAAGCGCGGGAAGTCGAGGATCTGCGAGTAGGCAGAGAAACCGGCAACGATCATTTTCGGCTTGTGCTCGACCGCCAGACGCTCGACTTCGTCGTAGTCGATCAGGCCGTTGGCATCGATACCGTATTGAACGGCGTTGTACAGCTTGCCCGAGGAGGAAACGCTGGCGCCGTGGGTCAGGTGACCGCCATGGGCCAGGCTCATGCCCAGAATGGTGTCGCCACCTTGCAGCAGAGCCAGGTAAACAGCGGCGTTGGCTTGGGAACCAGCGTGCGGCTGAACGTTGGCGTAATCAGCACCGAACAGTTCCTTGGCACGGTCGATGGCCAGTTGTTCAACCACGTCAACGTATTCGCAACCACCGTAGTAACGCTTGCCCGGATAGCCTTCGGCGTACTTGTTGGTCAGGACCGAGCCTTGAGCTTCCATCACCGCTGGGCTGGTGTAGTTTTCCGAAGCGATCAGCTCAATGTGTTCTTCCTGACGCTGAGCTTCTTGCTCCATGGCGGCAAAAAGGTCGGCGTCGTACTTGGCAATAGTCAAATCACGGCTGAACATGGCGGTCCTCAAGGATCGGGGGCAGAAAAGGGGGGCATTCTAACCCAACCGCTTTTGGATGACATATGAAACGACGTCATGTCGCAGACAAGTGGCGTTCATGACAGATGTGCGGTGCTTTTGCCGGCCCCTTCGCGAGCAGGCTCGCTCCCACATTGATCGTTCCCTGTGGGAGCTGGCTTGCCAGCGATGGCAGCACCGCAGATGTTCAGTCGAACATGAACAATGCGTCGTTACAGAACTGCGCTTCAAACCGTCCCGCCGGCATCGGCCGGCCGAACAGATAGCCCTGCACCTCATCGCAACCATGCTCACGCAGGAAGTCCAGTTGCTCGTGGGTTTCCACGCCCTCGGCGATCACCGCCAGGTTCAGGCTGTGGGCCATGGCGATGATCGCCCGGGCGATCTGCGCGTCCTGTTCGCCGGACGGCAGGCCGTCGACGAAAGTACGGTCGATCTTCAGCACGTCGATCGGGAATTGCTTGAGGTAGTTGAGCGATGAATAACCGGTGCCGAAGTCATCGACTGCGATGCTCAGGCCGAGGTTCTTCAGCCCGGCAAGAATCTGCATCGCCTCGCTGACTTCGCGCATCAGGATACTTTCGGTCAGTTCCAGCTCCAGACACGCCGGTGGCAGGCCGGTTTCGCGCAGGATCGTCGCGATTCGGGTGCCCAACTGGCCGTCGGAGAACTGCCGTGCGGAAATGTTCACCGACACCTTCGGCACCCGCACCCGTTGCTGGTGCCAGGTTTTCAGCTGTCGACAGGCCTCGCTGATAACCCAGTCGCCAACGTCCACCACCAGGCCGAGCTCTTCCAGCACCGGAATGAAATCACCCGGCGGCACCAGCCCGCGTCGCGGATGGCGCCAGCGCAGCAGCGCTTCGGCGCCGGTCAGGCGCTTGCCGTCGCCACTGAACTGCGGCTGGTAATACAGGACGAATTCGTTCTGCTCCAGCGCATGGCGCAGATCGCTTTCCAGTTCCAGACGCTCCAGCGCACTGGCGTTCATGTCGGCCTGATAGAACTGGAAGTTGTTCTTGCCGCGTTCCTTGGCGTGGTACATCGCCGTGTCGGCGTTCTTCATCAACTGGCTGAGTTCGTTGCCGTCCTGCGGACTCAGGGCAATGCCGATACTGGCGGTGACGAAGAACTCGCGGCCCTCGAGCACGAACGGCCGCACCAGGCTGGCGAGAATCTGCTCAGCGACATGAATTGCCCGGTTCAGCGCCAGTTCGCGGTTGGAGCGATGCTGCAGCAGCAAGGTGAATTCGTCGCCGCCCATGCGCGCCACGGTGTCATCGTCATCGACGCAGGCCAGCAGGCGCGTGGCCATGTCCTTGAGCATGCGGTCGCCGGCGGCGTGGCCCAAGGAGTCGTTGATCGGTTTGAAACGGTCGAGGTCGAGGAACATCAGCACCACCCACGACTTCTGCCGTTCGGCCGCTTGCAGTGCGGTGTGCAGACGGTCCTGGAACAGCGTGCGGTTCGGCAGGTGGGTGAGGGCGTCGTAATAGGCGAGGCGGTGGATGCGCTGCTCGCTGGCCTTGCGCTCACTGATGTCGCTGAAGAAACACACGTAACTGGCCAGATCGCCCTCGTCGTCTAGCACGGCAGTAATGCCGACCCACGCCGGGTAATGCTCGCCGTTACGGCGCTTCATCCACACTTCGCCTTCCCAGGTGCTGTGCTCGTGCAACTGCTTGAGCACGTAGCGCAGGTGCGCATCCTGCTGCTCGTCGACGGTGAGCATGTTCGGCAACTGGTCGAGCACTTCGCCGACGCTGTAGCCGCTGACCCGACTGAACGCTTCGTTGGCCTGGACGATGTAGCCGGCCGGGTCGGTGATCAGGATTGCCGAAGTCGAGTGCTCGAATACCGTAGCGGCCATGCGCAGGTCTTTTTCGGCACGGCGCTGCTGGCTGATATCGCGGCCCACGCCGAGCACGCCTTCGAACGCGCCGTGTTCGTCCCACACCAGCACCAGGCGCAGTTCGATCGGAATCTTGCGGCCATCGGCACGCAGGCAATCGAAGAGGAACAGTTGCGTTTGCACCTGACTGCGCAGCAATGCCAGTTGCTCGGGCTTGTCCAGCGCCTTGCTGACGCGGTCCATCAGCACATGAATGCCGTTCAGTTGCCCGGGATTGGCGATGATCGATTGCCAGCCGTTCTGGAAGATCCATTCGGCGTTGTAGCCGAGCACGGCCTGCACCGACGGGCTGACGTAGTTCAACGAGAGCTTGCTGTCGGTGGAGAAAATCACGTCGCTGATGCTTTCGGCGAGCATGCGGTAGCGCTGCTCGCTGTCACGCAGCGATTCGCTCGCCTCAATCTGTTCGGTGATGTCCTTGGCGACGCCGATGATCCGCGTGACCTGATCATGCTTGTCCCGCGCCAGCGCCTGTTCACGGATGTCGAAGCGCCGCCACTTGCCGTCGCGATGGCGGAAGCGCAATTGGCATTGCAACAACTGGCTGTAACCGGCGTGACGCTGCAACTGCCGCGAGCGATGGTAATAGTCGGCGTCTTCCGGATGCAGAAGGATTTCCCAGAAGTATTCGCCCATCTGATGCAGTTCAGTGCGGTTGTACCCCAGGGTCTGGCCGAGGTGGTGGTTGCTGAAAATCATCCGCTGGCTGATCACGTCCTGCACATACAGATGATCCGGCACGGTGCGCACCACGTCCGACCAGAAGCCTTCGCGCTCCAGCAACGACAGCTCGATCAGCTTGCGGCTGGTGATGTCGTTGATGCTGAGGATCACCGCTTTATAGTCGTGCTGCTCGCTCGGCAGGCGCAGGACCATCCACAGGTGCTGGTCGCGACCATTGCTGTTGGGCAGTTTGATTTCCAGTTCCAGCTGTTTCTGCTGCTGCAGGACGGCGTCGAGGATCTGCTGACCGATCGCGCACTGCGGATGGCGCTGGCCATCGATCAGCAGTTGCCAGGCATCGTCGCAGGAATGCACATCGAGCAGTTGCAGGGCGACCTGATTGACCTCGGTGACGCGCATTTCCGCGAGCAACTGCTGGCGCTGCTGCGGTTGGTCGAGCCAGGCCTTGAGCTGGTCGCTGGTCTGGATCTGCGCCTTGTCGAACATCTGCTTGAGGCCGGACAGGTCAAGCACGCACAAGGCCACGCCGGTGCCTTCGAAAATATCCTGGTAACGCCGCCGGCCTTCATGCACCTGGCGCTGGCGCCGACGCATGTTTAGCAGTGCAATCACCGGCAACATCGAGAACGCCAGGCCGAGCAGGCATTTGCCGATGAACGCCGGCAGCAATTCTTCCAGTACGCGCTGGCGGTCGAACAGCCCGCGCAGTTGCCAGTCGCTGCTGCTCAGCGGCACGGTCAGTACGGTGTTGGCGACATCGTCAGGCGTCAGCCCGCCAGCCTTGACCGAGGGCAGCCCTGCTTCGCGGCTGATGATCTGGTGATTGAGGCGGTTTTCCACCAGCCACAACGGGCGCAGGGCGGTGGCGTCCTGTTTGGTCAGCGAGTCGAAGAAGGTTGGCGTCAGGCGCAAGGCCCAGTAACCGCGACTGCTGCCGCTGGCCTGATGCAACAGCAGGTGCACCACCGAGCCGTCATCGGCATTGCTGAAGTAATGCGCCTGGGCGCGGCTGCGGCGCACCAGTTCGGTCAGGTAATCGGCGTCGGAACTGTCGGTGGCGCTGTCGCTGATGATGCGGCCGGAGGGCGAGAGCAGGGCCATGCTGCGCAGATCGGGCAGCGAACGCTGCAACTTGCGCAGGAGCATCTGCTGTTCGTCGGCGGTTTGCGGTTGTTCGACGATCGGTAGCAGATTGAGGGCGATTTGCGCATTCAGCGCCATGTTCAGGCTGACCTGGGCGGCGAGGTCGGCGGTGTAGTCGATGGTGTACTGGCGCTGATTCTTCTGGGTTTCACGCAATTGATCGAGCAGTTGCCAGAACAGCAACGCGAGCAATAACAGCACGAGGGTGGCCAGCGCACCCTTTAATGTCCCGCGCAGGGGCGAGCCGGGCGCCGGTGGGGTGCTGCTCACAGAGGCTGGCGGAGTGACATTGGTCAAGCTGTGATCCTGCGATTTGGCTGGACTGGCGCGACGTGCACTATAAGCCGGACGCCCGAAGGGCGGCTAGCATGCCTTGACTCGTGGCGAAGTGCCAGCCCCCTCTCGGCTGGACTGCCATCGGTCATTAAGGTAGCTTTGCCGGTTACGCGGGGGCGTTCCAGCTCCTAGAATCAGACTTTTTCCGCGCGCACGCATTGATGATCCTCAAGTGAACGACGCGCACCGGTCTGGCCAGGCATCGCCTGCGCTCCAATCATTCATCTGTCACTGACCCAAGGTTCTCCATGGCTCAATACGTCTTCACCATGCATCGGCTGGGCAAAGTTGTTCCGCCGAAGCGGGAAATTCTCAAGAACATTTCGCTGTCCTTCTTCCCCGGCGCCAAGATCGGCGTGCTCGGGCTCAACGGTTCGGGTAAATCCACGCTGCTGAAAATCATGGCCGGCGTCGACACCGAGTTCGAAGGCGAAGCCCGCCCGATGCCGGACCTGAACATCGGTTACCTGCCGCAAGAGCCGCAGCTCGACCCAGCCAAGACCGTACGTGAAGTGGTCGAGGAAGCGGTCAGCGTGATCAAGGATGCGCAAGCGCGTCTGGACGAGGTCTACGCGGCCTACGCCGACCCGGATGCCGACTTCGACAAGCTTGCTGCTGAACAGGCCAAGCTCGAAGCGATTCTGCAGGCCAGCGACGGCCACAACCTCGAGCGCCAGCTGGAAGTTGCTGCCGATGCACTGCGTCTGCCGGCCTGGGACGCGAAAGTCGAACACCTGTCCGGTGGTGAAAAGCGTCGTGTCGCCCTGTGCCGTCTGCTGCTGTCCGCACCGGACATGCTGCTGCTCGACGAACCGACCAACCACTTGGACGCTGATTCGGTGGCGTGGCTGGAGCATTTCCTCCACGACTTCCCGGGCACCGTGGTCGCGATCACGCACGACCGTTACTTCCTCGACAACGTCGCCGGCTGGATTCTGGAACTCGACCGCGGCGCGGGCATTCCTTACGAGGGCAACTATTCGGGCTGGCTCGAAGCCAAGTCCGATCGTCTGGCTCAGGAATCCAAGCAGCAGTCGGCTCACGAAAAAGCCATGAAAGAAGAACTGGAGTGGGTGCGCAAAGGCGCCAAGGCCCGCCAGTCGAAATCCAAGGCACGCCTGCAACGCTTCGAAGAAATGCAATCGCAGGAATTCCAGAAGCGCAGCGAGACCAACGAGATCTACATCCCGGCCGGTCCACGCCTGGGCGACAAGGTCATCGAGTTCAAGAACGTCACCAAGGGCTACGGCGATCGCGTGCTGATCGACAACCTGTCGTTCTCCATGCCGAAAGGCGCCATTGTCGGCGTGATCGGTGGTAACGGTGCCGGTAAGTCGACGCTGTTCCGCATGCTGATGGGCAAGGAAACCCCGGATTCGGGCAGCATCGAAATCGGCGAAACCGTGCAACTGGCCTGCGTCGACCAGAGCCGCGAAGACCTCGACGGCAGCAAGACCGTGTTCCAGCAGATTTCCGACGGTTCCGACCAGATCCGCATCGGCAACTACGAGATCCCGTCGCGCACTTACGTCGGCCGCTTCAACTTCAAGGGCGGCGATCAGCAAAAGTTCGTCAAGGATCTGTCCGGCGGTGAGCGCGGTCGTCTGCACCTGGCGCTGACCCTGAAGGAGGGCGGCAACGTCCTGCTGCTCGACGAACCGTCCAACGACCTCGACGTGGAAACCCTGCGTTCGCTGGAAGAAGCCCTGCTGGACTTCCCGGGCGCCGCCATTGTGATCTCCCACGATCGGTGGTTCCTTGACCGTGTCGCCACGCACATCCTGGCGTACGAAGACGACTCGCAAGCGGTGTTCTTCGAAGGCAACTACACCGAGTACGAAGCCGACCGCAAAAAACGCCTCGGCGAAGCAGCGGCCCAGCCTCACCGGGTACGTCACAAGAAACTGGCCTGAAATCGGGTTGGTTGCATGAAAAAGCGGAGCCTTCGGGCTCCGTTTTTTTTGCCCTGGGTTTTTCCTGATAAACCGAGTTGCGGCTTTCGCGAGCAGGCTCGCTCCCACAGGGGTAACGCATTCCAAATGTGGGAGCGAGCCTGCTCGCGAATACGGTGTAACTGTTGGTGCAAGTCTTGGATCTGTGCTCCCCACTCAGGTGCAAAAACGGATCAAATACCCCTCGGATTTATATCCTGTGCACCATTTAATTTCATAACTGCGACATTTTGCTCTGTTCCTGTGCGCAATTCGTTTGTTACAGTCCGGCCCAATCTCCTCCAACGACAATAAATTTGCCGAGACTTTGCCCATGATCGAATCCGTCGAATCCTTCCTTGCGCGCCTGAAAAAACGCGACCCGGATCAACCCGAATTCCACCAGGCTGTCGAAGAAGTCCTGCGCAGTCTGTGGCCGTTTCTTGAAGCCAATCCGCATTACCTGACTTCGGGCATTCTCGAGCGCATCTGCGAGCCGGAGCGTGCGCTGGTGTTCCGGGTGTCGTGGGTCGACGATCAGGGCAAGGTCCAGGTCAATCGCGGCTTCCGTATCCAGATGAACAGCGCCATCGGCCCGTACAAGGGCGGCCTGCGCTTCCATCCGTCGGTGAACCTCGGCGTGCTGAAATTTCTCGCCTTCGAGCAGACCTTCAAGAACTCGCTGACCTCCCTGCCCATGGGCGGTGGCAAGGGCGGTTCGGACTTCGATCCGAAGGGCAAGAGCGATGCTGAAGTCATGCGTTTCTGCCAGGCGTTCATGAGCGAGCTGTATCGCCACATCGGCGCCGACGTTGACGTGCCGGCCGGTGATATCGGTGTCGGTGCGCGGGAGATCGGTTTCCTCTTTGGCCAGTACAAGCGCCTGAGCAACCAGTTCACCAGCGTCCTCACCGGCAAGGGCATGACCTACGGCGGCAGCCTGATTCGCCCGGAAGCCACCGGTTTCGGCTGCGTGTACTTCGCCGAAGAAATGCTCAAACGCCGCGGGCAGAGCGTGGAAGGCAAGCGCGTGGCGATTTCCGGTTCCGGCAACGTCGCGCAGTACGCGGCGCGCAAAGTGATGGACCTGGGCGGCAAAGTGATTTCCCTGTCCGACTCCGAAGGCACGCTGTACTGCGAGGCAGGCTTGAGCGAAGCACAGTGGCTGGCGCTGCTGGAGCTGAAGAACATCAAACGCGGGCGCATCAGCGAACTGGCGAACGCCCATGGTCTGGAATTCCGCGCCGGCCAACATCCGTGGTCGCTGCCGTGCGATATCGCGCTGCCCTGCGCGACACAGAACGAACTTGATGCCGAGGCCGCGCGCACGCTGCTGCGCAATGGCTGCGTCTGTGTGGCTGAAGGCGCGAACATGCCGACCACGCTGGAGGCTGTGGATATCTTTATCGAGGCCGGTATTCTGTTCGCACCGGGCAAGGCGTCGAATGCGGGCGGTGTTGCCGTCAGCGGTCTGGAAATGTCGCAGAACGCCATGCGCCTGCTGTGGACGGCGGGCGAGGTGGACAGCAAGCTGCACGCGATCATGCAATCGATCCACCACGCCTGCGTGCATTACGGCGAAGACAACGGTCAGATCAATTACGTCAAAGGCGCGAACATTGCCGGCTTCGTCAAAGTCGCCGATGCGATGTTGGCGCAAGGCGTGGTTTAAGCCGGTTCGATGCGGATCACTTCGATCAGTTGGTCGCCGGCAGGCCGCTGCCATAGCACTTCATCGTTGAGCCGGGCGCCAAGCAAAGCCCGGCCCAGCGGTGAGTCCCAGTTGATCAGGCCCTGACTGGCGTCGGCCTGATCCTCGCCGACCAGTTGCACGCGGTGTTCAGTGTCGTGTTCATCGGCAAAAGTCACCCAGCTACCGATTTGGACCTTGTCGGTGGAGGTCGCAGCGACTGCGACTTGGGCGCTGCTCAGGCGTTGAGTGAAATAGCGCAGATCCCGTTGCAGATCGGCCAGACGTTGCTTGTCGGCCTGCTCGCCCTTGGCCGTTTGCTCGGCGTGCAGGCTTTGCAGCTCGGTGACCTTCGCCTGCAACTGCGCCAGACCTTGCGGGGTGACGTAGTTGGGCTGCGTGCTGACCTGACGTTCGACCGGCTGATCGGCCTGCGCGGCGGCGTTGTCTTCGTTGACGAATGCGCGACTCATGAAGTCCTCCTGTTAAAGGATTTGGGCCATGGTTGCCGGCATTTGGTTTCAACGGATGTCTGCAAGCGACCTATTGCGAGCGATAAGCCCGCCCGACGTCCTGGTCCTTCTGCTGCTGCCAGGCACGTTCGCGCTCATCCCAATGTTCGTTGCGATATTGCTCGCGATCCCTGTTTTCCAGCATCGCCTGACATTGGCGGAAGCCGTCGACCCAGCCGTCGGCGTATTGCTGGTCCTTGAGATAGCGCGGCACATTCTTGCGAAACTCACCGCTGATCGAGCCCGCCGCTTGCCGGCCGCTGACGCAACCGTCATCGAAACCGTCGGCGAAGGCCGGTGGATAACCCTTAGCGATCAAGTCTTCATGGGTGGTCTGGCAACCGCCCAGCGCCAATACAACGCCCAACAATCCCACGTACCGCCACATCGCACTCTCCCGCGCCGGTTTTCGGCTGATACGGGAAGTCTAGAAGGCGATTCATGAGGCGGCTGTCGAAGGCCTGTGAAAAATCCATTGCACACCACAAGGCCCCTGTGGGAGCGAGCCTGCTCGCGAAGGCGCCGTGTCAGGCAACACTACTATTGACAGGCCCACCGTTTTCGCGAGCAGGCTCGCTCCCACAGGGAGATTCACAGGCGCGGGATCAGTAGTGATACCACTTCACTTCCAGCATGACTTCCGTCTCGGGGCTGGCGAGCTGGCTGAATTCACGCTGAGCGCTCAGGCGCAAACCGAGGTTGCGCGACAGCTCCCACTGCTGATTCAGGCTCAGGCTACGGCGCACTTCGCCGTTGAAGAAGTAGTCGCCCTTGGCCTCCAGGCTCAGATTGCCCAGCGGGTTTTTCCATAGCACGCCGGTATTGAAGCCACCAGCCGGGGAAACAAACTCGGCGAAGTCATTGTTGTGTTCCACGCGTACCGTGCCCAGCGCGAAGCCGAGCACGTCTTCGCCCAACTGCCACGTGCCGCCGCCGCCACCGTTGACATGGCTGACCAGCGTCTCGTCATCATGCTTGCCCGGCACGCGCTCAAGGCCACCGGTGACTTGCCACGACAGCGGTTGCAGCAGCTCGTTGCGCGGTGTCAGCGAACGAATGGTGGCCAGGTCCAGTTGCTGCAACTGCCAGTCATTGCTTTCGTATTGGCGCAGCTTCAGTTGCAGGATCTCGATCTGCGCGCCGAGAGGAAAGCTTTCGGCGTTGTCATTGAGGTCGTGATAAGCCATGCGTAGGCCATATTCGCCAAAGGCGCGATCGCCTCGCGTACCTAGGCCGGCCTGCCAGGTGCGGGACTCGTGGCCATCTTCGGGCAGACCGGGTTGCGGAATTTCCAACTCCGGCGCCGGGTTCTTGTTGATCGCCCGCAGCAGTTCAAAACTGCGCTGCGCTCGTTGCGGGTCGCGCTCCTGGCCGTTGGCGCGGTAGCGCTCCAGACGATAGGCGGCGTCGACGATCAACGCCTGGCGCGCGCGCGGCAGCGCCTTGAACGTCGGCTCTTGCAGGACTTTTTGATCGGCGCTGACCTTGAGCACCCATTGCTGTTCTTCATCGCTCAACGGTTCGGCGCGGCTGAGCAGTTCACGTTCGCGGGACGGGCGATATTCGATGTGTTCGACCAGCCCGGCCTCTTTCACCGCTTTGACAGTGTCGGTCGGGATCGCGGTCAGCGGGAATTGTTCGGTCAGGCGCAGGCTCGGTCGCGCCACTTGCAGCAGTTCCAGCAAACGATACGAGCAGTTTTCGTCGAAGAAGAAGTAGTCGAACTGGATCTGCTTGAGCTCCCACACATGTTCGACCATGCGTGCGGTTTCTTCCTGAGTCAGGTTGAGGCGGTATTCCCACAGGTCGCGGTTTTCCAGGCTGCGGTATTCCGAGAGTTTTTCCTGATACGGCACCAGCGCAAACAGCCCCGGGTAGCCGCCCATCAAGCCTTTCCAGGCATACAGAATGCTGTTGTCCGAGCCTTCGATGTAGGCACCGAAGTTGATCGCGTAGCTGAGCAGTGAAGTCTTGTCGGCCTGCACATCCGCCTGATCGATGCGCAGCAGGGTGTGGCCGAACATCGACGAAGGGCTGTTGAGATACGCCGCCGGGAAGATCATCACCGCGCTGTGCGGCGAGACGTCCTTGAACCATTGCTTGTATTCGGCGCATTCGGGCGCTGGCAGGTCGGCGAGATTGAGCTGCGCTTTCAGCCAGCGTGTACGCGCCGGGTAGACGCATTGTGCGTGTTGTTCGCCGAGACTGGCCGGGGCGTACAGCGCCTGAACGGTGGCGGCCAGTTCGCGGTCCGGATGCTCGTTGCCGTCGGGCGCGAGAAAGAACTTCTTGTCGCTGACATAGCTGCGCCAGCCGCCGAGTTTGGCGGTTTCGTAATGACCGAGGGAAATCCAGAAGCGGTCGTTGGCCAGTTGCTGCAAACGTTGAGGATCGATGTGAGGCGCGGCGGACAGCGGGGCGCAGACACAGAGCGCCAGCCAGGCAAGGCGTTTGAGCATAGTCGGCAACTTGAACAGGAAAGAAATAAAAGACCCAAAGAGGGGCGGGCCAAAAAAACAAAACCCGCTTCCCGAAGGAAGCGGGCGGGGTCGAGCTTAAGCCTGAGTTGCGTACTTGGCCAGACGTGGGTCCGATTTCAGTACCGCCAGGGTGTTGGTATGCACGTCTTCAGCGGTCACGTCAGCCTTGCTGAAGATCTGCTGGAAGTGCTCGTGGGTCACTTGCGCGAAGTGCGCGCGATCTTCCGGTGCTACGCCCAGGACCACGGCATAAGTGGTCAGCGCTTCGCCATTGCCTTTGGCCATGTCTTCGGACAGCTCGTTCATCATGCCATTCATGGCGAACCAGGATTTGCCGCCGTAGGTCAGCGATGCGTTGGTCGAGCAACCGTTGGTGCCGGAAGTCATACCGAACGTGGCGTTACCGGAAGTGCCGTTGGTGGTGGAAGCAAGGAAGTGCGCCGGGGTGCCACGCTGACCTTCGAACAGCATGTTGCCCCAACCGCAATCCGGGCCGCCCGGGGCTTGCGCCATTGCGTTGATGGATACAGCGGTGAAGAGAGTACCGAGAAGAATCCGTTTCATAGCTTTGTTCTCTTTATGTGCATACCAATGGACAGGGTTCTGGCCCTTCGCGCTCTGCCCGAGGACAGAACCGAAAGTGTCAGTGGGCCGGTATTAGTTCCAGCCGCGCAGTTTGGAGTTTAGGCACGTTCCAGCGGTTCCGTGATTTTTTGCAAAATATTTGGAATAAACCTCTGATTTATCGGGATGCGTCGGCCGGCCGCGCGCTTGTCTATGCTTTGTCATGTGGCGCGCCTTGCCAGTGGGGCACGGGCAGCGCCAGAATGCCGCTACCTGCCCCGCCTGATTGTTAAGGAAGCCCGATGCCTGATCCTGTTGCTGCCAGCCTGCGTCTTGCGCCCGAAGCGCTGACTCGTCCGTTTTCCGCTGAACAGTTCAGCTTCACTAGCACCAATGATCTGGAGCCCTTTCGCGGTGTGCTCGGCCAGGAACGCGCGGTCGAAGCCTTGCAGTTCGGTGTGGCGATGCCACGCCCCGGTTACAACGTATTCGTCATGGGCGAGCCCGGCACTGGCCGTTTTTCGTTCGTCAAACGCTACCTGAAAGCCGAAGGCAAGCGCCTGCAGACCCCGGCGGACTGGGTCTACGTCAACAACTTCGATGAGCCGCGCGAACCGCGTGCACTGGAGCTGCCATCGGGCACGGCGGCCTCGTTCATCGCTGACATCAACGGCCTGATCGACAACCTGCTGGCGACTTTTCCGGCGGTTTTCGAACACCCGTCCTACCAGCAGAAAAAAAGCGCCATCGACCGCGCCTTCAACCAGCGCTACGACAAGGCGCTGGACATTATCGAGCGGCTGGCCCTGGAAAAAGACGTCGCCCTGTACCGCGACAGCAGCAATATCGCCTTCACGCCGATGCTCGACGGCAAGGCCCTGGACGAAGCCGAATTCGCGCAGTTGCCGGAGGCCGAGCGCGAGCGGTTTCACGATGACATTTCCGGCCTCGAAGAGCGCCTGAACGAAGAACTCGCCAGCCTGCCGCAGTGGAAGCGCGAGTCGAACAATCAACTGCGCCACCTCAATGAAGAAACCATCACCCTGGCCTTGCAGCCGTTGCTGGCGCCGCTGTCGGAGAAGTACGCGGAGAACGCCGGTGTCTGCGGTTACCTGCAAGCGATGCAGGTCTACCTGCTGAAAACCGTGGTCGAACAACTGGTCGACGACAGCAAGACCGACGCCGTCGCGCGCAAGTTGCTGGAAGAACAATACGCACCAAGCCTGGTGGTCGGGCATCCGGCCAGCGGCGGTGCACCGGTGGTATTCGAGCCACATCCGACCTACGAAAACCTGTTCGGCCGCATCGAGTACACCACCGATCAGGGTGCGCTCTACACCACTTACCGGCAGTTGCGTCCGGGGGCGCTGCACCGCGCCAACGGCGGTTTCCTGATTCTTGAAGCGGAAAAAATGCTCAGCGAGCCGTTCGTGTGGGATGCGCTCAAACGCGCCCTGCAATCGCGCAAACTGAAAATGGAGTCGCCGCTGGGCGAGATGGGCCGCTTCGCCACCATGACCCTGAATCCGCAGCACATCCCGCTGCAGGTCAAAGTCATCATCATTGGTGCGCGGCAGCTGTATTACACGCTGCAGGATCTCGATCCGGACTTCCAGGAGATGTTTCGCGTTCTGGTCGACTTCGACGAAGACATCCCGATGGTCGACGAAAGCCTCGAGCAGTTCGCCCAGCTCCTGAAGACGCGTACTTCGGAAGAAGGCATGGCGCCGTTGACCGCCGATGCGGTGGCACGATTGGCGACCTACAGCGCACGGCTGGCCGAGCATCAGGGGCGCTTGTCGGCGCGCATTGGCGATCTGTTCCAACTGGTCAGCGAGGCGGATTTCATTCGCCATCTGGCCGGCGATGAAATGACCGACGCCGGCCATATCGAACGCGCCCTTAAAGCCAAGGCCACCCGCACCGGGCGGGTCTCGGCGCGGATTCTCGACGACATGCTCGCCGGAATCATCCTCATCGACACTGACGGTGCAGCAGTCGGCAAGTGCAACGGGCTGACGGTGCTGGAGGTCGGTGATTCGGCGTTCGGCGTGCCGGCGCGGATTTCCGCCACGGTCTATCCGGGCGGCAGCGGTATCGTCGACATCGAACGTGAGGTCAACCTCGGCCAGCCGATTCACTCCAAAGGCGTGATGATCCTCACCGGTTATCTGGGCAGCCGTTACGCCCAGGAATTCCCGCTGGCGATTTCGGCAAGCATTGCGCTCGAGCAGTCGTACGGTTACGTCGACGGCGACAGTGCATCGCTGGGCGAGGCGTGCACGCTGATTTCGGCACTGTCGAAAACCCCGCTCAAGCAATGTTTTGCCATCACCGGTTCGATCAACCAGTTTGGCGAAGTGCAGGCGGTCGGCGGGGTCAACGAGAAGATCGAAGGCTTCTTCCGCCTCTGCGAAGCACGCGGTCTGACCGGTGAGCAGGGCGCGATCATTCCCCAGGCCAACGTCGCCACGCTGATGCTCGATGAGAAAGTCCTCGCCGCCGTGCGCGCCGGCCAGTTCCACGTGTATGCGGTGCGTCAGGCCGATGAGGCGCTGAGCCTGCTGGTGGGCGAGCCGGCCGGAGAGCCGAACGCCGATGGCGAATTCCCCGAAGGCAGCATCAATGCCCGAGTGGTCGAGCGCCTGCGCGATATCGCCGAGATGATCAGCGAAGAGGACTTGAAAGAGGCCGAGAAGGAGCTGGCGCAGGAGGCTCTCGCCGAAGCCAAACCGGCCTGATCAGTTCACGCCAGACCCTGTGGGAGCGAGCCTGCTCGCGAAAGCGCTGTATCAATCGACGAATGAGTTGGCTGATCCATCGTCTTCGCGAGCAGGCTCGCTCCCACAATGCTTTTCCAGATTGATTTCTGCGGGGATCTTCGGGGAATGTGTCACGAGTCTGGCGCCAATATTCACACAATGACCATTCGGCGCCTTCTGGTTCCATTTGGCTTGCGCAGGACACTTTTCTTCTATTCTCAGGTCAAGGATATCGACAGTATCACTGGATCGAGCCAGTCCTCCCATGGGGGCTGAATACCGGCTTTACCGAGGGTCGCCGCCATGTCGCGCAACCTCTGTCTCACCCGTCAATGCCTGGGTCTGGTGACCCGGATCGAATGCGCCGTCAAGCCGCTGGCCGGCGACAACGGCATGTGGACGCTGCTCTTCGCGGCCGGCATGGCCGGCGAACAACCTTCCGCGATCAAAGCCCAAGGCCCGTTCCATGGCCCGGTGGCGGCCGAGTCGATTCTCGACACCATCGTTGAAAGCCTGACCTTGCATGGTTACGAACTGGCCGATGATCCGCAGATCTGGAGCCTGCATCTGCAAGCCCAGTTGCGGCAGATCAACGGCGGCCGTGGGCGCAGCCTCAACGGTTAAGGTGCTGACTGGTCGACCTGCGCCTTGTCGAGCTTGACCTCAAAACCGTATTGCACGGTGGCGAGGTCGGTGCGCTGATAGGTTTCCACGCGAGTCGGGCGACCGTAAAAATAGTGCACGCCGAGTAGCGCCGGGCCTTCTGCACTGGCGTCGTGGCTGACCGAAAGAATCTGCTTGAGGTAGTGGCCACTGTCGTCCTTGACGAAGAAACGCCATTCGTTGGCCGGGAAGGTTTTCAGGTCGACCACCAGCGTGTTGTCCTTGATCGCCAGGCCTTTGGGCAATGACTGCGCGTCGTAGGATTGCTTGGCCACCGTGGCCAGAAATAACGGCATCGAGCCCACGGCAATCGCCGGGGTTTCCGGAAACAGGTTCAGATCATATGTAATCGTCGCTTGCAGCGGATCGACCTGATACGCCTCGGGCGGCAGTTCGATCGGCTCGTCGAGTTTGCCGCCGCGCTTTTCCGTGAAGAAAGTCACCGGGCTGACGCCGGGATTGAGTTGGTCGCCAAGCAATTCGTCATTGAAGGTGCGGCGGTGGGAAAACTCGATACGCGCCGCGCTCGGCTCTTCCACCGATTGATGAATGCGCACGCCGGCCTTCAATTGTTCCTCGGTCAGGTCCGCGCCTTTGAGCCAGTTGGCGGCGAGATCGTCATACACCACAACTGGCAGGTCCAGCGGCTGCACGGCTTTGGCCGTGGTGTGCGGATTGAAGGTGCGCACCGGCAGGTCCAGGGATTTGCGCGTCACTGTTGCCGAGGAGAAGTCGAGCACACTGACTTCCAGTGTGTCGATCGGGCCGTGGAAATACACCTTGTTGTAGCGGCGCGGGTGTTCTTTCTCGAAGGCTTGCTGTTCGTCGCTGAGCTGTTTTTCCAGGGTGTCGCTCCAGCTCTTCTGCTTCTGTAACTGCGTCAGTTGCTTCTGGTAAAACTCGACCTGCTCCGGGCTTTCGTTGATCGAACCGGCGCGCACCAGGTATTGGCCACTGGCGTCGCGGGCCTGGACGATCAGCGGATTGATCCGGGTTTCGGCGACTTCTGCCGCGAGCGGCAGGCTGTTGCTGACTTCGACCTCGGCGTAGTTTTTTTCCAGCTTGAGCAGTTTGACGCTGAGATTGTCGTTGCTGCGGGTCTGGCCGACGTCTTTGTGCGTCAGGTCGAAGCTGTACAAGCGACGGGGCGCAATGACCTCGACCTGGCCTTGCAGGCTGACCGGTTGTGGCAGGCTTTTTTTGTCGACGTTGAGGCCATCGATGAACGGATAGGTCACCGTCAGGTCATCGGGGTTGGTCACGTTGGAGCTGGACGGGCTGAGCTGAATGCCCGGATCGGTTTCCGACCATTCCGGCTGCCAGGCGATCACCCGTTTGTTGCTCAACGTGACCGAATGCCATTCGATGCCGTGCGGGAACAGAAAACCGCCGGGAATGTTCAGGTTGAACGGGAGTACCGGTTGCAGATCGGTCAGGTAATCCGAACTGGCGTCCTTGTGCAGCACGAACAGGCCGTTGATGAACGTATCGACCAGCGCCTGCGGGGTAGGGTAGTGCTTGAGCACGGCGAGGGCGTCGGCACCGTATTCGGTATGCGGGGTGATGTCGTCGAGCTTGAGTCGGGCGCGTTCGAGCAACAGCAGCGAACCGCCGAGTTCGGTGATGGCGTCCTTGAGCTTGGGATCGCTGATCGTGTCCAGTGACTGTTCGAAGGTGGCGGTCTTTTCGTCAAGGTTGGCGACTTGTTTTTCATCGCCGGGCGAGCAACCGCCGATGAGCAAGGCGAGGCAGATACCGGCAGTCGTCAAGGCTGATCGCACATCCATTTCCACGCGTCCTGTCCACTGTCATTGGGCTGTCAATGCTTTGGACACTAGCAGAAAAACTTTGTCACACACACGCAGGTGGCGGATTTTCCGGCGGTTTCTGGCTGTCACAGCGGGCTGTTATACTCGCCGCCATTTCCAGCCCCTTGTGTGAGAGTCAATGGAACGCTTTATCGAAAATGCAATGTACGCCACCCGCTGGCTGCTGGCGCCGATCTACATCGGCCTGTCCCTCGGTCTGCTGGCGCTGGCATTGAAGTTCTTCCAGGAAATCATCCATATCCTGCCCAACGTCTTCGCCATGGCTGAATCGGACCTGATTCTGGTGCTGCTGTCGCTGATCGACATGGCGCTGGTGGGCGGTCTGCTGGTAATGGTGATGATTTCCGGTTACGAGAACTTCGTCTCGCAACTGGACATCGACGAAGGCAAAGAGAAGCTCAGCTGGCTGGGCACCATGGACTCGTCGTCGCTGAAGATGAAAGTCGCGGCGTCGATCGTGGCGATTTCTTCGATCCACCTGCTGCGCATCTTCATGGATGCCAAGAACGTCGATCCCGAGCATCTGATGTGGTACGTGATCATTCACATGACTTTTGTGGTGTCCGCGTTTGCCATGGGTTACCTGGACAAGGTCACCAAGCACTGATCAGCCGATCAAGGCAAAAAAACCGCCCGTCTGTTGCGAAACAGACGGGCGGTTTCGTTTGTGGCTTGTGCTTTCAAGCGCAGCGGCCTATGCCTGTAACGGTGCGATTCGCTATGTGTGAGGTGCTTCCATGAACCTGCAAGAGTTGAACGCGTTTGCTGTTGCCAGGAAGGTCGATGAGTTGAACCTGATCTCGATGGAGGGTGGCATTTACCTGTTGGAAGCGAGGATGCATGGGACGGCGTATCCGTTGAGCGATCTCAAGGGCAATATGCTGACGCTGCGCTCAGTGGAGCACGCGCGGGATCTGCTGCATGCCTTTCCGGTACTGCCCTTCAATCTTGTGCACACCTCGGTCCACGACGAAATGTGTGGCCTGGTCGGTGACCTCGATGAAAGCCTGAAAGTGCCGCTCGCCTGGCGTTCGGCCCTGTAGCCCCGGCCCCAAGTCCGGGGTATCTGTGCTAGTCTGCTCGCCCTTTTGGTTCCGGGCGCGCCGGGACGCGCTGTGCACGCACGGCAAGTCCTGTGGCCGTCCGCACAGCGGAGCAGTGTCATGTCCGAAGTAAATCTGTCCACCGACGAAACCCGCGTCAGCTACGGTATCGGCCGTCAACTCGGCGACCAGCTGCGCGACAACCCGCCACCGGGTGTCAGCCTGGACGCGATCCTGGCCGGTCTGACCGACGCTTTCGCCGGCAAGCCAAGCCGTGTTGGCCAGGAAGAAATGTCCGCCAGCTTCAAGGTGATCCGCGAGATCATGCAAGCCGAAGCAGCGGCCAAGGCTGAAGCCGCGGCTGGCGAAGGCCTGGCCTTCCTCGCCGAAAACGCCAAGCGTGACGGCATCACCACTCTGGCCTCCGGCCTGCAATTCGAAGTGCTGACTCAGGGCGAAGGCGCCAAGCCGACCCGTGAAGACCAGGTACGTACGCATTACCACGGCACCCTGATCGACGGCACTGTGTTCGACAGCTCCTACGAGCGCGGCCAGCCTGCAGAATTCCCGGTTGGCGGCGTGATCGCTGGCTGGACCGAAGCCCTGCAACTGATGAATGCCGGCAGCAAATGGCGCCTGTACGTGCCGAGCGAACTGGCTTACGGCGCACAAGGCGTGGGCAGCATCCCGCCGCACAGCGTTCTGGTATTCGACGTCGAGCTGCTGGACGTTCTGTAATACCGAGCCTGCCTTGATGGCGGGCTAAAAAATGTGGGAGCGAGCTCGCTCGCGAAGGCGGTTTTTCAGTCGACTCATTCGTTGGCTGATTTATCGCTTTCGCGAGCAAGCTCGCTCCCACAGGTTTTTTTAATGCTGCTCATATTTCGATCTTGTTGTGCAGCTCATTGGTCGGGCGCAACGCCCGGGCATAGCAGAACAGGAACAGATTGCGCACCAGCTCCTTGAGTACCAGCGGCTCGCTGGAATTGAGGCTGCTGACGTCCAGATCACCTTGATCCTGCAGCTCATGCAAAGCTTCTTCTTCAAGCACCGCACAGACTTCGCCGGTTTCCCGATGGAGGATTCTGAGGTACGGGTGTGGGCGATCCAGCCAGGCGTCGATCAAATAAGTCATGGGTCTCATCTCCTTGAAAGGTTTCAATGAGAATAATTCTTATTCATCAAATAGCAAGTGCCTATTGGCGGATCGTGGATTTTTCCGGGTAAAGGTTGTGTCAGATCAAAATGGCTGGCTGATCGCCATACGCGGCTTCATTGAGCTGAAGCGGGGAGGGCAAAGCTCCATCCCACGGCTGGCGCAGGATGGATGACGCAAGGCTCAGACTTTTCTGACGAACTCGGATTTGAGCTTCATCGGGCCGATGCCGTCGATCTTGCAGTCGATGTCGTGATCGCCATCGCACAGGCGGATGTTCTTGACCTTGGTGCCGACCTTGACCACCAGCGACGTGCCTTTGACCTTGAGGTCCTTGATCACGGTGATGGTGTCGCCGTCCTGCAGGACGTTGCCGACCGAATCTTTCTTCACGGCATCATCGGCCGCCACTTCGGCTTCGCCGCTGGCAGACCACTCGTGGGCGCACTCGGGGCAGACCAGTTGGGTGCCGTCTTCGTAGGTGTATTCGGAATTGCATTTCGGGCAGGGTGGCAACGTGCTCACTAAGGTTCCTTGGGTATCAGGAGGGCTAAAGGGCGCACATTGTATAGGGTTTTACGCGGAGGAGGGCATAGCGCAGAAACAACTGTGGGAGCGAGCCTGCTCGCGAAAGCGCTGTGTCAGTCAACATTGAGTCGATTGGCAGATTGCTTTCGCGAGCAGGCTCGCTCCCACAGGGGATGAATCAGTGCGTGCGGGCTACCGCGAACTCGCTCAGTTCCACCAGCGCATCGCGGTATTCGCTGGCCGGCAGCGCCTCGAGGCACTTGATCGCGCGGGCCACGTAATCGCGGGCCAGTTGCGCGGTGTACTCCAGCGAGCCGGACGCTTCGACGGCGATGCGGATGCTTTCCAGGTCTTCGATCCCGCCTTTCTGGATCGCCTGACGCACCAGTGCCGCCTGTTCGGCCGTACCTTCGCGCATGGTGTAGATCAGCGGCAGGGTCGGCTTGCCTTCGGCCAGATCGTCGCCGACGTTCTTGCCCAAAGTTTCCGCGTCGCCTTTGTAGTCGAGCAGGTCATCAACCAGCTGGAACGCCACACCCAGGTGATCGCCGAACGTGCGCAGGGCTTCGCTCTGCTCGGCGGTCGCGCCAGCCAGGGCGGCGGCGCTGTGGGTCGACGCTTCGAAGAGCATCGCGGTTTTGCCGCGGATGACTTCCATGTAGGTTTCTTCGCTGGTGCTGGCGTCACGCACCTTGGACAGCTGCAACACTTCACCTTCAGCGATGATGCGCGTGGCCTGGGAGAGAATCTTCATCACCGGCATCGAGCCCAGTTCGACCATCATTTCGAACGAGCGCGAATACAGGAAGTCGCCGACCAGCACGCTCGGGGCGTTGCCCCACATGGCGTTGGCGGTCGAGCGGCCACGGCGCATGCCGGACATGTCGACGACGTCGTCATGCAGCAGGGTCGCGGTGTGCAGGAATTCGATGGTGGCGGCCAGCAGGCGCATGTCGTCGCCTTCGCGACCCAGGGCCTTGCCACACAGCAACACTAATAAAGGACGTAGGCGTTTGCCGCCGGCCGACGTGATGTAATCGCCGATTTTCGATACCAGCGGCACTCGAGACGTCAGCTGCTTCTTGATGATGCCGTCGACGGCGCTAAAATCGTCCGCCACCGCGCGGTAGAAAGCTTGGGGTTGCATCAGCGAGAGTCGCTCCAGAAGGGTTGCGCGGCATGCTAGGACCCCCGTCCAGACCTGTCAAGGCGCGATGGACGGCCACTTGCGCGAGGCAGATTGCTTGCGTACAATCGCGCACCCTGAACTTCCTGGGCAGCACCTGCCTTACGCAATTGCACTTGGGCCGTTCCAGCCCCATGCAGCCATGCCAGCCAATACCTCTTCTTATAAAGAGCTGGGTGAGCAGGATTATCGGAGAAATACCATGTACGCAGTAATCGTTACCGGCGGTAAGCAATACAAGGTCGCTGAAGGTGAATACCTGAAGATCGAAAAACTGGAAATCGCTACTGGCGAATCCGTGACTTTTGATCGCGTTCTGCTGGTCGCCAATGGCGACGACGTGAACATCGGCGCACCAGTTGTTGCTGGCGCAACCGTCAAGGCTGAAGTGATCTCCCAAGGTCGTCACGATAAAGTCCGCATCATCAAGTTCCGTCGCCGTAAGCACCACATGAAGCGTATGGGCCACCGCCAGTGGTTCACCGAGATCAAAATCACCGGTATTCAGGCTTAATTACAGCCTAATTCCTCACTAGGAGAATTGAACTCATGGCACACAAAAAAGCTGGTGGTAGTACCCGTAACGGTCGCGACTCAGAAGCCAAACGCCTTGGCGTGAAGATGTATGGCGGCCAGGTCATCAAGGCCGGCAACATCATCGTGCGTCAGCGCGGCACCCAATTCCACGCTGGCTACGGCGTTGGCATGGGCAAGGATCACACTCTCTTCGCTAAAATCGAAGGCGTGATCAAGTTCGAAGTAAAGGGCGCCTTCGGTCGTCGTTACGTGAGCGTAATCGCGGCTTAATCGCGAGATCGCTGGAGAAGCCCTGTCTTGCGACGGGGCTTTTTCGTTTGTGGGATGAGTCTCTTGCAAAGCTGTTTGTATGGGCTGTCGGCGTGCGATGCAGGTCGTGTCTTGGGGTCGCTGCGCTCATTTTTGCAAGAGTCTTATGTCTTGATTGTTTTTCGGCTCGTCCGTACGGCGAGAGGCGTTGGTTATGAAGTTTGTTGATGAAGTATCGATTCGCGTAAAGGCCGGTGACGGTGGCAACGGTGCCATGAGTTTCCGTCGGGAAAAATTCATTGAAAATGGTGGCCCGAACGGCGGTGATGGCGGTGACGGCGGTTCCATCTACATGATGGCCGACGAAAACCTCAATACCCTGGTCGACTACCGTTACACCCGTCACTTCGATGCCGAGCGTGGCTCCAACGGTGGCAGCACCGACTGCACCGGCAAGAAGGGCGAAGACCTGATCCTGCGCGTGCCGGTCGGCACCACTGTGATCGACTCCGCCACTCAGGAAGTCATCGGCGACCTGACCAAGGCCGGTCAGAAGCTGATGGTAGTACAGGGCGGCTGGCACGGTCTGGGCAACACCCGTTTCAAATCCAGTACCAACCGTGCACCGCGTCAGACCACGCCAGGCAAGCCGGGCGAGCAGCGTGACCTGAAACTGGAAATGAAAGTGCTGGCCGACGTCGGTCTGCTGGGCTTGCCGAACGCCGGTAAAAGTACCTTTATCCGTTCGGTCTCGGCCGCCAAGCCGAAAGTCGCCGACTACCCGTTCACCACACTGGTGCCGAACCTGGGTGTGGTCAGCGTCGATCGCTGGAAAAGCTTCGTCATTGCCGACATTCCGGGCTTGATCGAAGGCGCTTCCGATGGTGCCGGCCTGGGTATTCGCTTCCTCAAGCACCTGGCGCGTACGCGTCTGCTGCTGCACCTCGTCGACATGGCGCCGCTGGATGATTCCAGTGCTCCGGACGCAGCTGAAGTGATCGTCAACGAGCTGATCAAGTTCAGCCCGTCGCTGGCCGAGCGTGATCGCTGGCTGGTGCTGAACAAGTGCGATCAGATCCTTGAAGAAGAGCACGATGCTCGCGTCAAGGAAATCGTCGATCGCCTGGAATGGACTGGTCCGGTGTACGTGATCTCGGCCATCGCCAAGATCGGTACCGAGCGTCTGTGCCACGACATCATGCGTTACATGGAAGACCGTGCCGATCGCCTCGCCGCAGACCCTGCGTACAAGGAAGAGCTGGCCGATCTCGATCAGCGCATCGAAGACGAAGCCCGTGCGCAGTTGCAGGCGCTGGACGACAAGCGTGCCCTGCGTCGCAGTGGCGTGAAGTCGGTCCATGACATCGGCGACGATGACTGGGACGAAGAAGATGTGGATGACGAAGACGGTCCGGAAATCATTTACGTGCGTGACTGATCCGTTGCGATAAACTTGAACGCCGCTCAATCGAGCGGCGTTTTAGTATCCGGAAATCGATCGTTGGTCAGCAATCGCCACGATTAACGTCACGGGCAGTGCCAGGTCGCGCTGCCCTCAAGCTAAGGTTGAAGATGATGCGGAGCAAGGTGACAGGTGCGCAGCGTTGGGTCGTGAAGATCGGCAGCGCTTTGCTGACAGCTGACGGCAAAGGGCTGGATCGCGCGGCAATGAGTGTCTGGGTCGAGCAGATGGTGGCGCTGCATGAGGCGGGCGTCGAGCTGGTGCTGGTGTCCTCCGGGGCGGTAGCGGCCGGCATGAGTCGCTTGGGCTGGACCGCACGACCCAGTGCCATGCACGAGCTCCAGGCGGCCGCTGCAATCGGTCAGATGGGGTTGGTGCAGGCGTGGGAGTCGAGCTTCGCCGAGCATGGCCGGCACACTGCACAGATTCTCCTGACCCACGACGACCTGTCCGACCGCAAGCGCTACCTCAACGCCCGCAGTACCTTGCGTGCACTGGTCGAGCTGAAGGTCATTCCGGTGATCAATGAAAACGACACCGTGGTCACCGATGAAATCCGTTTTGGCGACAACGACACGCTGGCGGCGCTGGTGGCCAATCTGGTCGAGGCTGATCTGCTGGTGATCCTTACCGATCGCGACGGCATGTTCGACGCTGATCCGCGCAACAATCCCGATGCGCAGCTGATTTATGAAGCGCGCGCCGATGATCCGACGCTCGATGCGGTTGCAGGCGGTACCGGTGGTGCGCTGGGGCGCGGCGGCATGCAGACCAAGTTGCGTGCGGCACGCCTGGCAGCGCGTTCCGGTGCGCACACCATCATCGTCGGCGGGCGGCTTGAGCGTGTGCTCGATCGCCTGAAGGCGGGCGAGCGCATTGGCACGCTGCTATCGCCGGAGCGTGGCATGCTCGCGGCGCGCAAGCAGTGGCTGGCCGGTCATCTGCAAACCCGTGGCACTCTGGTGCTGGATGAGGGGGCGGTGTCGGCGTTGTCCAAGGGCAACAAAAGTCTGCTGCCGGTGGGGGTGAAACTGGTTCAGGGCAGTTTCCGTCGCGGTGAGATGGTCGTCTGTGTGGCGCCGGACGGTCGGGAGATCGCTCGGGGTCTGGCCAATTACAGCGCTCTGGAAGCGCAAAAAATCATCGGTCAGTCGTCGGATGCGATTGTCGGTTTGCTCGGTTACATGGCGGAGCCGGAACTGGTTCACCGTGACAACCTGATTCTGGTCTAAGGAAAATTCGATGCGTGTAGCGAAAGGATTGTTGGGCCTGCTGATGGCCATGCCATTGCTGGTCTCGGCCGAGGAAATCGGTCAGGTGTCGACGGTGTTCAAGTTTGTCGGGCCGAATGACCGGATCGTGGTCGAGGCCTTCGACGATCCGAAAGTCGAGGGCGTGACCTGCTACCTGTCTCGCGCCAAGACCGGCGGAGTGAAGGGTGGTCTGGGTCTGGCGGAGGATCGTGCCGAAGCCTCGATCGCTTGTCGTCAGGTCGGGCCGATCAAGTTCAAGGGTGAGTTGAAGGACGGCGACGAGGTGTTCAAGGAGCGCACCTCGCTGGTGTTCAAGACCATGCAGGTGGTGCGTTTCCTCGACAAGAAGCGCAACACGCTGGTGTATCTGGTCTACAGCGATCGCTTGATCGAGGGTAGTCCGCAGAATGCCGTGACGGCGATCCCGATCCTGCCGTGGGTGCCGGTCCAGCAATAAGCGCCACCAATCCGAACTGTGGGGGCGAGCCTGCTCGCGAAGAGGTCATGTCGGTCGATAGAAATATCAACTGGCAGATCGCATTCGCAAGCGGGCTCGCTCCCACAGTTTTTTTGCCTGTAGCTTGTTAAATCACAGGCAATAAAAAACCGACCCTGAGGTCGGTTTTTTAATGACTACGTCGATTAAGCGGCTTCTTTCAGCGCTTTGACGTGGCCATTCAGACGGCTCTTATGACGAGCAGCCTTGTTCTTGTGGATGATGCCTTTATCGGCCATACGGTCGATAACTGGCACAGCCAGAACGTATGCAGCTTGAGCTTTTTCAGCGTCTTTTGCGTCGATGGCCTTAACTACATTCTTGATGTAGGTACGAACCATGGAACGCAGGCTGGCGTTGTGGCTGCGACGCTTCTCAGCCTGTTTTGCACGTTTTTTGGCGGAAGGTGAGTTGGCCACCGTCGAGCTCCTCGAAAGACTTTTTAGGAAATAGCAAACAAAATAGGCCGCGAATCATGCCGATGAAGACTTGTCTTGTCAAGGGCACTTGAATCGTTCCGCTAAGTGGTAGGTATAAAGAGGCGGGATATTTATTTCCGGCGCTTGACCTGTAAACTCGCGAGCTTTGGCTCTGTGCTGTTGCGGCGCGGAGTATCGCACAAGTAGGCGCATTGTTCGCCTGCTGTTTATCGACAGGCACAAACTCTCTCAATGAATCTGCTCAAATCGTTGGCCGCCGTCAGCTCTATCACGATGCTTTCCCGGATTCTGGGTTTTGTTCGTGACACGCTGATCGCGCGAACATTCGGCGCCGGGATGGCCACGGATGCCTTCTTTATTGCTTTCAAACTGCCCAACCTGCTGCGGCGCATCTTTGCCGAAGGGGCTTTCTCCCAGGCGTTCGTGCCGATCCTGGCCGAATATAAAAGCCAGCAGGGCGAAGAGGCGACGCGCACCTTCATTGCCTATGTATCGGGCCTGTTGACGCTGGTGTTGGCGGTTGTGACTGCACTGGGCATGATCGCCGCCCCCTGGGTGATCTGGGCCACGGCGCCCGGTTTTACCGATACCCCGGAAAAATTCCAGCTCACCTCCGATCTGTTGCGGGTGACCTTTCCTTATATATTGCTGATCTCGCTGTCGTCGCTGGCCGGCGCGATTCTGAATACCTGGAACCGCTTCTCGGTGCCGGCCTTCGTACCGACTCTGCTCAACGTCAGCATGATCGTGTTTTCGCTGTTCCTCACGCCGTATTTCGATCCGCCGGTCATGGCTCTTGGCTGGGCGGTGCTGGTAGGTGGTCTGGCGCAGTTGCTGTATCAGCTGCCGCACCTGAAAAAGATCGGCATGCTCGTGCTACCACGCCTGAACCTGCGCGACAGCGGCGTGTGGCGGGTGATGAAGCAGATGCTGCCGGCGATTCTCGGCGTGTCGGTCAGTCAGATTTCGCTGATCATCAACACCATCTTCGCCTCGTTTCTGGTCGCAGGTTCGGTGTCGTGGATGTATTACGCCGACCGCTTGATGGAATTGCCGTCGGGCGTATTGGGCGTGGCGCTCGGCACGATTCTTCTGCCAACGCTGGCCAAGACCTACGCCAGCAAGGATCGCCACGAATACTCGCGGATCCTCGATTGGGGGCTGCGCCTGTGCTTTGTGCTGGTGTTGCCGTGCGCGCTGGCACTGGGGATTCTTGCCGAGCCGCTGACTGTTTCGTTGTTCCAGTACGGTCAGTTCAGTGGCTTTGATGCCGAGATGACCCAGCGCGCGCTGATTGCCTATTCGGTCGGCCTGCTCGGGATTATCGTGATCAAAGTGCTGGCGCCGGGCTTTTATGCGCAACAGAACATTCGCACCCCGGTGAAAATCGCAATTTTCACGCTGGTCTGCACGCAGTTGTTCAACCTGGCGTTGATCGGCCCACTAGCCCACGCCGGCCTTGCCTTGGCGATCAGTGCCGGTGCTTGCCTGAACGCCGGGCTGCTGTTCTATCAACTGCGCAAGCAAAAGATGTATCAACCGCAACCGGGCTGGGGCAAATTCGGCTTCAAGCTGGTCGTTGCGGTGACCGTGATGTCGGCGGTGTTGCTGGCCGGCATGCATTTCATGCCCGCCTGGGATGAGGGCCATATGCTTGAGCGCTTCTTGCGCCTGGGTGCGCTGGTGGTGGCCGGTGTGGTGGCGTATTTCGGTATGTTGCTGCTGCTGGGTTTCCGTCTGCGCGACTTCAATCGCAAGGCCTTGAGCTGAGGTTTCAGCCTTTATGAGCAGGCATGGGCCGGCGGTTTTGTCGGCTCGTTCACTTTGCGTTACGGTGTTGCCTGTCGTCGGCCGTCGGGTGTGGTTATAATCGACCACTTTATGAGCAAGAAGCGCGTTATGCAGCTGGTTCGAGGCCTCCACAACTTGCGCCCCCAGCATCGGGGCTGCGTCGCCACTATTGGCAACTTTGACGGTGTTCACCGTGGTCACCAGGCTATCCTGGCCCGGCTGCGTGAGCGTGCGCTCGAGTTGGGCGTACCCAGCTGCGTGGTGATTTTCGAGCCGCAGCCACGGGAGTTCTTTGCGCCCGACACCGCTCCGGCGCGTCTGGCGCGGTTGCGCGACAAGCTGCAATTGCTGGCCGCTGAAGGCGTCGACCGGGTCTTGTGCCTCGCTTTCAACCAGCGGCTGAGCAAGCTCAGCGCCAGTGAGTTCGTCGATACCATTCTGGTCGATGGCCTTGGCGTGCAGCATCTGGAGGTCGGTGACGATTTCCGTTTCGGTTGCGACCGCCTCGGCGATTTCGATTTTCTGATGCAGGCCGGGCAGGTTCACGGTTTCACCGTCGAAGCGGCGCAAACCGTCGAGCTGGACGGCATTCGCGTCAGCAGCACGCAGGTGCGCAACGCCTTGGCTGCGGCCGATTTTGCCTTGGCCGAACGCTTGCTCGGCCGTCCGTACCGCATCGCCGGTCGCGTGCTGCATGGGCAGAAACTGGCCCGGCAACTGGGCACGCCCACTGCCAACATTCAACTCAAGCGTCGTCGCGTGCCGTTCACCGGGGTGTATCTGGTGAATGTCGATATCGACGGCAAGACCTGGCCCGGCGTCGCCAATATCGGCGTGCGCCCAACGGTGCAAGGGGATGGCAAAGCCCACCTCGAGGTCCATCTGTTAGATTTTGCCGGCGATCTGTATGACCGGCGTTTGACGGTGGTTTTCCACCAAAAGCTGCGTGAAGAGCAGCGCTTCGCCTCTCTGGAGGCATTGAAAACGGCGATCAATGCGGATGTCGCCACCGCCCGTGCACTAGCCGCACCTAGCGCCCATCGCTAATGAAGAGCCTTAAATGACCGACTATAAAGCCACGCTAAACCTTCCGGACACCGCCTTCCCAATGAAGGCCGGCCTGCCACAGCGCGAACCGCAGATCCTGCAGCGCTGGGACAGTATTGGCCTGTACGGAAAGTTGCGCGAGATTGGCAAGGATCGTCCGAAGTTCGTCCTGCACGACGGCCCTCCGTACGCCAACGGCACGATCCACATCGGTCACGCACTGAACAAGATTCTCAAGGACATGATCATCCGCTCGAAAACCCTGTCGGGTTTCGACGCGCCGTATGTCCCGGGCTGGGATTGCCATGGCCTGCCGATCGAGCACAAGGTTGAAGTGACCCACGGCAAGAACCTCGGCGCGGATAAGACCCGCGAGCTGTGCCGTGCCTACGCCACCGAGCAGATCGAAGGGCAGAAGTCCGAGTTCATCCGTCTCGGCGTGCTCGGCGATTTCGCCAACCCGTACAAGACCATGGACTTCAAGAACGAGGCCGGTGAAATCCGCGCCCTCGCCGAAATCGTCAAGGGCGGTTTCGTCTTCAAGGGCCTCAAGCCGGTGAACTGGTGCTTCGATTGCGGTTCGGCTCTGGCTGAAGCGGAAGTCGAGTACGAGAACAAGAAGTCCTCGACCATCGACGTTGCGTTCCCGATCGCTGATGAAGCCAAACTGGCTGCCGCGTTCGGTCTGGCCTCGCTGAGCAAACCTGCTGCGATCGTGATCTGGACCACCACCCCGTGGACCATCCCGGCCAACCAGGCGCTGAACGTGCACCCTGAATTCAACTACGCCCTGGTCGATATCGGCGACAAGCTGCTGGTGCTGGCTGAAGAGCTGGTCGAAGCCTGCCTGGCGCGCTATGGCGTGGAAGGTTCGGTCATCGCCACCACCACCGGTAAAGAGCTGGAGCTGATCAACTTCCGTCACCCGTTCTACGATCGTCTGTCGCCGGTGTACCTGGCTGACTACGTCGAACTGGGTGCAGGCACCGGCGTGGTTCACTCCGCCCCGGCCTATGGCGTGGACGACTTCGTGACCTGCAAGAAATACGGCATGGTCAACGACGACATCCTCAACCCGGTACAGAGCAACGGCGTGTACGTGCCGTCGCTGGAATTCTTCGGTGGCCAGTTCATCTGGAAGGCCAACCCGGCTATCGTCGAAAAACTGACCGAAGTCGGTGCGCTGATGCACACCACCGTCATCGAACACAGCTACATGCACTGCTGGCGCCACAAGACCCCGCTGATCTACCGCGCTACTGCGCAGTGGTTCATCGGCATGGATAAGGAGCCAACCAGCGGCGACACCCTGCGCGTGCGCTCGCTCAAAGCCATCGAAGACACCAAGTTCGTTCCGGCCTGGGGCCAGGCGCGTCTGCATTCGATGATCGCCAACCGTCCGGACTGGTGCATCTCGCGTCAGCGCAACTGGGGCGTGCCGATCCCGTTCTTCCTCAACAAGGAAAGCGGCGAGCTGCACCCGCGTACCGTCGAGCTGATGGAAGAAGTCGCCAAACGCGTTGAAGTCGAAGGCATCGAAGCCTGGTTCAAACTCGACGCCGCCGAACTGCTGGGCGATGAAGCGCCGCAATACGACAAGATCAGCGACACCCTCGACGTCTGGTTCGACTCCGGCACCACGCACTGGCACGTTCTGCGCGGTTCGCACCCGATGGGCCACGAGAGCGGCCCGCGTGCCGACCTCTACCTGGAAGGTTCCGACCAGCACCGTGGCTGGTTCCACTCCTCGTTGCTGACCGGTTGCGCCATCGACAACCACGCGCCGTACCGCGAACTGCTGACGCACGGCTTCACCGTCGACGAGTCCGGCCGCAAGATGTCCAAGTCGCTGAAAAACGTGATTGAGCCGAAGAAGATCAACGATACGCTGGGCGCCGACATCATGCGTCTTTGGGTCGCGTCGACCGACTACTCTGGCGAAATCGCTGTGTCGGATCAGATCCTGACCCGCAGCGCCGATGCTTATCGTCGTATCCGTAACACCGCGCGCTTCCTGCTTTCCAACCTGACCGGTTTCAACCCGGCAACCGACCTGCTGCCGGCCGAAGACATGCTGGCGCTGGATCGCTGGGCTGTGGATCGCACGCTGCTGCTGCAACGCGAGTTGCAAGAGCACTACGGCGAATACCGTTTCTGGAACGTGTACTCGAAGATCCACAACTTCTGCGTGCAGGAGCTGGGCGGTTTCTACCTCGACATCATCAAGGACCGCCAGTACACCACCGGCGCCGACAGCAAGGCCCGTCGCTCGTGCCAGACCGCGCTGTTCCACATCTCCGAGGCGCTGGTGCGCTGGATCGCGCCGATCCTCGCCTTCACTGCCGACGAGCTGTGGCAATACCTGCCGGGCGAGCGTAACGAGTCGGTCATGCTCAACACCTGGTACGAAGGCCTGACCGAGCTGCCGGAAGGCTTCGAGCTGGGTCGCGCCTACTGGGATCGCATCATGGAAGTGAAAGTCGCGGTCAACAAAGAGATGGAAATCCAGCGTGCGGCGAAAGCCGTCGGTGGCAACCTGCAGGCCGAAGTGACGCTGTTTGCCGAAGAGGCGCTGAGCGCCGATCTGGCCAAGCTGAGCAACGAGCTGCGCTTTGTCCTGATCACCTCGACTGCCAGCGTCGCGCCATTCGTTCAGGCTCCGGCCGATGCAGTGGCCACCGAAGTCAGCGGTCTGAAACTGAAGATCGTCAAATCGGCGTTCCCGAAATGCGCGCGGTGCTGGCATTGCCGCGAAGACGTCGGCGTGAACCCGGAGCATCCGGAAATCTGCGGTCGTTGCGTCGACAACATCAGCGGTGCTGGCGAGGTTCGTCACTATGCCTGATGCCATTGGCCGTTTCGGACGGCTGAACTGGCTGTGGTTGAGCCTGCTGGTCCTGGTCATTGACCAGGCCAGCAAGTTCTACTTCGAAGCCAGGCTCGAAATGTTCCAGCAGATCGTGATCATTCCCGATCTGTTCAGCTGGACGCTGGCCTACAACACTGGCGCTGCTTTCAGCTTCCTCGCCGACAGCTCGGGCTGGCAGCGCTGGCTGTTTGCGCTGATCGCCATTGTCGTCAGTGCGGTGCTGGTGGTCTGGCTCAAGCGTTTGGGTCGCAACGACACCTGGCTGGCCGTCGCCCTGGCACTGGTGCTGGGTGGCGCGCTGGGCAACCTGTATGACCGCATTGCCCTGGGCCATGTGATCGACTTCATTCTGGTGCACTGGCAGAACCGCTGGTATTTCCCGGCGTTCAACATTGCCGACAGCGCGATCACCGTTGGCGCGATCATGCTGGCACTGGACATGTTCAAATCGAAGAAAACCGAAGAGGCTGCTCATGACTGAACCGCAATCGACTGAGCAACGCATCGGCCAGAACACCGAAGTCACCCTGCACTTTGCCTTGCGCCTGGAAAACGGTGACACCGTCGACAGTACCTTCGACAAGGCCCCGGCGACCTTCAAGGTCGGCGATGGCAACCTGCTGCCGGGTTTCGAAGCCGCACTGTTTGGCTTCAAGGCCGGCGACAGGCGCACAGTGACCGTTGAGCCGGAAAACGCTTTCGGACAGCCAAACCCGCAGAACGTGCAGACCATCCCGCGTTCGCAGTTCAACGACATGGAGTTGTCGCCGGGTCTGCTGGTGATCTTCAACGATGCGGCCAATACTGAATTGCCAGGAGTGGTGAAGGAATTCGATGACACGCAAGTGACCGTCGACTTCAACCACCCGCTGGCGGGCAAGACGCTGACCTTTGACGTGGAAATCATTTCCGTCAAAGCGATCTAAAAATGCAGGAGTGAGCTTCTGTGGCGAGGGGATTCATCCCCGCTGGGGTGCGAAGCGCCCCCAGACCAGTCAACGGATTCTGAGATAAGTCCGTTGAAGGTCTGCGACTGCTACGCAGCCGAGCGGGGATGATTCCCCTCGCCACAACAAGCAGGTCTCCACAGTCTGTTTTCCATTGTTTTCGCGCGCAAGACACGAGGCACAGCATGCAAATCAAACTCGCCAACCCCCGTGGCTTCTGCGCCGGTGTGGACCGGGCGATCGAAATCGTCAACCGCGCCCTGGAAGTCTTCGGGCCGCCGATCTATGTGCGTCATGAAGTGGTGCACAACAAGTTCGTCGTCGAAGACCTGCGCAGCCGTGGCGCGATTTTCGTCGAAGAGCTCGATCAGGTACCCGATGACGTGATCGTCATCTTCAGCGCCCACGGTGTTTCCCAAGCCGTGCGCAACGAAGCTGCAGGTCGTGGCCTGAAAGTCTTCGATGCAACCTGCCCGCTGGTGACCAAGGTGCACATCGAAGTCGCCAAATACAGCCGCGACGGTCGCGAGTGCATCCTGATCGGCCACGCCGGTCACCCGGAAGTCGAAGGCACCATGGGCCAGTACGATGCCAGCAACGGCGGCGCGATCTACCTCGTCGAAGACGAAAAGGACGTGGCCGCATTGCAGGTACGCGATCCGGAAAGACTCGCCTTCGTCACCCAGACAACCTTGTCGATGGACGACACCAGTCGCGTTATCGATGCCCTGCGCACGCGCTTCCCGGCCATCGGTGGTCCGCGCAAGGATGACATCTGCTACGCCACACAAAACCGCCAGGACGCCGTCAAGCAACTGGCCGACGAGTGCGACGTGGTGCTGGTGGTCGGCAGCCCGAACAGTTCCAACTCCAACCGTCTGCGTGAACTGGCTGAGCGTATGGCGACTCCGGCCTACCTGATCGACGGTGCCGAGGACCTGCAACAGAGCTGGTTCGACGGCGTCGAGCGTATTGGCATTACCGCTGGCGCGTCCGCACCGGAAGTGCTGGTCCGGGGCGTGATCCAGCAATTGCAGGCCTGGGGCGCGACCGGTGCCGACGAGCTGGCTGGCCGTGAGGAGAACATCACGTTCTCGATGCCGAAAGAGCTGCGCGTCCGTTCGATCTGACGCTTCTGCCTTTGTCGCACAGCGCCTGTTCGGTCTCCTGACTGCCCAGGCGCACGCGACCGGTCGCCGCCAGCACGATCTGCCGCTGGCTGACCGGTTCGCGCGGCGAGCAGATGTGTATTGTCCCCGCCTGAAATCGCCGTCCCGGCATCAGCGGCTGTCCCAGATGACTGAACCGCACGTAGCGGCTCACCCACCAATTGCCGACAATCGCCACCTTCGCCTCACTGGCGCGTTCAACCAGCAGCGGATTGCTGCTGTCCTCCGGCCCTTTGCCGCTAAGATCCAGAATGATTCGCCAACCCTGACTCCAGTCGCCGTCAATGCCATGGATCACCACACTTTGATTGTGGGTCATAGCCAGGGTGCGAGCGTGGCGGATGCCCTCGAGCAGCGACTGCGCTGCGTGGTCGCGCTGAGTCGCTTGCTTGAGCGCGGCGAACGCCGGGCTGACCAGCAGCAGAACAATTGCGCCAATCGCCAGTCCCATAAGCAGTTCAATCAGGCTGAAACCGTGTTGCGGCATGAAAAATCCCTCCGTGGAATGGTATGAGCAGCGCAATCCGTGCGCCGCGCAGGGCAAATCAGTCGGCGCGTGCCGAGCGAATGTTCTAGCGTGTAAAAGCAGGTATAGCCGACGGCAACGGAGGGCACCGATGGATCTTCGTACAAAAGGTTTCACGCTGGTCGAGTTGCTGGTCGCCATTGCGGTGTTCCTGATACTGATCACGCTGGCGGTGCCGGCCTTTACCCGTACGATCCAGAGCAGCAAGGCGGATACCGAAGTCGGCGACTTGCAGCGGGCAATCAATTTCGCTCGCCTCGAGGCAATCAATCGCGGCGTGACCACGCGTCTGCGTCCGACCGCTGGCGGCAGTGTCTGGACCGGTGAACTGGCGGTCTACGACAGTACTGGCAATCCGGCCAATGTGTTGCGGGTTGTTCCAGCAATGAGCAGTGGCGCGACTCTGACGCTACCCTCAGGAGTGACCGCACTGGATTTCAACAACCTCGGCGGTCTGGCGGCACCGTCGACGGCGGTGGTCATCGGTTACACGCTGGGCACGCAAAGCAGGACGCTGAACGTGTGTTTGAACGGACGCATTCAACTGGGTGGAAATTGCGGATGAGGGCAGGGAGCACAAACGCACAGGAGGGCATGACGCTGATCGAAGTGCTGGTCGCGTTGCTGATTCTGACCGTCGGGCTGTTGGGCGCAGCGGCGGTGCAGCTCAATGCGTTGAAGTACACCGACAGTTCGCGGATGACCAGTCAGGCCAGTTTCATCGCCTATGACATGATGGATCGCATCCGCGCCAATTCCGGCGCCAACTACACCGTCACGCCACCGACCTCGGGCAATCTCAGTAATGCGCGGGATCAGGATCTCTACGATTTCACCACCAACATCGCCAACTTCGGCGGCCCGACCGCGACGGGCAGCATCACCCTCAATCAGCGGGTCTACACCATCACCATTACCTGGAGCGATGCGCGCGCGGCGAACGCTGCCAGTGCACAGCGCAGTTTCGTGCTGAGCAGCCGGGCGGCGGTCGATCCGGTGGCCACACCATGAAGTACGCCAGCCGTGGTTTCGGCCTGATTGAGCTGCTGATTGCCCTGGCTTTGGGGCTGATCGTCGTGCTCGGCGTGGTACAGATTTTCATCGCCGCAAAAAACACTTACGTCAGTCAGAACAGCGCCGCAGCGATGCAGGAAGATGCGCGCTTCGTTCTCAGCAAAATGATTCAGGAAATCCGTATGGTCGGCATGTTCGGCTGCCTCGGCACCATCGTCGACTCCAGTTCTGCAGGGGATTTCAACACCGCGCAACTCATCCCGATCAACTGGGATAACGCCAGTCTCAAGCTGACCATGGTCACCGCCGATGTCGGCAGCGGCGGGGGAACGCCGACCTGGACGGTGATTTCCGATTGTCGCAACAGCGCGGTCGCCTACAGCGGATTGCGCAGCCCGACCACGGGGCAGATCGCGTTCCCGATCCGGCGCCTGATCTACAGCTTCAGCAATAACCAGATCCTCATGGGCACTGGCAGCGGCAATCCGGCGCAGCAAGTGCTGGTGAACAACGTCAGCGCCTTCAACGTCACATTCGGTCTGGCCAGCTCCGCGACCGACGTCGCAGCTTCAACGTACAGCAGCAACCCCGGCGATCCGGCGCGCATCCGCAGCGTGCGCCTGAGCCTGACCCTCACCGACCCGAACAATCGGGTGCGCAATCAAACCTTCAACGTGGTTGCGGCATTGCGCAACCGCTTGCCATGAGGGGGCGGCGATGAGGATTTCCTTGCAACAACGTCAGGCCCAGCGCGGCATGGTCCTGTTGGTGAGCCTGGTGTTTCTGCTGTTGCTCACATTGATCGGTTTGTCCTCGATGCAGAGCGCCAACCTGCAAGAGAAAATGGCCGGCAGCGTAAGCCTGCGCAATCAATCGTTTCAGGCTGCGGAAGCGGCGTTGCGTATCGGCGAAAGTGCGGTGCAGCTGGACAGTTACTCGTTGGCGGTGTGTAGCGGCACGAACCAATGTCTGCCGCCGGCCGAATCGTCATCGGTCAGCTCGGCCGGCTTCAATTCGACCTCCGGGGTGACCTGGATCGCTGCCGGTAATGGCTTTTATGGCGTGCAGAACATCGGCACGACCCTGACTGCGGTGAACGTACCGAGTAACACTTCGGCGACGTTGTATCGAGTGACTGCGGTCGGCATCGCCGGCAATTCGCGTAGCGTGGTGGAGAGTGTCTATGCGAAGTATTGAGCGCGGCCTGTCGTTGCTGATCGGCATGCTCCTGAGTTTCTACCTGGCGGCACCGGCCTGGGCTTTCACGCCTTCCGATTCGCCATTGCTGAGCGCGGCTGCGGTGGCGCCCAACGTGATGCTGCTGATCGATGACTCGGGGAGTATGAACAGCATCATCTACGCCGCCGGATTCGACCCGAACGTCAACCGCACTCCCGCCCGGCAGTGCAATGCCTTCCTCGGCTTGTGCTCTGCACTCAATGCGCCGCAGATTACCGGCGACACGGTGTTTCTATCGAGCCTGCCGACTTCCGGGTGCTCGGGAGGCGCCTATGCGTTCTACAACAACAGTGTGGCGCCGTTGTGCCTCAAGCTCCCCGACCCCGTAGGCAACGAGAACACTCGGTATTCCGCCGATTACATTTCCTACATAGTCAGCCTCGCCAACAGCACCGGCACCCGCGACTTCACCACGGGGGCGATCCCCAACGATTACCGGATGAACGTGGCGCGCAACGTCTCCACCGCACTGGTGAGCAGCAACCGCACTTTGCGCATGGGCCTGTCGACATTCAATCCGGCGACCAGCAACAACCCGGGCAACGGCGGTTTCATCGCTCGCTCGATCACCGATTTGTCACCCGTCGCGGGCAGCGTCACCCAGGCCCAGGCAGACACCAACTACAACGCGCTGATCTCATCGATCAACGGCTTGAACGCCGTGGCCAACACGCCATTGGCCGAGAGCTATTACGAAGTCACGCGCTACATGCGTGGGTTGGCGCCTTACTACAACGGCACGCCAGCGAGCTATACCAGTCCGATTCAATACCGCTGCCAGAAAAACTACGGCGTGGTGATTACCGATGGCTTGCCAACCTATGACCGTACCTTCCCGACCAACGATCCGCTGGGAGGCAGCCGGCTACCGAACTGGGATGGCGTGAATAACGATGGCGACAACCTCAACGGTGACGGTGAGGGCGACACACTCTATCTGGATGACATCGCCAAATTCGCCTTCGATATCGACATGCGTTCGACCGGTACTGACGCAGCAGGCAAGAGCTGGAACGCGGTGGATTTTCCCCGGCAGAACATGAACACCTACACCGTGGGTTTCGCGGCGGATAACGACATGTTGTCCGACGCCGCCAGTTACGGGCAGGGCAGGTACTACCAGGCGACCGACAGCTCCGGGCTTAATGCGGCGTTATCGTCGGCATTGAGCGATATCACTTCCAAGGCCGGCTCCGGTGGTGCCGGTGTTGCCAGCAGCAGTACGTTGACCAGTGGCAGCAGTTTTTACCAGACAACCTACGATCCCAAGGATTGGCGCGGCACGATCAGGTCGTTCGGCTTTACCTCGACCGGCACGGTAAATACCTCGGCGGCGCAATGGTCGACCGACACCACCATCGTGCCCTCTGCCACAGCGCCGACTTTCCAGTCATGGAACACCTTGAGCAACACGCCCATTGCCTTGGCACTCCTCAACTTTTCCCCGGCGCAGCAGACTACGCTGAATCAGGGGTTGCCCGCCGGAATCAACGGTAATGATCTGGTGGAGTGGAGCAAAGGGACCAACAGGGCCGGGCTCAAAGTTCGCAGTGCGCTGTTGGGCGACATCATTAATTCGCCGCTGGTGCTCGCCTCGCCTTCAGACAAGACCGCATCCGATCTGACGGGTGACAGCAGTTACACCAACTACCTGACCACCAAGGCTGCGAACATGAACACCAGTCTGGTGGTGAACGCCAACGACGGTTTCGTCAACGTGATCAATTCGGCGAACGGCACCCGCCGTTATGCCTATATGCCCTCCAGCGTGCTGCCTTCGTTGCGGCTGATTGCGGATACCAATTACGTCAACGGCGTCAGCCACAAGTTTCTCGTGGACGGTCAGGTCGGCGTGTTCGATGCGCAGGCCGGCACCACCTGGAGAACGCTGGCCATTGGCGGAACGGGGGCCGGTGGTAAAACCTTCTACGGACTGCAACTGTTCGATGCCTCGGCAGGCAACGTGATCAAGGCACTGTGGGAAGTCAGTGCGCCGGCTACGGCCAACACGGCGAATGCTTTCAATGATCTGGGTTACGCCTACGCCCGTCCGGAAGTCGCACGCTTGGCCAATGGTCGCTGGGCGACATTCATCGCCAATGGTTACGGCAGCAATTCGGGGGTTGCAGCGTTGTATGTGCTGGATGCGCTGGATGGTTCGCTGATCAGGAAAATCGTCATCGACAGCACGGAAACCACTAACGGTCTGTCTTCGGTAAAACTCAGGGTCAATTCCTCGAACGTAGTGCAGGCTGCCTACGCTGGTGACCTGAAGGGGCGTATGTGGAAATTCGACTTGAGCGCACCCGGGGCAGAAAGCTGGGGCGTGGCGTTTGCCGGCAAGCCATTGTTCACCGCCCCGGGCGGGGCAACGCAGCCGATCACCGCGCAACCGCTGCTGGCGGATAATCCGCAGGGCGGCAAGCAGGTGTTCTTTGGCACCGGCAAGTTCAACGAGACTGCCGACAAGACCAACAAGGATCTGCAGGCGTTCTATTCAATCTGGGATGCAGAGGGTGGGGCCGGCCAAATCACCGTTAGCAGTTTGCAAGCGCAGGCGATTACCGGCTCGTTCTCCGGCAGTTCCGGGCAGTTTCTGACCACCAGCCAGAATGAAACGACGTATCCGGCAGAGAAAGGGTGGTATCTGCCGCTGGTGTACAACAACGTGCTGACCGGCGAGCGCGTGATCAATCAGGCCAGTATTGTGTTGGGACGAGTTGTTTTCACCACTGCCAGCGTCGATACCACCGACCCTTGTTCGAGTTTTGGTACGGGCCGACTGGTCGAACTCGATGCGTTCAACGGTAAGATGCTCAACTACGCCGTGATCGACACCACCGGTGACCGTTTGGTCGACAGCAACGATACGATATCCAGTGGCGTGATTTTTACCGGCGGCATTCCGACCCTGAACTTCATCTCGGCTAACGGCGAGCGCAAGGGCACGACTGACACCAGCGGCGCGGTCACGGTCATTGTGGAAAAAGGTGGCGGCGGCAGCCGTCGTATCATGTGGCGACAAATCCAGTAAGCGAGAATTTGAGGCATGCGCAGATCCAGCCGAGGTTTTACCCTGATCGAGATCATGATCGTCATCGCGATTATCGGGATCATCCTCACCATCAGCATTCCCAGCTACAACGAATACGTGAAGAAGGGCCGTCGCGCCGAAGTGGTCTCGCTGCTCTCGGAGCAGGCGCAGACCCTCGAACGCTTCTACACCCGCAACAATGTCTACACCGGCGTCACCGGGCTGAGCCCGGGCAATGATTTCTACACCATCACCCCGACGCTGACCGACCAGACCTTTGTGCTGACCGCGGTGCGTAAAACCGGCTCGGCCATGGCCACCGACAAATGCGGGGATTTCACTCTGACCAACACCGGCGTGCGAAGCATGAACAACGCGACTACCGGTGTGACCGCCAAGGATTGCTGGGGCCGCTGACGCATTCTTTTTCGGGCGCCTTTTGCGCCCACTGTCTTTTTTACGGTTGGATCAAACATGACCAGGCAACAGCAAGTAGTGATTGTCGGCGGCGGGGTGATTGGCCTGCTCACTGCCTACAATCTCGCCTCCGAAGTGCGCAGCGTGGTGCTGCTGGATCGCTCGAATGTCGGCCAGGAATCGTCCTGGGCTGGCGGCGGCATCGTCTCGCCGTTATACCCGTGGCGCTACAGTCCGGCAGTCACCGCGCTGGCGCATTGGTCGCAGGATTTTTATCCACAGCTCGGCGAGCGCTTGTTTGCTGACACTGGCGTTGATCCTGAAGTGCACACCACTGGTCTGTATTGGTTGGATCTGGACGATGAAGCCGCAGCCATGGCCTGGGCCGCGCGGGAAAATCGGCCGCTGCGGGCTGTGGATATCTCGGCGGCACATGACGCGGTGCCGGTGCTTGGCAGCGGTTTCAGCCGAGCGATCTACATGGCCGATGTCGCCAACGTGCGCAATCCACGGCTGGTCAAATCGCTGAAAGCCGCGCTGCTGGCGCTGCCGAACGTGACGATTCACGAGCAATGCGAAGTCTGTGGTTTCGTCCGCGAGGACGAGCGCGTGGTTGGCGTGCAAACCTCCACTGGGGTGATGAGCGGCGACGAGTTTGTGCTGACGGCGGGGGCGTGGAGCGGCGATCTGCTCAAGACGCTGAACCTGACGCTGCCGGTCGAACCGGTCAAAGGCCAGATGATTCTCTACAAGTGCGCGGCTGATTTCCTGCCGAGCATGGTGCTGGCCAAGGGACGTTATGCGATCCCGCGTCGCGACGGTCACATTCTGATCGGCAGCACGCTGGAGCACGAAGGTTACGACAAGACCCCGACCGATGTAGCGCTGCAAAGCCTCAAGGCCTCGGCGATCGAATTGCTGCCGGCGTTGGCGGATGCCGAGGTGGTCGGGCACTGGGCCGGGCTGCGGCCGGGGTCGCCGGAAGGGGTTCCCTTTATTGGCCGGGTGCCGGGGTTCGAGGGGTTGTGGCTGAACTGCGGGCATTACCGCAACGGGCTGGTGCTGGCGCCGGCATCGTGTCAGTTGTTTGCCGATGTGATGTTGGGGCGAGCGCCGATTATTGATCCGGCGCCGTATGCGCCTGAGGGCCGGATTTAGTCAGAGGCTGGTAGACCGCCTTCGCGAGCAGGCTCGCTCCCACAGGAATACTCATTCCAAATGTGGGAGCGAGCCTGCTCGCGAAGGGGCCTTCAATCCAGTCCCAATTTCTTCAGCCGATAACGCATCGACCTGAACGACAGACTCAACCGCTGCGCCGCCGCCGTGCGGTTCCAGCGGGTTTCCTCCAGCGCCTGCAAAATCAGTTTGCGTTCGACGCTCTCCAGATAATCCTCAAGATTGTCGATCTGGGTCAGATCAGCCGTCGCCCCGTCCGCCGAGCAATTGCCTTCGCTCAAACGCAGATCCTGCGCTTCGATCGTGCGGTTTTCACACAAGGTGTGCGCGCGTTCCAGAACATTCTCCAGTTCGCGCACGTTGCCGGGAAAGCGATAGTTCTTCAGCGCCTCCAGCGCTTGGGGGTGCAGGCGCGCTTCGGGTTGTCCGGTGTCTTTGGCCAGGCGCTTGAGCACGTGCATGGCAAGCGCCTCGATGTCGTCGCGGCGTTCGCGCAGGGACGGCACGCGCAGTTCGATGACGTTGAGCCGGTAATACAGATCCTGGCGGAAACGCTCGGCTGAAACTTCGGCTTCAAGGTCTTTGTGCGTGGCGCAAAGGATACGCACGTCGACCACCGTTTCCTGCTGGCCGCCGACGCTGCGCACGGCTTTTTCCTGAATTGCCCGCAGCAGTTTCACTTGCATCGACAGTGGCAGATCGGCGACTTCATCGAGAAACAGAGTGCCGCCATGGGCCGCCTGGAATAGCCCCGGCTTGTCTTCGACGGCACCGGTGAAGCTGCCTTTGCGGTGGCCGAAAAATTCGCTTTCCATCAGTTCCGACGGAATTGCCCCGCAGTTCACCGGCACAAACGGCTGGCTGGCGCGCGGGCCTTGTTCGTGAATCAGACGCGCGACCAGTTCTTTGCCGCTGCCGGATTCACCACTGATGTACACCGGCGCCTGACTGCGTGCGAGCTTGTCGATCTGCTTGCGCAGATTGGCCATCGGCGGCGAATCGCCCAGCAAGCGTCGCTCGATTGCCGTGCTCAAGCCGCCCGCTGTCGGCAGGCGCAGCGCCGAGCTGACCAGTTCGCGCAATCGCGGCAGCTCCACCGGTTTGGTGAGGAAATCGAACGCCCCGGCCTTCAACGCATTGATGGCCGTTTCCAGGCTTCCGTACGCAGTGATCATCGCCACCGGCAGGTGTGGATCGCGTTGCTGAATGTGTTGCACCAGCTCCAGACCGGTGCCGTCGGGCAGGCGCATGTCGGTCAGGCACAGGTCAAAGTGCTCGCGCTGCAACAGCGCCTGAGCCTCGCCCAGATTGCGTGCGCTGAAGGTCTCGAGTTTCATCCGTCCCAGGGTGATTTCCAGGAGCTCGCGGATATCCGGTTCGTCGTCGACGATTAGAATTTTTTGCCGTGGGCTTGTATTCAACTTTGTTTCCGTCCGTGAGCAAAAGTGATGCAAAAGCAGCCGCCGCCTTGGCGTGATTTGAAGTCTAGGCGTGCCTGGTTGCTTTCGCACAGCTCACGGGACAGATAAAGGCCAAGACCGGTGCCCTGGCTGCTCGTAGTGAAGAACGGCTCAAACAGATGCGCCTGTTCATCGGCCGACACGCCGGGGCCGTTGTCCTGCACTTCGAGCACTGCCAATTGGCTGTCGGGGTCGACGAACAGTGCCAGCCATACTTCGGCCTGCTCGTGCAGTTGGGCACTGTGACGCCAGGCGTTGCGGATCAGATTGTCGAGAATCTGCCGCAGCTGGTTGGGGTCCATCAGCGTGGTGAAATCGCCGGAATTGATTCGCAGATGAATGTGCTGGCGTTCGTTGGCCTGCTCGCGGGTTTCGCCGACGAAGTCTTCCAGCCACGGCTTGAGGTCCAGCCGTTGCGGCGCGCTTTGCTGGCGGCGGGACAGTTGCAGGACGTTTTCGATGACTCGGTTCATGCGCTGGGAGTGGTCTTGAATAATCTGCGTCAGACGTCGATCTGCGCTATCGAGTTCCTCGGACTCGGCCAACAGCTGCGCGGCATGACTGATCGCGCCCAGTGGATTGCGAATTTCATGGGAGATGCCGGCGGTCAAACGCCCGAGCGCAGCGAGCTTGAGTTGCTGGGCTTGTTGGGTGATTTGCGCCAGGTCTTCGAGAAACACCAGTGTCTGCTGGTTCGGACTCTGCTCGAGAGCGATGAAGCTGGGTTGCAGCTCAAGGCCATTGCCGGGGATTTTCAGGCTCTGCGGGCGCAAGGTCGGGTTGTTGCGCCACAGTTGCAGGCGCTCGACGAGTGCTGGCGAATATTCGTCGATCAAATGACCTTGCAGGTGACTATGGCCGAGCAGACTCTGCGCACTGTGATTGGCCAGTTGCACCCGACGTTGCTCGTCGAGCACCAGAATCCCCGTGCGCATGCGTTGCAGGATCAACGCGTTCAGCGCCTCCAGGCTGACCACTTCGCTGGCGCGCTGTTCGGCCAGGGTCTCGCTGACTTCGAGGCGGCGGATCAACCCTTGCACCAGCAGCGAGGCGGCAAAGCACAGCGCACCGAGGGTGCCAGCTTGCAAGTAGGCGTTTGCGCTCAAGGGGCGGCTGAGCCCCAGCAGAAAGCTCAGGCCGACAATGCCGATCGCCGCAATGGCGGCAATCAGCAGGCCGATGCGTCGGCGTAGCAGGGTGTTGCTGATTGCCACCGAGACCACCAGCAGATTGCCCAGCGCACTGGCCACGCCGCCCGCCGCGTAGAACAGGCCGCACAACAGCAGCACGTCGACGAAGGCCAGGGTGAACAACTGCGCCGGGCGCCGGGTGTTTTCGAGGAACACCACCAACAGCATATTGATGATCAGGTACAGCCAGCTGCCACCGCGCAGCAGATCGTCGTTGGCCGACGTCAGCAGGCGGTTGTCCATGTTGCTGGAGATCAGCAACACCAGAGTGATGCCGACACTTAAACGGTAGAGGTGATAAAGGCGCAGCAGACGCTGCGCCTGTTTCTGGTCGGCGTTGACGGCCTCAGCGACCACTGGCGCCCGGGCCTTGCTCGAGATGAGCCTGGCTGCAATACCACAGTTGCTGGTTGCCCAGCGCGCGGTCGCGCGGCAGGTGCACGCCGCAGTGGGCGCAACGCACCATCGGCGGCGCGTCCTGTTCGCGCGGCGATCGGGCGGACGAGGCGGGGGCCTTGAATTTGCGCCAGAGCCAGATGGCGGCGAAGATCAGGGCAATCCAGAACAATAAACGAAGCATGATGAGCGGCTTTTCGACTGATGATCCGGCAGTTTAGCCAAGGACCCGATCAGCGCACAGCCTATTAAAGCGCGGCAATAAAAAAGGGAGATCCGCGGATCTCCCTTTTTCGTACAGCCGGTGTGATCAGTCGAACACGCCGAAGGTCATGTAGCTGAACCACGAGCGGTCGGTGTCGCTGGATTCCGGTTCTGGCTCTTCGATCACGTCGCCGTTCTCGTCTTTAGGCTTGAGCTCGTTCGGGATCGCATCTTTCGCGTCCTGGAACTGCTTCTGCACGTCCTGGTTGGCGCGGGTTTCGCCCGGCGGCAGCGGTGGACGCGATTCGATCAGGCCCAAAGTCGCTTTGCTCAGGAACGAACGGTTGTCAGCTTCGGCTACGCGTGGCACGAACTGGCCATCCTCCAGGCTCGGGTGGTCCGGGTAGTTGAGCTTCAGGGTTTCCAGGCTGGTGGCCGCCAGATCGTCGAGGTGCAGACGCTGGTAGGCTTCAGTCATCACCGCCAGGCCGTCGCCGACCGATGGGGTTTCCTGGAAGTTCTCCACGACGTACTTGCCACGGTTGGCAGCGGCTACATAAGCCTGACGGGTCAGGTAGTAGTCAGCGACGTGGATTTCGTAGGCGGCCAACAGGTTGCGCAGATAGATCATGCGCTGCTTGGCGTCCGGCGCGTAGCGGCTGTTCGGGTAGCGGCTGGTCAGCTGCGCGAACTCGTTGTACGAGTCGCGGGCGGCGCCCGGGTCACGCTTGGTCATGTCAAGCGGCAGGAAGCGCGCCAGCAGGCCGACGTCCTGGTCGAACGAAGTCAGACCCTTGAGGTAGTACGCGTAATCCACGTTCGGATGCTGCGGATGCAAACGAATGAAACGCTCGGCGGCAGACTTTGCAGCTTCCGGCTCGGCGTTCTTGTAGTTGGCGTAGATCAACTCCAGCTGAGCCTGATCGGCGTAGCGACCGAACGGATAACGCGACTCCAGAGCCTTCAGCTTGGCTGTGGCGCTGGTGTAGCTGTTGTTGTCCAGGTCAGTCTGAGCCTGCTGATACAGCTCGGCTTCGCTGAGGTTTTCGTCTACGACTTCCTTCGATGAGCAAGCAGCGGTCAATGCGAGGATGGCGATCAGCAGCAGGTGTTTCACTTGCATGGCGGCTTGCGTCCCTATGACGGCCGCTGTCTTGGGCGGGGCCGTCCTGTTATGATGAACGCCCCGTTGAAAAGCCTCGGGGCAAAAGACGCCGTATTTAACCACAAGCGCGCAGCCGAAACCAAAGGCTGTGCCGACGCCCAGTCCGAGCATGTCCGATAAAATTGAACTTCGCGCAGAGGTGCCGTCCGAATTGGGCGGCCAACGCCTCGATCAAGTCGCCGCCCAACTCTTCGCTGAGCACTCACGCTCGCGCCTTTCCGCCTGGATCAAAGAAGGTCGCCTGACTGTGGACGGGGCGGTGATCCGCCCGCGCGACATTGTGCATGGCGGTGCCGTCCTTGAGCTGACTGCCGAGCAGGAAGCCCAGGGCGAGTGGATCGCCCAGGACATCGAGCTCGACATCGTCTATGAAGACGACGACATCCTGGTGATCAACAAGCCTGCGGGCCTGGTGGTGCACCCGGCCGCCGGTCACGCCGATGGCACCCTGCTCAACGCTTTGTTGCACCATGTGCCGGACATCATCAATGTCCCGCGCGCCGGTATCGTGCATCGTCTGGACAAGGACACCACCGGTCTGATGGTGGTGGCCAAGACCATTCAGGCGCAGACCAAACTGGTTGCGCAATTGCAGAGCCGCAGTGTCAGCCGCATCTATGAGTGCATCGTCATTGGCGTGGTCACCGCCGGTGGCAAGATCAACGCGCCGATCGGTCGTCACGGCCAGCAACGCCAGCGCATGGCAGTGATGGAAGGCGGCAAGCCTGCCGTCAGCCACTACCGCGTGCTCGAACGTTTCCGTTCGCACACCCACGTGCGGGTGAAACTGGAAACCGGTCGGACCCACCAGATCCGCGTGCACATGGCGCACATCAACTTCCCGTTGGTCGGCGATCCGGCGTACGGCGGGCGTTTCCGCATTCCGCCTGCGGCCAACCCGACCATGGTGGAATCGCTCAAGCACTTCCCGCGTCAGGCGCTGCACGCGCGCTTCCTTGAACTCGATCACCCGACGAGCGGTGAGCGCATGAGCTGGGAATCGCCGCTGCCGGAAGATTTCGTCTGGCTGCTGACCCTGCTCAAGCAGGATCGCGAGGCCTTCGTCGGATGAACTGGCTGACGCCGGACTGGCCTGCGCCGGCCAGCGTCAGGGCCTGTGTCACCACCCGCGAGGGTGGTGTCAGCGAGGCGCCGTTCGACAGCCTGAATCTGGGCGATCATGTCGATGATCGTCCGCAGGACGTCGCTGAGAACCGTCGACGCTTGACCGATCACTTCTCCATACAGCCTGCCTGGTTGCAGCAAGTGCACGGGATCACCGTTGCCCATGCTGATCCGGGCGTCGTTGCGACTGCAGATGCCAGTTGGACGGCAGCGCCGGGTATTGCCTGCGCGGCGATGACGGCAGACTGTTTGCCGGCATTGTTCTGCGATCGTGCCGGCACGCGTGTCGCGGCCGCTCATGCCGGTTGGCGGGGTCTGGCGGCGGGCGTGCTTGAGGCAACTCTCGACAGCCTCGATGTTCCTGCTGACGAGGTACTGGTCTGGCTCGGCCCGGCCATTGGCCCCAAAGCCTTTGAAGTCGGTCCGGAAGTACGGGAAGTCTTCATCAATCAACTGCCTGAAGCAGCAGAAGCGTTCGTACCGAGCAACAATGCCGGCAAGTTCATGGCTGATATCTATCTGCTGGCGCGCCTGCGTCTGGCTGAACGGGGTGTCACGGCTGTTTATGGTGGCGGTTTCTGCACCGTGACCGATCCGCGCTTCTTCTCCTATCGCCGTGCGTCGCGGACCGGTCGTTTCGCCTCCCTTGTTTGGCTCACCCGCTAAACTCTCTGATCTGCATCAACTCTCCGACGCTTGAATCTCCCAGAATCGACCGCATCTACAGTGGTATCTGGCAGGTTTCTTTATTCAGGATGGTTTCTTAGGTCCGGCCTGCTCAAAAGGAAGGTGACCCATGCGTATTGACCGTTTAACCAGCAAATTACAGTTGGCCCTGTCCGACGCCCAGTCGTTGGCGGTTGGCCACGATCATCCGGCCATCGAGCCGGCGCACTTGATGCAGGCCATGCTTGAACAGCAGGGCGGTTCGATCAAGCCGCTGCTGATGCAAGTCGGCTTCGACGTCAACAGCTTGCGTAAAGAGCTGACCAAAGAGCTCGATCAACTACCGAAAATCCAGAACCCGACCGGCGACGTCAACATGTCGCAGGATCTGGCGCGCCTGCTCAATCAGGCTGACCGTCTGGCTCAGCAGAAGGGCGACCAGTTCATTTCCAGCGAACTGGTGCTGCTCGCCGCGATGGACGAGAACAGCAAGCTCGGCAAGTTGCTGCTCGGCCAAGGCGTGAGCAAGAAAGCCCTGGAAAACGCGATCAACAACCTGCGTGGTGGCGAAGCGGTAAATGACGCCAACCACGAAGAGTCGCGGCAGGCGCTGGACAAGTACACAGTCGACCTGACCAAACGCGCCGAAGAAGGCAAGCTTGATCCGGTGATCGGCCGCGACGACGAAATCCGTCGCACCATTCAGGTTCTGCAACGCCGCACCAAGAACAACCCGGTGCTGATCGGTGAACCTGGCGTGGGTAAAACCGCGATCGCCGAGGGGCTGGCGCAGCGCATCATCAACGGCGAAGTGCCGGACGGCCTTAAAGGCAAGCGTCTGCTGTCGCTGGACATGGGCGCGCTGATTGCCGGCGCCAAGTATCGCGGTGAGTTCGAAGAGCGCCTGAAATCGTTGCTCAACGAACTGTCGAAGCAGGAAGGGCAGATCATTCTGTTCATCGACGAACTGCACACCATGGTCGGCGCTGGTAAGGGCGAAGGCTCGATGGACGCCGGCAACATGCTCAAGCCTGCGCTGGCTCGCGGCGAGTTGCACTGCGTCGGCGCGACCACGCTCAACGAGTACCGCCAATATATAGAGAAGGACGCGGCGCTCGAGCGGCGTTTCCAGAAAGTTCTGGTGGACGAGCCGAGCGAAGAAGACACCATTGCGATTCTGCGTGGCCTCAAGGAACGTTACGAGGTTCACCACAAGGTGGCGATCACCGACGGCGCGATCATCGCTGCGGCCAAGCTCAGCCATCGCTACATCACTGACCGGCAGCTGCCGGACAAGGCCATCGACTTGATCGACGAGGCTGCCAGCCGTATCCGTATGGAGATCGACTCCAAACCGGAAGTACTCGATCGTCTGGAGCGGCGCCTGATTCAGTTGAAAGTGGAATCCCAGGCGCTGAAGAAAGAAAGCGACGACGCAGCGAAAAAACGCCTGGAAAAACTCCAGGAAGAAATCGAGCGTCACGAGCGTGAGTATTCCGATCTGGAGGAAATCTGGAACTCGGAGAAAGCCGAGGTGCAGGGTTCTGCGCAGATTCAGCAGAAGATCGAACAGTCGCGCCAGGAACTGGAAGCCGCGCGCCGTAAAGGCGACCTGAATCGCATGGCCGAGTTGCAATACGGGGTGATCCCCGATCTGGAACGCAGCCTGCAAATGGTCGACCAGCACGGCAAGAGCGAGAACCAGTTGCTGCGCAGCAAGGTGACTGAAGAAGAGATTGCCGAAGTCGTGTCGAAGTGGACCGGCATCCCGGTGTCGAAAATGCTCGAAGGCGAGCGCGACAAGCTGATGAAAATGGAGAGCCTGTTGCACAAACGGGTAATCGGTCAGGAAGAAGCGGTCGTGGCTGTGGCCAATGCCGTGCGGCGTTCCCGCGCCGGACTGTCCGACCCGAATCGTCCGAGCGGCTCGTTCATGTTCCTCGGCCCGACCGGTGTCGGTAAAACCGAGCTGTGCAAGGCGCTGGCCGAATTCCTTTTCGATACTGAAGAGGCGATGGTGCGGATCGACATGTCCGAGTTCATGGAGAAACATTCCGTGGCTCGTCTGATCGGTGCGCCACCAGGCTACGTCGGCTATGAAGAGGGCGGTTACCTGACCGAAGCGGTGCGTCGCAAGCCGTACTCGGTGATCCTCATGGACGAAGTCGAGAAGGCGCACCCGGATGTGTTCAACATCCTCCTGCAAGTGCTTGAGGATGGCCGTCTGACCGACAGTCACGGGCGTACGGTGGACTTCCGCAACACGGTGATCGTGATGACGTCCAACCTCGGGTCGATGCAGATCCAGGAACTGGTCGGTGATCGTGAGGCGCAGCGTGCTGCTGTGATGGACGCGCTGACCTCGCACTTCCGTCCTGAGTTCATCAACCGCGTTGACGAAGTGGTGATCTTCGAGCCGCTGGCGCGGGATCAGATCGCCGGCATTACCGAGATCCAGTTGGGCCGCCTGCGCAGCCGCCTGGCCGAGCGCGAGCTGAAGCTGGAGCTGAGCCCGGAGGCGATGGACAAGCTGATCGCCGTCGGTTACGACCCGGTGTATGGCGCACGTCCTTTGAAACGGGCGATCCAGCGCTGGATCGAAAACCCGCTGGCGCAGTTGATCCTGTCGGGTCATTTCATGCCGGGCGACACCGCCACCGGCAAGGTCGAGAACGACGAAATCGTTTTCGGCTAAGCCTCAGCGGCAATGAAACCGGGAAGGCCTCGCATTGCGAGGCCTTTTTTTCGCCAGGCTGTTGAACTCAAAGGAAAAGGCTTGTAAAGTGCGCCCCGCAGTCAGTCACCGGCAGCGTTTCAACCCACCGGGTTGGAATCTGAAATAAGTTGCAAATCATTAACTTGAAAGCAATTTAGGGGGTTGACAGAGGTGTTCTAGGTTGTAGAATAGCGCGCCTCAGACACACGAACGCAGCGATGCGAACGGGTGGCGAGATGCAACAAAGCTTCACCGTTGTAAATTGAAATGTGTAGTTCCGTGATAGCTCAGTCGGTAGAGCAAATGACTGTTAATCATTGGGTCCCAGGTTCGAGTCCTGGTCACGGAGCCAATTTCAAACCGGGGTATAGCGCAGTCCGGTAGCGCGCCTGCTTTGGGAGCAGGATGTCAGGAGTTCGAATCCCCTTACCCCGACCATATTTGGGTCGTTAGCTCAGTTGGTAGAGCAGTTGGCTTTTAACCAATTGGTCGTAGGTTCGAATCCCACACGACCCACCATTTTTGAAACCAGTTTGCGCTGGGATCGAATCTTAAGATCAGAGGCCAAAAGCGCTGATCGAAGAAGGCGATCTTTGAAAGGTCGCCTTTTTTTTACCGGGGTATAGCGCAGTCCGGTAGCGCGCCTGCTTTGGGAGCAGGATGTCAGGAGTTCGAATCCCCTTACCCCGACCATATTGAAAATCCTCGTATCGAAAGATACGGGGATTTTTTTTGCCTGCCGAAAGCTGAATCCCTTCAAGTCGTCATACAACCTGCCGATAGCCCGCTAACACGAGGGGACTGCCAACGCTTCGCCCCTTGATCTGGCCATTACAAGAATAAGGGCGTTCGTCATGTTGCTTCGTCAGTTGAATATTGCTCCCCGGGCTGCCCTGGGATTTGCCCTGATCGCGGTGCTGGTGGCCTTGCTCGGCGTGTTTGCGCTGGGGCAGATGTCGAGCATCCGCGACAGCGAGGTGGCGGTGGAGAACCGCTGGTTGCCGAGCATCCGTGGCGGCGACGAGATCCGCGAACTGATGCTGCGCATCCGCACCATCTCCCTGCGCATGGCGCTCGATCAGGATCCGGCCAATATCGCCACCTATCGCGGCCAGATGGACACCCGCGACAAGGAACTGAGCGAGAAAATCGCCGCCTACGACAAACTGGTCGACACTGCCGAAGGTCAGCAGCTGTATGACCAGTTCAAGAAAACCTTCGCCGCCTATCGCACCGGCATCGCCCAGTCATTCACCCTCGCCGAGCAAGGCAAGCGTGACGAGTTGACCAAATTGTTGCTGGTTGACATGAAGACCGTGGTCGACGGCTCCGGCAAGCAACTCAACGATCTCGCCGATCTGTTCGCCCGCCAGGTCGCCGCCGAAAGCGAGAAGTCCGCCGCGCATTATGAAACCTCGCGGACCATCGTCAGCCTGTTCATTGGTCTGGCAGCGCTGGCCACTGTGGCGCTGGCGATGTTGCTTACGCGCAGTATCGTGCGCCCGCTGAGCAGCGCTGTGGATGCCGCAGAAAGTGTCGCCGAGGGCGATCTCACGCGGCCGATCGAAACCCATGGCAACGACGAAGTCAGCCGCTTGCTCAAGGCCTTGGCGACGATGCAACAGAACCTGCGCGAGACGCTGCAAGGTATCAGCGGCTCAGCCACACAACTGGCCACCGCCGCTGACGAACTGAGCGCCGTCACCGTCGACAGCACCCAAGGCCTGCAAGAGCAGAACAACGAAATCGAACAAGCTGCCACTGCGGTCAACGAGATGACCGCTGCGGTGGAGGAGGTCGCGCGCAACGCGGTGTCGACGTCCGATGCCACGCGCCAGTCCAGTCAATCAGCGCAATTGGGCCAGGAGCGCGTCAGCGAAACCGCCAGTGCGATCAACGCCCTGGCCAGTGATGTACAGAACACCGGCGAACTGGTGCAGTCGCTGGCCAATCAATCGCAAGACATCGGCAAGGTTCTGGACGTGATTCGCGCAATCGCTGAGCAGACCAATCTGCTGGCGCTCAACGCTGCCATCGAAGCGGCTCGTGCGGGCGAAAGCGGTCGCGGCTTTGCGGTGGTGGCCGACGAGGTGCGCGCGCTGGCGTATCGCACCCAGCAATCGACGCAGGAAATCGAGCAGATGGTGCAAGGCATGCGCAGCGGCTCGAGCCTGGCGCTGGAGTCAATGCAGGCCAGCGCATCTCGTGCGGCGAGCACGCTGGTTCTCGCAGAGCGGGCAGGTGAGGCGTTGGTGACGATCACGGCGTCGGTGCACGAGATTCACGAGCGCAACCTCGTGATCGCCAGCGCTGCTGAGGAGCAGGCGCAGGTTGCGCGGGAAGTGGATCGCAATCTGGTGAACATTCGCGACCTGTCGGTGCGTTCGGCTGCGGGGGCTGATCAGACCAGCGCATCGAGCCATGAGCTTTCGCAACTGGCCAATGCGCTACAGGGCATGGTGCGACGCTTTCAGCTCTGATGAACAGAGATCAATTGCAGGCCTTCGCCTGCTGATTTGCGCACAACACGAAACAATGTGGGAGCGAGCCTGCTCGCGAAGGGGCCGGATCATTCAACGACAGTGTTGACAGACCCACCGCTTTCGCGAGCAGGCTCGCTCCCACAGGTTGGCGCTTTAGTGCAGTTTCAGACGCGGTTCGGTGCCACGACCAATCTTGCTGCCCAGCATCAACATCGCCGTGCGGAACGGCCCGTACAGCGCCATCTGGTGCATGCGGTACAGCGACACATAGAACATCCGCGCCAGCCAGCCTTCGAGCATGACGCTGCCGGTCAGGTTACCCATCAAGTTACCCACAGCAGAAAAACGCGACAGTGAAATCAGCGAGCCGTAGTCGGTGTACTTGTACTCCGGCAGGGTCTTGCCTTCGATGCGCAGTTTCAGCGACTTGGCCAGCAACGAGGCTTGTTGATGCGCCGCTTGTGCCCGTGGCGGCACGTTGCGATCGGTGCCCGGTTGCGGACAGGCCGCGCAGTCACCGAAGGCAAAGATGTTTTCGTCGCGAGTGGTTTGCAGAGTCGGCAGCACTTGCAGCTGATTGATGCGGTTGGTCTCCAGACCGTCGATGTCCTTGAGGAAACCCGGTGCGCGAATGCCGGCAGCCCAGACCTTCAGGCTGGCCTTGATCTCGTTGCCATCGGCGGTGATCAGGCTGTCGGCAGTCACTTCGCTGACTGCTGCGTTGGTCATCACATTGACCCCGAGCTTCTCCAGGGTCTTGTGCACCGGCCCGCTGATGCGCTCCGGCAGGGCAGGCAGCACCCGTGGGCCGGCTTCGATCAGAGTGATGTGCATGTTTTCCGGCTTGATCCGGTCCAGACCATAAGCCGCCAGTTCATGGGCGGCGTTGTGCAACTCGGCCGCCAGTTCGACGCCAGTGGCGCCAGCGCCGACGATCGCTACGCTGATCTGCTCGACCACGTCGGTCTGCCCGGCGTGGGCGCGCAGATAATGGTTGAGCAATTGCTGATGGAAGCGCTCGGCCTGTTTGCGCGTATCAAGAAACAGGCAATGCTGCGCCGCGCCCTGGGTGCCGAAATCGTTGGTGGTGCTGCCGACGCTGATCACCAGCGAGTCATAAGCCACTTCACGCGCCGGCACCAGTTCGACGCCGTTTTCGTCATAGGTTGCCGCCAGCTGGATTTTCTTCTGTGCGCGATCGAGACCGCTCATGCGCCCGAGCTGGAACTCGAAGTGGTTCCATTTCGCCTGGGCGACATAGTTGAGTTCGTCTTCGGAGGAGTTCAGGGAACCGGCGGCCACTTCGTGCAGCAGCGGTTTCCAGATGTGGGTCAGGTTCGCGTCGACCAGCATCACGCTGGCCGTACCGCGCTTGCCCAGAGTCTTACCCAGACGGGTAGCCAACTCCAGACCGCCGGCGCCGCCGCCGACAATGACAATACGATGGGACATAGGGATAACTCGCAAGGTTTTTAAAGGAAATCTTTTTCGCAGTTACCCAAGCGAGCGCCAGGCAGCTCATAGCGTCAGATAACTGATAAATCGGCTCAACAGGCCCAGACCAATGGTCACTGCCAGCACCAGCACCAGGAGCATCCACGGCCGGAAAGGCCGGCGCTCGACACGGTGTTGGGACAATTGCAGGTACTCTTCGACATGCTTTTGGTCTTCGGGGTTCAGGCGGCTGGTCATATTTGCCTCGTCAGGTAGACGTTACTGAATGAGCACAGGCTACAGCGGTTTTCAGCCCGGATTGAACGCAGCGTAGCCGCTGTCCGGGACCGGTTCGACGCACACGCTATCGTCGAGGCGAATGATGCCGCTTTGTAACACCCGCGCGGTGATCCCGCCATGCCCGCGCACGGCTTGAAACGTGCCCGGGCCGAGATTGTTCTGCAAGCGTGCGCAGGGCTGACACCAGCCAGTGGTTTCGAGTATCGCTTGCCCGATGCGAAAGCGCCGCCCCTTCAGGCTAAACAAATTGATTCCGCTTATAACGAGATTGCGCCGCAGATCTTCAGGCCGGACCGGCTCGTCATCGGGACGGCCCATCAATGCATTGATCACCGCCAAGTGCTCCCACTGAATCAGCGTCACCTGTCGCGCATTGCGAACGCCCGGGCGGGCGTGGTCGCCGGTGAGCCCGGCTTCCAGCCGCGCCTCGACCGCCTCGAGCTCAAGCATCGGCCCACGGGACTCTGGACGCACGCCGATCCAGCGCACACGACCTGTTTGCGGAACCTCAGCGATCAACTGCTGCAGCGGCGTCACAGGCTGATACCCACGTCGAACACAATGCTGCGGCCGAGGTTACTGCGCAGAAAGTCCGGTGCGTCGGGGTGGGCGAACAGCACGCGGGCGAATGTCGGGCCGACCAGCGACAGCGAGCGCCAGCCCTGACGCAGATATTCGGTCGGTGGCGGGAAATGACTGTTGAGATCGAGCACTTCGCGCTTGAGGCTGGCGAAGGCGATGATGTCCAGTTCACCCAGATCCATGCCGCGTTCCTTGTAGTTGTGCGCCTTCTTGCGCAGGGTTGGCGCCAGACGCAGGAGAAATTCATTGGCCGGGATGCGTTTGGGCTTGGCTTCGCGGCGCACCAGTTGGCTCAGGGAAAACGCGCTGCGCCGACGCTGCAATTCGTCGCGCCATTCATCATTGAGACGGCGGCCTTCATCGAGGACGAAAAAAACTTCGAAATTGGCATCGCGAAACAACACGTCCGGCGGCTCACCGGCCGGGGCGAATTCGTCGGCGCGGTAGGGGATGTTCAGACCTTGCAGCAGGCGCTGGCAGACCCAACGCTCACGCTCCCATTTGCGGGCATTGGACAGGAACGCGTTGGCTTGCTCGGCCGCGATGGTCAGCAGGCGTAAATAATCTGAATCATCCATAAGCCCAAGCTTAGCGTCCAAATGCGACAAGCAGATAGCTTTGCATCGGCTCAGACATAAACGTCGCGCGATTGCGCCCTTGTAGGAGCTGCCGAAGGCTGCGATCTTTTGCTTTTATAAACAAGATCAAAAGATCGCAGCCTTCGGCAGCTCCTACAAAAAAGCGTGTCGAGTAGCAGGTGAGGGAATCATGATCGGTGCCGAACTGCTTTCAACGGCAAGCCTGACACTCGGCTGGCTGATTTATCTGCCGGCGCTGCTCTGGGCGATCATGCGTGCGCCATGGGTCGAGCTGTTCAGCGACAGTCGCCGGCAGCACTTGCTGTTCGGCACGGTGTTCGCGCTGTTTCTGCTGTGGCTGGTGCGCAGGGATTTCGACACCGGCGTGTCGTATCACTTCATCGGCATGACCGCGGTGACGCTGCTGCTCGATTGGCCGCTGGCGATTGTCGGCGGGCTGGTTGCGCAGATTGGCCTGGTGTTGTTGGGGCGACAGGATCTCGCAGCGGTCGGCGTCAATGGCGCGTTGCTGATTCTGCTGCCAGTGCTGATCACCGAATGCGTGGCGATTCTGGTCGAGCGTGCGCAGCCACGAAATCCGTTCGTTTACATCTTCTGTTCCGGTTTCTTCGCCGCCGCGTTGTCCGGCCTGTTGTGCCTGATCCTCAGCCTGACGCTGCTGTGGTACGACGGCCTCTTCGCCATGCCGGAATGGCTGGAAGATTTCGTCGGCTACCTGTGGTTGCTGCTGTTTCCCGAGGCTTTTATCAACGGCATGGTCGTCAGTGCATTGGTGGTGTTCTGCCCGGAGTGGCTGGAGACCTTCAACCGCACCCGTTACCTTTCGGCGCCGTGGAAGGACGACGATCCGAAGTCTTGATCCACATCAAACCGGCCAGGCAGCAGAGATTTCATGCTCGCGCAAATTCCTTCAGGAGCAGTGGCATGGGCGTGTACGAATGGGCGCGGCAGGAAACCCGGCAGAGTCTGGAGCTGGCGCAGGAAGTGGGCTTTGATCCGGGCCTGAGTTTGCGCGCCCTGCTCAGCGCCGTGGTGCAGCAGAGCAAGGCAGTGCGCAATGTCGAAGACCTGGCCGACGAGTTGCGCTTTCTCGCGGAGAACCTCGACGACAGTCAGGACTACGGCTTTATGCGGCCCTGATCAGCGATCAGTGACGCGGATCGAAATCGCCGGAAAACAGCTCGTCTTCGGCATCCGGGGCGACCGGAATCTTGTGCTCTTCCGAGGCCCAGGCGCCGAGGTCGATCAATTTGCAGCGGTCGGAGCAGAACGGACGGAATTTGTTCGCCGGGGTGAATTCGACGGGGGCGCCGCAAGTTGGGCATTCAACGGTTGGAATCTGGCTCATGCTTGGCCTCCGGATAAAGTCAGATAAAAGTGATGCAGACGCTCGACCTCGCTGTGCAGCCAGTCGAGGTCGCGGTCATTGACGATCACGTCGTCGGCACGGCTCACGCGATCTTCACGGCTCGATTGCGCCTTGAGGATCGCCTGCACCTGCGCTTCGCTGGTCTGGTCACGCTGCAAGGTGCGTTCGATCTGCAGTTGTTGCGGCGCATCGATGACCAGGATGCGCTGGGTCATCGCGTATTGCCCGGACTCGATCAGCAGCGGTGAAACCAGAATCGCGTAAGGCGATTTTGCCTGCGCCAGATGATGAGCGATTTCCTCGCCGATCAACGGATGCAGCAGCGCTTCGAGCCAACGTCGCTGTTCGGGGTCTTCAAAAATCAGTTTGCGCAGGGCGGCGCGGTCCAGTGTGCCGTCGGCCTGCAACACGCCGGAACCGAAATGCTCGGCGATTTTCGCCAGCGCCGGACGCCCCGGTTCGACTACCCAGCGCGCCGCATGATCGGCATCCACCACATGCACACCGAGATCGATGAAGTGCTGCGCCGCCGCACTTTTGCCGCTGCCGATGCCGCCGGTCAGGCCGAGGATCCAGGGTTTTTCCACAGGGGTATTCATTTCAAACCGACAGACTGCCAATAGAAGTCGGTTATTTGACCACCCCAGAGCAAGGCAATCCAGCCGGCAATCGCCAGAAAGGGTCCGAAGGGGATCGGCGTCGAGGTTTCCTGGGCGCGCAGACGCAGCATGACAACGCCCAAAATCGCCCCCACCAGGGAAGATAGAAGAATCGTCAGCGGCAGAATCTGCCAGCCACCCCATGCGCCGAGCAAGGCCAACAGCTTGAAATCGCCATGGCCGATACCGTCCTTGCCGGTGAGCAGTTTGAACAGCCAGAACACCGACCACAGCGCCAGATAACCCGCGACCGCGCCCCACAACGCATCGGGCAACGCCACGAACACGCCGAAGCTGTTGACGATCAGCCCCAGCCACAGCAGCGGCAGCACCAGCACATCGGGCAGCAGTTGATGTTCGCAGTCGATCAGACTCATCGCCAGCAAGCCCCATGTCAGCAAGATCAGCAGACCTGCCGGCCAACTGAAGCCGAGATGCCAGGCAATGAATGCCGAGAGGACGCCGCAGGCCACTTCGGTCAGCGGGTAACGTTTGCTGATCGGCGCCGAGCAGCCTGAGCATCGCCCGCGCAGCCACAGATAACTGAGCAGCGGAATGTTTTCCCAAGGGCGGATCCGGTGTCCGCAATGCGGGCACGCGGAGTGCGGCAGCATCAGGTTGTAGGTCGGCACAGGCGTTTCAGTGGGCAGGCCGAGCACATCATGGGCCTGCTGGCGCCAGTCGCGCTCGAGCATCTTCGGCAGGCGCCAGACCACTACGTTGAGGAAGCTGCCGACCACCAGCCCGAGCAGCAGCGCGCTGACCACAAAGGCCAGCGGATACACAGCAAACAGTTCATCGATAGGCATGTCAGATCGCTGAGCCGAGCTGGAAGATCGGCAGGTACATGGCCACCACCAGTCCACCGACGATGACCCCCAGCACCACCATGATGAACGGCTCCATCAGGCTGGTGAGGTTGTCGACCATGTTATCGACTTCCGCTTCATAAAAACCGGCGACCTTGTCGAGCATGTCATCCAGCGCGCCCGATTCCTCGCCGATGGCGGTCATCTGCACCGCCATGTTGGGAAACACAGCGGTGCTGCGCATGGAGAAATTCAGTTGCATGCCGGTCGAGACGTCCTGCCGCACCCGCAACACCGCGCGCTTGAACACCACATTGCCGGTGGCACCGGCGACCGAATCCAGTGCTTCCACCAGCGGCACACCGGCTGCGAATGTGGTCGACAGGGTGCGGGCAAAACGTGCGACGGCGGACTTGTACATCAAGGTGCCCACCAGCGGCAGCTTCAGCAGCCAGGCATCGCGACGGTCGCGCAGGGCCTGGGATGTCTTCAACGCGTGGCGAGTGCCGAAAAACGCTGCCACCAGCGCAAAAAGAATCGCCCACCACCACTGCTGCATGAACTCCGACAGGCTGATGATCATCAGGGTAAAGCCCGGCAGTTCGGCGCCGAACCCGGAGAATACCGACTGGAACTGCGGCACCACTTTGACCAGCAGAATGCCGGTCACCACCGCCGCCACCAGCACCACCGCAGTAGGGTAAGTCATGGCTTTTTTGATCTTGGCCTTGAGCGCTTCGCTTTTTTCCTTATAGGTCGCGACCCGTTCGAGCAAAGTGTCGAGGGCACCGGACTGTTCGCCGGCGTCGACCAGGTTGCAGTACAACTCGTCGAAGTATTGCGGTTTCTTGCGCAGGGCCGTAGCGAAGCTGTTACCGGCCGCGACCTCCTGTTTGACCTCGTCGACCAGTTTGCGCATGGCCGGGTTTTCGAAGCCTTCGCCGATGATGTCGAAGGACTGCAACAGCGGTACACCGGCCTTCATCATCGTTGCCATCTGCCGGGTGAACAGGGCGATGTCCTGCGGTTTGATGCGTTTGCCGAAGGTCAGCAGGGACGCGGATTTCTTGCGCACCTTGCCCGGGTTGATCCCCTGTTTGCGCAGTTGCGCCTTGATCAGTGCGGGGTTCTGTCCGCTCAACTCGCCGCTGACTTTACTGCCTTTGCGGTCGGTGCCTTCCCAGGCGTAAACGCTGACTTTCGCTGCCTTGACCGCCATGTTCAATCCTTGGTGACCCGGTTGATTTCCTCAAGGCTGGTGATGCCTTGCATGGCCTTGTGCAGCCCGGAAGTGCGCAGATCGGCGAAACCGTCGCGGCGCATCTGAATGTCGATTTCCAGCGAATTGCCTTCGGCCATGATCAACCGTTGCAGGTCCGGTGTGTTCTTTACCACTTCATAAATCCCCACGCGTCCTTTGTAACCGCCGTTGCAGTGATCGCAACCGACCGGCTCGTAGATCGTGAAATGGCCGATGCGTTCCTCGGGGAAGCCTTCCTTGAGCAAGGTCTCGTGCGGGATTTCCAGCGGCCGCTTGCAGTGCGCGCACAATTTGCGCGCCAGCCGCTGGGCGATGATCAGGCTGACCGAGGTGGCAATGTTGAAACCGGGAATGCCCATGTTGTGCAGGCGTGTCAGGGTTTCCGCCGCGCTATTGGTGTGCAGGGTAGATAGCACCAGGTGTCCGGTCTGCGCAGCCTTTATCGCGATCTCGGCGGTTTCCAGGTCGCGGATCTCGCCGACCATGATCACGTCCGGGTCCTGACGCAGAAACGAGCGCAGCGCCTGGGCGAAGTCCAGCCCTTGCCGAGGATTGACGTTGACCTGATTGATACCTTCCATGTTGATTTCCACCGGATCTTCGGCGGTGGAAATATTGATGTCGACGGTGTTGAGGATGTTCAGCCCGGTGTACAGCGACACGGTTTTACCGGAGCCGGTGGGGCCGGTGACCAGAATCATCCCTTGCGGCTGTTTCAGCGCGGCCAGGTACAAGGCTTTTTGTTCGGCCTCGTAGCCCAGCGCATCGATGCCCATTTGTGCACTGGACGGGTCGAGAATCCGGATCACCACTTTTTCGCCCCACAGAGTCGGCAGGGTGTTCACGCGAAAATCGATGGATTTGCTTTTCGACAGGCGCATTTTGATGCGGCCGTCCTGAGGTTTGCGCCGTTCCGAGATATCCAGACTGGCCATTACCTTCAAGCGCGCGGCAATGCGCCCGGCCAACTGGATCGGCGGCTTGGCCACCTCGCGCAGCATGCCGTCGGTGCGCATGCGCACCCGATAGTTTTTTTCGTAGGGTTCGAAATGCAGGTCGGAAGAGCCGCTTTTGATCGCATCGAGCAGCATCTTGTGCACAAAACGTACGACCGGGGCGTCGTCGGCATCGAGGCCGCCGATCACGTCCTGTTTGTTGTCATCAATGGACTCGACGTCGAGGCCGTCGAGATCGACATCGGCCATTTCCTCCAGGCCCGAGGCATGGCTGTCGAAGAACTTGTCGATGGCGTCGCTGAGCTTGTCGTCCTCCACCAGAATCGCTTCGGTGCTCAGGCCGGTGCTGAACTGGATGTCGCTGATCGCCTGCTGATTGCTCGGGTCGGAAAGGCCCACGAACAATTTGTTACCGCGCCGCCACAAGGGCAGGGCGCAGTGCTGACGAACCAGTTTTTCACTGACCAGCCCCTTGGGCTGAGTCTCCTTGTCGAGGCAATGCAGATCGAGCAGGGCCATGCCGAAATGTTCCGAGGCGATCTCGGCAATTTGCCGGCTGTTGACCAGTTTGTTGTGCACCAGGTAATTGACCAGCGACACGCGATTGCGCTGGGCCTGCGCCCAGGATTGCCGGGCACTTGTTTCCGTGAGCAGTTCGGCCTGGACCAATTGCTTGGCCAGACCGCTCAGAGCGATGTCATTCATGGGGATTCCGCACGTGTGCCGTTCATGACTTATAGCCTAGTCAAGTGACAGCGCCAAACACGGCCGGTGCAGGTGACAAAAAGTGTCAGATAGTGCGGTTGCGGGTTGTAGGAAACGGCGCAGGAAATTGCGCGCGCCCAGCAGGCGGGGTCTGAAAGGCGTTGGCATGGGCTGTGCTGAGCCTTGTTCAGATCATGAGATTTCGACTCATGCATGGAGCGTGTCTATGAAAAAACAACAAGGTTTCACATTGATCGAGCTGCTGATCGTTGTGGCGATCATCGGCATTCTGGCGACTATCGCCCTGCCGCAGTATTCGAAGTATCAGGCGCGGTCGAAGGTGACCGCTGGGATTGCGGAAGCATCAGCTCTTAAGGTCAATTTTGAAGACGTGATCAATGCCGGATCGACTGACCCGAGCATTACCAACGTGAACGGCGGCACAGCGGCCACGCAGAATTGCACGTTGGCGGCCTCCGGAAAAGTCGCCGATGGGACGGGTACTATTACTTGTACGCTGCTCAACGCTCCAGCGCCTGTTCTCGGCCAGACCGTAACGCTGACACGCAGTCCTACCACTGGCTGGACCTGTAAGTTCTCCGGCTCGAAAGAATATACAACTACGAGCTGCCCGGGCGTTTGACACGCACCTGCAACTTAAAAAGCTCCGCAATTGCGGAGCTTTTTATTACGCAACGGTTTTTAAAAGCTCCAATAATTTCAGCAGCTTATGAACTTTCCAAAAAACCGCAACTTGCATGTGATTTTCACGCACGTCATGCATTTTGCATGAAAATGAAAATCAGCGTTTTTCATAACTGTTTGTTTTTAAACGATTTTATGCGGTCGAAAAAGTTGGCACAGCGTTCGCAATATCTCCGGTAACCCTGCTGACAAGCGTTACAGCAGACTTCCAGTAAAAACAGGAGTTACTCGTATGAAGAAGTTCGCTATCACTGCCGCTGCTACCGCTCTGACCCTGACCATGGCTGGTGGCGCTTTCGCCCAGTCCGCTCAGGCTACCCAGGCGCCAATGGTTCTGGCTGCCGGTGAAGTTACCGAAATGAAACAAGATACCAACGACACCTGGATCACCACCAAGGTCAAAGCTGACCTGGTTACCGAAAAAGGCATTCCAGGCACCGACATCAAAGTCGAAACCAACAAGGGTGTAGTTTCCCTGTCGTCGACCACTGCGGTAACCGAGTCGCAGAAAGAAGTCGCCGTTGGCATTGCCAAGAAAATCAAAGGCGTTAAAGCGGTCTCCGCTGACGGCCTGAAAGCCGAGTAAGGCAAGACTTCTCGCCTGAACCGGGAGAAGACGCGACAGACGGGCCGAGCAATACGTCTGCCGCAACTTTAGAGTTCATGCGAACGGTCACACGGATGTGACCATTACAGGCCCCGGCACTTGTGTCGGGGCCTGTTCTATTTTGGGCAATACCAATGTGGGAGCGAGCCTGCTCGCGAATGCGTAGTGTCAGCCGACAAGTTCGTCAGTAGACAGACCGTATTCGCGAGCAGGCTCGCTCCCACAGGGCGAATTTCGTTCGGCTTAGTTACCGCGTTTGCTGTTGATCTGCCGCAAGCGATTACCTTCGAAGCGCAGGTACTGGTACATGCCGTTGTTCGGGCCGTAGGTCCATTCCTCGACCTGAAACTCTTCGCGGCGATTGGCGCTGCGCTTGTAGCCGAGCACATCGCGGCTGACCGGCTCGCCGCATTTTTGCAGCACCTCGCTAGCGCGGTCGCCGAGGCTGATCAACTGGCTGCCGCAGCGCAATGTATCCGAAGCCGATGCGTGGCCGGCGGCGCAGGTCAGAGCGAGCACAGCCAGCCAGTTACGCACGGTCATTCGGCATCCAGGTGCATTTGCGTGACCACGCGGCCGTCGCTTTCGGCCTCGCCGAGGTTGGCGTCGATGAAGTACACGCGGTCATCCTCCAGCTTGCCCTTGTCGACCAGGTAATCCTTGATGGTGCTGGCGCGATCCTGGCCCAACTGTCGCAACAGCACCTCGCTGCCACTCCAAAATGCGATCACGCCCTGGCGCATTTTCGCCGTGCGTTCTTCCTTGCCCAGATCTTTCCATTCTGCCGGTGGCTGGGTTTTCAGGCGGGTGCGGTAGATGCCTTCGAGCAACGCGCCTTTCTCGCTTTCGGGCACTTGCAACAGCGAGGCCTGGGCCGGGACTTTGTCGCCACGGCGCTGGAGCATCTTGTAGTAGTTGTATTGGTATTCGCGTTCCAGACGTTGTTCGGCGAGCAGTGGCCCATCGCTGCTCTTCGCAGCAGTGCCTTCGATCTCCAGGCGCAGCGCCGGCCGTTCCTTGAGTGCCTGCGACAGTTTCACCAGCGCCGCTTCGGCGTCCTTGCTCAGATCGCTGGAGCCCGGCGCGAAGGACACCGTGCCGAGGTCTTCGGAGCCGCCGCCACTGACCAGCCCGCCGATCATCTTGAACGGCGCGGCGGCGGCTTTGACGATCAGATTGCGCAGGGTTTGCCAGACGATCGGCATCACGCTGAACTGTGGATTATTCAGGTCGCCGGTCACCGGCAATTCGATGGAGATCTTGCCGTCGACGTCCTTGAGCAGGGCGATCGCCAGTTTCAGCGGCAGACTCACTGCATCAGGGCTGTCGACCTTCTCGCCCAGTTGCAGCTGCTCGACGACGACTTTGTTCTCGGCTTTCAATTGGCCCTTGGTAATCAGGTAGTGCAGATCTAGGTTGAGCCGGCCCTTGCGGATGCGGTAGCCGGCGAATTTGCCGGAGTAGGGCGTCAGGGTCGTCAGTTCGACGCGCTTGAAACTGGTGGCGATGTCGAGGCTGGCCATCGGGTCGAACGGATTGACCGCACCCTTGATGGTCACCGGCGCATAACGGTCGACCTTGCCTTTGATGTCGACGCTGGCCGGTTTCGCCTGACGACTGTCGATGGTGCCGATCTGGCCGTTGAGCTGCTGCACGGCGGTGGCGAAATTCGGCGTCAGGCTGAAGTCGGCGAAGTTGGCCGAGCCGTCGTTGATCGCAATCGCACCGATGTGAATGCCCAGTGGTTTGTCCTTGCCGGGCGGTTTGGCTCCGGCAGGTTTGGCACCGCTGTCGGCCGGTTGCGGGATCAGCAGGTCGTCGACGTTGGTGGTGCGATCGTCGTTGATCATGAAGCGCACATACGGCTGCAACAGGTTGACCTTGTCGATCGACAGGCTGTCGCCGTGCTGATAGTTGATGCCGTCGACCACTACTTGCTGCCATTTGAGAAAATCGCGGGTCTTGAGCGTATCGAGGGTGTGCAGTTGATCGATCTGCGCGCGGCCGGTGACGCTGAGGGCCAGTGGTTCGGTGCTTTTCAGGTTGACCTTGAGGTCACTGCCGAGCATGCCGCTGCGCAGTTCCAGACGAATGAACGGGTTGATATAGGACTGCGCGACACGCAAGTCGACGTCCTGGGTTTTCACGTTCAGCTGCGCGTTGACCGGGGCCAGATTGACCGTGCCGTCGGCGCTGATCTTGCCTTGCTTGCCCAGGCCGCTGTCGAGTTTGAGCTTGAAAGGCGAGCCGTTGAGGCTGTCGAAATCCCGCAGGTCGACGTTCAGCGGGGTGATGTCCAGCGCCACCGCCGGTTGCGCCGAGCGGTCAGCGAGATGGACCGTGTAGTTGCGCAGTTGCACATCCTTGACCAGCACCTGCCATGGCTTGCTCGGGGCGCTTGGCTCAGGTTTCGGCGAGTCGGCGGCGGCCGGTGTATCCGCCGGTTCGGCAGCGGCTTTGGCAGCCGGTTTCGACGGCTGGCTGGCGAACAGCTTCTGCCAGTCCAGTTGGCCGTCGGCTTCCAGCGCCGCCCAGGTTTCCAGTTTGTTGCTGCGGATCTTGCCGACCACCACTTGCTGCTTGGCCAGGTCCAGCGAGGTTTCGCTGACGTCGAGGCGTTCGAGCCTGGCCAGCGGACGTCCGTCCGGAGCCTTGATGGCGAATGGCGCAATGCTCACCGCGACGTTGTTCAGCAGCAGTTCGGTCTGTTTCGACAGGTTGAGTTTGTACTCGGTGCTGAGGCTGACCACGCCGTTTTCCAGCACTAGCGGCACGGCGTCGCGCACGTAGGGCCAGAAGGATTTCATCTGGCCATCGGTGACTTTCAGGGTGCCTTCGGAGGTGAACGGGATCAGGCTGAAATTGCCGGTCCAGTCGATCCGCCCGCCAGCGGGGCCGATGGCGACGAGGGTCATGTCGGCGCTGTCCTCGGGCAGGGTGCTGAGGTTTTTCAGCTCGAAACTGAGGTCGTCGTAAAGAAATTCGATCGGCTCGCTGGGCCGCATATCCTCGAAATGCACCACGCCGCCGGCCAGTTTGATGTTGTCGATACGCAGCGGGAATGGCTTGGCGTCGGGATCGGCGGGTGTCGGCTCGCTCGGCGGCACGTTGAACAGGCCCAGCAGGTTGAGCTTGCCGTCCTTGGCGAAGAGGATTTCGCTTTTGGGTTTGTCCAGTTCGATGTCGGACAGATGCAGCGCTTTGGTCCACAGGCTGTCGATTTGCAGGTTGGCATAGAGGCGATCGAAGCCGACCTGCTCCTTGCCCGGTTCGCCGATGATCAAACCCCACAGGGTGACCTCAAGGCTGAACGGGTTGAGTTCGATGCGCTGCAGATGCGCCGGCACCGTCGCGTAGTTCGCCAGTTGCTGGTTGGCCACGCGCAAGGCAATGCCCGGCAGGATCAGAAACCCCAGCAGGCTGTAGAGGGCCAGGGCTGTCAGCAGTGCGCCAATCGCGCGAATCAATCCTTTGGGCATGTGCGGCTTCATCTGTCTGAATCGGAGTGCCTTGGAGTATGGCACGCGATTCTGGTTCCGAAGTGCTTGATGTGGGACAGGATTGTTCAGAAATTTCTGTAGGAACAGATATCCATTGTGGGAGCGAGCCTGCTCGCGAATGCGCTGGTTCAGTGAAAAACAAGTCGACTGACACTGCGCTTTCGCGAGCAGGCTCGCTCCCACAGGGAAATGTAATCGCTCATGCTTGAGGGATTAGAGCTGCAAAATCAGTGTCTTCAACGGTGGCTGCTGGTCCCGCGAGGGGAAGTCCGCACCCGGGGTCATCACGCTCCATTCGCGCACCGGGCGGCCGGCCTTTTCGGCGCAGCGCAACACTTGTTCGCGCCAGTCGTCCATGCTGACTTTCGCCAGGTTGTTGCAGCAGATCAGCACGCCATTGTCGGCGGTGGTCAGCAGCGCCGGTTTGAGCAGGCTCTGATAATCGCGTAGCAGATCGACGGTGCCGAACGCACTTTTGGCCCACGCCGGCGGATCGAGCAGGACCAGATCGTATTGGCGCTGTTCGAGGCGCTGATAGCTCGGCAACTTCTGCCCGCGCCGCACGCTGATCGGCAGGCCGGCGAGCTGGCGGATTGCCGGGAAGTAATCGGACTGAATGAATTGCATCGGCGGCAGTTGCGGGTTGAGCAAACCATTCTCGCGACCGACCGCCAGGTTGCCCTCGGCAAAATCGAGGTTGCACACCTCACGTGCACCGCCGGCCGCTGCACTGAGGCCAACACCACAGGTGTAAGCGAACAGGTTGAGCACGCTTTTGCCTTGCGCGTGATCCTTGACCCAGCCACGGGTGTTGCGCAGGTCGAGGAACAGCAGCGGATCCTGCCCGGCATGACGCCCGCGCACGCGGTAGTTCAGGCCCCATTCACGCCCGACCAGATCCGCCAGTGCGGCGTCGTCGGCTTTATAGACGCTGTCCTCGCGATCGATCCGCGAATTGCCCCGAGAGCGGTCGTTGTAGACCAGCAGGCTGTCGAAGCCCAGCGTCTGGTTGACCATGGCGTGCAGTTGCAACAGATCATCACGTTCTAGCGTCCGGTGAAAACTCTGCACCAGCAGTTGCGGGCCGTAGCGGTCGATGGTCAGGCCGCCGGCGCCTTCCTGGCTGCCGTGGAACAGCCGATAGCAATCGGTGCCCTGGCTGTGCAGCGCAGCGAGCAGGTCCTGGCGTTGATCGAGGGCGGCGCGCAGCGCCTGATTCAAGGAAGACATGCGGGCGCCTTGCTGAAAAAACGCGAAGCTTAGCAGTCGGGGAGCTACAAGCGGCAAGTTTCTAGCTGCAAGCTAAAAGCGAAAAGCTGCGCGGACCGCTTTAGCTTGCAGCTTGTAGCTAGAAACTTGCAGCTCTCAAGTATTGAGCCGCTTGTCGACGAGGTCCTGCACCACACTCGGATCAGCCAGCGTCGAAGTATCGCCAAGGCTGTCGAGCTCATTGCAGGCAATCTTGCGCAGAATACGCCGCATGATCTTGCCCGAGCGGGTCTTTGGCAGCGCCGGCGCCCACTGGATCAGGTCCGGTTTGGCGAAGCTGCCGATCTCCTTGCTGACATGCGCCAGCAGGTCTTTCTTCAGCTCTTCGTTGGCCTCGGTGCCGTTCATTGGCGTGACGAACGCGTAGATGCCCTGACCTTTGACGTCGTGGGGATAACCGACCACGGCGGCCTCGGCGATGCTGTCGTGCAGCACCAGGGCGCTTTCCACTTCGGCGGTGCCGATGCGGTGGCCGGAAACGTTGATCACGTCGTCGATGCGTCCGGTGATCCAGTAATCGCCGTCCTCGTCGCGGCGGGCGCCGTCGCCGGTGAAGTAATAGCCTGGGTAGGGTTTGAAGTAGGTGTCGATCATCCGCTGCGGATCGCCGTAGACGCTGCGAATCTGCGCCGGCCAGCTCGATTTGATCGCCAGCACGCCACTGCCGGCGCCTTTGATTTCCTTGCCGACTTCGTCAAGCAGCACCGGTTGCACGCCAAACATCGGTTGCGTCGCGCAGCCCGGTTTGATCCGTTGCGCGCTGACCAGCGGGCTGAGCATGATGCCGCCGGTTTCGGTCTGCCACCAGGTGTCGACGATCGGGCAGCGCTGTTCACCGACGGCATTGAAATACCATTCCCACGCTTCCGGGTTGATCGGCTCACCGACGCTGCCGAGCAATCTGAGGCTGGCGCGCGAAGTTTCCTTCAATGGTCCGGCGCCTTCGCGCATCAGCGCGCGCAGGGCGGTGGGCGCGGTGTAGAAAATGTTGACCTTGTGCTTGTCGATGACCTGCCAGAAGCGCGAACTGCTCGGGTAGCTCGGCACGCCTTCGAACATCAGTGTGGTCGCACCGTTGGCCAGCGGCCCGTAGACGATGTAACTGTGGCCGGTGACCCAACCGACATCGGCGGTGCACCAGAACACTTCGCCATCGCGGTAATCCAGCACGTATTTGAAGGTCATCGCCGCTTGCAGCAGATAGCCGCCGGTAGTGTGCAGCACGCCTTTGGGTTTGCCGGTGCTGCCGGAGGTGTAGAGGATGAACAGCGGGTCTTCAGCGTCCATCGGTTCCGGCGGGCAGTCGTCGCTGACCTCACGCACGGCCTGGTGGTACCAGAGGTCACGGCCCTCGACCCAATCGACCTGGCCCTGCGTGCGCTCGACCACCACCACGGTGCTGACCTTCGGGCAACTTTGCAGGGCTTTGTCGACGTTGTTTTTCAGCGGCACGAAGCGGCCGCCGCGCACGCCTTCATCGGCCGTGATCACGGTACGGCAGTCGGCGTCGAGGATTCGATCACGCAAGGAATCCGGGGAAAATCCGCCAAACACTACCGAATGGATCGCACCGATTCGCGCGCAGGCGAGCATGGCGTAGGCGGCTTCGGGGATCATCGGCATGTAGATGCACACCCGATCGCCTTTCTTCACGCCACGGCTTTTCAGTACGTTGGCCAGACGGCAGACGTGGTGATGGAGTTTGTTGTAAGTGATCTGCGCCGATTCGGCAGGATCGTCGCCTTCCCAGAGGAGGGCGGTCTGCTCGCCGCGTTGTTCGAGGTGACGGTCGATGCAGTTGTAGCTGACGTTGAGCTTGCCGCCGGCAAACCACGCCGCTTCACCGGTTTTCAGGTCATAGCGCTGGACGGTCTGCCACGGCGTGCTCCAATCGAGAAAACGCGTGGCCTGCTCGGCCCAGAAGGCACTGGGGTGTTCAATCGATTCGCGGTACAGGCGCCGATACTCGTCCTGGCTCAACTGAGCGGCCTGGCGCACGGCATCGGCTTTGGGGAGCGTGCTGATATCGAACATGACGGTTCCTTATTCTTGTGGTGCGACACGAATAAAGATGCGCCGAGCGCTGCACAGGTTCAAGTCATGTGCCAAAACAACTGTGGGAGCGAGCCTGCTCGCGAAGGCGGAATGTCAGTCAACGAAGGTGTTGAATGAAGAACCGCTTTCGCGAGAAGGCTCGCTCCCACAGGGGAACAGCGTTGTGCCCGAAGGCTTTTATCAGCCGCGATGGCGCCCGCGGAAGTAGTTGATCAGGCCTTGAGTCGAGGCATCGTCAGCCACGGTCTCGTCGCTGCCGACCAGACGGTTGTATACGCCTTTGCCCAATTCCTTGCCCAGTTCCACACCCCATTGGTCGAAGGCGTTGATGCCCCAGACCACGCTTTGCACGAACACTTTGTGCTCATACATCGCCACCAGGGCGCCAAGGCGACGCGGGCTGATGCGTTCCACCACCAAGGTGTTGCTCGGGCGATTGCCCGGGATCACCTTGTGCGGCGCCAGTTTGCGCACGTCGTCTTCGCCCATGCCTTTGTCGCGCAGTTCGGCTTCGGCTTCCGGCAGGGTCTTGCCGAGCATCAGCGCCTGGCTCTGCGACAGGCAGTTGGCGTACAGCCACTGGTGATGGTCGGAAACCGGGTTGAAGCTGACGATCGGCACGATGAAGTCGGCCGGGATCAATTGGGTGCCCTGGTGCAGCAGCTGGTGATAAGCGTGCTGACCATTGCAGCCGACGCCGCCCCAGATCACCGGGCCGGTATCGGTCGACACCGAGGTGCCGTCCTGACGCACGCTCTTGCCGTTGGACTCCATGTCCAGCTGTTGCAAGTGCTTGGTGATGTTGCGCAGGTAGTGGTCGTACGGCAGGATCGCGTGGCTCTGCGCACCCCAGAAGTTGCCGTACCAGACGCCGAGCAGGGCCAGCAGCACCGGCATGTTCTGTTCGAACGGCGCGGTCTGGAAATGCTGGTCCATGGTGTAGGCACCGGACAGCAATTCCTTGAAGTTGGACATGCCGATGGCCAGGGCGATCGGCAAACCGATCGCCGACCACAGCGAATAACGCCCGCCGACCCAGTCCCACATCGGGAAGATGTTTTCTTCGCGGATACCGAAGGCCACCGCTGCGGCGTTGTTGCTCGATACGGCGATGAAGTGGCGATACAGCTCGGCTTCCGAGCCGCCCTGCGCCAGGTACCAGGCGCGTGCAGCCTGTGCGTTTTTCAACGTTTCGAGGGTGTTGAACGACTTCGACGAAACGATGAACAGCGTGGTCTCGGCGCGCAGTTTCTGCGTCAGCTCATGGAACTCGCTGCCGTCGATGTTTGCCAGATAGTGGCAACGTACGCCTTTCTGCGCGTAGGACAGCAGTGCTTCGGACACCAGCTCAGGACCGAGGAACGAACCACCGATACCGATGTTGACCACGTCGGTGATCGGCTTCTCGGTGTAACCGCGCCACAAGCCATCATGAATTCGGCCAACCAGATCGGTGATCTGGTTCAGCACTTTGTGCACTTCCGGCATCACGTTGACGCCGTTGACCGACAATTTGTCGCCGACCGGGCGGCGCAGGGCGGTGTGCAGTGCCGGGCGGCCTTCGGAGGCGTTGACGATTTCGCCGTCGAACAGCGCCTTGATCGCGCCCTTCAGATCGACTTCATTGGCCAGGCCCACGAGCAGGTTGCGGGTCTCGGCGTTGATCAAATTCTTCGAATAATCGAGAAACAGACCGCAGCTACTGAGGGTGAACTGATTGAAACGCTGCGGATCGGCGTTGAAGGCTTCGCGCATGCTGAAATCCTGCATGGCTTGGCGGTGATCTTTCAACGCTTGCCAGGCGGGCAGAGCGGTAACGTCGTGAGGAGTGCGGTAGTACGCCATCGCTGCGGTTTTCCTTTTTACTTGAACGGCCTTTTGAACACGGTACAGATCAACCACGGGTTTTAGCGCATGGGATCAACTGCGTCGACACGAGATCTGGACACAGGGCGAATACAGTAAACCTCGCGCTGCGTTCTGTCTTGACTTTGTCTGACCAGATCCCTGTACTTTTTTAACATCCGCAGAGGAATCTGGCCGACAAACGGAGGTGCCCGGAAGACTTTCGCCCAACCGGCATGCACCGGAAACACATGTGGGAGCGAGCCTGCTCGCGAAGGCGTGGTGTCAGGCAACTTATAAGTCGCTGATACACCGCCTTCGCGAGCAGGCTCGCTCCCACAGGGAAATTCGTTGCTTGCTTAAATCGGGCTATCGAGATTCAGGTGCAGGTTGTCGATCAACCGCGTGGTGCCGAGGAACGCCGCTACCAGAATCACCAGATCGCGGTCTTCCGCCGTCGCCGGACGCAAGGTCAGGCCATGACGGATCTCCAGATAGTCCGGACGCAGCCCCGCCGCTTCCAGCACCTGCAACTGCGCAGCGATCAGCGCTGGGTAATCACGCTCACCTTGTTTGATCGATTCGGCGATGCTGCTCAGCACGCGATACACCACCGGTGCCACGGCGCGCTGGTCTTCACTGAGGAAGCCGTTGCGCGACGACAGCGCCAGACCGTCCGCTGCACGCACGGTCGGCTCGCCGATGATCTGGATCGGCATGTTCAGGTCATGCACCAGTGCGCGGATCACCGCCAGTTGCTGGTAATCCTTCTGGCCGAAGATCGCCAGGTCCGGTTGGACCATGTTGAACAGCTTGCTGACTACGGTCGCCACACCTTCGAAGTGCCCCGGACGGCTGGCACCACACAGGCCTTCGGACAATTGCGGCACGCTGACCCTGGTTTGGCCGGCCATGCCGTCCGGGTACATCTCTTCAACCGTCGGCGCGAACAGCAGGTCGCAACCGGCTTCGAGGAGCTTTTCCTGATCGGCGGCGAGGGTGCGCGGGTATTTGTCGAGGTCTTCGCCGGCGCCGAACTGCAGCGGGTTGACGAAAATACTCGCGACGACGAAATCGACTCGCTGCGTAGCCTTGGTGATCAATGCGACGTGGCCGCTGTGCAGGTTGCCCATGGTCGGCACGAAGCCGATGCGCTTGCCTTCACTGCGCGCGCGAGCGACGGCGGCACGCAGTTCGCGTACGGTTTTGACGGTGTTCATGCAGAGAATCCGTGTTCGATGCCGGGAAACGTGGTGGCTTTGACTTCACTGACGTAAGCCTTCAGCGCGGCCTGGATGCTGTCCTGACCTTGCATGAAGTTCTTGACGAATTTGGGGACGCGGCCGGTGATCGACAGGCCGAGCATGTCGTGCAATACCAGTACCTGGCCGTCGGTGGCGTTGCCGGCACCGATACCGATCACCGGAATGCCCACGGCCTGGCTGATTTCTGCCGCCAGTTCGCTCGGCACGCACTCGAGCAAGAGCATGGCCGCACCGGCCTGCTCCAGCGCGATCGCATCGGCACGCATCTGCCGCGCCTGGTTCTCATTGCGGCCCTGCACTTTATAGCCACCGAGAATGTTCACTGCTTGCGGGGTCAGGCCCATGTGCGCACACACCGGCACACCGCGTTCGGCGAGCAGACGGATCGACTCCGCCAGCCACAGCTGACCTTCAACCTTGACCATGTGCGCGCCGGCCTGCATCAGCATGGCGCTGTTGTTCATGGTCTGTTCGAGGGTGGCGTTGGCCATGAACGGCAGGTCGGCGAGGATCAGGGCATCGCCATTGCCACGCTTGACGCTGGCGACGTGATAGGCCATTTCCGCCGTGGTCACTGGCAGGGTGCTGTCGTGCCCCTGCAGGACCATGCCGAGGGAGTCGCCGACCAGCAGCACTTCGACACCGGCCTCATTGCAGGCATGGGCGAAGGTCGCGTCATAGCAGGTCAGCATGGTGATTTTTTCACCTTTCTGCTTGAGGCTCTGGAGCGTGGTCAGGGTGATGGCTGGCATGTAAAAAATCCTCGTTCAGGCGCTCTGGAAACTGCTGCGAGTCACGCGCGTGATTCTTCATCTACTCAGGCGCACGGTCTTGTGTCGTGCTTTGAAAGGCCTGGATTGCGCCCGTTCATGCCGGGTTGGCGGCAGCGGGACGCCTATAGTCGTGATGAGCCAACAGGAAGTCAATTGCGTGTGTTACCGCCTTGTTACGCGGGCGGTGTTACCGGCGTTACTGATGCGATTCAGCGGCGCGGCGGGCCTGATTGGGGGGATCTTTGTCTGACAAAAACTGGAGATTGGCAGGTGACCTGTGGCGAGGGGATTTATCCCCGTTGGGTCGCGGAGCGGCCCCATGTTTGTATACGGCTTGGTCAGATTTGGGCCTGCTTCGCAGTCCAGCGGGGATAAGTCCCCTCGCCACATAACCACATTTCACAGAAGATTTTTGTCAGGGCTGGGAGATGCGTTCGAGGCCGACGAACGGGCAGGCGGCCAGCAGGTCTGTCAGCGTGCGGCCATCGGCAAGACGCAGATCCTGCGGTGCCAGTTCAGCGAGGGGATAGAGAACGAACGCCCGCTCCTGAATCTGGTAATGCGGGACTTTCAGCCGTGGCTCATCGATCTGGCGATCGCCGAACAGCAGAATATCCAGATCCAGCGTGCGTGGTCCCCAGCGTTCCAGACGTTCGCGGCCCTGAGCGTTTTCGATCGCCTGCAAGGCGTCGAGCAACTCGATCGGTGCGAGCGAGCTGTCGAGGGCGGCGACAGCGTTGGTGTAGCGCGGCTGGCCCGGCAACAGTGAATCGCTTTGATAAAAGGCTGAAACGCCGGCAAGACTCGTCTGCGGCAATTGCCCCAGCGCCGCGATGGCGCTGCGCAACTGGTCGGCCGGGTCAGCGAGGTTGCTGCCCAGACCAATGTAGATGCGTTCCATCGCTTACTCGCCCGTCGCGCTCGAAGCGCCGGCGCGCTTGCGCTTGGAACCGCCACTGCGGCGACGTTTGCGTGGCGCGCCGCTGGCATCGTCACCCTTGCCGCTGAGGTCGCGGATCATGTCGCGACGCTCGCTGTCGTTGGCGTCCTGATAATCGGTCCACCATTCGCCGAGGCCATCGGTCTCCTCGCCGGCGCTTTCACGCAGCAGGAGGAAATCGTAGCCGGCGCGGAAGCGCGGGTTGTCCAGCAACAGATCGGCGCGTTTGCCACTGCGCCGTGGCAGGCGTTCCTGCATGTCCCAGATTTCGCGGATCGGCATGGTGAAGCGCTTCGGAATCGCGATGCGCTGGCACTGTTCGGCAATCAGCTCGTGAGCGGCTTCCTGCATCGCCGGAATCGGCGGCATGCCACGTTCCTGCAGACGCAACACGCGGGCCGGCAGTGCCGGCCAGAGCAGGGCGGCAAACAGGAACGCCGGGGTCACCGGTTTGTTCTGCTTGATGCGCAGGTCGGTGTTGGTCAGCGCTTCGCTGATCAGCGTGTGGGTGTATTCCGGGTTGTATTCCAGCGCCTCGGCACTGGCCGGGAACAGCGGGGCGAACAGTTGCAGATCAACCAGCATTTCAAAGGTGATCGCGCCGTGCCCGGAGAGGAACAGCTTGAGCACTTCTTCGAACAGCCGCGCCGACGGAATCTCGCGCAGCATCGGCGCCAGCTCACGGATCGGCTGCACGGTGTGCTTCTCGATGCCGAAGTTGAGCTTGGCGGCGAAACGCACGGCCCGCAGCATGCGCACCGGGTCTTCCTGGTAACGCTGCTTCGGGTCGCCGATCAGACGGATCAGGTGATTGCGGATGTCGTGCACGCCATTCGCATAATCGAGAATGCGCTCGCTGACCGGATCGTAATACAGAGCATTGATGGTGAAGTCGCGGCGTTGCGCGTCTTCTTCCAGGGTGCCGTAGACGTTGTCGCGCAGAATCCGCCCGCTCTCGTTGCGCGAAGACTGGTTGCTGTCTTCCTCGTCTTCGTTGATCGGGTGATTGGCGCGGAAGGTCGCGACTTCAATGATTTCGCGACCGAAATGGATGTGCACCAGTTTGAACCGGCGACCGATGATCCGCGCATTGCGGAATTCGGCACGGACCTGCTCGGGGGTGGCGCTGGTGGCGACGTCGAAATCCTTGGGCGTGATGCCCAACAGCATGTCACGCACGCAGCCACCGACCAGATAAGCCTGGTAACCGGCACCTTGCAGGCGTTCGACGATATTCACCGCATAGCGGCTGAACTGCGTTTTCTGCAGCGAATGTTGGCCGCTGTTGAGCACTTCAGGGGTGCTGCGGATGTGTTGCGTACGACGCACGGGAGTTCGGAATGACTGGAACAGCTTCTTCAGCATGGGATGCACTGTTTGAAGGAATGTTCGGCCATACCAAAAGAATGACCGCATGATGGGCGCAGATTCTAGCATTTAGTCGGGGGATGGTGTAGGACGCAGCAGATATGAGCTGCAAGCCGCAAGCTGCAAGGGTCGAACGCGGGAAAGCAGGGGAATTTCACGGAGGGGAGAAACTACAAGGGGAGCCGAAGCTCCCCAAGAAGTAGTTGCGTGCTCTTTTTATTATTGATTCGGGCTTCTTGTTTTTGTTGAGTGCCCTCGCCACGAAGTGTTTCCTTCGTGACCCTCCCAATCGGGAGCCAAGAGCAAACGGATTGCTTTGGTCGCTGAATTGCAGTGATCTGTCGATCCAACCAGTACAGGCTCTGTCTTAGGACAGTTTTTGTTGTTCTCGGCCTGGTCGTGGGGCAAGCCCCAAATACAACGCCTCTCCAAAAGAATCAGTTAGCTGCGCCTCTCGCCGTCTTGTTTTTATTGTGCGTGAGTCGATTCGTCTTATTTTTGTTGTCTTGTGCATTGCTTGTTATTGTTCTTGTACCAAACATATAGCAGGGTGCGTGCCAACTTTTGCCAAGCCCAGTAAAACAAGGGGTTAGGTCGATATAACCGTTTTGCAGGGGCGAAAAAAAGCCGGGGTTTCGTTACCGATAACCCCGGCTTCTGTTACGTGAATCGACTGCGGTAACAGTTTTTTCACATTGTCATGCGTTACCCGCGCACGCTGTGGGTAACGCTCAGCTTTCGCTGGCGACCCCGGTCTTGCGTCGTGGAATGCCCAGACGCTGGCGGCGTTCCCACAGGCATTTGCGGCTGACGCCCAGTTTGCGTGCCAGTTCGGTCTCGGTCATGTGGTCCTGATGCTCGAGGACGAAGTGCTGGAAATAGTCTTCCAGCGACAGATCCTCGGTCGGCTCATGGCTGCTGTTGCTGGCGTTACCGCCGGTTTGCGGCGGCAGACCGATGAACTCGTCGTCTTCCAGATCGCTCAGCTCGATGTCGATGCCCAGCAGGTCGGCCGAAATCTCCGGGCTTTCGCTGAGAATCACCGCGCGCTCAACCGCGTTTTCCAGCTCACGCACGTTACCGGGCCACGAATAGTGCCGGATCGCCTGTTCAGCGTCGGCAGCGAATTTCAGGTCGGTGCGATTGATCCGCGCGCTCTGGCGAGCGAGGAAGGCATTGGCGATTTCGTTGACGTCGGCGCCACGCTCGCGCAGCGGCGGCAGCTTCAGGGCAATCACGTGCAGACGGTAATAAAGGTCTTCACGGAACTGGCCGATTTTCGCCAGGCTCTTCAGATCGCGGTGAGTTGCAGCGATCAGCCGCACATCGACTTTCTGCGACTGTACCGAACCTACGCGGCGGATCTCGCCCTCCTGCAGAACCCGCAGCAAGCGAGCCTGGGCTTCGAGGGGCAGTTCGCCGATCTCATCGAGAAACAAGGTGCCGCCGTCCGCCGCTTCGACCAGACCGGCGCGACCGGCGCTGGCCCCGGTGAACGCGCCTTTCTCGTGGCCGAACAGTTCGGACTCGATCAGGCTTTCCGGAATGGCTGCGCAGTTCACCGAAATCATCGGCGCCTTGGCGCGTTTCGACAGATTGTGCAGGGCGCGGGCCACCAGTTCTTTACCGGTGCCGGACTCACCCTGAATCAATACGTTGGAATCGGTTGGCGCGACCTTGCGGATCTTGCTGTACAGGTCTTGCATCGGCGGGCAGGAGCCGATGATGCCGATTTCGCCATTGCTGTTATCCACAGCGGCTTTGCCATTGCCGGCGGCAGGCTTGCTCGCCGTGGCTTCGCCGGCAGCTGGCGCCGACTGACGATCACGCAGGATCCGCGCAACCGCCTGGAGCATTTCATCGTGGTCAAACGGCTTGGCGATGTAATCTACCGCGCCCATTTTCATCGAGTCGACCGCCGAGCGCAGGCTGGCGTAACTGGTCATGATCAGCACCGGTGTGCCTTGCCCGAGCTTGATCAGCTCGGTGCCCGGAGCGCCCGGCAGGCGCAGGTCGCTGACGATCAGATCGAACGTAGGAATGGTGAAGCGTTCTTGTGCTTCCTGCACTGATCCGGCTTCGCTGACCTGGTACTGGTTGCGTTCCAGCAGGCGGCGCAAGGCGGAGCGGATAATGGTTTCGTCTTCGACGATCAAAATGTGCGGCATTGATTCGATACTCTCGACGGTCTCAGTTCACAGCGGACGTCGCTTCGACATGACGCGGTAAGGTCACCCGGATACGGGTGCCGCGTTGGCTTTGTACATCAGCCGGGCTGTCGATGGTGATTTGTCCATAATGCTCTTCAACGATGGAATAGACCAGTGCAAGGCCCAGACCGGTGCCTTCACCCGGATCCTTGGTGGTGAAGAAAGGTTCGAACAATCGGTCCATGATGCTCGACGGAATACCGCTGCCTTCGTCTTCGACGATCAGATCGACCGTGTGTTCGCCGGCTTCGCTCTTGACCCGTACCGCACTGTGCGGCGGCGAGGCGTCGCGGGCGTTGGAGAGCAGATTGATCAGCACCTGGGCAAGCCGTTGCGGGTCGCCTTCGACCCAATGATCGGGATCGCACAGGTTGTAGAACTGCACTTCGAAATTGCGCCGGTTCAGCGCCAGCAGGCCGATGGCATCCTGCGCGACTTCGGCCAGACACACCGGTTCGTCGTTGTGCTGATGACTGCCGGCATGGGCGAAGCTCATCAGCGACTGGACGATGCGCGAGACGCGTTTGGTCTGCTCGAGAATCTGCCCGCTGATTTCCGTCAGCTCGCCGTCGTCTTCGCGCTCTTCGCGCAGGTTCTGCGCCAGGCAGGCGATGCCGGTGATCGGGTTGCCGATTTCGTGGGCCACACCCGCTGCGAGTCGACCGATGCTGGCCAGCCGTTCGGAATGCACCAGTTTATCTTCGAGCATCTGCGTTTCGGTCAAATCCTCGACCAGTAACACCAGGCCACTGTTACCCGGGGCCAACGGCTCGTCGATTGCCGCTTTGTGCAGATTCAGCCAGCGGGTCTGACCATCGAGGGCCAGATGCTGTTTGTGCAAATGCTCGTCGGGCAGGTTGATGAAGCCTTGCAGCAGCTCTTTCCACGGGTTGGCGATGGTACTCAGACGCGAACCGACCACTCGCTGCGCAGCGATGCCGGTCAGCTCTTCCATGGCCTTGTTCCACATCAGGATCTCCTGATCCTTGGCCAGCGAGCAGACGCCCATCGGCAGTTCCTGCAAGGTCTGGCGGTGGTAGCGGCGCAGGGCGTCGAGTTCGGCGGCCAGGCCGGTGAGGCGCGAGTGGTAATCCTCGAGACGGCTTTCAATGAAGTGAATGTCTTCGGTGACGTAGTTTTCGCCGCCAGCCTTGTAGGGCAGGAAGGTTTCCACCATATCCTGCGCAACGCTCGGACCCATCAGGCCGGACAGGTTGGCCTCGATGCGGTCGCGCAACCGGCGCAAGGCATACGGCCGGCGTTCATCGAAGGGCAGATACAAGTCGCGCAGCGCTTGCTCGACTTCTTTCTGCGCAGCCTTGGCACCCAGCGGCTTGGCCAGTTGCGTGGCGAACTCCTGCGGCGAGGCGGCGTGCAGTTCGCGGCGTTGCGGGCGGCGCACGTTATCCACCGCACAGGCTTCGGCGGCGCTGGCTTCTTCCGGGCTGGCGTTGGTGAACAGCGAGATCAAAGTGAACATCAGGACGTTGGCGGCCAGCGAGGCGATGGCCGCCATGTGCCAACTGGTGTCGTCGAGCACGTAGATCATGTTCAGCAGCGGGATATAGAAACCCTGCAGATTGCCGACCAGCGGCAGCAGCATGGTCACCACCCAGACCGTGATCCCCGCCAGCAGACCGGCGATGAAACCACGGCGGTTGGCGGTCGGCCAGTACAGCACCGACAACACCCCGGGCAGAAATTGCAGGGTCGCAACGAACGCGACGATGCCGAGATTGGCCAGATCCTGCTCGACGCCGAGCATCAGATAGAAACCGAAACCGGCCATGATAATCGCCACGATCAGCGCCCGACGCGTCCATTTCAGCCAGCGGTAGATGTTGCCTTCGGCCGGCGGCTGATAGAGCGGCAGCACCAGATGGTTCAGCGCCATGCCCGACAAGGCCAGGGTGGTGACGATGATCAGGCCACTGGCGGCGGACAGGCCACCGACGTAGGCAAGCAAGGCCAACGGTTTGCTGTTGGCGGCGATGCCGATGCCGAGGGTGAAATATTCCGGGTCTGTGGTGGCGCCGAGTTTCAGTCCGGCCCAGAGAATCAGCGGTACGGCGAGACTCATCAGCAGCAGAAACAGCGGCAGGCCCCAACTGGCGCTGACCAGCGAGCGCGGGTTGAGGTTTTCCGTAAAGGTCATGTGATACATGTGCGGCATCACGATCGCCGAGGCGAAGAACACCAGCAGCAGCGTGCGCCACGGGCCTTCCTGCAACGGCGTGTGCAGGGCGGCGAGGGCCGTCTGGTTTTGCAGCAGCCACAGTTCGAGCTGTTGCGGGCCGTCGAACACACCATACAGCGCATACAGGCCAACGCCGCCGAGGGCGATCAGTTTGATGATCGACTCAAAGGCAATCGCGAACACCAGCCCTTCGTGTTTCTCGCGCGTGGCGATATGCCGGGAACCGAAGAAAATCGTGAACAGAATGATCAGCGCACAGAACGCCAGCGCCACGCGGCTCTGCACGCGTTCGCCGGTGAGGATGCCGATCGAGTCGGCCACTGCCTGAATCTGCAGGGCAAGCAATGGCAAGACGCCAATCAGCATGAAAATCGTGGTCAGCGCGCCGGCCCAGGTGCTGCGAAAGCGGAAGGCAAACAGGTCGGCCAGCGACGACAGTTGATAGGTGCGGGTGATCTTCAGGATCGGATAGAGCAGCACCGGCGCCAGCAGAAATGCACCGGACACGCCGAGATAGCTGGACAGAAAGCCGTAACCGTACTGATAGGCCAGGCCCACCGTGCCGTAGAACGCCCAGGCACTGGCGTAAACCCCCAGCGACAGGGTGTAGGTCAACGGGTGGCGAATGATCGCGCGCGGGATCATGCCCCGTTCGCTGACCCAGGCAACGCCGAACAGCGCCGCCAGGTACGCGGCGCTGATCAGGATCATCTGGGTCAGGCTAAAGCTCATCGGCATCTTTTTGGCTCTGCAGGATGAAGGTCACGACAATCAGGATCAGCCAGAGCAGATAAGGGCGATACCAGGCGCCCGTCGCGTCGATCCACCAATCCATGATGGCGGGGGAGAACAGGTAGATCCCGACGACCAAAAGCAGGACCAAGCGATAGATGTACATCCCGGCCTCTCTTTTTTATGCGCGTGCCCGAAAACGTGCGGCGATGGTAACGGATGGGCGCGCGACTGCAAGTGTCGTCATTGCAGTTGCGCTTCGGGCAGGGTCAGTGTGCGCGGGATCTTGGCAGCATCCCAATGTGCGCTGCCCCAGGCCAGCAGTTCGCGCGGCGAAGCGTGAGCCAGTTCGGTGCCGGGATGCTGCCCCAGCGCGCGCAAGGCCCGCAGCAGCAACGGTGTGGCCTGATCAGCCTCAAGCGGCGGCGAACGGTAGGACTTGCCGAGTTTGTTGCCATCCGGCTGGGTGATCAGTGGCAGGTGCAGATAGCGCGGCTGTTTCAGGCCGAGCAGTTCTTGCAGGTACAGCTGACGCGGCGTCGAATCGAGCAGATCGGCGCCGCGCACAATATCGGTAATGCCTTGCCAGGCGTCGTCGAGCACCACCGCCAATTGATAAGCGTAGAGACCATCGCGCCGACGAATGACGAAGTCGCCGACGTCGCGGCCCAGGTGCTGACGGTATTCGCCCTGCACGCGATCGATGAAGTGGTATTCCAGCTCCGGCACGCGCAGGCGGATCGCGGCGTCGTGCTGATCATGCCCGGCATTGCGGCAAAACCCCGGATAAATCCCGTGATAGGGCTCCAGTTGTTTGCGCGAGCAGGTGCAGGCGTAGGCAAGGCCATGGTTGAACAGGCTGTTGAGCACTTCGGCGTAGGCAGCGTGCCGATCGCTCTGGCGGACCATTTCGCCGTCCCATTCGAAACCGTAGCTTTCCAGCGCCTTGAGAATCGCCGCTTGCGCACCGGGCTCTTCGCGCGGCGGATCGAGATCTTCCATGCGCACCAGCCAGCGCCCACCGACGGAGCGGGCGTCGAGGTAAGACGCCAACGCAGCGACCAGCGAACCGAAGTGCAGGTGGCCACTGGGGGTAGGGGCGAAGCGGCCGATGTAGGCGGGGGATTTGGCAGTCATGGAGGCGATAAAGGCTATTCAGAATTTGAGCAGGTTACCTCTGTGGGAGCGAGCCTGCTCGTGAAAGCTGTGTCAGTCATGAAAGAGTTATCTGAGAGGACGCTTTCGCGAGCAGGCTCGCTCCCACAGAGGCAGACGCAGGTTCCGCGGGCAAAACACAGAAACAAAAACGGAGCGTTCACACGCTCCGTTTTTCGTTCAGGCCGAGATTACTTGCCGACCTGCTTTTCCTTGATTTCCGCCAGGGTCTTGCAGTCGATGCACAGATCCGCGGTCGGACGGGCTTCGAGGCGCTTGACGCCAATCTCGATGCCGCAGGACTCGCACCAGCCGTACTCTTCGTCTTCGATCAACTGCAGGGTCTTGTCGATTTTTTTGATCAGCTTGCGCTCGCGGTCGCGGGCGCGCAGTTCGAGGGAGAACTCTTCTTCCTGGCTGGCACGGTCGGCCGGGTCAGGGAAGTTGGCCGCTTCGTCTTTCATGTGATCAACCGTACGGTCGACTTCCTGCATCAAGTCCAGTTTCCACTTGTTCAGGATCTTGGTGAAGTGCGCGCGCATCGGAGCGCCCATGTACTCTTCACCCGCCTTCTGAACGTAAGGTTCGAAGCCGCTGATCGACGTTTGCTGCTGTTGCTTTGCTTGGGTGGGCATGAAATGGACCGCCTCTACTCTTGTAATCCATTGCGCAGGATTGCTCCATCACCGACACCTGCCGGCCCTGCGGCTGCAAGCGGGCGAACTTACCAGATCAAATCAGCCTGCGCTACTCCCGGATGTCGAGCCCCCGGCGGGTGGCGCTTGCAGATGTCTGACAAGCCGTGTCTGTGGGAAGGGAGACCTGTTCAATCACTGATTTTAGTCAATCCTGGAGCGTACGTTCAGATCGTTACAGTCCAGCGTTCTTGAGGCTGTGACCTTCACGGGTTCTCGCTCGTTCCGGCAGACAGGTAGAATCGTCTCTTTTTTCCGTCGAAGGCATTCCAATGGCCCCCTACAGTGCGCGCAGTCGTGCGATCGAACCGTTCCATGTGATGGCGCTGCTGGCGCGGGCCAATGAATTGCAGGCCGAAGGCCACGACGTGATCCATCTGGAAATCGGTGAGCCGGACTTCACCACCGCCGAGCCGATCATTCGCGCCGGACAAGCTGCGTTGACGGCGGGCAAGACCCGCTACACCGCCGCCCGTGGCATTCCCGAACTGCGCGAGGCGATCGCCGGTTTCTACCAATCGCGTTATGGCCTGAATATCGACCCACGGCGGATTCTGATCACGCCGGGCGGCTCCGGCGCGTTGTTGCTGGCCAGTGCCCTGTTGGTCGATCCGGGTAAACACTGGCTGCTCGCCGACCCGGGCTACCCGTGCAATCGGCATTTCTTGCGGCTGGTCGAAGGCGCGGCGCAATTGGTGCCGGTCGGGCCGGAGGTGCGTTATCAACTGACCCCGGATCTGGTGGCGCGGCACTGGGACCACGACAGTGTCGGCGCCCTCGTCGCTTCGCCGGCCAACCCGACCGGAACCCTGCTGACCCGCGATGAACTGGGCGGATTATCCACAGCCATCAAGGCCCGGCACGGGCACTTGGTGGTGGATGAGATCTACCACGGCCTGACCTACGGTACTGATGCTGCCAGTGTGCTGGAAGTCGATGACGGCGCTTTTGTCCTCAACAGTTTCTCCAAGTATTTCGGCATGACCGGTTGGCGCCTGGGCTGGCTGGTGGCGCCAGACGCGGCGGTCAGCGAATTGGAAAAGCTTGCGCAGAACCTCTACATCAGCGCGCCGAGCATGGCGCAATACGCTGCGCTGGCCTGTTTCGAGCCAGCCACCATTGCGATTCTCGAAGAGCGCCGCGCCGAGTTTGCGCGCCGTCGCGACTTCCTCCTGCCGGCGCTGCGTGAACTCGGTTTCAACATTGCCGTTGAGCCTGAAGGTGCGTTTTATCTGTACGCCGATATCAGCCGTTTCGGCGGCGATGCCTTCGCGTTCTGCCGGCATTTCCTCGAAACCGAGCACGTCGCCTTTACGCCGGGACTGGATTTCGGTCGTTATCAGGCCGGTCATCACGTGCGCTTCGCTTACACACAAAACCTCGCACGTTTGCAGGAAGCCGTGGAGCGCATCGCGCGCGGCTTGAAGAGCTGGCAAGGCTGATGCGCTTTTATCCTGCTCTGGAAGAAGCGCGGCTGATTCGACGTTACAAGCGGTTTCTCGCCGATATCGAGACCGTTAGCGGCGAGTTGCTGACCATTCACTGCCCCAACACCGGCTCGATGCTCAATTGCCAGGTCGAGGGCGGGCAGGTCTGGTTCAGCCGCTCCAACGACCCTAAACGCAAGTTGCCCGGCACTTGGGAGATTGGCGAAACACCGCAGGGCCGGCTGTTTTGTGTCAACACCGGGCGCGCCAACGGTTTGGTTGAGGAAGCCTTGCAGGCTGGGGTGATTACCGAGTTGAACGGCTTTACCGCGTTGAAGCGTGAGGTTGCCTACGGACAGGAAAAAAGCCGCATCGACTTCCGCCTCGAATACCCCAGCGGCCCGGCGTATGTCGAAGTCAAAAGCGTCACCCTCGGCTTCGACGGCACGGCGGTGGCGGCGTTTCCCGATGCGGTGACCCAGCGCGGCGCCAAACATCTGCGCGAGCTGGCGCATCTGGCGCGCGACGGCATTCGGGCGGTGCAGTTGTACTGCGTGAACCTCACCGGCATCGATGCCGTGCGCCCGGCCGAGGAAATCGATTGGGCTTACGCCGAGGCGCTGCGTGAGGCGGTCGCGTGCGGTGTCGAGGTGTTGGCGTACGGCGTGCGCCTGGACCATGAAGAGATGGTCATCGACCGCCGACTCGATGTGCGGCTCAACGGTTAAACGTCGACCCACACGCCTCGTGTATCTTCCCGGCATTCAATTGCCGTGAGTGACTGCCCGGCGCAGGGGCCGGCGACGCATTCGCCGTTCTCGATCAGAAACAGTGCGCCATGGGTGGCGCACTGGATCAGACTGTTGCTGGGGTCGAGAAACTGGTCGGGCTGCCATTCCAGCCCGACGCCGCGATGCGGGCAGCGATTGAAGTAGACATAGACCTGCCCGCCACGACGCACGGCGAAAAGCTTTTTGCCTTCAATTTCGAAACCGCGACTGCCGGCTTCGGCCAGATCACTGCCGGCGCAGAGAAACTTCATGGCTATCCTCTAATGTCCGCTCGTGTCTGGATATGTCCGAGCTTGACGTTCAAATGCAAACAATTATCAAATGGCGACCTTCTCCCACAGGGAGTCTGGCCGTTGCCGAGGATACTTGGCTCGCTGCGCCGATGCCCGGGAAACCTTGTTCAAGGAAGCTGTGTATGCGCCTGAAAACCCGCGTTGCCGTGCTGTGCGCCGGCCTTTTGCTCTGCCATCAGGCGGCTGCGGCGGATTTACCGCAACGCTGGGTCAGCGCCGGTGGCGCGCTGTCGGAATGGGTCAGCGCACTGGGCGGCGAGTCGAAGCTGGTGGGGGTCGATACCACCAGCCAGCATCCCGAATCGTTGCAGGCGCTGCCGAGTATTGGTTATCAGCGCAGCCTGTCGGCCGAAGGCATCTTGAGCCTGCGTCCGGACATTCTGATCGGTACCGAAGAAATGGGGCCGCCGCCGGTTCTGGCGCAAGTCAAAGCAGCCAAGGTACAGGTCGAGTTGTTTTCAGCCCAGCCTGATCTGCCGACGCTGGAAAAGAATGTCACTCATCTGGGCCAGTTGCTCGGTGCGCAAGAGAAGGCTGCGCAGTTGCTGGAGAATTATCAACAGCAGCTCCAGGCGCAGACAGTGCGAGTTGCCCAAGTGCAAACCACACAGAAAGCCCCCGGTGTGTTGCTGCTGCTCGGGCACGCCGGCGGCAAGCCGTTGATCGCCGGCAAGGACACTGCCGCCGATTGGCTGCTGCAACAGGCGGGCGGGCACAACCTCGCGACGCATACCGGCTACAAACCGTTTTCTGTCGAATCCCTCGCCAGCCTCGATCCCGAAGTACTGGTGTTCGCTGACCGAGCGTTGACCGGCGAAGCGGCAAAAGCCGCGTTGTTCAAGGAAAACCCCATCCTCAATTCCAGCCGCGCGGCCAAGAGCGGGCGGGTGATGGAGCTGGACCCGACGCTGCTGGTTGGCGGTCTCGGGCCACGGTTGCCGGCTGCTTTGCAAACCCTGACGGACAATTTCTACCCGGCCAAGGGCGGCCAATGACCACACTGGTCAAACCCCGTGGCTTGTTCATCGGCCTGACATTGTTGTGTCTGCTGGCGATCTGGCTGTCGCTGGCATTGGGGCCGGTGAGCCTGCCGCTGTTTGACACTTTGCGCGCCGCGCTGCGTCTGGTTGGCGTGCCGCTGGCGCCGGAGGGGCTGGAGCAGGCCGAGCTGATTCTCGGCCAGATCCGCCTGCCGCGAACCTTGCTCGGCTTGGCGGTCGGTGGCGTGCTGGCGCTGTCCGGCGTGGCGATGCAGGGTCTGTTTCGTAATCCGCTGGCGGACCCGGGGCTGGTCGGGGTGTCCAGTGGCGCGGCACTTGGCGCGGCGATTGCGATTGTCGGCGGCTCGTTCTTTGGCGGCCTGCCGGAGTGGTTCGGGCCGTATCTGTTGTCGGTGTGCGCGTTTCTTGGCGGGCTCGGGGTGACGGCGCTGGTCTATCGGCTGGGCAGGCGCAACGGTCAGACCCACGTGGCGACCATGTTGCTGGCCGGTATCGCGCTGACGGCGCTGGCCAGTTCGGCGGTCGGTCTGTTCACTTACCTGGCCGATGACGCCACGCTGCGCACCCTGACCTTCTGGAACCTGGGCAGCCTCAACGGCGCCAGTTACGCGCGGTTGTGGCCCTTGCTGATCATCACCATCGGCGTGGCGCTGTGGCTGCCGCGTCGGGCCAAGGCATTGAATGCCTTGTTGCTCGGTGAATCCGAGGCCGGTCATCTGGGCATCGATGTCGAACGGCTCAAGCGCGAACTGGTGTTCTGCACCGCGCTGGGTGTCGGCGCGGCGGTGGCCGCTGCGGGCATGATCGGTTTTGTCGGGCTTGTGGTGCCGCATCTGGTGCGCCTGCTGGCCGGCCCGGATCACAAAGTGCTATTGCCAGCCTCGGTGCTGGCGGGTGCGAGCCTGTTATTGCTCGCCGATCTGGTGGCGCGCCTGGCGCTGGCGCCGGCGGAGTTGCCGATCGGCATTGTCACCGCGTTTATCGGCGCGCCGTTCTTCCTTTATCTGCTGCTGCGAGGGCGTGCCTGATGTTGTCCGCGCACGATCTGCATGTCCGCCGTGGCCGCAAAGCGGTGCTCAGTGGGGTTACGCTCGGGCTCGAACCCGGCGAGGTGCTTGGGGTGCTGGGGCCGAACGGCGCCGGGAAAAGCACGTTACTTGGCGCCTTGTGCGGGGAGTTGCTCGCCAGTGACGGCAACGTTTCGCTCGATGGTCAGGCATTGAGCTATTGGAGCGGAACACAGCGGGCACAACGACTGGCGGTGTTGCCGCAGGTGTCGACGCTGGATTTTGCCTTCGCCGTCGAAGAGGTCGTCGGCATGGGCCGTTTGCCGTACCAGACCGGGCGCGTACGTGATGACGAAATCGTCGCGGCAGCGCTGGCCGCCGCCGATGCCGGGCACCTGAGTGGGCGCAGCTATCTGGCGTTGTCAGGTGGCGAGCGTCAGCGCGTGCATCTGGCGCGGGTGCTGGCGCAACTCTGGCCGGGTCAGGCCGGGCAAACCTTGTTGCTCGACGAACCGACATCGATGCTCGATCCGCTGCATCAGCACACCACCTTGCAAGCGGTGCGCGAGTTCGCCGATCGCGGCGCGGCGGTGCTGGTGATCCTGCATGATCTGAATCTTGCGGCGCGCTATTGTGATCGCGTGCTGTTGCTGGAGGAGGGGCGCCCGGTTGCGCTGGATACCCCGCAGCAGGTGCTGCGTCCGGATACGCTCAAAGCGGTGTTCGGCCTGGAGGTTTTGGTGCAGCCGCACCCGGAGCGTGGGCATCCGCTGATCATCGCCCGCTGATCAATCATCGAGGTGTCGCATGCGTGGATTGTGGTTGTTGGCGCTGGTGTTGCTCGCGGGGTGTCAGCACGTGGCGGCTCCACCGGTGGGCGGCGATATCCGCGATCTGCGCAGCGGCGAGATGCTCACCGCGCAGCAACTGCTGGTGCGTCTCGCTGAACCTGAGCGTTTGATCATCGGTGAGCAGCACGACAATGCCGATCATCATGCTGCGCAATTGTGGCTGTTGCAGTCGCTGGGCAAGCGCCGGGCGCAAGGCAGTCTGCTGCTGGAAATGCTCACGCCGGATCAACAAGCGAAAGTCGATGCGTTGCGCCAGTCGAATTCCGTTGCGGCTGATTTGCCTGCGGCATTGGCCTGGCAGGAGGGCTGGGACTGGAATCTTTACGGGCCGATCGTGCGTTTCGCTCTGACACAGCCATATCCGCTGCTGGCGGCCAATCTCGATGACAGGGAAATCCGTGCGTTTTATCGAAATCCACCTGCGCTGAACGGTTCTCGCAGTAATGCGTTGTCCGTGCAGAACACGTTGCTTGGACAAGTCAGTGAATCCCACTGCGGCCTGCTGCCCGAATCACGGATGCCGGCGATGCTGGCAATTCAGCAACAGCGTGATCGACGCATGGCCGAACGCATGCTGGCGGCGCCAATGCCTTCGATCCTGCTGGCCGGTGCCTGGCATGCGCGCAAGGATGTCGGCGTGCCGCTGCATCTGTTGGATCTCGGCGCTGGCAAGCCACCGATCGTATTGATGCTGGCCGAGCAGGGCGCTGCGGTAACGGCGGCGATGGCCGATTACGTCTGGTACACGCCGGCCACGCCGACGCCGGATTACTGCGAGCAGATGCGTCAGCAATTCGCCAAATGACTTTTCGGCAGGCAAAAAAAGACCCGGTAAAAACCGGGTCAAATAACCGTGATTAGCCTGATGAGGAGATAATCTGAGAGTCCGAACCAAGGGCTTTTCAGAATATCGACTGATCTCGCGACCAGTTGTGATAATCATAGCGATTCTCATTACCGCGTCAACCGCTGTTTTTGCAAATCTGTAATTTAGTTTTGCGAGTGGTGGTGAGGCCCTGTGAATAAAGGGCTATGCGCTAGGTGCGCTGCGTCGTCAACTGCGTGATCTGGCGATTCAACTGTCCGATGCGCCGAGCCATACCCTCAATCAGGCCATGGGCGATCTTCGGGTTGCTGCGGGTCATGCTCAAAAATTGATCACCGGGAATCAACATCACCGTGCTCGGCTCGGAAGTCACTACCGTGGCGTTGCGCGGCTCGCCGGTAAACAACGCCATGGCGCCGAAAATCTCGTCCTTCGGCACGTCACCGACCTTGTGCCCGTCAACAAATGCCTCAGCATGCCCATCGATAATCACGAAAACATGGTCCGCTGCATCGCCCTGTTGAATCAGCACGGCGCCGGCCTCGACCCGTTTGAAGCCGTTGGTGCTGCGGAACTCCCGGGGTTTCAACTCGGCCACAGCGTGGGCGAGCAGCGCCATTTGCCCGAGCAGATAGCTCAGAAGCTGCTCGGCTCGATCAGGGTCGGCATACAAATGCTGCAAAACCTCTGCGCGACCATAGGGCAGCAGGCGCACAGTGCTGTCGCTGCATACGCGACAGTCGCTCCATTGCTCGCCACGTTGCAGGCCGAGCAGATCACCTTCCTGCCAGTAGAACAGCGCACGGCCCGCGATGCAGCCATGTACCACGCCCTCGCTCAGCAAAAACAGCTGATCGTCCGGCAACTGCGTATACAAATCATCCGTGGCCTCCAGTTCGACAACAGGCGCGCACGGCGACAAATCCTGCAGCCACTGCCCGGGAAGACTCTGCAAGCGATTGATCAATGCGTCGGCGTGGGCCGATTGTTCCCCCAGTAAATACATGGCGTCAGCGCCTGTTCAGTTTTTATGGCGCGCGGAAATGGCTTCGAGCTGCTTGTTCAAGGCGTCCTTGCGCTCGGCAGGGATGTCGTTCCAGTGCACGTCCATCAACGCCCCTTCGATCGCATACAACAACACCTTTGAAGCGCGAAAGCCTCGAGTACGCACGGCCCGGTAGGCATCCACTGCACCGAGGCGACGCAAGTCCGAGGCGCTGTGGATGCCCACGGCATGCAGCCATTGCGCCGATGTCTTGCCAAGATTTTTCAGGTGTTGCAGTTCATCATTCATCAAGCCTCCTTGCGACGGCCGAATGGTGCGTGGGCGAGCTTCTCAGCAGTGTAGCCATCAGTAGGAAAAGCGTGGTTGTTTGGTCGGATTCGACGCAAAAGCTTCTAAGAAAGGGGGATAAAGGACCTGCGAACGCAGAGGGAAGGGAGGTAAACGATTATCAATGTGGGAGCGAGCCTGCTCGCGAAGAGGGCGTATCAGACACAATCAATATCGACTGACACTACGCCGTCGCGAGCGGGCTCGCTCCCATAGGGGCAAGGCGTGGTGTCAGGAAGATTTCCGGATATCAGCGGGTGCGATAGCGCAACCGTGTGCCGAAATTCATCGACATCAGGATCTCGTCGGCACTCAGCTCCGGCGGAAAGTACGCACCGGAAATCTGTGCATGGGCCAGGCTGGCGCCTTCGAGCGAAGCCTTGCGGAAATCGATGCCGCGCAAATCGGCGGAGCGGAAATACGCATCCCGGAAATCCACGTTATCGGCGTTCAGTTCACGCAGGTCGAGGCCACGGAAATCGCCGCCGACCATGTCGATCAGATCATCCTGTGGACGTTCTTTGTTGAAGCCTGCAACGTCATCTTTGTGCAGCAGGGCGTAAAGCGGAGTGTCGAGCAGTTTAGGCTGGCTCATGTCAGATCACCTGTTGGTTTTATGACGCCAGTATAGTGCCACTATTTGCCGGCCGTGAAGCGAGCGAGGGCTTCACGGCCGAAATAGTTTTTTACAGGCCCGGCAGGCGCTGACGGATCTGCGCGACCACAGTGTCCAGCGTGCCGGATTCATTGGTCTGCACGCGTTTGCTGCGCAGAATCTCCTCCGGGGTCAGCGCTTCGCGGTTGGCCTGCTGCGCTTCGATCACTGCCAGGGTGGCGTCGGACGGATCCTTCTGATCGGCCTGGCGCATCGCCAGCCAGCTCTCGATCACGGCTTGCGGGGCATTGCAGTCGAGGATCAGGAACGGCGTGCCAGTGGCTTCGGCAATCTTCGCCGCGTTATCGCGCTGCTCGCGTTTGAGATAGGTCGCGTCGATCACTACCGGGAACCCGGCGTGCAAAATCACCTCGGCGATTTCATGCAGACGTGCGTAGGTCGCGGTGCTGGCGTCGGCACTGTAAATGCCGGCCTGCACATCGTTGGCGACGGTCTGCTCGCCAAACAGGCGCTTGCGTTCGACATCGGAACGCAGGCGAATTGCGCCCAGCGCTTCGACCAGGCGCATGGCCACATGGCTCTTGCCGACTGCGGAAACACCGTGGGTAATGGCCATGAAGCGCGAAGGAATGGTGCTGTAGCTTTCCGCCAGGTTGGCGTAGTTGCGGTACTGGCGCAGGGTGGTGGCGCGCTGCACCGCAGTCGCGTCCGCCGGCATGCTGAACAGTGCCACCTTGGCCCGCACCAGCGCGCGGTAGGCTTTATAGAAGTTCAGCACTTCCAGGCCCTCATAGTCGCCGGTCAGTTCCAGATACTGGCTGATGAGGCGACGCGCCAACGATTTCAGGCCACGGTCTTCCAGGTCCATGGCGAGGAAGCCGGTGTCGGCCCAGACATCAGTGAAACGGAATGGCTCGTTGAACTCGATGCAGTCGAAGATCACCACATTGCCGTCGATGACCGTGGCGTTGCCCAGGTGAATGTCGCCGTGGCATTCACGGGTGAAACCTTGTGTCTTGCGCTGGGCGAACAGGGGCTTGAGGCGCTCGAAGCTGCTTTCGGCCCAGGCTTTCAATGCCTCAAGTTGCAGCAAGTCGTTCTTGTCGCTGAGGAACGGCAGGATCTGCTCGAAATTTTGCGCGACCGGCGCCATCACGCTGTCCGGTGTACCGGCGTCGTGTTCGGCCGGGACTTTCGGGGCGTTGAGATGGAAATGGGCGATCTGCTCGGCCAACGCGTCGATGTGCTGAGTGGTCAGTTCGCCATTGGCTTGCAGGGTGCTGAGCAAGCCGCTCTGCGGGAACTGGCGCATTTTCAGCACGTATTCGATAGCCGGGCCGTCGCCGCCCAGTTGCGGTGCCTCGACGCTGCCGGTGACCGGCAACACGTCCAGATACAAATCATCGGTCAGACGCTGGTTCAGCCGCAGCTCTTCAGCGCAGAAATGCGCACGTGCGTCGAGGCTGGTGAAGTCGAGGAAGCCGAAATTCACCGGCTTCTTCACTTTATAGGCAAAGGGCCCGGTGAGAATCACCCACGAGATGTGGGTTTCGATGACCTGAAACCCTTCGACGGGATGCGGGTAGAGGGCCGGGTTTTGCAGGGCAGCGATCAGGGACTGGCTCACGGGCGATCCTTCAGAGGCGGGGGAATTCGAGGCGGCCATTATGGCTGCTTGCCCGCCTGACGCAAACCTCCGCGCGTGCCTGTTGAGGATCGATAAAGTGCGTATAATCCGCCGCCATGACTCGATCCCGATCCCCCCGTACCAAGAAAAAACCACCAGCCAAGGGCCTCAGCCCATGGTTGAGCTGGGCCATTAAACTCAGCCTGGTCGGCCTTGTAGTGCTGGCCGGCTTTGCCGTTTACCTCGATGCCGTGGTGCAGGAGAAGTTCTCCGGCAAGCGCTGGACCATCCCGGCCAAGGTGTACGCGCGCCCGCTTGAGCTGTTCGTCGGACAGAAGCTCAGCAAGGACGATTTCCTCACCGAACTCGATGCCCTCGGCTATCGCCGCGAAGCCGTGAGCAATGGCCCCGGCGCCGCCGCCGTCAGCGGCAATACGGTTGACCTGAACACCCGTGGCTTCCAGTTCTATGAAGGTCTGGAAAAGCCGCAGCCGGTGCGTGTGCGCTTCTCCGGCGATTACGTCGCCGAACTGTCCTCGACCAACGGTTCGAAACTGTCGGTGGTGCGCCTCGAGCCGCTGATGATCGGCGGCATTTACCCGAAAAATCTCGAAGACCGCATCCTGATCAAACTCGATCAGGTGCCGCCGTACCTGCTCGAAACCCTGATCGCCGTCGAAGACCGCGACTTCTACAGCCATTGGGGCGTGTCGCCGAAATCGATCGCCCGCGCCGTGTGGATCAACACCTCCGGCGGCAAGATGACCCAGGGCGGCAGTACGCTGACCCAGCAGTTGGTGAAGAACTTCTACCTGACCAGCGAACGCAGCCTGACCCGCAAGCTCACCGAAGCGATGATGGCGTTGCTGCTGGAACTGCATTACGACAAGAAGGAAATTCTTGAGGCCTACCTCAACGAAGTCTTCGTCGGTCAGGACGGTCAGCGTGCGGTGCACGGTTTTGGTCTGGCCAGTCAGTTCTTCTTCGGCCAGCCATTGTCCGAGCTGAAACTGCATCAGGTAGCGTTGCTGGTCGGCATGGTCAAGGGGCCGTCCTACTACAACCCGCGTCGCAACCCGGAGCGCGCGCTGGAGCGGCGCAATCTGGTCCTCGACGTGCTGGCGCAGCAAGGCGTGGCAACCCCCGAACAGGTCGAGGCGGCGAAGAAAATGCCGCTCGGTGTGACGACTCGCGGCAAGCTCGCCGACAGCTCGTTCCCGGGCTTTATCGACCTGGTCAAACGCCAGTTGCGCGAAGACTACCGCGACGAAGACTTGACCGAAGAAGGGCTGCGCATCTTCACCAGTTTCGACCCGATTCTGCAGATGAAAGCCGAAGCCTCGGTCAACGACACATTCAAGCGTCTGGCCGGGCGCAAGGGCTCGGATGACGTCGAAGCGGCGATGGTCGTGACCAACCCGGAAACCGGCGAAGTCCAGGCGATGATCGGCAGCCGTCAGGCCAGTTACGCCGGTTTCAACCGCGCACTCGATGCGGTACGCCCGATCGGCTCGCTGATCAAACCGGCGGTGTATCTGACCGCGCTTGAGAAACCGAGCCAGTACACGCTGACCAGTTGGCTGTCGGACGATCCGCTGTCAGTCAAAGGCGCCAACGGTCAGGTGTGGAAGCCGCAGAACTACGATCGCCGCTCCCACGGTACGGTGTTCCTCTATCAGGGCCTGGCGCATTCCTACAACCTGTCGACCTCGCGCCTGGGCCTGGAAGTCGGCGTGCCGAACGTGCTCAAGACCGTAGGTCGTCTGGGAGTTACCCGTGAATTCCCGGCGTTCCCGTCGATGCTGCTCGGTGCTGGCGGTATGACGCCGATCGAAGTGGCGACCATGTACCAGACGCTGGCCAACGGTGGTTTCAATACGCCGATGCGCGGCATTCGCAGCGTGCTGACCGCCGAGGGCGAGCCGCTCAAGCGTTATCCGTTCCAGATCGAACAGCGCTTCGACCCTGCCTCGATTTACCTGATCCAGAACGCCATGCAGCGGGTGATGCGTGAAGGTACAGGCAGTTCGGTTTATAACGTGCTGCCCAAGACCCTGACACTGGCGGGCAAGACCGGTACCAGTAACGATTCGCGCGACAGCTGGTTTGCCGGTTTCAGTCAGGATCTGCTGGCAGTGGTCTGGCTGGGTCGCGACGACAACGGCAAGACGCCGTTCACCGGGGCCACCGGTGCGCTGCAGGTCTGGACCAGTTTCATGCGCAAGGCCGATCCGCTGCCGCTGGACATGCCGCAGCCGGACAACGTCGTGCAAGCGTGGGTCGATTCGCGCACCGGCCAGGGTTCCGATGCCAACTGCCCCGGCGCGGTACAGATGCCGTATATTCGCGGCAGCGAGCCGCCACCCGGCGCCGCGTGTGCAAGCGAAACACCTGCCTCGCCGGAATCGGTGATGGACTGGGTCAAGGGCTGGATGAATTAAGCAAAGAGGGTTTCAAGTGAACAAGTGGTTGATTCCAGCGGTGACCGCCGTGGCTTTGCTCAGCGGCTGCTCCACCGTACAGCGTGGTTCGATTCCGGTAGTGGATTCGGGTACGGCCGTGTCCAATAGCGAACGCATCGGCGCCAATGGCGGTTTCCGCCAGACCACGGTCAAGCGCCCGGCGCAGGGCCAGACTCAGGCGATTCCGCAAGGCGATACCGGCGTGGTGGTGATGGTGCCGGGCGGCGGTGCTGCGGTGTCAACACCGATCAGTTCTTCGCCGATCGTCCCGGGGCCTGCATCTGGCGGTATCACGTCGGGGCCTTACAACCCATCGGCGGTTGAGTCGGCACCGATCAACTCCGGCAGCTACAGCATGCCGTCGACGCCAAGTGGCATTCCTTCGGCCAGCAGCGGTGGCGGGCTGTCGGCGGATGAGCAACTGGACGGTCCGGTACTCGCCTTGCTGACCACCGCGCAACAGCAGCAGGCCGGCGGCGACCTCAACGGTGCCTCTTCCAGCCTGGAGCGGGCGCAACGTGTCGCCCCCCGGGAGCCACAAGTGCTTTACCGTCTGGCGCAGGTGCGCATGGCCCAGGGCGATGCGCCGCAAGCCGAGCAATTTGCCCGTCGCGCGTTGACCATGGCCAACGGTCGTCCGGATCTGCAAGCCAGCCTGTGGGAAATCATCGCTCAATCTCGTGAGAAACAAGGCGATTCCGCCGGCGCCGCGCTGGCCCGTCAGAAGGCCAAGGTTTCCCTGTGATGGACGTGCGTTTCCCGAAAATCGCCGATCAGCTGTTGTTGATTGAACGCGAGCTGCGCACCCAGGGCTGGTGGGATGAGGTTCAGCCGTCGGTCGAAGCCCTGAGCAGTGTCGAGCCGTTCTCGGTCGACACGCTGGACTTCGAGCAATGGCTGCAATGGATCTTCCTGCCGCGCATGAAGATGATCCTCGAACAGGATCTGCCCTTGCCGAACGCCTCGGGCATTCAGGAAATGGCGGAAATGGTCTTCGCCCAGCGCAACCTTGGCGGCAAGGATCGGCAGTTGCAGGTGCTGCTCAAAGAGTTTGACCGGCTGATCACTGCCTCCCGCTGAGCGCGGTTGTGTAGGAGCTTTGTAGGAGCTGCCGAAGGCTGCGATCTTTTGACTTTAGACGAGCAGGATCAAAAGATCGCAGCCTCGTTGCACTCGTCAGCTCCTACAAGTTCCCACGTCGCGATTACGAGCAATTCTCGGCAATCTGCTTCTTCGCTTCGACGATGCGTTCCTGACGCTGTGTATCATCGAGCCTGCGCAAATCCCCCTCGACCTCCTCACGCAAGCGCGGATTGTTCTGCAGTTGCGCCAGGTTCGTGCGTGCCTGTTCGCAAAAGGCCTTGAGCTGCGCCTGCTGCTCGGCGACCTGTTTCTTCACCTTGGCATCAATGGCTTTCTGATCGCCGAGTACGCCGCCGCCCGGCAGCGGCGCGGCTTTCGGCGCGGGTGAGGAGGGCGTTTGCAGGGTCGTCGCCGGTTGGCCCTGCGGCGGTTGTGCATCGAAATGTGTGACGCCTTGGGCATCGACCCATTTGTAGATTTGAGCGGCCGAGCACCATGGGCTGAGACCGATCAGCAAAGTGAGGAGGAGCGTTCGCATGCTGATTCCTTGGCAAAAATGCGCAATTGACGCTAACAGAGTAGCGCTTTTCAGGTTTTTTCTTGCGTTCTCATGTGCTTACCCACAATTAACCCCACAGACGACTTGACTTGCAGAGGGCGAAACAGAAGAATCCAAAGTCCGCTGTAGAGGGACTGCCAGAAGCAGACCCACTCGGTAGATCATGAGGCGCACATCCGCGCCGACCTGTTACACCCGCAACGCGTTACCTCGCGCTGGGTGGGAAAGGCCCGCAACACTTGGGACGATCCCAATACTTGCTCAGTCAGTGCTGACGTAGTCGGCGACCACCGTCGCTCATGCTCTGCCGAGAAGTAAACCTATTAAGACCCGCCCCTTTTTTGTGGACGGTATTCTGGCGTTTTAGAGGTGAACAACGTGGAGCTTTTATCTGGCGGTGAGATGCTCGTCCGCTTTTTGCGTGACGAAGGCGTCAAATATATCTACGGGTACCCGGGTGGTGCTCTCCTGCATGTTTACGATGCCCTGTTCAAAGAACCGGAAGTGACCCACATCCTGGTTCGTCACGAACAAGCGGCTACCCATATGGCTGACGGCTACGCCCGTGCCACCGGTAAAGCCGGCGTGGTATTGGTGACATCCGGTCCAGGCGCCACAAACGCCATCACCGGTATCGCCACCGCCTATATGGACTCGATTCCGATGGTGATCATTTCCGGTCAGGTGCCAAGCACCATGGTCGGCACCGACGCGTTCCAGGAAACCGACATGATCGGTATCTCCCGGCCGATCGTGAAGCACAGCTTCATGATCAAGCACGCTTCGGAAATCCCGGAAGTCATGAAGAAGGCCTTCTACCTGGCGCAGTCCGGTCGTCCGGGCCCGGTCGTGGTCGACATCCCGAAAGACATGACCAATCCGGCCGAGAAATTCGAATACGTTTTCCCGAAGAAAGCCAAGCTGCGCTCCTACAGCCCGGCCGTTCGCGGTCACTCCGGGCAGATCCGCAAAGCAGCAGAAATGTTGTTGGCGGCCAAGCGCCCGGTGCTGTACTCCGGCGGCGGCGTGATTCTCGGCAATGGCTCCGCGCAACTGACCGAGCTGGCGAAAATGCTCAACCTGCCGGTGACCAACACCTTGATGGGTCTGGGCGCTTTCCCTGGCACTGACCGTCAGTTCATCGGCATGCTCGGCATGCACGGCAGCTACACCGCGAACCTGGCGATGCACCATGCCGATGTGATCCTCGCCGTCGGCGCACGCTTCGACGATCGGGTGATCAACGGCCCGGCGAAATTCTGCCCGAACGCCAAGATCATCCACATCGACATCGACCCGGCGTCGATCTCCAAGACCATCAAGGCTGACGTGCCAATCGTGGGTCCGGTCGAGAGCGTCCTGACCGAAATGGTCGCGATCCTCAAGGAAATCGGCGAGACCCCGAACAAGGAGTCCGTGGCCAGTTGGTGGAAGCAGGTCGATGAATGGCGTGGCGATCGCGGCCTGTTCCCTTATGAAAAGGGCGACGGCAGCAAGATCAAACCGCAGACCGTGATCGAAACCCTCTGCGAAGTGACCAAGGGCGACGCCTTTGTGACCTCCGACGTGGGTCAGCACCAGATGTTCGCTGCGCAGTACTACACGTTCAACAAGCCTAACCGCTGGATCAACTCCGGTGGTCTGGGCACGATGGGCTTCGGTCTGCCAGCAGCGATGGGCATCAAGCTGAGCTTTCCGGACGACGACGTTGCCTGCGTCACCGGCGAAGGCAGTATCCAGATGAACATCCAGGAGCTGTCGACCTGCCTGCAATACGGCTTGCCGGTGAAGATCGTCATCCTCAACAACGGTGTGCTGGGCATGGTTCGCCAGTGGCAGGACATGAGCTACGGCAGCCGTCACTCGCACTCCTACATGGAATCGCTGCCCGACTTCATCAAGCTGGCTGAAGCCTACGGCCATGTGGGCGTACGCATCACCGAATCGAAAGATTTGAAGTCGAAGATGGCCGAAGCGTTCGCCATGAAGGATCGCCTGGTGATCATCGATGTTGCGGTCGACACCAGCGAGCACGTCTACCCGATGCAGATCAAAGACGGCTCCATGCGCGATATGTGGCTGAGCAAGACGGAGCGTACTTAATCATGCGGCACATTATTTCCCTGCTTCTGGAAAACGAACCCGGCGCTCTGTCTCGTGTAGTCGGCCTGTTCTCGCAGCGCAACTACAACATCGAAAGCCTGACCGTGGCGCCGACCGAAGACCCGACCCTGTCGCGTCTGACGCTGACCACCGTGGGTCACGATGAAGTCATCGAGCAGATCACCAAAAACCTGAACAAGCTGATCGAAGTGGTCAAGCTGGTGGACCTGTCGGAAAGCGCTCACATCGAGCGTGAACTGATGCTGGTCAAGGTCAAGGCCACTGGCGCCCAGCGCGCCGAGATCAAACGCACTACCGATATCTACCGTGGGCAGATCGTCGATGTCAGCGCCAGCGTGTATACCGTTCAGTTGACCGGTACCAGCGACAAGCTCGACAGCTTCATTCAGTCCATCGGCACCGCATCGATTCTGGAAACCGTCCGTAGCGGCGTGACCGGCATTGCTCGCGGCGACAAAGTTCTCAGCATCTAAACCAAATTAGCGCATGGCCTGAACGGCCGGATATAAGGGGAAATTCATGAAAGTTTTCTACGATAAAGACTGCGACCTGTCGATCATCCAGGGCAAGAAAGTTGCCATCATCGGTTACGGCTCCCAGGGCCACGCTCAGGCGTGCAACCTCAAAGACTCCGGTGTCGACGTTACCGTCGGTCTGCGTAAAGGTTCGGCCACCGTTGCCAAAGCCGAAGCTCACGGCCTGAAAGTGACCGACGTTGCTTCCGCTGTTGCCGCTGCCGACCTGGTCATGATCCTGACCCCGGACGAGTTCCAGTCCTCGCTGTACAAGAACGAAATCGAGCCGAACATCAAGAAAGGCGCCACTCTGGCCTTCTCCCACGGCTTCGCGATTCACTACAACCAGGTTGTTCCGCGTGCCGACCTCGACGTGATCATGATCGCGCCGAAAGCCCCGGGCCACACTGTGCGTTCCGAGTTCGTCAAAGGCGGCGGTATCCCTGACCTGATCGCGATCTACCAGGACGCCTCGGGCAACGCCAAAAACGTTGCACTGTCCTACGCCGCTGGCGTCGGTGGCGGTCGTACCGGCATCATCGAAACCACCTTCAAGGACGAGACCGAAACTGACCTGTTCGGCGAACAAGCCGTTCTGTGCGGCGGTACCGTTGAACTGGTAAAAGCCGGTTTCGAAACCCTGGTTGAAGCTGGCTACGCGCCGGAAATGGCCTACTTCGAGTGCCTGCACGAACTGAAGCTGATCGTTGACCTCATGTACGAAGGCGGTATCGCCAACATGAACTACTCGATCTCCAACAACGCCGAGTACGGCGAGTACGTGACTGGCCCGGAAGTGATCAACGCCGAATCCCGTCAGGCCATGCGCAACGCCCTGAAACGTATTCAGGACGGCGAATACGCCAAAATGTTCATCAGCGAAGGCGCAACCGGCTACCCTTCGATGACCGCCAAGCGTCGTAACAACGCCGCTCACGGTATCGAAATCATCGGCGAGCAACTGCGCTCCATGATGCCGTGGATCGGTGCCAACAAGATCGTCGACAAAGCCAAAAACTAAGTCGTCGTCCCTTGTACGAAAAACGCGGCCTAGGCCGCGTTTTTTCGTTTGGGCCGGTGCTTCTGGTATAAAGCTGCATCGTTTGTGGCCGAACTGTCGTCCTCAAGCCTCTGTCGAATTTTTTCCAAACCGTTGCAAGGTAATGTCCATGAGCGAACGTCCCGAAGAGCCGAACAAGGCTTCCGACGCCGAAAGCCTGCTGCCCATCGATGAACACATCGAAGAAGGGCACGACGCCGAAGGTCGTAAAGTCCGGCATCGTGGTATCTATCTGCTGCCGAACCTGTTCACCACCGCCAACCTGTTCGCAGGCTTCTATTCCATCATCAACTCGATGAGCGCGCAGGCCGCGTTGAGCGCCGGCGACTCGGTGAATGCGAGCAAGTACTTCGCCTTCGCTGCGATCGCGATTTTCGTCGCGATGGTGCTCGACGGTCTTGATGGTCGCGTGGCGCGCATGACCAATACGCAAAGTGCCTTCGGCGCCGAGTACGACTCGCTGTCGGACATGGTCGCCTTCGGCGTCGCGCCGGCATTGCTGGCCTTCGGCTGGGCGCTGGGAGACATGGGCAAGGTCGGCTGGATGGTCGCCTTCATATATGTAGCGGGTGCGGCGTTGCGTCTGGCGCGTTTCAACACCCAGGTTGGCACGGCGGACAAACGTTACTTCATCGGTCTGGCCAGCCCGGCGGCGGCAGGCGTTGTGGCCGGCATTGTCTGGGCGTTCAGCGATTACGGCATTCAGGGTTCGAAGATGTCGTTCCTGGTGGCGTTGATGGTGGCGGCGGCCGGCATGCTGATGGTCAGCAACATCAAGTACAACAGCTTCAAGGAGCTGGATCTGAAAGGTCGCGTGCCGTTCGTGGCGATTCTCGCGGTGGTGCTGGTATTCGCTGTCGTGTTCAGTGATCCGCCGCGCATTCTGCTGCTGGTGTTTCTCGCCTATGCGGCGTCCGGTCCGGTGCAGTATCTGTTGCGTCTTCGTCGTCACAAAAACGCCGAATGATGTAATTTCCCGCATACTCCGCAGTCTATGGGTGCACCTGTCCTCCAAAGCTGCGGAGTTGTCATGTTGATCAAGATCCCCAAAGCATCCGACTGCCATGAGTCGGATGTCACGCCTGAAGCCATTTATCTCTCCCGTCGCCAATTGCTCGGCGCCACTGCTGCCGGTATTGCCGTGAGCAGCCTGCCGCGCTGGGCCAATGCCGCTGATACCCCTCGCTACTCTGACGTCGAATCCGGCAAGGCTCCGGCCTGGTTTGCCGAAAAGCTTCCTTCTACTCAATGGGGGGCGGTCAATGTCAAGGACGAGGCGATCACGCCTTATAAAGACGCTACGAACTACAACAACTTTTATGAATTCGGTACCGGCAAGGGCGATCCCGCGAGGAACGCTGGCGACCTGAAAACCGAACCCTGGAGCGTGGTCATTGACGGGGAGGTGGGTAAGCCGGGGCGTTATGCGCTGGAAGACTTCATGAAGCCGTATCAACTGGAGGAACGTATTTATCGTCTGCGCTGCGTCGAGGCGTGGTCGATGGTCATTCCCTGGATCGGCTTTCCCATCTCGGCCTTGCTCAAACAGGTCGAGCCGACTTCCAAGGCCAAGTACATCCGCTTTGAAACCCTGCAGGATCCCAAGAGCATGCCCGGCCAGCGCTCCGGTTTTGCCTTGATCGACTGGCCGTACGTCGAAGGCTTGCGTCTGGATGAGGCGATGAATCCTTTGGCGATTCTGGCGGTGGGCATGTATGGACGCGAACTGCCGAACCAGAACGGCGCGCCTTTGCGTCTGGTGGTGCCGTGGAAGTACGGCTTCAAAAGCGTGAAATCCATTGTGCGCATCAGTCTGGTCAGCGAGCAGCCGAAGACCACTTGGCAAAGCATTGCTGCCGATGAGTATGGCTTTTATGCGAACGTGAACCCTACGGTCGATCATCCGCGCTGGACCCAGGCGCGCGAGCGGCGCCTGCCGAACAGTCTGTTCAAACCGAATGTGCGCGATACCCAGATGTTCAACGGCTACTCGGATGAAGTCGCTTCTTTATATACAGGGCTCGATCTGCGGAAGAACTACTGATGCGTTATCCGTTCTGGCGAGTGGGCGTGTTCATTGCGGCAGCGATCTGGCCATTGCTGTGGTTCTATCAGGCGTTCGCCGATCTGCTCGGGCCTGATCCGGGCAAGGTGCTGGTTGATCGTCTCGGGCTTGGCACGCTGGTGTTTCTGTTGATTACGCTGAGCATGACGCCGTTGCAAAAGCTGAGCGGCTGGGCGGGGTGGATCGCGGTGCGCAGGCAGTTGGGGCTTTGGTGTTTTGCTTATGTAGCGCTACATCTGTTCAGCTATATGGCGTTTATCCTCGGGTTTGACTGGTCACAGTTGGGCGTCGAGCTACGCAAGCGGCCTTACATCATTGTCGGTGCACTCGGCTTTCTCGGATTGCTGATACTGGCAGTGACGTCGAATCGTTATAGTCAGCGTCGTTTGGGTGCTCGCTGGAAGAAGCTGCATCGCTTGGTTTACGTGATACTTGGGCTGGGTTTGCTGCATATGCTCTGGATCGTGCGGGCCGATCTAGAGGAGTGGGCGATTTATGCCTTTATAGGCGCTGTGCTCTTGCTGCTTCGTGTGCCGCCGGTGATGAGGCGAATCCCGCGTTTAATGGCTAAAAAGCAGAATCTGCAAGAAAAGCGAAATTAACGGTTGACGGCAGATTCCAGAGGTCTATAATTCGCCCCACTTCCGGCGCAGTCGAAACGGAAAACTCCTTGAGATTCAAAGAGTTACGCGGTTTTCGACAGCGGCTTGCTTCAGATTATCGAAGCCTGGAAGGAGTTGAAAGAGCAGTGATGTGTAGCTCTTTTAACGGTTCGATCTTCTCGGTCGAAAGCGGGGAAAAAGAGGTGTTGACAGCAGCGATTAACGCTGTAGAATTCGCCTCCCGCTAACGAGAGATCGGAAGCGCAAGTGGTTGAAGTTGTTGAAGAATTCTTCGAAAACTTCTGAAAATAATCACTTGACA
>NZ_LMQZ01000010.1:0-337141 GCF_001425545.1 Pseudomonas sp. Leaf434 | reverse complement strand
TAATTGCCCGTGAGGCTTGACCATATAACACCCAAGCAATTTGCTGACCTGAAAAGGCACCAGATTGCGGTGTGTGAAGACGAAACGAACCGAAAGTTCGAAATTCACAAACACCTAGCTGTCACATACCCAATTTGCTGAAGCGAGGCCGTCTGGTCCCGAGTCAGTACCCGAATTTCTTGACGACCATAGAGCGTTGGAACCACCTGATCCCATCCCGAACTCAGCAGTGAAACGATGCATCGCCGATGCGATGGTAGTGTGGGGTTTCCCCATGTGAGAGTAGGTCATCGTCAAGATTAAATTCCGAAACCCCAATTGCGAAAGCAGTTGGGGTTTTGTTTTGCCTGCGAGAAAGTTTCAGCGCTATGGCGAACAAAATTGCACAGTTATTTTCGAAGCAGAACACTAGAATAGCCCCATCTTTATCGGAGCCAGAGCCTGTATGTCAGAATCGGTTGACGCCCCCGGGCTGTCAGATTTACCGCTGGAAGACTTGATAGCCTGCCACGAGTGCGACCTGCTGATGCGCAAGCCGACACTTGCCCATGGTGAGAAAGCACTCTGCCCGCGTTGTGGTTATGAGTTGTACGCCCATCGCCATAACGTGGTGCAGCGCAGCCTCGCCCTGGTGATTGCCGCGTTATTACTTTACGTGCCGGCAAACTTTTTACCCATCATGCAACTCAATATCCTCGGGCAATCCTCGCAGGATACGGTCTGGAGTGGCGTAGTCGGCCTGTTCAGCACCGACATGCAAGGTGTGTCGATCGTCGTCTTCCTTTGCAGCATGGCCATACCGTTACTCAAGTTGTTGTGCCAGCTGTTTGTGTTACTGACGATTCGTTTCGATGTCGGCCGAAGCTACGGTTTGCTGCTCTATCGTATTTACCACCACCTTAGGGACTGGGGCATGCTCGAGGTCTACCTCATGGGCGTCCTCGTCGCGATCGTGAAGCTGGCGGATATGGCAGCAATCACCGTCGGCCTCGGACTGGCATGTTTCATTGGCTTGTTATTGGTGCAAGTCTGGCTGGAGGTGGTGATGTCACCGCATCAGATCTGGCAGGCATTATCAGGAGAGGATGCCCATGCGGGCGATTGATGCGGGCATTCTGGTGTGCACCGAATGCCACGAACTGAACAAGCAGGAAGCTGACGTCGATGAGCAGAGCTGTACCCGCTGCGGTGCGCAGGTTCACGCTCGCCGCCCCAACAGCCTGACCCGCACCTGGGCGCTGTTGATCACGGCAGCCATTATCTATGTTCCGGCGAATGTCTTGCCGATCATGACGGTCAGTTCTCTGGGCCAGGGTGAACCGAGCACTATCATGTCTGGGGTGATTGAACTGGTTCAGCACGGCATGATCCCGATCGCCACCGTGGTGTTCATCGCCAGCATTCTGGTGCCCACGTTCAAACTGGTCGGCATCGCATTGTTGCTGTTTTCCGTGCAGCGCCGGCAGCCATTGTCGGCCCGTCAGCGCATCTGGATGTATCGATTCATCGAGTTCATCGGCCGCTGGTCGATGCTCGATATTTTTGTGATCGCCATTCTCGTGGCGGTCGTCAACTTCGGCCGGATAGCCAGTGTCGAAGCCAATCTGGGCGCCGTCGCCTTCGCCTCTGTGGTGATTCTGACGATGCTCGCCGCAGTAACTTTCGATCCCCGACTGATTTGGGATAACACGGAGTCGGACGACGACCATGACTGATTTGCCTGTAGCGAAAACCCGACCGGCTTCGAACTGGTCGGCCATTTGGGTGCTGCCTCTGATCGCGCTGATCATCGGCGGCTGGCTCGGCTGGCGTGCTTATTCCGAGACCGGTATCGAAATTCAGGTGCGCTTCGAAAGCGGCGAAGGCATCCAGGCCAACAAGACTGAAGTGGTCTACAAAGGCATGCCGGTCGGCAAGGTCAAGACGCTCAAGCTCGACGATGAGGGCAACTCGAAAGGGGTGATCGCCACCATCGAGATGAACAAGGATGTTGAGCAGTACCTGAAGACCAGCACGCGGTTCTGGCTGGTCAAACCGAGCGTGACCCTGGCCGGTATCACTGGTCTGGAGACATTGGTCTCGGGTAACTATGTCGCGATCAGTCCCGGTGAAGGCGAGCCCGTGCGCAAGTTCAAGGCACTCGCCGAAGAGCCGCCGCTTTCCGACGCCAAGCCCGGTCTGCACCTGACCATCAAGGCCGATCGCCTCGGCTCGCTGAATCGCGGCAGCCCGGTGTTCTACAAGCAGATCAAGGTCGGTCAGGTCAAAAGCTACGTGCTGTCCGAGGATCAGAGCACCGTTGAACTTAAGGTGTTCATTGAGCCTACCTACGCCAAACTGGTGCGCAAACATACTCGTTTCTGGAACGCCAGCGGCATCAGCATCGACGCTAACCTGTCCGGCGTGAAAGTGCGCAGTGAATCCCTGGCCAGCATCGTCGCCGGTGGTATCGCGTTCGCGACGCCGGAGAATCGCAAGGACAGTCCGGCGACCGACCCGAGCCTGCCATTCCGTCTCTATGAAGACTTCGACGCTGCCGCTGCCGGCATTCGCGTGAAGGTCAAACTCAGCGATTTCGAGGGCCTGCAAGCCGGTCGCACGCCGGTGATGTACAAAGGCATTCAGGTCGGCAACCTGAAAGCGCTCAAAGTCGATCCGGACCTGAACAGTGCAACAGCCGAGCTGACCCTCGATCCGTTGGCCGAAGACTATCTGGTTGAGGGCACGCAGTTCTGGGTGGTCAAACCGTCGATATCCCTTGCCGGTATTACCGGCCTGGAAGCGCTGGTGAAAGGTAACTACATCGCCGTGCGTCCGGGCGACAAAGGCGCTGCGCCGAAACGCGAATTCGAGGCGCGACCGAAAGCACCACCGCTGGATCTGCGTTCGCCGGGCCTGCATCTGGTGTTGTTTACCGATTCGCTGGGTTCGATCGATGTCGGCAGTCCGATTCTGTACAAGCAGGTCAAGGTCGGTTCGGTGCAGAGCTACCAGTTCTCCAGAACCAAGAAGCAGCTGGTCATCGGCGTGCACATCGAGAAGGAATATGAAAACCTGGTCAACGCTTCGACGCGCTTCTGGAATGTCAGCGGCATTACCCTCACGGGTGGCTTGACCGGCGGCATTCAGGTCAAAAGTGAATCTTTGCAAACCCTGATGGCCGGTGGTATTGCCTTCGAAACCCCACAAGCCAATGCGCCGTTGAAGAAACGTATCCCGCGTTTCCGTCTGTTCGCCGATCACGATGAGGCGAACAAGAAAGGTGCCGTCGTTACCATTAAAGTCGATCGCGCCGACGGTTTGAGCAGCGGTACGCCAGTGCGTTTCAAGGGGCTGGACGTAGGCAAGATTGAAAGCGTCGATCTGACCGATGACATGCAGTCGGTGATCCTCACCGCGCGCATCACCGAAGTGCCGGAGAAGATTGCGCGAGTCGGCAGTCAATTCTGGGTGGTCAAGCCGGAGCTGGGCCTGATCAAGACGCAGAATCTGGAAACGCTGGTCACCGGTAAATACATCGAAGTCCAGCCAGCGGCGAAGAATCTCGGCCCGCAGAAGAACTTCGTTGCCTTGGCCGAGGCGCCGGAAGTCACTAAACAGGAAGCCGGTTTGAGTCTGGTGTTGAGCGCTGCACGTCGCGGCTCGCTGAAGCCCGGCGTACCTGTGACCTATCGTGAAATCACCGTCGGCAAGGTGACCGGTTATGAGTTGGGGCAGACCGCTGACCGTGTATTGGTGCACATCCTGATCGAGCCGAAGTACGCGCCATTGGTGCGCAGCGGCAGCCGTTTCTGGAATACCAGCGGCGTGGGCTTCGATTATGGGTTGTTCAAGGGCGTGACGGTGCGCACCGAGTCGCTGGAGACACTGATTCAGGGCGGGATTGCCTTCGCCACCCCGGATGGCGAGCGCATGGGCAATCCGGCGCGGGCCGAGCAGACGTTCCCGTTGTTCGACAAGTTCGAGGATGAATGGCTGACCTGGGCGCCGAAGATTCAGCTTGGTAAATAGCAGCGTCTGTTGAGACGCCTTCGCGAGCAGGCTCGCTCCCACAGGGGAACGCATTCCAATTGTGGGAGCGAGCCTGCTCGCGAAGGGGCCAGCCAAATCAACACAAAATCCAGGCGATAAAAAAGGGCCGCGATCTCATCAGATCGCGGCCCTTTTTTTGCTTCAGCTACCGCCGATCAAACCGCATCCAGCTCCGGCTCATCGGCCTGCACATTCAGCGTGGCCTTGACCACATCATGCCGGCGAATGTACTTCCAGTCCGCCTCATCGATGTAGATCCCGGCCGGGCCGCTGCCGCCTTCCAGGTCGATTGCGACACTGGCGCAGACCTGCGGCTTCACACTCGCCAGAATCGGCACGAAGCCTAGTTGCAGACTGGTTTCCAGCAGCGCCGCCTGGTTCTTCTCGTCGATGTCCGCCGCCTCGTCAAGGTAGTACGGCAAACGCACGCGGCCGGCCAGATCGCGATCCATCAAGTGCAGCAACAAGTACATGTTGGTCAGCGCCTTGATGGTCATGGTCGTACCGTTGGAGGCCGCGCCGTCGATGTCGGTGTGGATCACCGGTTGGCCGTTGACCTTGGTGATCTCGAAGGCCAGTTCGAACAAGTCCTTGAGGCCGAGCTGGTTGTGGTTCGCTGCCACCAGCCGCGCCAGATATTCCTTGGCCTCTTCGTTCTTGTTGTCCTGCTCGGCGCTCTGGCTGAGATCGAACACCGACAGGGTTTCGCCTTCCTCATATTGCCCGGCGCTGTGGATGATCTGGTCGATGTGCTTGAGTGCTTCCTTGTTTGGCGCGAGGACGATGCGGAAGCTCTGCAGGTTGGAGACCTGGCGCTTGTTGATCTCGCGGTTGAACAGCGCCAGTTGATGCTCGAGGCTGTCGTAGTCGCTGCGGATGTTGCGCAGGGTGCGGGCGATATCGGTGACCGCCGCGCGCCGCGCCTTGCCCAAGGTCAGCGCTTCATCGGTGCGGTGTGCGTAAGCGTTGATCAGCAGCGACAGACGCCGCTCCATGTCGTCTTCGCTGTCGAACTTGGCCACGCCTTTGAGACGGACCTGCGCATACAGCGCCTCGATCTGCCCATCGGCACGCAGCAGACCCTGCCAGCTGTCCTGATAGTCGTTGAGCAGCGGCAGCAGGTTGTCCATCGAATCGTCGACAGGATCCATGAACGGCGTGCCGAACGGCAGATCCGCTGGCAGCAACTGACGACGACGCAGCGCATCGTCGAGCGTGCGTTGCTTGGCTTCCATGTCGGCGATCTGACGGCCGACCAGTTGCAGCTTGGCCGACAGTTGCTGGACGCGCTCGGTGAACGCATCGCTGGAGCGCTTGAGCTCATCCTGCGCGGCTTCCATCTGCGCCAGTTGCTCGAGCTTGTCGCTTTCTTCGGCGCTCAGCGTCTGGGTGCGACGGAAATCTTCCAGCGCCTTCTGCGCGTCCAGCACCTGCTGGTACAGCGCTTCGGTCTGGGTCTTGCTCGCGGCGCGGTCGGCGGCCACGGCCTGCTGGGTTTTCAGTTGCTTGAGCTCTTTTTCCAGACGCTCTTTCTGATCACGCAACGCGGCGCGGTCAGCCAGAGCCTGCAAGGCAGGCGGCTCAATGTGCGAGATGTCGATCGACAGGCCCGGCACTTCGAAGCGCTCGCCCTTGAAGCCATCAAGAATCAGCTCCACGGATTTGACCCACTCGCCATTCTCGTCGAGGGTGATGCCATGTTCGCCCAGCGGCAGGCTGAACAGCGCGCTGTTGAACAGGCGCATCAGGCGCTCGACGTCCTGTTGCGAGAACTCTTCGCGCAGGCGGGCGTAGCTGTTGTTGTCGGCGTGATCGAGTTGTTGCTTCACTGACTTCAGGCGTTTTTCCAGATCGCGGAGACGCTCTTCGAGATCTTCGGCACTGAACTGACGCGACTGCGCCAAGGCACCGGCCAGTTCGTCGTGTGCATCCTTGGCCGCGAGCAATTGTTGCTCGAGCACTTTGACGTCATCTACCAGGGCGAAGCGGTTCTTCAGCACCGACAACTCGCCGAGCCAGCGCTGTATACCGGAAATTTCCCGCTCCAGACGCATCAGTTCCTGAGTACCACCGCGTTGATCGTTTTGCAGATCGTCCTGCTCGCGACGGTAGTGCTCGGCCTGGATGGTCAGCTCTTCCTTGCGCGCCGTGGCGTAGTCCGACCAGGTGCCGAGCAAGGAGTCGAGCAGCGGCGACAGGCGATGCAGCTTGCCGCGCAGCACATCGCGCTGTTTCACGCCGTTGGCCAGCGCTTCAACCAACGGGCCGGCGGCGACCAGCGAGTTGTAGTCCTGCTCCATGCGCCGCACATCGCGGAAGGCTTCTTCGCACGCGGCGATGTAATCGACGCTGCCCGAACGCAGGCTGTGCTCGAAAGCATCGAGGAACAGTTGCTTGAGCTTGGCCGCGGTGATTTCGCGCATGTGCAGCAGGTTGATGAACAGCGCGCGGAACGTTTTCAGGCTCTGCTCGCTGGTGGAGCGCAGCGGGATCAGGGTCAGGTCGAGCGGGATTGACGTGTGGCCGCCAACCAGCAAGCGGCGCAGTTCGTCCGGCTTGAGTTCGTAGGCTTTCAGGCCTTCTTTTTCGAGATTGCTGAACAGTTCTTTCTGGCGCAGGCAGGTGTCGTTTTTCTGGTAATGCGCCAGGTCGAGCTTGCCGGCGTAGGCGAAGAACTGGTGCCCGAAACCGCCGCCCGGGCCGCGCCCGACCACGCCGATCACGTGGGGGCCGTGGGGCAGGTTGACTTCAACGAGGATGTAACTGGTGTCGGAGGCGAAGTAGAAGCGCCGCGATTGTTCGAGGCTGTACTTGCCGAAGCTCATGTCCGACATGCGCGCCAGAATCGGGAACTGCAAAGCGTTGATCGACGCCGACTTGCCGAGGTTGTTCGCGCCGTAAACCGACAGCGGTTCTTCCAGCGGAAACAGACCGAGGCTGTAACCGGCGGTGTTCAAAAGGGCAAAGCGGCGGATGCCGTAGCGTTCCTGGCTCATGCATCGGACTCCTGTTCTTCGGCAATGGCGCGGGCCAGTGCGTCTTCTTCGCTTTCTTCTTCAAATTCGGAAAGATCGAGCGGATCGTCGGTTTCGAGGAATTTTGCTTCAGCTTCTTCGTCGATCAGCACCGGCGCCGGCAGCGGCAGAACGCTGTGGACGCTGGCTGCCAGGTCGCGGTCCTGCTGCACCGACAGGCACACGTCGAGGAAACGGTGCATCGGCGGCAGGAAGCGGTAGACACCGTTTTCTTCGCCGGCAAAACCAAGCTGGGTCATGCGGCGCATGATTTTTTCTTCGAGTTCTTCGACGGTCTGCACTTCGGCCTGAATGAACAGGTCGCGGTACTTGTCCAGCAGCGACGGCAATTCTTCGCGGCCGAGACTGCCGCCATCGAGCACGGCAATCGGATCGCGGCCCTGATCGGCCAGGTGCTCGACGAGGATGAAGGTGAACAGCGCCAGACGCTGGGCGGTCTTGTTCACCGCTGCGGCGGCCATGTCCGGCACGAAATAGTAGAAGCCACGGGTGTCGCAGACCAGTTCAAAGCCCAGCGCCTTGAACAGCGTGCGGTACTGGTCCTGGAAATTCGACAGTTGTGCATACAGCTCAGGATCGCGGCGGCTGACGTGGTAACCCTTGAACAACTCGCGGAAGATCGGCGCCAGTTGCGACAGTTCGGAAAGATCAAGATGCATTTGGGATGCTCGCAGAATCCTCGGCGGCGGTATCGCTGGCCGAGAGCAGGGCGAAGGAGCGCAGGCTGACCTGGTGCTCGTGAGTATGGTATTCGCGGCGTTCCAGACGCTCGCGCTTGAAACGTTTTTCCCGCGACAGGCGCGAGAACCAGTAAAGCAATTCGTCGGTGGCGCCGTCCGGTTCCTGCTCCAGCAGCCAGGTCATCAGGTCCGGCATCGGCAGGGACTCTTCGCAACGATCGACCATCTCGCGCACGGTGCGCGGCGCTCGTGGAGCGTCGCCAGCCTTCTGGGTTTTGTGCGCCTTGGGGAAGCGCGCCGGTTTCGGCTCGAAACGCGCCAGCGCGTAGACGTAGGCTTCGACCTGACTGGCGCTGCCGAGGAAGGTGCTTTGCGGACGGGTGAACAGTGGCATCGCCGCTTGCGGCACGGCGTCGATGCCCTTACGCCGGATCGCCGCCAGCGCCAGTGCGGCGCCACGGGTCACGGCGTTGTGCCGACGCGCTTCTTCACGCAACGGCAGCAGCAGTTCGCGGGCATGACGCAGGGTCAGTTGCGCGCTGGTCTGCATTTCGAGGATGCGCGCGTGGGTGCGCAGGAGCATGTCGTCATCGACCAGATGGCCGAGGCGCTGCTGTTCGCTGAGCATCTTCAGCAGCACGGTTTCGACCTTGCGCACGCCTTGTTCGAAGGCGCCGTCGGCGTTGACCAGATCAATCATCGGCTCGACGTATTCGTCCCACGTCGCCAGGACTTCGGCGTAACGCTGACGCAGCGGAATCTGCCGGTCGCTGGTCTTCGCCCGTTCGGCGACTGCCACCAGGGCCTGTTCATCGTTGTCGAGTTTCTTCAGTACGTCGCGCACGCGCATGTCGAGCAAGCGCAGCTGGCGCGCCAGATCGTTGCCGTCACGGACGTCGAAAGCGTCCTGGATATAACCGGCCAGACGCTCAAGGTGACGCAGGTAGGCTTCGATTTCCAGGCACAGACCGAGGCGGTGTTCGCGGCGCAGGTAGGCGAGGAAGTCGTGGATCTGCGCGTTGAGCTCGAAACGGTTCGGGCTTTTCGCCACCGGAACCAGAATATCGAGGCGAATCCACACGTCGAGCAGGCTGGTGATGTCCTGTGGCGTGCTGTCGAGTTGTTGGGCGGCCAGTTGCGTGCGCAGTTCGTTGAGGCTCAGGGTGCCTTGGTCGAAGTGCTCGCACAGTGGCTCCAGAAGTGCCCAGTGTTCAGCGAGGGCGCGCAAGACGCGCTTGGGTTCGATCATCGGAATGGCCGGCTGGTTGGCGATTAAAAGCGGCGATTGTACTGCATCACAGGCGCGGCGATTCACTCTCGGGACGGGCTGTCGCATTCTTTGGCCAAAGGGCAGCGGCGCAGCGCAGCGCGGGGTATCGATCAACAGCGAGCGATCTTGTGCGAAGGGCGGTAGAATCAGCGCACTTTCCGTTATCCACAAGTGGCCGACCTTTGCTTATCGAGTCCCGCCGCCGCGCCTATTTGAACGCCATGCAGGTGGTCAACTGGCTGCCGCGCACCGAACTGCCTTTCGCCGCACCGTCGCGGCCCGAGCTGCTGGAGATGCCCGAGCCCGAGCTCGAGGTACCGGTTGCTCCGGCGCCTCAGGCCGAAGCACCGGCGCAGCCTGCCGCGCGTCAGGCCGAGCGACCGAAAATCGAGGTGCCGCGTCCGTCGCTGGCCAGTACCCGCAACGGCGCCAAACCGGTGGAAGAGATCGACGAGACGCCGGTGGTGGTCAAGCCTGCGCCAGTGCCGCCGCCGCGTTTTGCCCTGCAACTGCTGCGCGCCGGGCGCTGCCTGCTGCTGGTCGAGTTACCCACAGGCGAAGCGTTTCAAAGTCGCGATCCGGCCTACCTGCTGCTCAAGGACATGCTGCGCGCCGCCGGTCTGCCGGATGCGCCGCAAATCGTCGGCGAACCGGTGCGCTGGCCGTGGCTCAATCGCGGCACGCTGGATCAGGGGCCGGAAGCGGCGCGCGACTTTGTGCAGGGTTTCCTCTCGGTGCAGATGGAAGCGGCGCCCTGCGCCTGTTTGTGGCTGATCGGCCTGCCGGCGCTGAAGTTTGCCGGGGAAGCGGACGCCGAAGCGTTCAATAGTGAATTGCAGATCGAAGGTCTGGGCCTGGCCTGGGCGATTCCCGGTCTGGAACTGTTAATGGAAGAGCCACAGCGCAAGGCCGCTGTGTGGCAAGCCATGCGTCGGCTGATGGCGCGCTGGAAACAATCCGATGAGTGAGGCTGTAACCTTTCGCCCGATGACCGAGGCGGACCTGGACGCTGTGTTGAAGATCGAATACGCCGCGTACAGCCATCCGTGGACCCGGGGGATTTTTCTCGATGGCCTGGGCAAATACCAGATCTGGCTGATGTTCGAAGGCCAGCAACAGGTTGGCCATGGCGTGGTGCAGATCATTCTTGATGAGGCGCACCTGCTCAATATCACCGTCAAGCCGGAAAATCAGGGGCGCGGGTTGGGCCTGACGTTGCTTGAGCATCTGATGTCGCGAGCGTACGCGGCTGAAGCGCGGGAGTGCTTTCTCGAAGTGCGCGACAGCAACACGGCTGCGTTCAAGTTGTATGAGCGGTATGGCTTCAACGAGATCGGCCGGCGTCGCGATTATTACCCGGCGGTGGGTGGGCGTGAGGATGCGGTGGTGATGGCCTGTACCTTGGTGGATTAGGCCTGTAGGAGCTGCCGAAGGCTGCGATCTTTTGATCCTGTTTTTGTAAGATCCAAAGCAAAATCAAAAGATCGCAGCCTTCGGCAGCTCCTACAGGGGGCGAATTTCAAGTCAGCGGGTCAGCGCTTGCCATCCAGCGGATCCAGATCCGCCAGTTCCGCTTCATCCAGCCCGTCACCGCCGCCGATGTCGGTTTCACTGACCTCGCTCAAATCCCAATCCGCCGGATTGCCCTCGCCGAGTTCATCGGCATCGCGCGCGCCATCCTCGCGAATCAACGTTTCCGGGCTCAGGTCGTCGTCGGTCGGCTGATGATCATCCACCGAAGCCCCGGTCATGCCAGCCTCACGCACTCGCTCAGCCGGCATCAATTGTTCACGTTCACGCTCGGGCAGTTCATCTCCGATTTTTGCGCTGGGCTCTTCGTCGTCGAAATCCAGCTCGTGCACCGAGCCCATGCGGTCTTCGTTATCGTCGATGGGTTCCGGTTGCACCGCATCATAAGGGCGTCGTGAATCAGTCATGGCAATTCCTCATACTGTGGGCCTTACTGAGTGGACTCACCGGGCGCGCGAGAATTCCAACGAAAACACTTTGCGCTGGCGGCGTGACTTCGACGGGTGGTCGTCTATCAAACCTGCGCATCTTTCTTGAGGCCTTATCCATGCACGATCTACAAGACCTGATTGATAACAACGAGCGTTGGGCTGACGCGATCACCAAGGAAGACCCGGACTTCTTCGCCAAACTGGCGCGCCAGCAGACCCCGGAATATCTATGGATCGGCTGCTCCGACGCGCGCGTACCGGCCAACGAAATCGTCGGCATGTTGCCGGGCGATCTGTTCGTACACCGCAACGTCGCCAACGTCGTGCTGCACACCGACCTCAACTGCCTCTCGGTGATCCAGTACGCGGTGGATGTGCTCAAGGTCAAACACATCCTCGTCACCGGCCACTACGGCTGCGGCGGCGTGCGCGCGTCGATGCAGGATCGCCAGTTCGGCCTGATCGACGGCTGGCTGCGCTCGATCCGCGACCTGTACTACGAGAAACGCGAAGAACTGGCCAAGCTGGCGACCGAAGAAGAGCAGGTCGATCGCATGTGCGAACTCAACGTGATCCAGCAAGTGGCCAACGTCGCGCATACCAGCATCATCCAGAACGCCTGGCATCGCGGGCAGCCGCTGTCGATCCACGGCTGCATCTACGGCATCAAGGATGGCCGCTGGAAAAGTCTCAATACCACCATCAGTGGTTTCGAACAGTTGCCGCCGCAATACCGTTTGCGTCCGGTCGGCGCGCCGTAACCGCAGCTTTCAGCTTCTGCCTGGATGCCGCCAGCGCTGTAAAAAGCGCTGGCCTTCAGGCGTGGGTGGTTCGTCGTAACCGGTGATCCAGCCACGGCAGCGCGACGAACCGCAATCGCAGGCGAACTGGCGTAGCAGTTTGTCTTCGGTCGATGCGTAATCGATGCTCAGATGTTCGCCGCTGTGGATATCTTTCAAGGCCCACAGCCACAATTCGCTCATGTCGAGAAATACATTCGGGTCGCAGGCGTGCTCGAGCACACCGCAAAAGCGCGGATCGTAAACGTGGATGCCGGTTTGCAACTGACGGGTCTGTCGACAGCGATAGGGCAGCAATTGCCCGGAAACCCGGCACATTCGGCTAATGCGCAGAAACTCGCGGCGCGCGACCACCGCCGTGGCCATGCCACGTTCGTCGTGGATAATCTGAAAGTCCTGGCAGGATGGAAAGCCCAGTCGCACCGGAAGTCCGGCGAACGGATAGATGCCTTCTGTATCGCGTGGAAGGTGCCGGCCCATGGCTTGATTGTTCATAACGATCCTTGTTGTTGAGTGTTGCCTCCGAGTTGTGCCCATGCCCCGCCAGGCGAGGCATGATTGGATCCAAGCGTCGCGCAATTGAAGGTAGCGGTCTACTGTCAAACCTGACAGGCGCGATCACCGCTGGCCCGCGTCAGCATTGGCTGACACGGGGGACTCCAGTAGCGATTACAGAGTTGGTGCGGGCACGGCGGCCGCAGGCAGTGGCGCTTTCAGCTGTTGCAGCTGTGTCTTGATGCGTGGCGTGGCGCACTTGGCAGCCGCTTGTTCAGCGCTGAGGTTGCGGATCGAGGTATAGAACAACTCGCAGGTTTTGACCTTTTGCGTCACCTGCCATGTTTGCGTGCAACTGTTCAGCGTGGCCTGCGCATCGCTGCCCGGTTTGCTGCCCATTGCCGCCTGCCAGCAGGCAGCACTCAAATCCTGGCCCATGACTTTCAAGCCCGCCGCGTCAGCCTTCGCCTGGGCATCGTCGCCGGTATAGCTTTTCGGATCGGCGGCGTACCAGATATAGCTCGGATGATTCGAGCCGAGCACCGGCACATTCACTCCTTCGGCCGGACTGATGCTCGCCAGCCCCAGCACCCCCAAGGTCGGCCCGTATTGTTCCTTGATCCAGTTGCGCACCGGCGCCCCGAACGCAACCATCGGCAGCGTCGTGCCGCTGGCGGTCTGGCTGAACTGCTTGACCAGCGTGGTCTGGTAATCCTTGAAGTAGTCGTAGACGTCCTCCAGATCCCCGCCGGCATTGGACGGCGCGGCGATCGGCGCGATGTCGATGATGGTCTGATAAGCAGGCGTCTGCCCGGCAGGGATGCCGTTATCGGTCAGCAACGTCGCCCAGCGATCGGTGGTGTTCGAGCGCAGATAGTCCTGCGCCTGGGTCAGCGAGTAGTCAGGCGGGAAGTGCAGCAACTCGACGCTCTTGCGATTTTCCAGGGCCATGCCCAGCGGCAGGAACAGATACCAGCTGTAGGCCCACTTGCCATCGGCATTGAGCTTGCTGGCGCCGGCATAAGCCAGGTCGCCGGCGTCGAGCAACGCCGACAGCGGCTTGTCATAGCCGTCCGGCACTCCGGTGATCTCGGCGTAGAGCTGATCGTTGTCATTTTTCACCAGCACCTTGGCATCGGCGTAACCGTCGCGTTGGACGCTCTGGCTCAGGTAGTGAGCAACGGTCTGCTCCAGCGTCCAGTTGCGAAAGCAGATCACGCTGCAATTGTTGGGGTAGGCGAAGAGGCGGGTGACGCGCTCGGTGCTGCCCAGTTTTACGTCGACATCGGCGTGGACGGCGGCGCTTAGCGTCAGTGCAACGAGGGTAAGTCCTGCGAGTTTGAACATGCTCAGATCCTTTTCAGCGTGGGTTCCCCTCGATTTGGGGGCGCTTCATAGTGGATCAGTGGTGTTTGACAGAAAAGCGGTTGAGTGTGGATTCTTGCCTGAATGCGGTATTACCCAAGCAGCGCACATATTGTTACGGCTGTGCCAACAAGCACGCTGCCTGGTGCGCGTCCGCACTGCTAGACTGCAGCGACATCGAATTTTCCAAGGGTGAGTCATGAAGCCTTCTACTGCTCTCGACATGCAAAGGTCCGCCGTCCGCGAAGTGATCGGGCGCTTTCGTGTGGCCAACCCGCGTGTATTTGGTTCAGCATTGCTGGGGACGGATCTGGACGGTAGCGATCTCGATCTGCTGGTTGACCCACTGCCCGGCACGACGCTCTTTGATCTGGGCGGACTTCAGGTTGAGCTTGAAGACCTGCTGGGTGTTGCGGTCGAGGTGCTGACCCCCGGCGACCTGCCAGTGAAATTTCGTCAGCAGGTGCTTGATCAGGCGCGACCCGTCTAAAGCAGCGATCAAACCAAGTTTTGAGAGCACCTGCCCTTGAGCAGGTGCGTTTTTATCGACTTACGGCATCACCGGCGGCGTATACGCCAATGTCGTCCCCAGCGCCCACAACAACAGCAGCACCAGCGGCGTGTGCACCAGCAGTTGCACGAACGAGAAGCCTATCAAGTCCCGCGCCTTCAACCCGAGCACGCCCAGCAGCGGCAGCATATAGAACGGATTGATCAGGTTCGGCAGTGCTTCGGCGGCGTTGTAGATCTGCACTGCCCAGCCGAGGTGGTATTGCAGGTCATTGGCCACTTGCATCACGTAGGGCGCTTCGATGATCCATTTACCGCCGCCGGACGGGATGAAAAAGCCGAGAATCGCCGAATACACGCCCATCAGCAGCGCATAGGTGTCGTGGGAGGCGATGCTGACAAAGAAAGTCGAGATGTGATGCGCGAGGGTTTGCGCGTCGGCGCCTTTGACCGTGGTCATCAGCGCGGCGATCGAGCCGTACAGCGGAAACTGGATCAACACGCCAGTGGTGGTCGGCACCGCACGGGCCACGGCATCGAGGAAGCTGCGCGGGCGCCAGTGCAGCAGCGCGCCGAGCATGATGAACAGGAAGTTATAGGTGTTCAGGCCGGAAATCGCGGTAATCGCTGGTTTGGTCGAGAACTCGTGAAACAGCCATCCTGCTGCGAGCAGCACCAATACGATGATCAGCAACGGGCTGTGTTCCAGCCATTCGCCGGGGCGAGTGCGCGGTTGCAGCGGCGGCAGGTTGAACGCCGGATCGATGCCGCAGGCCTTGGCGTCGCGTGCCGAATTCGGCCCGGGCGCGGTGGCGTAGGCGATGATGATCGAGATCACGATCAGCGCCAGCAGCATGACTCCGGATTGCCAGAGAAAAATGGTTTCGGTGAACGGGATTACGCCAGTGATCGACAGGATCGACGGCGGCAGGCTGCCCGGGTTGGCCTGCAACTGTGCGGCCGACGATGACAAGCCCAGCGCCCACACCGCGCCGAGGCCCAGGTAAGCAGCGGCACCGGCGGCGCGGTAATCCATCTTCAGATCGGTGCGGCGGGCGAGGGCGCGTACCAGCAGCCCGCCAAATACCAGCGACAGACCCCAATTGAGCAGGGAAGCGACCATCGAAATCAACGCTACCCAGGCCACGGCGGAGCGGCCGTTTTTCGGGATGCGTGCCAGTTTGTCGATCAGTTTGACTGCGGGCGGAGAGCTGGCGACGACGTAGCCGCCGATCACCACGAAGGCCATCTGCATGGTGAACGGGATCAGGCTCCAGAAGCCGTCGCCGAAGGCCATCGCTGCAGCGGTGGGTTTGGCGCCCATGGCCAGAGTGGCCAGCGCAACGATGATCACGGCCAACGCGGCGAATACCCAGGAATCGGGAAACCAGCGTTCGGCAAAACTGGAACAGCGCAGGGCAAAGCGCGCGGAGCGGCTATCTTCGATATCAACGGCCACAGGAAGTACCTCGGATTTTTTATGGTTATTTTGATCCGTGGGAGCAGTCGCCCGGCTCGACAGCCACAGAGAACCCTGTGGGAGCGAGCCTGCTCGCGAAGACGTCGGCACATTCAGCATCAGGTTGTCTGAACTGACGCTTTCGCGAGCAGGCTCGCTCCCACATGGGCGGCTGGTCGGTGTTGGCGTGGTCCCTTGGACAGGCGCTAACAGTAAATCAAGCGCCGCCCTTTTGTTGAGCAGGTTTTCGCAAACCGAGACTATGGTCTGACGGGTTGTCGATCCGTGCTTTTGCGTAGACCATGGGCGCCTTGGTTTTTGCCGATGCCTGAGTTCTTTGTCATGACTGCCAATTCTCCAGCCCGACCGGCGCCGTTCAGCCGTGCCGACTACAAGACCCTCGGCCTTGCGGCGCTTGGCGGGGCGCTGGAAATCTACGATTTCATCATCTTCGTATTCTTCGCGCTGACCCTTAGTCAGTTGTTCTTCCCCCCGGAAATGCCCGAGTGGCTGCGTTTGCTGCAAAGCTTCGGCATCTTCGTCACCGGTTATCTGGCGCGGCCGTTGGGCGGGATTCTGATGGCGCATTTCGCCGACCGTCTGGGCCGCAAAAAGGTGTTCAGCCTGAGCATCCTGATGATGGCCCTGCCGTGCCTGCTGATCGGGATCATGCCGACCTACGCACAGATCGGCTATTTCGCACCCTTGCTGTTGCTGGCGCTGCGCATCCTGCAAGGCGCTGCGGTGGGCGGCGAAGTGCCAAGTGCCTGGGTGTTCGTCGCCGAGCATGCGCCGACCGGCCATCGTGGCTACGCCCTCGGATTCTTGCAGGCCGGCCTGACGTTCGGTTACTTGATCGGCGCACTCACTGCGACCTTCCTGGCACAGGTTTTCACGCCTGCCGAAATTCTCGATTACGCCTGGCGCTATCCGTTTCTGCTCGGCGGCGTGTTCGGCGTGGTGGGCGTTTATCTGCGCCGCTGGCTCAGCGAAACCCCGGTGTTCATGGCCATGGAAGCGCAGCGCGAGGCGCGGGTCGAGCTGCCGCTGCGCACGGTGCTGCGTGAACATCGTCTGGCCATGCTGCCGGCCATGTTGCTCACCTGTGTGCTGACCTCGGCGGTGGTGGTGTTCGTGGTCATCACCCCGACGATGATGCAGAAAACCTTCGGCATGACCGCCAGCCACACCTTCGGCCTCAGTGCCTTGGGCATCGTTTTTCTGAATATCGGCTGCGTGATCGCCGGACTGCTGGTCGACCGCATCGGCGCCTGGCGCACGGTCATGCTCTACAGCTTGTTACTGCCGCTGGGCATTGGCGTGTTGTATGGCTGTCTGATCATGGGCGGGCATTGGATCGGCATGGCCTATGCGGTCGCCGGCCTGGCTTGTGGGGTAGTAGGTGCGGTGCCTTCGGTGATGGTCGGGTTGTTCCCGGCGCGGATTCGCGTGTCGGGCATTTCCTTCACCTACAACATTGCCTACGCCGCCTGGGCAAGTATCACACCGCTGTTGCTGATTGGTCTGATGCCGTGGAGTCCATGGATCTGCGTGATCTTTTGTGCCGTGATGGGCGCTGTGGGGATTGTGACGGCGGCGTATTTCGGTGCGCGCATGCCACGTACCGGACCGTGTCAGGCGGCCGGCGCTGCCTGATCCGCAAGCGCCGGATTATTTTCGACTGACGGGTCTGGAGCTGGCTTCAGAAAAGCTGCGCAAGGCCGATGGCAAGGTTGTATCCGCTAACTACCCTGCCATCGGTGCTTTCCCATGTTCAATAAACGCTTGAAGCAAGAGCTGGCCGCTCTGCGCGAAGAACTCTCCAGCCTTGTACAAGTGAAGGAAAGCCTGGAAAGCGAAATGCTCGCGCTGACCCTTGAGCCCGACGGGCGGATTCGTTCGGTCAACCAGAATTTTCTCGATGAAATGTTCTACAAGAGCCAGGACCTGATCGGCCGGGCAATCGAAGACATCGTGCCGGCCCACGTCAAAACCGACGAATTCCATCAGCGCTTCAAGAACTCGATGAGCCGTGGCGAGCATTTTGCCGGCGCCGTGCGCCTGTTGCGCGGCAATGGCGACGAGGCGTGGCTGCGTTCCATCGTGCAACCGGTACGCTCGTCCGATGGCCGGATCAGACACATTTCCTTCTACGCCAGCGACCTGACCCGCACCATCGAGGCCTCCCGCGAGCATGAGAACCTGATCGGTGCGCTGGTGCGTTCCACCGCCGTGATTGAATTCGACCTCAACGGCAATGTGCTCAGCGCCAATGATCGCTTCCTCAACGGCATGGGTTACAGCCTGGCGCAGATCAAGGGTAAACATCACCGCACGTTTTGCGCCCCGGAAGAGTACAACAGCGCCGAGTACCAGAACTTCTGGCGGCGCTTGAACAGTGGCGAATTCGTCGCAGGCCGCTTCAAGCGTATCGACAGCCATGGTCGTACGGTGTGGCTGGAAGCGTCCTACAACCCGGTGGTCGATGCCAACGACAGACTGTACAAAGTGGTGAAGTTCGCCACGGTGATCACCGATCAGGTCAACCGCGAGCAGGCGGTTGCCGACGCAGCGAGCATCGCTTACAGCACCTCGCAACAAACCGACAGCACCGCGCAACGGGGCACCACGGTCGTCACCGAAGCGGTGAACGTGATGCGTGATTTGTCGCGGCACATGCAAGCCGCTGGCGAAGGTATCGAGGCGCTCAACGAGCAGTCGCTGGTGATCGGCACGATCGTCAAAACCATCAGCGGCATTGCCGAACAGACCAACCTGCTGGCGCTCAACGCCGCGATCGAAGCCGCCCGGGCCGGCGAGCAGGGCCGTGGTTTTGCCGTGGTCGCGGACGAGGTCCGGCAACTGGCCTCGCGCACCAGCCAGGCGACGGACGAAATCGTCGGCGTGGTACGGCAGAACCAGGAAATGGCCCGCAATGCCGTGGCGCTGATGACCGACGGCAAGCTTCAGGCCGAACAGGGCCTGGCGCTGGCGGCGGAGGCGGGCACGGTGATCGTCGAGATTCAGGACGGTGCGCAGAAAGTGGTGGATGCGGTGGGGCAGTTTGCCAATCAGCTCTCTCACTGACACCGCACTGATCGTTCCCACGCTCTGCGTGGGAATGCCGCCCGGGACGCTCCGCGTTCCTTCGCTGGCGTGACGCAGAGCGTCACAGGATGCATTCCCGCGCAGAGCGTGGGAACGACCACCGAGGGGCAGCGCCGCATCTGCTCGCTCCCACAGGTTCTGTGTTTCGCCAGTGACAGCGCTACAATCGGCTCCTTTTCCTCCGGAGCAAATCCCATGAGCGTTTCCCACCGCCGTCCGGTGCCTCTGAACAAAGCCTACCGCCTGCTCAACCACGGGCCGACCGTGCTGGTCAGCGCCGCTCACGACGGCCAGCGCAACATCATGGCCGCCGCCTGGGCCATGCCGCTGGATTTCGAACCGCCGAAAGTCGCCGTCGTCCTCGACAAATCCACCTGGACCCGCCAGTTGCTTGAAGCCTCCGGGACCTTTGTGCTGAACGTGCCTTGCGTCAATCAGGCCGATATCGTGCAAACCGTCGGCAATACGTCCGGCCTGGAAATCACCCGCAACCAGGGGCACGACAAATTTCAGGCGTACGGCCTGCACACCTTTGCCGGCGAACAGGTTGAAGCGCCGCTGCTCGAGGGCTGTGTTGCCTGGCTCGAATGCCGCCTGCTGCCAGAGCCGCGCAATCACGAGCAATACGACCTGTTCCTCGCCGAAGTCATCGCCGCCCAGGCCGATGAGCGTGTGTTCAGCGATGGGCGCTGGCATTTCGAAGGGCAGGATGGATTGCGTACCTTGCACCACGTGGCGGGGGGGCATTTCCTGAAGATTGGGGACGGGGTGGATGGCAAGACGTTGGCGGTCTGATTTATTCCTGGGAGAAGGCCTGCTGCTCGACAGGCCTTTTTTCAATGCAGTGTTTCAGTCCCCCAACGCTTCTCCCTCACGCCGAGGATCGGCACCCCCCGTCAAGGTCGCTTTGCCCTGCGCATCCTTCACCCGCACGATCGCTTGGGTGCCGCTGGTCATGTCGATTTCACTGACCGTGTGCCCTTTGTCTTTCAACGCCTGAATCAGCACCGGGCTGAACTGTCCCTGTTCCAGTTCGGTGGGACCGTTGCGGCTGCCGAAGTTGGGCAGGTTGATTGCACTTTGTGCATCGAGGTTCCAGTCGAGCAGGCCGATGGTGGTTTTCGCCACGTATTCGATGATTTGCGAGCCGCCGGGCGAGCCGACCGTGGCGACAAATTCACCAGTGTTGCGATCAAAGATCAGTGTCGGCGCCATCGACGAACGTGGGCGTTTGCCCGGTTCGACGCGGTTGGCGACTTTCTGCCCGTTCTCTTCGGGGATGAACGAAAAGTCGGTCATCTGGTTGTTCAGCAGAAAACCCTGAACCATCAGGTGCGAGCCGAACGCGGCTTCGATGGTGGTGGTCATCGACACGGCGCCGCCGAGGTCATCCACCGCCACCACTTGCGAGGTCGAGATGCGCAACGGCGAGCGGTCCGGTGCGTAGGCAACCTGCACGCCCGGCGGTGTGCCCGGTTTGGCGCTGCCCATGCTGCGCTCGCCGATCAGGCTGGCGCGGCTGGCCAGGTAGGCCGGATCGAGCAGACCTTTGACCGGCACCGGGACGAAGTCGGTGTCGGCCACGTATTGCGCACGATCGGCATAGGCCAGACGTTCAGCCTCGGCGATCAGGTGCACTGCTTGCGGCACCGGTTCGATGCCGGCCGGCTTATCGGTTTTCGTTGGTTTGAGCGGGGTCAGCGACAGGCGTGGGGCGCGAGTCTCCAGCGCCTGCAACGTGCCGAGAATCTGCGCCACGGCGATCCCGCCCGACGACGGTGGCGGCATGCCGCAGACCTGCCAACGCTTGTAGTCGGTACACAGCGGCGCGCGCTCCTTGGCCTGATAACGCTGCAAATCGTTCAGCGACAGGCTGCCGGGGTTGGCGTGCTGTTGAACCCTGGCGACGATCTCTTCGGCGATCGGACCTTTGTACAGCGCATCGGCACCTTCGCTGGCGATACGTTTGAACACGGCAGCCAATTTCGGGTTTTGCAGGCGTGTGCCGACAGCTTTGACGCTGCCATCGTCATTGAGGAAGTACGCGGCCATGTCTGGCGACTGGCGTATCAGTGGATCGGCAGTCAGCAGCGAATGCAGGCGCGGGGAAATCGCAAAGCCTTGCTCGGCCAGTTTGATCGCTGGCTCAAACAGCTTCGCCCAAGGCAAGCGACCGTGTTGTCGATGCGCCAGCTCCAGCGCCCGCAATACCCCGGGCGTACCGACCGAGCGCCCGCCGATCTGCGCTTGCGTAAAGGCCATCGGTTTACCGTCAGCCTTCAGGAACAGCTTCTCGGTGGCCCCGGCCGGCGCCGTTTCGCGGCCGTCATAGGTGCGCACCTGCTTGCCATCCCACAACACAATCATCGCCCCGCCACCGATCCCGGAAGACTGCGGCTCAACCAGCGTCAACACCGCCTGCATCGCAATCGCCGCATCAATCGCCGAACCACCCTGACGCAACATCTCCCGCCCGGCTTCGGCCGCGAGTGGATTGGCAGCAGCGGCCATGTGTTTATTGGCGTGACGGGTTTGCAGATCAGTGCGGTAACCGGAAGCGGCTTCCGGTGCCAGCGGCAACGAAGAAGAGGGCGGGGCGTTGCATGCGGTGAGGGTCAGAGCGCTGACAAACAGTGTCAGGGCTGGCAGGCGAAAGCGCTTCAAGGGCTGGGCTGGAAACACGCGGGCTCTCCGTCCGTGGGGTAAAAGTCTTCGGGGACTTTATCGAGCGGGCCGGCGGGGTGCAAACTGCGTGGGGATTACAGCCCTTCCGATCAGCGGCCGCGCCAATCGATTGGCCGAAAACGATGCCCTTGTGGGAGCGAGCCTGCTCGCGAAAGCGGTAGCTCGGGTGGTGCGATCTTCTTGAGAGTGATGCAGGGTTAGTGAGTCAGAAACTCATTGCTTGAAGCCCGGCAGACCATGGGTAGAGCGCCACTTTTTCACGATTTCGGTAATGCTCTCGGCTGTTTGTTGTTTCATATCCTCGGGCCAATAGATAAGGTCAGTGCCCGCTGGGTGCTCACACAGACGTACAAATTCAAACAACAGCGGATCGAGAATCTCGTCTGGGCTTGTGTTGGCTGCAAGAACAGATTGCACAAATTTCAAGAATTCTGCTTCGGTGTAGTCGGATATCTTAGTCATAACGTTCTCAAGTTGAAGTTCCACAGTTCAAATGAAACGGGCGGCAGGATTCATGTCTTGAACCCGGGTAGTCGATTCGCTTCGCGCCATGCCATGACTGTACGAGCTATTCCGGCAGATGTTGTATCTGCTCCGGGCTCGGGATAGTAGATCAGATCCATCCCGCTCGGATGTCCTGCTATCTTGTTGAAGTGCAGTACTAATGCATCTGCACGGACATCCGTCGTTGCTGAATCTTCCTTTCTTATTTCATCTATGAGACGGACGAATGTTTTAAAGGTGTAATCCGACAGGCAGTTTTTTGGAGAGTGAGTGGTCATACTGTAGGTGCCTATCGCTTGAACTCAGTTGGACCATGGTCAGTCCGCCACTTTTTAACAGTTGCCGTGATGCTTTCCGGAGTGCATTGGGTTTCATCTTCGGGCCAATAAATCAGATCGGTGCCGGCGGGATGCTCGGCCAGTTCACAGAAGTTATCCAACATATCCGCCAGCAAGACTTCAGGCGTACCATTTCGATTGGCAGCAAATATTCTTTCTAAGAGGCCCGAAAAATACTTCTCCGTGTAACCGGGAGTTTCGTTTGCCATTGCGTATCTCCTGCACAAATCTTGGATGTGTTGAGCCGCAAGTAAGTCGTGAAAGCCAGCGTTGATCCGGTTGCTCGAATCCTCAACGACTCGACTTATCAAGAGTCTTTGAACCCCGGCAATCCCTTTGCTTCTCGCCAGTCCCTGACACTTTGCGTTACCCCCACTGGGGAGTTATCAGCACCAGGCTCCGGATAGTAGATCAAGTCTGATCCTGCTGGATGCTCGCTGATTGACTCGAAGTGCGCCAACAGTAAATCAGCACGATCATCGTTTTCAGCTTCTTCATCCTCTTTCGCGATCTCTTGTAGCAGCGCGACGAATTCGGTTTCGGTGTAAGCCGAAATTTTTCTTTTAAGTAAAATTAGCCTCGCCTCTGCTCTTGAGTTATTGATTTTTACAGGAAGGATAGCTGCTTATTGCTTAAATCCAGGCAGTCCATTGGCTGCGCGCCATTTTTTTAAGGTCTCGGTCACGCCTCTTGGTGAATCATCTGCGTCGTCTTCAGGATAAAAAATCAAGTCAGATCCTCTGGGGTGTCCGCAAATGGAATTGAAATGAAATACAAGTTTGCTTTCTTCCTCCTCGTTCTCATCATTGCCAATGATGCGCTCAAGCAAGGCAATGAACTCTTGTTCCGTATAATCCGAGAAAGTAGATTTTTCAGTCATCTTTATTTTCCTTATGTATTTTTACATGCCGTTTCGGCGTGATTACGGCCAAGTTATCTACATTGTAAACAGCGCCTCCATGGCGGATGTGTTCGATGTGATGGAGTTCGTACTTGGCCTTCTCCCCATGATGCTCTGGCATCGGAGCAAATGGTGCTCTGCCATCTGTAAGCTTACTTTGGTTGGTTCGTTTGAATTGACTGAACAGCTCTGGATCATTCGCAATTTCCTGCCAAAACGCCTCCCTAAATTTGTCGAAACTCGAAAACTCCCTCCCCCTGAGCTTATCCGCGATCCGAGTAGGAATCGGCACACCAATTCCAGTCCCAGCCCCCGCAAGCCATATCCCCGACACATCCTCCCCCACCCCCGTAACGATCCCCGGCGTCTGCCTCGCCGGCCTCGAATAAACCACATATAACGACTTCAGCCCGGTGTCCGCCGGGAACACCAGAATACAATCCTCGGCCGTTACATCCTCGCCCGGCAGACCCTCAATCTGGCTATCGGTATTGTCCGGAATCGGGTGGACGAGGATCGGGTCGAGTGCCTCACCGTGGTCGGGATAAACCAGCGGTGGCATCGATCCCAACGGCCCGCGTTGCGGCGTCCAGAGAATGGTGATGCCGTTGAGCTTGGCCTCCATGGCGGTCTTGTCGGCGTTCCACTTGACGTTCACCGTGCGTACGGCGTCGTCGCCAGAGGCGCCGGAATGGATGCCGTAAACCCGCAGAACACCTTCGGCATCACGACGAAACTGGAAGCGCACGCGCGTGGTGGCGCGGCTCATGCGGCGTAGTTCTTCGTCGGTGTGAAGCGTGCCGTCGGCCATTTTGCTCGGCAGCATTCCCAGCACAAACACGCTGGCCGGCCCGCCGGCGCCACGGATGGCCCAGTTCAGGCGCTGTTGCAAAATCCCGCCGCCGGCCAGACGCCCCAAAGCCAGGTCGGCGCCAATTGCCGTCGCGACAGCGGTACTGGCGGAGGGCATGAGCATGGCGCCGGCGACCATGATCTTGCCGAAGTTGCTGGCTGGCTCCTCGGCAGTGCCAGCGTCCGTGCGACACCAGTTGTCCGGCGTGCAGGACTTGGCAAAGACCCTGTCTTCGCGTGGCTTGGGCGCAGGCCACTCATCCTTCTCGATGTACACCGGCTCCGGCGCTTTCGGTGGAAGCAAAGTAAACCAGGCCCTGCCACCGCTATACGGATTTAATAACCAGTCATCGTCGAGAAGGTATTTGTATTGAGGCATGCCAACTCCCTGTATGGCGCTGAATCGAGCCAGGGGAGCTTGTCGGTATAGGAGCGATTCGGGGAGAGAGCGACAGGTGGCCGATGCTACGAAAGATCCGTTTCGTACCAGAGATCTACTTTTTTCTTACGGAGGCATCTGAATTGCATGCAGGGAGCGGGAGGAAAAGGACTTTTCTCGAGGCATAAAAAAACGGCCTACCTTTCGGTAAGCCGTTTTTAGTACTTGGTGGCTACACAGGGACTTGAACCCCGGACCCCAGCATTATGAATGCTATGCTCTAACCAACTGAGCTATGTAGCCAAGTGGCGCGCATTATTCCGCTGAAATGGCAAAGCGTCAAGCGTAAATCGAAAATATTTCTTCCTGTTTTCAACTGCTTATCCTCCAGCCCCGAAAATCGGGGCCGGGGAGGGCGTCAGCGCAGTTGGAATCTGGCGGTATTGGCGCTCAGGGCCTCGCTACCATGGCTCAAGGTGTCCGCCGCGAGGTTTACGGCGCGTGCACCTTCAAGCAAACGCACCGCCGCTTGATCGACCTGCTGGATATTGCCGCTGACTTCGTCGGCAGTGCTGGCCTGTTCTTCAACCGCTGTGGCGATTTGCGCCAGGGTGTCGGTGACACTCTGTACGGCGCTGGCGATTTCTCCCAGGCGTTCGCCGAGTCCGGTGACCGCTTCGGCATCCGATTGCGCCTGACCACAGGCGGCTTCCATCAGGCTTACCGCTTCGTTGACCGTGGCGCGCAGGCTGTCGACGGTGCCGGCGATCTGCGCGGTGGACGATTGCGTGCGTTGCGATAGGCTGCGCACCTCGTCGGCGACCACGGCAAAGCCGCGACCCTGTTCGCCGGCGCGGGCGGCCTCGATGGCGGCGTTGAGCGCGAGCAGGTTGGTCTGCTCGGCGACGCCGCGAATGGTGTCCACGACCAGTTGAATCTGCTGGCCTTGCTCGCTGACCCGGCCGAGCGCGGCGGCGGTGTCGTTCAGGCGCTGATTGAGCTGCTGAATGCTCGCCGTGGTGCGCTGGCTGTCGCGGCTGCTGTCGGCGGCGATGCGCCGGGTTTGCTGGGCGCTGCCGGAGGCCTGTTCGCAACTCTGCGCGACGCCTTGCGAGGTGGCGGCCAATTGCGTGGCGGCAGCGGCGATCTGGCTGATCTGCAATTGCTGCGCTTCGACTTCGCTCAGGGCGCCGCTGGAGTGTTGGTTGAGGCTGCGCACCGCGTTGCTCAACTGCGAGGTCTCGTGGTCGACGCCGAGCATGCTGCTGCGCAATTGCACCACAGCGACGTTGAGCGCGGTGCTGATCGCTGCCAGCTCATCGCGCCCCACCACCGGCACTTGCAGGCTCAGGTTACCGTCGCGCAAGGCTTCGGCTAGCAAGGTGATGCCGCTGGCGCTACGGCGGATCGAGGCTTGCAGGCAAACGAACAGGTATAACGCGGCCAACAGCAGGCAACCGAAGATTGCGGCGACAACAATGAACTGGCGGATCGCCGAGCTGTAATACGCATCGAGCCGCTGATCCAGCGCGACCAGGGATTGCTGGCGCAGGGAAGCGAGGTCGGTGAGCAGCGCGTCGAGGCTGCGTTCGAAGTCCTCTGGCTTTAGGTTGATGCTGCCGCCAAACACACCGTCGTCGAGGACTTTCAGGCCGCTGTCGAGGTGTTTCAGGCTGTCGTGATACTGGCCGGCCCAGGCTTGCAGCTCGGCTGGCAGACGCGCCTCCAGCAGGCCGGCGGTTTTCACCAGTTGCTCGCGGGCGTCACCAATGCGGCTGCGCAGGTCGCGCAACTGCAGGCGGCTCTGCAGGGTGAACTGCCCGGAGACCACCGAAGCCTGGCCGACCGCGGCGAGACGGCCGACACGCTCGATCAGGTCCGGCGCGTGCTGCGTGGAAATCTGCGTCAGCAGGTAGGTTTCCAGCCACGGCGCGAGGGTCAGGCGATTGTCCATGACGATCTGCTCGCGCAAGGCTTGCAGCGCGCCCAGGGCATTGGTGAAGCGGTCATAACCGTCCGGCCACCAGCCGACACTGCTCAAGCTTTTCGAATCAAGGCCATTGAGTGCGGTTTGCAGCGCCTGAAAGCGTTCGAGGATTGCGCCGTCGGCGCCTTGCTGGTTCAGGGCATTGCCCAGCTCCGTGGTGGCTTGCAGCACCGCCGGTTGCACGCCGTCGAAGGCGGCCATGGCGGCGAGAGTGGCCGGTGTCGGCTGACGATTGGTCTCGGTGGCGCGCCAGCGGGCGGCGCGGTCGCGTTGAGCGGCGAGCAGGTTGTCCAGCGCATCCAGCGCGAGCAGCTGACGCACGCCGGCACGTTCGCCCGAGATCAGATTGAGCTTCTCGCGATAGTCATGGCCTATCATCAACAGGCTGCCGGCCAGCGGCAGAATGAACAGCAGAAACAACAATTGGAATTTACCTGCGAAGCCAAACCGCCCCAGCAATTTGATCCCCGGTGAAAGGAAAGCCTGCATGCCTCATGACTCCTCTGGACACCACGCACCATTGGCGTGCATCGCGAGCTGTTGGCTCACGACCCGTGCCCTCTAAAAGGCCTCGAAAGTTCACCCTCGCCCGCTCTGTAGGCCGGCTCTGTAGCGAAACTTCCCATTGTCGAGCGCCTTTGTAAGGCGATCGTGTTCAAGGGCAGAAGCAAGGCAAGATTCAGACCATGGCGTTGAGCTATCACCTTCGCCACCAGCGATCCCCTGTAGGAGCTGCCGAAGGCTGCGATCTTTTGACTTTGATGCTTAGAAGCAAGATCAAAAGATCGCAGCCTTCGGCAGCTCCTACGCGAGATAGGAATGTTGGTTAGTTAGCTGGCTAAGGGGATAGCGCGAGCGCACCGAAAAATGGCACATTGACGCACCTGCCTGCGGGCACCCATCTGCTGTCCGGAATTTTCCATGGCTATCAGCAACGTCCAGACCGCCGCTGCCTCGGCGACCGCTGCTCCGCAAAGCAGCCCCTTGGTGATGCGCATCATCGGCGCGGTGGCGCTGGCGCATCTGATCAATGACCTGATCCAGTCGGTGCTGCCGTCGATCTACCCGATGCTCAAGGCCAGCTATGGCCTGACGTTTACCCAGGTCGGCCTGATCACCTTGACCTTTCAGTTGACCGCGTCGCTGTTGCAGCCGTGGGTCGGGTATCACACTGATCGCCACCCCAAACCGTGGCTGTTACCGGCGGGCACGGTGTGTACCTTGATCGGCATTCTGATGATGTCGGTGGTCGGCAGCTTCCCATTGATTCTGCTGGCGGCGGCGCTGATTGGTATCGGCTCGTCGACCTTTCACCCGGAAGCCTCGCGTGTTGCGCGGCTGGCCTCGGGCGGCCGGTTTGGTCTTGCGCAATCGACCTTTCAGGTCGGCGGCAATGCCGGCTCTGCGTTCGGCCCATTGCTGGCGGCGGCGATCATCATTCCCTTCGGCCAGGGCAATGTGGCGTGGTTCGGTCTGTTCGCGGTGTTTGCGCTGTTCGTGCTGTACCGCATCAGCCGCTGGTACGCCAATCACCTGAACCTGTTCAAGCTCAAGGCCGGCCAAGCCGCGACGCACGGCTTATCGAAGGGCAGGGTGACCAGTGCCTTGGTGGTCCTGGGGCTGCTGGTGTTCTCCAAATATTTCTACATGGCCAGTTTCACCAGCTACTTCACCTTCTACCTGATCGAGAAGTTCGACCTGTCGGTGGCTAGCTCGCAATTGCACTTGTTCCTGTTTTTGGGCGCAGTGGCGGCGGGGACGTTCTTCGGCGGGCCTATCGGCGACAAGATCGGGCGCAAGGCAGTGATCTGGTTTTCCATCCTGGGGGTGGCGCCATTCACCCTGATCCTGCCGCATGTCGATCTGTTCTGGACCAGCATTCTCAGCGTGGTGATCGGCTTCATTCTGGCGTCGGCATTCTCGGCGATCGTGGTGTACGCGCAGGAACTGGTGCCGGGTAATGTCGGGATGATTGCCGGGATTTTCTTCGGCCTGATGTTCGGTTTCGGCGGGATTGGCGCGGCGCTGCTCGGGCATCTGGCGGATGTGCACGGGATTGAGTACGTGTATTTCCTTTGCTCATTCCTGCCGTTGTTTGGTGTGTTGGCGATCTTTCTCCCGCGTACTAAAAAAGCTTGAGATCAAAAGATCGCAGCCTTCGGCAGCTCCTACAGGGGATAGATGTACATCTGTAGGAGCTGCCGAAGGCTGCGATCTTTTAACAATCTTTCGGGCACAAAAAAGCCGCGTATCAAACGCGGCTTTTTCTTGTGCGGCTGTTGCTTAGACGTTGAAGCGGAAGTGCATCACGTCGCCGTCCTTGACGATGTAATCCTTGCCTTCCAGGCGCCACTTGCCGGCTTCTTTGGCGCCGGCTTCGCCCTTGTACTGGATGAAGTCGTTGTAGGCGATGACTTCGGCACGGATGAAGCCTTTTTCGAAGTCGGTGTGGATCACGCCGGCGGCCTGTGGTGCGGTGGCACCGACCTTGACGGTCCAGGCGCGGACTTCTTCGACACCGGCGGTGAAGTAGGTCTGCAGGTGCAGCATTTCGTAACCGGCGCGGATCACGCGGTTCAGGCCAGGCTCTTCCAGGCCCAGGGCCTCGAGGAACATGTCCTTCTCTTCGCCATCATCGAGCTCGGCGATTTCCGCTTCGATCTTGTTGCACACCGGAACGACCATGGCGCCTTCTTCTTCGGCGATGGCCTTGACCACGTCCAGGTGCGGGTTGTTCTCGAAACCGTCTTCGGCAACGTTGGCGATGTACATGACCGGCTTGGTGGTCAGCAGGTGGAAGCCCTTGATCACGGCTTTCTCATCCGCGCTCATGTTCTTCATCAGGCTGCGTGCCGGTTTGGCTTCGGTGAAGTGCGCGATCAGTTGCTCGAGCAGAGCCTTCTGAACCACGGCGTCCTTGTCACCGCCCTTGGCGTTGCGCGCGACTTTCTGCAGTTGTTTCTCGCAGCTGTCGAGGTCGGCGAAGATCAGTTCAAGGTCGATGATTTCGATGTCGCGTTTCGGGTCGACGCTGTTGGACACGTGGATCACGTTGTCGTCTTCGAAGCAGCGCACCACGTGAGCGATAGCGTCGGTTTCGCGGATGTTGGCCAGGAACTTGTTGCCCAGGCCTTCACCTTTCGAGGCGCCGGCGACGAGGCCGGCGATGTCGACGAATTCCATGGTGGTCGGCAGGATGCGCTTGGGATTGACGATGGCCGCCAGCGCTTCCAGGCGTGGATCAGGCATCGGCACGATGCCGCTGTTCGGCTCGATGGTGCAGAAGGGGAAGTTCTCGGCCGCGATACCGGATTTGGTCAGGGCGTTGAACAGGGTGGACTTGCCGACGTTAGGCAGGCCGACGATGCCGCAATTGAATCCCATGGTGTTTCCCCTCGGGTAAAAGTCAGGCCTTCTGGCTGTGCAGGTTTTTCATCGCGCGGTTCCATTCCCCGGCGAGGATATCCGGCAGCACGCCGAGGGCAAAGTCGATGCTGGCATCGAGTTTTTCCTGTTCGGCGCGTGGCGCACGACCCAGGACGAAATTTGAAACCATACTGGCAACGCCCGGGTGGCCGATGCCAAGCCGCAGACGGTAGAACGTATTCTGATTGCCCAGTTGCGCAATGATGTCGCGCAATCCGTTGTGACCGCCATGGCCGCCGCCCTGCTTGAGCTTGGCAACGCCCGGAGGCAAGTCGAGTTCGTCATGCGCCACGAGGATTTCTTCAGGCTTGATGCGGAAGAAACCGGCGAGTGCCGCCACGGCCTGGCCGCTGCGGTTCATGTAGGTGGTGGGAATCAGCAGACGAACATCCTGACCCTGATGCGAGTAGCGCCCGGTCAGGCCGAAATATTTGCGATCGGCCACGAGATTCACATTCTGTGCGTGGGCGATGCGCTCAACAAAAAGGGCCCCTGCGTTATGCCGGGTCTGTTCGTATTCAGCGCCTGGATTTCCCAGGCCAACGATCAGTTTGATGGCAGTCACGATAGGGGCCCTTCCTTGGAGTGGTGGATAACATCGCCGCGATCGGGGAAAGCGGCGAAAGTGGACGAAAAATGCTCATTTACCATGGATGTAAACTCCGCGTTCTCGCCCGCTTTCTCGCTACGTTCCAGTCCGCGATGTTACTTGCTCACTCCCCGGCATGACAGAGTGAATTACTCTGCTTCGCCTTCTTCGGCAGGTTCTGCAGCAACACGTGGAGCGTGGACGTTGGCAACAGCCTTGTCATCGCCGTGTGCCAGAGCAACGAACTCAACACCTTTAGGAGCTTTGAGGTCCGACAGGTGAATGATGGTGCCGATTTCTGCTTTCGACAGATCGACTTCGATGAACTCAGGCAGATCTTTTGGCAGGCAGGTCACTTCGATTTCAGCAACAACGTGCGAAACTTCGCCGCCTTTCTTCACTGGAGCTTCTTCGCCAACAAAGTGTACAGGCACGATGGCGGTCAGTTTCTGGCCGGCAACAACGCGTACGAAGTCAGCGTGCATCACGTGGCCTTTGGCCGGGTGACGCTGCAGCGCCTTGATGATGACGTTCTGCTTGGTGCCACCAACGTTCAGCTCGATGATGTGGCTGTAAGCCGCTTCGTTTTCGAGCAGTTTGGCAACTTCTTTGGCCAGCATGCTGATGGATTCAGGGGCTTTGTCGCCACCGTAAACAACAGCTGGAACCAGAGCGGCGAGACGACGCAGGCGGCGGCTCGCACCTTTCCCCAGGTCGGAACGCACTTCAGCATTCAGAGTAAAATCGTTCATTTTGTATCTCCAAAATAGCCATGACCGAGTGGCGTTTGCGACCAGCGCCGAACACGGTATGGGCAAAAAAGCCCCGCCCCGACAGGAATGCCGGGGCGGGGCGCTTTTCGTCAACGAGACATTTCGCGAAGGGCAGGGCCCTTAACGGAACATCGCGCTGATCGATTCTTCATTGCTGATGCGGCGAACCGCTTCGGCAACAACCGGTGCGATATCCAGTTGACGGATACGTGCACAGGCTTGTGCTGCAGCGGACAGCGGGATGGTGTTAGTGACCACCAGCTCGTCCAGCACGGAATTTTCGATATTCTCGATGGCCCGGCCCGACAGCACAGGGTGTGTGCAGTAGGCAAAGACCTTGGCTGCGCCATGCTCTTTCAGGGCCTTGGCCGCGTGGCACAGGGTGCCGGCGGTATCGACCATGTCATCGACCAGAATACAGGTACGCCCTTCGACATCACCGATGATATGCATCACTTCAGAGTGATTGGCTTTCTCACGGCGTTTGTCGATGATCCCGAGATCGACGCCCAGCGACTTGGCAACAGCCCGTGCACGCACGACGCCACCAATGTCCGGAGACACGATCATCAGGTTTTCGAAGCGCTGATCTTCGATGTCATCCACCAGAACCGGGGAGCCGTAGATGTTATCTACCGGAATATCGAAGAAGCCCTGAATCTGGTCAGCATGCAGATCAACCGTGAGAACACGGTCGATGCCGACTACGGTAAGCATGTCAGCAACGACTTTCGCGCTGATAGCCACACGTGCGGAACGCGGACGGCGATCCTGACGGGCATAACCAAAATAAGGAATAACAGCAGTGATACGAGTAGCTGAGGAGCGGCGGAAGGCATCAGCCATCACTACCAGTTCCATCAGGTTATCGTTGGTCGGAGCGCAGGTCGGCTGAATAATGAAGACGTCTTTACCGCGAACGTTTTCATTGATCTCGGCTGTGATTTCGCCGTCGGAAAACTTGCCGACAGAGATGTCACCGAGAGGGATATGCAGCTGACGTACGACACGCCGAGCCAGATCGGGGTTGGCATTCCCCGTAAAGACCATCATCTTGGACACGCGCAGTACCTAGAGGCTGAGGGTAACCTGGATGAGTAGAGAAAATGGCAGGGGCGGCTGGATTCGAACCAACGCATGGCAGGATCAAAACCTGCTGCCTTACCGCTTGGCGACGCCCCTGTATCTGTTGCTTTCAAGTGCCGGGCACTTGATTCCTTTAGAGCAGACTTTGCAGCTTGCGATGCAACATCGAAACGTTACTTCCTTTCGCTACAAACCCTGTAAGGGTCTCTGTCAGAAGGGCCGAGACTTTATCAGCTTCAGCTTTGCTTGGGAAGCCCCCAAACACACAACTTCCAGTTCCGGTGAGCTTTGCTTCGGTAAATTTACCTAACAAATCCAATGCGTTACGTACCTCTGGATAACGCCTTTCGACCACCGGCAAGCAGTCATTTCGACTGTTTCCCTCGGGAACGGGGCGCACTTTAATGGGCGGTGTGTTACGTGTCAACAAAGGATCGGAAAAAATTTCTGCCGTACTAACAGCGACTTGCGGCACGAGCACCAGATACCACGGTTCTTCGGGGTCGACCGGGGTCAGTTTCTCGCCGACGCCCTCGGCAAATGCCGCATGGCCACGGACGAACACTGGTACGTCGGCACCGAGTGACAGGCCCAGTTGCGCCAGACGATCTTCATCCCAGCCCAACTGCCAGAGATGGTTGAGGCCGAGCAAAGTCGTCGCCGCATTCGAACTGCCGCCACCGATGCCGCCGCCCATGGGCAGCACCTTGTCGATCCAGATGTCGATACCGAGCGCGCAGCCGGACTGTTGCTGCAACATCTTCGCCGCGCGCACGATCAGGTTGCTGTCGTGGGGCACGCCGGCGAACTCGGTGTGCAGCTGAATCACGCCGTCATCGCGCACGGCGAAAGTGATTTCATCGCCATAATCGAGGAACTGAAACAGCGTCTGCAATTCGTGATAACCGTCTTCACGGCGACCGAGAATGTGCAGCATCAAGTTGAGTTTGGCCGGCGAGGGCAGGGTCAGGCGTGCAGCGGTCATGCTTTATTGCCCCAACTTGCGCGGTTGCCAGGTCTTGATCACCAGCGTCACGTCGAGATCGGTGCCGTGCAGCTTGATGCGCTCGGGCAGCCAATAACCATTCTGTTCGGTGTAGGCGGTGTATTCGACTTTCCAGCCGTCCTGCTCAAGGCTGGCCAGGCGACTGTCGGCGTCCAGGTTCAAGCGACTCTTGCTTTCCGGCGCTGGCAGGCCGCGAACCCACCAGGCCAGATTCGACACCGGCAATTTCCAGCCCAGTTGCTCTTCGAGCAAGGCTTCAGGAGATTGCGATTCGTAGCGGCCCTGGTTGGCGACTTCCAGCGACACCTTGCCCGGGCGCCCGGTCAGGCGCGCCGCGCCACGACCCAGCGGGCCGGACAGGCGAATGTCGTAGTAATCCTGACGCTGCAGCCAGAACAGCGTGCCGCTGCCGGAATCCTTCGGCGCGCGGATGCCGATCTTGCCGTCGATCTGCCAGCCATCAAGGCCGGTCAGTTGCTGTTTATTCGCCGCCCACTGGGCCGGGCTGCCGTGGCCCTCGACCGATTCGCGAGTGCCGAAACCCGAGCAGCCGGCGAGGAGGGCGATGAAGCTGAAAACAATAACGTGGCGCAAAAGCATGGTTTAAAGATTCTCGGATCCGGTCAGGCGCTTGATGGTGCTGCGCAGAATGGTGCTGTCGGGCTGATCCTTGAGGAACTTGCCCCACACTTGTTTGGCTTCGCGCTGATTGCCCTTGGCCCAGAGGACTTCGCCCAGGTGCGCGGCGACTTCGTGGTCAGGGAAACGCTCGAGCGCCTGGCGCAGGTATTTCTCCGCGTCGTCCAGATTGCCCAGGCGATAGTTCACCCAGCCGAGGCTGTCGAGAACTGCCGGGTCTTCCGGGTTGATCTGGTGCGCCTGCTCGATCAGCGTTTTCGCTTCAGCGTAGCGGGTGGTGCGATCGGACAAGGTGTAGCCCAGAGCATTGAGCGCCATGGCGTTGTCCGGGTCGCGCTTGATGATCAGGCGCAGGTCTTTCTCCATTTGCGCCAGATCATTGCGTTTCTCCGCGAGCATGGCGCGGGTGTAAAGCAGATTGAGATCGTCCGGGTATTTCTGCAGCGCTTGTTGCAGAACCTTCCAGGCTTTGTCGTCCTGTTTGTTGGCCGACAGGGTTTCCGATTCGATCAGATACAGCTGGATCGCGTAATCCGGTTGCTCGTCACGCTCGGCCGCCAGCTTGCTCTGCGCTTCGGCGGTTTTGCCGTTGCTCATCAGGATATCGGCCTGACGCAGCTGTGCCGGCAGATAGTCATTGCCCGGACCGACCTGGGCGTATTCGATGAGCGCGCCTTGTGGGTCGTTGCGCTCTTCGGCAATCCGGCCGAGGTTCAGATGCGCTGAATCGACGTGGCTTTCGCGAGCGATCAGGTCTTCCAGATAGCCCTTGGCTTCATCCCACGCCTTGGCTTCCAGGCACACCAGTGCCAGCGAGTAACGCAGTTCATCGTCTTCCGGGTATTGCTGAACGAGCGTGGAGAATTCGGCCTTGGCGTCGTCCATGCGGTCCTGTTCGACCAGCATGCGCGCGTAAGTCAGGCGCAGGCGTTTGTCTTCCGGGTATTTCCTGATGCTTTTCTGCAACAGCGGCAGCGCTTCGTCGCCACGGTTGAGCAATTGAAGCAGGCGCGCACGCAGCAGGATTGGTGCGATCTCGCCGTCTTCCGGTGGGTTGTCTTCGAGCAGAGTCAGCGCGCCTTGATTGTCGCCGTCCTGCTGCAACAGCAGAGCCTTGCCGAAAATCAGCTGATTATTGTTCGGGTGGCGCTGGAGCAAACGGTCGAAGCTTTTCATCAGGCCGTTGCGGGTTTCCTGATCGGTGTCGGCGGCCGACAGCGCGAGGAAATCGAAATGGGTGTCGCCCTTGCCCTGCAGGACTTTCTCCATGTAGACCATGGAGTCGTCGTAACGCCCGGCGCGGGCCAGTTGCACGGCAGCGGCGCGTTGCGCTTCGAGATCATCCGGAGCGTTGCGCGCCCAGATCAGCGCGGTGTCGAGGGCCGGTTGATCGGCGCCCAGATATTCGGCGATGCGGAACGCACGCTCGGAAACGCCCGGATCCTGGGTGTTGATGGCCTGGGTCACGTAATTGTCCAGGGCAATGTCGAAACGATTGCGCTGGCCAGCGAGTTCGGCGCTCAGCAGGCTGAACACGGTTTCCTCACTGAACGAGCCGTAAACCTTGGGCTTTTCAGGTGCGGGCGTGGTGTCTTCGACCGGCGGGGTGCCATCCGGCGCAACGGGCGCCATGGCCTGGCAGCCGCTGAGGAAGACAAAAGCGAGGAGCAACGCGGAAGATCTATTCATATAGGAAGAGGACGACTAACCTGCGGTCGGATCATCATGACACAAGCCTTCGGCCAAACATAACCGAGACTCAATTGTGGCCATTATAGGGGCTGACGATTGGGACAATAGTCAGCGGTAGTTGTTCTGAATCTTTCGAAGTAGGACAATTGCCGGCTTCACGTCACCATCAGCGACCTTGAATGGCCTTCCTTGCACTCGGTATTAACCACAAGACTGCTTCAGTAGACGTCCGCGAGCGCGTGGCCTTTACCCCTGAGCAGCTGGTGGAGGCCTTGCAGCAGCTCTGCCGACTGACCGACAGCCGCGAAGCCGCGATCCTCTCCACCTGCAATCGCAGTGAGCTTTATATAGAACAGGATCAGCTGTCGGCCGATGTCGTGCTGCGCTGGCTGGCCGATTATCACCATCTGAGTCTCGACGAGCTGCGCGCCAGTGCTTACGTGCATGAAGACGATGCGGCTGTTCGTCACATGATGCGCGTCGCCTCCGGGCTCGACTCGCTGGTGCTGGGCGAACCGCAGATTCTCGGTCAGATGAAATCGGCCTACGCCGTGGCCCGCGAGGCCGGCACCATCGGTCCGCTGCTGGGGCGGTTGTTTCAGGCGACGTTCAATGCCGCCAAGCAGGTGCGTACCGATACTGCGATTGGCGAGAACCCGGTGTCGGTGGCGTTTGCTGCGGTGAGCCTGGCGAAACAGATTTTCAGCGATCTGCAACGCAGCCAGGCGCTGCTGATCGGTGCCGGCGAGACGATTACGCTGGTCGCGCGCCATTTGCATGAGCTGGGGGTCAAGCGCATCGTCGTCGCCAACCGCACGCTGGAGCGCGCCAGTCAACTGGCCGAACAGTTCGGCGCCCACGCGGTGCTGCTCTCGGACATTCCGGCGGAGCTGGTGCGCAGCGACATCGTCATCAGTTCGACCGCCAGCCAGTTGCCAATCCTCGGCAAGGGTGCGGTGGAAAGTGCGCTGAAGCTGCGCAAGCACAAGCCGATCTTCATGGTCGACATCGCCGTACCGCGAGATATCGAGCCAGAAGTCGGCGAGTTGGACGACGTTTACCTGTACAGCGTCGACGATCTCCACGAAGTGGTCGCCGAGAACCTCAAGAGCCGCCAGGGTGCAGCCCAGGCAGCGGAGGAGATGGTCTCGGTCGGCGCCGACGATTTCATGGTGCGCCTGCGCGAACTGGCGGCAGTCGATGTGCTCAAGGCCTATCGTCAACAGAGCGAACGCTTGCGAGACGAAGAATTGCAGAAGGCCCTGCGTCTGCTGGCCAACGGCGGCAACGCCGAAGACGTGCTCGGGCAACTGGCCCGTGGCCTGACCAACAAACTCTTGCATGCGCCCAGCGTGCAATTGAAAAAGCTGTCTGCCGAAGGCCGCCTCGATGCGCTGGCCATGGCCCAGGAACTCTTTGCCCTTGAGGGCTCACCGGATAGTTTTTCGGATAAAAAACCGCAATGAAAGCGTCACTGCTCAACAAGCTGGACATTCTCCAGGACCGTTTCGAGGAACTGACCGCGCTGCTCGGCGACGGTGAAGTCATTGCCGATCAGGCCAAATTCCGCGCCTATTCCAAGGAGTACGCCGAACTCGAACCGGTAGTGGCCGCCTATAAAAAGCTGCTCGGCGTACAAAGCGATCTTGAAGGCGCGCAGGCGCTGCTCAAGGATAACGACCCGGACATGCGCGAAATGGCCGTGGAAGAAGTTCGCGAAGCCAAGGAGTTGCTGGTCACGCTGGAATCCGATCTGCAGCGCATGCTGCTGCCTAAAGATCCGAATGACGGCCGCAACGTCTTCCTCGAAATTCGCGCCGGCACCGGTGGCGACGAGGCAGCGATCTTCTCCGGTGACCTGTTCCGCATGTACTCGCGTTATGCCGAGCGGCGTGGCTGGCGCGTCGAGATCCTCTCGGAAAACGAAGGCGAACACGGTGGCTATAAAGAAGTCATCGCGCGCATTGAAGGCGACAACGTTTACGGCAAGCTGAAATTCGAGTCCGGCGCGCACCGCGTCCAGCGCGTACCGGCTACCGAATCCCAGGGCCGGATCCACACGTCGGCCTGCACCGTGGCGGTGTTGCCGGAGCCGGACGAGCGCGAAGCGATCGAGATCAACCCGGCGGATCTGCGTGTCGATACTTACCGTTCCTCTGGCGCTGGTGGTCAGCACGTCAACACCACCGATTCGGCGATCCGCATCACCCACATTCCGACTGGCACCGTCGTCGAGTGTCAGGAAGAACGCTCCCAGCACAAGAACCGTGCCCGGGCGATGGCGTGGCTGTCGGCCAAGCTCAACGATCAGCAAAACGCAGCGGCAGCCAACGCGATTGCCAGTGAGCGCAAGTTGCTGGTCGGCTCCGGCGATCGATCCGAGCGTATCCGCACCTACAACTACGCCCAGGGCCGGGTCACCGACCATCGCGTCAACCTGACCCTGTATTCGCTGGATGAAATTCTCGCCGGTGGCGTCGAAGCTGTGATCGAGCCCTTGCTGGCCGAATATCAGGCTGACCAACTCGCAGCGATAGGTGAATAAATGACCATCATCGCCAGCCTGTTGCGCGCCGCCGAGCTGCCGGACTCGCCCACAGCGCGTCTGGACGCGGAACTGCTGCTCGCCGCCGCACTGGGCAAGTCGCGCAGCTTCCTGCACACCTGGCCCGAGCGCATCGTGCCGAGCGAGGCTGCGCTGACCTTTGCCGAGTATTTGCAACGGCGGCGCAGCGGTGAACCGGTGGCTTATATTCTCGGCCAGCAGGGCTTCTGGAAACTCGATCTGGAAGTCGCGCCACATACGCTGATTCCGCGTCCCGACACCGAATTGCTGGTGGAGGCAGCCCTTGAGCTGCTGCCGGCAACCCCGGCCAAGGTCCTCGACTTGGGCACCGGCAGTGGCGCGATTGCTTTGGCCTTGGCCAGCGAGCGCCCGGCGTGGAAGGTCACCGCTGTGGATCGCGTGCTCGAAGCCGTGGCCCTGGCCGAGCGCAACCGCCAGCGTCTGCACTTGAACAACGCTACGGTGCTGAGCAGCCATTGGTTCAGCGCCCTTGAGGGCCAGCGCTTTCAACTGATCATCAGCAACCCGCCGTACATTGCCGCCACCGATCCGCATCTGGTCGAGGGCGATGTACGCTTCGAACCGGCCAGTGCGCTGATCGCCGGTGAAGATGGCCTCGACGATCTGCGCCTGATTGTTGCGCAGGCGCCGGATCATCTTGAAACCGGCGGCTGGCTGATGCTCGAGCACGGCTATGATCAGGCCGAAGCGGTGCGTGATCTGCTGCTTACCCGTGGCTTTGAAGAAGTCCACAGCCGCACCGATCTGGGCGGCCATCAACGCATCAGTCTGGGGCGCCTGCCGTGCTGAATGATCAGGAATTGCTGCGCTACAGCCGGCAGATTCTGCTGCAACACATCGACATCGACGGGCAGCTGAAGCTCAAGGCCAGCCGCGTGCTGATCGTCGGCCTCGGCGGTCTCGGCGCGCCAGTGGCGCTGTATCTGGCAGCAGCGGGCGTCGGCGAATTGCATCTGGCGGATTTCGACACGGTCGATCTGACCAATCTGCAACGGCAGATCATTCACGACACCGACAGTGTCGGCATGTCCAAGGTCGACTCGGCGCTCAAGCGCCTGGGCGCGATCAATCCGGAAATTCAACTGGTCGCTCATCGCCAGGCGCTGGACGAGGATTCTCTCGGTGCAGCGGTGGCGGCGGTGAATCTGGTGCTCGATTGTTCGGACAACTTTTCCACGCGCGAGTCGGTTAACGCCGCTTGTGTTGCCGCGCGCAAGCCACTGGTCAGTGGCGCGGCGATTCGTCTGGAAGGGCAATTGTCGGTGTTCGATCCACGGCGTGCCGAAAGCCCTTGCTACCACTGCCTGTACGGACACGGCAGCGAAGCCGAACTGACCTGCAGCGAGGCCGGCGTGGTCGGGCCATTGGTCGGTCTGGTTGGCAGCTTGCAGGCGCTGGAAGCGTTGAAGGTGCTGGTCGGCTTTGGTGAACCATTGGTGGGGCGACTGTTGTTGATCGATGCCTTGGGTTCGCGCTTCCGTGAGCTGCGGGTCAAGCGTGATCCGGGCTGCAGCGTCTGTGGCGCCCGCCATGCGTGAAGCGCCGATCGGCGTGTTCGATTCCGGGGTCGGCGGCTTGTCGGTCCTCGGCGAAATCCAGCGCTTGCTGCCCAACGAATCGCTGCTTTATGTCGCCGATTGCGGGAACATTCCTTACGGCGAGAAAACCCCGGAATTCATCCGTGAGCGTTGCAGCGTGATGGCCGGGTTCTTTCGCGAGCAGGGGGCCAAAGCTTTGGTGCTAGCGTGCAATACCGCGACCGTAGCGGGGGTTGCCGATCTGCGTCGCGATTTCCCCGACTGGCCGATTGTCGGCATGGAACCGGCGGTCAAACCGGCCGCAGCGGCCACGCGAAGCGGCGTGGTTGGCGTCCTGGCCACGACCGGCACGTTGCAGAGCGCGAAGTTTGCCGCGTTGCTGGATCGTTTCGCGGCTGACATAAAAGTCATCACCCAGCCCTGTCCGGGACTGGTCGAACTGATCGAAACGGGTGATCTGCACAGCGCTGAATTACGCACTTTATTGCAAAGTTACGTCGCTCCATTGCTGGCGCAAAACTGCGACACAATCATTCTTGGCTGCACCCATTATCCCTTCCTCAAGCCGTTACTCAGGTCGATGATCGCCGATGATGTCAGCCTGATCGATACCGGAGCTGCCGTGGCCCGGCAGTTGCAACGCTTGCTCGCCGAGCGTGATCTGCTGGCGCAACGTCCGAGCCAGCCGGTGAAGTTCTGGACCAGCGGCGATCCGCAATCTCTCAGAAAAATCCTACCGTTGCTGGGCCAAACTGCGTCGAATGTGCAAAACTTCGACTTGTAAAAAAAATGTGAAATAACTAAAAAAACGCTGAACTTCTGACCAAGCGCGGATTTCTATAGCGACAGCAGCAACTAAAAACCAAACGATCGTTCCGGAAAAGGAAGTTTCAAAGTGAAGCGACTATTCTGCTTGGCCGCGATTGCGGCCGCACTGATGGGGCAAAGCATTTCTGCACAAGCCGCTGGCGTTGAATTCGCCGTCGGCGGTACCAGCGATTCGACAATGACGTATCGCTTAGGCATGAATTTCGACTGGGACAAGAGCTGGCTGCAGAGCGACGTCGGTCGCCTGACCGGCTACTGGAGCGGTGCCTACACGTACTGGGAAGGTGACAAGACTTCCAGCAACAACAGCCTATCGTTCTCACCTGTATTCGTTTACGAGTTTGCCGGCCAGTCGGTCAAGCCATACGTGGAAGCGGGTATCGGCGTGGCGTTCTTCTCCAACACCGAATACGAAAGCAACAACCTGGGCGGCTCCTTCCAGTTTGAAGACCGCATCGGTGTCGGCCTGCGTTTCAACGGCGGCCACGAAGTCGGAATCCGCGCCACGCACTACTCCAACGCCGGCCTGTCCAGCGACAACGATGGTGTAGAAAGCTACGCGCTGCATTACACAATGCCGCTGTAATCCGCCTACGCGGAACCAACGTGGGAGCGAGCCTGCTCGCGAAAGCAGAGTGTCAGTCAATTCAAATGGTGGCTGACACACCGCCTTCGCGAGCAGGCTCGCTCCCACAGTTGTTTCTGCGCCGTGAAAGAAATCAGCGGTAGGCTGTAGCGATACCCCGGCGCTCTTCGATGCACTCCGGCGCGCCCATTTCAAACTCGCGGCAAATCAGCGGGCGTCGTTCATAGATCGTGCACATCATGCTGTCGCGATCCAGTGCCGCGCACCAGCCGTCGTCCAGACGCAGCATCACTTCGCCGCCCCATTCATCGGTATCGATAAAGCGATCAGGCACGCCGGTGTCGGTGATCAGCATCACTTCGAGCTGGCAGCAGCACGCCGCACAGGTCGAGCAGGTGACCGCCGGTTCGGCGATTTGGGTGTGTGGGATGGTTTTCATCGTGGCAGTGTAAGGCAGTGATCGCGGTGGGTGTGAAAGCGCTGACGGACGCTCACGGCACCAGTCGTCGCGCCATCAAATGCAACAGTGGGAACAAGCCTGCCCAGAGCAGCCCGATAACGATCAGCGTCGACACTTCGCCGTAAGGGAAATGTACGCCGGCCAGGCGTCCGCCACCGTAGTACGACAACGCCCCGCCCACCGCGCCAAGTCCGCTGGCCAGCCACCATGGCCGCGCGCTCCAGGCCAGGCAGTGGCGCAACGTGGTGGCGAGCAGTGCCCATAGCAGCATCAGCCACAGCGGAATCAGCGGCGAGGCGTCTGCAAAGCGGAACACGTCGAGGTAACGCAAGACGCTGTCCACCGCCGTGCCGACAATCACCACGCACAGAATCAAACGACCTTCTGCCGCCCAACTGCTGATCCAGCGCAGATGTATCACCAGCGCCGCCAGTGCCAGCAGCAGCCACAAACTGTTGCCGCCAAGTACGCAGGCCAGCCAGCCGAGCTGAAACAGCACGGCATTGGCGATTCGCTCACGCATCGAAGCGCCCGAGCAGGGGAGCGGTCATCGCCGCCGGTTTGGCCAGCAGCAATTGCGCGGTGCCGATGGTGCGTTCGAGGAACCCGCCCTCGCAATAGCACAGGTAAAACTCCCACAAACGCAGGAAATAATCGTCATAGCCCAATTCGTTCAGACGACCATGGGCGAGGCGAAAGTTCTCGTGCCACAGGCGCAGTGTCCTGGCGTAATGCAGGCCGAAATCTTCCATGTGCAGCAGGTTCATGTCGGTTTCGCGGCCGACCACATCGAGCATCTTGTGCACCGAGGGCAGGGCGCCGCCGGGGAAGATGTAGCGCTGGATGAAGTCGACGCTGCGCTTGGCCTGTTCGTAGCGTTGTTCGCGAATGGTGATCGCCTGGAGCAGCATCAGGCCGTTGCTTTTGAGCAACTGCGCGCATTGCTTGAAGTAGGTCGGCAGGAACCGATGGCCGACCGCCTCGATCATCTCGATCGATACCAGTTTGTCGTACTCGCCGCTGAGGTCGCGGTAGTCCTTGAGCAGCAGGGTGACGCGATCCTGCAAGCCGAGTTGTTCGATGCGCTTGGCGGTGAACGCAAATTGCTCTTTCGACAGCGTCGTGGTGGTCACGCGGCAACCGTAATGCTGCGCTGCGTACAGGGCCATGCTGCCCCAACCGGTGCCGATTTCCAGCAGGTGGTCGCTGGGTTTGAGCGCGAGTTTCTGGCAGATGCGTTCAAGTTTGTTCAATTGCGCCTGTTCCAGGGTGTCGCTCGGCGAAAGGAACTGGGCGGCGGAATACATCATGGTCGGGTCGAGAAACTGTTCGAACAGTTCATTGCCGAGGTCGTAGTGCGCGGCGATGTTTTTCTGCGAACCCTTGCGCGTGTTGCGATTGAGCCAGTGCAGGCCTTGCACGAAGGGCCGGCCCAGACGCGCCAGGCCACCTTCCATGGCATCGAGTACATCGAGATTGCTGACGAACACGCGCACCACAGCAGTCAGGTCCGGCGAACTCCAATAGCCGTGGATGAATGCTTCGCCGGCGCCGATCGAGCCGCTACTGGCGACCATGCCCCACAGGGCCGGATCGAGCACATGGACTTCGCCGAGCAGAGCACTGCCCGGGGTGCCGAAAAGCATTTGTTCGCCATCCTCGACGACCATCAATTGTCCGTGTTTGAGCTGGGCCAATTGGCGCAACACGCCACGGCGCAGCAGCGAGCCGGTCAAACCGTTGGTGCTGAAGCGACCGAGCGGCAGGCTAGAGGATTTCATGGTGCGGCTCCTTCGGAGGCACAGTGGCGGTTTTAAAGCTGCCGTCGGCAGCCTGGTGAGGGAAGATCGGCGCGCGCTTGAGCAGCAGTCGCAGTGCTTGCCAATAAATCGCCAGAGCGGTTTTTGCGGTCATCCACGGGAAGCGCCGCAGATAGCGATGCAGGCTGCGACGATCGAGCGGTTCGCGGCGCAGATTCAGTGTGGCGTCGAACAGTTTCTCGCTGCCCTGCCAATCGGCCATGTGCACACCCAGGCTTTGCGCGGCCGGGCTGAAGCTCATGCGGTATTCGAGGTCGCGGGGCAGAAACGGTGAAACGTGAAACGCCTTGGCTACAGCAAAATGTTGGTGGAAATCCACCAGACTGGTCGGCGTCTGCGCCGGCAACACGTAATGAAAACGCTCGCGCCATGGCGTATTGGTGACTTCACAAACGATCGCCGCCAGTTGTCCGTCGGCTTCATGGCAGTAGAAGAAGCTCACCGGATTGAACGACAGCCCCCAACTGCGCGGCTGGGTCAGCAGGCATACCGCGCCTTGTGGTTCATGACCGATGGCTGCACCGACCTGCTGACGCACGGCGTCGATCAGGCGCATGCCCTTGCCGGTGAAGGCTTTGAGGTAATCGGTTTCGCGAAACGAGAAGGGCGCGAAACGACTGCGCCCCGCCAGCGGCGACAAGGCCAGCACGGCGTCCTGTTCGCTCAGGTCGAGATAGAGCAGGCCAATGCGGTAGCGGAATTCGTGGCGGCGCGGCGCAAAACGTCGGTGGCCAATCACGCCGCTATACAGTGCGCTGTTCACAGGGTTTCACCGAACGCGGCGGCCACGCGCAAACCGCTGACCACGCCATCTTCATGAAAGCCGTTGGCCCAGTAGGCGCCGCAATAATGCGTGTGCTGCTCGCCATCGAGTTCGCCCCAACGGTTTTGCGCGGCTGCGGCGGCCAAGGTGTATTGCGGGTGGGCGTAGGTATAGCGGGCCAGCACTTTGTCCGGGCTAATGCCGGCAGTCTGGTTGAGGCTGACGCAGAACGTGGTGTCGCTTTCGATGCCCTGCAGGATGTTCATGTTGTAGGTGACCGCCGCGCGGGTATGGCCGGCGCCGCCGAGGCGATAGTTCCAGCTGGCCCAGGCCAGTTTGCGCGTCGGCAGCAGGCGTGTGTCGGTGTGCAGCACGACGTCGTTGTCGGCGTAGAGCAGGGCACCGAGAATCGAACGCTCGGCGTCGCTCGGGTTGGCCAACAGCCTCAGAGCCTGATCGCTGTGACAGGCGAACACCACTTTGTCGAAATGTTCGAGGCCGGCCGGGCTGTGGATAACCACGCCGTGCTGGTTGCGCTCGACGCGGCTGACCGGGCAGTTCAGACGAATCCTGTCGCTGAACGAAGCGGTCAGCGGCGCGACGTAGGCACTGGAACCGCCTTCGATGACCTGCCACTGCGGCCTATCACTGACCGACAACAGGCCATGATTCTTGAAAAAACGCAGGAAAAACTGTAGCGGGAAATTGAGCATTTCCGCCATCGGCATCGACCAGATCGCCGCGCCCATCGGCACGATGTAGTGCAGGATGAAGCGCTCGCCGTAGCCGCCGGCCTTGAGGTAATCATCGAGCGTGGTATCGGCGGCGATGCGCAGTTCCATCAGGTCGCGCTGGGCTTCTTTGTTGAAGCGCAGAATATCGCGCAGCATGCCCCAGAACCCCGGCGACAACAGATTGCTGCGCTGGGCGAACAGGCTGTTGAGGTTGTTGCCGTTGTACTCCACGCCAGTGTCCGGGTCGGTTACCGAAAAGCTCATTTCGGTCGGCTTGAACGCCACGCCGAGCTGGTTGAGCAAGCGAATGAAGTTCGGGTAGGTCCAGTCGTTGAACACGATGAAACCGGTGTCGATGGCGAACGATTGCCCAGCCACGCTGACCGGTACGGTGTGGGTATGGCCGCCGACCCAGTCACTCGCCTCGAACACGGTGATGTCGTGGCGGCGGTTCAGCAGGTAGGCGCAGGTGAGCCCGGCGATACCGCTGCCAATTACGGCGATTTTCATATCGGGTCCCGCTGCGGAGGGTTCTTGCGCACCATGCGTTTGCCGATCGCCAATTGCGCGCGGGCGGGCAGTTTCGACAGCGGCCACAGCGCGGCCATGAACAGTCCCGGAAAGGCAATTTCCAGCGGACGGTCCTTGAGTTTGGCGAAGATGTGCCGCGCCGCTTTATCCGCAGGCCAGCTCAGCGGCATCGGGAAATCGTTCCTTTCGGTCAGCGGCGTTTCGACAAAACCCGGGCTGATGATGGTGACTTCAATGCCTTCATCCGCCAGATCGATGCGCAGCGATTCGAACAGGTAACGCAGCCCGGCCTTCGATGCGCCATAGGCTTCGGCGCGAGGCAGCGGCAGGTAAGTCACCGAGCTGGCCATGCCGACCAGATGCGGCGCGGTGCCTTTGCGCAAGAGCGGCAGGGCGGCTTCGATGCAATAGCTGCTGGCGAGCAGATTGGTGCGCACCACGTGCTCGATGATCGACGAATCGAACTGGCGTGCGTCGACATATTCACAGGTGCCAGCGTTGAGAATCACGCTGTCCAGCGATCCCCAGGCGTCGGCGATCTGCTCACCGATTTCGCGCACGGTCTGACTGTTGGTCAGATCGCCGGGCACCACCAGCACCTGGCCCGGATAACGCTGGGACAAGACCTTGAGCGGCGCGGCCGAGCGCGAGCTGACCGCCAGGTGCGCGCCGCTTTTCAGAATGTCCTCACACAAGGCTGCACCGATGCCACTGCTGGCCCCGGTCAACCAATACCGCCGTGGAGGTGTACGACTCATCCCATTCTCCTTTTCAGCCAGGCAATCACCCGGCCCAATATTGGCAAGTGTTCATACAGCAGCGCCCCGGCATCGAAATAATCCCGATGGCGATAGACCTTGTCGCGCCAGAGCAGGTGCGAACAGCCACCGACTCTGATTTTCCGCCCGTTGGCCAGGCGCGGATGGCGATAACTCATGACCCAGCGCAGGTAACCCTCACCTTCGCGGATCTGGTCGAAACCATGAAAATCGAAACGCAGATCGCTGACGTTGGCGTACAGCTCGCTGAAGTAATCCTGCAGTTGTGCCAGGCCCTGAACTTCGTGCAGCGGATCGGTGAAATGAATGTCGTCGCTGTACAGCTCGCCGAGGCGATGCAGGTTGTCTTTGTTCAACCCGCAAAACTCGCGGGCGAAGCTGCGCAGGAATTCACTCATCGCTGCCGCCCACAGGCTGGCGCGACGGCAGGTTCTTGAACGCCGTCAGCGCACGCTCGCGTGAGGCGCTGAGGTTGACGATCGGGGCCGGATAATCGGCCACGCCGAACAGTCCTCCGGCTGCCGCCGGATTGTGCACTTCCTTCTTGTTGAGCCCGGCCAGTTCCGGCAACCAGTGCTTGATGAACACGCCTTCGGCGTCGAATTTTTCCGACTGGCTCAACGGGTTGAAGATACGGAAGTACGGCGCCGAGTCGGTGCCGGTCGACGAGCTCCACTGCCAGCCACCGTTGTTGGCCGCCAGGTCGCCGTCGATCAGGTGGCGCATGAAAAAGCGTTCGCCCTCGCGCCAGTCGATCAGCAGGTTTTTGGTCAGGAACATCGCTACGACCATGCGCAGGCGATTGTGCATCCAGCCGGTATCCAGCAGTTGACGCATCGCCGCGTCGATGATCGGCAGCCCGGTGCGTGCCTCCTGCCAGGCCTTGAGTTCTTCCGGCGCATCGCGCCAGGCCAGCGCCTCGGTTTCCGGGCGGAAGGCGCGATGCCGCGAGACGCGTGGGTAGCCGACCAGAATGTGTTTATAGAACTCGCGCCACAGCAGCTCGTTGATCCAGGTCACTGCGCCGACTTTGCCGCTTTCGAACTCGCCCTGATTGCTTTGCAGTGCAGCGTGCAGGCACTGGCGTGGCGAGATCACCCCGGCGGCGAGATACGCCGACAATTGGCTGGTGCCGGGTTTGGCCGGGAAGTCGCGTTCGCTGCGGTAGTAGTCGATCTGTGCATCGGTGAAGGTGTCGAGGCGGCGCCGCGCCTCTTGCTCGCCGGCCGGCCACAGGGCGCGCAGGGATTCGCTCGGTGTGGCGAAACCTTTTACCGCCTCCGGAATTGCATCGCTGGCGATATCCAGCGCGGCCTGCTTGCCGGGTGCCTTGACCAGTGCCGGCATCGAGCGATGCAGGCGTTCGTAGCAGACTTTGCGAAACTGACTGAACACCTGGAAGTAGGTGCCGGTCTTGGTCAGCACTGTGCCGGGTTTGAACAGCAACTGATCCAGGTAACTGTGGAATTCGATGCCTTCGGCTCGCAACGTTTCGGCCACGGCTTCATCACGGCGGCTTTCGTGAACGCCGTATTCCTCGTTGACGTGCACCGCCTCGATCTTCAATTGCCGGCACAGCTTGAGCAATTCTGCCGGTGCCTGATCCCAATGCGGTGCGCTGCGAATCAACAACGGGATGTTCAGCGCGCCGAGGCTTTGGCTCATTTCGCGCAGGTTGCGCAGCCAGAAATCTACTTTGCACGGCGCATCGTCGTGCTCCAGCCACTGCTGCGGACTCAACAGATACACCGCCACGGTCGGGCCGCGCGCTGCGGCGGCCGCGAGGGCTGTGTTGTCATGTAGGCGCAAGTCGCTGCGCAGCCAGATCAGTTGCATGTGATTAAACCCATCATCAAATCAATCCGCGCTCGAGCAGCGCCTGGTGTGCGGCAAGCGGATCTTCAGCCAGGAACAGGTCGGCAGTCTGGGCGGTGCGTGCGGACAACTCGGTGTGGTGGATGTGCACCGTGGGGCCAGCAATCAAGGTCGGGCAATTGACGTTTGCCAACAGCTTGGGCAACTGCGCCAGTTGCATGGCTTTGCTCGAATACAGCAGCACGCCACGGGCTTGCAGATGCTCGACGGTCAGCGCCAGTTCACCGGCCGGCAGTGGCCAGTCGAACACTTGCACCGGGCAATCGGCACTGCTGATCAGCCATGCGCACAGCCACAGATGCGGCTCCAGCGGCAGGTCGGAATGATTGATCAACAACAGCGGCGCCGAATGCAGCTGACGGTTGTTATGGTAGATGCGTGCGCCGAATTTGCTGCGCAACCAGGAAAAGAAAAACGTCCGTTCCATCTGTGCGCCGAACTGGCCCTGCCAGCGCTGTTCGAGCTCGGCCAGCAGCGGCATCAGCAATTGCTCGCACAACGTCCGTGGCGGATACAAGGCGATGGCCTGATTGACGCTGTCATCCAGCGCGCGCTCATTGAGCGAGGTGACCGCCGACAGCAACGTCTGATGCAGACGCTGCCAATCGTTTTCCACAGTTTCCGTGAAGGCCTGCGGCGCATCGAGCAGTGGCTTGACCTGGCTGACCGCAACGCCACGGTTGAGCCAGGTAAGGATGGCCATGATCCGCTGCACATGTTCAGCGCTATACAGTCGATGGCCCTTGGGCGTGCGCTGAGGCACCACCAACCCATAGCGACGTTCCCACGCGCGCAGGGTGATGGCGTTGACGCCGGTCTGCCGCGCGACTTCGCGAATCGGCAACCAGCCCTCGTCGAGGGCTTTCTTGAAGTCGGCGCCGAGGTCTTCCTGGGCGCTGCTATCGGTTTTATCGTTCATTAGATCGCGTTTCGCAGACTGAGGTTTTCCGGATGCGGCTGCAGGTAAACCTGCTGCGCGATGTACGGGTCCGGATGGAGTCGAAAATGGTGTTTGAGCAGCGTCAACGGCACCACGAGCGGCACGATGCCCTGGCGGTACTGGCCGATGATCTGCTGCATTTCCTGTTTGTCTTCGGCGCTCAGCGATTGTTTCAAATAACCGCTGAGGTGCAGCAGCACGTTGCAATGGGTGCCGCGAGTGGCGCATTTCTTCAGCGCGGCCATCAGCTCGCTGAAATAGCGCGGGCCGAGTTCGGCGGGATCGCTGTCGGCCATGTTGCCGAGCATCTTGCCGAGGTTTTTGTATTGCAGCGGGTTGTGCGCCATCAGCAGGTACTTGTAGCGCGAATGGAACTCGGTAAGGGCGCGGCGGCTCAGACCCTCGGCGAGCACTTGCTGCCAGGCGCTGTAGGCCAGCACGCGGGTGATGAAGTTTTCCCGCAGCACCGGATCGTTGAGGCGTCCGGCTTCTTCCACCGGCAGATCCGGATGCTGTGCACAGAATGCCTGCGCATAGATCCCGCGTCCGCCACCATTCACTGGCGCGCCGTTGTCGTGATAGACCTTGACCCGTTCCAGCCCGCAGGAGGGCGACTGCTGCATGAAGATGTAGCCGGAAAGGTCCTGCAGCTCGGCGGCCATTTTCTCGCCGTACTCGGCCAGCGGCCTGGTTACGTTGATGGTCCGGTCAACGGTGCCGACTGCCTCGGGTTGTTCAGGGTCGCCGACCAGCCGAATCGGCTCACGGGGAATGCCCATGCCGATAGCAACTTCCGGGCACAGCGGGACGAAATCGAAATATTCGGTAAGGGTGCGGCTGCACAGCCGCGATTCCTTGTGCCCACCGTTGTAGCGCACTTCTTCGCCCAACAGGCAGGCGCTGATGGCGATCTTCGGCTTGGACAGGGAAGCAGTAGACATGAGCACCTCGAATCTATACCTGTACAGAGAGTTATCTCTGTACAACTTTTCCTCAGCATAGATCGATGGATGTACAAGTCAAATGATTTGTATAAGATTTTTCTACAGCGCTGAATATGTGGGAGCGAGCCTGCTCGCGAAAGCGGTGGGTCAGTCAGTGATTTCGTATCCGATACAGCGCTTTCGCGAGCAGGCTCGCTCCCACAAGGGAAATCTATTTCCAGCCCAGTAACCAGTGCTTGCTGTCTTTCAGCACCTGCCAATCCAGGCGCTCGCTACGCTGGGTCAGCACCGCCTGTAATTCAACTTCCAGCACCGTACCTTCCTCGTCGCGGATCAGTTCGGTGACCAAAAAGTGTTTTTCGCGATTTTGCGGATGGGCTGCTGTCCACTTCGACAGCAGCAATTTGCGCGGATTGATGCGATTCATTGCAGGTGTTCGTGCAAGCGACGTGCAGCCTCCTGACCACTGAGCCAAGCGCCTTCAACGCGGCCCGACAGGCACCAGTCGCCACAGGCGTACAAGCCCAGATCGACATCGGCCAGTGTGGTCCATTCATGGCCAGTGGCGGGGCGGGCGTAGAGCCAGCGGTGGGCGAGGCTGAACGTCGGCGCAGGCATGGCGCTGTGCAGCAGTTCGGCGAAAGCACCGTGCAGATGCTCGATCACCGCCTCCTTGGAGAGGTCGATGTGTTGCCGGCTCCAGGCGCTGGTTGCATGCAGCACCCACGTGTCGAGAGTGCTGTCGCGCCCGGGTTTGCTGCGGTTGCGCGCCAGCCAGTCGAGCGGGCTGTCCTGCACGAAGCAGCCTTCGATCGGCGTATCCAGCGGGGTTTCGAAGGTGAGGGCGACGGCCCAGGTCGGCTCCATTTTCACCCCGGCAGCGACGCCGGCAAGTTTCGGCGCGGCGGCGAGCAACGCGGTGGCTTGCGGTGCCGGTGTGGCGATCACCACATGGCTGAAGGGGCCGTGGGTGCAGCCGTCGGCGTCCTGCAGATGCCAGTGTTCTTCACCGCGATAGACCTCGGTGATGCGGCAGGCAAACTGCACGTCCAGGCCATCGAGCAGGCCGCGGGTGATGGCGCTCATGCGCGGCGTGCCGACCCAGCGGGTCTGCTCGTCCGGCGACATGTTCAGTTGGCCGCCCTGGAAGGTGTACAGCTGCGGCGCCCACTCGGCGGCCCAGCCCCGGCTCTGCCAGCGCTGCACTTCGGTAACGAAGCGCCGGTCACGCGCGGTGAAATATTGAGCGCCCAAGTCCAGCGAGCCGGCGTCGCTGCGCTTGCTCGACATGCGCCCGCCGCTGCCGCGGCTTTTATCGAACAGTTGAACGGTATGCCCGGTCTCTGTCAGAGCCTGAGCGGCGGAGAGCCCGGCGATGCCGGTGCCGATGATTGCGATAGGTACAGTCATAGGGGCCTCGTTTACCTTTCTGTACAGACTACGCCGTCGATCAAACCTGTACAATTCTGTTTTTTGGTATAACTTCTAGCGTTCTCGTTCTGACAGCTTGGCCTATTGTTAAACCATAGAGCCTGCCCGATCGAAAAGATCCCTGCCTATAAAAATAGACTAGTGATCCGGGTTAAACGCCACGCGAGGAAGATGTCATGCACATATTGCTGACCGGCGGTACTGGTTTGATCGGACGTCAGCTCTGCCGGCACTGGCTGGAGCAGGGCCATCGGCTGACGGTGTGGAGTCGCCGCGCGGAAAAAGTCGCGCAGATCTGCGGCGCGCAGGTGCGCGGAATTTCGCGTCTGGAGGACCTCGGCGAAGAGCCGCTGGATGCGATCGTCAATCTCGCCGGCGCGCCGATTGCCGACCGCCCCTGGACCCATCGTCGCAAGGCGTTGCTGTGGAGCAGCCGCATCACCCTGACGGAAACGCTGCTGGCGTGGCTGGAAACTCGCGCGCAGAAACCGTCGCTGCTGATTTCCGGCTCGGCGATCGGCTGGTACGGCGACGGTGGCGAGCGCGAATTGACTGAAGAGTCGCCGCCCGGCATCGACGACTTCGCCAGCCAATTGTGCATCGCCTGGGAAGAAACCGCCCTGCGCGCCGAAAACCTCGGCATCCGCGTGGTACTGGTGCGAACTGGTCTGGTGCTGTCGGCTGAGGGCGGCTTTTTGTCGCGGCTGTTGCTGCCGTTCAAGCTCGGGCTGGGCGGGCCTTTGGGCAATGGTCGGCAGTGGATGCCGTGGATTCACATCGACGATCAAATCGCCCTGATTGATTTTCTTCTGCACCGGAATCAGGCCAGCGGTCCTTATAATGCCTGCGCGCCGAAACCTGTGCGCAACCGCGAATTTGCCAAGACCCTGGGCAGTGTGTTGCACCGCCCGGCGTTCATGCCGATGCCGACCCTGGCGCTGAAAGTCATGCTCGGCGAGCTGTCACTGTTATTGCTCGGCGGCCAGCGCGCGACGCCGGCACGCCTGGTGGAAGCGGGGTTCAGCTTCCGCTTTACGGATTTACGCGCGGCCTTGGATGACCTCTCCAGCCGCCTCTGAAATAGGACGTTGCATGACCGATCACGCTTTGCTTCTGGTCAACCTGGGCTCTCCGGCCTCCACCTCGGTGGCCGATGTGCGCAGCTACCTCAATCAATTTCTGATGGACCCCTACGTGATCGACCTGCCATGGCCGCTGCGGCGGCTGCTGGTGTCGCTGATCCTGATCAAGCGTCCCGAGCAATCGGCCCATGCCTATGCCTCGATCTGGTGGGAAGAGGGCTCGCCGCTGGTGGTGCTCAGCCGCCGTTTGCAAGAGCAGATGACCCGCACGTGGAAACACGGCCCGGTAGATCTGGCGATGCGTTATGGCGAGCCGTCGATCGAAACCTGTCTGCTGCGTCTGGTCAAAGCGGGACATAAGAAGATCACTTTGGCGCCGCTGTACCCACAGTTCGCCGACAGCACCACGACCACCGTGATCGAAGAAGCCCGGCGCGTGCTGCGCGAGAAGAAACTCGACGTGCAGTTGTCGATCCTGCAACCGTTCTACGATCAGCCGGAATACATCGAGGCACTGGCCGCCAGCGCTCGACCACATCTGCAGCAGGACTACGATCATCTGCTGCTGAGCTTTCACGGCTTGCCTGAGCGGCATCTGAGCAAACTCGACCCGACGGGCAATCACTGCCTCAAGGGCGCCGATTGCTGCCAGACCGCCTCGCCGGAGGTATTGGCGACCTGTTATCGCGCGCAGTGTTTCCGCACCGCCGCCGCTTTCGCCAAAAGCATGGGGCTGGCTGACGGCAAATGGTCGGTGTCGTTTCAGTCGCGCCTGGGCCGGGCGAAATGGATCGAGCCGTACACCGAAGCGCGGCTGGATGAACTGGCCAAAAGCGGGGTGAAAAAGATTCTGGTGATGTGCCCGGCGTTCGTCGCCGATTGCATCGAGACGCTGGAAGAGATCGGCGATCGCGGCAAGGAACAGTTCCGCGAAGCGGGGGGCGAGGAGTTGGTGCTGGTGCCGTGCCTGAACGACGACCCGCAATGGGCCAAGGCGCTGGCCACGCTCTGCGAACGAGCGCCGCTGGCCCTTTAAAAGCTTCGCGAGCAGGCTCGCTCCCACAGGGTAAATGCATTCCAACCTGTGGGAGCGAGCCTGCTCGCGAATGCGGTGTGTCAGGCGATGAAGCTCTAAAGACTTAAATCAGCGGCTCATCCGCTTTCTTGTTCTTCCAGCCATCATTGCCCGGCAGGATCAGGTTCAGCGCAATCGCCACCACCGCGCACAGCGCGATGCCTTTGAGGCCGAAGTCATCAGGACCGGTGCCGGTGCCGACCAGCACGCCGCCAATGCCGAACACCAGCGTCACCGAAACAATCACTAGGTTGCGCGCTTCGCCCAGGTCGATCTTGTGGCGGATCAGGGTGTTCATACCCACCGCTGCGATCGAACCGAACAGCAAGCACAGAATCCCCCCCATCACCGGCACCGGAATGCTCTGCAGCAGCGCGCCGAACTTGCCGATGAACGCCAGGGTGATGGCGAAGATCGCCGCCCAGGTCATGATTTTCGGGTTGTAGTTTTTGGTCAGCATCACCGCGCCGGTCACTTCGGCGTAAGTGGTGTTGGGCGGGCCACCGAACAGGCCGGCGGCCGTGGTGGCGATGCCGTCACCGAGCAGGGTGCGATGCAGGCCCGGCTTCTTCAGATAGTCGCGACCGGTCACGCTACCCACGGCAATCACGCCGCCGATGTGTTCGATCGCCGGGGCCAGTGCCACTGGAACGATGAACAGAATCGCCTGCCAGTTGAACTCCGGCGCGGTGAAGTGCGGCAGAGCGAACCATGGCGCTGCAGCAATTTTCGCCGTGTCGACCACGCCGAAATAGAACGACATGGCAAAACCCACCAGCACGCCGGAAATGATCGGCACCAGACGGAAGATGCCTTTGCCGAACACCGCCACGATCAGCGTGGTCAGCAGCGCCGGCATGGAAATCATCATCGCCGTCTGATAGTGAATCAGCTCGGTGCCGTCACCGGCCTTGCCCATCGCCATGTTCGCGGCAATCGGCGCCATGGCCAGGCCGATGGAGATGATCACCGGACCGATCACTACCGGCGGCAGCAAACGGTCAATGAAGCCGGTGCCTTTGATCTTCACAGCCAGGCCGAGGAAGGTGTAGACGAAACCGGCCGCCATCACGCCGCCCATGGTCGCGGCGAGGCCGAACTGGCCCTTGGCGAGGATGATCGGCGTGATGAAGGCGAAGCTCGACGCGAGGAACACCGGCACCTGACGCCCGGTGACGATCTGGAACAGGATCGTCCCCAGACCCGCGGTAAACAGTGCCACGTTGGGGTCCAGGCCGGTGATCAGCGGCATCAGCACCAAGGCGCCGAAGGCCACGAACAGCATCTGCGCGCCGGACAGCACCGTGCGCCAGAGCGGATCGTTGAACTCTTGCTGCATGGTCACGCGTCCTTCTGCTTGGTGCCGAAGATCTTGTCACCGGCGTCGCCAAGCCCAGGAATGATGTAGCCGTGCTCGTTCAAGCGTTCATCGATGGACGCGGTGTAGATGGTCACGTCCGGGTGCGCCTGCTCGACGGCAGCAATGCCTTCTGGCGCGGCCACCAGGACCATGGCGCGGATGTCGCGGCAACCGGCCTTTTTCAGCAGGTCGATGGTGGCAACCATGGAGCTGCCGGTGGCGAGCATCGGGTCGATGATCATCGCGAGGCGCTCGTCGATTTCCGGTACCAGTTTTTCCAGATAGGTGTGCGCTTGCAGGGTCTCTTCGTTGCGGGCAACGCCCACAGCTGAGACCTTGGCGCCCGGGATCAGGCTGAGCACGCCTTCGAGCATGCCGATACCGGCACGCAGGATCGGCACGACGGTGATCTTCTTGCCGGCGATCTTCTCCACCGACACGGTGCCGCACCAACCGGCAATGTCGTAGGATTCGAGCGGCAGATCTTTTGTAGCTTCATAGGTCAACAGGGCGCCGACTTCCTGAGCGAGCTCGCGGAAATTCTTGGTGCTGATGTCAGCGCGGCGCATCAGGCCGAGTTTATGACGGATCAGCGGATGGCGGATCTCGAGGATGGGCATGGGAAAGGCTCCGGCGGCGGGCAAAAAAACCGGCCTAGATTAATCTATCCGAGGGTGATGTCCTATAGGACATTCTGTACGTTAGTCCATAAGAGCTTGATTCGACCTCGCGGGATGCGTACCTTTGCCCGCTTTTCCAATTCCGCCAACCCCTGGAGAGCGCCATGTCCGCTGATCTCGAGCATATCCGTCAAATCATGCGAGAGGCTGACTGCCTGTACACCGAGTCTGAAGTCGAGGCGGCCATCGCCCGCGTCGGTGCACAAATCAACGAGCAACTGGCTGACAGCAACCCGGTGGTGTTCTGCGTGATGAACGGCGGCCTGATCTTCTCCGGCAAACTGCTGACGCATCTGCAATTCCCGCTGGAAGCGTCCTACCTGCACGCGACCCGTTATCGCAACGAAACCAGCGGCGGCGACCTGTTCTGGAAAGCCAAGCCGGAAGTCTCGTTCATCGACCGCGACGTGCTGATCATCGACGACATCCTCGACGAAGGTCATACCCTGGGCGCGATCATCGACTTCTGCAAACACGCCGGCGCACGCAAAGTGCACACCGCCGTGCTGATCGACAAGGACCACGACCGCAAGGCACGTCCTGACCTGAAAGCCGATTTCGTCGGCCTGCCATGCATCGACCGCTACATCTTCGGTTATGGCATGGACTACAAGGGCTACTGGCGCAACGCCAACGGGATTTACGCCGTTAAAGGCATGTAAGAACCTGCATTGCCCCCTGTGGGAGCGAGCCTTCTCGCGAAGGCGTCGTGTCAGTCAGCATCATTGAAAACTGACACACCGCTTTCGCGAGCAGGCTCGCTCCCACAGTTGTTTTTGTGTGTGCTGATCCTTGCGCGACAGCCATGCTAGAGTGCTCGGCCCCGCCCCCCGGAGCCTGTCATGCGCCTCTTGATCCGCAGTCTCGCCGCCCTGTTGCTGTCCCTCAGCCTGCCGCTGTCCGCCGCGCCGATGCACAGCCAGTTCCTGCCGCCGGACGATCTGACCCTGCGCGACGCTGAACCCGAGCAGCAGCAACTGCTGCAAGTCAGCGAGTATTCGGTGGTGGTCGGTGCGCAGCGCCAGTCCAATCAGCAGCCGATTCCGGTCACCTCATCCTTGTTGATCCGCCTCAAGGGCAAGTCTCTGAACAAAGGCGCGAACATCAACCAGGTGCTGGTGAGTTTCGACGGCGAAAGCAAGAGCCTGAAGAAACCGGCCTACGACGATAAAAGCAAAACCCTGACGCTGTTCTATCCGCTCGCTCAGTACCGCGTGGTGATGGATCTGCTGCGCAACGACACGGTGTATGTGCAGTTCCTCAGTTATGCCAATGGCCATATCTGGGCCGATCTTCATACCGGGGCGATTCGTCCGCGTTGAGCCGGGCGGCCGGGCAAGGGTAAACTGCCCGCCCCGTGTCATGTCTGCGAGCTGGAGTCGGCAATGCGTAAAGATAAGAAACAAGTGATTGGTGACGAGATCGGCGATGAGCAGATCAAGCTGTTCCTCGATTTTGAGCCGGTCGACGCCACTTCGCCGTCGCTGCACAAACTGATCAAGGCCTATCGCGGTTTGCGCATCGATGATTTCGAGCGCTTTCTGGGCTTCTTCGTTGCGGCGGGTTATGACGTTGATGGCAAGGATGAGCAGGGCAAGACCTTTGTTGACCTGATCGCCGATCAGCGCAACGCCCCGGACTACATCGAGCTGATCGAAAAGTCCCGCTCCTGAGATCAAAAGATCGCAGCCTGCGGCAGCTCCTACAGGTTGAACACAAAACCTGTGTAGGAGCTGCCGAAGGCTGCGATCTTTTGCTTTTCAAGGCCATAAAAAAACGCCCCGATCGGGGCGTTTTTTCATGCCGCAAGATCAAGCGAAGCTTGGCGTCTCGCTGCTTTCTTCAACCAGTTCCAAAGCGATGTTGTTCTGCGTGTTGATCTTGCGATACAGCGCAGCATCGGTTTCCAGAACCTTTTCACGGGCCGGGAAGATCTCGGCCAGTTTGGTAGCCCACTCGCCGGACGCCTTGGCCGGGAAGCACTTCTCGATCAGTTCGAGCATGATCGAAACGGTCACCGACGCGCCTGGCGAAGCGCCGAGCAGGGCGGCGAGGGAGCCGTCCTTCGCCGCGACCAGTTCGGTACCGAACTGCAGGATGCCGCCCTTTTTCGGGTCCTTCTTGATGATCTGCACCCGTTGGCCGGCCACTTCCAGGCGCCAGTCTTCGGCTTTCGCCTGCGGGTAGAAACGCCGCAGCGATTCCAGGCGCTGTTCCATCGATTGCATCACTTCGCTGACCAGGTACTTGGTCAGGTCCATGTTGTTTTTCGCCACCGCCAGCATCGGCCCGATGTTGCCGGCGCGCACCGACATCGGCAGGTCCATGAAGGAGCCATGCTTGAGGAACTTGGTGGTGAAACCGGCGTATGGCCCGAACAGCAGGGATTTCTTGCCGTCGACGACGCGAGTGTCGAGGTGCGGCACCGACATCGGTGGCGAACCCACGGCCGCCTGGCTGTAGACCTTGGCCTGGTGGTGCTTGACCACTTCCGGGTTATCGCAACGCAGCCACTGGCCACTGATCGGGAAGCCGCCGAAGCCTTTGCTTTCTTCGATGCCCGAAGCCTGCAGCAACGGCAGGGCCGCGCCACCGGCACCGAGGAAGACAAACTTTGCGTCGACTTCGCGGGTGTTGCCGTTGTTGACGTCCTTGATGCTGACGGTCCAGCCGGCGCCGTTACGCTTGAGGCCGGTCACGCGCTTGCAGTATTTGACCTGAGTGTCCGGGGCGCTGCTCAGGTGCTTGAGCAACTGATTGGTCAGGGCGCCGAAGTTGACGTCGGTGCCGTTCATCACACGGGTGGCGGCGAGGACTTCGTCCGGCGAGCGGCCCGGCATCATCAGCGGCATCCACTCGGCCATCTTGCCCTTGTCTTCGGTGTATTCCATGTCGGCAAACGCGTGGTGCTTGCTCAGGACATTGAAGCGCTCCTTGAGGAACGACACACCGCTCTCGCCCTGAACGAAACTCAGGTGCGGAACCGGGCTGATGAAGGATTTGCACGAGCCGAACGTGCCTTTTTTGGTCAGGTACGACCAGAACTGCTTCGACACCTCGAACTGGGTGTTGATGTGCACGGCTTTCTTGATGTCGACGCTGCCATCGGCGGCCTGCGGCGTGTAGTTCAGCTCGCACAGGCCGGCGTGACCGGTACCGGCGTTGTTCCACGGATTGGAACTCTCGGCGGCGCCGGAATCCATCAGCTCGACGACTTCCAGCTTGATCGCGGGGTCGAGCTCTTTGAGCAGTACGGCCAGGGTGGCACTCATGATGCCGGCCCCTACCAGAACTACGTCGACTGCTTCGTTATGCGCCATTTAACGCGTCTCCCAAATCTGCAGCACCAAATTGTCGGCATGGCTGCCAGGCGTTCCAGGGCAGGTCAGTGGGCCCGGGCTATCCGTGGTCAGGTGGGCCATGTCCGAATCTTCGCAATTTTTCGCAACTTCGACGGATGCGTGCGGCCTGGTTTCAAGCGTTCCATGAACGCATTTTCGCGCAGGGCTGGCAATTCGACTTATGGTCGAGTCATCCGTTTTCGTGCAACCAAATCCGTAGCGGACAGGCTTCAGGCTCCGATGTTCGAGGTATACCCGGTCCTGTGTCGTTGGGCTGTTTCAGACGCTAATGGTGCATGTTCAGACGCAAAACTATTCATTTGCTCGCCACACTCTTGTGAAGTTGTGAAAACCCGTTTTTTTCACGCTCTTTTGAAGACGTGAACCTCAAAAAAGGGCTGCCTTGGCCTGGCACCTGCCCGCTAGGGCAAAACAACGCGGTGGCCGAGCGAATGACAGCTCTGCAGATTCGCGAAAAGCGGGTTTTTGCCGGAAGAACAGGCAAGCGCGCCAACTTCACTCGATCTGTGTGGGCGGCTCTCTGTGGGCGATTTTGATGTCGATGCATGCGCATTGACGCTGTTGCGGGGCCCGATCAGGAGACGTCCTTATAATCGGGGGGAGATTGTAGCGAAGAAATGCGCGCAGTTGCTCGTGTTTAATGACTTTTATTAGGCATCCGGTCAGATGCTCAACTGCACCTGACCCCGTGCGCGCATTTGTCGCGGTACGACCCGGGCGCTGGCGGGCAGCGGCTGGTTCAGCCAGGTCAGGCGGATTTCTTCGATTTCCACCCAGCCGTCGCCCATCGGTTGCAGGCTGCACTGTTTGAAGGCCTGGCAATGACCGTTGCGGTCGAGCAGGGCAAAGCTGCGATGCAGCGGGCGTGGGGCGAACAGCGAGATCAGATAACGCATGGCAGAGTTCCTTGAAGGAGGACTGCTGTGAAGCTTGCCGGTGGGCCGTGACGTCGCGGTGTATGGACGGTGAAGAATGTGTGACAGGAACCGCTTTCAGCGGGGTTTGTCAGACATTTCAGTATTCACTGTGCGACGCTGGTTACGCGCAGTGGCCCACCGCTATACTGCCGGCCTGTTTGTGCCTGATTCTGGAGAGAAGAGCATGTTGCAACGCCTGTTGTTCGGTTTGATCACTGTCGCCGGTTTGACCCTCGCCGGCTGCGCCCACAGCCCGCAACAACTGAATCCGGAGCCGAAGCTGACCACGCAACTGCCAGCGGTCGGTCGCGGCCAGCCTGTCATCGTGCGTGTGGTCGACGGTCGTCCGTCGCCAACCCTCGGCACCCGTGGCGGTCTGTACCCGGAAACCAGCGCCATCACCGTGCAGCGCGAGCAGATCCTGCCGAAGCTGCAGGCCCAGGCCGAAGCCGCCGTACGTTTGCTCGGCTTCACCCCGACCACCAGCGCACCTAACGCGCCGCAGCTGACCGTGACCCTGGCCGAGCTGAAATACCAGTCGCCGAAAGAAGGCATGTACGTGACCGAAGCCACCATCGGCGCGACCTTCCGCTCCGACGTGCAGAACGCCAACCGCCGTTACAGCGGCCGTTACGGTGCGTCGCTGGACCAGCGCTTCGGCATGGCGCCGAATCAGGAGACCAATACCAAACTGGTCAGCGATGTATTGAGTGACGCACTGACGCGTCTGTTCAAGGACCCGACCGTGGGTCAGGTGCTCGCTGAGTAAGCTTGCGGCGAATATGAAAAAGCCCGGGGCCAGTGATGGTTCCGGGCTTTTTTGTGGATCTGAGATTTGTGTCGTATGGGAAATCGATTCCCCTCACCCCAGCCCTCTCCCGAGGGAGAGGGAGCCGATCGCGTGTGCTTCAAAACCTGAATTCGGCGCGGTATCTCATGTCGGCGTATCTACCGCAAACACCTCGGTCAGTCCCCTCTCCCCAAGGAGAGGGAGCCGATCGCGTGTGCTTCAAAACCTGAATTCGGCGCGGTATCTCAAGTCGGCGTATCTACCGCAAACACCTCGGTCAGTCCCCTCTCCCTCTGGGAGAGGGCTAGGGTGAGGGTCTTTTGACGTTCAGGCAGCCTGAGAATAGAAATCAAGCACGCTCACGCCAGTCAACAAATCGGTCTCGGGCAGGTCCGCATGCTGATGCCCGCCCAGCGCGCAATACACCAGCCAGTGCCGATCCTGCACGTTGAAGGCAAGGCTGCCGACCAGGCTTTGCTGGTCGTCGTAAGGAGTGATGAGGTACAGGCGATCCTGGTTTTCCGCGTGCAGCATGTCGCATTCCATTCGGGTTTCGAGGCGCGCAGGGTGAAGCATCCACGTGACGATGCCATGACACAGGACAGCCATCGGTCGATTGTCAGGTTATTTGTCGCAAAGGCTGGGGCAGGGCGTCAGGGTTTGGGTAGAATCCGCGCCGCGGTCGTCGGTCTGGCGTCTGCCACACCGGTTAAGTTCGAGGTCTGTGATGTCGCTGCACTTGATGACGCTGTTTACCGCCCATCCCGCCAAGTTGATCAACCTGCTGGCCTTGCTCCTGGCCTTTCCCGGCAGCTGGCTGCTGCACGCGACCCGCCGCCGTGAGCAACGCGCCCAGGCCAGTCTGGCGGCACAGCGCCAGGCGCAGCCCAATGCCGAGCCGATGCTCGATTGGGCGACGTTGCGCATGAACCGGTTTTTCTATCGCTTCGGATTTGCTTGCCTGGGGCTTGCTTTGATCGTCTCCTGGATCAGCACGCGCTTCTGAAAGCAAAAGCAAACCCTGTGGCGAGGGGATTTATCCCCGCTGGACTGCGTAGCAGGCCCCGTTTTTCTCAGGTAAAAACTTGGGAGCGCTGCGCACTCCAACGGGGATAAATCCCCTCGCCACAGCCGTTGCCTACAGCGGCAATCCAGCCTTGACCCGATACTGATTACGCACCGGCGTCGCATATTGCAGCACCAGGTACGGACGATGCTCAGCGGGGCAGGCGTCCAGACGGCTTTGCCACTCATCCTGCGCCTTGGCCAGTTCGTCAGCCGGGAACACCTCGGCCGCCGTCGGCACATTCAGTTGCGGATCGGCATCCGCCCACTGCGCGTACGCCAGATAATGCACCGGGAACAACCGGTAGCCGCCGAGAATCTGCTTGTCCATCTCGATCGCCAATTGCTTGGTGTCCTCGAACACTTCGGTGATCGGCGCGGCAAAGTTCACGTGGACCCGGCCCTTGTAACCGGTGATGCCCTTGGCGATGCTCACGTCATCCTCGCCCGGCGCCTTGGCGTAGGTGCCGGTGGTGGCGCGGATGTAGAGTTCGCGGGCCTTGGCCTGGTCGCACGGGTCGTACTCATAGCTGATCGACACCGGCGTCACGTTGAGCGAGCGGATCACTTCGCCGAACGGCTCGTCCTTGCGGCTCATGTGAAACATCTTGAGGATCGCCGACTCGGTGCGGTCGTCGCCGTCCTTCGCCCGACCTTCAGCCTGAGCAATCCAGATCGACGCGCAGTCGTTGCGGATCGAGTGGTTGATGTACGCCGACAGCAACTGATAAGCAGCCATCTTCTCGCGGCGGCCGGTGATCGAGCGGTGGACGATAAAGCTCTTGTTCAAGCGCATCAGGTCACTGACAAAAGGCTTCTGCAGCAGGTTGTCGCCAATCGCGATGCGCGGCGTCGGCAGGCCGGCGTGGTACACGGCGTAATTGACGAAGGCCGGGTCCATGACGATATCCCGGTGGTTGGCGATGAACAGGTAGGCGCTGCCGGACTTGAACTGCTCGACACCGGTATACGTCACGCCGTCGGTGGCGCGCTCAATGGTGTGGTCGACGTAGAACTCGACTTTGTCCTGTAAGGTAGCCACGGAATTCACGTCGGCAAACTCACGACGCAGCCGATGGGCTATAAGAGGTTTGAGCATCCAGCCGAAGGCACCGGCAAAACGCGGGAAGCGGAAGTGGGTGAGGATATCTAGAAACGCCTTGTCGCCGAGCAGCCTTGCCAGTACCGCAGGTACTTCGCTGTCGTCGTAAGGTCGGATGGCATCGAATTCGCCCATCATGCTCTCTTGTTGGAAACGGCTAGGGTAAGTAAAGGGTTTGATCGAAAACCCGCAGGGCACGGTCTGAAAAGTAGCCAGACAAAAATAGCCCTGCAAATAGACCGGCGATTATACGCACAAGTCACTTGGGAGACCGCGATGCTGGAAGATGCACGGTATGAATGTCCGTATTGCGGTGAGGAAGTCGAGACCACGCTGGATTTGTCCGGCGGCGATCAAACGTATATCGAGGATTGCCAGGTGTGCTGTCGTCCGATCACCTTTGTCCTGCAAGTCCATGAGGACGAGTGGCATCTGGAAGTCTTCAGCGAAAACGAGTGAGGGCCGCGTATGCAGCGCATCTACGAACCGGCGAACCTGATGGAAGGCGAGATGCTCAAGGGCATGCTCGCCAACGAAGGAATCGAGGCGCACCTGATCGGCTGTGATCTGGTGGGCGGTACGGGTGAACTGCCGATCTTCGGCCTGCTCGGGCTGTCGGTGGATAACGATCAGGCCGAATACGCCCGCGAGCTGATCAACTTGTACAATGCCGCGCTGCCGCTACACGGCGACGAACCGGAGAGCTTCCCCGGGACGCTGGTCTGTTAGGCTGGCGCTGGTTTTATTCAGAGTTATGTTGCCCCATGTGTGGACGTTATGCCCTGTTTCGCTGGAACCGCGACTTTGCGGCCCTGCCAGGTTTTCCCGCCGATCAACAGGCGCAGTGGAACATTTCCCCCAATGATTCGGTGTTGATGCTGCGTGCCGACGAAGACGGCCAGCGCACGTTGGCCCGTGCGCGCTGGGGCCTGACACCGCCGTGGCTGACCGATCTGTCGAAGACCCCGGCCCATGCTCGCGCCGAAACCGTGGCCGAGCAGCCGATGTTTCGTGAGGCGCTGCGTCTGCGGCGTTGCCTGCTGCCGGCCAACGGTTTCTACGAATGGCGCGGCACTCAGCGCAAGCGGCCGTACTGGTTGACGCCGGGGGAGGGCTCGTCGTTGTTTTTCGCCGCGATCTGGGAAGCGTATCCGGTGCAGGAACAGGTCTGGCTGAGCACGGCGGTAATCACTCAATCGGCGGCGAGTCAGCGGCGACCGTTGATTCTCGATGAAGCGGGGCAGGCTGCCTGGCTTGATCCCGAAACGCCGCTGCATGTGCTGCAGGGGTTGCTCGCCAGTGAGCCGGCGGCGCTGCGTGAGCGGGTGTTGGCGAATCTGGTGAATGATCCGAAGTTGAATGGGCCGGAGTGTTTGACCCCGGCTTGATTTGCGTGGATCAAAAGCCCCTCACCCCAGCCCTCTCCCGGAGGGAGAGGGCGCCGAATGGGGGACGCTTGAGAGGTACACCGACCTGAACGATCTGTTGTGAATCCATAATCGACTGTTTTTTTCAGGTCGATGTATAGCGCAAGACATCGCGGTCGGTCCCCTCTCCCTCCGGGAGAGGGCTAGGGTGAGGGGCTCTTGATCTTTCAGACCTTGAACTGATTGATCAACCGCCGCTGCTGTTCCGCCAGTTTGGTCAAGCCGGCGCTCGCCGAGCTCGATTCATCCGCACCGCCCGCCACTTCATTCGCCACCTGACCGATGTTGATCACATTGCGGTTGATGTCGTCGGCCACTGCGCTTTGCTCTTCTGCCGCACTGGCAATCTGCGTGTTCATATCGTTGATCACCGACACCGCTTGAGTGATCGTCTCCAGCGCTTCGGCCGCTTTCGCCGCGTGCTGCACGCTTTCGTCGGTGCGGTTCTGGCTGTCTTCCATGACGCGCACCACATCGCGGGTGCCCTGTTGCAACTGCTGGATCATGCTCTGGATTTCTTCGGTGGCCTTCTGGGTTTTCTGCGCCAGATTGCGCACCTCGTCGGCGACCACGGCAAAACCGCGACCCTGCTCGCCGGCGCGCGCGGCTTCGATTGCCGCGTTCAGTGCCAGCAGGTTGGTCTGTTCGGCGATGCCGCGAATCGCAGTGAGGATGGCGTTGATGTTTTCGCTGTCCTTGGCCAGCGTCTGCACCACCTCGACAGCCTTGCCGATTTCCACCGCCAGTACGCCAATCGAATTCGAGGTGTCGCGCACGATCTGCATGCCCTGGCTGGCGGCCTGATCGGCGTGGCTTGCCGCTTGTGCGGCCTGCGTGGCGTTGCGCGCCACGTCCTGGGCGGTGGCGGTCATTTCCTGCACCGCTGTGGCCACCTGATCGATTTCGGCCATTTGTTTCTGCACGCCGATGTTGGTGCGGATGGCGATGTCGGCGGTGTGTTCCGAGGAATCGCTGACGCTCTGCACCGAGGTCACCACCTGGGTAATCATCGCCTGCAACTTCGCGAGGAAAGTGTTGAAGCCTTTGGCAATCGAGCCCAATTCGTCGCTGCGGTCACTGCTCAAGCGACGGGTCAGATCGCCTTCGCCCTGAGCGATGTCATCGAGCATGGCGACCATTTGTTTGAGTGGCCGCGCAATGCCGTGGCCCACCAGCCAGATCACCAGCAGGCCGATGCCGGCGATGATCAGGCCGACCATGGCCATGCCGAAGGTGTCGGATTTGCGCTGGGCATCAAGATCAGCCTGGAGGTTTTGCAGATCGGCCATGACCGCGTTGAGCGGCAATTGCAGCATCAGTGTCCAGCGTGCGTCGGTCTGGCCGATGCCGAACGGCAGGTACAGTTCGATGCGGCCCTTGGCCTGATTCATCGAGTAGGTGACCTCGTCGCGCTTGAGACTGGCCAGATTGCTGGTTTGTTCGGCGTCGAGAATGTCGCTGACTTTTTCGCCGAATTTGCTCGAATCCTTGGTATAGGCAACGATCCGCCCATTGCCGCCGACCAGGGCCATTTCGCCGGCACCGCTGTAGAGTTTCTGGTTGGCGGCGAGGAGCATGTCCTGAATGAAGTTCACCGAGAGGTCGGCGCCGACGATGCCCTGGAACGCCCCGTTGACCATGATCGGTTCAATGAACGAGGCGAGCATGACGATCTTGTCGCCGACCTTGTACGGTGCCGGGTCGATCACGCAGGCTTTCTTCGTCTCTTTCGAGCACAGGTAGTACTCGCTGGCGCGCACCCCGGTGGACAAGGTTTTCTGATCGTCGACATCGGCCAGTTTGTCCACGCCCAGACTGCCGTCGGTATTGCGGAACCACCACGGCAAAAAGCGCCCGGTGGCCGGATCGATACCGACCACGGCGCTGCCGATGTAGGCCGCGTCATTGTGGTCCAGTGCGTTTTTTTCCCAGCCGATGTAGGTGCCGAGAACCTTCGGGTTCTTTTCTACGTTTTCCTTGATCAGGCTGATCAGTTGCTCGCGGCTGACGCTCAGGCGCGGCTGGCCGTCGGCGCCGGTTGTACCGAGCAGGGCGTTGACGCGCACCAGGCCGCCGGCAATCAGCAGCGGCGCTTCGAGTTCGCGCTGGATCTGGCTGACCTGGGTCTGCGCCAGCGAGGTCAGGCGCTGTTCGATGACTTGCTCGAACTGCGCCTGGGTGCGCTGTTGCACCATTTCTTGAGTGCGGGCGCCGGAGAACAGCGCGTACAGCACCAGCGCCGCGACCACGCTGAGGACGATGGCGCCGGCCAGAGCGGCGACGGAAAACTGGATCGACTTGAACTTCATGGGAGCTCCGCACGCAAGAGGACAATCTGCGAGGGATTTATCGGCGGGGTGGGCGCGGCCATGAGAGACGCTGGTCGGAATCGCCGCGCGATGTCGCTGATGGATCGGTGCACGGCGGATTCAATGCGCGTCGAGGAATTTCCAGCCAGTCTTGCGGCCTTAGGTGGATGTACGCGCAATGCGTCCGTTGTATCTGGCGCCAATACAATTAGCCGCCTAGGATACGCCTCAGGTTTTCAGGGAGCTTTTGAATGAACAAGACATTAGTGGTAAGTGCTTTGAGCGCAGCGCTGTTGCTGGCCGGTTGTCAGTCGGTCAACACCACCAGCGGCGGCGCCGTGGGCGTGGAGCGCAAGCAGTACATGTTCAGCATGCTGTCCTCGCAAGAGGTCGACCAGATGTACGCACAGTCGTATCAGAAGACTGTCGGCGAGGCGTCGAGCAAAGGTGTGCTGGACAAGACCAGCCCGGAAGCCAAACGCGTGCAGACCATCGCCAACCGCTTGATCGCCCAGGCGCCGACCTTCCGCCCGGACGCGGCGCAGTGGCAATGGGAAGTCAATCTGATCAAGAGCGATGAGCTCAACGCCAACTGCGGTCCCGGCGGCAAGATCATTTTCTACACCGGGCTGATCGACAGCCTGAAACTCACCGACGATGAGATCGCTGCGGTCATGGGCCATGAAATCGCCCACGCCCTGCGCGAGCACGGTCGTGAAGCGATGTCCAAGGCATACGGGATGGAGATGGCCAAGCAAGGCGCCGGTGCCTTGTTTGGTCTGGGTCAGGACAGCCTTGCGCTGGCCGACACCGTGGCCAACTACGGCATGACCTTGCCCAACAGCCGCGCCAACGAAAACGAGGCTGACCTGATCGGCCTGGAACTGGCCGCCCGCGCCGGCTACAACCCGAACGCGGCGATCACCCTGTGGGACAAGATGAGCAAGGCTTCCGAAGGCGCGCCACCGGAATTCATGAGCACTCACCCGGCATCCAGCAGCCGCATTGCTGCGTTGCAGGCAGCGATTCCGAAGGTGATGCCGTTGTACGAAAAAGCCCCGAAGTCCTGAGCCAATGATCGTTCCCACGCTCTGCGTGGGAATGCAGCCCGGGACGCTCTGCGTCCCATTGGAACGCGGAGCGTCCCTTGAGGCATTCCCACGCAGAGCGTGGGAACGATCCTTCAAATCCCCTCACCACAGGTTTTGGGTAGTTCAGTAGACGGGGTTAAACCCAGCCACTGCTCTGCATCGCTTTATAAACCGCAACAATCGCCAGAATCATGAACGCCGAAGCCGCGAGGCGGCGGATCAGGGTCAGCGGCAGTTTCTCTGCAGCAAAGTTACCCGCCAGGACCACCGGCACGTTGGCAATCAGCATGCCCACGGTGGTGCCGATAATCACCAGCCAGAGTTCCGGATATTGCGCGGCGAGCATCACCGTGGCGATCTGCGTCTTGTCGCCGATTTCCGCGAGGAAGAACGCGATCAGCGTAGTCAGGAACGGCCCGAACTTGCGCGCCGTGCTGGCTTCGTCGTCATCCATTTTGTCCGGGACCAACGTCCACAGTGCCGTGGCGGCGAAGCTGGCGGCGAGGATCCAGTGCAGAACGGCGTCGGAGAAGAAACTGCCGACCCAGGCGCCTACCGCACCGGCTGCTGCGTGGTTGGCCAAAGTCGCGGCGACAATCCCGGCGATGATCGGCCAGGGTTTGCGAAAGCGAGCGGCGAGAATCAGCGCGAGCAGTTGCGTCTTGTCGCCGATTTCGGCCAAGGCAACGATAGCGGTGGGAACGAGTAACGAGTCCAGCATCAGGGATTTCCTAAGGGGCGGGTCGACACGGCTATGACACGTACAGCCTTCCCGCCCCGGGTAAGGTGTGCGTGTCATAGGTCTTGTCAAACCCTGCGATCCGTCTGGTGCGGACGCTTGGGTCGCATACGCCATGATCTGAGGATCAAGTATGTTGACGTATGCCGGACGAGCTTGGCGCTCGTGGGAGACTACTCCCCTAGGACGGAGCGGATTCTGCCTAGGCAAATCCGATTGGGCAAGAACAAATTTTCAACCGCGCTTGGCCCGGTAAATCCGGAAACCATTGCCTTCAGCCTTGATCGCACACACGCCCAAGTGCTCCTCGATCAACGGCTGATACTTGAGAAAGCTGTTCGCCACAAGGCGCAGTTCGCCACCGTTTTTCAGATGTTTCGCCGCTTTTCGCAGCAGGTTCTCCGTAGCGAAATAATCGGTGTGCACGCCGACATGGAACGGCGGATTGCTCAGAATCGCGCTCAAACCCATTGGCGCGGCATCGATGCCGTCCCCGGTCAGCACTTCCGCCTCCAGGCCGTTGGCGGCCAGGGTCAGACGGCTGCTGGCGGCGGCGAACGCGTCGACATCCAGCAAGGTGACCTGATTGTGCGGATAGCGACGTTTCACCGCAGCCCCGAGCACGCCGGCGCCGCAACCGAAATCGAGCAGATGGCCGCTCGGCAGTTTGTCCAGATGCTCCAGCAGCAGGGCGCTGCCGCGATCCAGTCGACCGTGGCTGAACACGCCCGGCAAACTGATGACTTTCAACGGCCCTTCGGCCAGGGGCAGTTCGTAGGTCTGCGCAAGACTTTCCAGGGATTTCGCTTCAGGCGCATTGGCCACGGTGACTTGCCAGAGCTGGCAGTGACGCGCGCTGTCGAGTTTACGTGGCTTGCCAAAAGGATTGAGCTGTTTGGATGCGCCTTCGATGCCGCTGCGTTTTTCCCCGACCAGAAACACCTCACGCCCGGCCAGACGCGACGCCACGGCGTTGAGGATGTAATCGGTCAGGTCCTTGGATTTGGGCAGGAACACCACAGCGCTGTCGAACTCGCGCTCCGGGACATTCACGCCGAACTGGCTGCGGCCCTCAAAACGCGCGTCCAGTGCGGCTTGGTCGCCAGCGTGCCAGCACCAGCCGAACGCATTGGGCAGACGCCCGAGCAAATCATCGGCGGGCAGGCCGGCCAACAGCAGCGAACCCTGGAATAACTCGGCCTGACGAAGCAGTACTTCACTGCGCGGATCCATAACTGCTCCTTGAAAAAAAAGTGCCGCAGTTTATCAACTGACGACCCGCAGCGCCTCACCGCTGAAGAACGCCTGGGCGTTTTCGCTCAGTTGCCCGACGATACGCTGGCGCGCCTCGCGGCTGCCCCAGGCGTTGTGCGGGGTGACGATCAGGCGCGGGATATCGGCGGCGAGCAGCGGATTGCCCAGGGTCGGTGGCTCGACACTCAACACATCGGTGGCCGCACCGCCGAGATGACCGCTGCGCAAAGCGTCGGCCAGCGCCTGCTCATCAATCAGGCCGCCGCGGGCGGTATTGACCACAAATGCGCCGGGCTTCATTGAGGCCAGTTCGCGGGCGCCGATGAAATGCCGGGTGTGCTCGTTGAGCGGGCAGTGCAGGGTAAGGGCGTCGATCTGCGGCAGCAGTTCTTCCAGCGGCAAGCGATCCGGCCGAGCCGGGCGCCCGGGAATCTGTCCGAGCAACACACGCATGCCGAACGCTTCGGCCAATCGCGCCACGGCGCCACCGAGCTCGCCATGGCCGAGCAGGCCGAGGGTTTTGCCTTGCAGTTCGACGATCGGGTAGTCGAGCAGGCAGAACTGTTTCGCCTGCTGCCAGCGGCCTGCGCTCACAGCTTTCTGATAGTCGGCCAGGCGCGTGGCGAGGTTGAGCAACAGCATGATCGTGTGTTGCGCCACCGACGGCGTGCCGTAAGCCTGGCAATTGCACACGGTGATGCCGTGAGCGCGGGCGGCAGTGAGGTCGACATTGTTGGTGCCGGTGGCGCTGATCAGGATCAGTTTCAGTTGCGGGTTGGCAGCCATTGCAGCGGCGTCGATCACGACTTTGTTGGTGATCGCCACACTGGCGCCGTGCAGGCGTTCGCTGACCTGTTCCGGCAACGTCTGGGCGAACAGCTGCAAGTCGCTGAAGCATTCGCGCAACGGACCGAGGTCCAGATCGCCGAGATCCAGCGAAGGGTGATCAAGGAATACCGCGCGGCGCGTGTTCGTCATCAACTGTACCTTTTGTGCTGTGAGCGGAGGGCGTACTCTGCCGAGCCTACCAGATGAAACAATTGGTTACTCGACACCGAGATGCCTTGAACTCTTGTGGGAGCGAGCCTGCTCGCGAAAGCTCTGGCCCAGTCAACATCTCTGTTGGCTTACCCAGCGCTTTCGCGAGCAGGCTCGCTCCCACAGGGAAAGCATTCGGCAATGAGTCCAGTGTGAACATTCGAATCCTGAGGAGCCCCCATGTACTGGACCGAGTTCTTGACCGTTGCCCTGATCCACTTGCTCGCCGTGGCCAGCCCCGGCCCGGACTTTGCCGTGGTCGTGCGCGAGAGCGTGACCCATGGGCGCCGCGCCGGCACCTGGACCGCGCTGGGCGTGGGCTCGGCGATTTTCCTGCATGTCGGCTATTCGTTGCTCGGCATCGGTCTGATCGTGTCGCAATCGATCGTGCTGTTCAACGCGCTGAAGTGGGCCGCCGCCGCGTATCTGCTTTACATCGGCTTCAAGGCCTTGCGCGCGCAACCGGCGAAAACCGTCACCGATGATTTGCACCGGGAAACCGGCGTACGCACCGCGCGGGGCGCGTTTACCTCGGGCTTCGTCACCAACGGCCTGAACCCGAAAGCCACGCTGTTTTTTCTCTCGCTGTTCACCGTGGTGATCAATCCGCACACGCCGCTGGCCGTGCAGGCCGGTTACGGCGTTTACCTGGCGGTGGCGACGGCGATCTGGTTCTGTCTGGTGGCGATGCTGTTCAGCCAACACCGCGTGCGCGCCGGCTTCGCGCGCATGGGCCATTGGTTCGACCGCACCATGGGCGCGGTGCTGATCGCTCTCGGCGTGAAAATCGCGTTCACCGAGATGCACTGACCGGGCCGCATTGTTCTCTTGTAGGAGCTGACGAGTGCAACGAGGCTGCGATCTTTTGATCTTGTCTTTTCATAAGCAAATCAAAAGATCGCAGCCTTCGGCAGCTGGTACAGGGGCCATATCCAATTTCCCGATACCTGGGGTGCTGGCGCAAAGCTAGCATTTGTACGGCTCTGCAAATCATTCCTTTGGCTGATTTGACTGTCATGCAGGCGCACTAGAGTACGAATCTCTCCGCCAACACCGTGCAGTCAGAAAAGGGATTCTTATGTTGCAGACTCGGGTCATTCCGCCGGCCGATGGGGCCTACCAGTATCCATTGCTGATCAAACGGTTGCTGATGTCCGGCGCCCGTTACGAGAAAACCCGCGAAATCATCTACCGCGACCAGTTGCGCTATAGCTATCCGACCCTGATCGAGCGGGTTGCGCGGCTGGCCAACGTGCTCACGGCTGCCGGGGTCAAGGCCGGTGACACCGTGGCGGTGATGGACTGGGACAGCCACCGTTATCTGGAATGCATGTTCGCCATTCCGATGATCGGCGCGGTGATCCACACCATCAACGTGCGTCTGTCGCCCGAGCAGATCCTCTACACCATGAACCATGCCGAGGACCGCTTCGTGCTGGTCAACAGCGAGTTCGTCGGGCTGTATCAGGCGATTGCGCCGCAGCTGACCACGGTGGAGAAAACCCTGCTGCTGAGCGATCTGCCGGAGAAAACCGCAGAGCTGCCGAACCTCGTCGGCGAATATGAGCAACTGCTGGCCGCTGCGAGTGCGCAATACAATTTCCAGGACTTCGACGAAAACTCGGTCGCCACCACGTTCTACACCACCGGCACCACGGGCAATCCGAAAGGCGTGTATTTCACCCATCGGCAACTGGTGCTGCACACCATCGGCGTGGCGACGATCATGGGTTCGATCGACAGCGTACGGCTGCTCGGCACCAACGATGTGTACATGCCGATCACGCCGATGTTCCATGTCCACGCCTGGGGTTTGCCGTACGTGGCGACCATGCTCGGGCTCAAGCAGGTCTACCCGGGTCGTTACGATCCGGAATATCTGGTGGAGTTGTGGCGCAAGGAGAAGGTCACCTTTTCCCATTGCGTGCCGACCATCCTGCAGATGCTGCTCAACGCCAAGGCCGCGCAGGGTGCCGACTTCGGCGGCTGGAAGATCGTCATTGGCGGCAGCGCACTCAATCGTAGTCTTTATGAAAACGCCAAGGCCCGTGGCATTCAGCTGACGGCCGCTTACGGTATGTCGGAAACCGGGCCGCTGGTGTCCTGCGCGCACCTCAACGACGAACTGATGGCCGGCAGCGAAGACGAGCGCACCACTTACCGGATCAAGGCCGGCGTGCCGGGGCCATTGGTCGAAGCGGCGATTGTCGACGGCGAGGGCAATTTCCTTCCGGCCGACGGTGAAACCCAGGGCGAACTGGTGCTGCGCGCGCCGTGGCTGACCGAAGGCTATTTCAATGAACCGCAGAAGGGCGCCGAGCTCTGGGCCGGTGGCTGGTTGCACACCGGTGACGTCGCCACGCTCGACAGCATGGGCGTGATCGATATTCGTGATCGCATCAAGGACGTGATCAAGACCGGCGGCGAGTGGATCTCCTCCCTTGACCTCGAAGACCTCATCAGCCGCCATGCGGCGGTACGCGAAGTAGCAGTGGTGGGCATCGCCGATCCGCAGTGGGGCGAGCGCCCGTTTGCCTTGCTGGTGGTCCGCGAAGGGCAGGTGATCGGTGCACGGGAACTGAAGGAACACCTCAAGCCGTTCGTCGAGCTGGGACACTTGAGCAAGTGGGCGATCCCCAGTCAGATCGCCCTTGTTACCGAAATTCCCAAGACCAGCGTCGGCAAGCTCGACAAGAAGCGCATTCGCCTCGACATTACCGAGTGGCAGGCCAACAACAGCACCTTCCTTTCGACACTTTGAGTGTCTGCTGGCGCGCCGAAACCGGCGCGCCAGACCCACCAAGCAAGCGCTTGGCTTGTGAAATCGAAAAAATCAGCCATCCTTGCCGTGCCGACGTGTGTCGGACTGGCGAAAGGACTGTTCCAGAGTGGTTGGCGGCTGCAAATCACACTTTAGAGGGATCAAGCACTACCACCCGCTGGCTATAGTCCGCTCAAGGACTTTTTGAAAACGGAGCACACGCACTGAACGGGGCGAGCAACTCTGGAACGATTTCGGGCAGCCCTGGCGCCCGGTCCTCCACAGCGTTTTTAAAAGTACTCACTGCCATAACAATAATGCACATGGAGTAGCGTCGATGACCTCAGTAAACCAGTTCTGGCGCCGGGCGAAACTGCCTCTGGCGGTCAGTCTTGCCTCCTCGCTCGCCGGGCCTGCATTCGGCGTCAGTTTCAACGTCGGTGAAATCGAAGGCCAGTTCGACTCGTCCCTGTCGATCGGTGCCAGTTGGTCTACTCAGAGCCCGAACAAGAACCTTATCGGCGTCAACAACGGCGGCCGTGGCCTGTCGCAGACTTCCGATGACGGGCACGCCAACTTCAAGAGCGGCGAAACCTTTTCGAAGATCTTCAAGGGCATCCATGACCTTGAATTGAAATACGGCGACACCGGCGTGTTCGTCCGTGGCAAATACTGGTACGACTTCGAACTGAAGGACGAGAGCCGCGAATTCAAGGACATCAGCGACAGCAACCGCAAAGAGGGCGCCAAGTCCTCCGGCGGGCAGATCCTCGACGCCTTCGTCTACCACAACTACGCGATTGCCGATCAGCCGGGCTCCGTGCGTCTGGGCAAGCAGGTAGTGAGCTGGGGTGAAAGTACCTTCATCGGCGGCGGCATCAACTCGATCAACCCGATCGACGTCTCCGCGTTCCGTCGTCCGGGCGCCGAGATCAAGGAAGGCCTGATTCCGGTCAACATGTTCTACGTGTCGCAGAGCCTCACCGATAACCTCTCGGCCGAAGCGTTCTACCAACTGGAATGGGACCAGACCGTCGTCGACAACTGCGGCACCTTCTTCTCCCAGCCGGACATCGTTGCTGACGGTTGCGACAGCAATCTGCGCGTGCTGAACAAGCGTTCGCAGATTCCGGCGATCGCTTTGGGGCCGTTGGCCGCCAACGGTGTGAACGTCGACCAAGAAGGCGTGCTGGTGCGCCGTGGGCCGGACCGTGACGCGCGCGACAGCGGTCAGTGGGGCGCGTCCCTCAAATACATGTTCGAGCCACTCGACACCGAGTTCGGCGCGTACTTCATGAACTACCACAGCCGTGCGCCGATCTTCAGTGCAACCGGCGCACCGCAGTCGGTCTACAACACTGCCGCCGCGCTGCCGGGGCCGTTCGCCGCACTCGCACCGCTGCTGGTCGCGGGCAATTCGAATTACTTCATCGAATACCCGGAAGACATTCGTCTCTACGGCCTGAGTTTCTCCACCACCCTGCCTACCGGTACGGCGTGGAGCGGTGAGATCAGCTACCGTCCGAACGCGCCGGTACAACTGAACTCCACCGACATCCTGTTTGCCGGCGTGCGTCCATTGGGCGGTGCACTGACCAACGCTTCGCTGCTCACTGGCGTGCCGGGTCAGGATCTGCATGGTTACGAGCGCAAGGAAATCACCCAGATCCAGACAACGTTCACGCACTTCTTCGATCAGGTCATGGGCGCCAGCCGTCTGACCCTCGTCGGTGAAGTCGGCGCGACCTACGTAGGTGGCCTGGAAAGCCGTTCCGACAAGCGTTACGGCCGTGATCCGGTCTACGGTCCGGGTGAGTTGCCGGCTACTGGCACAGTCGATACCTGCGCCAACATCCTCAACAACAGCACCATCAACGGCGCAGGCCCGGGTTCGCCGCAGAACAACCGCAGCCGCAATTGCGAAAACGACGGCTTCACCACGTCGATGTCGTGGGGCTACCGTGGTCGGGCGATCTGGGAATACAACGACGTGTTCGCTGGCGTGAACCTGAAGCCGAACGTGGCCTGGTCCCACGACGTGAGCGGTTACTCGCCAGGCCCTGGCGGCAACTTCGAGGAAGGTCGCAAAGCGGTCAGCCTGGGCGTCGACGCCGAATACCAGAACACCTACACCGCGAGCCTGGCTTACACCAATTTCTTCGACGGCAAGTACACCACCGTGGATGACCGCGACTTCGTGGCGCTCAGCTTCGGCGTGAACTTCTAAGCACTGCATTTCAGGACGAACGAATTTATGAAAATAACAAAGAGTCTGTTCCACGCCGGTGTTCTGGGCCTGTCGCTGCTGGCGACCAGCGTCATGGCGGCGGTGCCTGCTGCCGAAGCGGATAAACTGGGCAAGAGCCTGACGCCAATGGGCGCGGAAATGGCCGGTAATGCCGACGGTTCGATCCCGGCCTGGAAACCGCTGCCGAAAAATGCCGGCAGCGTCGACAGCAAGGGCTTCCTGTCCAACCCTTACGCCAGTGAGCAGCCGCTGTTCACCATCACCGCCAAGGATGTCGACAAGTACAAGGACAAGCTTGCCCCGGGCCAGTACGCGATGTTCAAGCGCTACCCGGAAACCTTCAAGATGCCGGTCTATCCGTCCCATCGCGGCGCCACCGTGCCGGATGACGTGTTCGCCGCGATCAAGAAGAACGCCACCAGCACCAACCTGGTGTCCGGCGGCAACGGTCTGGAAAACTTCGATACCGCCGTACCATTCCCGATCCCGAAAACCGGTGTGGAAGTGATCTGGAACCACATCACCCGTTATCGCGGCGGCAGCGTGACCCGTCTGGTGACCCAGGCCACGCCGCAACCGAACGGCTCGTACAGCCTGGTGTACTTCCAGGATCAGTTCGTGTTCCGCGACAAGATGAAGGATTACGATCCGGCGAACCCGGGCAACATCCTGTTCTACTTCAAGCAGAAAGTGACCGCGCCGGCGCGTCTGGCCGGTGGCGTACTGCTGGTGCACGAGACGCTCGACCAGGTCAAAGAGCCGCGTTCGGCGTGGGTCTACAACGCCGGGCAACGTCGTGTGCGCCGTGCACCGCAAGTGTCGTATGACGGCCCGGGTACTGCCGCCGACGGCCTGCGTACCTCGGACAACCTCGACATGTACAACGGCGCGCCGGATCGTTACGACTGGAAGCTCGAAGGCAAGAAAGAGATGTACATCGCCTCCGACAGCTACAAGCTCGACGATCCGAAACTGAAGTACTCGGACATCATCAAGGCCGGTCACATCAACCAGGACCTGGCTCGCTACGAGCTGCGCCGCGTCTGGCACGTGGTCGCGACCCTGAAGGAAGGCCAGCGCCACATCTACGCCAAACGTGACTTCTACATCGACGAGGACACCTGGCAGGCAGCGGTCATCGACCACTACGACGGTCGCGGCCAACTGTGGCGTGTAGCCGAGGCGCATGCCGAGAACTACTACGACAAGCAAGTGCCGTGGTACGCCCTCGAAACCCTCTACGACCTGCAGTCCGGCCGCTATCTGGCACTGGGCATGAAGAACGAAGAGAAGCAGGCGTATGACTTCGGCTTCACCGCTACCACCAGCGACTTCACCCCGGCCGCTCTGCGTCAGGATGGTGTTCGCTAAACCTGCGTAAACCCGAGGCCGCATCCTCGTGAAAACGCCCCGACCGGTTCGGGGCGTTTTTGTGTCTGTAGCCTTTTTGTAGCCATTTGTAGCAGTGACCTTCATTACCTCTTCGTTTAAGGCTAGGCTGCGGACATCTGCAACGCCGCCAATCGCCTTCGAACAAGAGCCGGCCATGACTGATCTGTCCCCACTTCCGGGTCCCGCAAGCATCACCGTCGCAGCACTGGACGGGCGTTTTTTCCGCCCGCCGCTGCCTGATGGCTATGTCTTGCGGCCTCGCCTTTGCCAGCGTCTGCAGGCCGGGCTCGGAGGTCGGTTGCTGCTGGTCAGCGCCCCGGCCGGGTTCGGCAAAAGCTCGCTGGCGGTGGAGTTCTGTCAGAGCCTGCCGGCGCACTGGCAAAGTCTCTGGCTGGGCTTGAGCCCACGGGACAGCGATCCCGGACGTTTTCTTGAGCGCTTGCTCGAAGGTCTGCAGGACTATTTTCCTGCGTTGGGCGCTGGCGCTCTTGGTCTGCTGAAAATGCGTCAGCGTCATCAGCCATTCGCTTTTGAAGAATGGCTCGACGGTCTGCTCGATGAGCTGGCGCTGCATCTCGATCCTGCTGCACCGCTGCTGCTGGTGCTCGACGACTACCACCTCGCCCAAGGGCCGGTGCTGGATCGTTGCCTGCAATTCTTCCTCAATCATCTGCCCGATGGCTTGCTGGTGATGGTCACCAGCCGTCAGCGCCCGGACTGGCATCTAGCGCGTCTGCGCCTGTCGCGGCAGTTGCTCGAGCTGCACGAACAGGACTTGCGCCTGACCCACGACGAAGCCCTGACCTTGCTCGACCGCCACAGCAGCTCACTGCGCGGCGAAGCACTGGAAAGCCTGATCCAGCGCAGCGAAGGCTGGGTCGCCGGCCTGCGCTTCTGGCTGCTGGCGGTGGCCGAGGCGGGCAACGATGCCGCGCTGCCGCAGGCGCTGAACGGCGGCGAGGGGTTGATACGCGACTATCTGCTCGAAGAAGTCATCGATTGCTTGCCGGCCGAAGTGCAATCGTTTCTCTACGAAACCGCTCCGCAGGAACGCTTTTGCAGCGAGCTGTGCGACGCGGTCCGCGAAGCCCATGACAGCGCGGAAATCCTGCGCTTTCTCCTCGCCCACCAAGTGTTTCTGGTGCCGCTGGACGAGCATGGTCACTGGTATCGCTATCACCATTTGTTCTCCGACTTGTTGCGCAGCCGGCCAATCGCCCAGGCGATGGTGCCGAACGCCACCCTGCATTTGCGCGCCTGCCGCTGGTTCAATGCGCAGGGCCTGCTCGACGAAGCGGTGGAGCAGGCGTTGCGTGCCGGGCATCTCGATGTTGCGGCGAATCTGGTACAGAACCTGTCCGAAGAACAGCTGCTCGCCGAGCAGAACGTCGGCATGCTGCTGCGCTGGAAAATGGACTTGCCCGACAGCCTGCTGATCAGCACGCCACGGCTGATCGTGCTCTACAGCTGGGCCTTGGGGCTGGCCTGTCAGCTCGACGCCGCTGAAGAGCTGGCCAGCCATTTGAGCCGTTTCCTGCCGGCGCCTTCGGCCACCGCGCAGAAGTCGATGCTGGCGCAGTGGCTGGCGCTGAGCGGGATCATCGCTCGCGGGCGCGGCCATCGCGATTTGACCCTGCGTTATTGCAGTGAAGCGCTGGAGAGCCTGCCGGCCAAGCGTTATGGCCAGCGGCTGATGTGCCTGTCGACCTTGTCCAATCTGGCGATCGCCGACGGTGATCTGTGGCGCGCCCGTGGCCTGAACCGTGAATCCCTCGAGCTGGCGCAACGGGTCGGCAATCCATTATTCGAAGCGTTGGCTCACTACGACAGAGCTCGAGTCTTGCAATCGAGGGGCGAGATTCTGCGTGCGCTCGATGAAGTGCATCAGGGCCTGGAACGCTTGCGCGGTCTGTCGCCGCAACGCCTGTACGCTGTACGCGCGCGGCTGACGTTGTACGAAGGTTTCCTGCTGGCGATGCGTTTGCAGCCGCAAGCCGCACGCGTGCGTCTGCTGGCCGGCATTGGCGAGGCGCGCGCCTGTCGCGACATCAGCGTGCTGATCGGCCACTGCGTGATTGCCCGCCTCGACGGCGCCAGCGGCGAGTTCGCCAAGGCCTTCGCCGAACTCGCCGAAGCCGAACGCCTGATGCACATCTGGGACGTGCCGCCGATCTACTATCTGGCGATGATCACCCTGGTCAAATGCGAGCTGTGGCTGGCCCAGGGCCGGATTGATCTCGCCGAGGCGTGGCTTGCACGATTGGGCCAGACCTACACCGGCGAAAACGCTGCGGCGCCACCGGAGTTTCATCCACAGCTGCCGCTGCATGTGGAACTTCAACAGGCGCTGCTCGATGTGATTCAGGGGCAGCCTATGCTCGCCGAAGGGCGGCTGAACGTGTTGCATGAAAACGGCCAGCGGACCGGACGCCAGTTGCTCAGTGTGATGGCGTTGACGCAGAAGGTGGCGCTGTTGCTGTCGAGTGGACGCGAGCCCGATGCGCGCAAGGTGTTGAGTCAGACGCTGGAAGCTGCGGCCGGCGGCGTTTACCAGCCTTTTGATGCGCTGCTGAAAAACCATGCCGACTGGTTGCGCGGACAATTGCAGGCGCTCACTTGCAACGCGGTCGGCCAGCAATTGCTCACGCATTTTCCAACAGCCGCGCCACGCCCGGCCGTGGAAAGCTCCGCTACCGAACAACTCAGCAGCCGCGAACTGGCGGTGCTGCGCCTGATCGCCCAAGGCTGTTCCAATCAGGAAATCAGCGAGCAGTTGTTCATTTCCCTGCACACGGTGAAAACCCACGCCAGCCATATCAACAGCAAGCTGGGGGTCGAGCGGCGTACGCAGGCAGTGGCGCGGGCGAAGGCGTTGGGGTTATTGCTCTAGCGACGGTAAAATTCGCCATCGGCCGTTGCCAACGGCGTTGACCCTGTCCAGGATTTTTCCATGATCACGCCCAGCCCTGCGCTTATCCGCGAAACCTTCCCCGTCGGCCCGCTCCAGTGCAACTGCACGATCATCGGCGACCCACTCACCAAAAAAGCCATCGTCGTCGATCCCGGCGGCAACCCGGACCTGATCATGGCGCGCCTCGATGCCCATGGCCTGAAAGTCGTCAGCATCATCCACACCCACGCGCATCTCGATCACTTTCTCGCTTCCGGGCAGATGAAGGAGAAAACCGGCGCGACCCTGCATCTGCACAAGGAAGACCAGTTCCTTTGGGACAATCTGGAGATGCAATGCCAAATGTTCGGCGTGCCTTACACCCCGGTTCCATCGCCGGATCGCTGGTTGAGCGATGACGAAGAACTAGCCTGCGGTTGCGGTGTGGCACTGCACACGCCGGGACATACACCCGGGTCCATGAGCTTTTGGTTTTCCGAGGCTAAGCTGTTGATAGCCGGCGACACGCTGTTTCGTCGCGGGGTAGGGCGTACGGATTTGTGGGGTGGCGATCAGGCGACCATCGTGCGTTCGATCAAGCAGCGGCTGTATACGCTGGACGAGGACGCAACGGTTGTCACCGGGCACGGCCCGGACACGCGTCTGGGTGATGAGATGCGCGAGAACCCGTTTGTGCGTGCCTGAATTTTTTGTCACGGGCAGCGGGCGGAATTTTTAGGCATTGTCATGATCCAACGCCCGCGCAGGTCCATTGATTGATCAGTGGCCGCTGCACCACAGAATGCAGAAAACCAGGAGCTCTCCATGTTCACCACGCGTCGTTTGATTATTGTCGCTACTGCCGTGGCCGTGCTGTCCGGCTGCGCCTCGCCTAATCCGTATGACAATCAGGGTCAGGCCGACGGTGGCTCGCAAGGCATGAGCAAAACCGCCAAATACGGTGGCCTCGGTGCACTGGCCGGCGCACTCGCCGGTGCCGCCATCGGTCACGACAACCGTGGCAAGGGCGCCTTGATCGGCGCTGCTGTCGTCGGTGCCTCCGCTGCCGGCTACGGCTACTACGCCGACCAGCAGGAAAAGAAACTGCGCGCGAGCATGGCCAACACTGGCGTTGAAGTGCAGCGGCAGGGCGATCAGATCAAGCTGATCATGCCGGGCAACATCACCTTCGCCACCGATTCGGCGAACATTGCCCCGAGTTTCTACCAGCCGTTGAACAACCTGGCCAACTCGCTGAAGGAGTTCAACCAGAACCAGATCGAAATCGTCGGTTACACCGACAGCACCGGCAGCCGCCAGCACAACATGGACCTGTCACAACGTCGTGCGCAGAGCGTGGCGACCTACCTGACCTCGCAAGGTGTCAGCGGTGCCAACCTGTCGGCCCGTGGCGCCGGCCCGGATAACCCGATTGCCAGCAACGGCGACGTCAACGGCCGCGCGCAGAACCGCCGCGTTGAAGTCAACCTGAAAGCCATTCCGGGTCAGCAGTATGGTGGTCAGCAGCAACAGCCGGGTACGGTGCAGCAGTATCCATAAGCGATTGCCTGAATGAAGAAATGCCCGATCCTGTGATCGGGCATTTTTTTGTCTGGGCAGTGCCGGCCTCTTCGCGGGCAAGCCCGCTCCCACCGGTATTGGCGGTGGCCACAAAGTCTTTGTTCCACACCTGACCCCTGTGGGAGCGGGCTTGCCCGCGAAGAGGCCAGCGTTGTGACCGCAAAATCAGCCGATACAAAAAAGCCCCCGGACAACAGCAATGTCCGGGGGCTTTTTGTTCGCAGCGAAGACTGCTTACTTCTTCAAACCATAATGTTCATCGAGCATGCCAGGGGAATTTGGCGATTTCGGTGCGTAGTCACGCGGTGGCTCCTGATCGCGCGGTGGCGTCAGGCGTTCGCGAGGTGCTTGCGCTGCGTCGGCGTGCAGGGCGGCGATCAGGCGCTGGCGGGTCTGCTCGTCCAGGGCCAGACGATTGGCGCCCTCGGCGAGGTGGTCCTGCACTTCCTGATAGCTCTGGGTCAGTTTCTTGACCAGCATCGCTGTGCTGTTGAAGTGGGTGACCACTTCGTTCTGATAACTGTCGAAACGCTCCTGGATATCATCCAGTTGACGCTGCGTGCGGCTCGGTGCGGCGTTCGGCGCAACGCGCGCGATCAGGAATCCAATGGCGACACCCACAACCAGGGCAAGAGTCGGTAACAACCAAACTAAGAGCGAGTGTTCCACGAGTCCTTCCTCTATAAACGGCTTTGCTTTACGTTAACGGCTCGAACCTGCGCTGTATACCGCGATTCACTCGCAATAGATTGGCACAGACAATTTGCTAGACGAGTCGACCCGATTCGAGGTCACGGAGTTCCTCCCTTGCTGATGCGTGAAACCCCTGTAGTTATTGACGGCCCGGTGGGTCAATTGGAAAGCCTTTACCTGGATAACGAGCAGCCGCGCGGCATCGCGCTGATCTGCCATCCGAACCCGGTACAGGGCGGCACCATGCTCAACAAGGTCGTCTCGACCCTGCAGCGCACCGCGCGTGACGCAGGTCTGATCACCTTGCGTTTCAACTATCGCGGCGTCGGCGCCAGCCAGGGCACGCATGACATGGGCGCCGGTGAAGTCGACGACGCCCAGGCCGCCGCCACATGGCTGCGGAAAAAACACCCGGATCTGCCGCTGACCCTGTTCGGTTTCTCCTTCGGCGGATTTGTTGCAGCAAGTCTCGGCGGCCGTCTCGAAGCCCAGGGCGTGCAGCTTGAGCACCTGTTCATGGTTGCCCCGGCGGTGATGCGTCTGGGTGAACAGGATCAACTGCCGCAGCACGGCGGGTTGACCGTGATCCAGCCGGAAACCGATGAAGTCATCGATCCGCAACTGGTCTACCAGTGGTCGGAACAACTCCAGCGCCCCCATGAGCTGCTGAAAGTGGCAGAATGCGGACACTTTTTTCACGGCAAGCTGACCGATCTCAAGGATCTGCTGCTGCCGCGTCTCTCGAATTGATTGCAGTCTGACAAGCGATTACCCATGACCAACCGTACCCGCATTCTCACCGGCATCACCACCACTGGCACGCCGCACTTGGGCAACTACGCTGGGGCCATTCGCCCGGCAATCCTCGCCAGCCGCGACAGCCAGGCCGATTCGTTCTATTTCCTGGCCGACTACCACGCCCTGATCAAATGCGATGACCCGCTGCGCATCCAGCGCTCGCGTCTGGAAATCGCCGCGACCTGGCTGGCCGGTGGCCTCGATGTCGACCGCGTGACGTTCTACCGCCAGTCCGACATCCCGGAAATCCCCGAGCTGACCTGGCTGCTGACTTGCGTCGCTGCCAAGGGCCTGCTCAACCGCGCGCACGCCTACAAGGCCTCGGTGGACAAGAACGTTGAGACGGGTGAAGACCCGGATGCCGGCATCACCATGGGCCTCTACAGCTATCCGGTGCTGATGGCGGCGGACATCCTGATGTTCAACGCGCACAAGGTGCCGGTCGGTCGCGATCAGATTCAGCACGTGGAAATGGCCCGCGATATCGGTCAGCGTTTCAACCATCTGTTCGGCCAGGGCAAAGAGTTCTTCACCATGCCCGAAGCGCTGATCGAAGAAAGCGTGGCGACCTTGCCAGGCCTCGACGGTCGCAAGATGTCGAAGAGCTACGACAACACCATTCCGCTGTTCAGCAGCGCGAAAGAAATGAAGGACGCGATCTCGCGGATCGTCACCGACTCCAGGGCCCCGGGCGAAGCGAAAGATCCGGACAACTCGCACCTGTTCACTCTGTTCCAGGCCTTCGCCACTCCGGCGCAGGCTGACGAGTTCCGCAGCGAACTGCTCGGTGGTTTGGGCTGGGGTGAGGCGAAGAATCGCCTGTTCCAGTTGCTCGACAATGAGCTGGGCGAGGCGCGCGAGAAGTATCACCAGTTGATCGAGCGTCCTGCGGATCTGGAAGACATTCTGCAGATTGGTGCGAAGAAGGCCCGCGCCGTGGCCACGCCGTTCCTCAATGAATTGCGTGAAGCCGTTGGCCTGCGTTCTTTCGTCAATCAGGTTCAGGTCGCCGCCACCACCAAGAAGAAAGCCGCGAAAGCCGCACGTTTCGTCAGCTTCCGCGAGGACGACGGCAGCTTCCGTTTCCGTCTGCTGGCGGCCGATGGCGAGCAATTGCTGTTGTCGCGCAACTTCGCCGACGGCAAGACTGCCGGCCAGGTGACCAAACAGTTGCAGTCCGGCGAGTCGCTGGATGTGCGTACTGATGACCTGAGCTTCAGCGTCTGGCTGGCCGGTGAGTGCGTGGGCGACAGCCCGGCGTTTGCCAACATCGGTGCGCGGGACGCCGCCATCGAGGCGTTGCGCGTCGCACTGACTCCAGCTCAAGACTGATCGGCGGCACGACCCGACCAAGGGCCGATTGCCATTCCCACAGGCCGTCGCTACAGTGACGGCCCGTTTTTGTTGCCTTGCTAACGAATTATGACGCCCCTAGAACGATATCAAGCTGATCTGAAACGCCCGGACTTCTTCCATGACGCCGCGCAGGAAACTGCTGTGCGTCACTTGCAGCGTCTGTACGACGACTTGATCGCCGCCGACCAGAACAAGCCGGGCTTGCTCGGCAAGCTGTTTGGCAAAAAGGATCAGGCACCGGTCAAGGGCCTGTATTTCTGGGGCGGCGTCGGTCGCGGCAAGACTTACCTGGTCGACACCTTCTTCGAAGCGCTGCCGTTCAAGGAAAAGACCCGCACGCACTTCCACCGCTTCATGAAGCGTGTGCACGAAGAAATGAAGACCCTGGGCGGCGAGAAGAACCCGCTGACCATCATCGCCAAGCGCTTCGCGGCCGAGTCGCGGGTGATCTGCTTCGATGAATTCTTTGTCTCCGACATCACCGACGCGATGATCCTCGGCACGCTGATGGAAGAGTTGTTCAAGAACGGCGTGACCCTGGTCGCGACGTCGAACATCGTGCCGGACGGCCTGTACAAGGATGGCCTGCAGCGCGCGCGCTTCCTCCCCGCCATCGCGTTGATCAAGCAGAACACCGAGATCGTCAACGTCGACAGCGGTGTTGACTATCGTCTGCGTCACCTCGAGCAAGCCGAGCTGTTCCACTATCCGCTCGACGAAGCCGCGCACGAAAGCCTGCGCAAGAGCTTCAAGGCGCTGACGCCGGAGTGCACGGCGGCGGTTGAAAACGATGTGCTGATCATCGAGAACCGCGAAATCCGCGCTCTGCGCACCTGCGACGACGTGGCCTGGTTCGACTTCCGCGAACTGTGCGACGGCCCGCGCAGCCAGAACGACTACATCGAACTGGGCAAGATTTTCCACGCCGTGCTGCTCAGCGGCGTCGAGCAGATGAGCGTCACCACCGACGACATCGCCCGGCGCTTCATCAACATGGTCGACGAGTTCTACGATCGCAACGTCAAGCTGATCATTTCTGCTGAAGTCGAGTTGAAGGATCTGTACACCGGCGGACGCCTGACCTTCGAGTTTCAGCGCACGCTGAGCCGACTGCTGGAGATGCAATCCCACGAGTTTCTGTCGCGGGCGCACAAGCCTTAAGCGGAGTCTCGGCGACAAAAAAGGGCCTGCGATTGCAGGCCTTTTTTATGCGCTGAAGTTTTTCCCTGTGGGAGCGAGCCTGCTCGCGAAAGCGCAGTGTCAGCAACGTCAATGTTGCAGGTAAGTACGTATTCGCGAGCAGGCTCGCTCCCACATTGGATCGCGCAGTTGAGTTACGCAGCCTGCTGAAACTGTTGCCGATACTGGTTAGGCGACAGTTCGGTGTGCTGGCGGAACAGTCGCGCGAAGAAGCTAGCATCGTCGTAACCGACCTCATAACTGATGGTCTTGATGCTCTTGCGCGTGCCCGAAAGCAGGCCCTTGGCCGTCTCGATGCGCAGGCGTTGCAAGTAATGCAGCGGCTTGTCGCCGGTGGCGGTCTGGAAGCGGCGCATGAAGTTGCGGATGCTCATGCCGTGCTCGCGGGCGACGTCTTCGAAGCGGAACTTGTCGGCGAAATGCTCTTCGAGCCACTGCTGGATCTGCAGGATGATCACGTCCTGATGCAGCTTCTGCCCACCGAAACCGATACGTCCCGGCGAATAGCTGCGCTGCACTTCGTAGAGGATGTCGCGGGCCACGGCTTGCGCCACGTTCGCGCCGCAGAAGCGTTCGATCAGATAGATATAGAGATCGCATGCCGAGGTAGTACCGCCGGCGCAGTAGAGATTGTCGGCATCGGTCAGGTGCTTGTCCTGATTCAGATAGACCTTGGGGAAACGCTCGGCGAAGGCATTGAAGAAGCGCCAGTAGGTGGTCGCTTCCTTGCCGTTGAGCAGTCCGGCTTCGGCGAGCCAGAACACCCCGGTGGCTTCGCCACACAACACCGCGCCGCGCGCATGCTGTTCGCGCAGCCACGGCAGGATTTGCGGATAACGGCCGCACAGCGTATCGAAGTCGTCCCAGAACGCCGGGAGGATGATCACATCGGCGTTTTCCAGGCCACCGTCGACCGGCATGACCACGTCGCTGAAGCTTTTCACCGGTTTGCCATCCGGGCTGACCAGGCGCGTTTCAAACGCCGGTGTCAGGCCGTGGCCCAGTTGTTTGCCGTAACGCAGGCTGGCCACATGGAAAAAATCCTTGGCCTGCATGAGGGTGTAAGCGAAAACCCGGTCGATGGCCAGGATGCTGACGCGCCGCAAGGGCGGGGAGACGTGCTTAGACATAATTCAACTTTTGTTTTGTTTTTATAAGGGAAAGTGGTCACCAGACGGCTGGATCGTCTTATTTTTTGTCGGATGTGTCCAGTGTCCCGTAGCGGAAGTCGGGCTTAGTCTCTGAGAGCCGAATCCCTCCAACAACAAAGAAAGGTGCCGCATGATCCCCAGAACCCTGTTCAGCCCCGAGCACGAATTGTTCCGCGACAGTGTGCGAACTTTCCTCGAAAAAGAGGCCGTGCCGTATCACGCGCAGTGGGAGAAGCAGGGGCACATCGATCGCGCACTGTGGAACAAGGCGGGGGAGGCGGGGATGCTTTGTTCGCATCTGCCGGAGGAGTACGGTGGGCTGGGCGCGGATTTCCTCTACAGCACCGTGGTGATTGAAGAAGTCGGGCGCCTGGGACTCACCGGCATCGGCTTTTCCCTGCACTCGGATATCGTCGCGCCGTACATCCTGCATTACGGCAGCGAGGCGCTGAAACACAAATACCTGCCGAAACTGGTCTCGGGCGAAATGGTTACGGCGATTGCCATGACCGAGCCTGGCGCCGGTTCCGACCTGCAAGGGGTGAAAACCACGGCGGTGCTCGACGGTGACGAATATGTGATCAACGGCTCGAAAACCTTTATCACCAACGGCTTTCTGGCTGATCTGGTCATCGTGGTGGCCAAGACCGACCCCAAGGCTGGGGCCAAGGGCACCAGCCTGTTTCTGGTGGAGGCGAATACGCCGGGCTTCGAGAAAGGCAAGCGCCTGGAGAAGGTCGGCATGAAGGCGCAGGACACCTCGGAACTGTTCTTTCAGGACGTGCGCGTGCCGAAGGAGAACCTTCTCGGCCAGGCGGGGGCCGGGTTTGCCTATCTGATGCAGGAGTTACCGCAAGAGCGCCTGACCGTGGCGATTGGCGGCCTGGCCTCGGCTGAAGCGGCGTTGCAATGGACGCTGGATTACACCCGTGATCGCAAGGCGTTCGGCAAGGCGATTGCCGATTTCCAGAACACTCGCTTCAAACTGGCCGAAATGGCCACCGAGATCCAGATCGGCCGGGTCTTCGTTGACCGCTGCCTGGAGCTGCATCTGCAAGGCAAACTCGATGTGCCGACGGCGGCGATGGCCAAATATTGGGGCACCGACCTGCAATGCAAAGTGCTCGACGAATGCGTGCAACTGCATGGCGGCTACGGCTTCATGTGGGAATACCCGGTGGCCCGGGCGTGGGCGGATGCGCGGGTGCAGCGGATTTATGCCGGCACCAATGAAATCATGAAAGAGATTATTGCGCGGTCGCTTTGATGATCGTTCCTACGCTCTGCGTGGGAATGCCGCCGGGGACGCTCCGCGTTCCGCTGTTGAGGTAATCCGACTGGCCTCTTCGCGAGCAGGCTCGCTCCCACAAGTACAGTGTTCCACTGTGGGAGCGAGCCTGTTCGCGAAGCTTTTGGCGGTCAGTTACGGCGCCGGATTCGGATGATCCTTGTGAATCGCCTCGATCCCGGCCAACACTTCATCGGACAGTTTCAGATCAAAACTGGCAATGTTGCTGTCCAGTTGCTCAAGCGTCGTCGCGCCAATGATGTTGCTGGTGACGAACGGTTGCTGGGTCACGAAGGCCAGGGCCATTTGTGCCGGGTCCAGACCGTGTTCACGGGCCAGGGCTACGTAACGGCTGCACGCCGCTTCGGATTGCGGGTTGAAATAGCGGCTGAAGCGGCTGTAGAGGCTCAGGCGTCCTTTCGCTGGACGGGCGCCACCCTCGTACTTGCCGGAGAGGAAACCGAACGCCAGCGGCGAATAGGCGAGCAGGCCGCACTGTTCGCGGATGGCGATCTCGGCCAAGCCGACTTCGAAGCTGCGGTTGAGCAGGTTGTACGGGTTCTGGATCGACACTGCACGCGGCCAGCCACGGGCTTCGGCCAGAGCCAGAAAGCGCATGGTGCCCCACGGCGTCTCGTTAGACAGGCCGATGTGGCGGATCTTGCCGGCCTTCACCTGTTCGTCGAGGGCTTCGAGGGTGTCTTCCAGCGGCGTCAGGTTGGCTTCGATCTTGTGCTTGTAGCCCAGCTGTCCGAAAAAGTTGGTGCTGCGTTCCGGCCAGTGCAGTTGGTACAGATCGATGTAATCGGTCTGCAGGCGCTTGAGACTGCCGTCCAGCGCCTCGGTGATGTGCTGGCGGTTGTGGCGCAGGTTCTTGTCGCGGATGTAGTCGATGGTGTTGCCGGGGCCGGCGATCTTGCTGGCGAGGATCCAGTCGGCACGGTCACCGCGACTCTTGAAGTAATTGCCGATGTAGCGCTCGGTGGTGGCGTAGGTTTCGGCTTTGGGCGGCACCGGATACATTTCGGCAGTGTCGAGGAAATTGATCCCGGCTTCCTTGGCCCTTTCGATCTGGGCGAAGGCTTCAGCTTCAGTGTTTTGCTCGCCCCAGGTCATGGTGCCGAGGCAGATTGCACTCACGTTCAGGTCGGTACGGCCTAGCTGGCGATAGTCCATCGGGTGCTCCTTGGGCAAAACAATCATAAAAGCAGGTTGAAAAATTTTTCGCAATCTGCATAATTGCCGACCTCTTTCTGCAGTGGAAGTGATGCGCCGCCGCCGAAGAATCTTGCCGTTGAACGGACGCGCCGACCCGAGCCCCCGAAAGCGTCTGTATCCGGCTGCCTTTGACTTGTCAAAGTACGCACTATTCAGTAAGATCCGCCGTCTTATTTACAGGCGGCCCCTGAGGCTATAAAGAATGAAAACTTTTACTGCTAAACCGGAAACAGTAAAGCGCGACTGGTTTGTCGTCGACGCTGCTGGTCAGACCCTGGGTCGTCTGGCCACCGAAATCGCGAGCCGTCTGCGTGGCAAGCACAAGCCTGAGTACACTCCTCACGTTGACACCGGCGACTACATCGTCGTCATCAACGCCGAGCAGATCCGTGTTACCGGCGCTAAAACCACTGACAAAATGTACTACTCCCACTCCGGTTTCCCGGGCGGCATCAAGTCGATCAACTTTGAAAAGCTGATCGCCAAAGCCCCTGAGCGCGTGATCGAGACCGCGGTTAAAGGCATGCTGCCTAAAAACCCACTGGGTCGCGACATGTACCGTAAGCTGAAAGTCTATGCGGGCGCTGCACACCCTCATACTGCTCAGCAGCCCCAAGAACTGAAGATTTAACGGAATAGTTCATTATGTCGGCGACTCAAAATTACGGCACTGGCCGTCGCAAGACCGCAACCGCACGCGTTTTCCTGCGTCCGGGTACTGGTAACATCTCCATCAACAACCGTTCGCTGGATAACTTCTTCGGCCGCGAAACTGCCCGCATGGTAGTTCGTCAGCCGCTGGAGCTGACCGAGACTGTCGAGAAGTTCGACATCTACGTCACCGTGATCGGCGGTGGTGTAAGTGGTCAGGCTGGCGCAATCCGCCACGGCATCACCCGCGCTCTGATGGACTACGACGAAACCCTGCGTAGCGCTCTGCGCAAAGCTGGCTTCGTTACCCGCGACGCCCGTGAAGTTGAACGTAAGAAAGTTGGTCTGCGTAAAGCGCGTAAGCGTCCGCAGTACTCGAAGCGTTAATTCCGCTTCCACGTTCAAAAAAGAACGCCCGCCTCCTCACGGAAGCGGGCGTTTTTTTATGCGTGCGATTTATCAAAGAATTGCGTTGTGACAACTTGCCACAGCCGTAGACCCCCTATACTCCAAGGCTTGAGGGGTTGAGCCCCGGGGAATTAACCTTGTCAGAATTGGGGGTTTTCATTACCATTCGGGCAAAATTTTTATAAGTAACATTTGATTTATTTAGTAGACGCCTGATTTAACAGGCCAAAAAAGCTGATGGGAGAGGACTGAATGAGCAATGACGGCGTGAATGCAGGCCGGCGTCGCTTCCTGGTGGCAGCCACATCCGTGGTCGGTGCTGCAGGAGCGGTGGGGGCTGCGGTCCCGTTCGTGGGGTCATGGTTTCCCAGTGCCAAGGCGAAAGCTGCCGGTGCACCGGTGAAAGTGAATGTCAGCAAAATCGAGCCAGGCCAGCAGATGATTGCTGAATGGCGCGGCCAGCCGGTGTTCATTGTCCGCCGTACCGAGGAAATCCTGGGGAATCTCAAGAAGATCGAGGGTCAGCTCTCCGATCCGACCTCCAAAAACTCCACGCAACCCACTTATGTCGACCCGGAAGTACGCTCGATCAAGCCGGAGATTCTCCTGCTGATCGGGATCTGTACGCACCTGGGGTGCTCACCGACCTTCCGTCCCGAAGTGGCACCTGCGGATCTGGGCAAAGACTGGGTAGGCGGCTATTTCTGCCCGTGCCACGGCTCCCACTACGATCTGGCTGGCCGCGTCTACAAGTCGCAACCTGCGCCTTTGAACCTGCCAGTTCCCCCGCATTCCTATGAGACCGATGAGCTGATTGTCATTGGCGTCGATACGGAGAAAGCGTGATGAGCAAGTTCATGGATTGGGTTGATGCGCGCTTTCCCGCGACCAAAATGTGGGAAGACCATCTCAGCAAATATTACGCACCAAAAAACTTCAACTTCTTCTATTTCTTCGGTTCGCTGGCGCTGCTGGTGCTGGTCAATCAGATCGTCACCGGTGTCTGGCTGACGATGAGCTACACGCCGTCGGCAGAAGAGGCCTTCGCCTCCGTCGAATACATCATGCGCGACGTCGAGTACGGTTCGATCCTGCGTCTGCTGCACTCGACCGGCGCTTCGGCGTTTTTCATCGTCGTCTATCTGCACATGTTCCGCGGCCTGCTCTACGGTTCGTACCAGAAACCGCGCGAGCTGGTCTGGGTGTTCGGCATGCTGATCTACCTGGCGCTGATGGCCGAAGCGTTCATGGGTTACCTGCTGCCGTGGGGCCAGATGTCGTACTGGGGCGCCCAGGTGATCATCTCGCTGTTCGGCGCGATTCCGCTGATCGGCGATGACCTGACCCAGTGGATTCGTGGTGACTACCTGATCTCCGGAATCACCCTGAACCGCTTCTTCGCCTTGCACGTTGTCGCGCTGCCGATCGTGATCCTCGGTCTGGTGGTGTTGCACATCCTGGCGCTGCACGAAGTGGGCTCGAACAACCCTGACGGCGTCGATATCAAGAAGCACAAAGACGAAAACGGTATCCCGCTGGACGGCATCGCCTTCCACCCGTACTACACGGTGAAGGACATTGTCGGTGTCGTGGTGTTCCTGTTCATCTTCTGCTTCATTGTGTTCTTCTTCCCGGAAATGGGCGGCTACTTCCTCGAAAAACCAAACTTCGAGCCGGCTAACCCGTTCAAGACGCCTGAGCATATTGCCCCGGTCTGGTACTTCACTCCGTTTTACGCAATCCTGCGTGCGGTGCCGGACAAGCTCATGGGCGTTATCGCCATGGGCGCGGCGATTGCGGTGCTGTTCGTGCTGCCATGGCTGGATCGCAGTCCGGTGAGATCGATGCGCTACAAGGGCTGGATGAGCAAAATCTGGCTGGTGGTGTTCTGCATTTCTTTCGTGATTCTCGGCATCCTCGGCGTTCTTGCGCCGACGCCGGGGCGCACGTTGCTGTCGCAGGTCTGCACCTTCCTGTATTTCGCCTACTTCATTCTGATGCCGTTCTACACCCGGCTCGAGAAGACCAAACCGGTTCCGGAAAGGGTGACTGGCTGATGAAAAAGTTATTTCTTGCTCTGATTTTTACTGCGCTGCCTTCCCTGGCTTTTGCTGCCGGGGGCCATGGCCCGGAACTGGAAAGTGTCGATATCGACGTCTCCGACAAAGCCGCCCTGCAGGATGGTGCACGGACCTTTGCCAACTATTGCATGGGGTGCCACAGCGCCAAGTTCCAGCGTTACGAGCGCGTTGCCGATGACCTCGGCATTCCGCACGAGTTGATGCTGGAGAAGCTGGTATTCACCGGTGCCAAGATTGGCGACCACATGAACATCGGCATGCAGCCGGCCGACGCCAAGACCTGGTTCGGCGCGGCGCCGCCGGACCTGACTCTGGTAGCGCGGGTACGCGGCACCGACTGGCTGTACGGTTACCTGAAGTCGTTCTACGAAGATCCGGCGCGTCCATGGGGCGTGAACAACAAGGTCTTCCCGAACGTCGGCATGCCTAACGTGCTGGTCGGCCTGCAAGGTCGGCAGGTCGTCGGCTGCAAGCAGGTGCAGATCGTCGAGGACGGCAAGAAGCAATACGATCCGCTGACCGGCACGCCGCTGACTCATGAAGCGTGTGATCAGTTGACCATCGTGCCGAAGTCCGGTGCTCTGAACGAAGAGCAGTTCGATGAGAAGGTCAAGAATCTGGTAACCTTCCTGGCTTACTCGGCTAACCCGGTTAAGCTGCAACATCAGCGCATCGGTACTTATGTCTTGCTGTACCTGGCGTTCTTCTTTGTGTTCGCCTACCTGCTCAAGCGTGAATACTGGAAAGACGTGCACTGATACGCTTCAAGCATTGCTGTTAATCGCGCGCGCCCAAGGGCGCCTCCGCTAAAGCAGGGTCTGCTCAGTCAGACCCTGCGGGAGGTGCCCTCTGGGCGCGCGCGTTTTTCCGGTTCCGACAAATTCAACAAGCGAGGAGGATCGCCATGGGCGTGACCAATCGGTTGGCCTGTTACTCCGACCCCGCCGACCACTATTCCCACCGAGTGCGCATCGTGCTTGCAGAGAAGGGTGTCAGCGCCGAAATCATCTACGTGGAAGCGGGCCGCCAGCCGCCTAAACTGATTGAGGTGAACCCTTACGGCAGTCTGCCGACGCTGGTCGATCGTGACCTGGCGTTGTGGGAGTCGACCGTGGTGATGGAGTATCTGGATGAGCGTTACCCGCACCCGCCGCTGATGCCGGTTTATCCGGTGGCGCGGGCCAACAGTCGTCTGCTGATCCACAGGATTCAGCGTGACTGGTGCGGGCTGGTGGATCTGATTCTGGATCCCAAGAGCAAAGAGGCTGCACGGGTCGTGGCGCGCAAGGAATTGCGCGAAAGCCTGACCGGCGTTTCGCCGCTGTTCGCCGACAAGCCGTTCTTCCTCAGTGAGGAACAAAGTCTGGTGGATTGCTGCCTATTACCCATACTCTGGCGTTTGCCGATTCTGGGTATTGAACTGCCGCGGCCGGCCAAGCCGCTGCTTGATTATATGGAGCGTCAGTTTGCGCGTGAGGCTTTCCAGGCAAGTCTGTCTGGTGTCGAACGCGATATGCGCTAAGGCTTAAGGAGCCGCTATGAACTCCAGTCGACCTTATCTGGTCCGCGCGCTCTACGAGTGGATTGTGGATAACGATTGCACCCCGCACATGCTGGTCAACTCCGAGTACCCGGCGGTGCAGGTGCCACAGGGTTTTGCCAGTGACGGCCAGATCGTCCTGAACATCTCGCCCAGTGCCGTGCGTCATCTGCACATGGATAACGACGTGGTGACGTTCGAAGGCCGCTTCGGCGGTGTTCCGCACAGTCTCTACGTGCCGATCAGCGCGATCCTGGGCATCTACGCCCGGGAGAACGGCCAGGGCATGGTGTTTGACCTCGAGTTGCCGATGGACGACGAGGAAGACATTGATCCGGATGACGACTCGCCGCCACCGGGCAGCGAGCCGCCACGTCCGAGTGGCCGGCCAAGCTTGAAGGTTGTGAAATAAAAAAAGGCGATCCGGATGGATCGCCTTTTTTGTGCCTGCATTGGTCGTGTAGGAGCTGCCGGAGGCTGCGATCTTTTGATTTTTAAAAGCAAGATCAAAAGATCGCAGCCTCGTTGCACTCGTCAGCTCCTACACAGCTCCTGCGTAATCAGGTCAGTCGATGTATTCGAACAGCTTCACGATCTTCTGCACACCGGACACACCCTGAACCAGATTGGTTGCCTGAGTGGCTTCCTGTTTGGTCAGCAGGCCCAGCAGATAGACGATGCCGTTCTCGGTCACGACTTTGATGCGCGAGCCAGGAATGCTGGCGTCGGTGAGCATCTGGGTCTTGATCTTGGTGGTCAGCCACGCGTCGTTCTGGCGCGCGAGCAGGGAGGACGGTTGTAGCACTTGCAGTTCGTTATGCACCTTCTTCACGCGCTGGACATTGGCGGCGGCCTGTTCGGCTTTGGCCTTGAGGTCTTCGCGCGGAGTCTGGCCGGCGAGCAATACCACGCCGTTGAAGCTGGTGATGACGATGTGCGAATCGTTGTCCAGTGCCGGATCGGCCTTGGCGATGTTCACGCCTGCTTTGGTCTCGATCAGCGAGTCGTCGATCTTGCTGCCGAATGTGCGCGTGCCACGGTCGTCTTCGATCGGCGCTTCACGGCTAGCATTCACCACCGAGGTGCAGCCGCTGATGCCGAGGCACAGGGTCAAGGCCAGAAGGCCAAGGCGATTAGGGGTCATTCTTCACTCCCGAACAGTTGGCTGTCGATCAGATCGCAAAGGCAATGGATCGCCAGCAAGTGGACTTCCTGAATACGTGCAGTGACGTTGGCCGGTACGCGAATCTCGACGTCCTCGGGCAACAGCAGCGACGCCATGCCGCCGCCATCGCGTCCGGTCAAAGCTACGACAATCATTTCGCGATCATGTGCGGCCTGGATCGCTTGAATAATGTTCGCCGAGTTGCCGCTGGTCGAAATCGCCAGCAACACATCGCCCGGCTGGCCGAGCGCGCGGATCTGCTTGGAGAACACTTCGTTGTAGCTGTAATCGTTGGCGATCGAAGTGATCGTCGAAGTGTCGGTAGTCAGCGCAATCGCCGGCAGGCTCGGACGCTCGCGCTCGAAGCGGTTGAGCAGCTCCGAAGAAAAATGCTGGGCATCGCCGGCCGAGCCACCGTTGCCGCACGAGAGCATTTTGCCTTCGTTGAGCAGGGCATTGACCATGATCTGGCTGGCTTGCTCGATGTGCGGTGCAAGTACGTCCATCGCCTGTTGCTTGGTGTCGATACTGGCCTGAAATAGCTGGCGAATTCGGGATTGCATGTCCATCTGTGTGACCTTAAGTGGCGCGGCTGTTCGGCACGTGAATGTGCAGCCGGCAAAGCAAAGAGCAAAATGTGTCGGACGAAAACGGGGCAGGATGCAGGCGATCAACTGTCGAAAGCATTCTGCAACCAGTTCAGCTGATTCGGGTGGCTGTCGATTGCCACCACATCGAAGCGGCAGGGGGAATTGGCCCAACGCGACTCGCGCTGAAGAAAATACTGTGCTGCAAAGATCAGTTTCTGCTGCTTGCGCTCGTCGATACTGGCGAGCGCGCCACCCCATTGAGTGTTTTTTCTGTAGCGAACTTCAACGAATACTACTGTATCGCCATCAAGCATGACCAGATCAAGCTCGCCGCGTTTGCATAACCAGTTCTGCGCCAGCAGGCGCAGCCCTTGTTGTTGCAGATGTTCGAGCGCCTGGCGCTCGGCATCCTTGCCGCTTTGCGAGCGTGACCTGTCGGGCATCAGCGCGGGGTGTCCGGCAGGCGCTGCACCTGACCGCTGACGAACTGTGCCCACGGCAACTGGCGCACAACGCGCTGGGTCTGGGTCATGCCGAGGCTGCCCGACTGACCTTCGATGCGGCTGTCCGGCAGGGCCTTGAGTTGACCCAGGCGCGGTGCCAGGCGATAGGCATCGGCGCCCATGGCGTACAGGCGACCGAGGCTGCCATTGGCTTGCGGCCATTGCGCAGCTACTTGCTGGCGCAGCGGATCGCTGGTTTCCAGCAGCCATGGGGTTTCGCAGAAGCGAATGCCGTTCATGTCGTTGTACTGATTGACGTCGCCGCTGGCGCTGTAGACGTGGGAGGTCGCGTAGACCGGCACGTCACCGGCGTACTGGAAATTCAGGGTCGGCTTGATCTGCTGGGCCTGTTGCGGCGTGGCGGCCAAGAAGATGAATTCGATGTCCTGACGACGCGAAGGCTGCGCGGCGACATTGGTGCCGGCAACATTCTGCAGGCTCTTGGCGCGAGCTTCGCTCTGACGCAGCTGGAACATGTCGGCAATCTGCTGGGCCAGTTGCACCGGCTGATCGACACGCTCGGTGGCAACGATGCTGCCGCCATTGGCTTGCCAGTCCTGGCTGAAGGCGCGTAGGACGCGATCGCCCCATTCGCCCTTCGGCACCATGATCGCGGCGCGATGCAGGCCGTCGGCACGGGCGCGACGGGAAACTTCGCGAGCTTCGTCTTCAGCCGCCAGACCGAACTGGAACAACTGCGCCGGGCCTTGCTCGCCTTCGCTGTAGTTCAGCGCCAGGGTGGTGATCGGCAGTTGCGGGCGAGTGCTCAGTTGCTTGACCAGTGGTTTTTCCAGTGGGCCGACTACCAGTTGCACGCCGTCAGCCTGAGCCTTGCGATAGAACTCGTCCATCGAGGTCAGCTTCGAGCTGTCGTAGAACTCGATGGCAGGTGGGTTCTGGCCGGCCTGTTGCGCCTGATAATGCGCGGCCATGAAGCCTTCACGCAGCGCTTTGCCGACCGACGCCAATTGGCCGTCCTGTGGCAGCAGCAGGGCGATTTTGCTCAGTGGCTGGCTGGCCAGTTCCTTGAGTTTGGTCAATGGCAGCGGCAGGTTGACAGCCGCCGGGTGCTTTGGATTCTGCGCACGCCAGTTGTCGATTGCGGCTTGTTGCTGTTCCAGCGTGCCTGCGGTTTTCACCGCTTGCGCCAGAGCCATCCAACCGCCGAGATCGTCGGTGTTGTTCGGTTGCAATTGATCGGTTGGCAGCGACGCGATCAGGGTCCAGATCGCTTCGTGGTTCTTGCTCGCCGCTTCGCCTTCCAGCATCGGTGCAATGAACACACGCTCACGGGCAGCGGCCAGCGTCTGGCCATCGGCTTCAAGGGCGCGGGCGTGAACAGTGCCAGTGCGCACTTGCTGCTCTTCCGGCATTTCGCTGAGCTTCTGGAAGCTCGGATGGCTCAGGGCGGTCAGCGCAGCTTTAGGCTGATTGCGCGTCATGGCCAGTTCGGCGGACAGCGTATTGGCGAAAATCTGCTGGCCTGGCTTGAGTTGCTCCACCGGCACTTGTTGCAGGATTTGCGCGGACTGGCCGGCATTGCCTTGGCGATAAGCCTGGTCTGCTGCGCTCAGGCGCAGCAGGGCGGCTTGTTCCGGGGTTTTAGCCTGGGCAGCCTGTTCGAGCAGTTGCTCGATGCTGGCGTCCGGAGTCCGTGGAAGTTCGCCAAGGCTGGAGGAAGGGGAGCTGGCACACGCGGCCAACAAGGCAGCGAGGCAGAGGGCAGTGAACAGCCGCAGGCAAGCGATCATGTAAGTGTTCCTGATACTCGATCAAATTAGCGTGGAATTGTACCCAAGCACTGGCCGGGGCGCGATGTTACTGGCGTGAATCGGTCAATTTAGCTGGAGTAAATGTTGCGGCAGCGCACAACCGGGCGAAAAACCGCACTCGGCGGGAGCGCATCGCAAGCCTCATGACGCGCTACAATGGCCGCTTTTACCGATCACGAGGTGTGCGCTTTGACTGCTCCAGGTCCTTTGAATTCCGCTGCTGGCTCGCTTTATGTGGTGGCGACGCCCATCGGCAACCTGGACGACATCAGCGCCCGGGCCTTGAAAATCCTGCGTGAAGTGGCGCTGATTGCAGCGGAAGACACCCGGCATTCGGCGCGCCTGATGCAGCACTTCGGCATCGGTACGCCGCTGGCCGCATGTCACGAACACAACGAACGGGATGAGGGTAGCCGCTTTATTACCCGATTGCTGGCGGGCGACAACGTCGCGCTGATCTCCGATGCCGGCACGCCGCTTATCTCCGATCCGGGTTATCACCTGGTGCGTCAGGCCCGTGCCGCCGGCATCAACGTGGTGCCAGTGCCGGGTGCCTGCGCTTTGATCGCGGCGCTGTCGGCGGCGGGATTGCCGTCCGACCGTTTTATCTTCGAAGGTTTCCTGCCGGCCAAGTCGGTCGGACGCAAAGCGCGTCTGGAAGCGGTTAAAGAAGAACCGCGCACGCTGATTTTCTATGAAGCGCCGCATCGCATTCTCGAATGCCTGCAGGATATGGAAGCAGTGTTTGGCGGCGAGCGTCAGGCTCTGCTGGCGCGGGAAATCACCAAAACCTTCGAAACCCTCAAAGGCCTGCCGCTCAGCGAACTGCGTGCGTTCGTCGAGTCCGACAGCAATCAGCAGCGCGGCGAGTGCGTGGTTCTGGTGGCCGGCTGGACGGCGCCGGAGTCGGAGGACGCGGTCAGCAGCGAAGCCATGCGCATCCTCGATTTGCTGCTTGAGGAAATGCCGCTCAAGCGCGCCGCCGCACTGGCAGCGCAAATCACTGGCGAGCGCAAAAACGTGTTGTATCAGGTGGCGCTGGATAAACAGAAAGGCGTGTAAGCCGTCGCCCATGGCGTTCTTGAGGGTTTTAGCGCTTGTTCTTCCGGCGCTCTGCCGTTAACCTTCGCGGCGGAGAGTCGATCGGACAGTCGCTGCCCTCTATGAAAATTAGGGGGGGGAGGAAAGTCCGGGCTCCATAGGGCGAAGTGCCAGGTAATGCCTGGGAGGCGTGAGCCTACGGAAAGTGCCACAGAAAATAACCGCCTAAGCGCGCAAGCGCCGGTAAGGGTGAAAAGGTGCGGTAAGAGCGCACCGCACGTCTGGCAACAGTTCGTGGCTAGGTAAACCCCACTTGGAGCAAGACCAAATAGGGTCCCAAGGCGTGGCCCGCGCTGGGACCGGGTAGGTTGCTAAAGATGTCCAGTGATGGCCATCGTAGACGAATGACTGTTCAAGACAGAACCCGGCTTACAGATCGACTCTCCACCTTTTTCTTTCCCTGCTTGAAACAAAGAAGACGCGGCTGTGTAATATCAGCCGGCCTGGTCTGAAATTCCGGCAGCGGCAAACGCGGTAATAGCCTTTTCCCACCCTGCTTCAATCAACAGCCGAAGCGCCTTTGTAATACCGAAAAAATCTTACTCTTAACAAACTACTTTAACTTTCGAGCGCAGCTTTCAGTGCTGCATCAAGTTATTGACCAAAACTTCACGTCAGATTCTCGTTAAGCCTCCTTTTACGTCGCTAAATCTCCGTTCTGTAAGGCTTTTCCTTTAATCCGCGCCTTGACGGTGTGGTGGGCGCATTCCTATAGTGTGCGCAAGTGGCGGAAAGTGGCATGAAGTGGGTTTTTTGAGCTCAAAACGATAAAAATTGGAGAAACGCTGACGTGTTTCGCGGAGCTAACGCTATCAGTCTCGATGCAAAGGGCCGTCTCGCCATGCCGAGCCGGTACCGTGACGAGCTCGATTCGCGCAGTTCCGGCCAATTGATCGTGACCATTGATGCCGTTGATCCATGTCTGTGTGTCTATCCGCTCGATGAGTGGGAAATTATTGAAACCAAGTTGCGCGCACTCCCTTCGCTTCGCGAAGAGAACCGTCGCCTGCAACGTTTATTGATTGGTAATGCCGTCGACCTCGAACTCGATGGCAGTGGTCGTTTCCTGGTTCCGCCGCGTTTGCGCGAATACGCCAAGCTCGATAAGCGCGCGATGCTGGTCGGCCAACTGAACAAGTTCCAATTGTGGGACGAGGATGCATGGAATGCGGTATCTGCCGGTGACCTTGCTGCTATTCAACAACCGGGCGCGATGCCTGATGAACTGCGTGATTTGATCCTGTGACTATTGATAGCGGCTTTAACCACATCACCGTACTGCTTGACGAAGCCGTCGAGGCTCTCGCCGTACGTGCTGATGGCTGCTATCTGGATGGCACGTTCGGGCGCGGCGGGCACAGTCGGTTGATCCTCAGCCAGCTCGGGCCGGACGGTCGACTCATCGGATTCGACAAGGATCCTCAAGCGATTGCCACCGGGCAAACGCTAGCGGCCGAAGACGGCCGCTTTGTCGTTGTGCAGCGCAGCTTTGCCGAGCTCGGTTCGGTGGTTGCCGAGCAAGGCCTGACCGGCAAGGTCAGCGGCATTCTGCTCGACCTCGGTGTGTCTTCGCCGCAGCTCGATGACGCCGAGCGCGGCTTCAGTTTCCTCAATGACGGGCCGCTGGACATGCGCATGGACCCGTCCCGTGGCATCAGCGCTGCCGAATTCGTCAACACCGCGCCTGTGGAAGAAATCGCCCGGGTGTTCAAGGAATACGGCGAAGAACGTTTCTCCGGGCGTATGGCCCGTGCCGTTGCCGAGCGTCGTGACATCAAGCCGTTCGAGCGCACCGCCGATCTGGCCGAAGTGCTGAAAGTCGCCAACCCGGCGTGGGAAAAGGGCAAGAACCCGGCCACCCGCGCGTTCCAGGGGTTGCGCATTCACGTCAATAACGAACTCGGCGATCTGGAAGCCGGTCTCGACGCCGCGCTGGAAGCGCTGGAAGTTGGCGGCCGTCTGGTGGTGATCAGCTTCCACTCGCTGGAAGACCGCATCGTCAAACTGTTCATGCGCAAGCTGGTGAAAGGCGAGGCCGACAATTTGCCGCGCAACCTGCCGGTTCGCCACGTCGCCTTCGAACCGAAAATCAAAATCCACGGCAAAGCGCAGACGGCCTCCGACGCCGAACTCAAAGCCAACCCACGTTCCCGTAGCGCCGTCATGCGTGTCGCGGAGAAGTTGCGGTGAGCAAGCTTTTCGCCAAACCACTGCCGGGCGGCAGCTTTCTGATGCTGCTGCTGTTTATCGGCGTGCTGTTTTCGGCCATTGCCGTGTCGTACAGCGCGCACTGGAACCGGCAGTTGCTCAACACCCTTTATAACGAACTCAGCGTGCGCGACAAGGCGCAGGCCGAGTGGGGCCGCTTGATTCTCGAGCAGAGCACCTGGACTGCGCACAGCCGCATCGAAGTGCTGGCCACCGAACAACTGAAGATGCACATACCTGGCGCGGCTGACGTGAAGATGGTGGCGCCATGATGAAACTCGAAGGCGCGCTGTTCCCATGGCGCTTCCGCCTGATGGTGGCGCTGCTCGGTCTGATGGTCGCGGCGATCTGCTGGCGCATCATCGACCTGCAAGTGGTCGACCGTGACTTCCTCAAAGGGCAGGGCGATGCGCGCAGCCTGCGGCATATTCCGATTCCGGCGCACCGTGGCCTGATCACCGACCGTAATGGCGAGCCTCTGGCGGTCAGTACGCCGGTGACTACGCTGTGGGCCAATGCCAAGGAAATGCAGTCGGCCAAAGAGAAGTGGCCGGCGCTCGCCGCTGCGCTGGGCCAGAACCCGAAAGCCCTGAGCGAACGCCTCGAAGCCCAGGCCAACAAAGAATTCATTTATCTGGTGCGCGGGCTGACCCCCGAGCAGGGTCAGGCTGTGCTCGACCTGAAAGTGCCGGGCGTCTATGGCATCGAAGAGTTCCGCCGCTTCTACCCGGCCGGTGAAGTCACCGCGCACATGGTCGGCTTTACCGATATCGACGATCACGGTCGTGAAGGCGTCGAGCTGGCCTATGACGAATGGCTGGCCGGGGTGCCGGGCAAACGACAAGTCATCAAGGATCGCCGTGGCCGGCTGATCAAGGATGTTCAGGTCACCAAAAACGCCAAGGCCGGCAAGCCCTTGGCGTTGTCGATTGACCTGCGTCTGCAATACCTGGCCAACCGCGAACTGCGCAACGCGATCATCGAGAACGGCGCCAAGGCCGGCAGTCTGGTGATCATGGACGTGAAGACCGGCGAGATCCTGGCCATGGTCAACCAGCCGACCTACAACCCGAACAACCGTCGCAACCTGCAACCGGCGATGATGCGCAACCGCGCCATGATCGACGTGTTCGAGCCGGGTTCGACCATGAAAGCGATTTCCATGAGCGCGGCGATCGAAACCGGCCGCTGGAAACCGAGCGACACCGTCGAGGTGTATCCGGGCTCGTTGCAGATCGGCAAATACACCATCAAAGACGTGTCGAAGACCGAAGGGCCAGTGCTCGATCTGACCGGCATCCTGATCAATTCCAGTAACGTCGGCATGAGCAAGGTCGCCTTCGATATCGGCGGCGAAACCATTTTCCGTCTCGCGCAGAAAGTCGGCCTCGGTCAGGACACCGGCCTGGGCTTCCCCGGCGAACGTGTCGGCAATCTGCCCAACTACCGCGAATGGCGCAAGGCTGAAACTGCAACCTTGTCTTACGGCTACGGTATTTCCGTGACCGCGATCCAGTTGGTACACGCGTTCTCGGCGCTGGCCAACAACGGTCGTCTCGCGCCACTGACCCTGATCAAAACCGACAAGATGCCGCAGACCACCCAAGTGCTGCCGGAAGCCGTGGCGAAAACCATGCAGGGCATGTTGCAGCAGGTAATCGAAGCGCCGCGCGGCGTGTTCCGTGCGCAGGTGCCGGCTTATCACGTCGGCGGCAAGTCGGGTACCGCGCGCAAGACTTCGGTCGGCACCAAGGGCTACGCGGAAAACTCCTACCGCTCACTGTTCGCCGGCTTCGGCCCGATGAGCGATCCGCGTTACGCCATTGTTGTGGTGATTGATGAGCCAACCAAGGCCGGTTACTTCGGTGGTCTGGTGTCCGCGCCGGTATTCAGCCGTGTGATGTCCGGCACCCTGCGCCTGATGAACGTGACCCCGGACAACCTGCCGACTACGCAACAGGCCAACGCCACCCCGGTCGTTCCGCTGAAAGCCAATGGAGGGCGCGGCTGATGTCATTAAGTCTGAACAAGATATTCCCCCACGCCGGCCACGATCTGTTGATCCGTGAACTGGCGCTGGACAGCCGCAACGTGCGCGCCGGCGACTTGTTTCTCGCCGTGCCCGGCGGCCGTTTCGATGGCCGTGCGCATATCGCGGATGCCTTGCAACGCGGCGCGGCTGCCGTGGCTTATGAAGTCGAAGGCGCCACCGTGCTGCCGATCACTGACGTGCCGCTGATTCCGGTCAAGGGTCTGGCGGCGCAACTGTCGGACATCGCCGGGCGTTTTTACGGTGAGCCGAGTCATCACCTGAACCTGATCGGTGTCACCGGCACCAATGGCAAGACCAGCGTGACCCAACTGGTCGCGCAGGCGCTGGATCTGCTCGGCCAGCATTGCGGCATCGTCGGTACGCTGGGTTCCGGTTTCTACGGCGCGCTGGAAAGCGGCCTGCACACCACGCCGAACCCGATTGCCGTGCAAGCGACCCTGGGTGACCTGAAAAAGGCCGGTGCCAAAGCCGTGGCCATGGAAGTCTCGTCCCACGGTCTGGATCAGGGCCGGGTCACCGCGCTGGCGTTCGACGTGGCGGTGATGACCAACCTGTCCCGCGATCATCTGGATTATCACGGCACCATGCAGGCGTACGCCGAGGCCAAGGCCCGGCTGTTCGCCTGGAATGACCTGAAGTGCCGCGTGGTCAACCTCGACGACGATTTCGGCCGGCAACTGGCGGCGGAAAAACGCGAGTCGCGTTTGATCACCTACAGCCTGCTCGACAGCAGTGCCTACCTGTTCTGCCGCGAAGCGCAGTTCGACGACCATGGTGTACGCGCCACGCTGGTCACGCCGCAGGGCGAGCATCACCTGCGCAGTACGCTGCTTGGTCGTTTCAACCTGAGTAACGTGCTGGCCGCAGTCGGCGCCTTGCTCGGTCTGGATTACGCCCTCGACGAAATTCTCAAAGTGCTGCCGAAGCTCGAAGGCCCGGCCGGTCGCATGCAGCGTCTGGGTGGTGGCACGCAGCCGTTGGTGGTGGTCGATTACGGCCACACCCCTGATGCACTGGAAAAAGTTCTCACAGCACTGCGCCCGCACGTCAAAGGCCAGCTCCTGTGCCTGTTCGGTTGCGGTGGCGATCGTGATCGCGGCAAACGCCCGTTGATGGCCGAAGTGGTCGAGCGTCTGGCTGACCAAGTGTTAGTCACCGACGACAACCCGCGCACTGAAGATCCGGCAGTGATCTTCGACGACATCCGCGCCGGTTTCACCGCTGTGGATAAAGTCACTTTCGTCGCCGGTCGCGGCCAGGCCATCGCACAACTTATCGCCGGCGCGACCGCTGACGACGTGATTGTTCTCGCCGGCAAAGGTCACGAGGACTATCAGGAAATCAACGGCGTGCGCCATGCCTTCTCCGATCTGGTCGAGGCTGATCATGCTCTGACCGCGTGGGAGGTGGCCCATGCTTAAGGCCCTGACACTCAGTGAACTGACCAACGTCCTCGAAGCCCGTTTGATCGGCGCTGATGCGAGTTTCGACGGCGTCAGCATCGACAGCCGTGCGATCCAGCCCGGCCAGTTGTTCATCGCCCTGACCGGCCCGCGTTTCGACGGTCATGATTATCTGAACGACGTTGCCGGCAAAGGCGCCGTGGCGGCACTGGTCGAGCGCGAAGTCGCCGACAGCGCGCTGCCGCAATTGCTGGTCAAGGACACCCGTCAGGCGCTGGGCCAACTCGGCGCGTTGAACCGTGCTGCGTTCACCCAGCCAGTGGCGGCGGTGACCGGTTCCAGTGGCAAGACCACGGTCAAGGAAATGCTCGCGAGCATCCTGCGCACGCGCGGTCCGGTGCTGGCGACCCGTGGCAACCTGAACAACGACCTCGGCGTCCCGCTGACCCTGATCGAACTGGCGCCGGAACACACCTCGGCTGTCATCGAACTGGGCGCTTCACGTCTGGGCGAGATCGCTTACACCGTCGGCCTGACCAAGCCGCACGTAGCGATCCTGAACAACGCCGGCACCGCTCACGTCGGTGAGTTCGGCGGTCCGGAAAAAATCGTCGAAGCCAAAGGTGAAATCATCGAAGGCCTGGCCGCCGATGGCATCGCCGTGCTCAACCTCGATGACAAGGCTTTCGGTATCTGGAAGACCCGCGCTGCCGGTCGTCAGGTGCTGACCTTCGCCCTGAGCAACAGCGAGGCGAATTTCCACGCCAGCGATCTGGCCACTGATGCCCGCGGTTGCCCGGCGTTCAACCTGCACACCCCTGAAGGCAGTGAGCGCGTGCAACTGAACCTGCTCGGTACCCATAACGTCGCCAATGCCCTGGCTGCCGCCGCTGCTGCCCACGCCTTGGGCGTGTCGCTGTTCGGCATCGCCACCGGGCTGGGCGCGGTGCAACCGGTCAAGGGGCGCACCGTCGCGCAACTGGCAAAAAACGGCATGCGCGTGATCGATGACACCTACAACGCAAACCCCACCTCGATGTGCGCGGCCGTTGATATACTCGCCGGCTTTTCCGGCCGCACCGTCCTGGTGCTCGGCGATATCGGCGAGTTGGGCGACTGGGCGGAGCAGGGGCACCGCGACGTGGGCGAGTACGCCCGAGGCAAGGTTTCTGCGCTTTACGCGGTCGGGCCGAACATGGTCCACGCGGTAAACGCTTTCGGTGAGCAGGCGCAGCACTTCGGCACCCAGGCCGAGCTGATCCAGGCCCTCGCCGCCGAGCAGGACACAAACACCACCATTTTGATCAAGGGTTCGCGCAGCGCAGCGATGGAAAACATCGTTGCGGCTCTGTGCGGGTCCAGTCTGGAGAAACATTAATGCTGCTGCTGCTAGCGGAGTATCTGCAACAGTTCTACAAAGGCTTCGCGGTCTTCCAGTACCTGACCCTGCGCGGGATTCTCGGTGTGCTGACCGCGCTGGTCTTGTCGCTGTGCTATGGCCCGTGGATGATCCGTACTCTGCAGAACCGTCAGATCGGCCAATCGGTGCGCAACGACGGCCCGCAATCGCACCTGTCCAAATCCGGCACCCCGACCATGGGTGGCGCGCTGATTCTGTCTTCGATCGGCGTCAGCACCTTGCTCTGGGCTGACTTGAGCAACCGCTACGTCTGGGTGGTGCTGCTGGTGACCCTGCTGTTCGGCGCCATCGGCTGGGTCGACGATTACCGCAAAGTCATCGAGAAAAACTCCCGTGGCCTGCCGAGCCGCTGGAAGTATTTCTGGCAGTCGGTGTTCGGCCTCGGCGCTGCGATCTTCCTTTATATGACTGCCGCGACGCCGGTGGAAACCACACTGATCCTGCCGATGCTCAAGGACTACAGCATCCCGCTGGGCGCCGGTTTCATCGTGCTGACCTACTTCGTGATTGTCGGTTCGAGCAACGCGGTCAACCTGACTGACGGCCTCGACGGCCTGGCGATCATGCCGACGGTGATGGTCGGCGGCGGCCTGGGGATTTTCTGCTACCTGTCGGGTAACGTGAAATTCGCCGAATACCTGCTGATTCCTTACGTGCCGGGCGCAGGCGAATTGATCGTGTTCTGCGGTGCGCTGATCGGTGCCGGTCTCGGTTTCCTCTGGTTCAACACCTATCCAGCGCAGGTGTTCATGGGCGACGTCGGTGCCCTGGCACTCGGCGCGGCACTGGGCACCATCGCGGTGATCGTCCGTCAGGAAATCGTCCTGTTCATCATGGGCGGCGTGTTCGTGATGGAAACCCTGTCAGTGGTCATTCAGGTTGCCTCCTTTAAGCTGACCGGTCGCCGCGTGTTCCGCATGGCGCCGATTCACCACCACTTTGAACTCAAGGGCTGGCCTGAGCCGCGCGTGATCGTCCGTTTCTGGATCATCACCGTGATTCTCGTCCTGGTCGGCCTTGCCACCCTGAAGCTGAGGTAGAACGAGTGTCTCTGATCGCTTCTGACCACTTCCGCATCGTTGTCGGCCTCGGCAAGAGCGGCATGTCCCTGGTTCGCTTCCTGGCGAACCGGGGCACGTCGTTTGCTGTGGCCGACACGCGGGAAAATCCACCGGAACTGGCCACGCTCAAGCGTGACTATCCGCACGTGGAAGTGCGTTGTGGCGAGCTGGACGTCGAATTCCTCTGCCGTGCCGACGAGCTCTACGTAAGCCCCGGCCTGGCGCTGGCGACTCCGGCCCTGCAAGCCGCCGCTGCCCGTGGCGTGAAAATGTCTGGCGACATCGAGTTGTTCGCGCGTTACGCGCGGGCGCCGATCGTCGCGATCACCGGCTCCAACGCGAAAAGCACCGTGACCACGCTGGTCGGCGAGATGGCGGCTGCGGCGGGCAAACGCGTCGCCGTTGGCGGCAACCTCGGCACCCCGGCGCTGGACCTGCTCAGCGATGACGTCGAGTTGTATGTGATGGAGCTGTCGAGTTTTCAACTGGAAACCACCGACCAGCTCAACGCCGAAGTCGCCACCGTGCTGAACATCAGCGAAGACCACATGGATCGCTACAGCGGTCTGCCGGCCTATCACCTGGCCAAGCACCGGATCTTCCGGGGCGCGAAGCAGTTTGTGGTCAACCGTCAGGACGCCCTGAGCCGTCCATTGATCGGTGAAGGTCAGCCATGCTTGACCTTTGGCCTGAGCAAACCGGATTTCAAAGCGTTCGGCATTCGCGAAGAAGACGGCGAGAAGTACCTCGCCTTCGAATTCCAGAACCTGATGCCCGTGCGTGAACTGAAGATTCGCGGTGCGCATAACCAGTCCAACGCTCTCGCCGCATTGGCACTGGGGCACGCTGTGGGTCTGCCGTTCGACGCCATGCTCGCGGCGCTGCGCACGTTTGCCGGGCTCGAACACCGCTGCCAGTGGGTGCGCGATCTCGACGGCGTGGCTTATTACAACGACTCCAAAGCCACCAACGTTGGCGCCGCTCTGGCCGCGATCGAAGGCCTCGGTGCGGACATCGACGGCAAGGTCATTCTGATCGCCGGCGGTGACGGCAAAGGCGCCGAATTCAACGATCTGCGCGATCCGGTGGCGGCCAACTGCCGCGCTGTGGTCCTGATGGGCCGCGACTCCGACAAGATCGGCGCAGCCATTGGCGATGCCGTGCCGCTGATCCGCGCGACCTCGCTGGTCGACGCCGTCGCGCAATGCCGCGCCGCTGCCCAACCGGGCGATGTGGTGCTGCTGTCGCCGGCCTGCGCCAGTTTCGACATGTTCAAGAATTACGAAGACCGTGGTCACCAGTTCGTCCGCGCTGTGGAGGAACTGGCATGAACCTGAGAAACATCATCAAGCCGTACCCGTCGCCGCTGATCACCGGGCGTGGCATCGACCTCGACTTCCCGATGCTCGCCGGTTGCCTGGCGCTGCTCGGTCTCGGCCTGATCATGATCGCTTCGGCGTCCACCGAAGTGGCGGCGGCTCAGTCGGGCAGTCCGCTGTATTACATGATTCGCCACCTTATCTATGTGGTGCTGGGTCTGGGCGCGTGCATTGTCACCATGATGATCCCGATCGCCACTTGGCAGCGCCTCGGCTGGATGATGCTGATCGGTGCGTTCGGCCTGTTGGTGATGGTGATCATCCCCGGCATCGGCCGCGAAGTGAACGGTTCGATGCGCTGGATCGGTTTCAGCTTCTTCAACGTGCAGCCGTCGGAAATCGCCAAGGTGTTCGTGGTGATCTACCTCGCCGGTTATCTGGTGCGCCGGCAGAAAGAAGTGCGCGAGAGCTGGATGGGCTTCTTCAAGCCGTTCATCGTCCTGCTGCCGATGGCAGGTCTGTTGCTGATGGAACCGGACTTCGGTGCCACCGTAGTCATGATGGGCGCGGCGGCGGCGATGCTGTTCCTTGGCGGGGTCGGGCTGTTCCGCTTCTCGCTGATGGTGGTGCTGGCGGTTGGCGCGGTGGTTCTGCTGATTCAGATGCAGCCGTATCGAATGGCGCGTCTGACCAACTTCGCCGACCCGTGGGCCGACCAGTTCGGTGCCGGCTATCAGTTGTCGCAGGCCTTGATCGCTTTCGGTCGCGGCGAGTGGCTGGGCGTCGGCCTGGGCAACAGCGTGCAGAAACAGTTTTATCTGCCGGAAGCGCACACCGACTTCGTGTTCTCGGTACTTGCCGAAGAACTGGGCGCCGTGGGTTCGTTGTGCACCGTCGCGCTGTTCGTGTTCGTGTGTATTCGCGGCATGTACATCGGCCTGTGGGCGGAGAAGGCCAAGCAGTTCTTCGCCGCTTACGTGGCTTACGGCTTGTCGTTCCTGTGGATTGGTCAGTTCCTGATCAACATCGGTGTGAACGTCGGCCTGCTGCCAACCAAAGGTCTGACCTTGCCGTTCCTCAGTTACGGCGGCAGCTCGCTGGTGATCTGCTGCGCCTGTCTGGGCCTGTTGCTGCGCATCGAGTGGGAGAGTCGGACCCACCTGGGCAGCGAAGAGATGGAATTCCAGGAGAGCGACTTCGCCGAGGAGCCGACTCATGGGCGCTAACGTATTGATCATGGCCGGCGGTACCGGCGGCCACGTGTTCCCGGCGCTGGCCTGTGCCCGCGAGTTTCAGGCGCGCGGCTACACCGTGCACTGGCTCGGCACTCCACGCGGCATCGAGAACGAACTGGTTCCGGCGGCTGGGCTTGAACTGCACCGGATCAACGCCAGCGGTCTGCGCGGCAAGGGCAAGCTGTCGCTGCTCAAGGCGCCGCTGATGCTGCTGAAATCGGTGTGGCAGGCGCGGGCGATCATGCGCCGCCTGAAACCGGTGTGCGTGGTTGGCTTCGGCGGTTACGTGACCGGCCCCGGCGGTCTTGCCGCAAAACTGGCCGGCGTGCCAGTGATCGTTCACGAGCAGAACGCTGTCGCCGGCACCGCCAATCGGTTGCTGGTGCCGTTCGCCGCCAGAGTGTGTGAAGCGTTCCCCGACACCTTTACTCTGTCGGACAGCCGCCGTACCACCGGTAATCCGGTGCGCAGCGAGCTGTTCCTCGACACATCGCGACCGGCACTGGCCGGGCGCAAAGCGCGTTTGCTGATCCTTGGCGGCAGCCTGGGCGCAGAACCGTTGAACAAATTGCTGCCTGAAGCCCTGGCCCAAGTCGCTGCCGACCTGCGCCCGGAAGTGTTTCATCAGGCCGGCAAAAATCACGATGAAGTGACTGCCGAGCGTTACCGCGCCGTGGGTGTGGAAGCGCAGGTGCAGCCGTTCATCAAAGACATGGCCCAGGCCTATGGCTGGGCTGACCTGGTGGTGTGCCGCGCTGGCGCGTTGACCATCAGTGAGCTGGCGGCCGCCGGTCTGCCCTCGATGCTGGTGCCCTTGCCCCACGCGATCGACGATCACCAGACCCGCAACGCCGATTATTTGGCCCGCGAAGGCGCTGCCTTCCTGATGCCGCAAAGAACGACTGGTGCCGCGGATCTTGCCGCGCGCCTGACAGAGGTCTTGATGCAACCGCAACGACTCGAAGCAATGGCCCAAGCGGCCCGCCGACTGGCCAAACCCGATGCCACCCGTAGCGTGGTCGATACCTGTCTGGAGGTGGCCCATGGTTGAGAATCAGAAAGCCATGCCACAACCGGAAATGCGCCGCATCCGTCGCATCCACTTCGTCGGCATCGGCGGCGTGGGCATGTGCGGTATCGCTGAAGTGTTGTTGAACCTGGGCTATCAAGTCTCCGGTTCCGACCTGAAAGCCTCGCCGGTCACCGAGCGCCTGGAATCGTTTGGCGCGCAGATCTTCATCGGTCACCGTGCCGAGAACGCCGCTACCGCCGACGTGCTGGTGGTGTCGAGCGCAGTGAACACGTCCAACCCGGAAGTGGCGACTGCCCTTGAACGCCGCATTCCAGTGGTGCCGCGCGCAGAAATGCTCGCCGAGCTGATGCGCTATCGCCACGGTATCGCCGTCGCCGGTACCCATGGCAAAACCACCACCACCAGCCTGATCGCTTCGGTGTTCGCGGCCGGTGGTCTGGACCCGACATTCGTGATTGGTGGTCGTCTGAACGCGGCGGGCACCAATGCCCAGCTTGGCACCAGCCGTTACCTGATCGCCGAAGCCGACGAAAGCGATGCGAGCTTCCTGCATCTGCAGCCGCTGGTGGCCGTGGTCACCAACATCGACGCCGACCACATGGCGACCTACGACGGTGACTTCAACAAACTGAAGAAAACCTTCGTCGAGTTCCTGCACAACCTGCCGTTCTACGGTTTGGCGGTGATGTGCCTGGACGATCCGGTGGTGCGCGAAATCCTGCCGCTGGTCAAGCGTCCGACCGTGACCTACGGCTTCAGCGAAGACGCCGATGTGCGCGCGATCAATGTCCGTCAGCAGGGCATGCAGACCTTCTTCACCGTCTTGCGCCCGGATCGCGAGCCGCTGGATGTGTCGGTGAACATGCCCGGCAACCACAACGTGCTCAACTCGCTGGCGACCATCTGCATCGCCACCGACGAAGGCGTCAGCGATGAAGCCATCGTTCAGGGCCTGTCAGGCTTCCAGGGCGTCGGTCGACGCTTTCAGGTCTACGGCGAGCTGCCGGTGGACGGCGGCAACGTGATGCTGGTCGACGACTACGGTCACCACCCGACCGAAGTCGCTGCGGTGATCAAAGCCGTGCGCGGTGGCTGGCCGGAGCGTCGTCTGGTGATGGTCTACCAGCCGCATCGCTACAGCCGCACCCGTGATCTGTACGACGACTTCGTCAATGTACTGGCCGACGCCAACGTGCTGCTGCTGATGGAAGTCTATCCGGCCGGCGAAGAGCCGATCCCTGGCGCCGACAGCCGCAAGCTGTGCAACAGCATCCGCCAGCGCGGTCAGCTCGACCCGATCTACATCGAGCGTGGCGTTGACCTGGCGCCGCTGGTCAAGCCGCTGCTGCGCGCCGGCGACATTCTGTTGTGCCAGGGCGCTGGTGACATCGGCGGTCTCGCGCCGAAGCTGTTGAAAAGTGAATTGTTCGCCGGCGCCGTGGCGGCGCCGGTCGAGGGGAAGTTGAAATGACTGCTGCCTACGCCAAGCTGTTCTCCACCATCGCGCCGAAAGACTTCGGCCGCGTCGCCGTGCTCTTCGGTGGCCTGAGTGCCGAGCGTGAGGTTTCGCTGAAATCCGGCAACGCCGTGCTCGAGGCGCTGCAAAGCGCTGGCGTCGATGCGTTCGGCATCGATGTCGGTGAAGACTTCCTGCAGCGTCTGCTCAGCGAAAAGATCGACCGTGCGTTCATCATTCTCCACGGTCGCGGCGGTGAAGACGGCAGCATGCAGGGCCTGCTCGAGTGCGCGGGCATCCCGTACACCGGCAGCGGCATTCTTGCTTCCGCACTGGCGATGGACAAACTGCGCACCAAGCAGGTCTGGCACAGCCTTGGCATTCCGACGCCGCGTCACGCCGTGCTGTGCAGCGAAGCCGATTGTATTTCGGCGGCGACGGAACTGGGCTTGCCTTTGATCGTCAAACCGGCGCATGAAGGTTCAAGTATCGGGATGGCCAAAGTGAATTCTGCGTCCGAGTTGATCGACGCATGGAAAGCGGCCAGTACCTACGATTCGCAAGTGTTGGTCGAGCAATGGATTCAAGGTCCGGAGTTCACCATCGCCACCCTGCGTGACCAGGTGTTGCCTCCAATCGCCCTGGGTACACCGCACACATTTTACGACTACGACGCCAAGTACATCGCCAACGATACCCAGTACCGCATTCCGTGCGGGCTGGACGCGGCCAAGGAACAGGAACTCATGGAACTCACGGCCAAGGCCTGTGAGGCGCTGGGTATCGCCGGTTGGGGTCGGGCGGACGTGATGCAGGACGCCGACGGGCAGTTCTGGTTCCTCGAAGTCAATACCGCACCGGGCATGACCGATCACAGCCTGGTGCCGATGGCGGCGCGGGCTGCCGGTCTGGATTTCCAGCAACTGGTTCTGGCCATTCTGGCCGCCAGCGTTGAAGACGCAGGCGCAACAGAGGCGCGAGGTTAAGACCATGCAAGGCGCTCATCTCAGACATCAGCCACCCGCACCCGGCCGCAAGCCGGTGCCGCGGGGTGCCAGCCGAATGGTGGCGAAAGAGCCGATGTCCGCGCGCCTGCCGAAAGCCAATTTCAGCTTTCTGAAAAGCCTGTTCTGGCCAGTGCTGCTGGTGGCGCTGGGCTTTGGCACCTACGAAGGCGCGCAGCGTCTGCTGCCGTACGCCGACCGGCCGATCAGCAAGATCGCGGTGCAGGGCGACCTCAGCTACATCAGCCAGCAGGCGGTGCAGCAGCGGATCGCGCCGTTCGTGGCGTCGAGCTTCTTCACCATCGACCTCGCCGGTATGCGTACCGAGCTCGAGCAGATGCCGTGGATCGCCCACGCCGAAGTGCGTCGGGTGTGGCCGGATCAGGTAGTGATCCGCCTCGAAGAGCAATTGCCGGTGGCGCGTTGGGGCGACGAGTCGTTACTCAACAACCAGGGCCAGGCGTTCACGCCCAAGGAACTGGCGAACTACGAACACCTGCCGCAGCTGTTCGGCCCACAACGGGCTCAGCAGCAGGTGATGCAGCAGTATCAGGTGCTGAGCCAGATGTTGCGCCCGCTGGGTTTTTCGATTGCACGCCTGGAATTGCGTGAACGCGGCAGCTGGTTCCTGACCACCGGTGCCGGCAGTTCCGGCCCCGGCATAGAGTTGCTGCTGGGACGCGGCAACCTGGTGGAAAAGATGCGCCGCTTTATCGCCATCTATGACAAGACGCTGAAAGAGCAGATTACGAACATTGCGCGCATCGATCTGCGCTACGCCAACGGCCTCGCTGTTGGCTGGCGGGAACCCGTAGCGCCAACGACAGCCCAACCCGCTGTCGCAAAGAATTAAGAAGAGGCAGGACCCATGGCAAACGTGCAAAGCGGCAAAATGATCGTCGGTCTGGATATCGGCACCTCCAAAGTGGTGGCGCTGGTAGGCGAGGTCGCGGACGACGGCCAGCTGGAAATCGTCGGGATCGGCACGCATCCGTCCCGCGGCCTGAAGAAGGGCGTGGTGGTCAACATCGAATCCACCGTGCAGTCGATCCAGCGCGCGATCGAAGAAGCCCAGCTGATGGCCGGCTGCCGCATTCACTCGGCGTTCGTCGGCGTTGCGGGCAATCACATCCGCAGCCTGAACTCCCACGGCATCGTCGCGATCCGTGATCGCGAAGTCAGCTCGGCTGACCTTGAGCGTGTGCTCGACGCCGCTCAGGCCGTGGCGATCCCGGCTGACCAGCGCGTGCTGCACACTCTGCCGCAGGATTACGTGATCGATAACCAGGAAGGCGTGCGCGAGCCTCTGGGCATGTCCGGCGTGCGTCTGGAAGCCAAGGTTCACGTGGTCACCTGCGCCGTCAACGCTGCACAGAACATTGAAAAATGCGTGCGTCGCTGCGGTCTGGAAATCGACGACATCATTCTCGAGCAACTGGCCTCGGCCTACTCGGTCCTCACCGACGACGAGAAAGAACTGGGCGTGTGCCTGGTCGACATCGGTGGCGGCACCACCGACATCGCGATCTTCACCGAAGGCGCGATCCGTCACACCGCGGTGATCCCGATTGCCGGTGATCAAGTGACCAACGACATCGCCATGGCGTTGCGCACCCCGACCCAGTACGCCGAAGAGATCAAGATCCGTTACGCCTGCGCCCTGGCCAAACTGGCCGGTGCCGGTGAAACCATCAAGGTGCCGAGCGTTGGCGACCGTCCACCGCGTGAGCTGTCGCGTCAGGCCTTGGCCGAAGTGGTCGAGCCGCGTTACGACGAACTGTTCACCTTGATCCAGGCCGAGCTGCGTCGCAGCGGCTACGAAGACCTGATCCCGGCGGGCATCGTGCTCACCGGCGGTACTTCGAAAATGGAAGGCGCCACCGAACTGGCCGAAGAAATCTTCCACATGCCGGTGCGCCTTGGTGTGCCGCATGGCGTGAAAGGTCTGGATGACGTGGTGCGCAACCCGATTTATTCCACTGGCGTCGGTTTGTTGATGTACGGCCTGCAAAAGCAGTCCGATGGAGTTTCGTTCTCCGGCATCGGCAGCCGCGACAGCTACAGCAGCGAAGAGCCTCAGGCGCCGCTGCTGGACCGACTGAAAAAGTGGGTTCAGGGCAATTTTTAAAAGCTTTACCGCAACACCGCAACAAACAGCAGTAGGCGAAAAAACTAGAGAATGTAAGGAGAGGGAAAATGTTCGAACTCGTAGACAACATCCCCGCAAGCCCGGTAATCAAAGTTATCGGTGTCGGCGGTGGCGGCGGCAACGCTGTCAATCACATGGTCAAGAGCAACATCGAAGGCGTTGAGTTCATCTGCGCCAACACCGATGCTCAAGCGCTGAAAAACATCGGCGCGCGGACCATCCTGCAACTGGGCACCGGCGTGACCAAGGGCCTGGGTGCCGGCGCCAATCCTGAAGTCGGCCGTCAAGCCGCTCTGGAAGACCGTGAGCGCATCGCTGAAGTGCTGGCCGGCACCAACATGGTGTTCATCACCACTGGCATGGGCGGCGGTACCGGTACCGGTGCAGCGCCGATCATCGCCGAAGTGGCCAAGGAAATGGGCATCCTGACCGTTGCGGTCGTGACGCGTCCGTTCCCGTTCGAAGGCCGCAAGCGTATGCAGATTGCCGACGAAGGCATTCGCATGCTTTCGGAAAGCGTCGACTCGCTGATCACCATTCCGAACGAAAAACTGCTGACCATTCTCGGCAAAGACGCAAGCCTGTTGTCGGCTTTCGCCAAGGCTGACGATGTCCTGGCCGGTGCCGTTCGCGGTATCTCCGACATCATCAAGCGTCCGGGCATGATCAACGTCGACTTCGCCGACGTACGCACCGTGATGAGCGAAATGGGCATGGCGATGATGGGCACTGGCTGCGCCAGCGGTCCGAATCGTGCACGTGAAGCCACCGAAGCGGCAATCCGCAACCCGCTGCTGGAAGACGTCAACCTGCAAGGCGCGCGCGGCATTCTGGTGAACATCACCGCCGGTCCTGACCTGTCCCTGGGTGAGTACTCCGACGTGGGTTCGATCATCGAAGCCTTCGCTTCCGAGCACGCGATGGTCAAGGTCGGTACCGTTATCGATCCGGACATGCGCGACGAGCTGCACGTGACTGTGGTTGCCACCGGTCTGGGCGCGAAAATCGAGAAGCCTGTAAAGGTCATCGACAACACCGTTCACACCTCCATGGCTTCGGCGCAGGTGCAACAACCGGCTCCGGCCCGTCAGGAGCAGCCTGCAGTGAACTACCGTGATCTGGACCGTCCGACCGTCATGCGCAACCAGGCTCAGGCCGGTGCTGCGGCTGCCGCGAAGATGAATCCGCAGGATGACCTGGATTACCTGGACATTCCGGCATTCCTGCGTCGTCAGGCCGATTGATGGAATGTATCAGGGCTATGAAGGTGATTGGTGTTCAGCAAAGGCATGGTCTGCTATCATCGCCAGCCTTTGTTGATACCAGTTCGCAATTTGCGCTGAAGCGGCCCAAGCCATGATTAAACAACGCACACTGAAAAATATTATCCGTGCCACAGGTGTAGGCCTGCATTCCGGCGAGAAGGTCTATCTGACCCTCAAGCCTGCGCCTGTCGACACTGGCATTGTGTTTTGTCGCGCTGACCTCGACCCTGTGGTGCAGATTCCTGCCCGCGCGGAAAACGTCGGTGAAACCACTATGTCGACGACGCTGATCAATGGCGACGTCAAAGTGGACACGGTAGAGCACTTGCTCTCGGCCATGGCTGGCCTGGGCATCGATAACGCCTACGTCGAGCTCTCCGCGTCCGAAGTCCCGATCATGGATGGCAGCGCTGGACCCTTCGTATTCCTGATTCAATCGGCAGGCCTGGAAGAACAGGACGCCGCCAAGAAATTCATCCGCATCCTGCGTGAAGTGACAGTGGAAGACGGCGACAAGCGCGCCACTTTCGTCCCTTTCGAAGGCTTCAAGGTGAGCTTCGAGATCGATTTCGATCACCCGGTATTCCGGGACCGCACCCAGAGTGCAAGCGTGGATTTTTCCAGCACTTCGTTCGTAAAAGAAGTCAGCCGCGCCCGTACCTTTGGTTTCATGAGTGACATCGAGTACCTGCGCAAGCACAACCTCGCACTCGGCGGCAGCGTGGAAAACGCGATCGTGGTCGACGCTGATGGCGTGTTGAACGAAGACGGCCTTCGCTATGAAGACGAATTCGTGAAGCACAAGATCCTCGATGCGATTGGCGACCTGTACCTGCTGGGCAACAGCCTGATTGGTGAGTTCAAAGGCTTCAAGTCCGGTCATGCACTGAACAACCAGCTGCTGCGCAAATTGATTGAGCAGACAGATGCTTGGGAAGTGGTGACGTTCGAAGACGCCAGCACCGCACCGATCTCTTACATGCGCCCTGTTGCGGCGGTGTAAGTAAAAAACCTCTCTAGTTTTTTGAAGGCCATCCTCGGATGGCCTTTTTTTATGCCCTTTAAAAGATCAAAAGATCGCAGCCTTCGGCAGCTCCTACAGGGGAACGCATTCCAGATGTAGGAGCTGCCGAAGGCTGCGATCTTTTGACTTTAAATTGACACTACAACGCGATTGCGCCCGCCTTCCTTGGCCTGATACAGCGCCTTGTCCGCTGCAAACAGCAACTGCTCCAGGGTCATCTCGCTCGCCGTCGTCCATGTGGCGATGCCGATACTCACCGTCATCGCCCGCTCAGCGCCTTCAACCCATGGCAATTTTTCCACAGCCTGGCGGATCTGCTCGGCGATCTGTTGCGCCCCGGCGCTGTCGGTCTCGGCGAGAATCACCGAAAACTCTTCACCGCCATACCGCGCGACCAGATCCGCCGGGCGTCGCACGTTCGCGGTGATTACCTTGGCCAGTTCACGCAACACCTGATCCCCAGCCTGATGGCCATGGCGATCATTGAATGCCTTGAAGTGGTCGGCATCGATCATCATCACCGACAGTGGCTGGCCCGAGCGTTGCGCGCGGAACCATTCGTGGCGCAGGGTCTGATCGAGCATGCGTCGGTTGGCAACGCCGGTCAAATCATCGGTGGCAGCCAGTTGCGCCAGTTCGCGTTCGGCGCGATGGCGCAAACGCAGTTCCCGGGCGAGCAGCCACGTCAGCCACAACAGGCCCAAGCACAACACGCCGGTGGCGCCGCTGATCAGGATCGCCGTGCGCCGCCAAGTGCCGAACACCTCCTCGCTGGACAGCGCGACCATCACCGTCAACGGCAGATTGCCGACCCGCGAGTAGGTATAGAGCCGGCGTTGTTTATCCATGCTCGAGGTACTGATGAAACTGCCGCTGCCATCGCGATCGTTGAGAATCCGCACGACATTCGGGCGGTTGCCGAAGCTTCTGCCGACCGAATCGCTTTGCAAATAGGGCTTCTGCGCGAGCAGCACGCCATCGCTGTTGATGATGTTCAGTGTGCTGTCGGTGCCGATGTCGAGGCTTTTGAACAGGTCGTCGAAGTAGTCGAGTTTCAGCGACGCAACCGCTACGCCGAGGAATTCACCGGTCTGCGAGGAGATGCGCCGGCTGAAGCTGATCCGCCACTGATCGGCCTCTTCGCAATCGCAACGGGTCTTGAACGGGCGGCTGATGAACATGCCCATGTCACGGTTGAACGCATGGGAGAGGAAATAATCGCGATCGGCGAAATTGCCCGGTTTCGCTTCGATGCGCGAGGAGTCGGCGATCACCTCGCCATGCTTGTCGAGCAGGAGGATGTCGCCCTTGAAACGCGCGGTGGCAGAGCGATCGAACAGTGCCAGATGACGGATCTGCGGCGAGACGTTCTGCAGGTCGTCACGCTGAGCGGCGGCGATCAGGCCTTGCAGCGTCAGGTCGTACAGCTCGACGGTGCGCAGCACATCGGCATCGATCAATTGCGCAATCGTGGTGGCGCGACGGGTGGCGGTTTCCTGCGCACTGGCGTACTCGCGGATCAGCAGGAAGGTGACGATGCACACCATCGCAATCACGGTCAACAGGCTGCCAAGGATCAGCAGGCGCTCGGGGCGACCGGTAAGGCCTGTGATGGAGGGCGTGCGGCTGGCGATCATGATGGGGAGCCGGTTGGAGTGGTTTCATAAGCTTAGTTGGGCTGACGCCGGACGAACCTGTGGGAGCGAGCCTGCTCGCGAAAGCGGTGTGTCATTCAACACAGATGTTGACTGACAATCAGCTTTCGCGAGCAGGCTCGCTCCCACAGGGTAGATCACAGGATCTGAAAAACGCAGCGCCGATCTTAGAAGACGTCGACCGGGTAGTCGATGATCACGCGGTATTCATCTGTATCCGAATCAATCGCGCCGTAGCCGTTGCCGCCACGGTTGGTGGCCCATTGCAGGCGCACCGCGAGATCCTTGGCCTGGCCGCTTTGCACGACGTACTGCAAATCGATGTCGCGTTCCCAATGCTTGGCGTTATGGCCGTCGGCGCTGTACCAGCTGGAATAGCCTGCGCTGTTCGGGTCGGCTTTGGTCAGATCCACCGTGCCGCGTGAATAGGACAGCGCCGAGGTCAATCCGGGCATGCCGAGGCCAGTGAAGTCGTAAGCGTACTTGAGCTTCCAGGAGCGTTCGTTCGGGCCGTTGAAGTCCGAATACTGCTGCGAGTTGTCGAGGTAAACGCTGTCGCCCTGGCTGATGTAGTCGAACGGCGTGTTGCCGTTGACCCGCTGATAGGCGGCAGTGACGCTGTGGCTGCCGATGCCGACGGTGAGATGCGCGCTCCAGGTGTTGTTGTCGATATCGCCGAGCAGCGCATCACCGGTGTCTTGCGTGTGGTAGAAGTGCACGCCCGGGTTGAGGCTTATCACATCGTTCAAGTGCCAGGTGTAGTCGAGGTCGTAGTAGTACTGGTTCCAGATGTCCTTGAGCTCGGACGCGTAAAGGCTGCTCGTCAGGCCTTCAACGCCGCTCCAGGCCACTCCGGCCCAGTTCAAGTGTTGGCTGTCATCGCCATCGGCGAGCGTGCCGTAGGACGTGCCGATTCGGGTATGACCGCTCTGGTTATACGGCTTGGTGAAACTGGCCTGGCCACCTTCGATCAGCCAGCCGTCGAAGCTGCGGTTACTCAGGCTGATGCCACGAAAGGTCTGCGGCAGCATCCGCGTGTCGCCGCCGGCAATCACCGGGTTGGTGAGGAACAGGTCACCGGCCTTCAGTTCGGTATCGAATGCTCGCAGCTTCAGGGTCCCGCCGGCGGTTGAAAACGAGCCCGGCGCTTTGCCGTTGCCGTCGCTGATCGGCAGGATGCTCGAACCGTCGGTACCGCCTCCGCCATCGAGTTTCAAGCCGAGCATGGCATGAACATCGACGCCGAAGCCGACCGTGCCTTCGGTATAACCCGATTCGAAAACCCCGAGAAAACCTTGCCCCCATTCAATGTTGTCGTCCGCTTTCTGCAAGCGGTTGCGATTCATGTAGTAGTTGCGGGCATTGAGGCTGAGGCTTGAGCCTTCGACGAAACTTTGTTCAGCGAGCTCGTCGGCGTGGGCGGCGGAAGCAATCGTTGCGGCAATTGCAATGAACAGCGGGGTGAGGCAGGCAGGGTAAAACACGTGCGGTGGAGCTCCTTGGGTCAGCGGGCCGCTCTGGTTCATGAGCGGCTTGATGTTTCTTGTTTTTTCAGACGCGCCAGACGGCTTTCAGACCACAACGAAAAAAGGCCGCTGAATGGCAGCGGCCTGGAGTGACGACGGTTGAACGGGAAGAGCCAAACAACCGCGTCGAGGGAAACCTTTCGCGGTGAGACTCAGCTGTCTTTCTCGAGCGCTTGAGCCTGGGAAGTAGCGGCTTGCGGGGATTGCGTCGCGTCTTGAGCCTTGGCCATCACTTCGGCCTGATGCTGATCGAATGCCTGTGCGCGCGCGACGTTGTGCGCCACGAACGCTTGCGATTCTTCAGCCATCGCCATCGACGACAGGATCAATGAGGACAAAACGAATGCGCTGGCAATACCCATACTGTTGGACATCTTGAAAACCTTCTCGCTTGGCGAGTGCTGTTTGGTGCGGGCAAAGATAAGGTTGCCGAGGGTTGGGAAACAGCGCGATTTTCATAAATGACTGTTACAGCAAAAGCAAAGATCGGCACGGGTAACAACCCGGTCTGTGCGTGATGGTGGCCTGTGGCGAGGGGATTTATCCCCGTTGGGCTGCGAAGCGGCCCCAAGAATTCCAGCCTCAAAGATTCTTGGACCTTGTGCACAGGATTTGCGACTGCTGCGCAGCCGAGCGGGGATAAATCCCCTCGCCACAGGGCTTGGCTGAGCATTCAGACCGGAAGGTGAATGCCAAAGGTGTTCATGCCCCGATCACTGCGCACAAACACATCCCCGCCATGCATCAGCGCAATCGCCTTGACGATCGCCAGCCCCAGGCCGTGGTTATTGCCGCTGTTGCTACGCGAGGCATCGACCCGATAAAACCGTTCGAACAACCTCGGCAGATGCTCGCTGGCAATCGGAGTCCCGGGATTGGCCACGCCAATGCTCACCTGGTGTTCTTCAACCTCGATGCGCACCTCGATCACCTGGCCCGGTTCGGTATGCTGCACAGCGTTGCTCAGCAAATTGATCAACGCCCGACGCAGATGCGCGACCTCGATCTGCACTTGCGCATCGCCGCTGACCTGCACTTCAACCTGCGCGTCTTCAAGGATGAAATCCAGATAGTCCAGTGTCGTCGCCACCTCATCAGCCATTGACGTCGAGGTCAGTTTGGTCGCCTTGTTGCCTTGATCGGCGCTGGCCAGAAACAGCATGTCGTTGATGATCGAGCGCAGTCGCTCAAGCTCTTCGAGATTGGATTGCAGCACTTCGAAATAGTGTTCGGCGGAGCGCCCGCGAGTCAGTGCGACCTGGGTCTGGCCGATCAGGTTGGTCAGCGGCGAACGCAGTTCATGGGCGACGTCGGCGTTGAACGATTCCAGCCGTGAATAGGCCAGTTCGACCCGTTCCAGGGTCGAGTTGAACGACTCGACAAACTGTTCCAGTTCCGGCGGCAGCGGCGACAGGCGCAAGCGTCCGGCGCGCAGTGGTGGGGCCAGACGCTGGGCTTCCTGCGACAGTTTGATCAGCGGCTTCAGACCGATTCTTGCGACCCAATAGCCCAATGCCGAGGCCAGCAGCACCCCGACAATCGCCAGACTGATCAGGGCGATGAGCAAGTGATGCTGGGTCTGATGCAGCGTCTCGGTGTCGATGCCGATCATGAAACGCAACGGCGGGCGCTGATCCTTGGCGGGGAACTGACTGACCAGCACTTTCAGCGGGTAGGGCTGATCGGGCAGTTGCAGATCGTGCATGCCCAACGGGCCGTTGATGGCCGCGCGAATCTGCGGCGTAAGGTTGCCGTACTCGTAGCGCGGATCACCGCTGCTGATCCAGAAACTGATGCGCTTGTCTTCCTCGCCGAGCAGTTTGAGCTTGTTGTTGATCTTCACCCAATGCTCCGGCGTGCCATAACGCCCGACGGTGGATTCGAGCACGCTGTACCGCGCATCCAGCTCGGCTTCGGGCAACAATCCCAAGCCCTTGTCGACCTGTTGATACAGCGCGCCGCCAATCAACAGAAACACCACTAGCGCCACCAGCGTGAACATGCCGCTGAGGCGCAAGGCAATCGAGTTACTGGACACCACGGCTCTCCAGCACATAACCCATGCCGCGAATGGTGTGCAGCAGTTTTTCGTTGAACGGCCCGTCAAGCTTGGCCCGCAGGCGTTTGATCGCGACTTCGACGACGTTGGCGTCACTGTCGAAATTGATGTCCCAGACCATTTCCGCGATGGCGGTTTTCGAGAGAATTTCGCCTTGGCGCCGGGCGAGCACGCTGAGCAGGGAAAATTCTTTCGCCGTCAGGTCCAAGCGCGTGCCGGCGCGGGTGGCCTTGCGGCTGATCAGGTCGATCCACAGGTCGGCGATGGTCACTTGCACCGGTTCGTGGCCGCCGCTGCGCCGGGTCAGCGCTTGCAGGCGGGCGACCAGTTCGAGAAAGGAAAACGGTTTGCCGAGGTAATCGTCGGCGCCGTCGCGCAGGCCCTTGATGCGATCTTCGACGCGCTCGCGGGCGGTGAGCATGATCACCGGGGTCTGCTTGCGCGCACGTAATGCGCGCAGTACGCCGAAGCCATCGAGCCCCGGCAGCATGACGTCGAGGACGATCACGGCGTAGTCGCATTCCAGTGCCAGATGCAGGCCTTCGACGCCGTCGCGGGCAAGGTCCACGGTGTAGCCCTGTTCGGTCAGGCCACGGTGCAGATAGTCCGCGGTTTTTTCTTCGTCTTCGATAATCAGAACGCGCATGACCGCCTCAGTCTGTGGTCGCCAGTGCCGTTGCGGGCTTTGCGGCTGGTGGGTGTGAGTGCCGGTGAAACAGCCGCTCGAGCCATAAGTATATGACCGGCGTGGTGAACAGCGTCAGCATCTGGCTGACCAGCAAACCACCGACCACGGCAATGCCCAACGGCTGGCGCAGTTCGGCGCCGGTGCCGTAACCGAGCATCAGCGGCAACGCACCGAGCAGGGCGGCGAGGGTGGTCATGATGATTGGCCGGAACCGGGTGATGCACGCCTCGAAAATCGCCTCCTGCGGCGGCAGACCGCGCTGGCGCTGCGCTTCAAGCGCGAAGTCGATCATCAGGATGCCGTTCTTCTTGACGATACCGATCAGCAGCACCAGCCCGATCAACGCCATGATCGAAAAGTCCTGGCCGCAGATCCACAGCATGATCACCGCACCCAAACCTGCAGCCGGCAGCGTCGAGATGATCGTCAGAGGGTGGACGAAGCTTTCATAAAGCACGCCGAGAATGATGTACACCGCCACCAGCGCCGCGAGAATCAGCCACGGCTGGCTGGCCAGCGAACTCTGGAACGCCTGCGCCGCGCCCTGGAAATTGCCGCTGATCGCGGTGGGCATGCCGATCTCGGCCTTGGCCTGATTGAGCTGAATCACCGCATCGCCCAATGCCACGCCAGGGGCGAGGTTGAATGACATATTGGCGGCGGGGAACATACCGTCATGGGCAATCGACAGCGGGCCGATGGTTGGCGCGTCAAATCGGGCCAGCGCCGACAGCGGCACCATTTCCCCACTGAGCGGCGAGCGCAGATAGAAATAGTTGAGGCTTTCGGCCTTGCCGCGTTGTTTGGTATCCAGTTCCAGAATCACGTTGTACTGGTTGACCTGGGTCTGGAATTCATTGATCTGCCGTTGGCCGAATGCATCGTACAGCGCCTCGTCGACATCGCTGGCGGTCAGGCCGAAACGCGCGGCGGCGCTGCGGTCGATGCTGATATGGGTGATGCTGCCGCCCAGTTGCAGATCGTTGGAAATGTCGCGAAACGCCGGGTTGCTGCGCAGTTTCTCGGTCAGGCGCTGGGTCCAGGTGGCGAGGGTCGCGCCGTCATTGCTCTTGAGTACGTATTGGTACTGCGCACGGCTGGGGCCGGAGCTTAGGTTGATGTCCTGCCCGGCGCGCAGATACAGGACGATGCCGGGGACTTTCATCAGTTGCGGGCGGATGCGATCGATGAACTGGCTGGCGCTGACATCGCGATCGCCACGTTTTTTCAGGGCGATCCAGAAGCGCCCGTTGGCGATGGTCTGGTTGCTGCCGGAAACCCCGACCGAGTGCGAAAACGCCTGCACCGCCGGATCGGCTGCAACGATTTCGGCCATCGCCAAGTGTTTTTTCACCATGTCGCCGTAGGAGATATCCGCAGCGGCTTCGGTGGTGCCGAGGACAAATCCGGTGTCCTGCACCGGAAAGAAACCCTTGGGAATAAAGATGTAACCGGCAACAGCCAGCGCCAACGATAAACCGAACACACCAATCATCAGTTTCTGGTGGTCGAGGGCGCGGCGCAGGCCTTTTTCGTACCAGCCGAGCAAGCGCTCGCTGAAACCCGGTTTGGCGCTGGCGTGATGCACCGGTTTGCGCATGTACAGCGCAGCAAGGGTTGGCGCCAACGTCAGCGAGACCACCACGGAAATCATGATGGTCGATGTCGCGGTCAGGGCGAATTCCTTGAAAAGGCGCCCGACCACACCGCCCATGAACAACAGCGGAATAAACGCCGCCACCAGCGAGAAACTGATCGAAACGACGGTGAAGCCAATCTCGCCGGCCCCCTTGATCGCCGCCTCGCGCATATCATCGCCGGCCTCGAGATGGCGATGGATGTTTTCCACCACCACGATCGCATCGTCCACGACGAAGCCGACCGCGACGACGATCGCCACCAACGTCAGGTTGTTCAGACTGAAGCCGAGGACGTACATCAGGGCGAAACTGGCGATCAGCGAGACACCGAGCACCGCCGAGACAATCAGCGTCGCCGACAACTGGCGCAGGAACAGCGCCATGACCGCGACCACCAACAGGATCGCGATCAGCAAAGTGATTTCCACTTCATGCAGCGAGGCGCGAATGGTCTGCGTGCGGTCGATCAGGGTTTTCACCTGCACCGAGGCCGGCAGCATCGCTTCGAGGCCGGGCAGGGCGGCCTGAATGCGATCAACGGTCTCGACAATGTTGGCGCCAGGCTGGCGGAAAATCACCAGATTCACACCAGGTCGATCTCCGGCCCAAGCCTGCACGTAGGCATCTTCCGCACCGTTGACGACGTTGGCGACATCGCGCAGGTGAACCGGGGCGCCATCCTTGTAGGAAACGATGAGCTCGCTGTAGTCCTCGGGGTGGAACAACTGGTCGTTGGTCGACAGCGTGGAAATGCTCGATTCGCCGTACAACGCACCTTTGGCCAGGTTGAGGCTGGTCTGCTGAATCGCCAGCCGAATGTCGGCCAGCGTCAGGCCAATCGCCGCGAGTTTGTCCGCCGAGGCTTGCACTCGGATCGCCGGGCGTTGCTGACCGGTGATGTTGATCTGGCCGACGCCGTCGATCTGGCTGATCTGACGCGAGAGCAGGGTTTCCACCAGGTCGCTGAGTTCGGTGCCGGGCATTTGCGTCGAGCTGACGCTGAGGATCAGCACCGGGCTATCGGCCGGGTTGACCTTCTTCCACGTTGGCAGCGTCGGCATGTCTTTGGGCAACTTGCCGGCGGCGGTATTGATCGCCGCCTGCACTTCCTGGGCGGCGGTGTCGATGCTTTTGTCGAGAGTGAACTGCAAGGTCAGCAGAGTTGAGCCCAGCGCACTGCTCGAGGTCATCTGGGTCATGCCGGGGATGGCGCTGAATTGCACCTCCAGCGGCGTCGCCACCGAGGAAGCCATGGTGTCGGGGCTGGCGCCGGGCAACTGTGCAGAGACCTGGATCGTAGGAAATTCCGCTTCCGGCAGTGGCGCAATCGGCAAACGCGGAAAGGCAATTACGCCGACCAGTACCAGAGCGAACGTCAGCAAAATCGTCGCTACCGGGTGATCGATGCACCAGGTCGAGATGCCCTTGTGCGAGTTCATGGCTTGGGCTCCGCCTGTACCACTTGCGGTGGCTCGCTCATGATTTGCACGCTCGCCCCGGGCTTGAGCCGCGACTGGCCGTCGGTCACCAGTACGTCACCGGCGTTGACGCCTTTGATGATGTCCTGACCGCTGCCCTGATAAATCATCTGTACCGGCACTGCCTCGACCTTGTCGTCCTTCACGCGGTAAACGAAGTGTTGTTCGAGGCCATGCTGTACGACGGTGGGCGGAACCACCAGCGCATCTTTATCCACAGCCGTCTGAATTTTTACCGTCACCAGCAAACCCGGCCAGAGCTTCTGGCTGGCATTGGCGAACTCGGCCTTGGCGCGGATGGTGCCGGTGTTGGCGTTGATCTGGTTGTCGATCAGGGTCAGATGACCTTCGCCGAGCAGATTGCCGGTTTCGCCATCAGTATCGGCTCCGATGTACGCCTTGACCGGGGCGCGTTGCGGGTCGCTGATCAGGCTCTGCAGGGTCGGCAGCATCTGCTGCGGCAGGGAGAACTCGACGGCGATCGGGTCGATCTGCGTGACGGTGAACAGGCCCTGGGTGTCGGTCATGCGCAGGAAGTTGCCTTCATCGACCGTACGAATACCGACGCGCCCGGTGACCGGCGAGCGAATCTGCGTGTAGGACAGCTGCACCTGCGCCGCATCGATCGAGGCCTGATTGCCTTGTGCCGTGGCTTTGAGCTGGTTGACCAGCGCTTGCTGCTGGTCGAAGGTCTGCTTCGACACGCCGTCGTCGACGCTGAGCAATTTGTAGCGCTTGAGATTGACCAACGCGACCTGCAACTGCGCCTGGCTTTCGCCCAACTGCGCTCGGGCCTGGTCGAGGCTGGCGCGGATCGAGCGGTCGTCAATGGTCGCGAGCAGGTCGCCTGCTTTGACCAGTTGGCCTTCCTTGACCAGAATTTTCGTCAGAATGCCGTCGATCTGCGGACGCACTACCACGCTGTGCAACGAAAGCACCGAGCCGATGCCGCTGGTGTAACGCGGCACGTCTTTGGCGCTGACCGTCACCACCCGCACAGGAATGGCGGTCGGGCTGGCCAGTTTGGCCGGCGCCGGTTTCAGCGCGAACCACAGGCCGGCGGCTGCCAGCAGAATCAGGAGAGTGGCCAGCAGGATTTTGTTTTTCTGGATGGACATGCGCGGCGCCGAAGTCTGGAGTTTGGGCAGATTGACCAGTTATAAACCGCTCAGGCGGTCGGCAGGGTGACGGCTGGCTGTCAGGATTGTCAGTTTCGTTTGTATAGATGGGGAGTAGCAGTGTGCGGCGATGCTCTTGTGTTGGATTCGCCCCTCACCCCAGCCCTCTCCCCAAGGAGAGGGAGCCGATTTGTGGGCTTTTCGAACCTGAGTTCGACTCGGTATCCCATGTCGGCGAACCTCGAGTAAACACCTCACCCTAACCCTCCCCAGGGCGAGGGTTAGGGTGAGGGGAAAACCGTTCAGCGCACGGTGCAAATCTTCAGATGCCGAGCCAGAGCGCACAGGTATACTGCGCGCCTTTGCGGCTCACTGATCGGGCCGACTTTTTGTTCCCGGAGCTTTTATGACTTCCCCGACCCAACCGCCGGTTGACGACGCTGTGAGCGACGTCCCGGCTGAAGTGGCTGATGCCAGCGAAACCAAGGCCGAGATCCCGGCGTTCAAGTTCCCGTTCAAGCCGGGCGAGCTTGCCTCGGCGAAAGGCTCGAATCAGCCGTGGTACAAGAATGGCGCGAAGAATGGCCACACCAAAACCCCGGGCATGGCGCCGCCGGGGACGCGTCGGTCGATGGGCAAGCGCTGACATCGGAAAGCGATGGTGCTTGTGCTGGCCTCTTCGCGAGCAGGCTAGCTCCCACAGGTTTTGTGTTTGGCGCAGATCCAATGTGGGAGCGAGCCTGCTCGCGAATGCGACAGCCGCTACAGCACAAATGTCAGATCAAGCCGCGCGCAATGAAATAAACGCATAAGTCTGCGCCGGTTCAGTCACCACCTGCCCACCCGCAGCCAGCACCTGTCCGGCCACGTCATCGCCGGACAAATGAAACAGCCATTCACTGGTTTGCGCCGCTAGCGGTTGCGCGCTCACTTGGTCGATCACTGCCGCAAAGGCATCCATGTTCGGCAAGTACGCGGTGAACCCGTCGCCCTTGAGCGCCGTGGTGCGAATTCCCAGGATTGCGCAGATCGCATCCTTGAGTTTGATCTCATCCCGATCCGCCTGACGCGAACGCTGAATCAACTCCAGCAGTTCCCGATCAACCAACTCGCCCCCCACGATCAGCTCCGGTCCCTGTTCCCAGGACTGCGGTGGGCAATCCTTGGCAGCAGGATTGAGCGGGATGTGCGGATTGATTTCCGCCGGGTAAATCCGGCACACCAGCGGGCGACGCTCGTAGATCCGGCAGCGCTTTTCGTCGTCAAGATTCCGGCAGGGGCCGACGTTGTAGGCGGCAAAGGTGATCGCCACGTGAGCATCAGTAGTGCCACTGCGGACCACCGCCGAACGGCGCTCGGCATGTTCGCGCTGTTGCGCTGGCAGCCCCAGGCCATTGCCGAGAAAAGCCTCGGCCAGCACGATCACCTGACCGCCATCCGCCGCCCACATGCGGGCTTCGGCGAGCGTCAGCGGGACATGGTGATCGGTGCAGCATTTGCCGCAACCTACGCAGGAAAACGTCGTATTCATTGAGCGATCTGTCTTCAATCAGGGTGTGAAACGGTGGCGGAAAACCACCGCACAGGGCCGGGTCGAAGCAAGTTGTGCGCCATTCACTGAGGTTTGGCGGTCGGGCGAATCGAATCCCACTCGGTGACGTACGCGGTTTTCGACTGTTTGTTGTACAGGCACAGCTCGCTGCCTTGCTGGCCTTTCATGTGTTTTTGCGGGTATTGGCCTTGCAGCAGAACGGCGGTGTAACCGACGCGGTCGTCGAATTGCGCCGGTGTGCCGACCGGTTTGACGTTTTTCAGGCCGCTGGCCTTGGTGCAGCTGGCGAGGACGGTCTTGTCATAGGCAGCCCAGGCGTCGGGGCTGGAGGCATGGGCCTGGGAGGCGAGGGCGATGAGGCTGAGCAGCGCCAGGGTGATGGCTTTCATGGTTGGGGCATCCTTGGTTATGGCCAAGGTTGGAGTCTGTCGGATAGCGGAAGTTGCCAGTGCTGCCCTTCGCGAGCAGGCTCGCTCCCACAGTTTGAAATGCAATCCACCTGTGGGAGCGAGCCTGCTCGCGAAAGCGGTAGATCAGTCGGGCACAGGCTCGCGCCGAACCACAACCATCCCGGCATTTTCATACAACCGCCGCGCCCGCAGGTTGTCCTCCAGAACCCTTAAATCGACAAATCCCTCGCGCCGCTGTTGAAAGACGCTGAAGGCATGCAGCAACAACGCGCGTCCAAGCCCCCGGCCCTGCATTCGCGGGTGCACCACCAGATTCTTGATATACGCACTGGTCCAGCACTGCGCCACGCCCACCACACCCTCGGCATCGCAGGCGACGAAACACAGCGCTGGATCGTATTCAGGGTCGCTGGCAAAGCGCCGCTGCCAATCGTCCAGTGACGGCACTCGACCGCCACCTTCCAGATGTCCGAGGTACATCAACTGATGCACCGCCGGCGCCAGCTCCTCGCGGTAGACGGACAGCTCAATCCCGTCCGGCCGCTGAGCATCCGGCAGAGGTCCACTCAAGTCGCGGCGCAGCAGAAAGCAAAACGTCTCGGCCAAGACTCAGTGCCCGTTGGCCGCGACGTGCTTGGCGGCTTCGATCAGACGTTGGGTCAGCTCCGGCGAGGAGAACTTGGTCAGCACCGCGTTGGCACCGGCCAGGCGAGCTTTTTCACTGTTCATCGCGCTGTCGAGCGAGGTATGCAGCAAGACGTACAAGTGAGCGAAGTCCGGGGTTTCACGCAAGGTGCGGGTAAAGGCATAGCCGTCCATTTCCGACATTTCGATGTCAGAGACGATCAGATTGATCTGCTGCGCGGTGCCTTGCAGGTCGAGCAGGCAGTCGATGGCTTCCTTGGCACTGCGCGCGGTGTGGCATTGCAGGCCGAGGTTGCGCAGGGTGTGCACCGATTGCTGCAGGGCCACCTGGCTGTCATCGACCACCAGAATGCGCGCGTTGCCGAGCACTTCAGCGTCTTCCATGGTCAGGTCGGTCGGCGCCATTTCGATCTGCGCCGGGGCGATGCTGTGGATGACTTTTTCGATATCCAGCACCTGCACCAGCGTGCCGTCCACCGAGGTCACGCCGGTGATGTAGGCGCGCGAGCCGCCGGAGCCGAAAGGTGGTGGCTTGATGTCGGTGGTCAGGCAGTGGACGATCTTGCTCACCGCCTGCACGTGCAGACCCTGCTTGGAACGGCTGACATCGGTGACGATCAGGCAGCCACCGTTGGGATCCTCCAGCGGCCGTTCGCCGATCGCGCGGCTGAGGTCGATCACCGACAAAGAGGCACCGCGCAGGGAGGCGATGCCTTTGACGTGCGGGTGCGACTCCGGCAGCTTGGTCAGCGGCGGGCAGGGGATGATTTCACTGACTTTCAGCAGGTTGATCGCCATCAGCTTGCCGCTGCGCAAGGTAAACAGCAGAAGCGAAAGTGAATCTGCGCGGGCTTTGGTGGAGGACATAAGAACCTTCTGTGGGGCGAGAGTGGAAATCGCCAGAAACCTTTGATGCCGTGTTATCGGCGTTAAAGGGGTGGGCTTTAGGTTAGTTGTCGGGTAGTCGGCTTGAGTTGATCGCTGTTCTCTCTATCACTGCCCCTCACCCCAGCCCTCTCCCAGAGGTAGAGGGGGACACCGACCTGAACGATCGAGTCGATTATGGATTCGGAAGAAATCTTTCACGTCAGTGGAGTTCTTCAGTATCCCCCAATCAGTCCCCTCTCCCTCTGGGAGAGGGCTAGGGTGAGGGTGTGCTTTTAGCTCTTCATGCCTAGTCGTTTGGCCATCCGCCCAAGATTCGCCCGATCCACCCCCAACTCCCGGGCCGCACTTGCCCAGTTATCCTGATGACGCTCCAGCGCTGCACCGATCAACCGCCGCTGAAACTCATCGGTGGCACTGCGCAAATCACCACCGATCATCGGCATCACGTTGACCAAGTCTGCATTGGCAGGCGCAACCACGTTATCCACAACCTCACGGGGCAAATCCAGATCCGCCGCGCTCAGACTCAGAATCTTCGGCCGCACTTTGCAGTTACCCAGCGCCTTCAGCGCACTGCGCCCGATCAAATGCTCCAGCTCCCGGACATTCCCCGGCCAGGTGTAGGCCAGCAGCGCCTCCTGAGCATCACTGTTCAAGCGCAGGCTGTTGAGGCCCATGCGCGAGCGGTTCTGTTCCAGAAAGAAACCACTGAGCAACAACACATCACGCCCACGATCGCGTAGCGCCGGCACTCGCAGCGGATACACGCTCAAACGGTGATAGAAGTCGGCGCGGTAGCGACCGCTGCGCACTTCCTCGGCCAGATCGCGATTGGTCGCGGCAATCAGACGCACATCGACCTGATGCTCCTTGTCCGAACCCAGGCGCTGCAACTGACCGCTCTGCAGCACGCGCAGCAACTTGGCCTGGACTGTCAGCGACAGCTCGCCGACTTCATCAAGAAACAGCGTGCCGCCATTGGCCAGTTCGAACTTGCCACGCCGATCGCTGGTGGCGCCGGTGAAGGCGCCGCGCACGTGGCCGAACAGTTCGCTTTCCACCAGCGTGTCGGGCAGGGCGGCGCAGTTGAGGCTGATTATCGGTTTGTCGGCGCGCGCGGAGGCGGCGTGGATGGCCTGGGCGACCAGTTCTTTACCGACGCCGGTTTCGCCGGTGATCAGAACGGTCAGATCACTGCCGCCGACCAGATTGATTTCTTCCACCAGACGTTTATGCGCCTTGCTCTGGCCGATCATTTCACGGTGCTGCTGGCCGCTGGCCTGACGATAGACCTCGGCGCGCTGATGCTCGTCTTCGGCGCGGGTGGCCAGACGTTCGATGCGTTCGGCGGCGTTGACCGTGGCCGAGGCGAGGCTGGCGAAGGCTTGCAGGGCGTCGAGTTCGATCGGCTCGAAACGCTCCGGGTCCAGCGCGTCGAGGGTGATCAGGCCCCAGAGTTTTTCATCGACGAATAAAGGACAGCCGAGGCAGTCGTGAACTTCAAGATGATCGTCGAGGCCATCGACCAAACCGTCATAAGGATCGGGCAGGTCGCTGTCGGCAGCGAAGCGCGTCGGCCCGGCGCCGGCCAGCAGGATTTCAAAACGCGGATGCTCGCTGACCTTGAAGCGGCGGCCGAGGGTGTCCGTACTCAAACCATCCACCGCCAGCGGCACCAATGATTCGCCATCCAGACGCAACAACGCGGCGGCATCGCAGGGCAACAAGGCGCGCATGGCCTCGAGCAAACGCCGGTAGCGCTCACCCTCGGGCAGTTCGCGGGAGAGGTCGGCGACCAGAGGCAGCAGGGCGGTAAGAAGGGATTTGGCGGTCATGGGTATGTAGTCAAATAGACAAGATGTAGTCGCGATGACTATACGTTCATTTGTGTCGAAATGACTATGAAGGTTTCAAGCTATTGAATTTAAAAGATTAATTAGTTGGCATGAAAGCTGATATCCCTAAGGCAATCTTTCCAGAAAGCCCAGGAGTCACCTTATGCTTAGCGTCCAGGATCGTGCCATCGTCAAATCCACCGTGCCTCTGCTGGAAAGCGGCGGCGAGGCGTTGATCACGCATTTCTACCGCATGATGCTCTCCGAATGCCCGCAGGTGCGCCCGCTGTTCAACCAGGCGCATCAGGCCAGTGGCGATCAGCCGCGTGCCTTGGCCAACGGCGTGCTGATGTACGCCCGGCACATCGATCAGCTTGACCAGTTGGGCGATCTGGTAGCCAAGATCATCAACAAACACGTCGCCCTGCAGATCCTGCCGGAGCATTACCCGATCGTCGGCACCTGCCTGCTGCGCGCCATTTCCGAAGTGCTCGGCGAAGAGATCGCCACGCCTGAGGTGATGAGTGCCTGGGGCGCTGCGTACGGGCAACTGGCCGACATCCTGATCGGCGCGGAAACCGCGATCTATGACCAGAAGGAACAAGCCGTCGGCGGCTGGCGCGGTGCGCGGGAATTCATCGTTGCGGCGAAGGTGCAGGAGAGCGCGGAAATCACCTCGTTCTACTTCGAACCGGCGGACAAAGGGCCGATTCTTGCGGCCGAACCGGGTCAGTACATCGGCATGAAGCTGATGCTCGACGGCGAAGAAATCCGTCGCAACTATTCGCTGTCGGCACTGGCCAACAATGGTCAGTACCGCATCAGCGTCAAGCGTGAACCGAACGGTCGCGCGTCAAACTACCTGCATGATCAACTGCACGTCGGCTCGAGCATCCAACTTTTCCCGCCGTCGGGCGAATTCACCCTGGTGGCCAGCGACAAGCCGCTGGTGCTGATCAGTGGCGGCGTCGGCATCACGCCGACTCTGGCGATGCTGGAAGCAGCGTTGGCAACCGAGCGTCCGGTGCACTTTATCCACTGCGCGCGCAACGGCAGCGTCCACGCGTTCCGCGACTGGGTCGATGGGCTGGCGGCGCGTCATCCGCAGCTCAAACGCTTCTATTGCTACGCCGAAGAAGATGGCGTCAGCCCGGCGGCGGACAAGGTTGGCCTGCTCAGCGAAGAACTGCTCGGCCAGTGGCTGCCGGCACAGCGCGATGTCGATGCGTACTTCCTCGGGCCGAAAGGGTTCATGGGCGCGATCAAACGGCACCTGAAAGCGTTGGGCGTGCCGGAGAAGCAGAGCCGTTACGAGTTCTTCGGCCCGGCTGCTGCTCTGGAGTGATCCGAGACCGAGTTGTCTCGTTCGCGAGCAGGCTCGCTCCCACAGGAATTGCGTGCGACGCAGATCCATTGTGGGAGCGAGCCTGCTCGCGAATCTTCTGCGCGCCGCAAAGCCATGTTGGTTAATCATTCCTTAACCGCTCTATCGTTTATTGCCCCGGTGTAGACTTGCGACAATTTCAGCCGCCGGCCGGCTGGACCATGGACTTACAAAGGAAAGGCAATGAGCGAGGAAACGATGCGGTTGGGGCGTGAGCGGCGCTATCTGGTGTTGCTGGGGATCATCTGCCTGGCGTTGATCGGCGGCGCACTTTACATGCAGGTCGTGCTCGGCGAAGCACCTTGCCCGCTGTGCATTCTGCAGCGCTATGCACTGTTGCTGATTGCAGTGTTCGCCTTCATCGGTGCGGGCATGCGTAGCCGTCGCAGCATCACCGTGTTCGAGACACTGGTAGTGATCTGTGCGATTGCCGGGGCCGGAGTGGCCGGGCATCACGTCTATACGCAGTTCTATCCGGCGGTGAGTTGTGGCGTCGATGTGCTGCAACCGATTGTCGATGATCTGCCGTTGGCGAAAATTTTCCCGCTGGGCTTCCAGGTCGACGGTTTCTGCTCGACGCCGTATCCGCCGATCCTCGGCCTGTCGCTGGCACAGTGGGCGCTGGTGGCGTTCGTGCTGGTGGTGATTCTGGTGCCGTTGCTGACCTCGCGTAATCGAAAAGCGCTGCGCTGAGTCAACTTCTCGGCAGAGCTGCCGATAAACAAAACGCCCCGATTTTCGTTGATGAAAATCGGGGCGTTTTGCATTTCAGAGCGTTTGTGAAAACACCGTGACGAACGGCAATGAAGCGTGCGGCAAATGTGCGACATGTTGTCACACAGGGGCTGTCGCAGGGACTCGGGATGCGGCGGATTGGCCGCCTGTTACATAAAAACATTGGCCAGTTTTAGTGTTTTCGGGCTTGAGCACGGACGTACCAGAGCAGGCAGTTTTAACAGGCGCCGGCAGATGGACGAAGCCCTTGGAACATCGGGCTTTGCGCCGCTCCAGCGTTTGTAGATCGGGTGCAGAGCTGTCTGATTTGAGGCGGTTACGCTGGCAGATTTTGCCGCTTTTATTGAGAAACGCTTTCGATAACTTGCGCAACTTTTGCAAAAATGGCGATGGATTGTTGCTCTGAGTGATAAAAATTATTTCGGGATAAGACATGGTGTATAGGGCGCTACCTATCTACAATCGCCCGCACTGAATTCCCGACGCTGTTCAGCCTTTATCAAGGAACTGATCAGGAGGTCGGGTGTCGAGCGAGCCGCGAGGCTTTCGAGACACCCTGGTGTCGGTGCCTTTCCAATTTTCCGCACCAAATGGAATTGGTCTGTAACAAGGCCTTTGACCACGAATTCGAATAAGAACTGAACGCTGTCCCAAGGTTTTGTCGAGCGTGAGACGCGCGACGGGCGGCCCTTATTCAATCCAAAGAAAATGCCAACCCTTGGCAGGGTGAAGTGTTGGCGATCAAAACCCAACTGCATTGCGCAAGCTGCTTTAGAGGTCGTGAGATGAGTAAAAACAGGTACCCCAGATTACTAGGCCTAGTGCCGCTGCTCGGCACGTTGCTGCTGGGAGGCTGCAACATGACCTTGCTCAATCCAACGGGCCAGGTCGGCCTGGAACAGCGCAACCTGATCATCACCGCCACGCTGCTGATGCTGTTGGTCGTCGTGCCGGTCATCGTCATGACCTTCCTGTTTGCCTGGAAGTACCGCGCTTCGAACAAGAACGCCGTCTACACGCCGAAGTGGTCGCACTCGACCAAGATCGAAGTGGCCGTCTGGACCATCCCGGTGCTGATCATCATCGCCCTGGGCTACATCACTTACATCTCGACTCACGAGCTGGACCCGTATCGTCCGATCGAGTCTGACGTCAAGCCGGTGACCATCGAAGTCGTCGCGCTGGACTGGAAGTGGCTGTTCATCTACCCGGAACAAGGCATTGCCACGGTCAACAAGATCGTGTTCCCGGCGCACACGCCAATCAACTTCAAGATCACCTCCGACGCCGTGATGAACTCGTTCTTCATCCCGGGCCTGGGCGGCCAGATCTACGCGATGGCGGGCATGCAGACCAAGCTGCACCTGATCGCTGACCGCAACGCTGAAATGGACGGTATCTCCGCCAACTACAGCGGTGCCGGTTTCACCGGTATGAAATTCAAGGCTATCTCCACCACTCAGGAAGATTTCGACGCCTGGGTAAGTGAAGTCAAGAAGTCGCCTAAACAGCTTGATCAGGCTGAATACGCGGCCCTGGCCAAACCGAGCCAGAACAACCCAGTCGAACTCTACTCGTCGGTCACGCCGAACCAGTTCCAGATCATCGTCGACAAGTACGAAGGTATGAAGCCGGGCAAGCCGCTGAAGCACGAGAAGAAAGAGAAAGAAGTGGCGGCCACGGATATTGACGCGGGTTCGCATTCAGCTGCCGGGGCAGAGGAGTAAACGATGTTTGGTAAATTAAGTTGGGAAGCAGTCCCATTCCACGAGCCGATCGTGATGGTGACCATCGCCATGATCGCCCTCGGTGGTCTGGCGCTGTTCGCTGCGATCACTTACTTCAAGAAGTGGACGTACCTGTGGACCGAGTGGCTGACTTCGGTCGACCACAAGAAAATCGGCGTGATGTACATCATCGTCGCCATGGTCATGCTGCTGCGCGGCTTTGCCGACGCGATCATGATGCGTACCCAGCTGGCCATGGCCACCGAGGGTTCGCCTGGCTACCTGCCACCTGAACACTATGACCAGATCTTCACCGCTCACGGTGTGATCATGATCATCTTCATGGCGATGCCATTCTTCACCGGCCTGATGAACCTTGCAGTGCCGCTGCAGATCGGCGCGCGTGACGTTGCGTTCCCGTTCCTGAACTCCCTGAGCTTCTGGCTGCTGGTGTCCGGCGTTGTGCTGATCAACCTGTCCCTGGGCGTCGGCGAGTTCGCCAAGACCGGTTGGGTTGCGTATCCGCCGCTGTCGGGTCTGCAATACAGTCCTGGCGTGGGTATGGATTACTACATCTGGGCGCTACAGCTATCCGGATTGGGTACGACGTTAACCGGGGTCAACTTCCTCGCGACCGTACTGAAAATGCGTACCCCTGGCATGAAACTGATGGACATGCCGATCTTCACCTGGACCTGCACCTGGGCAAACGTTCTGATCGTGGCTTCGTTCCCGATCCTGACCGCTACCCTGGCACTGCTGACCCTTGACCGTTACATGGATTTCCACATTTTCACCAATGAACTTGGTGGCAATCCAATGATGTACGTCAACCTGTTCTGGGCCTGGGGCCACCCTGAGGTTTACATCCTGATCCTGCCGGCATTCGGCATCTTCTCGGAAGTGATCTCGGCGTTCACCGGCAAGAAACTGTTCGGCCACCACTCGATGATCTACGCCTCGGGCGCGATCTCGGTACTGGGCTTCATGGTCTGGCTGCACCACTTCTTCACCATGGGTTCGGGTGCGAGCGTCAACGCCTTCTTCGGTCTGGCGACGATGCTGATTTCCATCCCGACGGGTGTGAAGCTGTTCAACTGGCTGTTCACCATCTACCAGGGCCGTCTGCGCTTCACCAGCCAGGTAATGTGGACACTGGGCTTCATGGTGACCTTCGCCATCGGCGGCATGACCGGCGTACTGCTGGCCATCCCGGGTGCTGACTTCGTGCTGCACAACAGCCTGTTCGTGATCGCACACTTCCACAACGTGATCATCGGCGGTGCGGTATTCGGTTACATCGCTGGCTTCGCGTTCTACTTCCCGAAAGCGTTCGGCTTCAAGCTGCACGAAGGCTGGGGTAAAGCAGCGTTCTGGTTCTGGATCTCGGGCTTCTTCGTCGCATTCATGCCGCTCTATGCACTGGGCTTCATGGGCATGACCCGTCGTCTGAATGCCACCACCAACCCTGAGTGGGTACCGTACCTGTACGTTGCCATGTTCGGTGCGGTGATGATTGCTGTGGGTATCGCCTGCCAACTGATCCAGCTGTACGTCAGTGTGCGCGACCGCAACAAGCCAGAGAACGTTTGCGATCACGGTGACCCGTGGAATGCACACACCCTGGAATGGTCGACCTCGTCGCCACCACCGTTCTACAACTTCGCTGTGCTGCCTAAGGCTGACTGCATCGACCCGTTCACCGAAGCCAAGGAAAACGGTACTGCGTACCAGCGTCCGGCCAAGTACGAGCCGATCCACATGCCGAACAACACCGCCACTGGCGTGGTGATGGGCGCGCTGTTGACCGTCTTCGGTTTCGCGATGATCTGGCACATCTGGTGGCTGGCGATCGCGAGCCTGGTGGGCACCGTCGTTTACTTCGTGATCCACGCTGCACGTGACGACCAGGGCTATATGGTTCCGGTTGAAACGATCGAGCGTATCGAAGCCGAGCAGCACAAGCGTCTGGTCGCGGCAGGGAAAATCCCGGCCAATGCCACCCGTGTTGAAACCTCGTTGGAACAGGCTTAAACCATGTCGAACTTAGTGACCAATGTTGGACACGCCCATGGTGACCATGGGCACGATGACCATCACCACGACTCGGGCGAGATGACCGTATACGGTTTCTGGCTCTACCTGATGACCGACTGCATTCTGTTTGCGTCGATCTTCGCGGTGTACGCAGTACTGGTAAACAACGTTGCCGGTGGCCCGTCGGGCCACGAGATCTTCGAACTGCCATACGTGCTGGGCGAAACCGCTTTGCTGTTGTTCAGTTCGATCACCTACGGCTTCGCCATGCTGGCGTTGTACAAGGGCAAGAAGCAGGCGGTCCTGGGCTGGTTGTTCATGACCTTCCTGCTCGGCGCGGGCTTCATCGCCATGGAGATCAACGAGTTCCACCTGCTGATCTCCGAGGGCTTCGGTCCTAGCCGTTCGGGCTTCCTGTCGGCGTTCTTCACCCTGGTCGGTACCCACGGTCTGCACGTTTCGGCCGGTCTGATCTGGATGGGCATCATGATGTATCAGGTCAACAAGCATGGCCTGACGTCGACCAACAAGACCCGTCTGAGCTGCCTGAGCCTGTTCTGGCACTTCCTGGACGTGGTCTGGATTTGCGTCTTCACCGTTGTTTACCTGATGGGGACTCTGTAATGGCTAATGCACACTCCCATGACAGCCACGATGCTGGCCACGGCAGCGTCAAGTCGTACGCCATCGGCTTCATCCTGTCGGTAATCCTGACCGTCATTCCGTTCGGTCTGGTGATGTACCCGACCCTGCCGAAGTCGACGACGCTGGCAATCGTTCTACTGTTCGCAGTGATCCAGGTGATCGTTCACCTGTATTACTTCCTGCACCTGGACCGTTCCATTGCACAGCGTAACAACGTGATCGCGTTCGTCTTCACGGCGATTGTGATCGTGCTGCTGGTTGGCCTGTCGCTGTGGATCATGTTCAGCATCCACACGTACATGATGGCGAAGTGAGGTAGACCCGATGTCGCTCAAGCACTTTATCCAAATCACCAAACCGGGGATCATTTTCGGTAACGTGCTTTCTGTGGCAGGCGGGTTCTTCCTGGCCTCGAAAGGGCATGTCGATCTGGCGGTGTTTCTGGCCGCCATGATCGGTACTTCCCTGGTCGTGGCCTCCGGTTGCGTGTTCAACAACTGCATCGACCGCGACATCGACCTGAAGATGGAACGCACCAAGAACCGTGTACTGGTCCAGGGCCTCATCTCCCTGAAACTGGCCCTGGTTTACGCGACCATTCTGGGTGTTCTCGGCGTTGCCTTGTTGTACAAGGTGGCCAACCCGTTGGCTGCCTTGTTCGCAGTAATCGGCTTCATCATCTACGTCGGCTTCTACAGCCTATACCTCAAGCGCAAGTCGGTTCACGGCACGCTGGTGGGCAGTCTGTCGGGCGCCATGCCGCCAGTGATCGGTTACGTTGCCGTGACCAACAGCTTCGACATGGCCGCACTTACCCTGCTGGTGATGTTCAGCCTGTGGCAGATGCCGCATTCCTACGCCATCGCGATTTTCCGTTTCAATGATTACCTGGCCGCATCGATTCCGGTGCTGCCAGTGAAACGCGGCATTCAAGTGGCGAAGAAGCACATCCTGCTCTACATCCTGGCGTTCCTCGTGGCGACCTTGATGCTGACCTTCAGCGGCTACGCCGGCATGAGCTACCTAGCCGTCGCCGCCGCCATGGGCATGTACTGGCTGTACATGGCCTGGACCGGCTACAAGGCAGTCGATGACACCGTCTGGGCACGCAAGCTGTTCGTGTTCTCGATCTTCACCATCACTGCGTTGAGCGTCATGATGTCCCTGGACTTCAAGGTGCCGACAGAGCTGTTGCTGACGTACGCGCCGTAAGGTTTGCAAGCTTCAGGAAAAACCCCGCACGTTGAGAGATGTGCGGGGTTTTTTGTTTATTCGAGCAGCGATTTGTTGATAGGCTGTCTATAGTCAAGCTGCTTATAGTTTGGCTATGCGAACAATCTTTTTTGAAACAACGATATTTACCAAAAGCGTTGGCCGCTATCTGACGGACGACGAATATCGAACATTGCAGAACTACCTTCAGAGCAATCCGCTTGCGGGCGATGTAATGCCTCGAACGGGTGGCTTCCGTAAGCTGCGCTGGGCTGATTCTCGCCGTAGCAAGGGAAGACGGGGCGGCTTGCGGGTTCTCTACTATTGGCTTATGAATGATGGTCAGTTCTGGATGTTCGCCATTTACGACAAAGATGAGCTTGAGAAGCTGACTGCCGAGCAAGAGAGGGCACTCAGGACAGCCATTCATAAAGAGTTGAAAAAACGAGGTACCCCATGAAAAAACGCGACCTGTTTGCAGAGTTAATGCAGGGCGTTGATGAGATGGCGGCTCAACGCGAGGGCAAGATCACACTGCGCAATACAGTGCTTGAGGACAAGCCTGTACCTGAAGTGGGCGCACAGGAAATTGTTGCTCTTCGAGAAAAACTGCATATGTCTCAAGCTGTTTTTGCCAGTCGAATCAGGACAAGTCCAAACACCCTTCGAAATTGGGAGCAGGAAAAGTCGAAGCCCAATGCTCAAGCAGCCTTATTGATACGACTGGTTGAAAAATTTCCAGATATGGTTGAGCGCTTGAACACTGTTTGAGCGCCGCTGAAGACCAGCTTGTGGTCCGGGGCATCCGAAAGGTTTAGGGCCTTTTGTTCCATCTACGCTGGTTGCACAACTTAGGCAAACGCCATAGATTTGGATCCAACCTCGACAGTAGTAGCTCCAAGCCATCCTTCGGTGCTCGACTGTCCTAACCCGTGCATTGATCAAAAGGCTGGGCGCAATGACCGAACGGATGACCTGCGATGAGCGCTTTATCGCCCTGGCTGAAGAACTCAACTACGACATCTATGGCGAGAACACCGCTGGTGGCAATTACGCGCCGCTGATCCGTCATCACGACGAGCTCTACATCAGCGGCATGGTGCCGCGGGTCAATGGCAAGATTCTGTATCCCGGTCGCGTGGGGCTGGAATTGAACCTCAAGGATGCGCAAGCCGCGGCGAGCATCAGCGCCATGCGTTGCCTGGCGCTGATTGTCGATGCGGTGGGTTCGCTGGACAAGATTCGTGCGTTGTTGCGTGTCACGGTGTATGTGAAGTCGACTGCTGACTTTGTGGACCTGAGCGAAGTGGCCAACGGCGCTTCGGATGTGTTCAGCCATGTGCTGGGCGATGCCGGACGGCATACGCGCACGACCATCGGCGTGTATCAGTTGCCGAAGAATGCGGCGATTGAAGTGGACATGATTGCGGCGTTGCATCCTTCGGCTTGAGGGGGGGGGGAGGTGGGGGAGCGGTTTGCCCTCACCCTAACCCTCTCCCGGAGGGAGAGGGGACTGACTGAGAGGCTTTCAAGATATACGCCGACCTGAAATACCGAGCCGAACTCAGGTTTGAAAATCACACAAGTCGGCTCCCTCTCCCTCGGGAGAGGGGACTGACTGAGGGGCTTTCAAGATATACGCCGACCTGAAATACCGAGCCGAACTCAGGTTTGAAAATCACACAATTCGGCTCCCTCTCCCTCGGGAGAGGGCTGGGGTGAGGGGCGACGATTTTCGCCTCCTCACGAATCACAAGCCGGACAACAAAAAGCCCCGCCTGAATCTCAGTGCGGGGCTTTTTCGTACAGCGGCTGCGCTATTACTGCGCCGCGATGCTGTACCCGTCAAACGCCGTCTGCTGCTGCAGCGCGGTGATGATGTTCTTGCGGTTCACCGCCTGTTCGGTACCGGCGTTATCGACGAAGGTTTCGCTTTCCAGCTCGGCTTCATCGCCTTCACCCACGAAAGTGAAACCGAGGAATTCCAGTGCCTCACGGTCAACATTCAGGCGCGAACGCGGCGTGCGCATTGGCAGGGTCACGCTGGCGCCGTCCTTGCTGATGGTGAAGATTTCCACTTCTTTCTTCTTCGCAGCTTTGCTCTTGCCGCCGCTCGGATTGCTGATCGCCTGATGGGTCTGATTCAGCACTTTCAGCGCCAGGCCATAAACGATTTCCTGGAATGCCGGATCGTCCTTGAAGCTGGACAGAATGCGTCCGATCGAGAACTTGCTGCTCAGGTCTTCCAGCGCGGCAATATCGGCTGCCTCAGCGTCTTTCAGGCGCTTGAGTTCGCCCATCAGCTCGTACGCCTTGTCGTCATCAAAACTGTCATGCGCCTGACGGATCGCCGCACGCAATTCGCGGATCTGGTCGCTTTCGCGGGTCGACTGGAACGCGTCCAGGACCATCTCGCTGATGATTTTGGCTTGAGGCAGGTGTTGTGAAAGATTGATGGAGTTTTCGTATTCCGCTTTGGACGACTGGGTGACTACGGATTCAGCGGTGTTGAAATCGGACATTGAAATTTCACTACTTTTTAACTTGAGTTGAGGCGAGAAAGCACGAGGTCTTTTTCAGGCCGACTAATTTAGGGGAGCGGGGCGGCGTTGTCACGGAGCAACGGTCTGGTGGTCGGGATTTTTCCCGGCGTGCGTTATTTTCCGAGCATGGCGTCAGCGGGTTTCCCCCACGTACGCATCGCAAACTCGACAAACCGTCTCAGCTTGGGCAATCGATAGCGATCCTGCGCATACAACAGGTGCATCGGCCTGCTTGGCGGTTGGTAATCCGTCATTACCCTGACCAGTTTGCCGTCGCGCAGATCCTGCTCCACCAGCGCGTCGGGCAGCATCATGATGCCCATGCCGTTGCGCGCTGCCTGGTGCAAACCGGCGGAGCTGTTGATCAACATCGGCCCGCTGACGTCGACGAGGACTTCGCCTTCCGGACCGCTCAGACGCCAGCGTTTTTCCACCGATTGCCAGTCATCCCCAGCCGGATAGGCGAAGGACAGGCAATCGTGTTGCTGCAAATCCTGTGGCGTATGCGGCATGCCGCGCCGCGCGATGTAATCAGGGGAGGCGCAGACCGTCAGGGTGTAGTCGATCAAGGGCCGGGCGATCAGGTTGGATTGGTCGAAATTGCCCAGGCGGAATGCGACATCGAGGCCGTTTTCCAGCAGATCCGGGCGGCTGTTAGTCAGCACCACGTCGAGTTTCACTTGCGGATACAGCAAGGAATATTCGCTGAGAGCCGGGGTCAGTCGTTCGACGCCGAAGGTCAGCGGCGCGGTGATACGCAGCAAACCGCGCGGCTCGTCCGACGCTTGTTCGGCAAGGCGTTCGGAGTCGGCCACCAAGCCAAGCACTTCCAAGCAGCGTTGATAATAGACGCTGCCGAATTCGGTCAGGCGCTGGCGGCGCGTGGTGCGTTGCAGCAGTTGCACGCCGAGCCGTTGCTCCAGCGCGCGCAGATGATTGCCCACCATCGTCGTCGACATTTCGCACTTCGCAGCGGCGGCCGTCATGCTCCCGGTTTCGACCACTTTGACGTACACGCCCATCGACTGAAACAAATCCATTATCAAGCTCGGCTTTTAAATGATTGAAGTTTTTCCGGGTTTATCCAGCTCAGGTGGCTAACCATACTGCAAATACACCGACCTGCAATGGAGTTTCACGTCATGACCGCCGCCCTGATGAACACCTACCAACCACTGGCCCTGAGTTTCACCAAGGGCCTGGGCACGCGCCTGTGGGATCAGGCGGGGCGCGAATATCTGGACGCTGTTGCCGGTGTGGCAGTGACCAACGTCGGCCACTCGCATCCGCGCATCGTCGCGGCGATCAGCGAGCAAGCGGGGCTGCTGCTGCACACCTCAAACCTGTACAGCATCGACTGGCAGCAACAACTGGCCAAACGGCTGACGGTGTTGTCGGGCATGCAGCGCGCGTTCTTCAACAACTCCGGCGCCGAAGCGAACGAAACGGCGCTGAAACTGGCGCGTCTGTACGGCTGGCGCAAAGGCATCGAGCAGCCGCTGGTGGTGGTCATGGCCAACGCGTTTCATGGCCGCACCCTTGGCACCTTGTCCGCCAGCGATGGCCCGGCGGTGCGGCTGGGCTTCAACGAACTGCCGGGGGACTTCGTCAAAGTGCCGTTCGGCGATCTCGCCGCGCTGGAGCAAATACAGCGCAAACACGGCGCGCGCATCGTGGCGATTCTGGTCGAGCCGATTCAGGGCGAAAGTGGCGTGCAAATCGCACCGCCTGGTTATCTCAAGGCCCTGCGCGACCTGTGCAATCGCCACGCGTGGCTGTTGATGCTCGATGAAATCCAGACCGGCATCGGCCGCACCGGGCAGTGGTTCGCCTTTCAGCACGAAGGCATCGTGCCCGATGTCATGACCCTTGCCAAAGGCTTGGGCAATGGCGTGCCGATCGGCGCCTGCCTGGCCCGTGGCCGCGCGGCCGACCTGTTCACCCCGGGCAGCCATGGCAGCACTTTCGGCGGCAATCCACTGGCCTGCCGGGTCGGCTGCACGGTGCTGGACATCATCGAAGAACAAGGCCTGCTGGCGAATGCGCGGGTGCAGGGCGCACGGCTGCTGGAACGCTTGCGCGCCGAATTGGCAGACAACCCGAACGTGCTGGCAATCCGGGGGCAGGGCCTCATGATCGGTATCGAACTGAAACAACCGGTGCGCGACCTGACGCTGATCGCTGCGCGGGATCACGGCTTGTTGATCAACGTGACTCGTGGCAAGACCATCAGGTTGCTCCCGCCGCTGACGATTGATGAGCGCGAGGTGGGGATGATTGTCAGAGGGGTTGGGCGGGCTCTGGCCGCACATTGATTGGTCTGCGCAAAACCCTGTGGGAGCGAGCCTGCTCGCGAAAGCGGTCGACTATTCACAGTAGGTGTCGACTGAAATTGCGCCTTCGCGAGCAGGCTCGCTCCCACAGATCAGCGCATGGCTTTAGTCCGGCGCATTTGCAAACTCCGGCGCCAGCATCCTCGTCTTCTCCGCCCCATTCGAGTTGTGCTGAACAATCTCGCTCGGCTGCCCCTGTTCATTGAAAAACACCTGTCCGATCCCCGCCGAATTCCACAGCCGTTCCCCGGCCTCGGCATGTTCCGGCGTGTACGGGACGATGCGCATCAGGCGGCGTTTGGTGAACCAGTTCAACGGTGAGCGTGGTGAGTAGAGCCAGCGGTTGAGGCGGTCGAACCATTCCAGCAGGGTCGGTGGGAATTCGTTCTTGATGCCGCTGCTGGTGATCTGCCAGATCCGTGGGCCGGCCTTGCGGTGGCGGATCAGGACTTCGTAGACGAAGGAATAATGCACATCGCCGGACAGCACCACGTAGTTTCCGGGTGTGCGCGAGTGTCGGAAAATGTTCAGGATCACCTGCGCCGCGCCGCGATGGGCCATCCAGTTTTCCGCGTCGACCAGCAGCGGATAACCGCACCAGCTGAACACTTTCTGCACGGTTTCAATCAGCTTGACGCCAAAGATCGGCGCCGGCGACACGATGATTGCCGAAGGGTGATCGAGCAGTTCCTGTTGCAGTTCGCTCAAGGCTTCCCAGTCGAGCAGGCCCGACGGTTGCTTGAGGGCCATCTCGCTGCGCCAGCGCCGGGTGCGCGTATCTATCACCACCAGTGCCGGACTGCTCGGCAACACAAAATGCCACTGCTGATAACGCAGCAACTGATCAATCAGATCGTCCTGCACCGGCATGTCCAGATAGCCGTCATCACCGCTGGCGCTCAGTCGTGCGGTTTGCTCCAGCACGTCCTTGAAGGCATCCGGATTGTTGCCCCAACCCTGGCACAACAGATAAGCAATCAGCGCGTTGCCGATAATGCGCTTGGAAAACGGATGGCCGTAGGCGGTTTCCTCCCACTGCGCAGAAAGATTCCAGTCATCGGTGATGTCGTGATCATCGAAAATCATCAGGCTCGGCAGATGCGCCAGCGCCCGCGCGACATTGCCCAGGCCCGTCTTGAAGGCATCGATGCGCGTCTGCTCGAGGTGGTAGCGCTTGCGGCGTTCCGGCGTCAGCGTCGGCGCGCTCGGATTGATCAGCGACCACGGCGTCGGCGACCACACCAGCATGTACATGGCCATGACTTCGGCGAACGTCACCAGGTGATTGTCGGCACTGCTGCTGGTGAAAATCGGCTTACGCGCGCCACCGAAAAATCGCTCGCGCAAGGTCTCGTTGCTCTCTAGCGCCGGTAATAAATCCGCACGGTGGTAGTAGCTGGCCGGGTGTTGGTAGAGCTTGGCGCTGTCGCTGACCACGGCACCGTCAAGGTGCTCATCGAACAGACCGAGACGCTCGATCAGGGCATGAATCGCCCGCAGCATCGGGCCGGCGACGTCGTCGGCATAGACCTGATCACCACTCATCATCAGCAACGCCGGACGGTGTTGCGCATCGGCTTCGTCGGCCAGCAATTGATCGACGCAGAGCAAACCGTCGGTTGCCGGATGATGTGGCTTGCGGCAGGAACCGTGGAGCAATTGATCGATCCGCGAACGCACGACGAGGTTCGCGCAGGTAGCGCCGGGGAAAAGCAGATGAGGCGCCCACTCAGCCATACCGATGGCGTCGTCGATCAGCAGGTCGTAATCGATAAACGTGTCGCAGGGCAGGGCGCTTTCAAGCTGAACGTCTATCAGATGCACGAACGCATGACGGCCTACGGCAATGACCGTGCATTTCTCTGAGTCGAGCGGAATATCTCCTACACCTTGCAGGCGCAAGGTCAGCGCCAGTTCACGCGAGCCCACCAGCCACAGCACCACGCGCGTCGGCTCCAGCCGCCGCAGCAGCGGGCCGGCCAGGACAGGAGGCAGAGAGATCAGGTCATCAGGTGTTGAAAACATTGAGGGCAAGGTTCAAGGCGCACAGGCCGGCGATGATAGCGCAGCCGGCGCCTTGATCCCTTAAATCAGCCTTAAGAGTCGGCTTTTTGCAGTTTCAGCGCCAGCAAACGCCACTCCCCAGCCGTCGCATCAACCCGTGGCAATTCCTGCACGGAGCAATCGAAACGGTAGGTGACATCGTCGCCATTCATGTTGCGCGCAGTGACGCTGTTGCTGAAGCTGTAGACCTGATCCTTGTAGCGATGACTGACCAGCGCTTTGCTGTCAGCAAAACGCGCCGAAGCGGGATAACGCAGGGTGCTGGTGACAAACGGGCTGCACATGACATACGCGATCATCGATTTGTCGGCCTGTGTGTCGCCGCGCAACTTCTTGTTCAGCGCGGCGAGGGCCATGCGACCCTCGTAGTCGCTTTGATTCAGCACCGTTTGTACCGCCATTGATTTCGGCGCCCGGCTGACGTTATTCGGCAACAGTGCGGAGTCCGGCGGGGAAGGCTTGTCGTCCGCTTCGATGGCAGCAAAAACCGGCGCATCTTTCAGCTCGGTGACGGGCGTGACTGCCTCGGCTTCAGGCAACACAGAGGTCGACTCGACGACTGGCGTGTTTTGCGCCTGCGCCTCGTGATCGAACGACGAAGGAAACAGCGAAAAGGTGATCGACAACATCACCAGCCCGACAATGAACCCACCCGCCGCGCCAACGATGTTGCCGTAGAAAATATTCCAGCTGCCGCGGTTCTTCACCACCCAGCGCCACATGAAACCCCAGACAGCGACGAACGCCAGAAAACGCAAAAACTCCATTTGATCCTTTCCTTACCTTTCAACAATCCAAGCGCGGCGCGAGACGATCAGCGAGCACCGACGATGCGCGGCAAGATAGCAAAATAGACGCGCCGTCCGGCTACGGTTGCGGAAAATAATTCGCCGCCAGAAAAATCAACGTGACCATGCCGGCGGCAACGCCACAGGCGCCCGCGAGCAGTTGACGTGCAACCGGATGCGCCGGCTGTCGACGCTTGGCGATCCACAACCACACACCCGCCAGAACGCCCGCGCTGGTCATGAACACCACCAGGCTGTTATGCAGTCCCGGCGCTGCCATAGTGGTGCCGAACAGCCCGTCATAAAGCAGTGTGAAGACAATGCCCGCCACCACAGCGCTGCCCGCTCCGGCAAGGTTTGCCAACAACAGATTCCAGTGCCCGCGCTGTCGCACCACCCAGAACCACATTGCCGCCATGACCACTAAACACAACACAGCATCCATCGGATTTCTTTCCTTGCCACGAGACAGAGGCGACAACTTGTTCGCCTGTTGAGAGTGGACGGAACGATAGCAAAATAGTAGCGTCGCGCCATGCCTTCTCTGTAATGGACTACCCATGTTTTCCACAACCCGTTTGCTGCAACTGCTCGGCGCTCTCACCCTTGCCGTCTCCATTACCCCAGCCTTCTGCTTCGCGAAAGAACACCCGCAAGCCAGCTGGGATTACTACCTCGCCAATTGCCAGCGGATGCAGGAAACAATCGCCGACGTCCAGAGCGGTCGCGTCTCCGCTGCCTATGCACTAACGTCCGGCCTGCAAGACAGCCTCGCCTCCATGAACGAGCGCCGCCTTAACCTGCTCCCGCAACACCTCGACTCCAGCGAGTACGCCCACTGCGAAAACGTCGCCGCCCACGCCGAGGCAACCCTGGCCCAAGGCAAAGCCGAGTTCGCCGCGCAAATGCAACGCGGTGTGGAGGAGGGCAGAATTGCACACCAGAACTCCCCCGCCTACCAACGCGCCCGTTCCCTCGGCTACAGCGACGTCGGCGACATCTCTTTCCTGAAACTGCACGAAGACACCGACGGCGAAGCCCGCCTGAAAACCATGCTGATTACCGTCGACGAAATCTGCGGCCAATACTTCCGCGCCACGCAATACGTGAAGCCCTATGTGATCTACACGGTGCGACCGTCGGATGGCGGCTGTGGCGAAGTGAAGCGTGTTGCGATAGTTGGCGGGGGGCAACCAGAGAAGGGCGACTACATTGATCCCAATGGCGAATTTCAGTACATGGGCTGGAAAAAACTGGTGGGCGCTGACGGCTTCCCAACGGATATTCGAGTGCTGAAAGCACGTCGCTGACAGGAGAGATACCGGCATGGTTGTAGCGCGGCACTCAAAGAATGTCGCGCAGATACCCTTTCAGCGCGAGCAGCGGCTGACCCAGCTGCTCCACCGACCGCGCCTGAGCCAACTCCGCCGACAACTTGCGCAACTCCCGCCCCAACGGCTTCTCGACCCCACCCAAGGCATCCAGCGCCAGGTTCAGGCATTCGTTCATCTTGAACTGAATGGCCTCGACATCGCCGCGTTTCACCAGTAACTCGAAAACGTCTTTCTGATAATCGCCCATGACCATGTCATCGCGCAGGATCGGGCTCAGGCCTTCTTCTTCGTAGGCAAGTTTGAGGGAGAAGAGGGCGACGGTTTCCAGTGAGGTTTCCATGGGGATGTCTGTCAGTGAAGTGAAGGGCTTGAGCCCGATGCGCGAAGTACCAGCGGAAGTCTATTTTGCGGGCGCGATTATACGGGCGGTCATCGCATGCGAGGCAACCAGCAATCGGCCATCTAAACTCTCAAGCTCGCGCAGCATTGACATCCACTTTGATACGACGCTTTGATTACAAAAACTGAACATCAGCGGAGTGACCATCATGGAATACGACATGAAACTGATCGACGACGCCGTCCTTGCTCTCCTGGCTGCCTATAGCTCCGACGACGGCAATGCGTGGAAGGGCTATGACTTCGAAATCATGAACCGCTTGCACGAACAGGGTTTGATCAGTAATCCGGTGAACAGGAACAAGTCGATATGGTTGACGAAGGAAGGGATGGAGCGGGGGCGGGAGATTGCTGAGCGGATGTTTGGGGCTAAGGAATAGGTTGGGCAAGCGCCCGATTATGGACTTGAGCTGTTGCTCGGCAAAATGACGTCAGTTTTGGCCATGGCTCGCCATAGCGATATGCATACGATTGTCGTCGGTGCGGTTACACGCAGATCTGCAGACGAAACGGTAGCGAGTTACTGGATAAGGAATCGGAGGATTTTTGCATTGGGACATCATCTGAATGAACCACAACTGACTAGGGTCAGAGATGCCTTATCGGAGCCTTTCAATCATTTCCCCACTGATTACGACTACGTCGTTCGTCAGCTCAAGGGCGTTGATCCAGCGGTGCTCTACAAGATTTTTTATTCAGAAGTAGCACCAGTGTGGTTTCACAAACATTGCTGCAGTTCTGCCCACTGTATGGACTGGGTTCGACCCTGATTGGCTCAGATCCGAGATAGAGGAGAGGCTCGCGGCGCGACGGCGCAATTGGTTTCGCAGGCAGTACGACAGATTATTGGTGCGTTGGTTGGAGTACAACTATGACTACATGTGGAAGGAGATAGCCTCTAGGCTATGAGGACGGTTGCATGCGGTTTGGTATTCCTCGATGGTAAAAGCCACCTTTTGTTTCACCTATGCGGTGATTCAGGTCGCTTCAAGCTCAATCGTCGGGCGGGGCTTTAGTGGTCGGCATTGCACCAACCACTTTCCACCAGACGAAAAAAAGGCCCTGCTTTCGCAAGACCTTTTCCTCTGTGTTGGTGCCCCGAGGGAGACTCGAACTCCCACTCCTTTCGAAAACGGATTTTGAATCCGCCGCGTCTACCAATTCCGCCATCAGGGCTCAATGGCGGCGAAGTATAGAGAGGTGATTACCGTTGGTCAATCACGTTTCATGGTCAATTTTTGATATTTCCGCTAGACTTTCCGGCCCTGCTAGACGAACCCCATCATGCGCGTTGCTGACTTTACTTTCGAGCTTCCTGATTCGCTGATCGCCCGCCATCCGTTGGCCGAGCGTCGCGGTAGTCGCCTGCTGACCCTTGATGGGCCGAGCGGCGCCCTGGCACACCGTCAATTCACTGATTTGCTTGAGCATTTGCGCCCGGGCGATTTGATGGTGTTCAACAATACCCGGGTGATTCCGGCGCGGCTGTTCGGGCAGAAAGCGTCCGGCGGCAAGCTGGAAATTCTCATCGAGCGCGTGCTCGATGCGCACCGCGTGCTGGCTCATGTGCGCTCCAGCAAGTCGCCGAAGCCGGGTTCGAAGATCCTTATCGACGGCGGTGGCGAAGCCGAGATGCTCGCGCGTCATGATGCGCTGTTCGAGCTGGGTTTTGCCGAGGAAGTGTTGCCGCTGCTCGATCGCGTCGGGCACATGCCATTGCCTCCTTATATAGACCGCCCGGATGAAGGCTCGGATCGCGAGCGTTATCAGACCGTGTACGCCCAGCGTCTGGGTGCGGTCGCTGCGCCGACGGCGGGGCTGCATTTCGATGAGCCGCTGATGCAGGCGATTGCCGCCAAGGGCGTCGAGACTGCGTTCGTGACGTTGCACGTCGGCGCGGGGACGTTCCAGCCGGTGCGCGTCGAGAAGATCGAAGATCACCACATGCACAGCGAGTGGCTGGAAGTCGGCCAGGATGTGGTCGATGCAGTCGCTGCGTGCCGTGCGCGGGGCGGTCGGGTGATTGCGGTCGGCACCACCAGCGTGCGTTCGCTGGAGAGCGCGGCGCGCGATGGTGTGCTCAAGCCGTTCAGTGGCGACACCGACATCTTTATCTATCCGGGCCGGCCGTTTCATGTGGTCGATGCCCTGGTGACCAATTTCCATTTGCCGGAATCCACGCTGTTGATGCTGGTTTCGGCGTTTGCCGGTTATCCCGAAACCATGGCCGCCTACAAGGCCGCCGTGGAAAACGGCTACCGCTTTTTCAGTTACGGGGATGCGATGTTCATCACCCGCAATCCCGCTCCAACTGCCCCTGAACAGACAGGCCCAGAGGAAACAGAATGAGTCGCGAATGTCGAATGTCCTTTGAGCTGCTGGCCACCGATGGCAAGGCTCGTCGTGGTCGCCTGACCTTTCCCCGTGGCACCGTCGAGACCCCGGCGTTCATGCCGGTCGGCACCTACGGCACGGTCAAGGGCATGCTGCCGCGCGACATCGTCGCCACGGGCGCGGAAATCATTCTGGGCAACACCTTTCACCTGTGGCTGCGTCCTGGCACTCAGGTGATCAAGGAGCACGGCGACCTGCACGATTTCATGCAGTGGAAAGGCCCGATCCTCACCGACTCCGGCGGCTTCCAGGTGTTCAGCCTCGGCGCGATGCGCAAGATCAAGGAGGAGGGCGTGACCTTCGCTTCTCCGGTCGACGGCGCCAAAGTGTTCATGGGCCCGGAAGAGTCGATGCAGGTGCAGCGCGATCTCGGTTCCGACATTGTGATGATCTTCGACGAATGCACGCCGTATCCGGCTGACGAAGACGTCGCGCGCGTATCGATGGAATTGTCGCTGCGCTGGGCGCAGCGTTCGAAGAATGCCCACGGCGACAACACCGCGGCGCTGTTCGGTATCGTCCAGGGCGGCATGCATGAAAACCTGCGCATGCGCTCGCTCGAAGGCCTCGACAAGATCGGCTTCGACGGCCTCGCCATCGGCGGTCTGTCGGTGGGCGAACCGAAGCACGAAATGATCAAGGTGCTGGATTATCTGCCGGGCCAGATGCCCGCTGACAAACCTCGTTACCTTATGGGCGTTGGCAAACCGGAAGATCTGGTTGAGGGTGTGCGCCGCGGGGTGGACATGTTCGATTGCGTGATGCCAACCCGTAATGCCCGCAATGGGCATCTGTTCATCGATACCGGTGTGCTGAAGATCCGTAACGCGTTCCATCGCCATGATGAATCGCCGCTGGATCCGACCTGCGATTGCTACACCTGCCAGAACTTCTCGCGCGCTTATCTGCATCACCTGGACAAGTGCGGCGAAATGCTCGGCAGCATGCTCAATACCATCCATAACTTGCGCCATTATCAGGTGCTGATGGCTGGTTTGCGCGAGGCTATTCAACAGGGTACATTGGCCGCCTTTGTCGATGCCTTCTACGCCAAACGCGGACTTCCCGTCCCGCCTTTGGACTGAGTTTTCTGACCCCAAGATTCAACATTTGCAACTGGAGTGCTAAATGAGCTTTTTTATCTCTAACGCCATGGCTGACGCAGCTGCACCGGCTGCTGCAAGCCCAATGGGCGGCGGCTTCGAGTGGATTTTCCTGGTCGGCTTCCTGGTCATCTTCTACCTGATGATCTGGCGTCCACAGGCCAAGCGCGCCAAAGAGCAGAAGAACCTGCTGAGCAGCCTGCAGAAGGGCGACGAAGTCGTGACCACTGGCGGCATCGCCGGCAAGATCACCAAGGTTGCCGATGACTTCGTGGTTCTGGAAGTTTCCGACACCGTGGAAATGAAGTTCCAGAAAGGCGCCATCGCCGCCACGCTGCCAAAAGGCACGCTGAAAGCGATCTAAGAGCAACAACTTCTACTCAATCGACGGGGCGCGCAAGGCGCCCCGCGTTCATAACGGGCGGCGTGATGCTGAACAAATACCCTCTGTGGAAATACATTCTGATCCTGGCGGTGCTGGCGATCGGTCTGATTTATTCCGCTCCCAATCTTTATCCTGATGACCCGGCCATTCAGATCAGCGGCGCCAGCACGGCTCTGCAGGTCAATGACGCCGATCTGGCTCGCGTCAGCACAGCGCTGAAAGAGTCCGGCATCAACGTCAAGGCGGCTACGCTGACGGCAGGCGGCAAGGGCGGTCTGATCCGTCTGAGCAAGGCTGAAGACCAGCTGCCGGCCAAGGATGTTGTGCGCAAGGCATTGGGTGATGACTACGTCGTCGCGCTGAACCTGGCACAGACCACGCCGCAATGGTTGCGCAACCTCGGTGCGCACCCGATGAAGCTGGGTCTGGACTTGTCCGGTGGTGTGCACTTCCTGCTCGAAGTGGACATGGACAAAGCCCTCGATGCGCGCCTGAAAGTCTACGAAGGCGACGTCAAGAGCCTGCTGCGCAAAGAGAAGCTGCGCTATCGCAGCCTGCCGCAACTGGGCGGTGCCATTCAGTTGGGCTTCAGCGATGAAGATTCTCGCGAACAGGCCCGTGCGCTGATCCGCAAGAACTTCAACGATTTCGACATTGTTCCGGCCGATCTCAACGGTCAACCGGTGCTGCGTCTGGCGATGACCCCGGCCAAGCTGGCGGAAATCCGTGAATACTCCATCAAGCAGAACCTGACCACGGTACGTAACCGCGTCAACGAGCTGGGTGTTGCCGAACCGATCGTGCAGCGTCAGGGCGCCAACCGCATCGTGGTTGAGCTGCCGGGCGTGCAGGACACTGCCGAAGCCAAGCGTATTCTCGGCAAGACGGCCAACCTCGAGTTCCGTCTGGCCGCCGAGCCGGGCGCTTCGAAAGCCACTTCCGAGTCGTTCGAATTCCGCGAAGGCAACCGTCCGCCAGCGCAGATCGAGCGTGGTCTGATCATCACCGGTGACCAGGTCACCGACGCCAAGGCCGGTTTCGGCGAGCACGGCACGCCTGAAGTGAACATCCGTCTGGATGGCCACGGTGGCGAGCTGATGAGCCGCGCGACCCGCTCCAACGTCGGCCGCAGCATGGCGGTGATCTTCATCGAACAGCGTCCGGTCACCACTTACACCAAGCAAGTGGTTGATGGCGTCGAGAAAGACGTTGCGGTGCAGACGTTCAAGGAGGAGAAGAAGATCATCAGCCTGGCGACCATTCAGTCGCCGCTGGGTGCGCAATTCCGCATCACTGGCCTGAACGGTCAGGGCGAGTCGTCCGAGCTGGCACTGCTGCTGCGTGCCGGTGGTCTGGCTGCACCGATGTACTTCGCTGAAGAGCGCACAATCGGTCCGAGCCTGGGTGCTGACAACATCACCAAAGGTATCGATGCTTCCCTGTGGGGCATGCTGTTCGTGTCGCTGTTCATCATCGCCATCTACCGCTTCTTCGGCGTCATCGCCACCGTCGCGCTGGCGGTGAACATGGTGCTGCTGCTGGCATTGATGTCGTTGCTGGGCGCCACGCTGACCCTGCCGGGTATCGCCGGTATCGTCCTGACCATGGGCATGGCGGTCGACGCCAACGTACTGATCTTCTCGCGGATTCGTGAAGAGATCGCCGCCGGCATGACTGTGCAGCGGGCAATCAACGAAGGCTTCGGCCGGGCATTCACCGCGATTCTCGACGCCAACCTGACCACCTTGCTGGTCGGCGGCATTCTCTTCGCCATGGGCACCGGCCCGGTGAAGGGTTTCGCAGTGACCATGTCCCTCGGGATCTTTACCTCGATGTTCACGGCCATCATGGTGACCCGCGCAATGGTCAACCTGATCTTTGGCGGACGTGACTTCAAGAAGTTGTGGATTTAAGGGGCTGCCATGTTACGTACAATCAACTTCATGGGCGTTCGCAACTTCGCGTTCGGCGTCACCGTGTTGCTTACCGTCATTGCCTTGTTCAGCGTCGCCACCAAGGGCATGAACTGGGGTCTGGACTTCACCGGCGGTACGCTCATCGAGCTGACCTACGAGCGTCCGGCCGATGTCACCAAGGTGCGCGAGCAACTGGCGACCTCCGGTTATCACGAAGCCGTGGTGCAGAACTTCGGCGCCACTACTGACTTGCTGGTGCGCATGCCGGGTGAAGACCCGCAGCTGGGCCATCAGGTCGCAGACGCATTGCAGAAAGTCGGCGGCGACAACCCGGCGACGGTCAAGCGCGTCGAGTTCGTCGGCCCGCAGGTTGGTGAAGAACTGCGCGACCAGGGCGGCCTCGGCATGCTGCTGGCGCTCGGCGGCATCCTGATCTACCTGGCGTTCCGCTTTCAGTGGAAGTTTGCGGTCGGCGCCATTGTGTCGCTGATCCACGACGTGATCGTGACCGTGGGTATCCTCTCGTACTTCCAGATCACCTTCGATCTGACTGTGCTGGCGGCGGTGCTGGCGATCATCGGTTATTCGCTGAACGACACCATCGTGGTTTTCGACCGGGTACGTGAGAACTTCCGTGTGCTGCGCAAGGCGACGCTGATCGAGAACATCAACATCTCGACCACCCAGACCCTGCTGCGCACCATGGCGACGTCGATCTCCACGCTGCTGGCCATCGCGGCACTGTTGTTCTTCGGCGGCGACAACCTGTTCGGCTTCTCCATCGCGCTGTTCATCGGTGTACTGGCGGGTACCTACTCGTCGATCTACATCGCCAACGTGGTGCTGATCTGGCTGAACCTGACCACCGAGGATCTGATTCCTCCGGCCAACACCGACAAGGAAGTCGACGACCGTCCATAACGGCCAGCGATTTCCCGGCTGTCAGCCGACAAAAGGCGCGAGTTGAACTCGCGCCTTTTTTTGTGCTCCAAGGCTGGGAGAAGCGCGGGCGCGTCCCGCATGTGATGGTCAGGAGGTTCATGTGAACAAGTCGTTGCTGGTTGGTGCGGTATTGGGTGCTGTCGGTGTCACAGCCGGGGGTGCTGTTGCCACCTACAGCCTGGTTAAAAGCGGCCCTGAGTATGCGCAAGTATTAGCCGTTGAGCCGGTCAAGACACAGATCAAGACTCCACGTGAAGTATGCAAGGATGTAACCGTGACCCGGCAGGCGCCGGTCAAGGATCAACACCAGATTCTCGGCACGGCGATCGGTGCCGTAGCCGGTGGTTTGTTGGGTAATCAGGTGGGCGGCGGTACCGGCAAGAAGATTGCCACCGTGGCCGGTGCAGTTGGCGGCGGTTATGCCGGTAACAAGGTGCAGGAAGGTATGCAGAACCGCGACACCTACACCACTACGCAAACTCGCTGCAACACGGTCAATGACATCAGCGACAAGGTCGTCGGCTACGACGTGCGTTACTCGCTCGATGGCAAGGAAGGCAAGGTGCGGATGGATCGCGATCCGGGCAACCAGATTCCGGTCGACAAGGAAGGCAAGCTGATCCTGTCGCAGAATGAGCCGGCTCAGTAAGGCTCCACAGTTGTGAAAAGAAGCACCCTGCGGGGTGCTTTTTTTGTGCTCGCGATTCAGGGCAGCGCGCGATTCTCACCTGTGGGAGCGAGCCTGCTCGCGAATACGGTCTAACAGTGGATATTTTCTTTGCTGACACGCCCCATTCGCGAGCAGGCTCGCTCCCACAGGGAATTGTGCTGTTTGGAATTGCAGACATAAAAAAAGCACCCCGTAGGGTGCTTTTTTGGTTTCGCGGAAAGCTTAGCGCTTCAGCGAAGCCGGCAGGTGCGGCTGGATCGCCGTCAGCACTGCCTTGAAGCATTTGGTGTTGCCGGCAACGATGTGGCCTTTCTCAAGGAAGTCGTGACCACCGGTGAAGTCGCTCACCAGACCGCCGGCTTCTTGAATCAGCAGGGCGCCTGCAGCCATGTCCCACTCGGACAGGCCCGATTCCCAGAACGCATCGAAACGACCGGCAGCTACGTAAGCCAGGTCCAGGCTCGCCGAACCGGCGCGGCGGATGCCGGCAGTCTGGCCAACCAGAGCGCGGAACATGCCCAGGTAGTTGTCGAGGTTGTCCATCTGGTCGTCACGGAACGGGAAGCCAGTGCCGAGCAGGGCGCCGTCGAGGCTGGTACGACCGCTGACGCGCAGACGACGACCGTTCAGTTGAGCGCCGCGACCACGGCTGGCGGTGAATTCTTCCTGGCGAACCGGGTCCAGAACCACTGCGTGCTCCAGGCGGCCACGATATTTGCAGGCAATGCTCACTGCAAAGTGCGGAATGCCACGGAGGAAGTTGGTGGTGCCGTCCAGCGGATCGATGATCCACAGGTACTCTTCGCCTTCGATGCCGGTGCCAGCGTGCAGGCCGGTTTCTTCACCCTGAATCGAGTGGTTCGGGTAAGCCTTGCGCAGGGCATCGATGATTTTCTGTTCAGCGGCGCGATCGACCTCGGATACGTAATCCTTGGCGTCTTTTTCGTCGACCTTGATGGTATCCAGGCGCTCGATGGAGCGGAAGATCAGTTCACTGGCGCTGCGGGCGGCGCGCAGCGCGATATTCAGCATGGGCTGCATGGATGTGTCACCTAAGGTTGTTAAAGAAAGCCGCGCATTCTATCAGAACTTTTCTTCAGGTGAAGGACGCTGTTCGCTTTCATAGCTTAACGGTAGGCTGTTCTGTAAGATTTGCCCCCTTTCCTGTGTCCGAGAGCGCCTCCCTTGCTGCAGAACATTCGTGTCGTCCTGGTCAACACCAGCCACCCCGGCAACATCGGCGGGGCCGCGCGCGCCATGAAAAACATGGGTCTGTCGCGACTGGTGCTGGTCGATCCGCGGGTCTTCCCGCACCACGAGGCCGATGCCCGCGCCTCCGGTGCCGGTGACATCCTTGAAAACGCGCAAGTCGTCGCCACCTTGGAAGATGCTCTGGTCGGCTGCAATCTGGTGCTCGGCACCAGCGCCCGCGACCGGCGTATTCCCTGGCCGCTGCTCGATCCGCGCGAATGCGGCAACAAGGTGGTCGAGGAAGCCGGGCAGGGCGCGGAGATTGCTTTGGTGTTCGGCCGTGAAGATTCCGGCCTGACCAACGAAGAGCTGCAGCGATGTCACTTCCACGTGCACATCCCTTCCGACCCGACGTTCAGTTCGCTGAATCTCGGGGCGGCGGTGCAGGTGTTGAGTTATGAAGTGCGCATGGCCTGGCTGGCCGCACAGGGTCAGCCAAGCAAGGTCGAGAAAGAAGAAGTGGCCTCGGTGAAAAGCGCCGAGCTGGCGACCATGGATGAGCTGGAGCGATTCTATGAGCACCTGGAGCAGACGCTGGTTGCCATCGAATTCCTCGACCCGGAAAAGCCACGCCACTTGATGGCGCGCCTGCGCCGGTTGTACGGACGCAGCTCGGTCAGCCGGGCGGAAATGAATATTTTGCGTGGCATCCTCACGGAAACCCAGAAAGCGGCCCGTGGCGAGCTTCTAAAGCGGAAGGATTGAATGATGTTTGAGCGTTTGCGTGAAGATATCCAGAGCGTATTCCATCGAGACCCGGCGGCACGTAACGCTTTTGAAGTCCTGACCTGCTACCCCGGCATGCATGCGATCTGGATTCATCGTCTGGCCGGCATGCTCTGGCGCAACGAGCTGAAATGGCTGGCGCGGCTGGTGTCGAACTTTGGTCGCTGGCTGACCGGGATCGAGATTCACCCGGGCGCCAAGGTCGGTCGGCGTTTCTTCATCGACCACGGCATGGGCATCGTCATTGGTGAAACCGCCGAGATCGGCGACGACGTTACTATCTATCAGGGTGTGACCCTCGGCGGCACCAGCTGGAACAAAGGCAAGCGTCACCCGACACTGGGTGATGGCGTGGTGGTCGGCGCTGGCGCCAAGGTGCTTGGACCGTTCACAGTCGGTGCTGGTGCCAAAGTCGGCTCCAACGCTGTCGTGACCAAGGAGGTGCCGCCGGGCGCCACTGTAGTGGGGATTCCGGGGCGGATCATCGTCAAGACCGACGAAGAGCAGGACGCCAAGCGCAAAGCCATGGCGGAAAAGATCGGTTTCGACGCCTACGGTGTCAGCGAAGACATGCCCGACCCGGTGGCTCGCGCCATTGGCCAGTTGCTCGATCATCTGCAGGCAGTGGACGGGCGTCTGGAAGGCATGTGCGGCGCACTGAAGGATCTGGGCAGCAATTACTGTGCGAAAGATCTGCCTGAACTGCGTGAAGAAGACTTCGCTTGCGTCAAGGGCAAGGACGAATCGAAAGCCGGCTGAACCGCGGCGCTGCTTTTCGCGAGCAGGCTCGCTCCCACAAGAGCAATGCATTCCAATGTGGGAGCGAGCCTGCTCGCGAAGAACGATCACGCGGTTCCGCTGGCTGTCCGCAGCCCGTCTTTGCTATAGTGCGCGCGCTCTTTTGCGGGTAAACCCGACTAAAGCACTAGGTCTTATAGTTGACTTAAATGCTCGGGAATTGCATACTCCCGCCCATTCCGAACTCCGTGGTAACTGTCCATGCGACTGACTACAAAAGGCCGATACGCCGTGACCGCCATGCTTGACCTGGCGTTGCACGCGCAGCACGGGCCGGTGTCTCTGGCCGATATCTCCGAGCGCCAAGGCATCTCCCTGTCCTACCTCGAGCAGCTGTTTGCCAAGCTGCGCCGCAGCAACCTGGTTTCCAGCGTTCGCGGTCCGGGTGGTGGCTACCAGTTGTCCCGCGACATGCAGGGCATCCAGGTCGCCCAGGTGATCGATGCGGTGAACGAATCGGTCGATGCCACCAAGTGCCAGGGCCAGGGCGATTGCCATTCCGGTGATACCTGCCTGACCCATCATCTGTGGTGCGACTTGAGCCTGCAGATTCACGAATTTCTGAGCGGTATCAGCTTGGCCGACCTTGTCACTCGCCGTGAGGTACAAGAAGTGGCCCAGCGTCAGGACCAGCGCCGTTGCAGCAGCAAGGCGCCACGCCTGGACAAGATTGAAGCGTCCGCCGTCGAATGACAGCCGAAGAGCTACCCGCGGCACGCCAGCCCTGATTTAGGAGATAGTCCATGAAATTGCCGATTTACCTTGATTACTCTGCAACCACCCCGGTTGATCCGCGCGTTGCGCAGAAAATGAGTGAATGCCTGCTGGTCGACGGAAACTTCGGTAACCCGGCGTCCCGCTCCCACGTGTTCGGCTGGAAGGCTGAAGAGTCCGTCGAAAACGCCCGTCGTCAGGTGGCCGATCTGGTCAACGCCGACCCGCGCGAAATCGTCTGGACCTCCGGTGCCACCGAATCCGACAACCTGGCGATCAAGGGCGCGGCACATTTCTACGCCTCCAAGGGCAAGCACCTGATCACCAGCAAGATCGAGCACAAGGCTGTCCTCGACACCATGCGCCAGCTGGAGCGTGAAGGCTTCGAAGTGACCTACCTCGAGCCGACCGAAGACGGTCTGATCACCCCGGCAATGATTGACGCCGCACTGCGCGAAGACACCATTCTGGTGTCGGTGATGCACGTCAACAACGAAATCGGCACCATCAACGACATCGCTGCAATCGGCGAGATGCTGCGCGCCAAAGGCGTGCTCTTCCACGTCGACGCGGCTCAGTCCACCGGCAAGGTCGAAATCGATCTGCAGAAGCTGAAAGTCGACATGATGTCGTTCTCTGCCCACAAGACTTATGGCCCTAAAGGCATCGGCGCGCTGTACGTCAGCCGCAAGCCGCGTGTGCGCATCGAAGCGACCATGCACGGCGGCGGTCACGAGCGCGGCATGCGTTCCGGCACCCTGGCGACCCACCAGATCGTCGGCATGGGCGAAGCGTTCCGCGTAGCCAAGGAAGACATGGCCGCTGAAAACGTGCGCATCAAAGCCTTGAGCGATCGCTTCTACAAGCAGGTCGAGCATCTGGAAGAGCTGTACGTCAACGGCAGCCTGACCGCCCGCGTTCCGCACAACCTGAACCTGAGCTTCAACTACGTTGAAGGCGAGTCGCTGATCATGGCACTCAAGGATCTGGCGGTATCGTCCGGTTCGGCCTGCACCTCGGCGTCGCTGGAGCCTTCGTACGTACTGCGCGCCCTGGGCCGCAACGACGAACTGGCACACAGCTCGATCCGCTTTACCTTCGGCCGTTTCACCACCGAAGAAGAAATCGACTACGCCGCGCAGAAAGTCTGCGAGGCCGTTACCAAGCTGCGCGCTCTGTCGCCGCTGTGGGACATGTACAAAGACGGCGTCGATATCTCGAAAATCGAGTGGGCGGCACACTAACTATAGAAGCCGCCGGATACAGATCCTGTAGCGACGCGGCGTTAACGCAGCGCAGTTGCAGGGTCTCAAGAGCGGCCCTGATGAGTGAGGATTGAGAATCATGGCTTACAGCGAAAAGGTCATCGACCACTACGAAAACCCGCGCAACGTCGGCAAGATGAACGCGGAAGATCCTGATGTCGGCACCGGCATGGTCGGCGCTCCGGCGTGCGGCGACGTGATGCGTCTGCAGATCAAGGTCAACGACCAGGGCGTTATCGAAGACGCCAAGTTCAAGACCTACGGTTGCGGTTCGGCAATCGCCTCCAGCTCCCTCGCTACCGAGTGGATGAAGGGCAAGACCCTGGACGAAGCCGAAACCATCAAGAACACTCAGCTGGCCGAAGAACTGGCCCTGCCGCCAGTGAAAATCCACTGCTCCGTGCTCGCTGAAGACGCTATCAAAGCGGCTGTTCGCGACTACAAGCAGAAGAAAGGCTTGATCTGAATTTCAAGATTCGGCGACGAGTAAGGAGTCAACGATGGCTATCAGCATGACAGAAGCGGCTGCTCGACACGTGCGGCGCTCCCTCGATGGGCGCGGCAAAGGTGAAGGGATTCGTCTGGGTGTTCGCACCACAGGCTGTTCCGGCCTTGCCTACGTGCTGGAGTTTGTCGACGAGGTAGTGGCGGAGGATCAGGTGTTCGAGAGTCACGGCGAAAAAGTGATCATCGACCCGAAAAGCCTGGCCTACCTGGACGGCACCGAGCTCGACTTCGTCAAGGAAGGGTTGAACGAGGGCTTCAAGTTCAACAACCCCAACGTGCGCGGTGAATGTGGCTGCGGCGAAAGCTTCAACATCTGAGGCTGGTCGTGGGTATTCCTTGTCATTTCGCTTTATTCGAGCTGCAACCGAGCTTTCGCCTGGACCTCGAGCAGTTGGCCACGCGCTACCGTGAGTTGGCGCGCGGCGTCCATCCTGACCGCTTTGCCGATGCTTCCGAGCGCGAGCAGCGCTCGGCACTCGAGCAATCGGCGCGGCTCAACGACGCCTACCAGACGCTCAAGAGCCCGGCCCAGCGCGCACGCTACCTGCTGAAAATCAGCGGGCATGAAGTGCCGATGGAAGTCACCGTCCACGATCCCGAGTTTCTTCTGCAGCAGATGCAATGGCGCGAAGAGCTCGAAGATCTGCAGGACAGCGCTGACCTCGACGGTGTCGCGGTATTCAAGCGTCGTTTGAAGACGGCTCAGGAACAGCTCAACGAAAGCTTCGCAGCCTGTTGGGATGATGCAGCGCAACGCGAGCAGGCCGAACGCCTGATGCGGCGCATGCAGTTCCTCGACAAGCTCACCTACGAAGTGCGCCAGCTGGAAGAGCGCCTCGACGATTAACCCAGTGCTGCCCTGATTGCACGCTGACAGACAGACAAGACCTGATCACCATGGCTCTACTGCAGATCGCCGAACCCGGCCAAAGTCCTCAACCGCACCAGCGCCGTCTGGCTGTGGGCATCGACTTGGGTACTACCAATTCGCTGGTCGCTGCGCTGCGCAGTGGTCTTTCCGAACCGCTGGCCGACGCCAACGGGCAGGTCATCCTGCCGTCCGCCGTGCGTTATCACGCCGACCGCGTCGAAGTCGGTGAGTCCGCCAAGCTGGCGGCATCCTCCGATCCTCTTAACACCGTGCTTTCGGTCAAGCGCTTGATGGGTCGTGGTCTGTCCGACGTCAAGCAATTGGGCGAGCAACTGCCGTACCGCTTTGTCGGCGGCGAATCGCACATGCCGTTCATCGACACCGTGCAAGGACCGAAAAGCCCGGTTGAAGTCTCCGCCGATATCCTCAAGGTCCTGCGTCAGCGCGCTGAAGCGACCTTGGGTGGCGAACTGGTTGGCGCGGTAATCACCGTTCCTGCCTACTTCGACGATGCGCAGCGTCAGGCCACCAAAGATGCGGCCAAACTCGCCGGTCTGAACGTGTTGCGTCTGCTCAATGAGCCGACCGCTGCTGCTGTGGCGTATGGTCTGGATCAACATGCTGAAGGCCTGGTTGCAATTTATGACCTTGGCGGCGGTACCTTCGATATTTCGATTCTGCGTCTGACTGGCGGCGTCTTTGAAGTTCTGGCCACTGGCGGCGACAGCGCGCTGGGCGGCGATGACTTCGATCATGCGATTGCCGGCTGGATCATCGAGAGTGCTGGCCTGTCCGCCGATCTCGATCCGGGCGCACAACGCAATCTGCTGCAAACCGCCTGCGCGGCCAAAGAAGCTTTGACCGATGCAGCCAGTGTGGAAGTGGCTTACGGCGACTGGAAAGCGCAACTGACCCGCGAAGCCTTCGATGCGCTGATCGAGCCAATGGTCGCGCGCAGTCTGAAAGCCTGCCGCCGCGCGGTTCGCGATTCCGGTATTGAACTGGAAGACGTCCACGCTGTGGTCATGGTCGGCGGTTCGACCCGCGTGCCACGTGTTCGTGAAGCCGTTGCCGAAGCCTTCGGTCGTCAGCCATTGACGGAAATCGACCCGGATCAAGTGGTGGCCATCGGGGCCGCGATCCAGGCCGACACCCTGGCTGGCAACAAGCGCGATGGCGGCGAACTGCTGCTGCTCGACGTGATTCCGCTTTCCCTTGGTTTGGAAACCATGGGCGGTCTGATGGAGAAGGTGATTCCGCGCAACACCACCATCCCGGTCGCCCGCGCTCAGGACTTCACCACCTATAAAGACGGCCAGTCGGCCATGGCGATCCACGTGTTGCAGGGTGAGCGCGAGCTGATCAGCGACTGCCGCTCTCTGGCTCGCTTCGAATTGCGCGGCATTCCGGCGATGGTGGCCGGTGCGGCGAAAATTCGCGTGACCTTCCAGGTCGACGCCGACGGTCTGCTCAGCGTGTCTGCCCGTGAATTGGGCTCGGGCGTTGAGGCGAGCATTCAGGTCAAACCTTCCTATGGTCTGACCGATGGCGAAATCGCCAAGATGCTCAAGGATTCGTTCCAGCACGCCAATGACGACAAGGTCGCCCGCGTTCTGCGTGAGCAGCAAGTCGATGCCCAGCGCCTGCTCGAGGCGGTGCAGGGCGCGCTGGAGGCCGATGGCGAGCGATTGCTCGACGCCGAAGAGCGTATGGTCATCGAACTGCAAATGCAGGAACTGGCCGAACTGATGAAAGGTACCGATGGCTACGCCATCGAGCAGCAGACCAAGCGTCTGTCGCAAGTGACCGATGCTTTTGCTGCCCGCCGCATGGATCTGACGGTGAAAGCCGCTCTGTCGGGGCGCAACCTGAATGAAATCGAGGATATCTGATGCCGCAGGTCATTTTTCTGCCCCACGAGAAGTTCTGCCCTGAAGGCATGGTGGTCGAGGCTGCGCCCGGCACATCGATTCTCGAACTGGCCCACGAACACCATATCGAGATGGAAAGCGCGTGCGGCGGCGTCTGCGCCTGCACCACCTGCCACTGCATCATCCGCGAGGGTTTTGACTCGCTGGAAGAGGCTGACGAGCTGGAAGAGGATTTCCTTGATCGTGCCTGGGGCCTTGAGGCGCAATCGCGTCTGGCTTGCCAGGCCATCGTCGGTGAGGAAGACCTCACCGTCGAGATTCCGAAATATTCGCTTAACCATGCGGCCGAAGCGCCGCACTGACTGGTAAGACTGTCATGAGCTACGGTTGGAATGATGTTCAACGCATTGCAGAAGAGCTGGCCGAGGCCCACCCGGGTACCGATCCGTATTCTGTTGGTTTCGTCAAACTGCAGCAGATGATCAAGTCACTCCCCGATTTTGACGACACCTCTGGTAGCGTTGGCGAGAAGGTGTTGGAAGCGGTCCAGACCCTTTGGGCCGCAGAATTGGACTGATCGTCTCGCAGGTTAGGCAATACCCAAGAACCCGCGTATAATTCGCGGGTTTAATTTTTCGCAAATTACCGTTTCTGGAGTTACACCATGGCTGTTCAACGTACTTTCTCCATCATCAAGCCTGACGCCGTTGCTAAAAACGTGATCGGCAAGATCACCACTCGCTTCGAAGACGCTGGCCTGCGCGTTGTAGCTTCGAAACTGAAGCAACTGTCCAAAGCCGAAGCCGAAGGCTTCTACGCTGAGCACAGCGAGCGCGGTTTCTTCGGTGACCTGGTTGCTTTCATGACTTCCGGTCCGGTTGTCGTTCAGGTTCTGGAAGGTGAAAACGCTATCGCTCGCAACCGTGAGCTGATGGGCGCTACCAACCCTAAAGAAGCTGCTGCCGGCACCATCCGTGCTGACTTCGCTGAATCGATCGACGCCAACGCCGTTCACGGTTCGGACTCCGAAGCTGCTGCCGCTCGCGAAATCGCTTACTTCTTCGCAGCTACTGAAGTAACCACTCGCTAAGCATTGCTTGCAGAGTGAAGGTGAATCCATGACTACATCGACTGTTAAAACAAACCTGCTGGGTCTGACCCAGCCGGAAATGGAAAAATTCTTCGACTCAATCGGGGAGAAGCGTTTCCGTGCCGGTCAGGTAATGAAATGGATTCACCACTTTGGCGTCGATGATTTCGACGCCATGACGAACGTCAGCAAAGCCTTGCGCGACAAGCTCAAGGCCATTGCTGAAGTGCGTGGTCCGGAAGTGGTCAGCGAGGACATCTCCAGCGACGGCACCCGTAAATGGGTGGTGCGCGTGGCGTCCGGCAGCTGCGTCGAGACCGTGTACATTCCCCAGGGCAAACGCGGCACCTTGTGCGTTTCGTCCCAGGCAGGCTGTGCCCTGGATTGCAGTTTCTGCTCCACCGGCAAGCAAGGCTTCAACAGCAACCTCACCGCCGCCGAAGTCATCGGTCAGGTGTGGATTGCCAACAAATCTTTCGGCAGCGTCCCGGCCACCGTCGACCGCGCCATCACCAACGTGGTGATGATGGGCATGGGCGAGCCGTTGCTGAACTTCGACAACGTCGTCGCCGCCATGCATCTGATGATGGATGACCTCGGCTACGGGATCTCCAAGCGCCGCGTGACCCTGTCCACCTCGGGTGTGGTGCCGATGATCGATGAGCTGGCCAAGCACATCGACGTATCCCTGGCGTTGTCCCTGCACGCACCGAATGACGCATTGCGTAACCAATTGGTGCCGATCAACAAGAAATATCCGCTTAAGATGCTGCTCGAGTCGTGCCAGCGCTACATGTCCGCCCTTGGCGAGAAACGTGTGCTGACCATCGAGTACACCTTGCTCAAGGACGTCAACGACAAGCTTGAGCACGCAGTGGAAATGATCGAGCTGCTTAAAGACATCCCGTGCAAGATCAACCTGATCCCATTCAACCCGTTCCCGCACTCCGGGTACGAGCGGCCGAGCAACAATGCCATCCGCCGCTTCCAGGATCAGTTGCATCAGGCCGGTTTCAACGTCACCGTGCGCACCACCCGTGGTGAAGACATCGACGCCGCATGTGGTCAATTGGTAGGGCAGGTGCTGGATCGCACCCGTCGCAGCGAACGTTACATCGCCGTGCGCGAGTTGAGCGCCGACAGCGATCTGGCACAGAACGCCGCGAACACTAACTAAGAGAGGATCTCTATGTCCCTGCGCTTTGCGCTGCTGTTGCTGTTGGCCAGCCTGTGCGCTGGCTGTGTCCTGTCGGGTGACTACAATCCGATGAAGACCAGCAAGGGCCGCGATGAAGCGCGGGCTGCCTACGTGCAGCTGGGGCTGGGCTATCTTCAGCAAGGCATGACCGAGCGCGCCAAGGTGCCACTGAAGAAAGCGCTGGAGCTGGACGGTTCCGACCCCGATGCCAATGCGGCCCTCGGTCTGGTGTTTCAGGCCGAGATGGAGCCGGCACTTGCCGACGAGCACTTTCGCAAGGCCCTGTCCTCACGTCCCGCCGATGCGCGCATCCTCAACAACTACGGCAGTTTTCTCTACGAAGAACAGCGCTACAAGGAAGCCTACGAGCGTTTTGAACAAGCGGCCGCCGATACCCTGTATCCTGAGCGCTCGCGGGTCTTCGAAAACCTCGGCATGACCGCCGCTAAGCTTGGCCAGCGTGATCTGGCCCAGCAACAGCTGGAAAAGGCGCTGCGCCTGAATCGCCAACAACCGCGCGCATTGCTGGAAATGGCTGAGTTGTCCTTCGAAGACAGGCATTATGTGCCCGCGCGTGACTATTACGACCGTTTCAGCCAGCTCACCGAACAAAATGCACGTAGTCTATTGCTCGGCGTTCGGCTGGCAAAAGTGTTTGAAGATCGCGACAAGGCAGCCAGTTACGGTCTGCAATTAAAACGACTCTATCCCGGTACGCCGGAATATCAGCAATACCTGTCGGAGCAATGATGAAAGCGGCGCATCCCGAAGTTGTAGCAGCGAATCGCGTAAATCCCGGTGAGACCCTGCGCCAGGCCCGCGAAAGCAATGGCTGGTCGCTGGCCGAAGTGGCCCTCAAGCTCAACCTCACCGTGACGTCCCTGAGCAATCTTGAAGCCGGCGCTTTCGACAAGCTGCCGGGGCATACCTTCGCTCGCGGTTACATTCGCGCCTATGCCAAATTGCTCGGCATGGACCAGACCGTTCTGGTTCAGCAATTCGACCAGTCCACCGGCACCGATTCCCAGGGCAGCAACGTTCATGCCCTCGGTCGTATCGAAGAGCCGGTGCGCGTTTCCCACACCATTTTGCGTATCGTCAGCCTGTTGCTGCTGATCGCGGTCATCGGTGGCGGTTTCGTCTGGTGGCAGGATCAGACCTCGCAGCGCACCCGCGATCTGACCAGCCTGGCGCCTGAACACGTCGAAGTCGAAGGCGCGGACGGCACCACGCAGATCCACCCGATCGACGAGCCGGAAGATCAGGCTGTCGCCGAAAATCAGGCTGACAATTCGACATCGCTGGCCTTGCCGCAGTCGGAAACCAGTGCTGAATCCACCGGTGCCGAGTCCGCAGCGCCAGCAACCGAGCCGGCTGCCCCGGCAGTTGCGCCAAGCGCTCCGGCACCGACGCCTGCGCCAGTGGTGGCGGCTCCGGCCACTCCAGCGCCGAATGTCCCAGCGACAGCTGCCCCGACCGCGCCGGTTGCTCAAGCGCCAAGCGCTGAAGCAGCTGCGCCGGTCGCCGGCGAAGGCCAGGTGCAGTTGCAGTTCACCGGCGATTGCTGGGCACAGGTGACCGATGGCCGTGGCAAAGTGATTTTCAGCGGCCTGAAGCATAAAGGCGACAGCGTGAGTGTTTCCGGCAAGCCGCCGCTCGCCGTACGTCTGGGCGTTGCCCGCGCGGCACAGGTCAGCTACAACGGCCAACCGGTCGATATCGCTCCGTTCACCAGTGGCGAGACTGCTCGCCTGAAGTTGGGTCAATAAGTCATGCACGGCGAATCTCCAATCAAACGTCGCGAATCGCGCAAGATCTGGGTCGGCAACGTACCGGTGGGCGGCGACGCGCCGATCGCTGTGCAGAGCATGACCAACAGCGACACCAATGACGTCGCCGCGACCGTGGCGCAGATCAATCGTCTGGAAGCCGCCGGCGTCGACATCGTTCGCGTCTCGGTGCCGGACATGGACGCCGCCGAGGCGTTCGGCAAGATCAAGCAACTGGTCAAAGTGCCGTTGGTGGCTGACATCCACTTCGACTACAAAATCGCCTTGCGCGTGGCCGAACTGGGTGTGGACTGTCTGCGCATCAATCCGGGCAACATCGGTCGCGAAGACCGCGTGCGTGCCGTGGTCGATGCGGCGCGTGATCGCGGCATTCCGATCCGCATCGGCGTCAACGCCGGTTCGCTGGAAAAAGACCTGCAAAAGAAATACGGCGAGCCGACCCCGGCCGCATTGGTCGAATCCGCGCTGCGCCACGTTGAACACCTCGAACGCCTGAATTTCCAGGACTTCAAGGTCAGCGTGAAAGCCTCCGACGTGTTCATGGCCGTCGAAGCCTACCGTTTGCTGGCGAAAGAAATCGTCCAGCCGCTGCACCTCGGCATCACTGAAGCCGGCGGTTTGCGATCGGGCACGGTGAAATCCGCCGTGGGCCTAGGTATGCTGCTCGCCGAAGGGATTGGCGATACTATCCGCATCTCGCTGGCGGCCGACCCGGTCGAGGAAGTGAAGGTCGGTTACGACATTCTCAAGTCTTTGCATCTGCGTTCCCGTGGCATCAACTTCATCGCCTGCCCGAGCTGCTCGCGGCAGAACTTCGATGTGGTCAAGACCATGAACGAGCTGGAAGGGCGCCTTGAAGACCTGCTGGTGCCGCTGGATGTCGCGGTCATCGGTTGCGTGGTCAACGGCCCCGGCGAAGCCAAGGAAGCCCATATCGGCTTGACCGGCGGCACGCCAAACCTGATTTACATCGACGGCAAGCCGTCGCAGAAGCTGACGAATGACAATCTGGTGGACGAGCTGGAAAAGCTGATCCGCCAGAAAGCGGCCGAAAAGGTCGAAGCTGACGCTGCCGTTATCGCGCGCGGCTGATCGAACGAATTAAGGAAATTTTGTGAGCAAGTCTCTGCAAGCCATTCGTGGCATGAACGACATCCTGCCCGAACAGACCCCGCTGTGGCGTTATTTCGAAGGCACTGTGGCGCGTCTGCTGGATAACTACGGTTACAAGCAGATCCGCATGCCGATCGTCGAGTTCACCGAGCTGTTCAAGCGCTCGATCGGCGAAGTCACCGATATCGTCGAAAAAGAGATGTACACCTTCGAAGACCGCAACGGTGATTCCCTGACCCTGCGTCCGGAAGGTACTGCGGCGTGCGTGCGTGCCGTGCTTGAGCACGGCATCACCGGCGGTGGTCAGGTGCAGAAACTCTGGTACATCGGCCCGATGTTCCGCCACGAGCGTCCGCAAAAAGGCCGTTATCGCCAGTTCCACCAGATCGGTCTGGAAGTGTTCAACCTCGACGGTCCGGACATCGACGCCGAGCTGATCATCATGACCTGGCGCCTGTGGGGCGAGCTGGGCATCCGTGATGCGGTCAAGCTCGAACTCAACAGCCTCGGCACCAGCGAATCCCGTGGTCGCTATCGTGAAGCGCTGGTCGAGTACCTCTCGGCGCACCACGACAAGCTCGACGAAGACAGCCAGCGTCGTCTGAAAACCAACCCGCTGCGCGTGCTCGACACGAAAAATGCCGACACCCAGGCCGTGCTGGTCGATGCGCCGAAAATGGCCGATTACCTCGACGACGAGTCCCGCGCTCACTTCGAAGGCCTGAAGGCGCGTCTGGATGCCGTCGGCATTCCTTACGTGCTCAACCCGAAACTGGTGCGTGGCCTCGATTACTACAGCAAAACCGTTTTCGAATGGGTCACCGACAAGCTCGGCGCCCAGGGCACCGTGTGCGCGGGCGGCCGTTACGACGGTCTGGTCGAGCAGATGGGCGGCAAGCCAACCCCGGGCGTCGGTTTTGCCATGGGCATCGAGCGTCTGGTATTGATGCTCGAAACCCTTGAGCAGATTCCGGAAGAAATTTCCCGTCAGGTCGACGTCTACCTCTGCGCCTTCGGTGAAGAGGCCGAGCTGGCCGGTCTGGCCCTGGCCGAACGGGTTCGCGATGAACTTCCAAACCTGCGCCTGCAAGTCAATGCCGGCGCCGGCAGTTTCAAAAGCCAGTTCAAGAAGGCCGACAAGAGCGGTGCGCTGTACGCATTGATCCTCGGTGACGACGAAATGGCCCAGCAAGTGGTAGGTTTCAAACCCCTGCGTGGCCAGGGCGAACAACAAAGCATTGCCTGGGATGCGCTTGCCGCTCACCTGGCCACCTGCGTCGTGCAGGGTTGAAGCTGTCTTAACAGCCGATTTAGCGATTAAGGAGTATTGGGGTGTCGAGTACCGAAGACGAACAGTTGGCGGATTTGAAGGACTGGTGGACACGCAACGGCAAACCTCTGGTCACCGGCGGCCTGTTGGCGCTGGTCATCGTGTTCGGCTGGCAGGCCTGGCACAAGTACCAGAGCAACCAGTCGCAAGGCGCCTCGGTGCTCTATCAGCAATTGCTGGAAACCACGCTGACGCCTGACGGCAAGCCTGATGCCGCCCGCGTTGCGGATCTGGCCGGCAAGCTCAACAGCGAGTACGGCGGTTCTGCCTATGCGCAATACGGCAGCCTGTTCGTCGCCAAAGTGGCGGTCGACAGCGGCAAGCTGGACGACGCGGCAACCGAACTCAAAGCCATCGTCGACAAACCGGCCAACCCGGCGCTGGGCGAAATCGCCCGTCAGCGTCTGGCGCAGGTGCTCGGCGCGCAGGACAAGGCCGAAGACGCCCTGAAACTGCTCGACGGCGATGCCGACAAAGCGTTCCTGGCCACTCGCGAAGAACTCAAGGGCGACCTGCTGGTGCGCTTGGGCCGTACCGATGACGCGAACAAGGCGTATCAAAAAGCCAAGGCGGCACTGTCGGATGAAGCGGCGGTCGGTGGCCTTCAAATCAAGCTCGACGACCTGGCCAAAGGGGATGCGTGACGTGATCCGTTGGAAGCATGCAGCATTGCTGGCTCTGGCCCTTCTGGCCGCGGGTTGCAGCAGCAACAGCAAGAAAGAATTGCCACCGGCCGAACTGACCGACTTCAAAGAAGAAGTCGTTCTGCAGAAGCAGTGGAGCCGCTCGATCGGTGACGGTCAGGGCGAAACCTACAACATGCTGGTGCCGGCGATCGACGGTGACACCATCTACGCCGCCGATGTGACTGGTGTGGTGATGGCGCTGGATCGCAGCAACGGCGACGTGAAGTGGGACCAGGATCTGGAACTGCCTGTCTCCGGCGCCGTCGGCGTGGGTTATGGTCTGGTACTGATCGGTACGCTGCGTGGCGAAGTCGTCGCTCTGGACACCAGCAACGGTGAAGAGAAGTGGCGTGCCCGCGTCAACAGTGAAGTACTCGCGCCGCCGGCCAACAATGGCGACGTGGTCGTCGTGCAGACCCAGGACGATCGTCTGATCGGGCTGGACGCTGCCACCGGCAACCAGCGCTGGGTGTATGACAGCACCCCGGCGGTCCTGACCCTGCGTGGCACCAGTGCTCCGCTGGTCACCAACCGCCTGGCCGTAGCTGGCCTGTCGACCGGTAAAGTGGTCGCGCTGGACATCTCCAACGGCGTGCCGGTGTGGGAACAACGCATCGCCATTCCACAAGGTCGTTCGGAGCTGGAGCGCGTCGTCGACATCGACGGCGGTCTGCTGCTGTCGGGCGGCACGCTGTACGTGGCCAGCTATCAGGGTCGCGTTGCGGCACTGGACCTGGAAAGCGGTCGTCAACTGTGGCAGCGCGATGCGTCGAGCTACGCCGGTATCGCTCAGGGTTTCGGCAGCGTCTACGTGAGCCTGTCCTCGGGCACCGTTGAAGGCGTCGATGAGCGTTCCACCACCGCACTGTGGAGCAACGACTCGCTGGCTCGCCGTCAACTGTCGGCTCCGGAAGTGTTCTCCAGCTACGTAGCTGTGGGTGACCTGGAAGGTTATCTGCATCTGCTGAGTCAGGTCGACGGTCGTTTCGTCGGCCGTGAGCGCATCGACAGCGACGGCCTGCGTGCCCGTCCGCTGGTGGTGGGCGACACGATTTATGTGTATGGCAACAGCGGCAAACTGGAAGCCCTGACCATCAAGTAACAACTATGCTTGGGGTTCATCCCCAAGCAGCCCTGCATCAGCAGGGTTTGCAGCGCCCCCGGGTGTTGCCCCGAGCACCAGCCGCTGCCTCGCAGCGGCTTTTGTATTTTCTGAAATAACGAAGTGGAGAGCCGCATGGTTCCCGTAATCGCCCTGGTGGGCCGACCGAACGTCGGCAAGTCCACCTTGTTCAACCGCCTGACCAGGACTCGTGACGCCATCGTCGGCGACCTGTCCGGTCTGACCCGTGATCGCCAGTACGGTGAGGCCAAGTGGCAAGGGCGTTCCTACATTCTGATCGACACCGGCGGTATCTCCGGTGACGAACATGGTATGGACGAAAAAATGGCCGAGCAGTCGCTGCTGGCCATCGAAGAAGCCGATGTGGTGCTGTTTCTGGTAGATGCCAAGGCCGGTTTTACCGCTGCCGACCAGATGATCGCCGAGCATTTACGCAAACGTAACAAGCGTTCCCACGTGGTGGCCAACAAGGTCGACAACATCGACCCGGAAATGGCCCGCGCCGAATTTGCCCCGCTGGGCATGGGCCACGCGATCCCGATCGCCGGCGCCCACGGCCGTGGCATCACGCAACTGCTGGAAGCCGCCCTGAGCGAATTCCCGCGCGATGATGACGAGCCGGCTGAAGGTGAAGAGGAAGAAGTCGTTGCCGAAGGCGAGGAAGCCAAGCGCATTCCTGGTCCGAGCGAAAAAGACGGGATCAAGATCGCCATCATCGGTCGTCCGAACGTCGGCAAGTCGACCCTGGTCAACCGCATGCTTGGTGAAGACCGGGTCATCGTGTATGACCAGCCGGGCACCACCCGCGACAGCATCTACATTCCGTTCGAGCGCAATGAAGAGAAGTACACGCTGATCGACACCGCCGGTGTGCGCAAGCGCGGCAAGATCCACGAAGAAGTCGAAAAGTTCTCCGTGGTCAAAACCCTGCAGGCGATCAAAGACGCCAACGTGGTGATCTTCGTGATGGACGCCCGCGAGGGTGTGGTCGATCACGACCTGAACCTGCTGGGCTTCGCGATCGAATCCGGTCGTGCGCTGGTCATCGCGATCAACAAGTGGGATGGCATGACGCCGAGCGAGCGCGACTTCGTGAAAGTCGAGCTGCAACGCCGGCTGTTCTTCGTCGACTACGCCGACATTCACTTCATCTCGGCGTTGCACGGCACGGGCGTGGGCAACCTCTACGCTTCGGTGCAGAACTCGTTCAAGTCCGCTGTTACCCGCTGGCCGACCAACCGCCTCACCCAGATTCTCGAAGATGCGGTGGGCGAGCACGCGCCGCCGATGGTCAACAACCGTCGGATCAAGCTGCGTTACGCTCACCTCGGTGGTGCGAACCCGCCGATCATCGTGATCCACGGTAACCAGATCGAGAAAGTGCCGAAGTCGTACGTGCGCTATCTGGAGAACACTTACCGTCGTGTACTCAAGCTGGTCGGTACGCCGATCCGCATCGAGTTCAAGGGCGGCGAGAACCCGTACGAAGGCAACAAGAACACGCTGACCGACCGCCAGGTCAACAAGAAGCGTCGCTTGATGTCGCACAACAAGAAAGCCAGCAAGAAGCGCCGCGACAAGAAGTGATCCGAGGCCCTGCACAATTTTGTGTGGGGCTTTTGTGGCGAGGGGATTTATCCCCGATGGGCTGCGCATCAGCACCAAAACCTGTGTCCGCGGTGTATCAGTCAAACCGCATTCAACGGGTTTGCGACTGCTTCGCAGCCGGAACGGGGATAAATCCCCTCGCCACAGGATTGGGTTTGTTCAATGAGAGAAGGGCGCCGTTTGGCGCCCTTTTTTTATGGGCGCCGGATCGGCTATCCTCGGGCTCTCCCGCGCCGTCGTCAGAGCCGGGTGTTGAGCAGAGAACCCCCGATGATCACCAGCAAGCTGCCGAATGTCGGCATCACTATTTTCACGCAGATGTCTCAGCTCGCGGCGCAGACCGGCGCGATCAACCTGTCCCAGGGTTTCCCGGATTTCGACGGCCCGCAGTCGTTGCGTGATGCGGTCGGGCGGCATATCGCCAGTAGCCATAACCAGTATTCGCCGATGACCGGTTTGCCGGCGTTGCGTCAGCAGATCGCGGCCAAGATCGCGCGCAGCTATGGCGTGACTGTCGATGCCGATCATGAAGTGACGGTAACGCCCGGTGCGACTCAGGCAATCTTCTGCGCGATTCAGGCAGTGATTCACAGCGGCGATGAAGTCATCGTCTTCGATCCGTGCTACGACAGCTACGCACCGGCAACGGAGCTGGCGGGTGGCCGTTGCGTGCATGTGCAACTGAACCCGGACGATTTCACCATCGATTTCGACCAGCTCGCCGCGGCCCTGAGCCCGCGCACGAAAATGATCGTCATCAACACCCCGCACAACCCCAGCGGCGCATTGATCAGCCGCGCCGAGCTCGATCAACTGGCGGCGTTGATCCGTGATCGCGACATATACCTGATCAGCGACGAAGTCTACGAACACCTGGTGTTCGACGGCGTACCGCATGTCAGCGTGCTGGCCCATGAAGAGCTGTATCAGCGCTCGTTCGTGGTCAGTTCGTTCGGCAAGACGTACCACGTCACCGGCTGGAAAACCGGCTATGTCGTCGCCCCGCCAGCCCTGACAGCCGAACTGCGCAAGGTGCATCAGTACGTGAGCTTCTGTGGCGTCACGCCGCTGCAATACGCGCTGGCCGATTACATGGCCGAGCACCCGGAACACGTTGAAGAGCTGCCGGGTTTCTATCAGGCCAAGCGCGATCTGTTCTGCGATCTGCTTGCGCCATCGCGCTTCAGCTTTACCCGAGTCACCGGCACCTATTTCCAGTTGGTCGATTATTCGCAGATCCGTCCGGATCTGAACGATGTCGACATGGCCATGTGGATGACTCGCGAGCACGGTGTCGCGAGCATTCCGGTGTCGGTGTTCTACCAGAATCCACCGCAAGGCCAGCGCCTGATACGCCTGTGCTTTGCCAAACGCGAGGAGACGCTGCGTGAAGCGGCGGCAAAACTATGCGTGATCTGAGTGCATTGCCAGACCTGACTCTGGCGCTGATCCAGACCAGCCTGGCCTGGCACGACCGCCGGGCCAACCTCGAGCACTTCGAGTTGTTGCTGGAACAGGCCCGTGGCGCCGATCTGATTATCCTGCCGGAGATGTTCACCACCGGATTCTCGATGGAATCGGAAACCCTCGCCGAAGCGGAAAACGGTCCGACCAGCAAATGGCTGCGGGCGCAGGCGGCGAAGTTCGATGCGGTCATCACTGGCAGCGTGATCATCCAGGCGGCTGACGGCAGCCATCGCAACCGCTTGCTGTGGGCGCGGCCGGACGGCGAAGTGCTGCATTACGACAAGCGTCACCTGTTTCGTATGGCCGGCGAGCACAACCATTACACTCCGGGCGAGCGTCAGGTGCAATTCGAGCTCAAGGGTTGGCGGATTCGTCCGCTGATCTGCTACGACCTGCGTTTCCCGGTGTGGAGCCGCGACGCGCAGGACACCGATCTGCTGCTGTACACCGCCAACTGGCCGGGCGCACGGCGTCTGCACTGGAACCGCCTGCTGCCGGCACGAGCGATTGAAAATCTCTGCTACGTGGCAGCGGTAAATCGGGTGGGCAGCGATGGCAAAGGCTTCGCGTATACCGGCGACAGTCAGGTGCTGGATTTCCAGGGCGAGACGTTGCTGGCGGCGGGGGAGGCGGATGGCGTGTTCAAGGTGATTCTGGAAGCGGCGCCGTTGGCTGCATATCGCGAGCGCTTTCCGGCGAACCTGGATGCCGACACTTTCGAGTTCACCTGATACTCCCAGCGCCTGTCAGGACGCCTTCGCGAGCAGGTTCGCTCCCACAGGGAAATGCATTCCAAATGTGGGAGCGAGCCTGCTCGCGAAGGGGCCATAAAAGTCAGCCAGAAACCTGAAGGCAAAAAAAGGCCCCGCAGCTCACACTCCGGGGCCTTTCGCATTTCAGCAGTCGGATTACGCCGCTTTCGCCTCTGGCTGGCTCAGCGAGCGGTTCAGCGCGCTGAACAGTGCCTTGAAACTCGCCGTGGTGATGTTTTCATCGATACCCACGCCGTGCACTGCACGTTCACCGTTCACCCGCAGTTCGATGTAGGCCGCCGCTTTGGCATTGGTGCCCGCGCCGATCGCGTGTTCGTTGTAGTCCATGATTTCCACCGGAATCGGCAGGCCGGCGACCAGTGCTTCCAGCGCGCCGTTGCCCTTGCCGCGCCAGTGCAGGTTGGTTTCGCCCTGACCTTTGCTGGCCACTTCGACTTCGACGGCGCTGTTGCCGTTCTCTTCCTGCAAACGATGGCTGACCAGCGCGTAAGGAGTGTTGGCTTGCAGGTATTCGCTGATCAACAGTGAGTGAATCTGCTTGGCTGTCATCTCCAGGCCCAGGCGATCGGTCTCACGCTGTACGACCTGGCTGAACTCGATCTGCATGCGACGTGGCAGGCTGATGCCGTATTCCTGCTCCAGCAAGTAAGCGATGCCGCCCTTGCCCGACTGGCTGTTGACGCGAATCACCGCCTCGTAGCTGCGGCCAATGTCGGCCGGGTCGATCGGCAGGTACGGCACTTCCCACAGGGTGTCCGGTTTCTGCTGGGCGAAGCCCTTGCGGATTGCGTCCTGGTGCGAGCCGGAGAACGCGGTGTGCACCAGGTCGCCAACGTACGGATGACGCGGGTGCACCTGGATCTGGTTGCACTCTTCGACGACCTTGCGCACGCCGTCGATGTCGGAGAAGTCCAGCTCAGGGTCGACGCCCTGGGTGTACATGTTCAGCGCGACGGTGACGAGGTCGACGTTACCGGTGCGCTCGCCGTTGCCGAACAGGCAGCCTTCGACGCGATCGGCGCCGGCCATCAGGCCCAGCTCGGTGGCGGCCACGCCGGTGCCCCGGTCGTTGTGGGTGTGCAGGCTGATGATCACGCTGTCACGACGGTTGATGTTGCGACCGAACCATTCGATCTGGTCGGCGTAGACGTTCGGCGTCGCGCATTCAACCGTGGCCGGCAGGTTGAGGATCATCTTGTGCTCAGGCGTCGGGTTCCACACCTCGATCACTGCATCGCAGACTTCCTTGGCGAATTCCAGCTCGGTAGCGCTGAAGGTTTCCGGCGAGTATTCGAAGGTCCATTCGGTTTCCGGCTGCATGGCTGCATATTTGACGAACAGCTTGGCAGCGTTGACCGCGATGGCCTTGATGCCGTCCTTGTCCTGGTTGAAGACGATGCGACGGAAAGAAGGCGAAGTGGCGTTGTACAGGTGAACGATGGCTTTCTTCGCCCCGCGCAGGGATTCGAAGGTGCGCTCGATCAGATCTTCACGGCCCTGGGTCAGCACCTGAATGGTGGTGTCGTCCGGGATGTGGCCTTCTTCGATCAACGTACGCACGAAGTCGAAGTCGGTTTGCGACGCGGCTGGGAACGACGCTTCGATCTCCTTCACGCCGACCTGCACCAGGGTTTTCCAGAAGCGCAGCTTCTTCGCCGCGTCCATTGGCTCGATCAGCGACTGGTTGCCGTCACGCAGGTCGGAGCTGCACCAGATCGGCGCGGCGTCGATGGTCTTCGACGGCCATGTGCGATCCGGCAGGTTGATGACGGGAAACGCGCGGTATTTCGAAGACGGGTCTTTGAGCATGCTCATCGGGAAATTCCTTGTTGTCTGGGCCGAAAAGAGGCGGCCTGCCGGTTGAACGAATGTTCTTGGAAAAGCGTGGGACGAGGCGCAGCGATTCAGCCTGGCAGTCGTGCGCTGACGAGGCACAGGCTGCGGTGCTGGCGAAGCTGAATGAGGGTGTGAGAGGTTTTCATGGCTTCAACCCTAACCGCGAGGGGAAAGGATGGCAAGCAGTCGGAAAAAATTGAGAGGAATACCCGGAAAGCGGGATTTTGCAGGAATTTATTGCGCTTCAGGCGGTGGAAGTTATTGATGTTTGCGTAAGGCTAGATTGGGGCGCAATTGAGTTTTTTGAGAATCATTGAGTATGGCGGTGTTTTATAGGCCGCCTTCGCGAGCAGGCTCGCTCCCACAGGGGATCTTTGTTGTGAATAAGATCCAGTGTGGGAGCGAGCCTGCTCGCGAAGAGGCCGGTCGCCTCAACACATACTCAAGGTTGGAAGGCACCAATGAAAATCGCCGGATCCACCCGCGCATCATTCAGGCTGACGTTCCAGTGCATATGCGGCCCGGTTGCCCGGCCGGTCGCGCCGACCTTGCCCACCACCGCGCCGCGCGCCAGTTGCTGGCCGTTCTTCACGTCGATCTTCGACATGTGGCAGAACATGCTGATAAAGCCCTGGCCGTGGTCAACAAACACCGTGTTGCCGTTGAAGAAGTAATTGCCGATCAGAATCACCTTGCCCGCCGCCGGGGTCTTGATGGGCGTGCCCGCTGGCACTGCGAAATCGAGGCCGGCGTGAGGATTGCGCTCTTCGCCGTTGAAGAAACGACGCACACCGAACTTGCTCGACAGCGGCCCGTTGACCGGTTTGTCCAGCAGCAGATTGCTCGGCGTGTTCGGGCTGAAACTGCGGTAAGCCGCGATCTGTTCCGCCAGTTCGCCTTCAATGCGCTTGAGGTTGTCGGCGTTCGGATTGACCTGCTGTTTGTTCTTCAGGGTGATGTGCTGTTCCGGGTATTTCTTGCTGCCCACGGTAAACGGCAAGTTGCGCCCGCCACTGCTGATCTGCTGCGCGCCAGGCTTGACCGTCAGCGGCACGCCGACGATCGCCAGCCAATTGTTCTGCTCTTTGACCACCAGCACCGGTTTGCCCTGATAAGTGGCTTTCGGCGCCTGCGCGGCAGTGCCCAGATTCACCACGGCGACGCCGCCCGGCACCGGTTTGTTCAGCAGCCGAGTGATGTAGCTGTCGGCGTGGGCGTTGAAAGTCAGGCAGAGCAACAGCAGCGGAGCAAGAAAACGCGGCATGGATCAGTCCAGTAAAGAGAGGGTGACGGGCGTCAGGTGATTGTCCTCGACGCGCACTTGCAGTTCGCCTTCGCCGAGTTTGGCTTTCAGGCGCTGGCCGGTGTGGGTCTGCGCAGCGTTGTGGATCGCGTGGCCACGCTCGTCGAGCAGAATGCTGTAACCCCGGCCGAGAGTCGCCAACGGGCTGACCACGTGCAGCGTCTGCATCTGACTGTGCAATTGCTGCCGACGCTGTTTCAGAGCATCGCGCATGGCTCGGGGCAGACGCTCGGCGAGGCTGTCGAGGCGCTGACGAAGCATCGCCAATTGGCGTCCCGGATGTTGCCCGGCGAGACGGGTTTCCAGACGGATCAGGCGTTCTCGACGCGTATTGAGGCTGCGCTCGAATGCGCGGCGCATGCGCATGTCCAGATCATCGAGACGCTGCGCCTGCTGGCGCAGACGTTCGCCGGGATGCCGCAGCCGTCGCGCCATGCCTTCGAGACGCAGGCGATCACGCATCAAGCGGTCACGCATGCGCATCACCAGACGCCGGTGCAGGCTCTCGACCTGACGGATCAGATGGCTGGAATCCGGGGCGAGCAGCTCGGCGGCGGCCGAGGGTGTTGGTGCGCGGACGTCGGCGACAAAATCGCTGATCGAAACATCGGTTTCATGGCCGACGGCGCTGACGATCGGCGTGACACAGGCATCGACCGCGCGCGCCACCGCTTCCTCGTTGAAGCACCAGAGGTCTTCCAGCGAGCCGCCGCCACGGGCGAGGATTAGCGCGTCAAAGCCACGGGCATCGGCCATTTTCAGCGCGCGAACGATTTGCGCGGTGGCCTCGCGGCCCTGTACAGCGGTTGGAATCAGAGTCAGTTGCACTTGCGGCGCACGGCGGCGGAATACGCTGATGATGTCGCGAATCACCGCGCCGGTCGGCGAGCTGATGATGCCGATGCGCTGTGGATGGGCTGGCAGCGGCACTTTGCGTTCGGCACTGAACAGGCCTTCGGCGCTGAGCTTTTCCTTCAGCGCATCGAAGGCCAGACGCAGCGCGCCGTCACCGGCCGGCTCCACGGTGTCGAGGATCAGCTGATAGTCGCCACGGCCTTCGAACAGCGAAACCTTGCCGCGCACCTTGACCGCCAGACCATCCTTCAACGCCTGACGCACCCGCGCGGCGTTCTGCCGGAACAGCGCGCAACGCACCTGCGCGCCGCTGTCCTTGAGGGTGAAATAGACGTGGCCGGACGCCGGGCGCGCGAGGTTGGAGATTTCGCCTTCGACCCAGATGTTGCTGAACACGTCTTCAAGCAACACCCGCGCACGGCCGTTGAGCTGGCTGACGGTCAGGACTTCACGGTCCAGGCCAAGTCTTGCAAAGGGATCTTTAATCATGGGGCGCAGTTTAAAGGCATTTGCCCGCCAATCACCATGACGCCGCACAAAACCCTGTGGGAGCGAGCCTGCTCGCGAAAGCATTGTGTCAGCGGACAACAACGGGAATGACACTCCGCCTTCGCGAGCAGGCTCGCTCCCACATGGGATCAATTTGATATCTGGTCGTGCTGCCCGCTACTGGCTACAGTCAGCGCGGTCTTATAAAGGATGCGGACGATGAGCATGATGGAGCTGTTGGGGGCGTGGTCGTGGGGCGCTGGCGGTTGGGCGGTCATCGGGTTGGCCATTGCCTTGGCCTACATCGTCTTCGGCATCGCCGGTTTCGGCACTGCGCTGGTCGCGGGGCCGATGCTGATTCTGTTCATGCCGCTATCGAAAATCGTGCCGCTGCTGGTGCTGCTGGATTTCGTCGCGGCGTTCGGCAATCTGCTGCCCTCGCGGCGCGACGTCGCCAAGCCGGAATTGCTCAGGCTGCTGCCGTGCATGGCAATCGGCTGCACGCTGGGGGTGATCTTCCTGCTGAATCTGAAATCCGATCTGTTGCTGCTGTTGATGGGGCTGTTTATCAGTGCCTATGCGGTTTACAGCCTGTGGGTCAAAGCGCGGCCCGCGCAGTTGTCAGCGGCGTGGGCGGTGCCGATGGGCACGGTGGGTGGGTTGTTCGGCGCGTTGTTTGGCAGTGGCGGCTTTCTTTACGCGATTTATCTGAACAGCCGCCTGCCCAAGGAAGCGGCGCGGGCCACGCAAAGTGCGTTGATCAGTTGCAGCACCGTGGTGCGCTTGAGCCTGTTTGTCATCGCCGGTGTGTATGCCGAGCTACCCTTGTTGATGCTGGCGCTGTGTCTGTTGCCGGCCATGGCGCTGGGCTTGTGGATCGGGCGGCGGCTGACCATGAGATTGTCCCGTGAGGCGTTTGTGCGGCTGGTGACTTGGCTGGTGCTGGCCAGCGGGATCGCGTTGATGGTGCGCTATTTCAGCACTTGACCGGATTTCTTCAGGGATTAAGCTGCCGGCCGCAGTTCCTTGTGGGAGCGAGCCTGCTCGCGAATGCGGTGTGTCAGCAACAAAAATGCAGCCTGACACTGCGCTTTCGCGAGCAGGCTCGCTCCCACATTGGAAATCTTAAATACTGGCAGCAGGCTCCACCATGAACTCGCAAAGCATTATCGTCCCGAAAATCTCCACCCTGCCGGTGCACGAGCCCCGGGCGCGGGCGATCGTGCGCTGGCTGGTGCGCAAGAACATCATCGAAGAACAACTGACCACCTGCGGCCGCACCGGCAACCGTATGGCCCACGCCATCGCTGATGGTGCTCGCGCCGTGGTGCTGCACCCGCAAGCGCTGCCGTTCGGCGAGCCGGTCAATGGCCTGGAGATCGTCACCAAACGCTGCATCTACACCCCGGCCAAGGGCTTTCTCGAAGAGGCCGGTTGCGCCGAGTGCCGTCGCGAAGTGGGCGAGGCGCTGTTCGAGAGTCTTGAAGACTGGTTTCCAGGCCGCACCGACAATTTCACCTGCCCGGAATGCGGACATGAGGACGACATCAACGGCTTCCTGTTTCTGCAGGAATGCGCGTTTTCCAACCTCGGCTTCATTTTCAACAATTGGCTGGAGGCGGGGTTCAAGCAGAGCTTTATCGACGAGTTCGCCGATTGGCTCGATCAACCTGTCTCTTGGGTCAAGGTGGAGCTGTAGGGCCGGGCTTTTCCATCTATCAATTAGGCTGAGTTTTACATTGAACAGCAGGGGGTGTCTGACTATAATGGCGCGCTTCCATTTTCCCGCTCGGGAGCCCCCGCGATGCTGCGTATCAGCCAAGAAGCTCTGACATTCGACGACATTCTCCTAGTGCCCGGTTATTCCGAGGTACTTCCCAACGAAGTCAGTCTCAAGACCCGTCTTACCCGTGGCATCGAACTGAATATTCCTCTGGTTTCTGCCGCCATGGACACCGTTACTGAAGCCCGTCTGGCAATCGCCATGGCTCAGGAAGGTGGCATCGGCATTATCCACAAGAACATGACCATCGAGCAGCAAGCTGCCGAAGTGCGCAAGGTCAAGAAGTTCGAAGCCGGTGTGGTCAAGGATCCCATCACCATCGAGGCCGATGCCACGGTGCGTGATCTGTTCGAACTGACCCGTCTGCACAATATCTCCGGCGTTCCGGTCCTGCACGATGGCGACCTGGTCGGCATCGTCACCTCCCGCGACGTACGTTTCGAAAACCGTCTGGAAGCCACTGTCCGCGAAGTGATGACGCCTAAAGAGCGTCTGGTCACGGTCAAGGAAGGCGCCGACAAGAACGACGTCCGTGAACTGCTGCACAAGCACCGCATCGAGCGCGTGCTGATCGTCGACGACAAATTCGCCCTCAAAGGCATGATGACCGTCAACGACATCGAAAAAGCCAAAGCCTACCCGCTGGCCAGCAAGGACGATCAAGGTCGTCTGCGCGTTGGCGCTGCGGTCGGCACCGGTAAAGACACCGGTGATCGCGTCACTGCACTGGTCAATGCCGGCGTGGACGTGGTGGTGGTCGACACCGCACACGGTCACTCCAAAGGCGTGATCGACCGCGTACGCTGGGTCAAAGAGAACTTCCCTGAAGTGCAGGTGATCGGCGGCAACATCGCCACCGGCGCTGCCGCCAAGGCCCTGGCCGAAGCCGGCGCCGACGCAGTCAAGGTCGGTATCGGCCCTGGCTCGATCTGCACCACCCGTATCGTCGCCGGTGTCGGCGTACCGCAAATCAGTGCCATCGCCAACGTCGCCGCTGCCCTTGAAGGCACTGGCGTACCGTTGATCGCCGACGGCGGTATCCGTTTCTCCGGTGACCTGTCCAAGGCCATCGTGGCCGGTGCGTCCTGCGTGATGATGGGCTCGATGTTCGCCGGTACCGAAGAGGCCCCGGGCGAGATCGAACTGTTCCAGGGCCGTTCGTACAAGGCTTATCGCGGCATGGGTTCGCTGGGCGCCATGTCCCAGGCCCAGGGCTCGTCCGACCGTTACTTCCAGGATTCCTCGGCCGGTGCCGAGAAACTGGTTCCGGAAGGTATCGAAGGTCGTGTGCCGTACAAAGGCACCCTGAGCGCGATCATTCACCAGTTGATGGGCGGTCTGCGTTCCTCGATGGGTTACACCGGCAGCGCCAACATCGAAGAAATGCGTACCAAGCCCGAGTTCGTGCGGATCACCGGTGCCGGCATGGCCGAGTCCCACGTTCACGACGTGCAGATCACCAAGGAAGCGCCGAACTACCGCGTAGGTTGAGGCTTCCAGCAAAACGTTAAATCACCGGGGCTGTTCATTCAGCCCCGAGTTGTTTCTGATTCACTACATGAGAATGAGTCATGGCCCTCGACATTCACGCTCACCGCATCCTGATCCTCGACTTCGGTTCGCAATACACCCAGCTGATTGCCCGCCGCGTGCGCGAGATCGGCGTGTACTGCGAACTGCACCCGTTCGACATGGACGAAGATGCGATCCGCGAATTCGCCCCTAAAGGCGTCATCCTCGCCGGCGGCCCCGAGTCCGTGCACGAAGCCAACAGCCCGCGCTGCCCGCAGGCGGTGTTCGACCTCGGCGTTCCGGTGTTCGGCATCTGCTACGGCATGCAGACCATGGCCGAGCAACTGGGCGGCAAGGTTGAAGGTTCCGAACTGCGTGAGTTCGGTTACGCCCGCGTCGACGTGGTCGGCAAGAGCCGCCTGCTCGACGGCATCGAAGACCACATCGATGCCGACGGCCTGTTCGGCCTCGACGTGTGGATGAGCCACGGTGACAAAGTCACGAAGATGCCGGAAGACTTCCACATCCTCGCCAGCACCCCGAGCTGCCCGATCGCCGGTATGTTCAACGACGACCGCGCTTACTATGGCGTGCAGTTCCACCCGGAAGTGACCCACACCAAGCAGGGCGGGCGCATCCTGTCGCGCTTCGTGCTCGACATCTGCGGCTGTGAAGCCCTGTGGACGCCGTCGAAGATCGCTGAAGACGCCATCGCCAACATCCGCGCCCAGGTCGGCACCGACAACGTGCTGCTGGGTCTGTCCGGCGGCGTTGACTCCTCGGTGGTTGCCGCGCTGTTGCACAAGGCCATCGGCGATCAGCTGACCTGCGTTTTCGTCGACAACGGCCTGCTGCGTCTGCACGAAGGCGAGCAAGTGATGGCGATGTTCGCCGAGAACATGGGCGTCAAGGTGATCCGCGCCAACGCTGAGGAGCAGTTCCTCAACAACCTGGCCGGCGAAGCCGACCCGGAGAAGAAGCGCAAGATCATCGGCCGCACTTTCATTGACGTGTTCGATGCCGAATCCTGCAAGCTGGACAACATCAAGTACCTCGCTCAGGGCACCATCTACCCGGACGTGATCGAGTCGGCTGGCGCGAAAAGCGGCAAGGCCCACGTGATCAAGTCGCACCACAACGTGGGCGGCCTGCCGGAAGAGATGAACCTGAAACTGGTCGAGCCCCTGCGCGAACTGTTCAAGGACGAAGTCCGTCGTCTGGGCCTGGAACTCGGCCTGCCGTACGACATGGTCTACCGTCACCCGTTCCCAGGCCCGGGCCTGGGCGTGCGCATCCTCGGTGAAGTGAAAAAGGAATACGCCGACCTGCTGCGTCGCGCCGACCACATCTTCATCGAAGAACTGCGCAAGGCCGATTGGTATCACAAGGTCAGCCAGGCGTTCGTAGTGTTCCAGCCAGTCAAATCGGTCGGCGTGGTCGGTGACGGCCGCCGTTACGCCTGGGTCGTGGCCCTGCGTGCCGTGGAAACCATCGACTTCATGACCGCGCGTTGGGCACACCTGCCTTACGAACTGCTGGAAACCGTTTCCGGCCGCATCATCAACGAAATCGAAGGCATCTCCCGCGTCACTTACGACGTGTCGAGCAAGCCGCCGGCGACGATTGAGTGGGAATGATCCTGCTGCGGTTCGAATAACGAAAAACCCTTGGCGTGAAGCCAAGGGTTTTTTCGTTTCAGGGCCCTGAAAACAGGTCAGGCGGGTAAACGACTTTGCAGGGTCATGCCGAGCTCGATCAGGCGCTCGGCTACTGCGGCGATGTCGCGGAAGACCATGCCGGTGATGCGACGCATCGACTGGTCCCAGATATAAAACCGGCCATCTGCGGTGCAATGCACCCTTGTTTGCACGATGTTGCTGGCGCTGTTGCGCCGCACGAGTGTGTATGTGCTTGGTTCTGTTTTCCGTATCACGAACATGCCATTGCGAGGCAGAAGCTTTTCCAGCGTTGCATCATTCCATGGCGGCACGGGGGCCTTGACCTGCAATCGCAGGTCAGCGAACAGAGGATCGAAGGCGCTGTTTGTCGTCGCCCCGTTGTAAAACGGGCCGCGAGCGACTTCCACTCCCGGGTCGATCCTGAGGTCGGCCACCTCGTCGGGCCAGACTTCTTCGATGCGCAAACCGATGCCGCCCCGGAGTTCGCTTATGCCTGCCAGATCTCTGAAGATATTGGTATTCGTGGCATCGACCAGAGCCACCCACTTGCCGGGTCTGTTGAGGAGCTTGTCACGCTCCATGATCTGCGTTGCGAGGCGCGCCTTGATCATCTGCTCTTCGATCGACGTGAGCGGGACTTTCAGCGTGCAGGTTTCTGCTGCATCCAGTCCATGAACCCGGACGCCATTGGCTTGGGCAGCCCGGATCAATTCGAGCATGTTGAACCGGTTCTCAGGGTCGGTACCCAGGCTGGACAAATAGGTACTGAGGTCCTCTGACATGTCTCCCGACAGGTAGAAATGGTTGAGGTCATCCTGGGCGAAATCACTCAGCAACCCACGCACGTAGAGCGTTTTGATATGCCGCGCGAACTTGGGCATGTTCTCGATCATGAAACGCGTGCTGGCGATGCGATCGAGGGTTTCACCGACGGCCAGTCCATCGGTACTGGCAAAGATGAGATCAATCAACTCATTGATCTCCATCTGCGGACTGACGGGCGGAATGACCGGGCGCTGGGGCAGGTTGATCCATTTCAACTCCCGATAGAATGCTTCGGCGTCGTTCAGCAGAGCCGTGCGTTGTTCTCCGAAATGGGCCACGTAGCGGTCGGTCGCCAGCAGATAGCGGCGCCCGGCGCTTGTGGTCTCGGCGGAGGCGTTGGGCAAGTTCATTGCCCATCTTCTCATTCCGGGTATTTCCGTCTCTGAGATACCCTTGAGCTTCGTAACCGGGCGTAGCGGACACGGAACGCCTGGAAGCGGTTCGACGCGTGGCAGGTCCACCGACGGTGTTGCCTCGGTTGAGCTCACATCAGTCTCCGGCAAACATGCCTTGCCCACGCATTGACCGCCTCCGCGCAGCCGCAGCGCTGGCATGCGCTCCCACTTGCCGGCGCTTCCCAGGCGGACCGGCAACGAATAAGCGAACTGATTGGGGCGCTCGGGATTGATGATTGCCCAGTTGCCACTGTCCTGCGAGTCGGCGAAGTAGCGCACGTAATAGGCGGCGCCATCCATTTCGATGGCATGACCCGGTTCTTTGTCGAGGCGGTAGATGCCTTCGTATTTCCCCGGCGTCGCCTCTACAGCGTGTTGCGCAAGTAACTCGTTGCATCGATAGCTGGCCGGTACTTGCGCAAAAGTCGAACCTTGCCGCGGAGCAGGCGTAATCAATGGCTCAGTGACATCGACGAATGCCGTTTCGCCGGGGATTTCGTTTGCCAACTCGCTGGCAGTTTCATTGGACGACGTGACGGGCGGGGGATCCAGAGGCGGCAATAACCGTGAGTCAGCCGAAGTAAGTTCGATCAGCCCGCGCATCTCTTCAGCCTCGGCATACTCGACCTGTGGCCCGACTTCCAGTTGCGCGCCGGTGCCGATCAGGAACGGCACATTGAATACGGTTTCGATAGCGCTGAGCACCGCACCGATAACCCCGGCTCTACGCTCGGTCGCCGTAATGCCGTTGATCGCCTGATCGATGTTCAGCCCCATGTTCGCGACGCCGGCGCCGATCAAGGGAAAAGCTGCAGGCCAGCCCACGGCCGCCATCGGGCCGAACACTTTCAGCCCGGCGCTCAGATAGCCGGTCCAGAGTTTCTTGCGCAGGTCACTGTTGGACGTGAGCACCAGATGCGCCTCGGCAACCATGCCCGTGCGGGTCGACTCGCTTAACCACGTGAAGGCGTCACCGCTGATCGCAACGTTGCTGCGGTTGATCATTCGATGATCGCTGTGGCCCCAGGTGCTCACCAGGCGATTCATCAGATCAGTGAGGTTCTCGGTGATGTGATTGCTGTCAGCCAGCGAGAAGTGCTTCAGAAACAAAGAGCGTTTCTGCTCTGAATTCATCTGCTCAAGCAGCCACCAGTGCAGATCCGCGGCAGTGTCCATCAGCCGAAAGGCCTGGGCCTGTCCCGGCAGGTAAAGGGTCTGCCGGCCACTGTCTTCGACCAGACGCAGCACGTTGGTGGCGACGTGACCGTCCAGATCCAGCGTGCGCACTTGCGCGCCGACCGGGTACGTCGATCGGAGCATTTGCAGGGTTACCGGCCAGCTTACGGGGCCGATCAGCGAGGTGACGATGCGTTGAAAATCATTGCCGTCAACGTTCCCCTGTTGCAGTGCCTGCACCGCCTGACTGAGAAAATTGCACTTGGCCAGGGTGCGGAAATCGTCCGACGAGGTTTGCCAGAATTTGGTCAATTGACCGCTGTAACGCGTGCTGAAATCAACGGCCCAGAATGCCTTCAGCACATCGCTGCCAAGCAGTCGCACTTCGTTGCTCTGATTGAAATTCTCCGCGCCCGGGCCATCCGAGTAGAAGCCGCAGTAAAGGCCCAGCAAATCTGCGTTGTCTTGGTCGGTGGCGCGAAATCGATGGACGACCAGTTGCGTGAGGGTGAGCGTTTCATAAGGCTTTTCCAGCAAGTGCTCCCAACCGGTAAAGGTCAGCGTGCTGCTTTGCGCCGTTTTGAAACGATGGAAATAAACCTGGTCGGGATCAAGGCCAGATAGGCCCTTGGCGGTCAGCAGTTCGATCGCGACTAGCCGGGCCTCATCCAGCAGGCTTGGGCAGTTCTGCACAATGGTAGTGGCGATGGCTTTGAGGGCGGTTTTGTCCGCTGCGTTTGGCAGCAGACGACGTTCGGCAGTGGTCATTCGGGTGTTCATCCTTGAGACACAAAGGCAGAAGATGGCCCATGCGCTCAAGGGGAGGGTGTTACTTGGCTATTGCGTGTTGCGTATCGAAAGATATGCCTCAGCGCCGCGCCACATCGGAAAAATAGAACTTGTCCAGCGTATGCCGCGATTCGGTGTACTCGAACTGGCGGCCGTCCTGCAGGAAGGTCTGGTTGCTGACCACGATGACATGGCTCTGGCCGTCGAGGTCCAGATGGTGGTGGTCGTCCTTGCTGCACGGCACGGCTTCGATGGTGCGCTGGGCGTAGGCGATCTGCAGTTGCAGGGTCTGTTCGATGTGGGCGTAGATCGAATGTTCGGCGATGTCTGCAGACAGGTCGGGAATCACCTCGCTGACGAAGTGGTTGATGTCGAGGATGACGCGTTTGCCGTCGATGCGCCGCACCCGTTTGATCCGGGTGATCGGGCTGCCGGGCTCGGCATTGATGTGTTCGAGCAGCGCACCTTCCAGCGGCACCTGACACATCTCGACCACTTCGGTGCTGACGTCGTTGCCCAGTCGCGGGTGGGTCTCCTGGAAACTGACGATGCCGCCGAGCTGGAATTCGATCGGGTTGGTCGACAGCACGAACGCGCCTTTGCCGTGAATCTTCTGAGCGAAACCGCGCTCCTGCAACTGGTCGATGGCCTTGCGTACCGTGCCACGGCTGGCCTGATAGGTGTCCATCAGCTCGGTTTCGGAAGGCAGCCGGGCGCCGCGCTCCAGGCGCTGCGTGGTGATGCTGGCAAGCAAATCGCTGTAGATCTGGTTGTATTTGCTCATGGCTGGACTCTGTGCCGACGGTGCTCAAAACCCCGAACCTTAAGGGCAGGGTAGGGGTTTGTCCATGCGGACGAAGGAAAACATCTTAGGTCGGAGTAGGAAGAATCCGCATTTTTCTGACGTTCATCCACGGACGCAAACTCGTACAGACGAGTTGTTGCATTAACTCGTACAGACGAGTATTTTTCCTCTCGGCGTGCTGCCAATAACAACAATCCACGACGGAAGAACAAGCATGAGCCATGACTACCCGAACATCGCCAAGGAGCTGCTGGAAAGCCTCGGTGGCCGCGACAACATCGAGCAGGCGGCGCATTGCGTGACGCGTTTGCGCCTGGCGCTGAAGAACCCCGCGCTGGTGAATGTGGCCGCGCTCAATGGCGTCGATCTGGTCAAGGGTTCGTTCTTCACCGGCGGCTTGTATCAAGTGGTCATCGGCCCGGGTGATGTTGAAAAGGTTTATGCCGAACTGCGCCAGCAGACGGGCCTGGCGGCATCGACCATCGCCGACGTTAAACAGAAAAGCGCCGAGAAGATAAACGCCATGCAGCGGCTGGTGCGGGTGTTTTCCGATGTGTTCATGCCGATCCTGCCGGCGCTGATCATTGCCGGCCTGTTGATGGGCATCAACAACCTGCTCGGTGCCAAGGGCATGTTCATCGAGGGCCAGACCCTGCTGGATGCCTATCCCAACCTCGACGGGTTGTGGAGCCTGATCAATCTGATGGCCAACACCTCGTTCGTGTTCCTGCCGGCGCTGGTCGGCTGGTCGGCGGCCAAGCGTTTCGGCGGCAGCGAAATTCTCGGCATTGTCCTCGGTCTGATGCTGGTACACCCGGACCTGCTCAACGCCTGGAATTACGGCAAGGCCGTGGCCGGGCTGGACGGGCAGCAACTGCCGTACTTCGACATCCTCGGCCTGTTCCAGGTGGAAAAGGTCGGCTACCAGGGGCAGATCCTGCCGATCCTGCTGGCGGCGTACGTGATGAGCGTCATCGAAAAATGGCTGCGCGCGCGAGTGCCCAACGCCGTGCAATTACTTGTGGTGCCGATCACCACCATCGTTGTCACTGGCGTGCTGGCGCTGGCGATCATCGGCCCGGTGACCCGGCATATCGGCATCTACATCACCGAAGGGCTGGTGATGCTGTTCGATCTGGCGCCGTTGGTGGGAGGTCTGATTTTCGGTTTGCTGTATGCGCCGCTGGTAATCACCGGCATGCACCACATGTTCCTCGCCGTGGATCTGCAATTGATCTCGAGCCAGGGCGGCACCTTCATCTGGCCGATGATCGTCATGTCCAATCTGGCGCAGGGCAGTGCGGCCCTGGCGGTGTTCTGGATGACGCGCAATGCGCGGGACAAGAGCATGGCCTCGACCTCGGCGATTTCTGCGTATTTCGGCATCACCGAGCCGGCGATGTTCGGTGTCAACCTGCGCTACAAGTTTCCGTTTTACGCCGCGCTGGCCGGTTCGGCGCTGGGCTGCATGTTCCTCTCGCTGAACAAGATCCAGGCCTCGGCCATCGGCGTCGGTGGCCTGCCCGGTTTCATCTCGATCGTTCCGCAGTTCATCCCGATGTTCGTCATCGGGATGCTGATCGCCATGCTCGTGCCGTTTGCCCTGACCTGCGTGCTGAGCATGAAGATCGTCCGTCCGGGTTACCGGGTTGCCTGAAATCAATAAAGGAGTCGCGCCATGCAAGACTGGCAACGGTCGGTGATCTACCAGATCTACCCGAAGAGCTTTCACAGCCATGCGGGCAACGCCACCGGCGATCTGCTCGGCATCGTCGCCAAGCTCGATTACCTGCAATGGCTGGGGGTCGATTACCTGTGGATCACGCCGTTCCTGCGCTCGCCGCAGCGCGATAACGGCTACGACATCAGCGACTACTACGCGGTCGATCCGAGCTACGGCAGCATGGCCGACTGTGAACTGCTGATCGCCGAAGCGGGCAAACGCGGAATCAAGTTGATGCTCGACATCGTGGTCAACCACACCTCGATCGAGCATGTGTGGTTCCAGCAGGCGCGCAGCAGCCTCGACAACCCTTACCGCGACTTCTATATCTGGCGCGACCAGCCGAACAACTGGGAATCCAAGTTCGGCGGTTCGGCCTGGGAGTACGAAGCGCAGACCGGCCAGTATTATCTGCACCTGTTCGACCACACCCAGGCGGATCTCAATTGGGACAACCCCAAGGTCCGCGACGAAGTGTTCAAGATGATGCGCTTCTGGCGCGACAAGGGTGTGGGTGGTTTTCGTCTGGACGTGATCAACCTGATCTCGAAACCGGCGGACTTCCCCGAGGACGACAGCGATGGTCGGCGCTTCTACACCGACGGGCCGAACGTGCACACCTACTTGCAGCAGATGCACCGCGAAGTCTTCGAAGGGCATGAGCTGATCAATGTCGGAGAAATGTCTTCGACCCGCCTCGAACATTGCATTCGTTACTCCAACCCGCAGTCGAAAGAACTGTCGATGACCTTCAACTTTCATCACCTGAAGGTCGATTACCCGAATCTGCAGAAGTGGGTGCGCGCCGATTTCGATTTCCTCCAGCTCAAGCAGATTCTCTCCGACTGGCAGACCGGCATGCAGGCGGGTGGCGGCTGGAATGCGCTGTTCTGGTGTAACCACGATCAGCCACGCGTGGTCTCGCGGTTCGGCAATGACGGCGAATACCGCGAGCTGTCGGCGAAGATGCTTGGTACCGCGCTGCACTTTCTGCAGGGCACGCCTTTCGTCTATCAGGGCGAAGAACTGGGCATGACCAATCCGGGGTTCGAGAGCATCGAGCAATACCGTGACGTCGAGACCCTGAATATCTTTCGCCTCAAGCGTGAAGCCGGGGCAAGCGACCTCGACAACATGGCGGCGATCATGCAGAAGTCCCGCGATAACGGGCGCACGCCGATGCACTGGCACGCCGGGCACAACGCCGGCTTCACTCGCAGCGAACCATGGATCGGTGTGCCGGCCAATGCCGCACAGATCAACGTCGCGCATCAACTGCACGACCCGGAATCGGTGCTGCATCACTATCGGCGCCTGATCGCTTTACGCCGCACTGAAGCGTTGATCTCCGATGGCATCTATCGGCAGTTGTTGCCGGAGCATCCACAGGTCTGGGCGTACCTGCGCGAGGGGACGGGAGAACGCTTGTTAGTGGTGAACAACTTCTATGGCACTGCCTGTGAGGTCGAGCTACCGGCGCTGATCGACGAAGCCCAAGAGCAGCGCCTGCTGATCAGCAACTACCCGGACTGCCCGCAACGCACGAGTTTGCTGCAGTTGCGACCTTACGAATCCTTCGTGCTGCACCTGACCGACCCCTGATTTTTTAACTGAATAACAACCTTTGAAAAAAACACGCAGAACGCTGCGCGGGGGATTTGTGCGCGCTGAATTCCTGCAACCACACAATAAAAACAACGGGTGGCATATATGAGAGCAACCATAAATTACAGCCTGGCAGTCGCGGGGATTTGTCTGGCAATGCCCACGTCATCACAGGCGCTGGAGTTCGGCGGCTATCTGCGCAGCGGTGTCGGAACCTCGGTCAACAGCAGCAGCCAGTCGTGTTTCCAGTTGCCCGGCGCGCAGACCAAATATCGCCTCGGTAACGAGTGCGAGCAGTACGGTGAGCTCGAGCTGCGCCAGGATCTGTACACCCTCGAAGACGGCTCGGTGCTGAGCGTCGACGGCATGGCATCGCTGTACAACCGTTACGACCGCAGCCTGACGTTCAAGGAAGACAACGGCTCGATTCGTTTGCCTCAGGCTTACGCGCAATGGTCGGCGATGCCCGCGCTCAACGGCGGCTCGCTGTGGGCCGGTCGGCGCTACTACAAACGTAACGACATCCATATTTCCGATTTCTATTACTGGAACCAGAGCGCCACCGGTGCAGGCATTGAAGACGTGTTGCTCGGTGGCCTGAAATACAGCTACGCCTTTTCGCGCAAGGACAACCTTTACCAAAAGGATTACATCAACCGCCACGACTTCAACGTCGGCGGTTTCAACAGCAACCGCGGCGGAGAACTGGAGTTCGGCCTCAGCTACATCGACAAGCCCGACAGCCGCGACGCCCACCGTGGCTGGGCGATTACCACTCAGCACGTGCAGCAGGACTTCCTCGGCGGCAAGAACAAACTGGCGCTGCAATACGGTGAAGGGCCTGGCACCGGATTGGGCTATACCGGTAACGTCAGGCTCGATGACCGCAACAAGAGTTATCGGATCGTCGAGTTCTTCGACTGGCAACTGACGCCACGTTTTGGCGGACAATTCCAGGCGGTGTATCAGAAAGATATTCGTCAGGGCGGCGCCGATCAGAACTGGCTGTCACTCGGTGTGCGTCCGGCCTATGCACTGAGCGAGCAGTTCAAACTGGTGACCGAACTGGGTCACGATCAGGTCGAGGCGGCGGACGGCACGCGCAAGCTGAGCAAGTTCACCTTTGCACCGACCTGGTCACCGAAAGGCCCGGAATTCTGGGCGCGGCCCGAGGTGCGTCTGTATTACACCTATGCCAGCTGGAACCAGGCAGCCAAGCGTGCCGCCAACCTGTTGGCCAAAGGTTCGGCGCTGTCCGACACCGGCGCGTTCGGCAACGCACGGCACGGGGCCAATGTCGGGCTGCAGGTTGAATACTGGTGGAAATAAGCAAAGCGGCTGCGACCGCTCATTCAATCAATACACGCTCAGGTGATGTCATGGCCACACCCCAACAATTGCAGCTGCTGGCTCCTTTATCCGGCGTGCTGATGGCGCTGGACCAGGTGCCCGACCCGGTGTTTGCCGGGCGGATCATCGGCGACGGTTTGTGCATCGACCCGACTTCGTCAACGCTCTGCGCACCGCTTGCAGGTGTGGTCAGCGACGTGCAGGCCAGCGGGCATGCGCTCACCATCACCAGTGATGCGGGTGTTCAGGTGTTGATGCATATCGGCCTGGACACGGTGAATCTCGCCGGCGAAGGATTCACCCGCCGCGTTGACGCGGGGCAGCGGGTCGAAGCGGGGCAGGCGCTGATCGACTTCGATGCTGACTACATTGCCCTGCACGCGCGCAGTTTGTTGACCTTGATGCTGGTGGTCAGCGGCGAGCCGTTCGATTCACTCGTTGGCTCAACCGGGTTGGTCGAGGTGGGCCAGCCAGTGCTTGACGTCGTGGTTGGCGCAGCCGCCGGCGAACATCCTGCGCCGGTGCCGGGCGACGCGGTGTTCTCGCAGCCGATCCATCTGCCCAATCCCAATGGCCTGCACGCGCGGCCGGCGGCAGTATTCGCCCAAGCGGCCAAAGCATTTTCAGCGACCATCCATCTGCACAAGCTGCACGCGCAAGCCAACGGCAAATCCCTGGTGGCGATCATGGCGTTGCAGACGGCTCATGGCGACAGTGTGCAGGTCAGCGCCGAAGGTGAAGATGCCGTAGCCGCAGTCGATGCGCTGACACGCTTGCTGAGCGAAGGCTGCGGCGAAGCGGTCACAGCGCCCGCGCCGGTCGAAGTCGATGCAGCAGAAATGCCGAACATCCTGCGCGGTGTCTGCGCCTCGCCCGGTTCGGCGTTGGGGCAAGTCATGCAGATTGTCGAAGCGTCGCTCATGGTCAACGAGTTCGGCGCCGAGCCGCCAGTTGAACTGGAGGCGTTGAGCCAAGCCCTGATCGAAGCCGACATGGCCCTGCAGCATCTACGCGACACCGCCAGCGGCCTAGCGCAGGCGGAGATCTTCAAGGCGCATCAGGAACTGCTGGCCGACCCGAGCCTGCTGGATCAGGCCAGGGCGCTGATCGACGCGGGCAACAGCGCGGCGTTTGCCTGGAAGACCAGCACCGACGCAACGGCGGCGATGTTTCGCTCGCTGGGCAATGCCTTGCTGGCCGAGCGCGCGGCGGATCTGGATGATGTCGGCCAGCGCGTGCTGAAGCTGATCCTCGGTGTTAACGAGCAGATGCTGGAGTTGCCGGACGACACCATTCTGATCGCCGATCAGTTGACCCCATCCCAGACCGCCGGGCTCGATACGCGCAAAGTGCTCGGGTTTGCCACCGTCGGCGGTGGCGCCACCAGCCATGTCGCGATCCTCGCGCGAGCCTGCGGTTTACCGGCGATCTGCGGCATGCCGGCGCAAATGCTCGGGCTCGGCAACGGCACGCGGGTGCTGCTCGATGCCGATAAAGGCGAATTGCAGTTGCACCCGGACGCCGAGTCCATTGATCAATTGCGCACGCGGCATGAGCGCCAGCGCCAGCGTCATCAGCAGGAACTGGCGCAGGCCAGCGAGGCGGCCTGTACCCGTGACGGTCAGCACATCGAAGTCACCGCCAACGTTGCCTCGCAGGAAGAAACCGCCCAGGCCATGGAGCTGGGCGCGAATGGCGTGGGGCTGTTGCGTTCGGAATTTCTCTACCTGGGCCGTCAGCAGGCGCCGAGCCATGACGAACAGGTGGCCACTTATAGCGCCATCGCGCGCACCATCGGGCAGGCACACAATCTGGTGGTGCGCACCCTCGATGTCGGTGGCGACAAGCCGCTGGCCTACGTGCCGATGGACAGCGAAACCAATCCCTTCCTTGGTTTGCGCGGCATTCGTCTGTGCCTTGAGCGACCGCAACTGTTGCGCGAGCAGTTCCGCGCAATCCTCGCCTGCTGTGAGCTGACGCGTTTGCACATCATGTTGCCGATGGTCACGAATTTGGCCGAACTGCGTCTGGCGCGGCAGATTCTCGAGCAAGAAGCGCGGGTGCTGGGCCTGGCGCACCTGCCAAAGCTGGGAATCATGATCGAAGTGCCTGCCGCTGCGCTGATGGCCGATGTGCTGGCGCCGCACGTGGATTTTTTCTCCATCGGCACCAACGACCTCACCCAATACACCCTGGCCATGGACCGCGATCATCCGCGTCTGGCCAGTCAGGCGGACAGCTTTCATCCCTCGGTACTGCGCCTGATTGCCATGACGGTGAAGGCTGCGCATGCCCACGGCAAATGGGTCGGCGTCTGCGGCGCCATGGCGTCTGAACGCCTTGCGGTGCCGTTGCTGCTGGGGCTGGGTGTGGATGAGCTGTCGGTGAGCGTGCCGTTGATTCCGGCGATCAAGTCGGCGGTCCGCGAAGTGGATCTGGCCGACTGTCGAATCATCGCCGAACAGGTTTCGAACCTGGAAAGCGCCGCCGACGTGCGCGCAGCCTTGCAGCAGTTTCATGGGGCGAAAGTCGATGCCTCGCCGGTTATGGAGAATTGAACATGTTCGACAAATTGCAGCAGGCATTCTGGAAAGCGCTGACGCCGGATCTAGTCCCGGATGAGGTGAAAGCCGTCGCCGAACCGATTGCCGGCCTGAGCGCCGAGATTGTTGCGGCGCTGGGCGGTGTGGATAACCTCAAGTCGCAGCACCCGGTGGCGCTGACTCGGGTGCGCGTGGCGCTGCACGACGCGGCCTGTGTCGACCGTCAGGCGTTGAGTCTGGCCGGTGTGGCGGGCGTCATGCCGCTTGAGGGCGGCGTGCTGCACCTGATTACCGGGCTGCGCGTATAAGGCCGACAAGACGTGCGGCCGCAGGTCGCCCTTACTGTTTCTCAACTGCGGGTGTATCGTATTCGCCTTTTGCGGATCCCTCGGGGTCTGTCGCTGATACGTGAGGTAGTTGAGTTCATGTCCTTTACCCGTCGCCAAATCCTCGGTGGCCTGGCCGGTCTTGTTGTCGTTGGCGTGGGCGCGGGAGGCGCGTCGCGTTACTGGCTGGGCAAGATGGCCGACGCCGAGGCCGGCCACGACTATGAACTGATTGCCGCGCCGCTCGATGTCGAGCTGGTGCCGGGCCACAAGACCGAAGCCTGGGCGTTCGGCCCGTCGGCGCCGGGCACCGAGTTGCGTGTGCGTCAGGGTGAATGGCTGCGGGTGCGTTTCATCAATCACTTGCCGGTGGCGACTACCATTCACTGGCACGGTATCCGCCTGCCGCTGGAAATGGACGGCGTGCCTTACGTGTCGCAACTGCCGGTGCTGCCGGGCGAATACTTCGACTACAAATTCCGTGTGCCGGACGCTGGCAGCTATTGGTATCACCCGCATGTCAGCAGCAGCGAAGAACTCGGACGTGGTCTGGTCGGGCCGCTGATCATCGAGGAACGCGAGCCGACCGGTTTCAAGTACGAGAAAACCCTGAGCCTGAAGAACTGGCATGTCGACGAGCAAGGCCAGTTCGTCGAGTTCAGCATCCCCCGCGAAGCGGCCCGTGGCGGTACCGCCGGGCGCTTGTCGACGATCAATGGTGTGCCGCTGCCGGTGATTGATCTGCCGGCCGGGCAGATCACCCGGGTGCGTTTGCTCAACCTCGACAACACCCTGACCTATCGCATCAACATCCCCGATGTCGAAGCGAAGATCTACGCGCTGGATGGCAACCCGGTCGAGCCCCGCCCGTTGGGCAAGGAATACTGGCTCGGCCCCGGCATGCGCATTTGCCTGGCGATCAAGGCGCCGGCGGCCGGTGAAGAGTTGTCGCTGCGCAACGGCCCGGTGCGCCTTGGCACGCTACGTTCGGTCGCCAACACCGACGCGCCGACGGACTGGCCGAAAGCCCTGCCGGCCAACCCGGTGGCCGAGCCGGATCTGGCCAATGCCGAGAAACTCAACTTCAATTTCGAATGGGTCGGCTCGGTCTCGGTGAACACCGAAAACGGCAAGCCGCCGAGCCTGTGGCAGATCAACGGCAAGGCCTGGGACATCACCGACAAGACCTGTGCTGACCGACCCATTGCCAGCCTGAAACTGGGCCAGAGCTATATTTTCGAATTGAAGAACATGACCCAGTACCAGCACCCGATCCACCTGCACGGCATGAGCTTCAAGGTGATCGCGTCGAACCGGCACAAAGTCGTGCCGTATTTCACCGACACCTATCTGCTGGGCAAGAACGAGCGTGCGCAAGTGGCGCTGGTGGCGGATAACCCGGGGGTGTGGATGTTCCACTGCCATGTCATCGACCACATGGAAACCGGCCTGATGGCCGCGATCGAGGTGAAGTGATGCGCCAGATCCGCCCGGCGGCGATCATCGACCGCAGCCGCGACCGCGACTTCATGCGCGAAGCCTTGACCCTCGCCGCGCAGGGCGCCGCCCTCGGTGAGGTGCCGGTGGGCGCGGTGCTGGTGCAGGATGGCGTGATCATCGGTCGCGGCTTCAATTGCCCGATCAGCACCAGCGACCCGAGTGCCCACGCCGAAATGGTCGCGATCCGCGCCGCCGCGCAGGCAGTGGATAACTATCGCCTGCCGGGCAGCACGCTGTATGTGACGCTGGAGCCTTGCAGCATGTGCGCCGGGCTGATCGTGCATTCGCGGGTGGCGCGGGTGGTGTACGGCGCGCTGGAACCCAAGGCCGGGATTGTGCAGAGTCAGGGACAGTTTTTTACCCAGGGCTTTTTGAATCACCGGGTGTTGTATGAGGGCGGGGTGTTGGCTGAAGAATGTGGTGCGGTGCTGACCGAGTTTTTCCGCGCCAGACGCACTAAAAACCCCTCACCCTAACCCTCTCCCAGAGGGAGAGGGGACCGACCGAGTTGAATGGACCAAGTCCGCCGACCTGAAATACCGAGTCGGACTCAAGTTTTGAAAAGCTCAACAATCAGCTCCCTCTCCCTGGGGAGAGGGCTGGGGTGAGGGGGAGGCCCACCGCGGTCATGGGAAAATACGCTTACTTCCTGGCGACGATAACTGCCCGCATCGGCGCCGGCAGCCCTTCAATGGTTTTGCTGTGGTCCTCGGGATCCAGAAAATCACTCAGCGACTGATACTTCATCCACTCGGTCCCGCGTTGTTCTTCCACCGTCGTGGTACTGACATCCACACAACGAATATCGGTGAACCCGGCGCGCCGCAGCCACAATTCCAGCGCCGGCACCGACGGCAGAAACCACACGTTGCGCATCTGCGCGTAGCGATCTTCCGGCACCAGCACCTGATGCTTGTCGCCTTCGACCACGAGGGTTTCCAGCACCAGTTCGCCGCCCTTGACCAGGCAATCCTTCAGCGCCAGCAAATGCTCGATCGGCGAGCGACGGTGGTAGAACACGCCCATGGAAAACACCGTGTCGAAGCCTTCCAGATTCGGCGGCAGGTCTTCAAACGGGAACGGCAGGTGCCAGGCATTCGGCTCGGACAAGTAACGCTGCACCGCCTGGAACTGGCAGAAGAACAACCAGTTCGGGTCGACACCGATGACGCTGTCGGCGCCGGCGCCGAGCATGCGCCACATGTAGTAGCCGTTGCCGCAACCGACATCAAGGATGCGTTTGCCCTTCAGGTCGAGGTGCGGGGAGACCCGCGACCACTTCCAGTCCGAACGCCATTCGGTGTCCACATGCACACCGAACAGATCGAACGGCCCTTTGCGCCACGGCGACAGACCCATCAGCGCGGTGCGCATCTGCGCGCGAGTGTCGTCGTCGCAATCGGTGTCGAGTTTCAGGCCGTTGAGCAGGTCGACTTCGCTTGGCTGGATCTTCGGCAAGGCGTCCAGCGCACTTTGCCAGCGCTCCAGATCGCCGTGGCCTTTGTCCATTTTCTTGTCGAGTTGCGCTTGCAGCGTGTTGGCCCATTCGGCCAGCGGAGTACCGGCCAGACGCCGGGCGAGGGGGGACAGATCAATCATGGCAAGGCAATCAACGAGGCAAAGTTAAGACACTGGAACCACGGCACGACTTTCGAGAACCCGGCGGCCAGCAGGCGTTCGCGGTGTTCTTCGAGGCTGTCGGGCTTCATGACGTTTTCGATGGCGCTGCGCTTCTGGGCGATTTCCAGTTCGCTGTAGCCGTTGGCGCGTTTGAACGCTACGTGCAGTTCGGTGAGCAGGGCGTGTTCTTCGGCATCGTTGAAGCGCAGCTTTTCCGAGAGAATCAGCGCGCCGCCGGGCAACAGTGACTGACGGATGCGCGAGAGCAATTCAGTGCGCTTATCCGGGGCGATGAATTGCAGGGTGAAGTTCAGCGCGACTACGGAGGCGGGCTCAAATTGCAGCGCGAGGATATCGCCCTCAATTACCTCGACCGGCAGCAGTTCCTGAAACATCGAATCCTGACCATTGAGATACTCGCGGCAACGCTCGACCATCGCCGCCGAGTTATCCACAGCAATAACCCGGCAACCGTCGGTGCGCACATGGCGGCGCAGGGCTTGAGTCACTGCGCCGAGCGACGAGCCGAGGTCGTAGAGCACGCTGTTCGGCTGGGCGAACTGCGCCGCGAGCACGCCGAGGTTTTCGACGATGGTCGGGTAACCCGGCACCGAGCGCTTGATCATGTCCGGGAACACCCGCACCACGTCTTCATTGAAGGCGAAGTCAGGCACCTGGGCCAAAGGCTGGGCGAATAGGCGATCGGGTTCTTTGCTCACGGCGGCGTCCGGCGGTGTCGGTGGAAAAGGCCGGCATTTTAGCCAAAGTGGCGCGGGGATGCTTGGGTTGTCTGATAAAGCACCGAACCGGGTGTAATTCTCGCCGTCCGGGATATGGCTTTCGCGAGCAGGCTCGCTCCCACAGGGGGATCGCGGTGTCCTGTGGGAGCGAGCCTGCTCGCGAAGAAGCCAGCGCCGTTTCCCGCAGTCAGTTCACCGAAATGGCGCAGTCGAAGGTCTCAACAGGCAGCACTTCCGGTGCCCACGGTTGTTGCGAGGTCAGGCGCAAACGCCCGGTGCCTGCTGCGAAGGCCTGGAAGCGCCAGGTCGAAACCCCCGCTGCGCCAACCACGCCGGCATCTTCCGGATTGCTGTAAACCTCGGGGCTGAGGGCGCGCAACACGCCGCCAGCTGAATCCTGAATCGCCCAGCGGTAGCCGGTGGTCGGGTTGCTTGGCAGGCTGATGATCAGGTTTTGCCCGACGTTGAGCCGCACGGGACATTCGCTTTGTTTTTCCACGGTCACGTTGTGTTTCGGTTGCGTGGCGCAGGCCGCCAGCAAGGAAAGGGCGAGGGGGAGAAACAGGCGAATGGGGGACATAAGGTCAGCAGCTCCGGCGGTTACGACGAACGGCGAGCATAACTGAAGATGGGACAAAGTGTGACGGTCAGGGAGTTCCGTGTTGGCAGCACTGAAGCCATCGCTGGCAAGCCAGCTCCCACAGGTTTCTCGGTTGACCACAAGATTTGTGGGCACATTGAACATTGTGGGAGCTGGCTTGCCAGCGATAGCGGTACATCAGGCACTACATGATTGTCAGAAGAGCACCTTCGCCACGTCCGCAAACCGCTTGGCAAAGTGCACGGTTATCCCTTCCTTCAGATAATCCGGCAACTCGTCGAAATTACCCCGGTTCGGCTCCGGCAGAATCAATTCGAAAATCTTCTGCCGGCGCGCTGCGATGACCTTTTCGCGAACGCCGCCGATCGGCAGTACATGCCCGGTCAGGGTCAGTTCGCCGGTCATCGCCACGCCTTTTTTTGGCGGTTGATTGCGTGCGAGCGAGAGCAGGGCGCTGGCCATGGTCACGCCAGCGCTCGGACCGTCCTTCGGCGTTGCGCCTTCCGGTACATGCAGGTGGACGAAGGCTTCGTCGAAGAACTTCGCATCACCACCAAATTGCTTGAGGTGCGAGCTGACGTAGCTGTAGGCGATCTCCGCCGATTCCTTCATCACATCGCCCAATTGCCCGGTGAGCTTGAAGCCCCGGTTAAGCGTATGAATCCGCGTGGCTTCGATCGGCAATGTCGCACCGCCCATGCTGGTCCAGGCCAGACCGGTAATCACCCCGGTGCCGGACAGCACTTGTTCGTTGCGGAACACCGGATGGCCCAGCGAGGCTTCAAGATCTTTCGGGCCGAGTTTGATCACCGCTTTCGGATCGTCGATCAGCTTCATCACCGCTTTGCGCACCAGTTTGCCCATCTGCTTTTCCAGCTGCCGCACGCCGGCTTCACGGGCATAGCCGTCGATCAGGGCTTTGAGCGCGGTGTCGCTGATGCTCAGGCTGCCTTTTGATACTCCAGCCTTTTCCAGCAGTTTCGGCCACAGGTGACGCTTGGCGATGGCGACTTTTTCTTCGGTGATGTAGCCGGACAGGCGAATCACTTCCATCCGGTCCAGCAACGGGCCGGGGATCGAATCGAGGGTGTTGGCGGTGCAGACGAACAGCACTTTCGACAGATCCATACGCAGGTCGAGGTAGTGGTCGAGGAATTCAACGTTCTGCTCAGGATCGAGGGTCTCCAGCAGCGCCGAGGCCGGGTCGCCCTGATAGCTCTGGCCCATCTTGTCGATCTCGTCGAGCATGATCACCGGGTTCATCACTTCGACGTCTTTCAACGCCTGCACCAGTTTGCCCGGTTGGGCGCCGATGTAGGTGCGGCGGTGGCCCTTGATTTCGGCTTCGTCGCGCATGCCGCCGACGCTGAAGCGGTAGAACGGCCGCCCGAGGGATTCGGCGATGGATTTGCCGACGCTGGTCTTACCCACGCCCGGTGGGCCGACCAGCAACACGATCGAGCCGCTGATCTCGCCTTTGTAAGCTCCAACGGCGAGGAATTCGAGGATGCGATCCTTGATGTCGTCCAGACCCGCATGGTGCTTGTCGAGGATTTTGCGTGCGTGCTTGAGGTCGAGTTTGTCCTCGCCGTACACGCCCCATGGCACCGATGTTGCCCAGTCCAGATAATTGCGCGTGACGGCGTATTCCGGCGAGCCGGTTTCGAGGATCGACAGTTTGTGGGTTTCTTCCTCGAGGCGCTTCTGCACTTGCGCCGGCAGGGTTTTGCCTTCGAGGCGCTGCTGGAACTGTTCGAGGTCGGCGCTGCGGTCGTCCTTGGTCAGGCCGAGTTCCTGCTGGATGACCTTGAGTTGCTCCTTGAGGAAGAACTCACGCTGATGCTCGCCGATCTTGCGGTTGACTTCGGCGGAAATTTCTTTCTGCAGGCGCGCGACTTCGACTTCCTTGCGCAGCATCGGCAGGACTTTTTCCATGCGCTTGAGCATCGGCACGCAGTCGAGCACTTCTTGCAGCTCGGGGCCGGTGGCGGAGGTCAGGGCGGCGGCGAAGTCGGTCAGCGGCGACGGGTCGTTGGGGCTGAAGCGGTTGAGGTAGTTCTTCAGCTCTTCGCTGTACAGCGGGTTGAGCGGCAACAATTCCTTGATCGCATTGATCAGCGCCATGCCATAGGCCTTGACCTCGTCGGTCGGCTCGGTGGGCTGGTGCGGGTATTCGACTTCGACCAGGTACGGCGGGCGATGGTGCTTGAGCCAGGTCTTGATGCGCACGCGGCTCAGGCCCTGGGCGACGAATTGCAGTTTGCCGTTTTCGCGGCTGGCGTGGTGCACCTTGACCAGCGTGCCGTATTCGGGGAGGGCGCCGGTGTCGAAGTGGCGCGGGTCTTCCTGGGGCGTGTCCATGAAGAACAGGGCCAGGGAGTGGTGTTCGGATTTGCTGACCAGTTCGAGGGTTTCGGCCCACGGTTCTTCGTTGACAATGACCGGCAGGACCTGGGCCGGGAAGAACGGACGGTTGTGGATCGGGATGATGTAGACCTTGTCCGGCAGGTTTTGCCCGGGCAGCGCCAGGCCGGTGCCGGAGGAGGTGTGTTCGATGTGGTCGTTTTCGTAATCGTCGTGGTTGTCCGGGCGATCTTGCTGGTCGGTCATGGGGCACCTGCGCAATGGGGTATGGGGTCTTAGATGGGGCAGGGGTGGGGTGGTTTCAATGGGGCGGGTGTGTTTCTGCGTGTGTGTTCAGGTTTGCAAAGTTTTTGACCTTGTTAACCTTGGCGGCCGTTGGGCCGGTGGCAAGATCCTTCAGGTCGGCACGGATGCCTAGTGGAATCTAACAATGTCTGTGCATAACTAGCGAAAAACGCGAGTGTTGGTTAGCTTTTACTATTAAATGGAGTTTTGATGGGTTCCGTTCGGCTTATTTCGAACTGGCCTTGAGCCCCTGTAATTTCTGACAGTAGACAACTGACTCAATCGTCCGAAGATTGCAGTTCAATCTCGAACGCCAGAGAGGTGTTCGAGAATTTACCAACGTCAAGGAATCGAACCATGAGTCATACCGATACGAAATACAGGGATTTCATCATTCGCGAATATTCTTCCGACACGCCGGGTTTGCGTTTCCAGGTGATCTACAGCGAAACGGATAAGAGTTTGTTGCTGGAAACCCGCAAGCATGCCGAGCAACTGATCATCGATCGATTGCAACGGATGGCAAATGGAGGAAAAGCCTTTTGATTCTGTCGGGTCACGCTGACGACAAGCGTTCGAAGGTTGCGATCTTTTGATTTTTTCTTGAAAGCACCGAATTGCCCAAGGCGAAGTGGACAGACTTCATTGATGCCATACACCTTGGTGCGAATGGAGCATGTTGGGCACGCCTCCATGCAAAAAGGCGCCACCCCTCACAGGGTGGCGCCTTCTTTTTTACCGCCGCTACCGCTTATTCCGGCAGTTTGTACGCAATGATGTAGTCACCCATCTTGGTGCCCAGCGAGCCGTGACCGCCAACAACGAGCAGCACGTATTGCTTGCCGTCCTTGCCGGTGTAGGTCATCGGAGTCGCTTGGCCGCCTGCAGGCAGGCGCGATTTCCACAGTTCTTTACCGGTATTCACGTCATAAGCACGCAGGTACTGGTCAAGGGTGCCGCTGAGGAAGCCGACGCCGCCGGCGGTGACCATCGAACCGCCCATGCTCGGTACGCCGAGGGTGAAGCCGATCGGGATTGGCGAGCTGTCGCGGCTGGTGCCGTTCTTGCGTTTCCACACGACTTTGCCGGTGGTCAGGTCGATACCGGCGACGTAGCCCCAGGCCGGGGCCTGGCACGGTACGCCCAGTGGCGACATGAACGGGTGCATGATCACCGCGTATGGCGCGCCAGTGTTTGGCTGCACGCCCGAAGTTTCGCTCTCGCGCTTGCTGCCGGCTTCGACTTGCTCGCGTGGCACCATTTTCGAGACGAAGGCCATGTAGTTCGGGCTGGTGAACAGCAGTTGGCGAACCGGGTCGACCGAGACGCCGCCCCAGTTGAACACGCCGACGTTACCCGGATAGATCAGGCTGCCCTGTTCCGATGGCGGGGTGTACTGACCTTCGTAACGCAGTTCCTTGAACTGGATGCGGCACAGCATTTGGTCGAACGGGCTGGCGCCCCACATGGCTTTTTCGGTCAGTTCCGGGGCCAGCAGGTTGAGGTCCGAACGGGCCTGGGTCGGTGCGGTGTGGTCGCCTTTCACGGCGCCCTGCGGAACCGGGATTTCCTTGATCGGAATGATCGGCGTGCCGTCACGACGGTCGAGGACGTACAGGCTGCCCTGTTTGGTCGGAGCGATCAGCGCAGGTTTCACGCCGTCAGCGGTTTTCATGTCGAGCAGGGTTGGCTGGCTGCCCACGTCCATGTCCCACAGGTCGTGGTGGGTGAACTGGTAGTTCCAGCGCACTTTACCGGTAGCCAGGTCCAACGCGACGAGGCCGGCGCTGAATTTCTCGGCGCCCGGGGTGCGGTTGCCGCCCCATTGGTCAGGGGTCTGGTTGCCCAGTGGCAGGTATACCATGCCGAGTTTTTCATCGACGCTGGCCAGCGACCACATGTTCGCCGAGTTGCGGCTGTAGGTTTCGCCCGGGGCCAATGGCTCGGTGGCGTCCGGCTTGTCGCTGTCCCAGTTCCACACCAGGTGCCCATCGCGCACGTCGAAGGCGCGGATCACGCCCGATGGCTCGTTGGTCGATTCGTTGTCGGTAACGTGACCGCCCATGATCACCAGATCACGGGTAATCGCTGCTGGCGAGGTGGAGTAGTAGCCGCCGGCGGTGAACGGGCCGATGCCTTGGGTCAGGTCGACCACGCCGTTGGTGCCGAAGCCTTCGCAGATCTTGCCGGTGTCGGCGTTCAGTGCGATCAGGCGGGCATCAGCAGTTGGCAGGTACAGGCGACGCGGGCAGGCCTGAGCAACGGCCTGGCCGGCTTCAGAGATGACAGCGGAACCGGCATTTTCAGACTTGGCATAGGCGGCTTCGTCGTAGTACGACACGCCACGGCAGGTCATGTGGGCGAAGCCCTTGAAGCCGACCGGGCTCTTGATCTGTGGATCGAAGCGCCAGATTTCCTTGCCGGTGTCCGGGTCCAGTGCCAGCACTTTGCTGTGCGCGGTGCAGGCGTAGACCATGCCGTTGGCTTTGAGCGGGGTGTTTTCGTTGGTCAGCTCGACCGGGTCATCCGCAGTTGGCAGGTCGCCGGTCTGGATGCGCCAGGCTTCTTGCAGCTTGCCGACGTTTTCCGGGGTGATCTGCTTGAGCGGCGAGTAGCGGTCACCGAACTCGGTGCGACCGTACGCTTGCCAGTCGCCATCCGGCATGGCCGGTGCGGTGCTGGTCATGTCGGCGCTGTCGCGGCCCAGTTCACCGAAGGTTTCGCCCGGGTGGGTGAAGAGGCTGGCCAGAGCGGTAACGCCGGCCAGGATCACAGCGACGGTCAGGCCGCCAGTGCCGATTTTCGCCGAGCCGTTGAGTAGCAGCGGACGACGGAACCACGGCAGCAGCATCACGAAACCGAGGACAAACCACAGCGCCAGACGCGGCACCAGTTGCCACCAGTCCAGACCGACTTCCCACAATGCCCATACCGTGCTGGCAAACAGCACGATGGCGTACAGGCCCAGTGCCGCGCGGCGGCGCATCAGCAGCAGAATGCCGCTCAGCGCGATGCCGATACCGGCCAGCAGATAGTAAAGCGAGCCGCCGAGCATGCTCAGCTTGACTCCCCCGGCCAGCATGGCCAGGCCCATCAGTAGAAGCAGGATGCCGAGCAGGCCCGGTAGCAGACGGCCCCGACTCGAAGCACTTTCGGTGCTCATAGTGTGATTCTCCGTGACGTTTATGTAGTCCCGCGCTGTAGTCACTTTAGATGACGATCTGGCGCAGGCATGGTTCAGATAAAAACTTGTTCGGCTATCGAATTTCATGGATCCCTGTGGGAGCTGGCTTGCCAGCGATGGCGATTGCACATCCAACACTGAAAGCGCCAGACAGATTGCTATCGCTGGCAAGCCAGCTCCCACAGGGCCTTGTGGCGTTTTTTAGAACGACGACTGGATCTTGATCCCGCCGATCAGGGCGTCGTCGACGTCGTTCACGCCACCGGGATGGCGGATGTATTGCAGGTTCGGGCGCACGGTCAGCCAGTTGGTCACGTGCACGCCGTAATACAGCTCGGCGCTGTATTCGGTGTCCTGCGGTGGCAGGAACGCCGGATTGTCGTAGTCGTAGACGGCGTTGGCGCGGTTGCTCGCCTCGGCGTTCTTGCGATAGGCCGGGTTGACGTGCACACGAGCGAGGGCGAAACCGATGTCGTCCTTGGCGCGGGCGTCGAACGGGCCTTTGTAGGTCAGGCCGGCCTGCACGTAGTTGTCGATGGCGTTGGTTTTCTTGTCATGCATCGTCGCGTTGGCGAACAGGCTCAAACCACGGGAGTGGTCACTGGCGATGCTGGTGACCTGCTGCTGAATGCCCAGCCATACGCCGTGCTTGCTCGAGGCACTGCGATAGGCTTCGCCGCTCAGCGCTGCCGGTTGGTCATTGCGGTCTTTATAGACGTCAGAGGCCTTGGCATTGCTGTAGTAATAACCGGCGCGGTATTCGCCCGGCAGGCCGTTGAGCTTCGGCGTCCACACCAGTTCGACCGGCAGGATCGCGCCCTGGGTGCCGCTGCCGCTGAGTTTGAAGCCGTTGCCGCGATCGAGGTTCGACGGGTTCTGCTCGTAGGCGCCGACCTGCGCATACAGCTCGGGCGTCAGGTGATATTTGACCCGCAGCGCCCACTGGCTGACCGGCCAGTTGTACCAGATGCCGCCGACCCAGTTACCGACCTGCGAGCCGCAGAACGCGAGGTTCTGGAAGTCGCAAGGGAAGCTGTTGAAGTCTTCGCCTTCGCCGAAACGGCCGACCTTGATGTCGAGTTTCTGATCGAAGAATTTCTGCTGATACCACATCTGCGTCAGGCGCGTGGTCTGGCCACGGCCCCAGACTTCCTGGGCGGAAGTGAAGCCGCCAACGCGCGGGTCGTTGATGCGGTCGTTGCTGATGTTGTTGCCGCTGCGCTTGGTGATGGTCAGCTGAAATTCAGCGTCGTTCCAACCGAGGATCTTCTGCAGATCCAGATGGGTGCCGAGGCCGAACTGGTCGCTGTAGCGGGCAGTGCGGTCGTGGTCATAGCCGCCGTGCAGGTTGCTGCCCATTTCGCCGGTGTAATCGAGTTTGAAGTCGTAGCCTTTTTCCGCAAGTTCCGTGCGCGTGCCGTTCCAGTCACCAAGCATGTACGGTGATTCACTGTCGAAGGCCGGCGCCGCGTGGGCGCAAGTGGCAAGGCCGAGGGCGGTGCAGCCGCCAAGGGTGCGCAGGGCAGAGATAGCGCTGTCTCGGGAGAAGGAAAAGTCAGGCATGAAGAAGTCTTTTTTTGATGTTTTCAGGTGCAGGCCGAACGCTTCAGATTGTCGCAGGCAGTGAAGCGTTTCAGCGGAAGGGCGGCAGGATAATGATCTGTAACAAATTGAGAAAGCGCTTTTGCAGACATGCAGCGTTTCGGATTCGGTAACAGTGCGGCAAACGGGCGCATTGTGAGTCGGGCCACAGCCTGCGATCTTCCTAGGTTGGCCTACATTTGAAGACAGGCCTTCCACCCGCCCGGCCCCTCGGCTAAGGTGCGCGGCTTTACGCATTTTCACTTCGCCCAAAGGCCCGGCATGAACGAACAATCCCCCGATCCGCTGCACGGCGTGACCCTTGAACAGATCCTCAATGCACTCGTGACTCACTACGAGTGGTCGGGGCTGGCCGAGCGTATCGACATCCGTTGCTTCAAGAGCGATCCGAGCATCAAGTCGAGCCTGACCTTCCTGCGTAAAACCCCGTGGGCGCGGGAAAAGGTCGAGCGCCTGTACGTTAAGCTGATGCGCACCAAGCGACCGCTCTGAGATGGACAGCGCGAGGCGCCGACGCCTGATCACCGGCCTGGCCGTGTTGGGCTGGGCCGGATTGACGATTCAGCTGTACCTGATCTTCTTCGCACGATTGAGCATCGGCGCCAGCCTGCTGGGCGGGCTGGTGAGTTTCTTCAGCTACTTCACCATATTGACCAACACCTTGGTGGCGACGGTGTTGACCTGCGCGGTCACCGAGCGCGAATCCGCCGCACGGCGCTGGTTTCTGCAGCCGTGGGTCAGCAGTGGAATCGCGGTGAGTATCGCCGTCGTCGGTCTGGCCTACAGCATTCTGTTACGGCATTTGTGGCACCCCGAAGGCTGGCAGTTTGTTGCCGATGAGTTGCTCCACGACGTCATGCCATTGCTGTTTCTCGGCTATTGGTGGCGCTGCGTCCCCAAAGGCACGTTGCGCCTGTGGCATCTGCCGCTGTGGCTGATCTATCCGCTGGTGTACTTCATCTATGCCTTGCTGCGCGGGCATCTGCTCGGCGCTTATGCGTATCCGTTCATTGATGTGGCGGCGTTGGGTTATCCACAGGTGCTGGCGAATGCCGGGGGGATATTGGTGGGGTTTGTGTTGGTGGGGGTGCTGATTATCGGCCTCGACCGCAAATTGTCCGCACGAAGTTGAGATCCAGTGTGGGAGCGAGCCTGCTCGCGAATGCGGTGCGTCAGCCAGCAAATCTTTCGACTGTGCCGATGCCTTCGCGAGCAGGCTCGCTCCCACAAGGGTGATATGGGTCAGGAAGAGATCACTCTTCCTCAGAGCCCTCGGCGCGCCAGTAGCCGACCGCCTTGATGAACTGTTCATCGAGCCCATGCTCATCGATCAGTACCCGGCGGATCTGCCGTGAGACCTTGGTTTCGGTCGCCACCCATGCGTACAGATTGCCCTTGGGCACCTGCAATTGCTTGACGGTAGCCAGCAGGTTGTCCTTGCCGCCTTCGCGCAGGACCCAGATCACATTGAACGGCGCTGCGCTTTCCAGCACTTGCTGCTCAGCGCCGTTTTCCACTTCGATCACCACCAGCGCCTTGCGATTCGCCGCGAGGTGTTCGAGGCGGCGGGCGATGGCGGGGAGGGCGGTTTCGTCGCCGATCAGCAGATAGCTGTCGAAGATGTCCGGCACGATCATCGACCCGCGTGGCCCGCCGATGTGCAGGAACTGCCCCGGTTGTGCCTGCTCGGCCCAGGTCGAGGCAGGGCCGTCGCCGTGCAGGACGAAATCGATGTCCAGCTCCATTTTTTCCAGATCGTAACGACGCGGCGTGTAGTCGCGCATCTCGGGCATCGGCCCGTTGTCCTTGCCGGCGCCCAGTTGCATCGTCTCCAGCGCCGCCGCTTGTTCGGCGTTCTGCGGGAACAGCAGTTTGACGTGATCGTCCGTGCCCAGGCTGATGAACCCGGCCAGTTCCGGGCCGCCGAGGGTGATGCGACGCATGCGTGGGGTCAGGTCGGTGACGCGCAGCACTTCAAGCTTGCGCCGTTTGATTTCGTGCATCACGCGGTGAATGGTTTGAGTATCGACTGCAGTCATTCGGCTTTCTCCGTGGCAGGTTGAACGGCAGGGCCGTCGACGATGGCTTTGGCGGTGTCGTTGAGCAGGTCGCGCACGCGCAGGATTTCCTCGGCGCTCCAGCGCCCGTGGTGCAGCTGCAAGGCATGGCGCAGGTTGTGCACCGCTTCGTGGATTTCCGGCGGACGATCATGGCCGCGCAGCGAGCGCTTGCTGACGTCAATGCGCATGCGTACGCCGTCGAGCGCCACCGCTTGTTCACTTAAAGACAAACGACCGGCGTCGGTGACGCTGTAACGCTTTTTGCCGGCCTCGGCATCACCGGCAATCAAATCGCTCTCTTCCAGAAAAGTCAGGGTCGGGTAGATCACCCCGGGGCTCGGGCTGTAAGCGCCATCGAACATGCCTTCGATCTGGCGGATCAGGTCGTAGCCGTGGCAGGGCTGCTCGGCGATCAGCGCCAGCAACAGCAATTTCAAGTCGCCGGGGGCAAAAACTCGCGGGCCGCGACCGCCGCGTTCGCGACCGGGGCGTTTCTCGAAGCCGTCGCGGCCATCGCCGTGCTCGCGATGGGGGGAATGATCGTCTCTCATTTCGCTTCTCTCTCGTCGTATTTAGATACAGCTTAAGATATATCTTAAGGGTTGCGCAAGACGTTTTTGGCCTTGTCCTGAGCTTGACGGACGAGCGGTCAAAGCGAAAAAGAGCCGGAAAAAGTTTTTTGATCAATAAATCAAAGCGGTGACCGTAAAGTTAAAGTTATCGCTCTAGTTGTACTTGAGTATATGTTCTAATTCCTCGCAAGTTGCCGCGTTAAAGCGGCTAAGTTGCTGTATGGTTTTTTGCCTGTAACTGTGTGTAGGGCGCAACTTACAGCGAATGTTGCAAGTATCTGTTTTTTGTTCTTTTTTCTGGCGGGGTGTGAGGTTGTTTAACTACGAGTTTGTCGGAAGTTGCCTGCTTACATTCCAGAGGCAACAGCCGATGATGCCCGCCATTGAAAGTTCAAGTTGCTCTGGCGGTCGATGAGCAAATGGTTTGTGAACTTTCAATGACACCCCCTATATAAAGCAAACAGGTACTGAACGATGTTCAAGAAAATCGCAATCGCTGCTCCACTGGCTCTTCTGGCAATGTCCTCCACTGCCTTCGCTGCGGGCGAAGCGTCGCACTCCATCAGCCTGATCGCTCATGTGCCAACCAACGGTTTCTATGTGGTGCCGACTGATCCGGATCTGGTCAACAAGGACCAGGACATGAGCTATCAGCCGACCACCGGCAAGATGGCCGACGTCAACGGTTTCTTCGACGTGCGCAATAACAACGGTTCGGTTCACGCCAGCCTGGAAAGTCTGCCGAAACTGGTTGCCGGCAATACCTCGATCGACCTGCAGGTCATGCTCAACAACAAGGAACTGACCCTGACCCCGCAAATGGTCGTCGGTGAATCCGAATCGGATGTGAACTACCGCGCCCCGCTGAAAATCTCCGCCAAAGGCAGCAACTTTCAGCCGGGTGACTACACCGGTTCCGTGGCGATGATCTTCGACGCCGTGCCACCGGTTGGCGGCAACTGATCGACTGATCAGGTCCAAAACGCTCGCTTTTCAGCAGTGGCGTCAACCGACGGGGCAGGCAGTGATGTTTGCCCCGACGGACTTTCATTGTCAGTCAATCAGAGTACGAGTTCATGTTCCCGATGACACCCATCGCGGCTGCGCTTGCGCTGTTGTTTTGTGCCAGCGCAGCCGTCGCATCCAACACCGCCGGTACGACGCCACGCAGTTTGCTGGCGCAGGCCAAAGGCTTGCCAGCGGATTTCGAGGAGCATTTCTTTGATGTGCCTCTGGCGGTGCGGGTCGAAGTCGACCAACAGCCGTTGGGTGAGGCCATGGTGGTGTTGTCCCGCGATGATCGCATCACCCTTCTCGAATTCACCGACACCAGCGAAAACCGCTTCGGCCCCGCTGAACGGGAAAAATGGGCAAGCTACCTCAAACCCGGCGTGCCATTAGGTGCGTGCAGCGGTTCCTGCCCCGACCAGTTTCTCGCGGTGCATTACAACCTGGAAAGTTCGCTGGTATCGATCGTCACCGAAAACGCCGAACGCGACCTTCAAGCCAAGCGTTATTACGAGCAACCGAGCGGTGGTAGCAGCGGCCTGATGGTGCGCAACCAGCTCAACCTCAACGGTGGCCAGGATCAGGACCTCGGCGGACGCTTTGGCCTGGAAGCCAGTTCAAGCCTGGGCAACTGGAGCCAGACGCTGAATCTGCAATTGGCCCGGCTTGGTGGCCCCGACGACAAGCTCTACCACGCCGTGCACGAGCTGCACACCCAGCGCGAACTGCAAGGCAGTTTCTTGCGCCTGGGCTATTTCACCCCCAATTCCGAAGGACTCACGCGCCAGCCGCGCACGTTTGGCACCAGCCCCGATACGGCGGTCGGCCTCATGTACGGCAGCTCCGACAGCCTCGCGATCAACAGCCCGATGCCCAGCGTTTACCCGATCTACGTGACAGCCAACCGGCAGGGTTCGGTGGAGATCTGGCGCGACGGTCTGTTGATCAATACCCAATCGGTGCCGGCCGGTTTGCAGACCCTCGACACCCGGCCGCTGCCCGGCGGTATTTATGAAGTGGAAGTGCGCCTGATCGAAGACGGCCAGATCACCTCCACCACCCAGGAGTTGGTGTACAAGCCCAGCAACTGGCGCAACCTTGACGAACGCTGGCGCTACAACGTGTTTGCCGGTGAAGAAAGCAAACTGCTGAGCAACTGGGACACGCAATCGAGCGGCAGTCCCACCGCCGGTGCGGCGGTCAATTACCTGCTGCACCCACGGGTGATTGTCGGCGCGTCGGCGCGGCAGATCCGCGAAAAACTGCAATACGGTACTTCCATCGACTGGACCCTGGCCAACCACGTCAGCCTGTATGCCAATGTCTACAAGACCGAGGATTACGGCACCGGTCTGGACCTGCAAAGCCTTTACAACTATGGCGCGGGCAGTCTGGTGATCAGCCACAACCGCAGCTGGCTCGACACCACCAACACCTACGACACGCTGCCGGACGGCACGCGCGTTCGTCCACGTAACGTGTTTGTCGGCCAGACCAGCAATTCGTCGCTGGCGCTCAACCATCGGCTGAGCAGCAAGAGTTCGGTCAATGCCCGGGTCTCGCACAGCGAAGGCAATGTCGAAGGCGTGGGCGTGGATCTGGGCTGGACCCAGCGCGCCGTATTGCTGGGCAGTGATGCCAGTTGGCGCCTGTCGGTCTTTGATCGCCCGGGCAGTTTCAGCAGTGGCGATGCGCGCAATCGCGGCGTCGATCTGAGCATCAACCTGGCGTTGGGCGCTCCCGGTCAGCAGCTCACCGGCAGCATCGGTTCACGCACGGCCCGCGACGGCAAACGCGACAACAATGCTTCGCTCGGCTGGCGCAAGGATTTCAAGGATCACGTGCTGCAAAGCGTCTCGGTGACGGCGCTTACCGACACTTACGGCCTGGGCATGTCGAGCCTGACCAATTTCCGCACCGACGCGGTAAACGGCGACGCCTTCGTCCAGCGCTCTTCCTACAACGGCAACTTCACTGGCGGGCTCAACCTCGACAGCACACTGGTGGTCGGCGGCGAAAAGATGCTGCTGACCAGCCAGAGCGACGTGCGCGGTGCCGGAATGATCGTCGACGTCGAGTCGGATATCGACGACATCGTCCTGCGGGCCGATGACTACAGCGGCGGCGGTGCCGCGCTGAAGCCGGGGCGCAATTTCATTCCGATCACCGCTTATCAGAACAGCTCGGTGAGCTTCGACTTCGAAGGCAACACCGTACCGGCCGCCACCATCGAACCGGCGCGAACCCGCTATCACCTGAACAAGGGCGGCATCGAGTATCGCAAGGTTCGCGTGATGAAAACCCTCACCGTGCTCGGTCGCCTGGTCGATGCAAGCGGGCGGCCGCTCAAGGGCCACCACGTGATCAACCACGCCAGCCGTGGCGTGACCGAAGTCGACGGTTTCTTCTCGATGGAAATGAACGCCGGTTCACCCACCCTGGAAGTGCGCCAGGGCAACCAGTTGCTGTGTCAGTTCCGCTTGAACGAGGCCGACCACCGCAGCGAAAACGACGTGTTGATGATCGGCGATCTGCGTTGCACCCCAGACACCCTCGCCGACGTCACTACCACCGAAATGAAGGCAGGCTGAGCATATGAAAATCTTCCAGGCAGGCTGCGCGCTGACGCTGGCGTTGGCCATGTCCACCGCCCATGGGTTCAATCAGGAAATCCGTGCGACGTTTCAGCCTGACCCGACGCAGCCAGGCAAGAATCTGTTCGTGAACAAAACCCCCAACACCGGCTACTGCGCAAGCTACCCGGCGCAATGCGCCGACCACAACATTTTCAGCATCGAGATGCCTGTACGGTTCGACTCCACACGCTTCATCTCACGCGGTGAACCGATGCTGGTGAAAGCCCCGGCCGACTGGCGACAATTGACAGTTACCAATATGCAAACGCAGGAAACCGAAACCGTCGAAGTGCGCATCATCGGTATCGGCTCCACGTACATTCTGGGCGATTCCGCGACCAGCATCACCGGCGTGTCAGACGTGGCTGAAGCGCATGACAAATTATGGGACTCCAGCGGTTGGGTTTATGTGCCGGAACCCTGCCGTTACAGCGGTGTGGCGTCCTACGGTACGCACAGTTATCGCTTCTTCTGGAAGACCCCGGTGCAAGCTGGCTGCTCCAAAAACGCCGCTTACCGTCTCCCGTCAATAGCTTTCGACAAGATGGATTTTGCTTATGAATTAAGGACTCCCAATCCGTTGGGCATGTCTACCGGGCAATATACCGGTTCGGTTACTTACACCTTGGGAGGCGGCCGCGATTTTGTTCTGGGCGGCCTCTTGCTGCAGCCCGACGACCCCACGCTGACCCTGGATTTCGTCCTCGACGTGCAACACACCCTCAAGGTCGACCTGCCCCCCGGCGGCACTCGGGTCACGCTTGAGCCCGTAGGTGGCTGGGAGCCATGGATCAACAGCGGACGCAAACCCACACGGATATTTGCCGACCAGGTCTTCTACATTTCGGCCTCATCGCGTTTCAAGGTCATGATGTTGTGCAATTCCTACGGCGGAAACGTCTGCAACCTGGGTAGCCCGAAGGGCGATACGGCCCCGGTTCAGGTCTCGATGAGTTTGCCGTCGGGCATCAGCGGCCCCGGCGGCGGTCCGGTTAACCGGATTTCCCTGAATTTCAATCGCTGGTCAGCGCCGTTTCAGCCTGGAGTGTATGTCGAGCGCAAGCCTGGCTATCTGCATTTTGATATGGCATCGAAAGACATCGACTTCCTGCTCAGGCCGGGCAAGAACGACCGTTTGCGCGGCAACGTCACCATTATCTGGGATTCGGAAGTATGAGCGTCCCGGTCCGCTTTCACTCAACGTTCATGGAGTTCAACACGATGAACCGTGGTCTTTTGCTGGGCCTGCTCAGCGTTTTTTGCCTGACGGCGCAGGCCGGGCCGCAGATCAATGTCGGCACCGTTTACGACTATCTGGAAGCCGACAAGAGCACCTATCTCAAGCGAGTTTTCAACAGCGGCGACGCCACCGCATTCGTCAAGATCAATGTGCTCGAAATCGTTTACGACGACGCCGGCACGCCCAAGGAAATTGCTGTCGAAAACGCCGCCGATGGCGCCTCGCGCAACGGCCTGATGGCCAGCCCGGCGCGGCTGATCGTCCCGGCGCAAGGCATGCAGGGCACACGCTTGCTGTACATGGGCGAACGGGATCGAGAACGCTATTTCCGCGTGCGCTTCGTGCCCGTGGTGCCGGAAAAGGAAGACGATTTTGTCGTCACCGGTGAAGAGCGGGAGGATTACAAAAAGTCGTTGTCGGCCGGCGTCAACGTCATGACCGGGTTTGGCACGATCTTCTTTGTCCGCCCCAGGGAAGCGCGTTACGCCACGGCGATCAACGAAACCGAGAGTCGCTACGAACTGCGCAACAACGGCAATACCGTGGTGATCGTCGATGAGTTCAAGAGCTGTTCGCTGAGCAAGGAAAGCGATTGCGGGGCGACCACCAAACACCATGTGCTGGCGGGCAAGTCCTTTGCCTTCAACAAGGAAAAGGGCCGTGAGTACCGCTTCTTTCTGATCGAAGGCAGCGACAAGAAAACCATGAAAGTCGCCAGCCGCTAGGCCGGTTTTCCATTCACGCATCAGGTAGCCAACATGATCAAGCAATGCACCGCCGCCCTGCTGGCGGTCGCCGCCGCGTTGACCGCGGCAGTGACGTGGGCCGCCCGGGAGGAGCACACCTTCGAAGTGTCGCTGACCATTCCCAGTCGGCCCTTCTACATCATTCCGGCACAACCGGACTGGATTCACCGTCCGCAGGTGCTGGCCTGGCACCATGCCACGGACAGCCTGGGCAATCTGGAAAAATCTTTTGACATGCGGCATGACAGCAGCGCCATCGAGGCGCGTCTGGCCACCGAGCCATTCCTTGATACCGGCACAACGGGTGAAGTGATTGAGCTGCGGGTGACGTTCAATGACGTCGTGCTGAGTTCGCACATCATTCCGCAACAAGTGCTTTCGGAAGAAGAGGCGGCTGTCGGTAAACGTGTGCTGCTGAAAATCGAACCCATCAAACCGCCGGGTGGCTACCGCCCCGGTCATTACAGCGGCAACGTCGTGCTGTTGTTCAGCGCCAGCGCGCCAAACGGCAATGACGCTGATGCCTGAATGTCGTGCGAGGTGGGTATCGCTCGCACGACGCAGGTCCGCGGCGCAGATTCGGCCAGCCTGAAGCGCTCGCCGAATGCGGCGTGATCGCTTCAGAGTCCGGCCCGCTCAAGCGCTTGGCGACTCAAGGCGCGGGATAGCTCGTTGCGCTCGTAGCTGATTTTGTCGGCCAGCTTCCTGTACTCCCGGTCGCTGCTGAACACCTGGCTGTCGAGCTGACGGAATTTTTCTTCGTACAGGCGCAGGTTCTCCTGATAACGGTCAGGATAGGTATTGCGCAGGTAATCCTCCCAGAAAGGATCGGTATAGAGATCGATCATGCCGTTGACCAGGCCATCCCCCTGTTCGCGCTGGATGATTCTCTGGTAGGCAGCGTTGAGCTTTTCCTCGCTTACCCCGGCCCGAGGCTGCACAGGCATGCCCCCCGCTTGCCAGGGCAAATCCAGACGCTCGCCCAGGCCCGCTTCGAACGCCCGATGAATCTGGATTTCGTCCGGCGCCGGCAGGCGCGGATCGATCAGGTGTTGCTGTTGCTGGCGACTGACCTCCATGGCGGCCTCATCGCTGACCCGATCAAGGCGAGCCGCGCTGCGCGCCAGACGCACGAGTCTGTCTTCCAGCTGCGAGGCCGATGCCGTTTCGTTCCAGGCCTTGGATACCAGGACTTTGAGCCCCAGTGAATTGAACAGCTGCTGGCCCAGATCAGCGCAGTCCTGTGCAGACACGTTCTGCTCGAAGAGCTTTTTGCGCAGATGTTCGTCGAGCGCCGCCGCATCGACCATGTCCCAGACCCGTGCGGTCAAATTCCGCCGCCCCGCGTCAGTCCCGTAATCGGCGGATTCGCGTTGCTTGCGGATCACGCTGAAAAAGCCGGCGGAATCAGGCTCGGCCATCAGGTCATGCCAGGACTGCTCGCGGTAGCGGCTGAAGGCTGCCGAAGGGTGGGACGGATCCGCATTGGCGGGCATCAACTTCCAGTAATCAAGCTCATCGGCGGCGGCGGATGAATAACCGGGCACGACGCTCAACCCTACCGACTGGCGATACTCGCCAAGACGCCGCAACTGGTCACCGTCGAATTTGGCAACACTGATCCGTGCGCGAGCCAGCAGGCGCGCCTGATCGCTACCGGGTTCGACCCGGGGCAGGGTGTCCAGCGGATTGTCTCGCATGTCCAGGTAGAACCCCTTCGGGCGCTGCCGTATCTGTCCATCGACTTCAAGCCATCCTGCCGGCCAATCGCGAATGCGCGTATTGACCAGGTTCAGTTCGACCAGTTGCTCCATGCGCCCGATATCCGGCGGCACACGCAGGTTGTTGCCATTGAGATTCAGGCTGTGCAAGCGGGTGAGATTGCTCAGGCGCGTGCTTGAGTCATAGGTCAGTTCAATGCTGTTGTGCGACAGGTCCAGCGTCTGCAATTGATGCATTTTTCCGAGGGCAGCCGGCACCTCCTTGAAACCGCAGCGTTGGGCGCTCAATTGCCGCAGATTCGGGAAACTCGCCAGCAGGCTGTCCGGTGTGGTTGAAAGCGCAACGTTGGTGATGTTCAGTCCGGTAATCCGCTCGAAGTATTGCTGCATCCCGGGACGCCGTCGCAAGTCGCGCCACCATGACTCAAGGTTCGGTAGCGGCAGTTCGGCTGAAAGGTCCAGCGTATAGCCGTGTTCCGGATGGGGATTGCGTGCGCCGGGCCGTTCGTTCTCGCGTTTGAAGCACTTCCTCAACTGCTGCTCGATGTACAAGCCGCCCTCGCGGACGAAATCCGTTGGCAGCGCGATCAGTTCCCCGTTGTCTTCAATGACGGGGGTGTAACTGCTGCGCCAGCTGTCGAGGGCGTTGTCGAGCACTTCGCGTTCGCGCTCAAGGTCGGCGATGGCGCGTTCGCTGTTGCCCTTTTTTTCCAGCGCCGCCAGGAAACCCGCGACCTCTCTGTCGTTGAGTTTCGGGTACAACTGTCTGAGCCGCTGTTCCGGGGTTTTTGCCGCCCAGGGCCAGCCGCGTAGAAGAATCTCCGTCTCGCGGGGGGCGACCGTTCGGATCGGCGGTTGCGCCAGAGCAATACGGCGTTCGGCTGGCGGGGCGCACTGTTCCATGATCCACAGTTTCAAGGCGCGGCCCTGACCGCGCTGATAACCGGTACTCGCCAGCGTTTCGAGCGGTACGGCGCGCAGGATGGCTTCGTGGAAATCGCTACTGTCATGCAGCACCTGACCCTTGGCGTCGCGCACTTCATAACGGCCTTCGCCACGCCTCAGCAGCTGCCTTACAGTACTGGCGTCCTGCGGCCCGACACTGCAGCGCAACGGACCGTGCGGGCTGCCGTCGAACACTTCGATGCGCAGGTCGGCAAAGGTGTCGGTGTGGATTTTCAGCGTATTGAGCGCCAGGCGTTCGGTCTGTTCAGTCATCAGATCGTCCCGGTAAAAACCGTCGTAAGCGCGACTGGCCGACGCCTCGAAATCCAGCTCCCGGGCCTGATTCTTCAGGCGTAGCGGCAAGTGCTGTTCGTCGCTGATGCGTTGCCGTTCGGCGACGCGAGCCTGGCTCAGAACCGTCTCGGCCAAGGGCAATGGCAGATCCGGAAACGACTGTCTGATCACGGCAATGTCGGCGTGGCCGTTGCGCTGCCCGGCTTGGTACAGATGGCGGGCGACGGCGCTGCGCTGCTGATTGAGTGCGTCGGCCAGTTGACTGCGCAGGACCTCGACCCGTTGCTCGGCAGTGACCATCGGGCCGAGCAGATGATTGAACTCGTCGTCGCGCAGGAACCCGGCGACCCGCTCGGGCAAGTGTCCGGCGTTGAGATCAGCCTGGCTGATGCGCAACGTGTCGGCTTCGGACGCCAGCGGGTTGCCGTATTTATGCGAGTAGCCGGTCAGGTCCTGACGCGCGAAAACCTCCAGCGCGCGTCGCGGCGGCCAGCCCGGCAGGCTGGTCAGCATCGGCTCCAGCCATACCGCATCGGCATCGATCGGTTTGCCGTTACGCAGGTTCTGCACAGCCTCGATGACATCCTCGTATGCACTGACGCGCCTGACCGTGTCGGCCAGCAGCGGCGGTGGCGGGCTGTTGTCGCTGTGCATGCGACGCAGTTCATCGTGGCTGGTGCCGCTGCTGCGCCGGATGTCCTCCAGTTGCACAGGCGTGAAGCGCTCGACGCTGTGACCCAGGCGAGGCATCAGCCGGGCGTCGGGCCAGTCGCCTGGCGATTCTGCTTCATGCAGCCAGGCGCCGTGACCGTTGTGTTCGATCCGTGGCTGGTAGGCATTTTCTCGATTCGGATGTTTGATCCGGTGGGTTTTGCTGGTGGCATCGGCGGAGGCTTTTTCCACCACATAGAGCTTGCCTTCCAGCGGCAGGACGCTGGCGCTGGCATGTTGATGCAGGCCGTGACGATCGGGCTTCGATTGCGCTGCCAGGCTCAGCTCGTCGCGTGCATAAGGGCTGAGGTCGCGATGCCACAGGCTTGGTTTGCCGTCGGGCAATTTGACCTGTTGCATGGCATCGACCTGCGGTGAAAGTTTTATCCGCAACGTTTCGCCAATCTGCGCGCCGGCGCCGAACGCCGCCAGTTGAATGACATCGGTCACCACACTGATGACATGTCCGGCAGCTTCCTCCCAGACGCCTTCGGCCAGATCGACGATGCCTTCAATCACATCGCTGGTCAGTTGATAGGCGGTATAGGCCATCATCACCTCGCCCAGACCAGGCACAAAGGGCGTGGCAATCAGCAGGGCGACGTTGAAGATGTCCGAGACGATCCGCTTGAAGTTGTCCCACCATGCCCAGCGTGCGTTGCTATCGGCATCGGCGGTCGAGACAGCGATTTGCCGCGCATCATTGATGACCTTGTTGAGTTTCTGCTGATAGACGTGCCGCCAGTAATCGCCCTGCAACGGCAAGCGCGTGAACTGCAACCTGGGCTTTTCCACCGGGTCCTTGCGCCACACCGGGCGCTGGTCGGTGCTCTGCTCGCGTTCGTGATGGCGGACGACGAACAACCGCTGTTCGAGTTCGGCAAAAAAATGCCCACGTTGCTGCTGATCGACAAACTGGCTGAAGAATTGCCGGTACGTATGCCCGGTCGAGGCGCTCAGGCGGTCCTCGCGCAACTGGCGGGTCAGTTCTTCACGAAACGCAGCCAGCGACTCGTACTCCTTGAGTGGATGATCCGGATCGTGCGGCACGTAGACGATCAGGCGTCGAACGCCACGACTGTCGGGGTGGCCATGCATCAGCAACAGAATGCCGGTCAGGCGGGTACCGAGCATGGACAGGTCATTGCAGCGAATCGAACGGTTGTTGAGACGCAAGCGCGGGTTTTCCTCTGTGCTGAAGCTGAGCACCATCATGAAGGTGTCGTACTGGATCTCTGCCTTGAGCAAGGCGATGTGCGCCGCGACGGCGAGGGCGTCTTTGAGGCTGGTGCCGATCTTGTATTGCAGAAGGCTCTCGGCCAGCGCTTCGCCGGGCAGCAAGTAGCCCTGCAAGTGCCTGGCATATTGCCCGCCCAGGTCGAGGTCGCGACACAGTGTCTGGAACTGGCTGATGGGCATTTGGTTTTTGAGCGGCAAGACGTCGAAGTGGCCGCGCGCATCAGGCTGGCTGATGTAGTCCGAGCCTGCACCGACCGTCTCGTTGGCGGCAAAGTTGTGCAGAGCGGCATCGAGCAGTGAGACCGTACGGGTCGTCGAACCGTCGACCACGTCGATTGCATACCAGGGACTGCTGGCGGGGATATACAGGCGCAGCCAGGTCTTCCTGACGTCCGGCTCGATGCCATGGCATTGCTTGATCCTTGCTTTGAGCAGCGGCTCGGCGAAGGCGTACAGGTCGGTCCTGGCCAGCAGATGATCGACCTTGTTCTGCGAGTCCCAGGCCTTGAGATTGGCGGCGGCGAGTCGGCTGGCAAACGTACCGGGTGCGCTGTACCAGGGTTCGCGCTTCAGTGGCGTGGCGGCGAGTGCCAGGCTGCGGCTGAGCGTTGCAGTTTTGAACGGCGCGCTGACAGCCGATTCGATGAACGCGTAATGCCGGCCTTTGTCGGCGGCTTCGGCAGGCTGAGGGGAGTCAGACATGGCCAATCATCCTTGATTGTTTGAGGAATGATCAGCGTACCGGCGGCAGGGCAAAACAAAAGTTCAAAGATCGGGAGACAATCGTGTGATCGCCTCAGCGATGCGACAAGAATTCGAATCGGAACAATGCACGAATACCACCTTTTGCGCCGATGGCCTTCGGCGCGACGTGCAGACCACGTTCGGTCAGTGCAGCGCCGATGCCACCACGGGCGCCTGTGGCGGTTGGCACTGTGAGTCGCTGCCCGGTTGCAGATACGGCGTGAGAATCGGCGCCATGCCTTTGAGTACCTGCGTGGGCAGAGCCGAGGTGAACTTGAAGTTCTCCGCCGAGCGCCCCGGGACGAACGCGGTGAGGGTGCCGAAATGGTGGTCGCCGATGTAGAACACAAAGGTCGCCGTGCGGTTGATCGACTTCGAACTGATGATCCGCCCGCCAGACCCGATCGCCGCAATGCGGTTATCGCCGGTGCCGGTCTTGCCGCCCATGGCCAGCGGTGTGCCGTCGGGCAGTTTGAAACTGCCGGACAGCCGTTTGGCGGTACCGGCGTCGACCACTTGCGACAGCGCCTCGCGCATGGCCCGGGCCACTTCCACCGGCATCACGCGTTTGCCCACGTGCGGGTCGTTGATCAGCCTGGTTTCATACGGCGTATCGGCAGCAAAGTGCAGGCTGTCGATGCGCAGCGTCGGCATGCGCACGCCGTCATTGAGGATGGTGCCGATCAGCTCGGCGAGCGCGGCGGGACGGTCGCCGGAACTGCCGATGGCCGTGGCCAGTGACGGCACCAGGTGATCGAACGGGTAGCCGACTTTCTGCCAGCGCTGATGAATGTCGAGGAACGCTTCGATCTCGAGCATGGTGCGAATACGACTGTCGCGCGCACCCTTGTGCCGGCTCTTGAACAGCCAGCTGTAGACTTCCTGGCGCTCGAAATGGCTGGCCTTGACGATCTCGCTGAAGGTCGCTTCCGGGTGATGCAACAGATAACCCATCATCCACAGGTCCAGCGGATGCACCTTGGCGATGAAGCCTTGGTCAGGCAAATCGTAACTGCCGGGGCCATAGGAATCGTAGAGGCGGATCAGACGGTCGTCGGTGAGTTTTTCGTTGAGTTTGGCGCCTTTGAGGTGCGAGCGCACGAAACGGTTGAAGTCTTCCTGACTGGCCTCCGGCAGCAGATAGCGATGCACCGCCGCCATGCGAATCGGCGTCGGGCGGATGCTGTCGAGGAAGGTTTCCAGGCGCGCCTGGGTGTCCTTGTTCTTGTACTTCTTCCAGAACTTGAGCAGGAACGAGGTGCCTTCGCGGTCGGCGAAACTGGCTAGGTATTCCTGACGGCGCGGATCGCGATCATCCTTGAGCAATTCGCCGTTGGGGCCTGAGTAGGTGGTGTAGCGGACGATGTCGCGCATCAGGCGAATGAACGGCAGGTTGATCGACTCGCGCAGCGAATCGCGCAGGGTCGGCAGGCGACCGTTGTCCTCTTTGCGGAAGTTGTTGAATCTGTGCAGCCCACCGCCGGTAAAAAACGCCTCGCCGGGGCTGGCCGAGTATTTGCGATCCAGCGCGGCGCCGAGCAGCTTCGACAGGTCGTGATCCTTGTTCTGGATCAGGTAGTCGATGACCCAGCGGCTGAGGCGGTCTTGATCGGGCACTTCGACTTTTTTCAATTCTGCCACGCCCATCGCGCCGTATTTGTCGTGCAGCTCGGCGACGATTTGCAGGTACGTGGTCAGCACACGCATTTTCGCCGTCGAGCCGAGTTCAAGCTTGCTGCCTTCGTTGATGTCGAACGGCTGATCAGTGCTGTCGGTCTGCACGCGCACCCGCGAGCCGTCCGGGGTCAGTTCGAACAGGGTGAAGCTGTAGCGCACTTGCGTGGTGCTGGTCGGCGTCAGCAGGCGTTCGCCGAGCAGGCCGATTTCGGCAGCGTAGGCCGGATCGGCGAGTTTTTTCAGATAAGCCGTGGCCTGCGTTTGCAGGTCGCCCTGCAGGGTGCTGGTGGCCGACAGGTCGAGGCGATCAAGGTCGTACAGCGGCCGGTTGAGCATGCTCGCCAGGCGGCTGCGGGCAACACTTATGCCCTTGTTGGTTTCAATCGGCTGCATCGTTGGCTGGGTCTGCCAGTCGCGATACGACACGGTGCTCGCCAGCGCAGCGTCAGCGAGGGCGGTGTCGATCACTCCGTTCTGCTTGAGCAGGCGCAGGTGGCTGTCGGTGAGGCTGGCCAATTCGTCGCGACCCTTGGTCAGGTAATGCGAAGGGCGGCGCTGGGCGATCATCAGCGAGAGCATTTCACGCAAGGCCAGGCCTTTGGCGGCCATGGTCTGCGGGTCGGTCTTCGGGCTGTTCAGTTGCTCGTTGGCCTTGTTGAAATCACTGCCGTACCAGACCCGCAAACCTTCGGCCATGCCGTGCACTTCACCGTGGCCGGGCACCGCCGAGAGCGGCACGCTGTTGAGGTAGTCGCGCACGATGTTCTGCCGCGAACCGAGAGTCTGCGGGCCATCCTGATAGGCGCGCACGCTGGCGGAAATCATCTGGCGGATCTTCTCCGCGCCCGACACGGTGAGGCCGTCGGGTGAGTGGCGATACTTCTCCAGTTGCGTTGCCAGGGTGCTGCCGCCGGCCGATTGCCCGGGCAGGTGCAGCAACTTCGCCACTTGCGACCACGCGGCCATGCCGAAGCGCGGCCAGTCCACCGCCGGGTTGGCCAGCGGCTGTTTCGGGTCGAGGAGAAAGCGGTTTTCGATGAACAGCAGGCTGCTGACCACCACCGGCGGAATCGCCGCGAAGTCGGCATACAGTTGCTGCGGATAGTTGTATCGATACAGCGGCGCGCCTCGGCAGTCGGTGATCGACAACCCGGCCTGGATCTTTTCCGAATACGGCACGAACAGGCCTTTGTCGGTGTAACCGAGCAGGGCGGGGGAGAAGCGCGTCTGCTCGGTGATCACGTAATTGCGCTTGAGCAGGCGTGGCAGGAATTCGTCCAGAGAGCTGTAACCCAGGCGCAGATCGAAAGGGCCGTTGCCCGGATAACGAATCGCTTCGCTGGGGCCGGGTTCAAGCTTGTAGGTCAGCGAAGCGGCGTACTGGCTCAGCTCCCGCGCCTGAAAGCGCGAAGTGCGCATTTCCTTGGACGCGGCGAGCCCCACCACCACCGCAATGATCAAAAACAGCAACCAGAAAGCCTTCCACCCGTGCCGCTGACGACGGGGTTTTTCAGGGACAGGCGCTTCATTCACACGTCCAGTCTGAACCACGGTTTTACTCGAATCGGTTTGCCACAAAGCGCCCATAGTCGACTGATCCATTCACGCAGATTGATCGGACTTGTCTGAAGCTTAGACGGTGGTTGGAGCCGGTGAAGAAAATGTGCAGAGCGGAGGAGACGGCTTGTCTGAATAACTGGAACACACACTGTGGCGAGGGGATTTATCCCCGTTGGGCTGCGAAGCAGCCCCAAAACCTGCCAGCACGGTTCCTACAGGCACACCGAGTCTGAGGAAGTTGCGCCTGCTACGCAGCCGAGCGGGGATAAATCCCCTCGCCACAAAAAGGCTGTTCACATGCCGGGATGTTGTCAGTGTGAGGGATTCAGGCGGCTAGCCGATTTATCAGTCATGCGGGGACTCCCTGTGGCGAGGGGATTTATCCCCGNTGTTCACATGCCGGGATGTTGTCAGTGTGAGGGATTCAGGCGGCTAGCCGATTTATCAGTCATGCGGGGACTCCCTGTGGCGAGGGGATTTATCCCCGCTGGGCTGCAAAGCAGCCCCAAAACCTGCCAGCACGGTTTCTACAGGCCCACCGAATGTGAGCAAATTGCGCCTGCTACGCAGCCGAGCTGGGATGAATCCCCTCGCCACAAAGAGGCTGCTCACATCCCCATGATGTGTCTGTGCGAGCGATGGACTCCCTGTGGCTAGCCGATTTATCAGTCATGCGGGGACTCCCTGTGGCGAGGGGATTTATCCCCGTTGGGCTGCAAAGCAGCCCCAAAACCTGCCAGCACGGTTTCTACAGGCACACCGAGTCTGAGGAAGTTGCGACTGCTGCGCAGCCGAGCGGGGATAAATCCCCTCGCCACAAAAAGGCTGCTCCCATCCCCATGATGTGTCTGTGCGAGCGATGGACTCCCTGTGGCTAGCAGATTTATCAGTCTTGCAGGGACTCCCTGTGNAATCCCCTCGCCACAAAAAGGCTGCTCCCATCCCCATGATGTGTCTGTGCGAGCGATGGACTCCCTGTGGCTAGCAGATTTATCAGTCTTGCAGGGACTCCCTGTGGCGAGGGGATTYATCCCCGYTGGGCTGCGAAGCAACCCCAAAACCTGCCAGSACGGTTTCTACAGGCRCACCGCATGTGAGCAAGTTGCGACTGCTGCGCAGCCGAGCGGGGATGAATCCCCTCGCCACAAAAAGGCTGCTCCCATCCCCATGATGTGTCTGTGCGAGCGATGGACTCCCTGTGGCTAGCAGATTTATCAGTCTTGCAGGGACTCCCTGTGGCTGTTCACATGCCGGGATGTTGTCAGTGTGAGGGATTCAGGCGGCTAGCCGATTTATCAGTCATGCGGGGACTCCCTGTGGCGAGGGGATTTATCCCCGTTGGGCTGCAAAACAGCCCCAAAACCTGCCAGCACGGTTTCTACAGGCACACGGCATGTGAGCAAGTTGCGCCTGCTGCGCAGCCGAGCGGGGATAAATCCCCTCGCCACAAAGAGGCTGTTCACATCCTCATGATGTGTCTGTGCGAGCGATGGACTCCCTGTGGCTAGCCGATTTATCAGTCTTGCAGGGACTCCATGTGGCGAGGGGATTTATCCCCGTTGGGCTGCAAAGCAGCCCCAAAACCTGCCAGCACGGTTTCTACAGGCGCACCGCATGTGAGCAAGTTGCGACTGCTGCGCAGCCGAGCGGGGATAAATCCCCTCGCCACAAAGAGGCTGCTCACATCCCCATGATGTGTCTGTGCGAGCGATGGACTCCCTGTGGCGAGGGGATTCATCCCCGCTGGGCTGCAAAGCAGCCCCAAAACCTGCCACCACAGTTTCTACAGGCCCACCGCATGTGAGCAAGTTGCGCCTGCTGCGCAGCCGAGCGGGGATAAATCCCCTCGCCACAAGGATGCTGTTCACATCCTCATGATGTGTCTGTGCGAGCGATGGATTTAGATGGCTAGCCGATTTATCAGTCATACGGGGACTCCCTGTGGCGAGGGGATTCATCCCCGTTGGGCTGCAAAGCTGCCCCAAAACCTGCCAGCACGGTTTCTACAGGCACACCGCATGTGAGCAAGTTGCGCCTGCTGCGCAGCCGAGCGGGGATAAATCCCCTCGCCACAATAGATGCACTTATTCCAGAGAGCTGTTGCGCTCAGAGCCAGCAGGTATCCCAAAGCGGGTAATCACCGAGGTTATCGACCAGCCCGGCTCGCAAGGGATTATTGATGATATAGCGGGCGATGGGCTCCAGGTCCTCGCCGTCACGGATCGCTCGGTCATGGTAGCCGGTTTGCCACAGCGGTCCGTGACGTCCGGTTTTTCTGTTAACCGCATGCGTACAGCGAGCCTTTACACCGCCAATGACTTCACCAAGTGAGCCGCGTTGCAATTGCATCAGCCAATGAAAGTGGTCAGGCATGACAACCCAGGCGATGGACTGCGCGACTCCTTGCTCATGAGCCCGGCGCAGTTCTGCAACCAGTAATCGGCCTGTCCGCCAATCTGCAAATACAGGCTGGCGTTCGTGGATGACAGAGGTGATGAAGTAGGCACGACCGTTTTCCGAGAAACGACCTTGGCGCAAACGGTGGGAATTGGGACGAACTGGCATGTGAGCTTCCTTGCATATGCTCCTGACTTTTTCAAAGGTTAGTGGTTGGCCGCCCCGGTCGGCGCTGCAACTGTTGAGCGAAATTTCTGAATCCGCCGGGCGATTTATCCGTGATCAAGCGCGAGGGGAGACATCGCGCGGTGAATCAAATGCACCGGGGCTGGAACATGACGCTGCACCATGTCTGTGCAATACTTCGCGGCTTTTTCAGTGGCGACTTTTCCTACGTAATGCAGGTAATGCCTCTCCGCAGAACCCACTATTGCCGAGAGTTGTCGCTGAATGTTGTGACTTTAAGAGTGAAAAATCCTGCCCTGAGCTTTTTATACTGCACGCCCCGCTGATCTTTCAGGCCTGCCCTGCAAGACGCGTCTGCCCACGAAGCCGACGCGGTTTCCTGCCCAGCCAAGGCCTATCGGCCGATGCTTCGAAACCCGGTGGTCATATCCAATAACAAGACGAGGTTGTACCCCTATGCCAGTTGGCAATCCTCTGCCGCACGGCGACACCGCTTCGGGCGGTCCGCTCAAACGTGAACTCGGCGAACGGCATATCCGCCTGATGGCGCTCGGTGCCTGTATCGGCGTCGGTCTGTTTCTCGGTTCGGCCAAAGCCATCCAGATGGCCGGGCCGGCGATCATGCTCTCTTACATCCTTGGCGGTCTGGCGATCCTGGTGATCATGCGCGCCCTCGGTGAAATGGCCGTGCATAACCCGGTGGCCGGTTCGTTCAGCCGCTACGCGCAGGATTATCTCGGTCCGCTGGCCGGCTTTCTCACCGGCTGGAACTACTGGTTTCTGTGGCTGGTGACCTGCGTCGCGGAAATCACCGCCGTGGCCGTGTACATGGGCATCTGGTTCCCCGATGTGCCGCGCTGGATCTGGGCCTTGGCAGCGCTGGTCAGCATGGGCTCGATCAACCTGATCGCAGTCAAAGCCTTCGGCGAATTCGAATTCTGGTTCGCCCTGATCAAGATCGTCACCATCATCGCCATGGTCATTGGCGGCGTCGGCATCATCGCCTTCGGTTTCGGTAACGATGGCGTGGCGCTGGGCATTTCCAACCTGTGGGCGCACGGCGGTTTCATGCCCAACGGCGTGACCGGTGTGCTGATGTCACTGCAAATGGTCATGTTCGCCTACCTCGGTGTCGAGATGATCGGCCTGACTGCCGGTGAGGCGAAGAACCCACAGAAGACCATTCCTGACGCAATCGGCTCGGTGTTCTGGCGGATCCTGCTGTTCTACGTCGGCGCGCTGTTCGTCATCCTGTCGATCTACCCGTGGAATGAAATCGGCACCCAGGGCAGCCCGTTCGTGATGACCTTCGAGCGTCTGGGCATCAAGACCGCCGCCGGCATCATCAATTTCGTGGTGATTACTGCGGCGCTGTCGTCATGCAACGGCGGCATCTTCAGCACCGGGCGCATGCTCTACAGCCTGGCGCAGAACGGTCAGGCCCCGGCGGGCTTCGCCAAGACCTCGAACAACGGTGTGCCACGCCGGGCACTGCTGCTGTCGATCGCGGTGTTGCTGCTGGGCGTAATGCTCAACTATCTGGTACCGGAAAAAGTCTTTGTCTGGGTCACCTCGATCGCCACCTTCGGTGCGATCTGGACCTGGGTGATGATCCTCCTCGCCCAGCTGAAATTCCGCAAAGGCCTGAGCGCCAGCGAACGTGCCGGGCTCAAGTACAAGATGTGGCTGTACCCGGTCAGCTCGTACTTCGCGCTGGCGTTCCTGGTACTGGTGGTCGGCCTGATGGCGTACTTCCCGGATACCCGCGTGGCACTGTATGTGGGACCGGCGTTTCTTGTGCTGCTGACGGTGTTGTTTTATGTGTTCAAGTTGCAGCCGACGCAAGTGACGCAAGGTTCGGTGCGTTCGGTTTCTTGAACCTTAAGTGCGTAAACAACGAAGCCCTGATCGAGAGATCGGGGCTTTTGAGTTTTATAGGCAAGGCGATTAACGGTCAACGCCTTAAAATCGCACGGGAAGAGCTATTGACACGTGAATACGACAAGATGACCGCTGGTCGGATAAAGCCCTCGACCTGTAATTTCTGACAGTAGACCGTCTTCAAGCTCTGGCCTAGTTTGGAGGTCCGTCCTCTGGCAGCGGCTGGCCCTCACCATGAAAGGATTCTCTGCAACCACCGCCATCGGAGTGGCCGATGCGCTCATCCATTGGCAAATATTTTTCGTGCTCTGTCAGGCGGCCGCCCTGAGTCAGGCGGCCAGCAACTTTGCGGCGTTCTGCGTAGCTGCTGCGCTCTCTTTCTATCTGAACATGCTTTATATCTTTGAAAGGGAAACGCCGGTATTTCCCTATCTGATGTTCATCGGCCTGATGGGCGGCGTCAGTTTTGGCGTGGGTGTCATCGGGGACGTCTGGCGCTTGTCGGGGCTTGTGACGGTCGCTTCGTTTTCGCTGGTGAATATTTTTTTAGGGTACTGCGTTTTCCGCTTTGTCCTTTTTCGAGGGCGACGGGCATGAACGTCTCTCCGCCTGACGTACTGCCGATGTCAGCGTCCTGCGCTGCTTCAATGCCCTTCGTAGTTGATCTGGACGGTACCCTCGTCAAATCTGATCTGCTGTTCGAATGCGTGATGTCCTTTGTCCGCAGCAAACCATTGCACTGCCTGAAACTCTTTCCCTGGCTCTGGCACGGCAAGGCGTATCTGAAAGATCGACTGGCAATGACATCGGACGTCGATCTCGCGACTTTGCCCTATGATCCCGACGTACTCCGGATGATCGAGGAACAGCGCAACGCCGGTCGGAAAATTGTTCTCGCCACAGCCAGTCATTACACATTGGCAGTGCGGATCGCCGAGCATCTGCAGGTGTTTGATGACGTTCTGGGTTCAACCCTCGAGCAGAACCTTTCGGGAACGAACAAACGTGATGCGCTGGTGGCGTTATATGGGGAGAAAAGTTTCGATTACATCGGCAATTCGCTGGACGATCTGCCGATCTGGCGGTCGGCCAGGCAAGCTTATATCGTCAATCCGCTAGCGGGCGTCCAACGTGCCGCCCGGCATCTGGATAACGTAGCCCAGGTGGTTCACTCTCGCGTTACGTATTTCAGAAGTTTGTACAAAGCCTTGCGCATTCATCAATGGATGAAGAATGTGCTGATTTTCGTTCCCCTGCTTGCAGCGCATCAAGTGGCCAACCCGCTGCTATTGGGGCGCGGCTTGCTGGCCTTCATGCTTTTCGGCTTGTGTGCATCCAGCGTCTATCTTCTGAACGACTTGCTCGACCTGAACGATGATCGCAGGCACCCGAGCAAACGCAATCGACCCTTCGCCAATGGTTCGTTATCCATCCAGTCCGGTCTGCTGATTTTCCCCCTGCTGTTGTCAGTGTCGTTCATCGGCGCGTGGTTGTGGCTGCCTCACCCATTCATTGCCGTGCTGGCCTGCTATTACGGCCTGACGCTGGTGTATTCGCTGGTGCTCAAGAGGTTGATGGCGCTGGATGTCATCGCTTTGGCGCTGCTTTACACCTTGCGCATCATTGCCGGTGGCGCCGCTTTCGGGCTCGACCTGACGGGGTGGATGCTGGCTTTTTCCATGTTCATGTTTTTGAGCCTCGCGCTGGTCAAGCGCTATGCCGAGCTGTTGCTGGCGCTGCACGGCGGCATCACCGGTAAGACCGGCGGCCGCGACTACTTTCCTGCGGACCTGGCAATGCTCTCCTCTTTGGGGGCCGCATCCGGTTATCTCGCTGTCCTGGTGCTGGCGCTTTACATCCATGACAGCGCAACTACCGAGTTGTATGCATATCCCCGATGGCTCTGGTTTGCCTGCCCATTGATGCTGTTCTGGATCACTCGTATCTGGCTGCTGACGCATCGCGGCCGCATGAATGAGGATCCGGTGGTTTTCGCACTGCGTGATCGCTTGAGTCTGGTGATGGGAACAGTGTTCTGTCTGATTTTCTGGGTGGCGGCATGATGGCCTCGCTGGCTTCCTGGGGAAACTATCCCTATGCCCCGCAGAGTGGTCGTCCCTGCCACTGGCAAGCGGATATCGGACCGCAGTGGCAGCAGTTGATCGAATCACACGGGACAACTTTGCCGTTTGGCAATGGGCGCAGCTATGGCGATAGCTGCATGGCCGCAAGCGATCATGTGCTGCAATTACGTCCCCTGAACCGCTTCATCGAAGCCGACTGGGAAAAGGGTGAGATCTGCGCTGAGGCCGGCGTGACACTGGGCGAGATTTTACAACTCGCCATTCCCCGTGGCTGGTTTTTGCCCGTCACACCCGGTACGCGGCATGTAACGCTGGGTGGGGCGGTGGCCAATGACGTCCACGGGAAAAATCACCATCGCTGCGGCACGTTTGCCCATTCGCTGGTGTGTTTCGGGCTGCACCGTTCCATGCAATCGCCGATGGTGTGCTCGGCGACGCTAAACCCACAGTGGTTTGCCGCCACCATCGGCGGGCTCGGCCTGACGGGCGTGATTACCTGGGTGCGCATTCGTCTGCGCAAAATCCAGTCCAGCCTGATCGACAGCACACGGGTGCGTTTTGACTGTCTGGATGACTTTTTTGCCCTGTCGGTCGACATGGATGCGCGGCATGAATACAGCGTCGCGTGGATCGATTGCCTGGCCAAGGGCAATGCGCTAGGGCGCGGATGCTTCACGGCTGGGGATCATTGCGAGGCGGGGCCCCTTGAGGTCGCTGCACCACGTTCTCTGTCTGTCCCGATCCGCCCTCCGGTATCGCTGATCAATTCGCTCACCTTGAAACTGTTCAACGATCACTACTGGAAACGGCAGCCAACGAACGGACAACATCAAAAGGTTGCCTACAGCTCGTTCTTCTATCCGTTGGACCGTATCGAAAACTGGAATCGCATCTACGGACGCAGAGGTTTCCAGCAATTTCAGTGCGTATTGCCGGCCTCGGTTGCAGCCGTGGCACTGGCCGAATTACTCAAGTCGATTGCGCGTAGCGGCAGTGGCTCCTTCCTCGCGGTGCTCAAGCGTTGTGGCGACATTCCTTCGCCGGGATGGCTTTCCTTTCCTATGCCCGGTACTTCATTGGCGCTGGACTTTCCACAGAACAATGAACTGACGAGAAAACTTCTGTCGCGTCTCGATGCCATCGTCCGTGAAGCCGGGGGGCGCTTGTATCCGGCCAAGGACGCTCACATGAGCGGCAGCGATTTTCGCCAGGCCTATCCCGCCTGGGAGCAGTTGGAAGCGATGCGCGATCCGACCCTGATGTCCCGTTTCTGGCAGCGAGTCACTCGATGAAAAAAATACTGATTGTGGGCGCCACCTCGGCGATTGCCTGCGCTTGCGCACGATTGTGGGCGGCTGATCGCAGCGAATTGTTCCTGGTCGGCAGGGATGCGCAAAAACTCCAGCAAACCAGCGTCGATCTTCAGGTTCGAGGTGCCAGAGCCGTGACCACGTACGTCATGGACGCCAGTGATATCGCGGCACATCCGGTCATGTACGAGAAATGCCTGGCGACGTTGCAGACGGTGGATATCTGTCTGATTGCCTATGGCTCGCTGCCAGATCAGTACGCGTGCGAACAACACGTTGAACAGGCTATGGAGCAGTTCGCCAATAACGGCAGTTCAATGATCGCGCTGTTGACGCTGTTGGCAAATCGCATGGTTGTCCAGCAGCACGGCACGCTGGCGGTCATTTCCTCGGTGGCCGGGGATCGAGGACGACCTTCCAATTACCTGTACGGCGCGGCAAAGGCGGCGGTTTCCACGTTCTGCGAAGGCTTGCGGGTACGCTTGTTCAAAGCGGGTGTGCATGTGATCACGATAAAGCCTGGGTTAGTCGACACGCCCATGACGCGAGGGTTGGCGCTGCCCTCCGTGCTTGTAGCGCAACCGGATACGGTTGCCCGGCGAATAGTCAGAGGGATCAATCGACAGGTGGCGGTGCTGTATGTGCCCGGCTTTTGGGCGGTGATCATGTGGCTGATTCGGGTGATGCCGCAGCCGCTGTTCAAGAGGCTGAACCTGTGAATCAGACGCTGATGTTATCCGGGTGGCGTTACCGCGTTTTGATTGGCTCGGTGATCTGCTCCGCCCTCGCTTATCTCGCTGTTTCCCTGTGGGGTGGGTGGTCGGCGGTGAGCGCGGCGGTCAGTCGAGTGGGTTGGTGGCAGTGCGGGCAAATCGTCTGCGTGGTTTTGCTTGGATACGGTCTGCGTTTTTTGCGTTGGCAGGGTTATCTGTCTGCCCTGGGCCACCGGTTGCCCTGGCGGGCGAGCTTGAACATCTACCTGGCCGGATTCGCCCTGACGACTACTCCCGGCAAGGCCGGGGAGGCGTTGCGCGGTGTTTTGCTCAAACGTTTGGAGGTGCCTTACGCACAGAGCTTTGCCGCGCTGTTCAGTGAGCGGCTTGCGGACCTGCTGGCGATGACGGGCCTGGCGTTGTTCGGCTTGAGCGCGCATCCGCAATGGTTGTCGATGGTCGTTGCCAGTCTCGTCCTCCTGGCATGCGGTGCATCGATGATGTTTTCGCCAAGCCTTGCCAGCGCGATTGATCGTCGCACTGAGCAACGGCACGACAGATTCTCGCGGTTGCTGGGGCATGCCGTTCAGGTATTGCGTCAGTCGCGCCGCTGTCATTCCCCTCGTCGCTTCATGGGCGCAACGCTATTGAGCCTGCTGGCCTGGGGGCTTGAAGCATTGGCGTTTTACTGGATTTTGCAGGCGATGGGCGCGGACGTGGGCCTAACGTTGGCGATCTTTATTTATGCGGTGGCCATGTTGGCGGGGGCTCTGAGTTTCATGCCGGGCGGTTTGGGCAGTGCCGAAGCAGCGATGCTAGCGCTGCTGGTTTCAGGCGGAGTCGGGTTGGCAGATGCGATCGCGGCGACGGTTTTGTTACGGCTGGTAACGTTGTGGTTGGCGGTCGGGGTGGGAATGCTTGCACTTTTATGGAAGAGGTCGGTAGCCGGTTTTGATCATGGCTGAGTAACTACTGAGGAGATGACAATGGACACTGCGTCGCGAAAGTACAAATTGGCAATGTACCTGTGTCTGATTGGCGCAATTGGATTTGGCCTGTATGTAAGGTTGCGCAACATCGATGCTACTGGCCTGTGGCTGGATGAGGCCTTCAGTGTATCGGTAAGCGATCCGCAAAATGGATTCTTTGACGTGTATCGAACTACATTGAGTGACGTTCATCCTCCCTTTTATCAGATTTTACTGTGGACTTATTATCAGGCTGTCGGGTTTGGCGAACACACAGGGCGGTATCTCTCTGCGGTAATCGGCGTGCTGTTGATTCCCTCTGTATTCCTCCTCGGGCGCAAATTGTTTGATGAACAAGTAGGGCTCATCGTTGCGTGGTTGGCAGCGGTCAATAGTTTCTTGGTTCAGTATTCGCAAGAGACTCGCTCTTATGCGCTTCTGTCGTTGCTTACCGTTTTGTCTTTTGTGATCTTCTTGCGCTGCTTAAGTCGAGGCAGAGGGCAGGATTTTTTTTGCTATTGGCTGACTTCCGCCGCGCTGATAAATACTCATTACTTCGGTTATCTGCCGGTCTTTGCTCAAGTGCTTGTGTTGCTTCACATGATCTTGCGCAGCGAGGTCCACAGCCAAGTTATATACAGGTTCATTTGCGCCGGATTTTTTGCCGCATTAACCGTAATTCCTGGTTTATCGTACGCTGAGAGTAGCTTTTCACGGGATTTCTGGATTCAACCACCCGAAACTGTTTTTTTCTTCAAGGTTTTCCTGTTGTATTTCGGAGATACGTTTCTGGCCGCTTTGCTCGCTGTAATTTTAATTTCAGGGCTGGCGTCGATGGCTCAAAATCCTGAAAGCGCAATTGCTTGCAGGCTGATTGTGTTCTGGGGGGTAGTAGGAATTGTGGTGCCCTATGTCTGTTCTGTTTACTTACGCCCGGTGACAACTCAACGCAATTTTATTTTTCTTCTGCCCGCCGTATTGCTGGTGGCTGCGTACGCAGTTGGCAATATAAGAGATGTGCCAGTAAAAGTGTTAATGCTGGTGGTATTGATGACATTTTCTGCTACGCCTTTATTCAGGGATATCAGTTATCTGAGGGATCCTGAAAATCCGTACTCACGCGAGACGCACATGAGAGATATCGTCATCTCTGTAATGAATAAGTCAAACGTGTTGCCAATCTATTCGCTTGATGCGATTCAGTTTGGTGTCTATTTCAAGTTGCTGGGATCTCCGCTGCTTGTTAGTAATTTAGAGAAGCTGAAAACTGATTTGTCGTTGCCCAGTCACCCGAAAGAATTTTATGTTCTGGAGACGAACTATGGTCCTGGTTTTGCTCAGGGAATCAAAAATCTAGAAAGGTACGAAGCAAAAATTATCGATAAGGAAGAAATAGGTCATGTGCGATTATTCAAGATCCGTACATTTGAACCATGATCGGTAGCGGTGGGCATTCCGAATGGAAATGCACACCTTTGAGCAGTTACGCAGCGACGACCTCGCTCGGCTCAAAACTATCCGCCCGCGCCATCTGCCACATCCGCGAATAGAACTCGCCATTCACTTCGCCGGTGAGCAATTCCCCCGGTTTCAAAAATACGTGCAACTGCGAGAACAGTTTGATCTCGGTCGCCGACATGCGTCGTACCAGATGCTTGGCCGACAGTTGCGACGGATGCTCAAGCCCGGCCGCCGCGAGCATTTCCGCCAGTGCTTTGAGCGTGCTGCGATGGAAGTTGTAGACGCGCTGGGCTTTGTCCGGTACCACCAGAGCGCGTTGGCGCAAGGCGTCCTGGGTGGCAACGCCGGTCGGGCATTTGTTGGTGTGGCACGACTGCGACTGGATGCAGCCGATGGCGAACATGAAGCCGCGCGCCGAGTTGGCCCAGTCAGCGCCGATTGCCAGCACGCTGGCGATGTCGAAGGCGCTGACGATCTTGCCGCTCGCACCGAGTTTGATCTTGTCGCGCAGGTTGAGGCCGACCAGCGTGTTGTGCACGAACAGCAGGCCTTCGCGCATCGGCACGCCGATGTGGTCGGTGAATTCGACAGGGGCTGCGCCAGTGCCGCCTTCCTTGCCATCGACGACGATAAAGTCGGGAAGGATGCCGGTTTCCAGCATGGCCTTGGCAATGCCCATGAACTCCCACGGATGGCCGAGGCAAAATTTGAAGCCGACTGGTTTGCCACCGGACAGTTCGCGCAGTTGCTGGATGAACTGCATCATCTCGATCGGCGTGGAAAACGCACTGTGGCGCGACGGCGAGACGCAGTCCTCGCCCATCAGGATGCCGCGTGTTTCCGCAATCTCCCTGGTGACCTTGTGCTTGGGCAAGATCCCGCCATGGCCGGGTTTGGCGCCCTGGCTCATCTTGATTTCGATCATGCGCACTTGCGGATTCTGCGCCTGCACGGCGAAGCGCTCAGGGTCGAAACGGCCGTCGCTGGTGCGGCAGCCGAAATAGCCGCTGCCCAGCTCCCAGGTCAGATCACCACCGTGTTCGCGGTGATACGGGCTGATGCTGCCTTCGCCTGTGTCGTGGGCGAAGTTGCCGAGTTTCGCCCCCTGATTCAGCGCCCTGATCGCGTTCGCGCTGAGCGAGCCGAAGCTCATCGCCGAAATATTGAAGATCGACGCCGAGTACGGCTGCGTGCACTGCGGACCCCCGACAGTGACGCGGAAACCGTTCGGGTCACTCAACGGCGCGGGGCGCATCGAGTGGCCGATGAATTCGAAGCCGGACTGGTAAACGTCGATCAGCGTGCCGAACGGTTTGTCGGCAGTTTCGTTTTTCGCTCGCGAGTACACCAGCGAACGCTGCGCGCGGGAGAAGGGCAGGGCATCGCTGTCGGACTCGAGCAGGTACTGGCGAATCTCCGGGCGGATGCCTTCGACCAGATAACGGATGTTGCCCAGAATCGGATAATTGCGGCGCACTGCATGGCGCGTCTGCAACAGGTCGAACACGCCGAGCAGGCTCAGCACAGCGGTGGCGGCGGTGATCGGCCACAGCCAGTCATGTTCGAGAAAGGGCAGGCTGGCGAGGGTGAAAATCACGCAGACGGCAAAGAAGGCGTAGCGGCTCAGCAGCGACAGGCTCATACGGTTTCCTTGGTTCGGATTGTTTGTGGCTGGCAGGCATATTGCGCCAACGACGGAACCGTGAACAGGCAGACTTCCCTCTCCTCGCCTACATCGGAGCCGTCTCGCTTACGATGCCAGTTGACTTGGCTGTTGAACGCGAGAAGCAGCCATGCAGCAATACTGGTGGGCAAACTTGTGGCATTGACGAACGCCTTCGCGAGCAAGCTCGCACAAGGAATTGCAGTGAAAGGTGGAAGCTAACTTGCACGCGAAATCGACGATTGCCTTTTTGTTTATGCCGCGACCGATTCCTGAGGCGTTTGCCGTTTCTGGTCATGTTTGTGCTTGGCCCTGGCCATATCGTTGATGCAGTAATTGATGTGATAGAAGGTGAACAGGACTGAATACAAGCGGTTCATTCGCGGTTCGAAGTTGTGTTTGGTCAGCGTGTAGGCGCGCAAGGCTCTGCGAACTCGAAAGCACCAAGCAATGGCGATGAGCTGGGCAATGACCGTCATCGCATACCCCGTGGCTATGAACCGCGGATCAGATACGGTGAAAAAGATCCCTCCGATACCACAGAGCGCCAGATAAACGACCAGACCGGTCTGGCTCAGTGTCTTGATTTGAGTGACCTCCTCAACCACGGTTGTTGTTTTGTGCAGCCATACAACCGAGTAGAGACCCATGGTGACTACGGTCAGGAGAATGAAATGGAGCGTCTTGAGATTGTTCTTTTCCTTGAGCGTCGAAATGTCAGACATGCAGCGTTTTCCCTCTTAGGCGATGTAGCGAATGGCTGCCGGGCAGCGATGAATAACGCTACCAAATTCGCGAGTGGGAAATTTCCGAGCCTTTGGGCGGACTTGTCGTCAGAGTCAGGCTGATCACTGATGCTCCTTGTAGGGATCTTCTGATGACGCAGGCGCGTCGGGCGTGGGATCCTGCGATCTTTTCGCACAAGGCATTTTTCGACTCATGACGCCGACATCCGCCGTTTCGCCCTGCATCATCCATATCGCCGCCGCGCTGTTGCTCAACGCTAAGGGCCACACCCTGCTGGTGCGCAAGCGCGGCACCACGGCCTTCATGCAACCGGGTGGCAAGATCGAAGCCCACGAGTTGCCAGTACACGCATTGGCCCGTGAACTGGAAGAGGAACTCGGGCTGCAGATCGACCCGGCGCAGGCGATTTTCCTCAACAGTTTTTCCGCCCCCGCCGCCAACGAGCCGGGCTTCATCGTCCATGCGGAAATCTTTCAACTGACCATCGATAGCGACGTCTGCCCAGCGGCGGAAATCGAAGAGGTGATCTGGGTCGATCCGGCCACTGATCCGGCGCTCGAGCTGGCGCCATTGACACGCGAGCACATCCTGCCGTTTTATCGCCGTTCACTGACTGCACTCGCCTGATCATTCCCGCAAAGGACGTTGCCATGATCCCGTTGCAAGACCTGCTGATCTTCGCCGCCGCCGCGCTGCTGATGGTGCTGACGCCGGGGCCGAACATGATCTATCTGATCTCGCGTTCGATCTGTCAGGGACGCCGCGCGGGGGTGACTTCGTTGCTTGGCGTGGTCGGCGGGTTCTTCGTGCATATGTTCGCCGCGGCGGCGGGTTTGACGGCGGTGTTTCTTGCCGTGCCGATGGCTTATGAAGTGTTGAAATGGGCCGGTGCGCTGTACCTGCTGTGGCTGGCCTGGCAAGCGCTGAAACCCGGCGCGCGTTCGCCGTTCGAAGCGCAGCAATTGCCGCCGGACTCGTCGCGCAAGCTGATCACCATGGGCTTTCTCACCAGCGCGCTGAACCCGAAAATCGCCGTGTTCTATCTCTCGGTGTTCCCGCAATTCATCAGCCCTGAGCACGGCTCGGTGTTCACTCAAAGCATCGTCCTCGGCCTGACGCAGATCAGCGTCAGCTTCAGCGTCAATCTGTTGATCGCGCTGTTCGCCGCAGGCATCGCCTCATGGTTTGTGCGCAACCCGACGTGGCTGGTGATGCAGCGTTATTTCATGGGCATGGTCCTCGGTGGCCTCGCCGTACGGCTGATGCTCGAACAACGCCGGACCGCCTGACATGTGGATCGAGCGGCTGGACGCCAGCCATGCCCTGGCTTACCGCGAACTGATGCTGCAAGCCTACGACCGGCATCCGCAGGCGTTCACCTCCAGCGTGCGCGAACGCGCGGTGATGCCATTGAGTTGGTGGGAAGGGCGCCTGATTAGCAAGCTCGATGTGGTGCTGGGGGCATTCGATGCCGGGACGTTGGCCGGGATTGTCGGCCTGGCCTTTGAACCGCGCGAGAAGGCACGACACAAGGCCACGCTGTTCGGCATGTATGTCTCGGCGGATTTTCGTCGCAAGGGGCTGGGCTTTGATCTGGTGCAGGCGGCACTGGTCGAAGCGCAAAAGCATCCGGCGCTGAAATTGCTGCAGCTCACCGTGACTGCCGGTAATGACGCGGCTTTTCAGTTGTATCAGCGTTGCGGCTTCATTCAGTTCGGCCTCGAGCCACTCGCCGTGCGGGTGGGCGAAGACTACTTCGACAAGATCCACATGTGGTGCCAGCTCTGACCCACCACGACAATCCTTGTGGGAGCGAGCCTGCTCGCGAAGGCGTCCGTCCAGCCGACATCATCGCTGAATCATCCACCGCTTTCGCGAGCAGGCTCGCTCCCACAGGGAGATCTCTTGTTCTGGAGAATCAGCGTACGGCACTGACCCCATCGAGGGTCGAGAACGAGGTGTCCTTGGCGGTCAGCAGGAAATCGCGCATGTACGGCGCGTCGAGCATGTCCGTGCGAATCGCCGCGTACAGCGTCGCGAACAAGCCTTTCTCACCCAACCGTTTGCCCTTCACATAGCCGCGCGAGCTGTATTCATGCAGCGCCCAGTGCGGCATCCCGCAGACGCCACGGCCGCTGGCGACCAGTTGCATCATCATCACCGTCAGTTCTGAAGTGCGCACCTGCGCAGGTTCGATGTCGGCCGGTTCGAGGAAGCGGGTGAAGATGTCCAGGCGATCACGCTCGACCGGGTAGGTGATCAGCGTTTCCGTCAACAAATCTTCGGGAACGATGTACGGCTTGCTCGCCAGCGCATGCTGATTGGCCACCGCGAGCATGGCTTCGTAAGTGAACAGCGGCACGTAAGTGATGCCGGCAATTTCCAGCGGATCGGAGGTCACCACCAGATCCAGATCGCCGCGCGCCAGTGCCGGCAGTGGGGCGAAAGCGAAACCCGAAGCCAGGTCCAGCTCGACCTCCGGCCAGGCATCGCGGAACTGGTCGATGGTCGGCATCAGCCATTGAAAGCAGCTGTGACATTCGATAGCCATGTGCAGACGCCCGGCGGTGCCACCGGCCAGCCGACCGATGTCCCGTTCAGCGGCGCGCAACAGCGGCAGGGTGGCGTCGGCCAGTTGCAGCAGGCGCAAACCGGCGCTGGTGAAGCGCACCGGTTTGGTCTTGCGCACGAACAACTGCATGCCCATGCGCTCTTCCAGCTCTTTGAATTGATGCGATAGAGCGGATTGCGTCAGATGCAGGCGATCAGCGGCATCCACCAGGCTGTCGGCTTCGCGCAGGGCGTGCAGGGTTTTCAGATGTCGGATTTCAAGCACCGGCGGGGCTCCATGAAGAAAACTTGTGACGAATGCGGGGAAGGTGAGTTTGTCTCATGACGCTGGCTTTGTCGATCTGTCGGCCAGGATCCGGAGGTCATTCGACAGACGACCGCTCCGCACTCTTCATCAAACTGTCATGCAACTGTGGCAGCGCGCTCGCACGAACTTCATCAGACTCGCGCTCTACTGGGGTGCTGCGTTTTGGTGTTTTTCATGTTCAAGAGAGTTTTTTCAGTCGCGGCCGCGTTGGCCGCGCTTTTGTTCGGGGCCGGCTCGTTTGCAGCCGGACGCTGTGATGTTAACGTGCCGACCGAGCACGCCGAGCTGGCGCAGGTCAGTCTTGCCTATCAAAGTATCGGCCGTGCATCAGACCCGGCGCTGTTGCTGGTCATGGGCCTGGGTGGGCAGTTGATCCACTGGCCGGACGAAGTCGTGGTCGCGCTGTGTCAGCAGGGTTTCCGGGTGATCCGTTATGACAACCGCGACGTCGGATTGTCGACCTGGCGGCAGGCGCCGATCGAGGCCAACCTGACCTTCGAAGTGCTGCGTTACAAGCTCGGTTTACCGGTCTCGGCCCCGTACAGCCTGACTGACATGGCCGACGATGCGCTGGGTTTGATGACGGCGCTGAAGGTTGAGCAATTCCACGTGCTGGGCGCGAGCATGGGCGGGATGATCGCCCAGCACATGGCGGCGATGGCGCCGCAGCGGGTGGAAAGCCTGACGCTGATCATGACCACTTCCGGCGCTGAAGGCCTGCCGGCACCAAGTGCGGCGCTGGTGCAGTTGCTCTCGCGCCGAGGTGCGCCGAACCGCGAAGTGGCACTGGAGCAACAGGCCGATCTGCTCGCGGCACTCGGTAGCCCGGCGGTAACCGATGATCGCCAAGCGCTGTTGCAACAGGCGGCGGCGTCCTACGACCGCGCGTTCAACCCCGAAGGCGTCAAGCGCCAGATCATGGCGATCCTTGCCGAACCGAGCCGGGTGGCATTGCTCAATCAGCTGCGCGTACCGACCCTGGTGGTGCACGGCACGGCAGATCCGCTGCTGCCGGTGATGCACGGCGTGCATCTGGCGGCGCACATTCAGGGCAGTCAGTTGAAACTGATTCCGGGACTGGCGCATCGCTTTCAGGAGGCGTTCAAGGAGCCGTTGCTGGCGGCGGTGCTGCCGTATTTGCAGGCGCATCGCGAGGACACTTCGCATTGGGCTCGGGTCGATCCGCCGGCGCCGAACAATCTGCTGTAAGAGTGCGCCAGCATCCTGTCGCCAAAAAAATATCAATGTGCCACTATTGTTTGCCGCGTTGTTGCCGATAAGGCGCAGGAACGTTTTCAGACATAGGGACTTGATCCATGATTTTTCGCGCTACACGTCAATGGGCCGCGCTGGCCCTGCTCGCCGTACTGACTCTCACCGGCTGCGCCCATGTGCAACCGCCCGTGGCCCTGGACAAACAGTTCTGGGATGCCAAAGAGCCGACCATCGGTGTGGCCATTACCGTCGTACCGTCGCCGGTGCTGGCGCTGACCGGCAATCAGGGCATCCTCGATTACGCCATCAATGCCGGCGTCAACAGCAAGCTCAGCGCCAATGTCGAGACCTGGCAGGTGCGCGATCTGGAAACCCTGCCCGACGCCATCGTCGCCAAGCTGCAAGCCAAGGGCTACAAGGCCAAGCGCATTGATGAAAAGGTCGATCTGAAGACCTTCAAGGAAGTCGATTTCCGCGAGGGCTACATGACCAAGGACCTGTCGCCGATGAAAGCTGCCCACGGCATCGACCGTCTGTTGCTGGTGTCGATCTATGCCACCGGTGCCACCCGCAGCTACTACAGCATCGTGCCCACCAGCGTGCCGATGGCCCAGGTCGGCGGCCAGGGCATGGTGATCGATCTGTCGGACAACAAACTCTTGTGGTACCAGCCATTCGCCGCTGTGCAGGCCGCGCAAGGCGAGTGGGACGAGCCGTCCTACACCAACCTGTCCAACGCGTTTTATCAGGCGATGGATAACAGCCGGCAGCAAATGATCGCCCCGTTCGCGCAATGAAACGTCTGGCCCTGACCCTCGCGGTGATCTCGCTGCTGGCGTTGCCTGGCTGTGCGCAGAAACCGCCACCCGAGGCCGGTTTCAAGGATCAGGCCGCCATGAGCTATGTACAGGCTCACGGGCTGAAGGTCGACGTGCAACTGCCGGCGGAATTTGTTGGTGCCAGCACGGTGATCGACAGCAAGGCGGCAGTGAACGCGGCCAATTCCAGTTACACGCTGGTATCGAGCTCCGGCGCAGGCGCCGGGCTGGCGGGGATTCTGGTGGCCAGTCTGATCAACACGCAAATGGGTTCCGGTACGTTACAGCGCGATGCCGAAAAAGCCGCGCTGAACGAATCGCGGCCGCTGGCCGACCTGCTCGCTGGCGTGCCGTTGCAGGAGCGCTTGCAACAGCGTTTTCAGGCGGCGTCTCAGGTGTCCGGATTCAAGCAGGGGGCAGGTGCGGTCACGGCACGGTTGCTGATCGAACCGAAGCTGATGCTGACGCCCGATCGCGGCAGTTTCGTGCTGGTCAATCAGGTGCAATTACAGGATATCGCCGGCTCGCCGCTGTACCGCATGCGCATCGAAGTGGCCAGTCAGCCGATTCGTCGTTGCGGCAAGCAATGCATTGATGACGGCGCCCTTGACCTGGCCAAGGTCACCGCCGTGCTGGATGAATGCATTGACGAATCCATGCGCGTGTTGAGCGCCGACCTGATGCAACCGACGCCACCGCCCGCCGCGCAGGAAACCCTGCGTTACGTGCTCGACGGCCAGCGCGTGGTCGAGCGCGGTTATCAACTGGCGCAGAACGGCAACTACTGGCGCTACCGCAATCTCTACGGTGCGGTGAAGTCAGTGCCAGTGCCGTTCGAGGATGCTCTGTCGTCCGCGCAACTGGCCAGAGTCTACGGTCGCTAGTGGCTGATGCGCGTGGGTTCAGGCATGCAGCCGGACCCACACGCTCACCAATACCGTCGCCGCCATCAGCCACGCCACCGCCGCCACGGCCAGCGATGCTTCCAGGCGCATGCGGTCGACCATCACATACAGCGTCGCCAGATACACGAAGTAGGGAATGATCGACCACATCCCAAACACGATCGTGGTTTTCAGATCGTCGACCGAGCGGCCCTTGCCGACGATGTAGTGCGCAATCAGGGCAAAGGTCGGGAACAGCGGCACCAGCCCGGCGATGTAGTAGTTTCTGGTCTTCGACAGCGCAGCGAGGATCAGCACGACTGCGGCGCCGATAGCGGCTTTGAGAATCAGATCCATCAGTGGCTCAGCCCGTACTTTTTGACTTTGTCGAACAGCGTGGTCTTGGCCATGCCCAGTTCCTGGCTGGCCTGGGTCAGGTTGCCGCCGCTGCGTTGCAAGGCGTCGACCAGCAGATTGCGCTCGAACGCTTCCACCGCTTCGGCAAACGCCAGACCCTGGCCGGCGCTGGCCCCGGATTTCTTGAAAGCCGGCAGGCCGAGGGCGAAGCGTTCGGCGACGTTGCGCAGTTCGCGCACGTTGCCCGGCCAGTCGTGGCTCATCAGGTTCGACAGGGTCTGGTTGTCCAGCTCCGGCAGCGCGCGGTCGAAGCGCAGCGCCGACTGCTGGGTGAAATGCTCGAACAGTTGCAGGATGTCTTCGCGGCGTTCGCGCAGCGGTGGCAATTCCAGGGTCACGACGTTGAGGCGGTAGTACAAGTCGCTGCGAAATTCCCCAGCCTTGCTCGACTCATCAAGGTCGGATTTGGTCGCCGCAATCACCCGGCAATCCACGGCCACGCTCTGGTTCGAGCCGAGGCGTTCAAGGGTGCGTTCCTGCAGTACGCGCAGCAACTTGATCTGCAACGGCAGCGGCATGCTTTCCACTTCATCGAGGAACAGCGTGCCGCCGTCGGCGTGCTCGATCTTGCCGATGCGCCGTTTGCCGGCGCCGGTGAAGGCATTGGCTTCGTGGCCGAAGATCTCGCTTTCAAAAAGGTTTTCCGGCAGGCCGCCGCAGTTCAGCGCGACGAACTGTTTGCTGTGGCGCCGACTGAAATCGTGCAGGCAACGAGCGACCAGTTCCTTGCCGGTGCCGGTCTCGCCTTCGATCAAGACGTTGGCCGAGGTGTCGGCGACGTTGGCGATCAGCTCGCGCAGGTTCTGCATCGCCGGTGAGCGGCCGATAATCCGCCCTTCCAGCGAATCGCGTTCGGCCAGTTGCCGACGTAGCGATGACACTTCACGGGCGAGGCTGCGTTGCTCCAGCGCCCGCCGCGCGACATCGACCAGGCGTTCCGGCGAGAACGGTTTTTCCATGAAATCGTAGGCGCCTTTCTGCATCGCGCCGACAGCCATGGAAATGTCGCCGTGGCCGGTTATCAGCACCACCGGCAGGCTGCGATCACGCTGCTTGAGGCGGGTGAGCAATTCCAGCCCATCAATGCCCGGCAGGCGGATGTCGCTGATGACGATGCCGGCAAAGTTGTCGCCGACCTGCGCCAGCGCCTCTTCGGCACTGCCGACGCCGATGCACGGAATGTCTTCGAGGGTCAGCGCCTGTTGGCAGCCGAGCAGCACATGGGGGTCGTCTTCGACAATCAGCACACTGAGTTCGGGGTTCATATTGGCTCGGCAGAAAGAGGGCTTACCAACGGTAAACTGAGGACGAAAGTGGTGCCACCGCCGGCCGGGTGTTCGACACCCAGGTGCCCGCCGGTGGCGGCGGCGAGGCTGGCGGACAGGGTCAGGCCCAGTCCCAGGCCTTGCTCGCCGGGTTTGGTGGTGAAGAACGGTTCGAACAGATGCTTGCGCGCTTCGGCGTCGATGCCGTGGCCGTTGTCGCGCACCCGCAAGCGATACTTGCCGTTGAATTCTTCACCCTCCAGCCACAGCTGCGGCTGCGGTTGCGCGTGCATGGCGTCGAGGGCGTTGCCGATCAGGTTGACGAGGATCTGTTCGAGACGGGTCTGATCGATCAGCAACTGCACATCGGCAAACTGCCGGTGAATCTGCAGCGCGGTGTTTTCCACGCGCGCGCCGAGCACTTGCAACGCGGCGTCGACGGCTTTGCCGAGACTGGCCTGACCCTTGTTGTCACCACGCCGGGCAAACGAACGCAGGCTGGCGGTGATCCGGCCCATGCGGTCGATCAGGTCGTTGATGGTCTTGAGGTTGGTGCTGGCGACGTCGAGCTGGCCGCGCTCGAGAAAGCGCACGGTGTTGCCCGACAGCGTGCGCATGGCCGCCAGGGGCTGGTTCAATTCATGGGCAATGCTGGTCGACATCTGACCGATAGCCGCGAGTTTGCCGGCCTGAACCAGTTCATCCTGGGCGCGGCGCAACGTCTCCTCGGCCTGACGGCGCTCGCGGATCTGACTCTTCAGCCGTTCGTTGCTGGCGCGCAGATCGGCGGTGCGTTCGGTAATCCGACGTTCGAGTTGGCTGTTGGCTTCCTGCAACGCTTCGCGGGCGGCGAGGCGGGTGGCGAGGACTTTGCGCCGCTCGTTCCAGGCAATCAGCAGGAAGGCGAACAGGGCAAACGCCACCGCCACCAGAATGCCTTGGTTGATGGCTTCGCGGCGCAGGTCCTGCAATGGCGTGAGCAGGGTGAAATTCCACGGCGTGTCGCTCAGCAGTCGGGTTTGCGCCAGATAACTGATGTCGTCTTCGTCGGGCTGCAATTCGCTGTTGGCCGGGAAAGTCAGTTTCTCCACGCCTTCGGCCAGTGTCTCGCGGGCCAGCGGTTGCAGTTCGTTGAGTGGAAACCAGTAATACTGCAGGCTGCGGGCGAGTTTTTCCTTGACCTCATCGCTGAGCGGGATCACCGATTTCAGCCGCCTGGCCGGATCGCTGGAGAGAATGATGATGCCGTTCTCATCGCTGACGAACGCTTCCAGTCGCGCCCGCTGCCAGCGTTCTTCCATGGCTTCCAGACGCACCTTGACCACCGCGACACCGATGATCTTGCCGTGCTCTTCGAGGCCGTGGGCGAGGTAGTAACCGGGTTCGCCATTGGTGCTGCCGATGCCGTAGAAGCGCCCGGGCTGGCCGCGCACGGCGTCTTTGAAATAGGCGCGGAAGGACAAGTCTTCACCCAGATAACTGTCGACATCGCGCCAGTTGCTGGTGGCCATGACCCGGCCGGTGGTGTCCATCACGTAGATGGCCCGGCTGCGGCTGCGGCGGTTCAGGCCCTCGAGGTAATCGTTGACCGTCTGCCGGTGCTCCGGAGTCGGATCGGCCAGCAACTGCGGCACACTGGTTTCGAGTTCCAGCAGGCTGGGCAGGTAGGTGTATTTGCTGATCTCGCTTTCGACCGCGCGGGCGTGCAGCTCCAGCTGACGCTGGCCGTTTTCGCCGAGGCTGCGGATGCCGAAGTGTTCACTGGTCCAGAAGCCGATGAAACCCAGGCCGACCATCAGGGCGATGATCAGCGGCGGCAGGAACAGATGACGGATCAGACGGGGCTTCACGGCAAGTGATGGCTCGGCAGCGCGATAAAGAGTGGGGTCGCATTTCATCACAGATGCCTTGGGTCAACCACAACACTTGTTTGTGCCTGTGGCGAGGGGATTTATCCCCGTTGGGCCGCGAAGCGGCCCCAAAACCATCACTGCGGTTTAACTGAAAGACCGCATGCACAGGGTTTACGACTGCTGCGCAGCCGGACGGGGATAAATCCCCTCGCCACAGGGGATCTCATTGTCAGGCTGCCCGCACCCCACAGACAGGGTGCGGGTGTGTTGCTTTTAGTGCTGCAGGATTTTCTCGAGGAAGTGCTGCGCGCGTTCGGAGCGGGCGCTGATGTCGCCGAAGAATTCCTCTTTCGGGCAGTCTTCGATGATCTTGCCCTGATCCATGAAGATCACCCGGTCGGCGACTTTACGGGCGAAGCCCATTTCGTGGGTCACGCACATCATGGTCATGCCTTCGTGGGCCAGTTGCACCATCACGTCGAGCACTTCGTTGACCATTTCCGGGTCGAGCGCCGAGGTCGGTTCGTCGAACAGCATGACGATCGGGTCCATCGCCAGCGCACGGGCAATCGCCACACGCTGTTGCTGACCACCGGACAGTTGCCCCGGATGCTTGTGGGCGTGCGCCGACAGGCCGACGCGCTCAAGCAACTGCAGACCTTTTTTGGTCGCCTCTTCCTTGCTGCGGCCGAGCACCTTGATCTGCGCGATGGTCAGGTTTTCGGTGATGGTCAGGTGCGGGAAAAGCTCGAAATGCTGGAACACCATGCCCACGCGCGAACGCAGTTTCGGCAGGTTGGTTTTCGGGTCGGCGATCGACGTGCCGTCAACCACGACATCACCTTTCTGGAACGGCTCCAGGGCGTTGACGCATTTGATCAGCGTCGACTTGCCGGAACCCGACGGGCCGCAGACCACGATCACTTCGCCTTTCTTGACCTCGGTGCTGCAATCAGTCAGCACCTGGAAGTCCCCATACCACTTGTTGATGTTTTTGATAGAGATCATACGGCGAACCTTTTTTGCAGACGCTTGACCAACCGCGAGGCGGCGAAGCTGATGATGAAGTACACGAGACCGGCGAAAATCAGGAACTCATTGGAGCGGCCGATGATGTCGCCGCTGGCACGCGAGGCGTTGAGGAAATCCACCAGGCCCACGGTGTAGACCAGCGAGGTGTCCTGGAACAGGATGATGCTCTGCTGCAGCAGCAGCGGGGTCATCTTGCGGAACGCCTGCGGCAGGATGATCAGGCGCATCATCTGCCCGTAGTTCATGCCCAGTGCCTGAGCAGCACCCATCTGGCCCTTGGAAATCGACTGCACACCGGCCCGGACGATTTCGCAGAAGTACGCCGCTTCGAACATCATGAACGCCACGACGCACGAGGTGAACGCGCCGATCGGCGTGTCTTCGCCGGTGATCCAGCGCAGCACGAACGGCACCGCCAGGTAGAACCAGGTGATCACCAGCAGCAGCGGAATCGAGCGGAAATAGTTGACGTAGGCGCCAGCGATGCTCGACAGCAGCTTGTTGTGCGACAAACGACACAGCGCGAGGATCGTGCCGAGAATCATCCCGCCGATCACGCCCATGGCCATCAGCTTGAGGGTCATCACCATGCCGTTCCACAAACCGGGAATGGCCGGGACGATGCCACTGAAATCGAATTCCATTATTTACCCCCCACGGAGATCAGGCCGGGCACCGCGACTTTCTTCTCGACCAGGCGCATCAGCAGCATCAGGCTCATGTTGAGGGTGAAATAGATCAGGGTCGCCAGGGTGAACGCTTCGAACAGGTTGGCCGAGAACTCGGCGGTCTGTTTGGTCTGCGCCAGCAATTCCATCAAACCGATCAAGGACGCCACGGAGGAGTTCTTGAACACGTTGAGGAATTCCGAGGTGAGCGGCGGAATGATGATCCGGTAGGCTTGGGGCAGCAGCACGTTCCAGTAGATCTGCGGCAGCTTGAAACCCATCGCGCGGGCGGCGGATTCCTGACCACGGGGCAGCGCCTGGATACCGGTGCGCACTTGCTCGCAGACACGGGCGGCGGTGAACAGACCGAGGCAGACGACAACGCTCAGGTAGGCCGAGGTGGTCGGATTGAGGTCCTGCTTGTACCACTCCTGCAGATCCGGCGGCAGCAGATCGGGTACCAGGAAGTACCAGATGAACAGCTGCACCAGCAGCGGCACGTTACGGAACAGCTCGACGTAGCAGGTCGCGATGCCCGATACGATGCGGTTCGGCACAGTGCGCATGATGCCCAGCAGCGAGCCGAGCAGCAGGGCGATGATCCACGCCACGACGGCGATGGCGATGGTCCAGCCCAGACCGGAGATGAACCAGTCGAGATAGGTCTCGCTGCCCACACCGGTGGACTTGAAGAACACGCCCCAGTCCCAGTTGTAATTCATTAGGGTCTCCCCTCGATTCGATCGATGTACAAGTGCCCGCCTGGGGAACTCCGTTCCCTCCCCAGTCTTTTTTCAAAGACCGGGCACACGCGATCGGCTCGACAGCCACCGGTTCGAGTGTTTCCAGAAAAATGCCAGCAGGGAGTGACCATCCCCTGAAAAGGCAGGCGCCTCCTCAGGGGATAAGGTTAGTCAGAAAATCAGGACTTCTTGTCGTCAGCCGCTTTGTCGGTCGGATTGGCGATCAGCGCCTTGAGCTCGTCGCTCATCGGGAAGTTCAGGTTCAGGCCTTTTGGCGGAATCGGCTGCATGAACCACTTCTCGTAGATCTTGTTGATTTCGCCCGAAGCGTAGGTGGCCTTGATCGCGTCATCCACAGCCTTTTTGAACGGCTCGTCGCCTTTGCGCATCATGCAGCCGTAGATTTCGTACGACTGTGGCGTGCCGGTCACTTCCCAATCGGCGGCTTTCTTGGCCTTGGCGGCTTCGCCGGCCAGCAGTGCGTCATCCATCATGAAGGCAACGGCACGGCCCGATTCCAGCATCTGGAAGGACTCGCCGTGGTCTTTGGCGGAGATGACGTTCATGCCCATCTGCTTGTCGGCGTTCATCGCCTTGAGGATGCGCTCGGAGGTAGTGCCGGCGGTGGTTACGACGTTCTTGCCTTTCAGATCGTCGAAATCCTTGTACTTGGAGTCTTTCTTGGACAGCAGGCGGGTACCGATTTCAAAGATGCCGACGGAGAAGTCGACCTGCTGCTGACGCTCGACGTTGTTGGTGGTCGAACCGCACTCGACGTCCACGGTGCCGTTCTGCACCAGCGGGATACGGGTCTGCGAGGTGACGAGGTTGTATTTGACTTGCAGGTTCGGCAGGTCGAGGTCTTTCTTGATCGCTTCGACGATCTTCAGCTGGATATCGTGCGAGTAGCCGACCGGCTTGCCGGACGCATCAGCGATATAGGAGAACGGAATGGAGGCGTCACGGTGGCCCAGGGTGATGACACCGGACTCTTTGATCTTCTTCAGGGTGCCGGTGAGTTCGGCGGCGAAAACTGGCGTGCTGATCAGAGCGGCAGCAATGGCTGCGCCCAGGATATGGGGAACGATGCGCATCAAATTTTCCTCGACATTGTTTTTTTTATGGAGCCAGTTTGTCGGCCCTTTTTGTGCTTCGAATGCCTGACGGCTCCTGAAGTGCTGGCACAGCAGGCATTCGTCGAGAGAGTGTAGAGCATGACTCGTGCCAGAGCAGTCGAACTCAGTTAAGCGGTTGTTTTATAACGTTATTAAAGTTTTATGGCGGTAATTTTATGAACGCATGATCCGGTTAACCGAATCGACTGTGGAGTCGCGTTCGGAAAACCGAATATCTTGTGGCCTGGTCTCAGACTTGCCGGCTCAGTGGCGTTTCATGCAAATACACCCACTTCACCCCTTCAGGTTGTCCGCTCAGGATCGCCACTGCGACCCGCGAGTGTTGAGCGCCGTCCAAGCGTTGGGTTTCGACGTAGCTCACAGCCAGCATGTCGTCCTCCTGCCACACCGTGTGCAAATCGCTGATCTCGATATCGAGTCCCGCCTTGGCGCCTACGGCTCCTTTGAACAGTTGTTCTACTTCGACGCGGGTCAATGCGTCCCCCGAAATACCAACCATGCTGAAATCCTCAGCAAATGCCTGCATCAACGGCTCGATGCTCGCGGCGCCAGCGCCGTCGGCATCAGTGAATACCCGAAGGATCAGCTCGTGGACGTGGTGGATACTGTGTTCGGCTTGTTCGATCAGATCGTATGTCATGGGCGTTCCTTTGCGCAGGGCAGTTGATTCATCTGCAGCAACGGCAGCAGCCCGACCAGCGCGGCAATCGCGAAGGTCGCTTGATAGGCCGGCGTGGTGCCGAGCGGCGGGAGCAGCACGTTGAAGATCATCAGAAACAGTGCGGCGCCGAGGCTGAAAGACATCTGCCGATTGATGTTCCAGATGACACTGGCCTTGTGCGTATCGCCGCCGGTGAAGTCCATCAGTGAGGTAGTTTGCGCGGTATTGGCACCGATGCCACCGCCAATGCCCATCAGGCTGTAGGCGATCATGATGAGCCAAAGATCAGTTGGCTCATTGACCAGCACCAGGGTGGCGATGCCGGCGCTGTGCAACAGCATGCCGAGGGTGAACAGGCGTCTGGCGCCGATCCGGTTGTAGACGCGACCGCAAAGGATCATTGCGATGAACGCACCGATGGCATAGAGGATCATGAACATTCCGGTCAGCCGGGCGCTGAAGTGCAGGGTGTTCTGCAAAAAGAAAATACTCATCAGGTTGACACCGGTGAACACCCCCGGAATTGCGTAATAGATGAAGATCGAGGTGCTGAGTTTTCTGCTCCTGAGCAGGCTCAAGTCGATGATCGCGTTACTGCAGCGGCGGTAATGCAGCAGATACAGCGCGATGAATGTCAGGCCCGCGATGACAAAACCCAGCGCTGCCAGCGGTGGGTAATCGCCGCCGTACAGCGACATACCCATCAGCAAACTGGCGAGCACCGCGCTGACCAGCAACAGGCCTTTGATGTCCGGACGCTGAAGCTCGGCGGGTTTGCCTTCCCTGATCCACCACCACGACAGCCCGGCGGCAAGCAGCGAAAACGGGAGGGTGCTGTAGAACACCCAGCGCCAGGAGCTGATGTCGACAATGAGGCCGCCCACGGTGGGTGACATCGCCGGGGCAATCAGGGCAACGGCCATGATCAGCGTGGATATTTTCGCGCGTTGCTCGCCATGAAAAAGATTGAACGTAAGCGCCTGTCCGACCGGGATCAACAAGCCACCGCCGATGCCCTGAACGAAGCGCCAGATCACCAGTTCATGGAAGCTGTCGGCCTGGCCGCACAGCCACACCGAGCCACTGAATACCAGCATTGAAGCGGTGAGGATTTCACGACTGCCAAAACGCGCGGCCAGCCAGGTGCTCAGCGCAATGATCAACGTCAGTCCGAGAATGTACGCGTTGGCGACCCACGCCACCGAAGCGCTGCTGACCTGCAAGGTAGCTGACAGACTGGGCAGCGCCACCGCCGACATGAAGATGTTGATGCAATCGATAAAGAAGCCGAGCAGGAAAATCGACGCGACTTTATAGCGGTAACTCATGGTGTTTCCCCTTTGTCGTCGAGCATAGGGGCGATAGACTCCGATCGTCGATGCAATGGAGCTGAACACAATGTTTGAAGGGATTGAACCGTGACTCAGGGCGCTCTGCACACGCACTTGAACCGGGTGCAGACGTTTCTGGCGATTGCCGAACTGGGTTCTTTTACCAAGGCTGCCAGCCATCTGAATCTCAGCCGGGCCATGGTCAGTCTGCACATCAAGGCCCTGGAGGCAGCGTTGTCGACCAGCCTGTTGCTGCGCAACAGTCGTGCCGTGACCCTGACCGAGGCTGGGCAAAGCTTTTACAACGAATTCAAAACCATCGTTGCCGATATCGACACAGCGTTTGACAGGGTATTGCACCGCACAAACCGCGTTTCGGGAACGCTGCGGATCAGTTCCACCAGTGAATACGGCGAGCGATTCATCCTGCCGCTGATTCCGCTGTTCGCCGAGCGTTATCCCGACATCCGCCTGTGCTACGACTTCAACTCCTCGCTCAATGATCTGCTTGCCGACCGGCTCGATCTGGTGGTTCGCCTGGGCAACCTGGCGGACTCGGCTTTCAAGAGCCGGAAACTGGCCGACTATGAAATTGTGCTGGTGGCTACTGAAGGGTTTCTGCTCCGCTACCCGGTAAAAACACCGCAGGATCTCAATGCCGTGCCGTGGATTGCCAACAGCAATCTGTTAGCGCCGACGCAGTGGGTTTTACGCGATGGTGTGGGGGAAGCAGTCGAAATCAATGGTAGCCGTCATTTCCAGTCGAATTCATCGACTGCGATTCGTTCGATGACCTTGTCGTCGCTGGGCGTGTCGGTGCTGCCGGCGTGGATGGTTGAAGACGATAGGGACCGTGGGCATCTGGTACGTGTGCTGCCGGAATACTCGCTGCCCTCACAGCCGATCAGCCTGGTGTTTGCGGACACGCCGCACCTGCCGCCCAAGTCGCGGGTGTTTATCGATTTTCTTTTGGCACATTTAGGCTCGTGAGGGAGTGGAGCCGGGCCTTGCGGGCTTAGCAAAAAGCCCCTGAACCTCTCGATTCAGGGGCTTTCGTTTGAGCGGTGAGATCAAGCCGCCTCGATCTTCCGGCTCTGCTCAACCTTGCCCAGATACGTCGACAGCGTCTGCTGTTCCTCCGGTGTGGTGAACAAGCCTAGCTTGGTGCGGCGCCACAGGATGTCGTGCGCCGTAGTGGCCCACTCTTCGCTGCACAGGTAATCGACTTCGCGGGTGTAGAGCCCGCCGCCGATGTGCTCACCCATGTCGGCCAGGCTTTCCACGCCTTCAAGCATGCGCCAGGTGCGGCTGCCGTAGGTGACGGCCCAGCGCCGGGCGATTTCGGTCGGGACGAAATCGAACTTGTCGCGAATCCGCGCGCTCAGGGCCTCTGGCGTGGTCATGTCTTCGCCGCCGGGCAGGGTGGCGGTCGCGGTCCAGCTCGGGCGCATCTGGGTGAAGAACGGCATCAACTGCGCCATCGCCGACTCGGCGAGCTTGCGGTAAGTGGTCAGCTTGCCGCCGAACACCGACAGCAGCGGCGCTTCCTCGGCGTTGCCCGACAGCGCCAGGGTGTAATCGCGAGTGACCGCAGACGGGTTGTCGGATTCGTCGTTGCACAGCGGCCGAACGCCCGAGTAGCTGTGCAGGATGTCTTCGCGGCTGAGCTGCTTCTTGAAGTGGGCGTTGACCACTTTCAGCACGTAATCGGTTTCGCCTTCGGTGATCGCTACTTTCGCCGGGTCGCCGGTGTATTCGCGGTCGGTAGTGCCGATCAGAGTGAAGTGGTTCAGGTACGGAATAGTGAAAACGATGCGCTGATCTTCGTTTTGCAGAATATGCGCATGTTCGCCTTCGTACAGTTTCGGCACGATGATGTGGCTGCCCTGGATCAGACGGATGCCATACGGCGATTCCATCTTCAGGTCGTCACGGATGAACTTGGCCACCCATGGGCCGGCGGCGTTGACCAGTGCTTTGGCGGTGATCGAAAACAAACTGCCGTCGGCGCGCTCCAGATGCAGATGCCACAAACCTTTGGTGCGGCGGGCACTGACACAGCGGGTCTGGGTATGCACATGCGCGCCTTTTTCACGGGCGGCCATGGCGTTCAGGACCACGAGGCGGGCGTCATCGACCCAGCAATCGGAGTATTCGAAGCCTTTCTTGATTTCGCTTTTCAGCGCGCTGTCGGCGCCGAATTTCAGGCTTTTCGAACCTGGCAGCTTTTCGCGTTTGCCAAGGTTGTCGTAGAGGAACAGGCCGGCACGAATCATCCACGCCGGACGCAGGTGCGGGCGGTGTGGCAGTACGAAACGCATCGGTTTGACGATATGCGGCGCCTTGGCCAGCAACACTTCACGCTCGGCGAGCGCTTCACGCACCAGACGGAATTCGTAATGTTCCAGATAGCGCAGGCCACCGTGGATCAGCTTGCTGCTGGCCGACGAGGTGTGGCTGGCCAAGTCGTCTTTTTCGCAAAGGAACACCGAAAGACCGCGACCGGCGGCATCCGCTGCGATCCCAACGCCGTTGATCCCGCCGCCAATCACGGCAACGTCATAGATCTCGGAGAGAGGGGGAGTACGCAAGGTAGAGGTGGACATCGGCTGGCCTCGGTTCTTTTGATTTTGTATTGGAAATCGAACATAAATGTTCATTTGCGAAAATGGTAGCCCATAAACACGCGCGCAGCCAGTCGAGTTCGATTGAAAAAACTCATCGAAGGGCGATTAAAAGAAAATTTTCGAACATGAACGCGCGCAGGGGCGCAGAAGATGTGTTGTTTGATCGATTGTTTTCGCGAGCAGGCTCGCTCCCACATTTTGCAATGCATTCCAAGAGTGGGAGCGAGCCTGCTCGCGAAGGCGTCGGTTCGGTCAGCGAGGGAGAGGAATCAGACGACTTCCAGACGAATCTTGTGCTGACTCAGCAATTGCGCCAGCGCCGGTACCGGCTGCTGATCGGTGACAAGGCAATCGATCAGGCTGATCGGCCCCAGTCGAATCATCGCATTACGCCCGAACTTGCTCGAATCCGCTGCCAGAATCACCTGTCGCGCGTTGGCGATGATCGCCTGGCTGACCCGGACTTCCTGATAATCGAAGTCGAGCAGGCTGCCGTCCTCATCGATCCCGCTGATGCCGACCAAGGCGAAATCGACCTTGAACTGATTGATGAAGTCCACGCTCGCCTGACCGACCACACCGCCGTCGCGGCGCACGTTGCCGCCGGTCAGCAGTACATCGAAATCATCCTTGGCGCTGAGCATCGAGGCGACGTGCAGGTTGTTGGTGATGATTTTCAGGTGGCTGTGATTGAGCAGGGCGCGGGCGATCGATTCGGTGGTGGTACCGATATTGATGAACAGCGAGGCGTGATCGGGGATTTGTGCGGCGATGGCTTCGCCGATGCGTTGTTTTTCGTCGCGCATCTGATCGGCTCGCATCGCATACGCGGTGTTTTCGACACTGGAATCGTACGCGGCGCCACCGTGGTAGCGACGCAGCAGATTGGCTTCCGCGAGCTGATTGATGTCGCGGCGGATGGTTTGCGGGGTGACAACGAACAGCGTCGCCATCTCCTCGATGCTCACATAGCCGCGTTCGCGGACCAGCTCGAGGATTTGCTGCTGACGGGGAGGCAGATTCATGGGGCTTCCTTTGGGCTGCCGTGCAAAATTTGCCCATGATGCCGCAGGAATCCGCTCCCGACCAGTTAGATACCTATGTGTAACTCAAGGCTGGCTTATTCAGCGTCCTCACGCGCCCAGTCACGGGTGCGGCTGACGGCTTTTTTCCAGCCTTTGTAGAGTTTCTCTTTCTCGGTTTCGTCCAGGCTCGGTTCGAACTCGCGCTCGATCACTGCCTTGCCGCGCAGTTCTTCCAGGCTGCCCCAGAAACCGCAGGCCAGACCGGCCAGATAAGCCGCGCCGAGTGCGGTGGTTTCGCGCATTTGCGGGCGTTCGACCTGGGTGCCGAGGATGTCGGCCTGGAACTGCATGAGGAAGTTGTTCGCCACCGCGCCGCCGTCCACGCGCAGGGCTTTGAGGCGTTCGCCGGAATCCTGTTGCATGGCGTCGAGTACGTCGCGGGTCTGGTAGGCGATCGATTCCAGCGCGGCGCGGATGATGTGATCCACGCGTACGCCGCGCGTCAGGCCAAACAGTGCGCCACGGGCATACGGGTCCCAGTACGGTGCGCCAAGGCCGGTAAACGCCGGCACCAGATACACGCCATTGCTGTCCTTGACCTTGTTGGCGAAGTATTCGGTGTCGTGGGCGTCGTTGACGATTTTCAGTTCATCACGCAGCCATTGCACGGTCGAGCCGCCGTTGAACACGGCGCCTTCCAGAGCATAAGCCACTTCGCCGCGCGGGCCGCAGGCGATGGTGGTGAGCATGCCGTGCTGGGATTTCACTGCTTTGTCGCCGGTGTTCATCAGCAGGAAGCAACCGGTGCCGTAAGTGTTTTTCGCTTGGCCCGGCTCCACGCACATCTGGCCGAACAACGCCGCTTGCTGGTCGCCGGCGATACCGCCGATGGCGATGCCGCTCTTGGTGCGACCGTAGATTTCCGAGGAGGCTTTGACTTCCGGGAGCATCTCGCGCGGGATGTCTAGGATCTCCAGCATCTTCGAGTCCCACTCCAGCGAGTGAATGTTGAAGAGCATGGTGCGCGAGGCGTTGGTGTAGTCGGTGACGTGCACCTTGCCGCCGGTGAATTTCCAGATCAGCCAGCTATCGACGGTGCCGAACAGCAGTTCGCCGTTGCGCGCACGCTCGCGGCTGCCTTCGACGTTGTCGAGGATCCACTTCAGTTTGGTGCCGGAGAAGTACGGGTCGGTGACCAGGCCGGTGGTGTCGCGGATGTAGTCTTCGTGACCATCGCGCTTGAGCTGCTGGCAGATCTCGGTGCTGCGGCGGCACTGCCAGACGATCGCGTTATACACGGGACGGCCAGTGGTCTTGTCCCAGACCACGGTGGTTTCACGCTGGTTGGTGATACCGATCGCGGCGACCTGGTCATGATGCAGGCCGGCCTGGGCCAGCGCTTCAACCATCACCGCGCTCTGGGTGGCGAAAATTTCCATCGGGTCATGCTCGACCCAACCGGCCTGCGGATAGTGCTGAACGAATTCGCGCTGCGCGGTGCAGACCACGTTCGCGTCGCGGTCGAAGATGATCGCGCGCGAGCTGGTCGTACCCTGATCAAGGGCAATGATGTAGTTCTTGTTCTGAATGTCGGTCATGTCGATTGCCTTGGACGAAAAAAACGAGAGTGGGCCGTGGCGCCGGCTCGGATGGGCAGGAGCCGGCGCCGACTGTTTCAAGATGTTCTTGGTTTGCCGTCAATGGCCGGTTCTGCATCCTTTGTAGCAGGTGTGGCGCCGGTCAGGTGACGGGCAATCAGCCCGCGATACCCGGCAGCGCCGAGGCAGGCACCGACAATCGGTGCAAAAATCGGAATCAGGAAGTACGGAATATCACGACCACCGGTGAAGGAAATTTCACCCCAACCGGTAAAGAAAGTCATCAGTTTCGGACCGAAGTCACGCGCAGGGTTCATCGCGAAACCGGTCAGCGGGCCCATCGCACTGCCGATCACGGCGATCAGCAAACCGATCAGCAGCGGCGCCATCGGGCCGCGTGGCAGGCCGTTGTTGTCATCGGTCAGGGCCATGATCACGCCCATCAGGATCGCGGTGATGATCATCTCGACCAGAAAGGCCTGGGCCGTCGACAGCACCGGGTTCGGGTAGGTGGAGAACACCGACGCCAATTCCAGGCTGGCGGCCGAGCCACGAATCATCTGGTGGGTTTGTTCGTAATCGAAGAACAGATTGCTGTAGAGCGTGTAGACCAGCAATGCGCCGCAGAAGGCGCCGGTAATCTGCGAAAGGATGTAGAACGGCAGTTTGCGCTTTTCGAAGTCAGCGAAGATTGCCAGAGCGATGCTCACGGCCGGATTCAGATGCGCGCCGGAAACCCCGGCGGTGAGGTAGATCGCCATGCTCACGCCGACGCCCCAGATGATGCTGATCTCCCACAGGCCGAAGCTGGCGCCCGCGACTTTGAGCGCGGCGACACAACCGGTGCCGAAGAAGATCAGAAGGGCGGTGCCCAGGAATTCGGCCATGCATTGGCCGGAAAGCGATGGTTGCGGTAAAGCAGCTGTCATTGAAAACCTCGGTTCTTTTTCTTGTGTGGCGCCTTGCCAACGGAGCAGGGCGCGATCTTCACCGGGTCGGAATCCCCATTCGGTTCCCGGGTTACTGCTGGGTACTGCGCGAAGCATGATTCTTACATTATTCAGATTCGAAAAAATATAGACAAGAAACAAACCTGTCAAAGGTCGAAAGTGAACTGTCGGTCACAATAAAACTATTCGCCATGTGAATGATCAGCGCGGCGATCAGCTTGAATGCGGCGTGAAGCCACGGGATTCGCGGCTTGGAATAGAGCCTTTTGCCCAACGATGACCTAGAATCTGCCGCAGGTTTTTTCAAAGATTGCCGAACCCGGAGCTGCCATGACCCCAGCGTTGGACTTGTTGAAAAAAGTTCGTGCCGAACATCGCGTGCACAGTTACGAACATGATCCGAAAGCCGCGTCCTATGGGCTGGAGGCGGCGGAGAAGCTCGGGCTCGAACCGGCGCAAGTGTTCAAAACCTTGCTGGCCGCCAGTGAAAAAGGCGAACTGCTGGTGGCTGTGGTGCCGGTCGTCGGAACGCTCGACCTCAAAGGGCTGGCCCATGCCGCTGGAGTGAAGAAAGCCGAAATGGCTGATCCCGCTGCAGCGCAACGCTCCACCGGCTACCTGTTGGGCGGCATCAGCCCGCTCGGGCAGAAGAAACGCCTGCGCACCTTCATCGACAATTCCGCTCAGGGGTTCGCGACTATCTATGTGAGTGCCGGGCGGCGAGGACTGGAAGTGGAATTGGCACCGGCGGTGCTGGCCGAGTACACCCAGGCGCAGTTCGCCGATATCGGCCGGGCGTAAAATGCGCGCCGGCTGTATGAAGAAAAAATTGCGCTTCTGTCACTGGCACTGATCCGGGCCGCCGTTGCATGCTCGGTCGACCAATTCAGGGAGAAAATCATGCAGCTTGCGTTTCATCAGGTCGACGCGTTCAGTGATCGGCCGTTCAGTGGCAATCCGGCGATGGTCTATCGGCTCGACAGCTGGCTGGCCGATGATTTGATGCAGAAGATCGCCGCCGAACACAACCTGGCGGAGACTGCGTTTCTGGTGCGCGAAGCGCAAGCCTGGCATATCCGCTGGTTCACCCCGACCACCGAAGTGCCGCTGTGCGGGCATGCGACCCTGGCCAGCGCGTTTGTACTGTTCGAAATCTATAAGGAAAGTGCCGAACGCATCGACTTCATCTGCAAGTCCGGGCCGTTGAGTGTCAGCCGCGAAGGCGACCGCTTGTGGCTGGATTTCCCGACCATCGTGCCTTCGGAAATCGGCGTGACGCTGGATGTCGAGCGGGCGCTGGGTGTCGAGGCTGTTGATGTGCTCGGCTCCAACGAACTGTTCGTGGTGCTGGAATCGGAGCAGGCCGTGCTCGACTGCAAACCGGACATGGCGGCGCTGGCGAAACTGCCATGGCTGGGTGCAATCGTCACCGCGCGTGGCAACCAGCATGATTTCGTCTCGCGCTATTTCGCCCCGGCGATCGGTATCAATGAAGATCCGGTGACCGGTTCGACGCATTGCAGCCTGATTCCGTACTGGTCCAAGCGTCTGGGCAAAACGAATCTGACCGCGTGCCAGCGCTCGGCGCGGGGCGGCGAGTTGTTTTGTCGGCTGGAAGGTGAGCGGGTGAAGATTGGCGGCAATGCGACGCTTGTGGCCAGCGGTACCCTGTTTTTAGGCTGAGGCAATACCAACTGTGGGAGCGAGCCTGCTCGCGAAAGCGCTCTTTCAGTCAACATCTTCGGCGACTGAAACACCGCATTCGCGAGCAGGCTCGCTCCCACAATTTTTATCCAGTGCGGATCAAAGGCTGGTGCTGAACCGACGGACGCCGTTTTCCACCGCCGGAATCTGCGCCGCCGTGCTGCCGGATGCCTGGAACAGCACCAGGTGATCCGCCGCTACGCGAATCCCGACCTGCGCCCCAACCAGATGATCGGCATGGCTGGGGAAGATCGATTCCAGCTGCGCGCCGGTCGGCAGTTGCAGGCGATACAAGGTCGCCGCGCCGAGGAATGTCTTGCCGACAATCTGCGCCTTCAACGCGCTGTCCGGTCCATAAACAATGTCATCCGGACGCAACAGCACATCCACCGCACCGCCAATCGGCCAAGTGTAAGCACGGTTGCCGCGCAGTTCACCCAGCTCGGTCTGCACCGATTCCGGGGTGACGAGCTGGCCGCGAATGAAATAGCCCTGACCGATGAAACTGGCGACATACGGCGTCGCCGGTTCGTGGTAGAGGTTGTAGGGCGTATCCCACTGTTCCAGCCGACCTTCCTTGAATACGCCAACGTGATCGCTGACGGCAAAGGCTTCTTCCTGATCGTGGGTGACCAGAATCGCGCTGGTACCACGGGCCTTGAGGATGTCGCGCACCTCATGGCTGAGCTTGCGGCGCAGTTCGCCATCGAGATTGGAGAACGGCTCGTCGAGCAGCAGCAACTGCGGCTCCGGCGCCAGGGCGCGGGCGAGGGCGACGCGCTGTTGCTGACCGCCGGACAATTCGTGGGGGAAGCGCTTGCCGAGGTTTTTCAGGTTGACCAGTTCCAGCAGCTCTTCGACCACGCGCGCCTTGTTCGGGTGCTTGCGAATGCCGAAAGCGATGTTGTCGGCCACGCTCAGGTGCGGGAACAGCGCGTAGTCCTGAAACACCATGCCGATCCGGCGTTTCTCCGGTGCCAGGGTGAAACCGGCGCTGGAGAGGGTTTCGCCACCGAGGGTGATTTCGCCTTCATGCACCGGTTCGAAACCGGCGATTGCGCGCAGGGTGGTGGTCTTGCCGCAGCCGGACGAGCCGAGCAGGCAGCCGATGTCGCCGGCGTTGAGGTGCAGATTGAGGTTCTGCACCACGCGTTGATCTTGGTAGCCGCAAGCGAGGTTGCGCAGGTTCAGCAGTAATTCATGGCTCATGCGTGGTGATATGCCGGTTCGACGAGGAACTCGAGCAGGGCCTTCTGTGCGTGGAGACGGTTTTCTGCCTGATCCCAGGCGACGGAGCGCGGGTCATCGAGCAGGTCGAGACTGATTTCTTCGCCACGGTGCGCCGGCAGGCAGTGCATGAACAGCACGTCCTCGGCAGCGAGGTCGAGCAAGGCACGGTTGACCTGAAACGGCGCGAACAGCTTGAGGCGCTTGGCAGTTTCCTCTTCCTGACCCATCGAAGTCCAGACGTCGGTGCTGACCAGATGCGCGCCACGCACGGCGTCTTGCGGATCGCGGACGATGGTCACGCGATCACCAGCCTGGGCGACGAATTCCGGGTTCGGCTCGTAGCCTTCCGGGCAGGCAACGCGCAACTGGAAGTCGAACTGGATCGCCGCTTCTATATAGCTGTTGCACATGTTGTTGCCGTCACCGATCCAGGCCACAGTCTTGCCCTGGATCGAGCCACGGTGCTCAAGGAAGGTCTGCATGTCGGCGAGCAACTGGCACGGGTGCAGATCATCGGACAGGCCGTTGATCACCGGCACCCGCGAGTTGGCGGCGAATTCGGTGAGGGTGCTGTGGGCGAAGGTGCGGATCATCACCGCATCGAGCATGCTCGACATGACGATGGCGCAGTCGCTGATCGGCTCGCCACGGCCCAGTTGGGTATCGCGCGGGGACAGGAAGATTGCCTGGCCGCCGAGCTGGATCATGCCGGCCTCGAAGGAGATCCGGGTACGGGTCGAGGATTTTTCGAAGATCATCCCCAGCACGCGGTTTTTCAGAGGCTCGAACAGTACGCCGCGGTTACGCAGGTCCTTGAGCTCAACGCCTCGACGGATCACGCTGACCAGCTCTTCGGGCGTGCAATCCATCAGGGAGAGAAAGTGCCTTGCGCTCATCATTGACTACCTTTTTGCTACAGACCGCAGATGCTCAAAGCCTTGTTTAACGGAACAACGGGCGAGACCTGCGGCGTAAGCCGCACGGGGCGACGAAATAGGGGAAGGCGCGATATTGACACTAAATGTCGCGTTTTTCCAATAGGGTACTTTTGTCTGCGGGATTCGGAGCGCGGACCGAGCATTTCGATCACGCATGTTGAAGCCGGATTCAGTACAGCGGTGAGCCTCTTTGTACACTGGCGCCGCCGCGCTTGGCAATGCGCCGCGACGGCAACGCAGCGGTCCCGGTCGGTTTGCGAACGCTGCGCCACCGATTCGCTTGGTCGGATGTTCAGACTGAAACATTTGCTAAAGCAAAGTGCTGGGTTATAAATAAGTTTCGAGCGACGCAGGAAGCCTCCGCATGGAATCGAAAGAACAACTGTTAATGGAACTGCTGGGCCACACGGCTCGCTCTCTGACCCATCTCACCGCGTCAGTCACCTCGATGTCTTTCGAGTTGCTGCGCAGTGACGACGAAGTGGTCAAATCCGCCGGCCGACACATGATCGATCGCATGGCCACCATCAGCGCCGGGCTCGATGAGCACTGGCGGTTGATCGGCGAGCTCACCGGCGTCCACGTCGCCCACGAGCAGATCGAAACCATCCAGGAAATCCAGCTGGCCGCACCGCCGCAGTTGCCTTCGAACTGATCGCGACGGTTTATCGGCTGCCCTGATAACCGTCGATTCACGAGACGAACGTCGCTGGCGCCTGTTCCGCGCACGGGCCATAGTTTTGTTCCCGCGGGCGTGATTGCCTGCTCCCGAACAAGACAGGGACTGGCCATGACCAAGACTCTTCACCACCGTGCATGCCACCTGTGCGAAGCCATTTGCGGCCTGACCATCGAAACCACGGAAACCGATGGCAACGTCGCGATCACCTCGATCAAGGGTGATGCCCTCGACACCTTCAGCCGCGGCCATATCTGCCCGAAAGCCGTGGCCCTGCAAGATATTCAGAACGATCCCGATCGCCTGCGTCAGCCGATGCGCCGCGTCGGCAGCGAATGGCTGCCGATCAAGTGGGACGAGGCGTTTGCCTTGGTGGCCGAGAAACTCGCGGCGATTCAGGAACGTCACGGCCAGAACGCCGTTGCGGTGTATCAGGGCAATCCGAGCGTGCACAACTACGGCCTGATGACCCACAGCAATTACTTCCTGGGGTTGCTGAAAACCCGCAATCGCTATTCGGCAACGTCGGTCGATCAACTGCCGCACCACCTCAGCAGCTATCTGATGTACGGCCACGGCTTGCTGTTGCCGATTCCGGACATCGATCACACCGATTTCATGCTGATCCTCGGCGGTAATCCGCTGGCGTCCAACGGCAGCATCATGACCGTGCCGGACGTCGAGAAGCGCCTGAAGGCGATTCAGGCGCGCGGTGGCAAAGTGGTGGTAGTCGATCCGCGCCGCAGCGAAACCGCAGCGATGGCCGATCAGCACGTGTTCGTCCGCCCGGGCGGCGATGCGGCGTTGCTGTTCGGCATGCTCAATACGCTGTTCAGCGAAGGCCTGACCCGCGACAGCCATTTGCCGGTCGATGGCCTCGACGAAGTGCGAAACGCCGTGGCTGAATTCAGCGCCGAAGCGATGAGCCCGCTCTGCGCGGTGCCTGCCGAACAGATTCGCCAACTGGCGCGCGACTTCGCTGCCGCACCGAGTGCCGTCTGCTATGGGCGCATGGGCGTCTCGACCCAGGCCTTCGGCACTCTCTGTCATTGGGTGGTGCAGTTGATCAATCTGGTCACCGGCAATCTCGACCGCGTTGGCGGTGCACTGTGCACCGAACCCGCTGTGGATCTGGTGGCGTCGACCTCGGGCGGGCATTTCAACAAATGGCAGAGCCGGGTTTCCGGTCGTCCGGAATACGGCGGCGAGTTGCCGGTCTCGGCACTGGCCGAAGAGATGCTCACGGAGGGCGAGGGGCAGATCCGCGCGCTGATCACCGTGGCCGGCAACCCGGTGTTGTCGACACCCAACGGCCGGCAGTTGGAGCAGGCGCTGGACGGCCTCGACTTCATGCTCAGCATCGACCTGTACATCAACGAAACCACGCGCTATGCCGATCTGATCCTGCCGTCGACCTCGGCGCTGGAAAACGACCACTACGACACCACTTTCAACCTGTTCGCGGTGCGTAACGTGACCCGCTTCAATCGCGCCATCCTCGGCAAGCCCGAGGGGGCTTTGCATGATTGGGAGATCTTCGTCGGGCTGGCCAAGGCCTTCGCCGAGAAAACCGGTAAAGAACTGAAACCGACGATGCCGCCGGCGAAGATGATCGACATGGGCCTGCGCATGGGCCGCTACGGCGATGCGTCCGAGCACAAGTTGTCGCTGGCGACGCTGTTCGATCATCCGCACGGCATTGATCTTGGGGCGCTGAAGCCGAATCTGGCGTCACGTCTGAAAACGCCGAATCAGCGTATCCAGGCCGCACCGCCGGAAATTCTCGCCGACCTCGCACGCTTTGCCGCGTTGCAGGCGCCGGCAGCCGATGAATTGTTGATGATCGGTCGCCGCCATGTACGCAGCAATAATTCGTGGATGCATAATTTCCATCGACTGGTGAAGGGTAAGCCACGGCATCAGTTGCTGATGCACCCGGATGACCTGGCCAGCCGTGGTCTGGCCGACGGGCAGCGGGTTCGGGTGAGTTCGCGGGTCGGGCAGATCGAGGTGGAAGTGCTCGCCAGTCTCGACATGATGAAAGGCGTGGTCAGCCTGCCCCACGGTTGGGGCCACGCGCGCCCGGGCGTGCAGATGGCGATTGCCAGCGGCCAGCCGGGGTCGAGCGCCAACGACCTGACCGACGAGTGCCAGCTTGACGAACTGTCGGGCAACGCGGCGTTGAACGGTGTGCCGGTGACAGTGGCGGCGGCTTGAGCGGGTCTGTCGGGGAGACCGAGCATGGCGCTCGGGATTCCGTTACAATGCGCCACCGTGCCGACCTCTGAGTCGGAAAGTTCAGCCGAGGTGCTCCATGGATATCATCGAAACGATTAAAGAGCAGATTGCCAACAACACCATTCTGCTTTACATGAAAGGCTCGCCGAATGCCCCGCAGTGCGGCTTCTCCGCAAAAGCTGCGCAAGCCGTGATGGCCTGTGGTGAAAAGTTCGCGTACGTGGACATCCTGCAGAACCCGGAAATCCGCGCCAACCTGCCAAAGTACGCCAACTGGCCGACTTTCCCGCAACTGTGGGTCGGCGGTGAGCTGGTCGGCGGCAGCGACATCATGACCGAGATGGCTGCAGACGGTTCGCTGCAAAGCACCATCAAGGCGGCTGTCGAAGCGGCAGCGGCGAACAAGTCCGAAGCCTGATTCTACGTTCATAGAGTTTCGCTCGACGACGCGTCTCCCGTAGGAGCTGTCGAGTGAAACGAGGCTGCGATCTTTTGATCTTCGGCCAACAAAAAGCCCCGCACCTCGAAAGAGGGCGGGGCTTTTTGTTGGTTATATGAGTTGACTGAGTATCAAGGCTGAAATCGATAAAGATCGCCGCCTCGTTTCACTCGACAGCTCCTACTCTTCGCCCATCTGCGACTGCAGATAGTTTTCCAGGCCGATCTTGTCGATCAGGCCGAGCTGGGTTTCCAGCCAGTCGATGTGTTCTTCTTCCGACTCGAGAATGTCTTCGAGCAGTTCACGGCTGCCGAAGTCGCCAACGGTTTCGCAATGGGCGATGGCGGCTTTCAGGTCAGCGTGGCCGGTCTTTTCGATGCGCAGGTCGCATTCGAGCATTTCGCGGGTGTGTTCGCCGATGTGCAGCTTGCCCAGGTCCTGCACATTTGGCAGGCCTTCAAGGAACAGGATGCGCTTGATCAGCTTGTCCGCGTGTTTCATCTCGTCGATGGATTCGTGATATTCGTGCTTGCCGAGCTTGTTCAGACCCCAATCTTCATACATGCGCGCATGCAGGAAGTACTGATTGATCGCGACCAGCTCATTGGCAAGGATCTTGTTGAGATGCTGGATGACTGTAATGTCGCCTTTCATGATCGGAGTCCTGCCCTGTATTAACTGTATATAAGGCGGAGTTTGAGCTTGGTGTTTATAAGTGTCAAACCTAAGTTATTGAATAATAAATGAAAATTAATCGGAATAAGAATGTTTGTGTTCCGCGTCTGGACGCTAAGCAATTGATTTTCAGGCATAAAAAAACCGGACGCGAAGTCCGGTTCTTTGAAATGGGGGCATTTACGCAGCAGTAAATTCTACAGGGTAAGGGATCGCGGCCTGGGCGGTTTGCAGCTTGGTCAGGGTTTCGCGCACCACTTCCTTGGCAAGGCAGGCGCATTTGCCGCACTGGCTGGCGACGCCGGTGGCCTGGCGAACTTCTTTGTAGCTGCAGCAACCTTCATAGATCGCTTCGCGGATCTGTCCGTCGGTGACGCCAGTGCAGAGGCAAACATACATAAGTAAGAACCGTCGCTGGTTGTGACTCAATTGCGATGGATCTTAATGTTAACGAGAATGATTGTCAAAGTGCTTTCGGAACGCTTCCCAGCCAATTTCCCAGCGACTGACGAACGGTATTTTCTAAATGCGCGTCTGACCCCATGAATACGCAGTGGATAACCGAACAGGGAAAATCCGTTACGGACAGGCCAAACACGCAGTGTATGATGGTCGTCCCTTGCGAAGAGGGTTCGTGTCACAGGGCTGTCGCCTGAGGGTGACAGGCTGGCCCGGACCCTGAACTTCAAGTTTCTACACCAGGAGATATCAATGAGCGTACTCGTAGGCAAACAAGCCCCAGACTTCACCGTCCCGGCCGTACTCGGCAATGGCGAGATCGTTGACAGCTTCACCCTGTCCTCGGCCATCAAAGGCAAATACGGCCTGGTGTTCTTCTACCCGCTGGACTTCACCTTCGTCTGCCCGTCCGAGCTGATCGCTCTGGACAACCGCATGGCTGACTTCAAGGCGCGCAACGTTGAAGTGATCGCTGTGTCGATCGACTCGCACTTCACCCACAACGCCTGGCGCAACACTCCAGTGAACAATGGCGGCATCGGCCAGGTGAAATACACCATGGCTGCCGACATGAAGCACGACATCGCCAAGGCTTACGACGTTGAATCCGAAGGCGGCGTGGCTTTCCGTGGCGCGTTCCTGATCGACGACAAAGGCGTGGTTCGCTCGCAGATCATCAACGACCTGCCGCTGGGCCGTAACATGGAAGAGCTGATCCGTCTGGTCGACGCGCTGCAATTCCACGAAGAGCACGGCGAAGTCTGCCCGGCCAACTGGAAGAAAGGCGACAAAGGCATGAACGCTTCGCCAGAAGGCGTTGCGGCTTACCTGACCGAAAACGCTGCTGCCCTGTAAGGCGCAACGTCGAGGTACAAAAAAACCGGCCCATGTGGCCGGTTTTTTTATGCGCGGGATTTGTTCGCCGAGGATCAGTCGTCGAAGTCTTCCCAGCCGCCCATCTGTTTCCAGCGATTGACGATGCCGCAGAACAGCTCAGCGGTCTTTTCGGTGTCGTAGCGCGCCGAGTGCGCCTCACGACCGTCGAAATCGATGCCGGCGGCCTGACAGGCTTTCGCCAGCACGGTCTGACCGTACGCCAGACCCGCCAGGGTCGCGGTGTCGAAACTGGAGAACGGGTGGAACGGGTTGCGCTTCATGTCCAGGCGCGCAACTGCTGCGTTGAGAAAGCCCAGATCGAAGCTGCTGTTGTGCCCGACCAGAATCGCCCGCTTGCAGCCGTTGGCTTTCAGGGCCTTGCGGATGCCACGGAAAATATCGGTCAGCGCGGTTTCTTCACTGACGGCCATGCGCAGCGGGTGATCGAGCTTGATCCCGGTGAACTCCAGCGCTGCCGCTTCAACGTTCGCACCTTCGAATGGCTCGACGCGGAAGAAGTAGGTGTGATCCGGGTAGACGAAACCCTTTTCATCCATGGCGATGGTGGTCGCGGCAATCTCCAGCAGGGCATCGGTGGCTGCGTTGAAGCCACCGGTTTCTACGTCGACGACAACCGGCAGGTAGCCGCGAAAACGCGCTGCCATCGGGTGACGGGAGCCGCCGCCACCACTTTGACCGTCCAGCTCATCGTCGAAATGCTCTTCACTCACGCGTGTTCCTCCAGCAGGCGCCAGCGCAGTTTTTCACCGGCGCGCAGCGGGATAACGGTCAGCTCGCCAAATGGCAGGCTGGTTGGGGCAGTCCATTCTTCGCGAACCAGGGTGATGCGATCGGTGTTTGCCGGCAGGCCGTAGAAACGCGGGCCGTTGAGGCTGGCGAAGGCTTCGAGCTTGTCCAGCGCATTACGCTGTTCAAACGCTTCGGCATACATCTCGATGGCGGCGTAGGCGGTGTAGCAACCGGCGCAACCGCAGGCGGCTTCCTTGGCGTGCTGGGCGTGGGGCGCCGAGTCGGTGCCGAGGAAGAACTTGGCGCTGCCGCTGGTGGCGGCATCGAGCAAGGCTTCCTGATGGGTGTTGCGCTTGAGGATCGGCAAGCAATAGAAATGTGGCCGAATCCCGCCCACCAGCATGTGGTTACGGTTGTACAACAGGTGGTGCGCGGTGATGGTCGCGCCGACGTTGGCCGAAGCCTCGTTGACGAATTGCACGGCGTCACCGGTGGTGATGTGCTCGAACACCACTTTCAGCGTCGGGAAGCGCTCGACCACGCGGCGCATGTGCTCATCGATGAAGATTTTTTCGCGGTCGAACACATCGACGTCGCCACGGGTGACTTCACCGTGGATCAACAGCGGCATGCCGACTTCGGCCATGGCTTCGAGCGCCGGGAAGATCTTGTCGATGCTGGTCACGCCGGAATCGGAATTGGTGGTCGCGCCGGCCGGGTAAAGCTTGGCGGCGTAGACGAAACCGCTGGCCTTGGCCTGACGAATTTCTTCCGGTTGGGTGCGGTCGGTGAGGTACAGCACCATCAACGGCTCGAACTGACTGCCGGCCGGGCGGGCAGCGAGAATGCGCTGACGATAGCCGTCGGCTTCAGCGGCGTTGCGCACCGGCGGTACCAGGTTCGGCATGATGATCGCGCGCCCGAAGGTGCGGGCCACATCGGCAACGGTATTGGTCAACACGGCACCATCGCGAAGATGAATGTGCCAGTCGTCGGGACGCAGCAGGGTCAGGCGGTCGGACATGAGGGGATTCCAGGCGGGTCAAACTGAGGCGAATGCTACCGGAAAAGACTCTTGCAGGCACCCGCTATCAAGTTTTGCCACAAGCGTCCGATATCCCGAAGGTATGCCGTAAACATTGTGTGAATCGGTGTTTGTGTTTCACAAGCCAATGGAGCCTCCCGTGCGCCAGCGTTATTTAGCCCTGCTCAGTGTGTTTGCCAGCCTTCCCGCGATGGCGCTGACTTACCAGACCCGTCTGGAGAACATTGAGTGGACGGTCGCCGGCGACCAGTTCGAATGCCGCCTGACGCAACCGATCACTGATTTCGGCTCGGGCGAGTTCGTGCGCAAGGCCGGTGAGCAGGCGATCTTTCGCCTGAATGCCTACAACGCCATGCTTGGTGGCGGCTCGGCGACGTTGCTCGCTGCCGCTGCACCGTGGCAGCCGGGGCGCGGCGATATCAATCTGGGCTCGGTACGGCTGGGCAGTGGCAATGTGTTGTTCAACAGCTCGCAATCCCAGGCCGGTGGGCTGATCAGCGGTCTGCTGGACGGCCGTAGCCCGGTAGTTCGCCGTGCGTCTGGCGATGGCCGGGTGTCGGAAGTGCGTTTGTTGCCGGTGAAATTCAGCAAGGCGTTCAACGACTATCAAGGCTGCGTGGCGAAATTGCTGCCGCAGAATTTCGACCAGATCAAGCAGTCGCAGATCGGCTTCCCCGGCGAAGGCGTTGAGCTGGACCCGGCTGCCAAGGCCAAGCTGCAAGTGATGCTCGAATACATGAAGGCCGACCCGACGGTGAACCACATTGACCTCGACGGCCATTCCGACAACAGCGGCAATCGCCTGACCAACCGCGAATTGTCGCGCCGCCGCGCGCTGGCGGTAGTCGATTTCTTCAAGGCCAACGGCATTCAGGAATCGCAGATCACCGTGCGTTTCCACGGCGAGCAGTATCCGATCGTGCCGAACACCAGCAAAGCCAATCGTGCGAAGAATCGCCGGGTCAATGTGAAACTGTCACGTGTGGCACCGACCACAGCCCCTGCGCCAGCGCCGCAAGCGAGTACGCCAGCCACCGCCGCAGCGACTTCCTGACTCGCCGGTCATCGTCGCGCTCTCGACAGATTCTGTCGCTTTGTCGTCTTAAGCTGTCGCGCCTCTGTAAATTATCGCGTTTGAGCGGTAGACTCCCCGGCTTTCCGTAGAACCCCGTGGAGTGATGGCATGGCGGACGTAAACAAGGTCGTTCTGGCGTATTCCGGCGGCCTGGACACTTCGGTGATCCTCAAGTGGCTGCAGGATACTTATAACTGTGAAGTGGTGACTTTCACCGCCGATCTCGGTCAAGGCGAAGAGGTCGAGCCGGCCCGCGCCAAGGCTCAGGCCATGGGCGTCAAAGAAATCTACATCGACGATCTGCGCGAAGAGTTCGTGCGTGATTTCGTGTTCCCGATGTTCCGCGCCAACACCGTTTACGAAGGCGAGTACCTGCTGGGTACTTCCATCGCCCGTCCGCTGATCGCCAAGCGCCTGATCGAAATCGCCAACGAAACCGGCGCCGACGCCATTTCCCATGGCGCCACCGGCAAGGGCAACGACCAGGTGCGCTTCGAACTGGGCGCCTACGCGCTCAAGCCAGGCGTGAAAGTCATCGCCCCTTGGCGCGAGTGGGACCTGCTGTCGCGCGAGAAGCTGATGGACTACGCCGAGAAGCACGCGATCCCGATCGAACGCCACGGCAAGAAAAAATCTCCGTACTCGATGGACGCCAACCTGCTGCACATCTCCTATGAAGGCGGCGTGCTGGAAGACACCTGGACCGAGCACGAAGAAGACATGTGGCGCTGGACCGTCTCCCCGGAGAAGGCTCCCGACACCCCGCAATACCTGGAACTGACTTACCGCAACGGCGACATCGTCGCGCTGGACGGCGTCGAAATGACCCCGGCCACCGTACTGGCGACGCTGAACAAGATCGGCGGCGAGCACGGCATCGGTCGTCTCGACATCGTCGAAAACCGTTACGTCGGCATGAAGTCCCGTGGCTGCTACGAGACCCCGGGTGGCACCATCATGCTGCGCGCTCACCGCGCCATCGAATCGATCACTCTGGACCGCGAAGTCGCTCACCTCAAAGACGAGCTGATGCCCAAGTACGCCAGCCTGATCTACACCGGCTACTGGTGGAGCCCTGAGCGTCTGATGCTGCAACAGATGATCGACGCTTCGCAGGTCAACGTGAACGGCGTAGTGCGCCTGAAGCTGTACAAGGGCAACGTCATCGTCACCGGCCGCAAGTCCGACGATTCGCTGTTCGACGCCAACATCGCCACCTTCGAAGAAGATGGCGGCGCTTACAACCAAGCCGATGCGGCGGGCTTCATCAAGCTCAACGCGCTGCGCATGCGCATTGCTGCCAACAAGGGCCGCAAGTTGTTCTGAGTGGCTCAGACCGACGCGCAATAAAAAAGGCGGCCTGTTCAGGGCCGCCTTTTTTTCATCTTTTTTTTCTGGTTCATCAGGCTCCCTCGTGTATCTGCGCGCAGTCTTGACCCGGTTCAGCTGGTTCGTCCCAGTAATGTCACCGTCTGCGAACACAGGTTATATACGATGCACAGTGTGGCTCCTGAGCCTTTCTTGGCCTGCCTGATCTGTTGCAATGCGGAGTGGGCAAGGGCGTCTGACGCATGATTACAAAGAAATACGAGAACCCGCGCGTGCTTTTTATCGACGCCTTTTAGCGTTTCGAAGATGGCATCGAATTCCTTCGCTGCATCAATGCCTCTTGCGTCAATGATGTTCAGTTCACTTACCCAGGGTGACAGCTTGATATTCTGCACAACCGGATGGGTTCGGTCGCGTGGACCGAGCGGTGGGTCCGGCGCGTTGTGAACTCTGCAGGGAATAGGGAATCGGCCTGGTCCGGTTTTACCCGACACGATGCAACTGGTCAGCTCAAAAGCGCAACGCTCGCCTGCTTCGCGAAAGGATTCGTCCCTCTGGTTATTTTGAGTAGTTTTCAAAAAGCTTTTGTCTTTGCCGAAGTCTGAAGGCGAATAAAGCGAGCGATGATTGAAGTTGAGAGTGATAAAGAACAGGAATAACAAGTAAAAGGGAAAGCTGATCAAAAACCAGACATAAATTTCTCGGTCTTTATTGTCAAGAAACGGTAACGATACCGCCGCCGAAGTTTCCGAAAGAATTGCAAATATGGCGATGACTGTCATGGGGTTGGTGATTTTGTTTTTTATCTTTAGCATAGTTTTGCTTCTACGTAGTTTGTCGAATTTGAGTTGGTTATTTCAGCGATAGCAAAGGCGCTTGTGTAAGTGCGCGGCTGTTAACTAAAGTTTTATAGAATCAACGATGTTGTGTCGAACAGGTGGTTGTGTCGGTTCGTTACGTCATATGTCCCAGTGCTTGCCCAGGGCCAATTTGACAGGTAAATCATCGTGTATGAAGTTTCGTAATTGCACCTGTTGAAGTTTTCCAACGACCCACCACGGCGTAGGACTCGGCTGCATGAAGATCAAACTCCACCGTCGTATGAAAGATCGGAAGGCGGTTGCAATGGGGCAAGGGCAGCGAATTTGTGGGAATTATCCTCAATGCCTGTAGGGAATGTCTCTGGATGCAAATGCGTGTAAAAGTTGCCATGCCTTGAAGCAAGTGACTGGGATATCGTGCGTGTTCTAAAAATTCGAACAGCGAAAACTGGACTTGCCCATGAATAAAGTGCTGATCGTGGATGACCACCCCGTCATTCGACTTGCGGTACGTATGCTGATGGAACGGCATGGCTACGAAGTCATTGCAGAAACGGATAATGGCGTTGATGCACTACAAATTGCTCGTGAACAAATACCGGATCTTGTCATTCTGGATATTGGAATACCCAAACTCGACGGACTGGAAGTTATTGCGCGCCTGACCTCCACTGCCATGCCGGTGAAAGTGCTGGTGCTGACTTCCCAGGCTCCCGGGCATTTTTCAATGCGTTGCATGCAATCGGGCGCAGCGGGTTACGTGTGCAAACAGCAGGATCTGACCGAATTGCTCAGTGCGATCAAGGCGGTTCTGTCCGGCTACAGTTATTTCCCCAATCAGGCGCTGCACACCGTGCGTACCAGTCTGGGCAATGCGAGCGAAGCGGACATGGTGGATCGTCTGTCCGGCCGGGAAATGATGGTGTTGCAGCAATTGGCGCGCGGCAAGACCAACAAGGAAATTGCTGATGGCATGTTCTTGAGCAACAAGACTGTGAGCACATACAAGACTCGTCTGTTGCTGAAACTCAATGCACGTTCTCTGGTTGATCTGATCGAGCTGGCGCAGCGTAACGGCCTGGTTTGAACTATTCGACAGCTGAGAACGTCATGGGCCGATCAAGCTCGGTTGTCGCAGAAAATGAAAAGCCTCCGTCTCGGGAGGCCTTCAGATATCACAGATCATAATCGTAGTCGGCCAATTGCCTTTGCAGTCGGCGCTCCTCAAGCAGGTTGTCGATTGTGCGACGCTTGCTAAGGTTGGTCTTGGCCACTTCAACCACCGGTTCGACCTCATCGGCGTCGGTGGCAATAAGATCTTCTTCTACATCCAGTTGCTCTGTGTCGGTACTCATGAAGTCAACTCCCGGCTAAGACTGCCTTTGGCGCTCCTTATATCGACATTACTGCGGCGGGTAAAAAAGATTTTTTCAATCGATGGATGCGAAAAACCGATGACCGCTCAATCGTCGGAAGTTTTGTGTTTGTATTCGCACAAGTCTTCGATGCGGCAGCTGCCACAGCGCGGTTTACGCGCCAGGCACACATAACGGCCATGCAAAATCAGCCAGTGATGGGAGTCGAGCAGGAATTCTTTCGGTACAAACTTCATCAGCTTCATTTCAACTTCCACCACATTTTTCCCCGGCGCGATGCCGGTGCGATTGCTGACGCGGAAAATGTGCGTGTCGACCGCCATGGTCAATTGACGGAAAGCGGTGTTGAGCACCACGTTGGCGGTCTTGCGTCCGACGCCCGGCAGGGCTTCCAGTTCTTCCCGGGTTTGCGGGACTTCACCGCCATGACGCTCAACCAGCAGACGGCAGGTTTCGATGACGTTTTTCGCCTTGCTGTTGTACAGGCCAATGGTCTTGATGTACTCGGACAGCCCCTCGACACCCAGTGCATGAATAGCAGCGGGTGTATTGGCGACGGGAAAGAGTTTGGCAGTCGCCTTGTTGACGCCGACATCGGTGGACTGCGCCGAAAGAATCACCGCAATCAGCAGCTCGAACGGCGAAGAGTAGGCCAGTTCGGTTTTCGGCTCGGGATTGTCTTCGTGCAGTCGGCGAAATATCTCAAGACGTTTTGCAGCATTCATGGGCGATGCGTTTCCTTGATGACAGAGTTGCGGCGTGTCCACGCCTGACGGGCGGCGAGAAGCAGGCCCAGTAAAACGAAAGCGCCGGGAACCAGCGTAATCAGACGCAGCCCTTCGGGGAACAAAACCAGACCTGGCCAATGCTCCGAAAGGCCTCGGCCAAGGCTGCCATAACCGATAATCTCGCGCAGCCCGCCGACTACCAGCATGAGCGCGCCGAACATGGCGCAGCGTTTGAAGCTGACAGCGACGGGGTCGCGGAAGGCACCGTGGTATTCAAGCACGACGCAGTGCAAGGCGATCAGCCCTATGTAGAGCTCAGACGTCTGCTGCCATGGCAAAAACCAGCGTTGCGCCACAATATCCGCGCAACTGGTCAACGTCGCAGCAAGTATCAGGCTCGCGAGCAAGGCACGGGTGCCCGTCAGGCGCTCGCGCAGCGGCGACATGCAGACGGCAAATACACCGAGTACCGCGCTGAGCATCAAGGTTATCCCCAGTGCAGCGCTGAATGTTGGTGTGGCGCCCAGTAGCGGCACCAGCATCAATAAATTCACCGTGCGCTTCATGGGCCAGTCCCCAACAGCAGCGCCCGATGCTCGTCGAAATAACGCAGTGCGTCATGAAGTGCGTCAATGGCGGCACGGGAGGTAATGGTCGCGCCAGCGATCTGATCGAACTGCCCCTGATCCTTTTTCAGCGCCCAACCGGCGTCTGTCGGCTCAGTACGGGATTTGCCGACGAAGGCCTGAAGCCAGGCATTCGGCCATTCACCGATGTAACCACCCAATCCTGGCGTTTCGCGCTGCTCAAGGGTTTTCACGCCTAAAAGTTTGCCATTAGCATCAATGGCAATCAGCAGTTCCAGAGTACCTGCGTAACCTTCACTGCGACTGCGCAACAGCACTGCAACTGTCTGTCCGGAGCGGGTCGCTCGATAGCCGCCTGACAGCGTGCTATGGCGCAAAGCAGGCTCGGCGAGCGTCAGCGGTTGCTCCAGCGGCTGATTGTCGTAGAGCGCGGCAGGCATGACATCAAGCAATTTGCGGCTGTCGAGCAAGCGCTGCTCGCTGGCAATCTGCGGTGCACTGCTGCGCTGCAACACGTATGTCGCACTCACGCCAACGAGTGCCAGCAGCACCACCGTCGCGACACTCGCTGAGCGGTTCACGCGTTCACCTTCGACTGGCGGCTGAGGGCGAAGCGTTCGAGTGCCGGCACCAGAAGATTCATCAGCAATACCGCAAACGCGACGCCGTCCGGGTAACCACCCCACGTGCGAATCAGATAAGTCAGCAGGCCGACGCCAACACCGAACAGCAGGCGGGCAAGGGCGCTTTTCGCGCCGGACACCGGCTCGGTCACAATAAAAAATGCACCGAGCATGGTCGCGCCGCTGAACAGCTGAAACAGCGGCGAACCATGGGAATCCGAACCCGATCCGTTCCAGCACAACAGGCTGATGACGAACAGGCTGGCGAGCATCCCCATCGGTGCGTGCCAGGAAAAGATCCGCCGCTGCAACAGCCACAGGCCGCCGAGCAGAAACGCCAGATTCACCCATTCCACACCGCGCCCGCCGAAGCGGCCGAAGGCCGGGTTGCTGGCGAACAGCTCCTGCATGGTCAGGCTTTTATTGATGCGCAGACTGTCCAGTGCCGTGGCTTGCACCCAAGCGTCCGGCGCCTGCGCTGGACTGAAAACCTGTTGCAGCGCCGCAAGAAAGTCCAGGCCATGAGCGGGCCAATGGGTCATCGCTTGCGGGAACAGCACCATGCTCAGGACAAAGCCAAGCATCGCCGGGTTGAACGGGTTTTTGCCGACGCCGCCATACAGATGTTTGCCGAACAACAGACCTGAAGCGGTCGCAATGACCGTCAGCCACCAAGGGCAATAAGCCGGCAGCGCGGCGGCCAGCAACATCGCACTGACCAGCGCGCTGCCATCACGCATTGCCGCTTGCACCGTTTGCCGACGCAGACAGGCGACGCCCGCTTCGACGAGCAAAGCACTGACAACCGCCAGGGAAAGGTTGATCAACACGCCCCAGCCATACAGCCAGAATAATGCGAGCAGACCCGGCAAAGCGGCCAGCAGCACGGTGTTCATCGCCTGTTGCAGGCGATCGTCCACTGGCTCAAGGGGCGGCATGGTCTTGCACCCGGCGCTCGGCGTCACTCACGGCTTGCTCCAGTGCTGCGATCTGCTCCGGCGCAGCCTCCGCTGCCTGAGCTTTTTTCAATTCGGCGCGGCGCAGCCTCCGCTGCCTGAGCTTTTTTCAATTCGGCGCGGCGCATGGCCAACTGGATCTTGGCTCGCTTCAGTTCGGTGTCGTTGGTCGGTGCGGGAACGGCGGGAATTGCCGGTTGGCTGCTTTCCAGGTTCGCCAGCGCCTGCTCGGCGGCTTCGAATTGTTGCTGCAGGACGATCAATTGCGACTGCTGCTCGAACGTAGGCGGGTGACCGAAGGCTTTCAGCGATTTGTGCAGTTGCGCTCGACTCATCGCCACATCGACCTTGGCCTTCTTCAGCGCCGCATCAGCGTTCGCGGCTTTTTGCGCACGCACCCGCTCCAGCGCAGCCAGCACCGGGTCGCCGGTCGATACTTGCGGTTGTACCGCACGCGCGGCTCGCGCTTCACGTTCAGCCTGCTTTTGCTGTTCTTCATGCAGCAAGCGCTGGTTGCGTCGCTCGAAACGCTGGCGCGCATGGTCACGCTTTTCAGCGCGTGCGCGCTGTTCTTCGAGATCGAATGCGAGACCGCCAACCACTGGGATCGTGTTCGCAGGCAAAGGATGCATTTCTATGCAGTCGACAGGGCACGGCGCAACGCACAGATCACAACCGGTGCACTCGTCGATCAGCACCGTGTGCATGAGTTTTGCCGCGCCGACGATGGCGTCGACCGGGCAGGCCTGAATGCATTTGGTGCAGCCGATGCATTCGGCCTCGCGGATGAAGGCGATTTGCGGCGGTGCCTGGCCACGGCTGATGTCCAGTTCCAGGACCGGTATTTTCAACAGATCGGCCAGGGCGGCGATAGTCTCCTCGCCGCCCGGCGGGCACTTGTTGATCGGCTCGCCATCAACAATGCCTTGCGCATAGGGTTTGCATCCGGGATGGCCGCACTTGCCGCATTGGGTCTGCGGCAGCAGGGCATCGATGCGTTGAATCAGACTCATGTTTTGATCAATCCACTGAATCCGAGAAAAATCACTGCGATCAGTCCGGCGCTGATCAGGTCGATCGGCAGGCCGCGAAAGGGCAGGGGAATATCGTTGTCGACCGTGCGCTCGCGCAGGTCGCAGAACACACTCAATACCAGCCAGAAACCCAGCCCGGCGCCGAAGCTCAACGCCGTTGCGTGCAGCAGGCCATGATCGTTTTGCGCATTGATCAACGCCAGCCCGAGTACGCCGGCATTGCCGAGCAGCAGCGGCCACAATCCGTCGAACGGCCAATCCGGCAGCCCGCGCGCCAGCAGTTTCAGCAGCGGCGCGATCAACAACACACTCAATGGCAGAAACACGAACAGGCGCAGCGCTTCAAGCTGCAACGGCAGCAGTATCCACTGCCAGATCGCCTGACCGATAACGCCGACCACCACCATCAGGCACAACGTCGCCAACCCCAGCGCATGGACCTGGCGTCGGCTGCCCGCCAACAGCGGAGCGACGCCCAGCGGCCAGTGCAACACGAAGTTGTTGAGCAGCGCAGCACTGATCAGCGTTAACACGAGTTCGGTCATGGTTCTGCCAGCGAAACGGGCGGGTGTCTCTTAAGGGTAGGCACTATCGGGCCAGATATGAAAAATCCCACCGGCATGCAGAGCACGTCGGTGGGATCGTTTTACGGCAACCTCTTACTTGATGCGCTGACCCGGCTTGGCGCCGCTGTCCGGGCTCAGCAGGTAAATCTCTTCACCACCAGGGCCCGCCGCCATCACCATGCCTTCGGAAATACCGAACTTCATTTTCCGTGGCTTGAGGTTGGCAATCATCATGGTCAGGCGACCGTCGAGCTTGGACGGGTCCGGATACGCGCTCTTGATCCCGGAGAACACGTTGCGTTGTTCGTCACCGATGTCGAGGGTCAGGCGCAGCAGCTTGTCGGCGCCTTCGACGTGTTCGGCCTTGACGATCAAAGCAACGCGCAAATCGATGGCGGCAAAGGCGTCGAAATCGATTTCCGGCGACAGCGGATCCTTGGCCAGTTCGCCGTTGCCCGCAGGCTTGGCTTCGCCGGTGTCGGTCTGGCTGGCGGTCAGGTCTTCTTTCGATGCGTCGGTCATGGCTTGCACTTTTACCGGGTCGATGCGGGTCATCAACGGTTTGAATTCGTTGAGCTGGTGATTGGCCAGCAGGGTGGTGTGGTCATTCCAGGTCAGCGGCGCGACGTTGAGGAACGCCTCGGCATCAGCGGCCAGCAGCGGCAGTACCGGTTTGAGGAAGATCACCAACTGGCGGAACAGGTTGATGCCGGTGGCGCAGATCGCCTGGACTTCATCCTGCTTGCCTTCCTGCTTGTTCAGCGACCACGGGGCCTTGTCGGCGATCCACGCGTTGGCGCGGTCAGCCAGGGCCATGATTTCACGCATGGCGCGGGCAAAATCGCGGGCCTCGTAGGCGTCGGCAATGCTCGGCGCGGCGGCGAGGAAGGCCTCGGTCAGCTCCGGCGCGGCATTGTTGTCGACCAGCAGGCCGCCGTTGCCTTTGTGGATAAACCCGGCGCAACGGCTGGCGATGTTGACCACTTTGCCGACCAGGTCGGAGTTGACCTTCTGCACGAAGTCTTCAAGGTTCAGATCGAGGTCATCGACGCCACGGCCAAGCTTGGCCGCGTAGTAGTAGCGCAGGTATTCCGGCGACAGATGATCCAGATAAGTGCGGGCCTTGATGAAGGTGCCGCGCGACTTGGACATTTTCTGGCCGTTGACGGTCAGGTAGCCGTGCACGTTGATGCCGGTCGGCTTGCGGAAGCCGGCGCCTTCAAGCATCGCTGGCCAGAACAGCGCGTGGAAATTGACGATGTCCTTGCCGATGAAGTGATACAGCTCGGCAGTCGAGTCCTTGCCCCAGAACGCGTCGAAGTCCAGTTCCGGCGTACGGTTGCAGAGGTTCTTGAAGCTGGCCATGTAACCGATCGGCGCATCCAGCCATACATAGAAATACTTGCCCGGCTCGCCCGGGATCTCGAAGCCGAAGTACGGCGCATCGCGCGAGATGTCCCACTGCTGAAGGCCGGCATCCAGCCATTCGGCGATCTTGTTGGCCACGGCGTCTTGCAGCGTGCCGCTGCGGGTCCAGGCCTGCAGCATTTCCTGGAAGTCCGGCAGCTTGAAGAAGAAGTGCTGGGAATCCTTGAGCACCGGGGTGGCGCCAGAGATAGCCGACTTCGGATCCTTCAGGTCGGTCGGTGCGTAGGTCGCGCCGCATTTTTCGCAGTTGTCGCCGTACTGATCTTCGGTGCCGCATTTCGGGCAGGTGCCCTTGATGAAGCGGTCGGCCAGGAACATTTTCTTTTCCGGGTCGAAATACTGCGTGATCGAGCGCTGGGCGATGTGCCCGGCGTCACGCAGCTTGAGGTAGATCTGGCTCGACAGCTCACGGTTTTCTTCGGCGTGAGTGGAGTGGAAATTGTCGAAATCGACAAGAAATTCGGCAAAGTCGGCGCTGTGTTCAGCCTGCACGTTGGCGATCAGTTGTTCCGGGGTGATGCCTTCCTTTTCTGCGCGCAGCATGATCGCCGAACCGTGGGCGTCGTCGGCGCAGACATAGATGCATTGGTTGCCGCGATGCTTCTGGAAGCGCACCCACATATCGGTCTGGATGTATTCCAGCATGTGGCCAAGGTGGATCGAACCGTTGGCGTAGGGCAGGGCGCTGGTGACGAGGATCTTGCGTGGCTCGGACATGGGGCTTCGCTACTTGATGAAACGGAGGTCGGCCACTATAAAGCGCCGGCGCATATTTTTCACCCCTGCGCCACTGGGTACTTTGAGAGCTCGTGTGGTGAGGGGATTTATCCCCGTTCGGCTGCGCAGCAGTCGTGGATATCGTTACACACGCAGCTCCTGACGTACCGGTGGCGGAAGTTTTGGGGCGGCTGCGCAGCCGAACGGGGATAAATCCCCTCACCACAGTGGCTTTTCAGCGCAAGTAATCTGTTCGCCTCAAATCGGTGTCCAGCGTACGATAGCCGCCATCTTTTCCAGTCTTGTTATCGGAGTTGCCCATGAGCGCCGTCACTCGCGCAGCGGTGGAAGCCGTCCTCAGCCAATACACCGACCCCTATCTGAATCAGGATCCGGTCAGCGCCGGTTGCGTGAAAAACATCGAGATCATCGGTGACCGCGTCAGTGTGCAGCTGGAAATCGGCTACGCCGCCGGCCTGTTCAAGAGCGGCTGGGCGCAATTGCTGCAACTGGCCATCGAAAACCTCGACGGCGTGGTCATCGCCCGCGTCGAGGTCACCAGCGTGATCGCCGCGCACAAGGCCCAGGCGCAGATTCCGGGGCTGGCCAATGTCAAGAACGTCGTCGCCGTCGCTTCCGGCAAGGGCGGCGTGGGCAAATCCACTACGGCTGCCAACCTCGCGCTGGCGCTGGCCCGCGAAGGCGCCAAAGTCGGCATCCTCGACGCCGATATCTACGGCCCGAGCCAGGGCATCATGTTCGGCATTCCCGAGCGCACCCGGCCCGAGGTCAAGGATCAGAAGTGGTTCGTGCCGCTCAAGGCCCACGGTGTGGAAGTCATGTCGATGGCGTTCCTGACCGACGACAACACGCCGATGGTCTGGCGCGGGCCGATGGTTTCCGGGGCGCTGCTGCAACTGGTCACGCAAACCGCGTGGGGCGATCTGGATTATCTGGTCATCGACATGCCGCCAGGTACCGGCGACATCCAGCTGACCCTGGCGCAGAAAGTCCCGGTGGCCGGTGCGGTGATCGTCACCACGCCGCAGGATCTGGCGCTGCTCGACGCACGCAAAGGCGTGGAAATGTTCCGCAAGGTCAACATTCCGGTGCTCGGCGTGGTGGAAAACATGGCCGTGCACATCTGCTCGAACTGCGGGCATGCCGAGCATCTGTTCGGTGAAGGCGGCGGCGAGAAACTGGCCACCCAGTACGGCGTCGAACTGCTGGCCTCGCTGCCGCTGTCGATGCTGATCCGCGAACAGGCCGATGGCGGCAAGCCAACCGTAATCGCCGAGCCGGACAGCCAGATCGCCATGGTTTATCAGGAACTGGCCCGCCACGTCGGCGCGCGCATTGTCTTGCAGGAAGCGGCCACGCCGGCGATGCCGAACATCACCATCAGCGACGATTGATCCATTAGCGGCGCTGAAAAACCTGTGGGAGCGAGCCTGCTCGCGAAAGCGGTAGATCAGACAACCAATGGGTTGAATGACACACCGCATTCGCGAGCAGGCTCGCTCCCACATTTGTTTCAGGGTGACAGTCAGATGCGCAAGCCGCCATCCATCTCCAGAATCCGCCCGGTGTAGTAGTCGTTCTCGAAGATATACGCCGCCGAATGGGCGATCTCTTCCGGCTTGCCCATGCGCTTGAGCGGAATCCCCGACGTCATCTTCTCCAGCGCTTCCGGTTTCATGCCCAAAGTCATTTCGGTTTCGATGAAGCCCGGTGCGATGCCCGCCACGCGAATGCCGTAACGCGCCAGCTCCTTCGCCCAGGTCACGGTCGCCGCTGCGACGCCGGCCTTGGCTGCGGAATAGTTGGTCTGGCCGACGTTGCCTGCGCGGGAGATCGACGAAATGTTGATGATCGCGCCGCTGTTTTTCAGCTCGACCATCTTCGCCGCCACCTCACGGGTGCAGAGGAACACGCCGGTCAGGTTGACGTCGATCACCGCCTGCCACTGGGCCAGGCTCATCTTGGTCATCTCGCCGTCCTTGACCTTGAGCAGCAGACCATCGCGCAGGATCCCGGCGTTGTTGATCAGGCCGTGAATGGCGCCGAAGTCTTCGGCCACTTGCGCGACCATGTGCTCGACCTGTTCTTCATTGGCGACGTTGCACAGGTAGCTGCGCGCTTCGACACCTTTGGCTTTGCAGGCGGCCACGGCGTTGTCGAGTTTTTCCTGATTCAGATCGACCAGGGCCAGCTTCGCGCCCTTGCCGGCGAAATACTCGGCCATGGAACGGCCCAAACCCTGGCAACCGCCGGTGATAATGATTACTTTGTCGTTGAGTTGCATTCGCATGTCCCGCTGGCAGGTCTGAGTTGTTTTTGTTGTCGGCAACGCTCGATCGGCACCGGTCAGGCCTGGTAGCACACGAACATTTGCCCGATGCGCGCCGGTTACTTTTCGCTGCGCGCCTGTCCGTTTTCTAGACGGAACCCATTTAAGGAGTCACAAATTGAGCGCTGAAGTGGCGAAGAATGCCCGAGAATTGCTTCTCAAGGAATACCGTGGAGTGCTGTCGACCCACTCCAAATCGATGCCGGGTTTTCCCTTTGGCTCGGTTGTGCCGTATTGCCTGGACGAGCAAGGCCGGCCGCTGATCCTGATCAGCCGCATCGCCCAGCACACGCATAACCTGCAGAAAGATCCGAAGTGCTCGATGCTGGTGGGCGAGCGCGAGGCCGACGATGTGCAGGCGGTCGGGCGTCTGACCTATCTGGCCGAAGCGCAAAAACTCGCAGAACCGGCAGCCATCGAGGCTGCCGCCGAACGCTATTACCGCTATTTCCCCGACTCGCAGAATTATCACCAGGCCCACGATTTCGATTTCTGGGTGCTCAATCCGGTGCGCCATCGCTACATCGGCGGCTTTGGTGCGATCCACTGGATCGACGATCTGACCCTGGCCAACCCGTTCGCCGGCAAGGCTGAAATCAGCATGGTCGAGCACATGAACAGCGACCATGCCAAGGCCATCGCCCATTACGTCGAGCTGGCCGGGCTGCCCAACAGCACGCCGGCGCAACTGGCCGGGATCGACAGCGAAGGCATGCACTTGCGCATTGGTCAGGCCGTCTATTGGTTGCCCTTCGCGGCGCCATGTAATACGCCGACACAAGTGCGCGAGGCCTTGGTTTCTCTGGCTCACGCCCAGTCCTGGCCGAAAAAAGCGCAAAGTTAAGCTTGAATTCACGCAAGGGCGACGTCATCTAAGGCTTACTGCAAGGCATTTCTTGCGTTGAGGAAACTTTGATGCGCCCTTTTCTGTTGCTCTTTCTGCTGTTTCCAGTGCTGGAGCTGTTCGTATTCGTCAAAGTGGCAGGCTCTATCGGGTTCTTCCCGGCCCTGCTGCTGATCATTCTCGGCTCGATGTTCGGTGTGTTCGTGCTGCGCGTCGCCGGTCTGGCCACCGCATTGCGTGCCCGGGAAAGCCTGAATCGCGGCGAGTTGCCCGCGCAGACCATGCTCGAAGGCCTGATGCTGGCACTGGCCGGCGGCCTGTTGATCATTCCCGGCTTCATCAGTGACGTGGTCGGTCTGGTGATGCTGTTGCCGGTCACCCGTCGTCTGCTGGCGAACAAAATGCGCCAGCGTGCTGAAGACCAGGCCATGCGCCAGCGTGCCTTCGCCGACGACCTGCAACCCCGTGGCGGCCCGGCTCCGCGCGAGCCGCTCGGTCGTGAGCCGAATGTGATCGAAGGCGAGTTCGAACACCGCGACAACAAGTGACATCAGCATCGACACGGCACCTGCGGGTGCCGTGCTCGTTTATGGCTGTTATTTACCGTGTCTGGATGAAAATTTTTTTCCGCCAGCCCTTGTAATCGGCTTGTGCGCCCCTATGTATCGGTCACCGAAAGGTTTCCGGTATCAAACCGGACAGACTTGCGCGGTTCGCTCGACGGACCGCAACCGGCGCAGGCCGGATTCGTTAAACCCGCCGGGACTACACCGGCCGATGAAAACCACAATTAGGAGAGATCGACAATGAAGCTTCGTCCTCTGCATGACCGCGTCGTCATCCGTCGCAGCGAAGAAGAAAAGAAAACCGCTGGCGGTATCGTCCTGCCAGGTTCGGCTGCTGAAAAAGCCAACCACGGTGTGATTCTCGCTGTAGGCCCGGGCAAAGCTCTGGAAAACGGTGAAGTGCGTGCACTGTCCGTGAAGGAAGGCGACAAGGTTGTGTTCGGTCCTTACTCCGGCAGCAACACTGTGAAAGTCGATGGCGAAGACCTGCTGGTAATGAGCGAGAACGAAATCCTCGCGGTTATCGAAGGCTGATATCCCCGTTCATTTTCCCGCTACTACAAAGTATTTAAGGAATATCGATCATGGCTGCTAAAGAAGTTAAGTTCGGCGATGCCGCCCGTACCAAGATGCTCAAAGGCGTCAACGTTCTGGCTGACGCGGTAAAAGCGACCCTGGGCCCGAAAGGCCGTAACGTGGTTATCGAGAAGAGCTTCGGCGCTCCGACCATCACCAAGGACGGCGTTTCCGTTGCCAAAGAAATCGAACTGGATGACCGCTTCGAAAACATGGGCGCGCAGCTGGTCAAAGACGTTGCCTCCCGTGCCAACGATGACGCTGGTGACGGTACTACCACCGCTACCGTTCTGGCTCAGTCGATCGTCAACGAAGGCCTGAAAGCCGTCGCTGCCGGCATGAACCCGATGGACCTCAAGCGCGGCATCGACAAGGCGACCATCGCCATTGTCAAAGAACTCAAAGCCCTGTCCAAGCCATGCGCTGACTTCAAAGCCATCGCTCAGGTAGGCACCATCTCGGCCAACTCCGACAACTCCATCGGCGACATCATTGCCGAAGCCATGGAAAAAGTCGGTAAAGAAGGCGTGATCACCGTTGAAGAAGGCTCGGGCCTGGAAAACGAACTGTCGGTTGTAGAAGGCATGCAGTTCGACCGTGGCTACCTGTCGCCATACTTCGTCAACAAGCCGGACACCATGGTTGCCGAGCTCGACGGCCCGCTGATCCTGCTGGTCGACAAGAAGATCTCGAACATCCGCGAAATGCTGCCAGTGCTGGAAGCCGTTGCCAAAGCCGGCCGCCCACTGCTGATCGTGGCCGAAGACGTTGAAGGCGAAGCCCTGGCGACTCTGGTTGTGAACAACATGCGTGGCATCGTCAAAGTCGCTGCCGTCAAGGCACCGGGCTTCGGCGACCGTCGCAAGGCCATGCTGCAGGACATCGCCGTTCTGACTGGCGGTACCGTTATCTCCGAAGAGATCGGTCTGAGCCTGGAAAGCACCACCCTGGAACACCTGGGTAACGCCAAGCGCGTAACCCTGTCCAAGGAAAACACCATCATCGTTGACGGTGCTGGCGTGCAGGCAGACATCGAAGGCCGTATCGCCCAGATCCGCGCCCAGGTTGCCGAAACTTCCTCGGACTACGACCGTGAAAAACTGCAAGAGCGTCTGGCCAAGCTGTCCGGCGGCGTTGCAGTGATCAAGGTTGGCGCTGGTTCCGAAGTTGAAATGAAAGAGAAGAAAGCCCGCGTTGAAGACGCCCTGCACGCAACCCGCGCAGCCGTTGAAGAAGGCGTGGTACCTGGCGGTGGCGTGGCGCTGATCCGTGCTCTGGAAGCACTGACCGAGCTGACCGGCGACAACGCTGACCAGAACGTTGGTATTGCTGTGCTGCGTCGCGCTGTTGAAGCGCCGCTGCGCCAGATCGCTGCCAACTCCGGTGACGAGCCAAGCGTAGTCGTCAACGAAGTGAAGAACGGCAAAGGTAACTTCGGTTACAACGCTGCTTCCGGCGAATACGGCGACATGATCGAAATGGGTATCCTGGACCCAACCAAGGTAACCCGTTCGGCTCTGCAAGCTGCAGCCTCCATCGGCGGTCTGATCCTGACCACCGAAGCAGCGGTTGCCGACGCACCGAAGAAAGAAGGTGCAGCTGGCGGCGGTATGCCAGACATGGGCGGCATGGGTGGCATGGGCGGCATGATGTAAGCCAGCCCTGGCCCTGTAACGCAAAACCCCGCTGGCGAAAGTCAGCGGGGTTTTTTATTGCCCCAATTTCGAAGCTCACTGGTATCCCCCTGTGGGAGCGAGCCTGCTCGCGAAAGCGGTCTGTCATCCGACATGCAAGCCCGTTGAGCCGACAATTCGCGAGCAGGCTCGCTCCCACAGGTGCTTTATTTCAGGCATTGATCGGCTGTGTGTTCATCGCCGTCGAAGTCTTGCCCGACGGGCGATACAGCACCCAGTAATAAGCCCCCAGGCAAATCAGCCAGCAGAAAATCGCCGTCCACACGTTGTGCGAAAAGAAGTGCGCGCCTTGCATCATGCGACTGATCGAGAACACCGAACCCAGCGCAAAGGCGAACACAAACGCCTGCCGCGCCAGTCGTGGACGGCGGTCGCGCAGCACGAAGAACAGTGCAAACAGGGTGAACCCGGTCGCCGCGTGGCCGCCGGGCCAGCAACGTCCCGGCTTGTCCGTGGCGGGGCGATGTTCCATGAGTTTGCTGTAGGTCTCGTGACCGCCGAATTGCTCCAGGCTCCATGGGCACTGCACAGCGGTGACGGCTTTGACCGGAGTGACAAATGAAGTCGCCAGCCCCAGCGACAGCACCAGACAGCCCAATTCGCGCTTGAACGGTTTCAGCTTCGCGATGAAAAACGCGCCGATGAAACCCAGAATGGCAAACACCGAGAAACCGATCACCAGCTGTTTTGCCCGGTCATGCAGGATGTCTTCAAGAAAAAAGCTGTGCCGTCCGATGAAATCCCCGGCGACCGGGTCGTAGAACATCTGCGCCAGAACCATGTCCAGATCGGTCAGTTCGAGCAACAGCAGAATGATCGCCGCCGCTGCGGGAATGCCCAGACACAACCACCAGTTCAGCGGTCTTGAAGCGGGAAGGGCAGAGGTCGACACCATGGCAGGTTCCTTGGTCGATGAACGGAGGAGAGAGCGTAATCGCGCGGAGTCTGCGCGCGCTGGCGTCGGCGATTTGTTAACCGAAAGTGAAAAAAACGTCGCCGCGCGCGCAGTGCAGGTTTATCGAAAAACGCCCCTAGCCCTGAGCCACACTTGGCCGTAAGCTGCGCGGGCCAAGACGGCCGTTACCCCGTTCGGAGGAGATGTCCATGCGAATTCTGCTGGTCGAAGACAACCGTGACATCCTGGCCAATCTGGCCGATTACCTGGGCATGAAAGGCTATACCGTCGATTGCGCACAAGACGGCTTGTCCGGTCTGCATCTGGCGGCGACCGAGCATTACGATCTGATCGTGCTCGACATCATGCTGCCCGGCATCGACGGCTACACCTTGTGCAAGCGCCTGCGTGAAGACGCCCGGCGTGACACGCCGGTGATCATGCTCACCGCCCGCGACCAACTCGACGACCGTCTGCAGGGCTTCAAGTCCGGCGCCGACGATTATCTGATCAAACCGTTTGCGCTGTCTGAGCTAGCGGCCCGCGTCGAAGCGGTCATGCGCCGTGCTCAGGGCGGCGGTCGCCGCGCATTGCAGGTCGGTGACCTGAGCTACGACCTCGACACCCTGGAAGTGACCCGCGAAGGCAAGCTGCTCAAGCTCAACCCGGTGGGTCTCAAGCTGCTCGCGGTGTTGATGCAGAAGAGCCCGCACGTGCTGCGTCGGGAGATTCTCGAGGAAGCGCTGTGGGGCGATGACTGCCCGGACAGCGACAGCCTGCGCAGCCATGTTCACCAATTGCGCCAGGTGATCGACAAGCCATTCGCCAAGCCACTGCTGCACACCGTGCACGGTGTCGGTTATCGCTTGGCCGAGGGCCGAGATGGAGTTTAAGCAGAGTCTTTCCCAGCGGATCATCATCGCCTTTGCGTTGATGAGCGCACTGGTCGCCGGCGCTTTCGCCATGGGCATCGTTGCGACGGTGCACCTGGTGGAAGAGAAACTGATTTCCGCAGGGCTGGGCGGCGACCTGCAACGTTTGCTGCTGATGGACAATGTCTCCGACTGGAGCCATCGGCCCGAGCCGGATCAGTTGTTCTACTTCAGCGGCGGGCCGGGTGATTTCGACCTGCCCAAGGATCTGCGTCACCTCGATGCCGGTTTCCACGAGGTATTTCGCGAGCAGCTGTCCTATCACGCCATGGTCGAAGTGGTGGATGGTCGGCGTTATGTCTTGCTGCAGGACCAAAGCGATTTCGAAGAGCGCGAGCGCGTGCTGTTTGCGGTGGTGCTGGTGGGCTTCGTGCTCAGTCTGGCGCTGGCGGTGTTTCTTGGCTGGGTGCTCGCGCGCAAGGTGATGGCGCCGGTGGTGCGGCTGGCGCGGCAGGTGCGGCATCGCGACCAGCTGCTCGGGCTGGCGCCACCCTTGGCGCCGGACTACGCGGCGGATGAAGTCGGTGAACTGGCGGTGGCGTTCGATGCCACCCTGGGGCGCTTGCGTCAGGCACTGACCCGCGAACGTCTGTTCACCAGCGACGTCAGCCATGAATTGCGCACGCCGCTGATGGTCCTGGCCAGCTCCTGCGAACTGCTGCTGGAAAACCCCGGAATCGATCAGCGCGGTCGCGCCCAGGTCGAGCGCATTGCCCGGGCCAGCGAGGAGATGCGCGAACTGGTCCAGACCTTCCTGATGCTGGCGCGCACGCAGAACGAAGAGGCCGCAGCGGCGCCCCAGCAGAACCTCACACAAGTGGCCGAGAGCCTGCTGTGCCTGTGGCGTGAGCCGATCGAGCGCAAGGGGCTGACACTGATATTCGAGCCGGGCACCCCAGCGGATACTCGCTACAACGCGACCTTGCTGAACGCGGTGATGGGTAACCTTTTGCGTAACGCACTGCATTACACCGAACAGGGCTTCATTCGCCTGACGCTCACCGCCAACGGATTTGTCGTTGAGGATTCGGGGGTGGGCATTCCCGAGGAAAAGCGCGAGGCGATGTTCGAGCCCTTTGTGCGCGGCAGCGAGAAGCGTGGCGAAGGCCTGGGCCTGGGTTTGTCGCTGGTGCAGCGTATCTGCGAAAACCAGGGCTGGACGGTCAGCCTGAGCACGATGGACCCCAATGGCTGCCGATTCGAGGTAGATCTTGGCGTGAATGCCAGCAAATAGTGGCTCGAGGCTACTCCCGTACACCTGTCTGAATCCTGTATAACGTTGTAATAAATTACGGATTTACCTGACAGATTTTTCACAATTGGATGACCTGACGCTGACACGCCGCTGTTTAAGGTGGCGTCATCAGAACAGGAGTCCAGATGATGGCCGGCCCGATCAAGCTCGATTTTTCCGAAAAGTACGACGACCAACACGCACAACGATATCTGCGCAAGCACCAGCAAAGCCTCGGTCGCCGCCTGTCGCACTTGCGCGATGAGCAAGTCGGTCGCAAGGCCTTGGCGCTGGCGGGAGATCCCGGGCTGGTGCTGGATCTGCCCTGCGGTGCCGGGCGTTTCTGGCCAATGCTCGCGGAGAAGCCCAACCGGGTGATCATCGGCGCGGACAATTCCGAGTCGATGATCAAGACCGCGATGCAGGGACAACCGGCCGATGTGGTCAAGCGTGTACAACCGCTGCACACCTCGGCATTCGATATCGCTCTGCCGGATAACTCGGTCGACAGCATCTTTTGCATGCGTCTGTTGCACCACATCGGCGAGGCCGAGCACCGCCGGGTGATCCTGCGCGAGTTCGAGCGGGTGACCCGTGACAGCGTGATTGTTTCGTTGTGGGTCGACGGCAATTTCAAGGCCTGGAAGCGCAAGCGCGCCGAGCGGGATCGGCCAAGTCATGATTACCAGAATCGGTTTCTGATTCCGGCGGCGACGATCGAGAAAGAATTTGAACAGGCGGGTTTCCGCATTCAGGAACAACTGGACTTCATACCGCTCTATGCGATGTGGCGAGTTTACGTATTACGCAAGAGGTAGAGGATGGCAGTGCAAGCAGCGGTTGAAGCGGATGGCGCTCCCCAGGATCGTTTCGATTATTACTGGAACCAGCGCGGCGAATGGGTTGAAGAACCCAATGTGCGCCGTGGTGGCGAAAGCGGGGTGCAGCGCATCGTCGACCGTGACGGTCAACTCTTGTACGCAAAGCGCCAGACCGGGCACATCTATCGCAGTTGGTTGCACCCCTTCGGTCGCCCGACCGTATTGCGCGAACTCGATGCCCTGACGGGTGTGAGCAAACTGGGTGTGCGCGTGCCGCAAATCGTCTTTTGCGGCGCCCAGCCGGATCCGCAGCACAAATGGCGCGCGCTGCTCGTCACCAAATCCCTCGACGGTTTCCAGGAACTGGAACACTGGCTGGCCGCCGCCGGTGGTCGCGATCAGTGTGGCGAGGTGGTTTACGAGAAAGTCCTCAAGGACCTCGCCGAGAACTTGGCGCGCATGCACAAGGGCCGCTGGCAGCACAGCTGCATTTACATCAAGCACGTTTTCGTTCGCGTCACCGGTGAGGGCGAAGCGGCGCAGGTTGAAGTGGCGTTGATCGATCTGGAGAAGTGCCGCCAGCGTCTGACCCCCTATCGCGCCGCGCAGCATGACATGAAGCAATTGCGTCGCCATTCGTCGTTCCGCGATGCCGACTGGAAGAAACTCGTCTACTTTTATGAGACGGCGTTTGGCAGCGCTATCAAAGGTTTATAGCGATGAAACTCGAAATTGCACGAGGTTTGTTCCTGATCGGGGCCTTGGCAGTTGCTTCACTGGCGGTGGCTGCCTGGGAGCAGCCGCGCATGCAGGTCATAGGGGCGTCCGGGAACGACGCTCATTGTTCGGTTCCACGGGTGGCCAAGGCTTCCGTGGCGACCCAGCCTGATCATGATTTGCTGTTGTTCATGTTCGGACTGTCTCAAGGGATGAGGCCAGCCAGTTGACACGCTTCAAGCCCAAATGAAAGGCCTCGCAATTGCGAGGCCTTTTTTATTCCACAATTTTCAAGATACATACCGTCCTCTGTGGGAGCGAGCCTGCTCGCGAAGGTGTGTCAGTCGACATCAATGCAACTGAAATACCGCATTCGCGAGCAGGCTCGCTCCCACAGGGAAATGTGCTTATCTGGCATCTGGCTTAGCAAGGAAGGTATAAACACACGGCAGCACGAACAGCGTAAACAGTGTGCCAATCGACATCCCCGTGGCAATCACCATGCCAATATCAAAGCGGCTCACGGCTCCCGCACCGGTGGCCAGAATCAGCGGCACCATGCCGAACACCATTGCCGCCGTTGTCATCAGCACCGGGCGCAAGCGAATTGCCGCTGCTTCCTCCACCGCTTCACGGGCGCTCAGGCCCTTGTCCTTGCGCAACTGGTTGGCGAATTCGACGATCAGGATGCCGTGCTTGCTGATCAGGCCGATCAGCGTCACCAGCCCGACCTGGGTGTAGATGTTCATGCTCGACCAGCCAAGGAACAACGGGATCAGCGCGCCGCAGATCGACAGCGGTACGGTCACCAGAATCACCAACGGATCGCGGAAGCTTTCAAACTGTGCGGCCAGCACCAGAAAGATGATCGCCAGCGCCAGGGCGAACGTGACCCACAATGCGCTGCCTTCCTGCACGTACTGGCGCGAGGCACCACCGTAATCGAAGGCAAACCCGGCCGGTGCTTCTTCGCGGGCAATCTGTAGCACGGTGTCGATGGCTTCTCCCATGCTCACCAGCGGGAAACCGGAAATCTTCGCCGCGTTGAGCTGCTGGAACTGATTGAGCTGGCGCGGCCGTGCGCGGTCGCTGACCTTGATCAAGGTCGACAGCGGCAGCAATTCGCCCTGAGTGTTTTTCACGTAGTAATTGTTCAGCCAGTCCGGGTTGTCGCGGTAGGCCCGTTCAACCTGGGCGATGACCTTGTAGCTGCGCCCGTCGATGGTGAAGCGGTTGATCTCCGCCTCGCCGAGCAAGGTCGCCAGCGTGCTGCCGAGGTCAAGCATCGACACGCCCATCTGCGCGGCCTTGTCGCGGTCGATATCGACCACTACTTCCGGCTTGTCGAATGCCAGATCGAGGTCGACGAAGGCGAACTTGCCCGACTCCATGGCGCGTTTCTCGATGCGCTCGGCGACTTGCAGCAGCAGCTCGTAGTCATTGGCGGTGTTGACCACGAATTCGAAGGGCAGGCCTTCACCGGTGCCGGGCAGGGAGGGCAGGTTGAAACCGAAGATCTGCAGGCCGGGAATACTCTCCAGTTTGCTCTGCACCTCGGGGAGGATTTCCATCTGCGTGCGGCTGCGCTCATTCCACGGCTTGAGCAGGAAACCGCCGATACCGGCCTGCACGCCGCTGTAGCCGTTGATCTGGAATGAGGAGTAGTACTCGGGAAACTCCTTGAAGATGGTGATGAACTCGTCGGTGTAGGTGCTCAGGTAGTCGAGGTTGGTCGGCTGCGGCGCGCTGGCCATCATGAAAATGATGCCCTGGTCTTCGTCCGGGGCCAGTTCCGACTTGGTGAACTTGAGAAACACCGGAATCAGGCACAGCACGATCACCGCAAACACCAGCACCACCGGCCGCGTATTGAGCGTGCCGTGGAGCATGCTTTGATAACGGCGCTTGAGGCCTTCAAAGACGCGGTCGAGGCGATGGGCCAGGCCGCTGGGATTCTCTTCGTGGCGCAACAGAAACGCGCACATCATCGGCGACAGTGTCAGGGCGACGACGCCGGAAATCACCACCGCGCCGGCCAGGGTCAGGGCGAACTCCTTGAACAGCGCCCCGGTCAGCCCGGTGAGGAAACCGATCGGCGCATACACCGCCGCCAGGGTGATGGTCATCGACACCACCGGCATGGCGATTTCCCGGGCGCCTTCCAGGGCTGCGTCGAACGGCGTCTTGCCTTCCTCGATGTGCCGGTGGATGTTTTCCACAACGACGATCGCATCGTCCACCACCAGACCGATGGCGAGAACCATGGCTAGCAGCGTCAGCAGGTTCATCGAGTAACCCATCATCTGCATGAAGAACATCACGCCGATCATCGACAGCGGAATGGTCACCACCGGGATCACTACCGAACGCAGAGCGCCGAGGAACAGGAACACCACGACGATAACGATCAGCACCGCTTCGAACAGGGTTTTCACCACCTCATCGATGGAGGCCTGAATGAACAGTGTCGCGTCGTAGGCGATTTCGCTTTTCAGATTCGGCGGCAGCTGCGCTTCCAGCTCGGGCATCAGCTTGCGCACTTCCTTGATCACGTCCAGCGGGTTGGCGCCGGGGGTGGCCTTGATGCCGATATACACCGACGGCGTGCCGCCGAACGAGCTGATCGAATCGTAGTTTTCCGCGCCCATTTCCACCCGCGCTACATCACGCAGCAACACGCGGCTGTCGCCATCGACCTTGAGCGGAATCGCCGCGAAGGCTTCGGCGGATTTCAGTTCGGTGTTGGCGTTGATGCTGGTGACGGTGTACTCGCCTTTCACCTCGCCGGCGGCGGAGAGGAAGTTGTACTGGCGCACCGCAGCGGTCACGTCGGCGGCGCTGAGGCCGAAGCCGGCGAGTTTCACCGGGTCGAGCCACAGGCGCATGGCGAACACCTGGTTGCCGAGAATCTCCGCTTCGGCCATGCCCGGCAGCGTCGCCAGTTTCGGCTGGATGACCCGCGACAGGTAATCGGTAATCTGCGGGTTGCTCAGGTCCTTGCTGAAGAAACTGATGTACATCAGCGCCGAAGCGTCGGCGGATTCCTTGCTCAGCACCGGGTCTTCGGCGTCCTGCGGCAGCTTGTTCTTCACCTCGTTGGCCTTGGCCAGCAGTTCGGTGAACAAGCGGTCGGTGTTGGCACCGATGCGCGCGTAGATCGAAATCACCGAGAAGTTCTGCCGGCTGACCGAGGTCATGTAATCGATGCCTTCGGCGCTGGCCAGGCTCTGTTGCATCGGCTGGGTGATGTAGCCCTGAATGGTTTCGGCGTTGGCCCCGGGATAAGCGGTGGTCACCGTGATCAGGGCGTTTTCCATTTGCGGGTACTGGCGCAGCGGCAGCTTGCTCCAGGCCTGAAAGCCCAGCAGAACAATCAGCAGGCTGACCACGGTGGCGAGCACCGGGCGGCGGATGAACGGATCGGTAAAAGCCATGGGGATTCCTTGATCAGTCGGCGCGAGGCGGACTGTTCTGCTCGCCGAGGGTCTTGTCGTCGCTGATGGCGATAGGGGCACCGTTGTCCAGTTTGATCTGGCCAGCCGTCACCACTTGTTCGCCGCTCTGCACGCCCTTGTTGATCATCACCAGGCCATCGCGGCGTTCGCCGGTCTCGACGAAGCGCCGCTCGGCAATCAGCAGCGGTTGGCCGTTGTCATCCTTGGCGACGCTGCCGTCCTCGGCCTTCTTCTGCCCGACCACGTAAACCGAGTTGCCGTACAGGGTGTAGGTGATCGCGCTTTCCGGCACGACGATGTGCTTCTGCGGATTCGGCAGCAGCACTTCAAGGCTGGCGAACATCCCCGGCAGCAGCTTGCCGTCGGGGTTGGCGAGGGTGGCGCGGACCAGAATATTACGCGTGGTGCTTTCGACGATCGGGTTGATCGCGCTGATCTTGCCGGCAAAGTTCTGTCCCGGATAAGCGGCGACGGTGAACTGCACGGGCTGGCCGATAGCGAGTTTCGGCACCGCTTGTTCGGGCACGTAGAAGTCGGCGTAAAGGCTGCTCAAGTCCTGCAACGTGGCGATTTTGGTGCCACTGGCGAGGTAGTCGCCGACATCGACCTGACGGATGCCGATAGTGCCGCTGAACGGCGCGAGGATGCGCTTTTTCGCCAGCGATGCGTTGAGCTGATTGACCGTGGCCTTGTTCTTTTGCAGCACGGCGGAGAGGCGGTCGTACTCGCCTTTGGAGATCGCACGGCTGTCGACCAGTTGCGCGCCACGGCCGAAGTCCAGTTGCGCCAGGCCGAGGTCGGCGCGGGCAGTTTCCAGCAGGGCGGATTCGACGGCGCTGTCGAGTTGCAGCAACGGTTGGCCGGCCTTGACCTTCTGCCCGGATTCGAATTTGAGTTCAGTGACGGTGCCGGCGACTTCCAGACTCAAGTCGACACCTTGCAGCGCCTTGAGCGTGCCGACGGTGGGCAGGCGCATCTGCCACGGCTGTTCGCCGGCAGTGGCCACGGCGACGCTGATCGGCGGCTTGGGCTTGGAAAAGCCCTGGATCATCGTGTAGATCGAAAAGGCTTTGTATCCGCCCAGTACCAGGACGATCAGCAAAACAACACCCAACATGATCAGCATGCGGCGACGCAGCATATGTCCAGTTCCTTGGATAAATCATGAGACAGGCGGGCACATTACTCCGAGTCAGGTGGGGATTCCAACTGGCAGTTATTACGTGAAGGCCGGATATGAACCCTGTGGCGAGGGGATTTATCCCCGTTGGGCTGCGAAGCGGCCCCCTGAATCCTTCAGTCATACCGCAATTGCAGTTTTAAGGGCGGCTGCGCCACCCAACGGGGATAAATCCCCTCGCCACAGGATGGGGGGCCATCTCAAAAATGGGAGGGTATCAGGCCATCAGATGAAGATGGTTGTCCCAGAGCCCCGCCGGCAATTCCAGCGGCTTGGCCAGCAGTTGTTCCTGGCGGCAATCGTAGTAACGGCAACGGCCCTGCCCCGAGGTCACGACAAAGCCATCCTTTACCGCACCGACACCGGCGCAATCAGGCAAAGGCGCATCGAGGCGCAGTTCGCCGCTGTCCAGATCCCAGATAAAGAAACGATTGCCGCGCGGCGCCGTCAACGCGACCAGACGCAGATCGCTGTGCACCGCGACGCTGGCGGTGTAGTGCCCCATCGCCTGCAACTGCTGCTCGGCCACCGGGAACGCCACGAACGCTTGTCCCGGTCGCTTGATCGCCAACAGCTCCGAACGCTCGTGGGACGGCCCCATGAATTGCTGACCGGCGACGATGGTGCCGTCACTGGCGATGCCCAGGTGGCGGACGCTGTTCATCTGCTGGGCGAGGGTTTCCTTGCTCAGCAACGTGCCGTCGCGCTGCATCAGCACCAGGCTCGGTTCCATGGCGTTAAGGTTCATGTCGACGCGGCTTTCCGCCTCGGTGCGAATGCCGCCGTTGGCCACTACCAGCGTCTCGCCGTCTGGCATCCACGACACCTGATGCGGGCCGAGACCGTGAGTGGAAATCTCGCCCGTGTGCACCAGCCGTTCGCCCTCGAACTTGTACACGCCGAGCAGGCCACGGCCGGGATCGCTCGTGTCATTCTCGGTGGCGTACAGGTATTCGCCGTCCTTGTGCACCACGGCGTGGCCGTAGAAGTGCCGGTCCGGCTGCGAGGTCACGGTCTGCAGCAGCTTGCCGTCGCGCAGGTCGATCAGGTAACTCTCGGTTCCCGGACGCCGCGCGACGAACAGCGCCAGCGGCTGCGTCGGATGATTGATGATGTCGTGGCAACGCTGGCCGACGTGGGTGGCGAACACCCGCGTACCGTCGAGCCGATAGCCGACTGCGTAATGCTTGCCGTCAGTATCGTCGCGCGCCGACAGCAGCAGCGGGCTCTGATCCTTGCGTTTGAACAGCGTCCAGCCGCCCAGCGTCACTGCTCCCAGCAGTGCACTACCTAAAGTCAGAACCTGACGTCGCAGCATGGCACTCGCCCTCATCAGTCACCGTCGTTGGCGTTGAAGCCCAGTTGGATGCCCAGCGCCTTGGCCAGCTCGCCTTCATGCAGGCGATGGACGACGTTGAGGCTGTCGTAGATATCGTTGAGTTGCTGGCGCCCGGCGTCGTCCTCGAGCATTTCGCCGAGCGAACGCTGGGTGCTGTCGAACAGCTTCAGCGAAGCGGCATAGGCGGCGTCGATCTTGTCGGCCAACGGCTTCTGTTCGGCCGGCAGCAGACCGCGCAGGCCTTTGTTGTCGACGCCTTCCCAGACGGTTTTGGCGGCGGCAAGGCTGGCTTCCAGCGCCGTCAGCGACGACTGGCTGCGCCACGCATCCGCCTGGAATGGCTGCGGCACGCCTTTGCTCTGGCGGCCCATAGGCGTGCCGAGTTTTTTCTTCAGGGTATCCAGTGCCGTCACTTGTACGCGCAGCAGATCGGCGATCGCTTCGTGGGAGTCGGCGTAGCGCTGGTTAGGGAACTTGCTCATCTGCGCGAGCATGCCGTCGGTATTGTTCCAGCCCTGCAGGATCTCTTCGGCCAGTTGCTTCTGGCGTTCGCCGATGGCGATCAGCAGCGGGCAGTATTTGGCTTTCTGCGCATCGTTGGCGACGTCAGGCTTGGCGTCGAAGAGGATGTATTCGTAAGCCGACAGGCCCTGCACCACGACGCTGGATTTGGCCAGCGCGGCGGCGTCGATCTGCGGCTGGGCGACGACCAGTTGCTCGACCTGACGGCCGACGAGATTTTTCTTGTCCGGCCAGAACTGTACTTGCCACGAGCGATTGCCCTCGGCCAGCGGACCGATCAGCAGCGGTTGCAACTCGGCCCAGGCTTTCTGCGCGTGAAGGAAATCGGCACGGGCGGTTTCCAGGGTCTCTTTGCCCTGGCAGTAGGCGAGGGCGCTGACCGCCAGTTGCCGGTCGGCTTCGACCCAGCGAGTGTAGGTCGGCAGGATCACCGATTTGGCGATCGCCGCCGAAGTGACCGCTTGCGGGTCCTGCGGCGAGCAGGCGCCGAGGGCGAGCGCGGCAAGGCTGGTGAACAGTAACTTGGGACGGAACATGTCGGGCTCCCGATGCTTTTACAGTATTTAAAGTGAGTTCAGAAAAGCCAGCAACGCAGCGCGCTGCTCGGCATTGAAAGACAAAACCTGTTGCTGCGCCGCCGTCGCCTCGCCGCCATGCCAGAGCACCGCTTCGAGCAGGTTGCGTGCGCGACCGTCATGCAAAAACTGGGTGTGACCGCTGACCGCTTGCGTCAGACCGATCCCCCACAACGGCGGCGTGCGCCAGTCGCGGCCGGAGGCCTGAAATTCGGTGCGGTTGTCCGCCAGGCCTTCGCCCATGTCATGCAGCAGCAAGTCGCTGTATGGACGAATCACCTGATTGGCCAATTCCGGTTCGGCGGCATCGGCGGCAGTGGTGTATTTCGGCGTGTGGCACGACTGGCAACCGGCCTGGAAAAACAGATTCTTGCCGGCCAGCACCTGTGGATCGTTGACGCCACGGCGCGCCGGCACTGCGAGATTGCGGCTGTAGAACAGCACCAGCCGCAGGATGTTGTCGCTCACCTCCGGTTCACCGTCCGGGCCATTGCCGTTCGGCGCCTGTTTGCAGGCAGTCTGCGCCTCGGTGCAATCGTCGAACGGCCGCAGGCTGGTGGTCAGGCCCATGTCACCGGAGAACGCGTGAACATTCTGTTGATTGAGATTCGGTTGCCCGGCTTTCCAGCCGAACCGGCCGATAACGGTTTTCTGCAACTGGTCATCCCAGACCTGGTTGGGTCGGCCATTGATGCCGTTGCTCTCTTTCGCCTGGGCGGCGGCGTTGGCGAGGATCGCTTGCTCAGGGATGGCTTCGAGCAGGCCCAGACCAATCATCGGCGGCGCCACCCGCGCGGAAAAACGCGTGTCCGGGTGCATCGGCCCGTAACCGAGTTGAGTGATCTGCAAGGTCGGTTTGCGCAGCTCGACTTCAGTGCCGTCCTTGAAGCGTACCGGCACCGGCGTGTAGTCCACCCGCACCCTGCCTTCCGGGGCAACGCCGGGCACGGCCATGTCCTGGAACTGCCCGCCATACACCGGCTCCGGCACTACGCCGAGCTGTTGGATGACTTTGGCGTATTGCGGCGTGTCGGGAATCGACAGGCGCACCAGCATCGACACTGCATTGCTTGCATCAGGTGCCGGCGGATGACCGCGACCGTCCTTGATGTGGCAGTTCTGGCAGGCGTTGGTATTGAACAACGGGCCGAGACCGTCGCGCGCCGTGGTGGTCGACGGCGCGATCACCCACGGGCTGCGAAAGAAACTGTTGCCCACACTGAAGTCCACCCGCCGCGAGGGCGGCAAGTTGGCCGATGGCAGGGAGAAGGCGTTCTGATCGCTCTTGCGCACAGTCGCCGCACCGCCCGAACGCGCTTCCCCCGGCTCGGCCTTGGTGAAACGCGGGGCGTCATCGCAGGCACTCAGGCCCAGGGCCAGCAACAGTGCGGACAAGCGAAGAGGCAGCGAGGGCATCAGACATCCTGCGGACGGGCAAAAATGAAGGCGCAAAGTCTAACAGGGCGGGGGAGTTTGAATAAGAGGAATTATCGTTTGCTTGATATCGCGCAAGCCTTTAAGCGCATGCCAACACTGTGGGAGCGAGCCTGCTCGCGAAAGCGATGCCCGACGCGCTGAAAATGCTGCGCCGGATCAAGCCTTCGCGAGCAGGCTCGCTCCCACAGGGATAGTGGTGTGCCAATAATGAAAAAGGCGACCCGAAGGTCGCCTCTTTTTGACGCGGACGCTGCGATCAGAATTCGTGATCGGCGCTGTCCGGGTTCAGGTCGCTGATGCCCAGTTTGCCCGCAGCGGCTTCGATCGAGCCGGTCTGCTTGACCAGCGCGGCGATGGCGTCGCGAACGACCTGGTTGCCAGCGGTGTTGCCGGCAGCGATCAACTGGTCGTAGTGCTCACCCTTGTTGGCGTGATCGACCATGACCTGGATCTTCGCTTCGGTCGCGGCCAGATCGGCTTTCAGCGCGGTGTCGGCAGCCGGATCGGCCTTGGCCACCAGCGACGACAGGCTGGCGCCGGTCATCTTGGTGCCGTCAACACGGGTGTACTCGCCCAGGTAAACGTTACGCACGCCTTTGGCGTCGTAGAAGTGCGAGTAGTGGGTGTTGTCGCTGAAGCAATCCTGCTCGTCTTCAGGGGAGTTGGCTTCCAGGGAAACCTTCATGCGCTCGCCCGCCAGTTCACCCAGGGACAGGCTGCCCATGCCGAAGAGCATTTTGCGCAGGCCGGTTTCGCCTGGCTCGGCTTCCAGGGTGGCGCGGTAGTTGTCGGCGACGTTCGGCTTCCAGTTGGCGACCATTTCTTCCAGATCGCTGACCAGCAGTTGGGTCACGGCTTTCAGGTAGGCGCGACGACGCTCGTTGTGACCACCGGTGGCGCCAGCGCCTTCCAGGTAGTCCGAGGCCGGACGGTTGCCAGCGCCAGGGCCGGTGCCGTTCAGATCCTGGCCCCAGAGCAGGAATTCGATCGCGTGGTAGCCGGTGGCGACGTTGGCTTCGGAACCGCCCAGCTCGTTGAGGCTGGCGAGTTTTTCCGGGGTGATTTCTTTCACGTCGACTTTGTCTTCGCCGACCTGCACTTCGGTGTTGGCAATGATATTGGCGCTGGCGCCCGGGTTACCCAGTGCGTGCTCGTAGGATTTGTCGACGTAGTCGATCAGGCCTTCGTCCAGCGGCCAGGCGTTAACCTGACCTTCCCAATCGTCAATGATGGTGTTGCCGAAGCGGAACACTTCGCTCTGCAGGTACGGCACGCGCGCGGCGACCCAGGCAGCCTTGGCTGCTTTGAGGGTGTCGGCATTCGGCTTGGCGAGGAACGCGTCGACCGCAGTTTGCAGGGTTTTCGCAGTGGATTCGGCATCGCTGTAAACGGCGAAGACCATGTCGGCATAGTGCGCGACCACGGCCTTGGCGGCAGCATCGTCAACTTTACCGGCAGCAGGAGCCGGTGCAGCGGCAGGGGCTGGAGCAGCGCTGCTGGAAGCCGGAGTCATTTCGGAGGCTTTTTCTTTGTCCTTGCCTTCGCCGCAACCGGCGAGGGAAATAGCGATGGCCAGCAGACTGGCGGTAGCCAGAGGCATACGAATCATGGCGAACATCCTGCTTCGGTAGTTGAATGGACTGGCGCCGGGGGCGCGCAAAACTGCGACATAATGCAAATCTTTCGCATTATGTGTAAAGGCGTGCTTGGAAATATTTCTTATTTGCGCATGAAAATCAAAAGTCGCAGCCTCGTTTCACTCGTCAGCTCCTACAGGAGGAACGCATTTCAAATGTAGGAGCTGCCGAAGGCTGCGATCTTATAAAATAGCTGCGTTGCTGCGTTGCGCCTGCTTGAGGTAAATGCCCAGCTCCCGCGCTGGCAGCGGTTTGCTGTAGTGGTAGCCCTGACCTTCGTGGCAACCCTCGGAAATGATGTAGGTTTCCTGCTCGGCGGTTTCCACGCCCTCGGCAATCACCTGCATGCCGAGGCTCTTGCCCAGCTGGATGATCGCCCGAACGATAGTCGCGTCATCGTCGTCATCGAGCAGATCCTGCACGAAGCTCTTGTCGATCTTGATCTTGTCCAGCGGCAGGCTTTTCAGATAGCTGAGGGACGAGTAGCCGGTGCCGAAGTCGTCGATCGCGATCAGCGCACCGGAGCGGCGCAGGCTGAGCAGATGCTGGGCGGCGGTGGTGATGTCTTCCATCAGGCCGGTTTCGGTGACTTCCAGTTCCAGACTGCGCGGCGGCAGGCGGTACATCTGCAACAGGTTGTTGACCACCCGTGGCAGCTCGGCGTGGTGCAGTTGCACGGTGGACAGATTGACCGCCATGCGCAAATCGACAAAACCTTGATCGTGCCATTCGCGCAATTGCTTGCAGGCCTGATCGAGCACCCACTCGCCGATGGCGATGATCGTGCCGTTCTGTTCGGCCAGCGGAATGAACAGGTCCGGCGGCACCAGCCCGTGTTCCGGATGTTGCCAGCGAATCAGCGCTTCGACGCCAACCACGCGGTGATCGCGATAACTGATCTGCGGCTGATAGACGAGGTAGAACTGGTCGCGGATCAGCGCATCGCGCAAATCCTTTTCCAGCTCGCGACGACGGCGCATCTCGCTGTCGACGCTGGCGATATAGAACTGATAGCGATTGCGCGAGCGGGTCTTGGCCAGGGTCATGGTCTGCTCGGCTTTCTGCAACAGCTTCTCGGTGCTGTCGCCGTCCTCGGGGAACAGGGTGATGCCGATGGTCGCGCGCAGGCGGATTTCCTGATCGTCGAGGGCGAAGGGCGCCTCGAGGTCATCGAGAATGCTCTGCGCCAGTTCCGCTGCTTCGTAAGGCTGTTCAATGTCGGCCTGCACCAGCGCGAACTGATCGCCGCCCAAGCGAGCGAGGGCGCCCAGGCGACCGCTGTGGGCACGTAGACGATCGGCCAGGGCCAGCAGCAATTGGTCGCCGGTCTGGTAGCTGAATTGCTCGTTGATGCCCTTGAAGTCATCCAGGCCGACGCACAACACCGCGACGCGGCGCTGCAATTTGCCGGCATCGACGAGAATCTTGTCCAGTTGCTGCTGCAATTGCTGGCGGTTCGGCAGACCGGTAAGGAAGTCGTACTGGGCCATGCGCAGCAGGCTGTTTTCCGCTTCGTGGCGCAGGTGGGTGTTGCGTTCGATGGACTCGAGCAACTGGTTGGCAGTGTTGATCCACAGGCCCAGTTCGTTCTTTTCGTGGCCCTTGATCTGCGGAATCTTGTGCTCGCTGGGACGATCGGGGTTGATCTCGGTGAGGTGCTCGATGATTCGCGACAGCGGTTTGGTCAGCAGCCAGTGATAGACCAGATACAGCACCAGCCCCAATGCCAGTGCGCGCAACACCCCGGAAATGAAAATGATCACTGAGCTGACGATAAACCCTTCGCCATAGGTGGCGGTGTCGAGGGTGATGCTCAGGTCGCCGTAGTATTCGCTGTAGGGGCCGCGGCCGACCAGTTGCGTGGTGAAGGTGCGTTCCTGGCCGAGAATCAGGTCGGTCAGCCAACGGCTATTGGAATGCTGCAGTTCGCGGGATTTCTGCGCGAGCATGGCTTCGTTGGGGTGGCCGATGGAGGCCTGACGCACGGCGTCGTCCTGGAACAGCCCTTCGATCACCTGCATGCCCATTTCCCGGTCCAGGCTGTACACGGCCTGGGTCGATGGATCGCGGAACATGTCGAGGATGCGCTCGGCGTCGCCGGCAACCGCCTGACGGGTCTTGTAGGCATCGAAGACAATCTGCGCGCAGCTCAAGACTACGCCTACGATCAATGCCGACAGGAGCACGACCCGGAGCAACTTCACCGACAAGCTGTTCTTGAGTTCCAGCTTCAAAGGGTTATTCCTTGTTCCGTGCGGGTAGCGTCAAGTTGCCATGAGTATTGGCAATCCCGGGTTGGCAGTCAAAGGGACAATCGGGCACGGGAAAAGTCGCCGTGATCCTGGCCGCAATGTCGTCATTTGAGTAATAGCTCTGAATTAACTGTGTCGGTTGCAATTGCCTTCAACTTGAGCACTGGGCCAAAGATTTTTTCCTGTCTGTGATGGTAGACCGCTGGGGGCTGGCGGCAAACGGCGCGAAGCTGCTTTTACCGTGCGAGAAACGCCATGCGCCAGGCATAAAAAAACCCGGCCGAAGCCGGGTTTTTCATCTGGCGCGCAGCTTAAGCGGTGAAGGTTTTGCCTTCGAACTGCTCGGCCACGAACTTCCAGTTGACCAGGTTCCAGAACGCTTCAACGTACTTCGGACGCAGGTTGCGGTAGTCGATGTAGTAAGCGTGTTCCCAGACGTCGCAGGTCAGCAGCGGGGTGTCGCCGCTGGTCAGCGGGTTGCCGGCGCCGATGGTGCTGGCCAGGGCCAGGGAACCGTCAGCCTTTTTCACCAGCCAGCCCCAGCCGGAACCGAAGGTGCCGATCGAGGTTTTGCTGAATTCTTCCTTGAACTTGTCGAACGAACCGAACGCTGCGTTGATGGCATCTGCCAGGGCGCCGGTTGGTTGACCGCCGGCGTTTGGCGCCAGGCAGTTCCAGTAGAAGGTGTGGTTCCAGACCTGAGCGGCGTTGTTGAAGATGCCGCCCGAAGAAGTCTTGACGATTTCTTCCAGGGTCTTGCCTTCAAACTCGGTGCCTGGCACCAGGTTGTTCAGGTTCACGACATAGGTGTTGTGGTGCTTGTCGTGGTGGAACTCCAGGGTTTCCTTGGAGATGTGCGGCTGCAGGGCATCGTGTGCGTAAGGCAGCGGCGGCAATTCGAAAGCCATGATGATTCTCCTAATCAGGTCTGTTGCGGTGAGCGCAAGGCCGATCACGGGCGGCCGGAAATGCACCGGCGAGTTTTTACTCTTTGCGGCGCAGGGTTCGGATCATAGCACCGGGGTCGCGCCTTAACCACGCAACAACTGTGTGGGATAGAGGTTCCAGAGCCTTTGCGAATAAATCATCCGGCGATGATCAACTGCGCGGCCACGGCAAACATCATCAACGCCACCACCAGATCGAGAATGCGCCATGTGCTCGGGCGTGCCAGCCACGGTGCCAGCCACGCCGCGCCGAGGGCCAGGGTGAAAAACCACAGCAACGATGCACTCGCCGCACCGACCACATAAGCGCCCGGCACCGATTGCTGCGCGCCCAGCGAGCCGATCAGCAATACCGTATCGAGATAAACATGAGGGTTGAGCAAGGTCACCGCCAGCGCGCTGAGCATGACCGCGCGCAGCGAACGCACGCTCTGGTTTTCGCCTTGCTCAAGGCTCTGTTTCGAGCAGGCCCGGCGCAGTGCCTGGCTGCCGTACCAGATCAGAAACGTCGCACCGCCCCAACGGGCGATCGCCAGCAGGGTCGGGTTCTGCGCGAGGATCGTCGCCAGGCCGAACACCCCGGCCGCGACCAGAATTGCGTCACACACCACGCACAATGCCGCCACCGGCAAATGGTGTTCACGGCGCAGGCTTTGCGCCAAGACAAAAGCGTTCTGCGTGCCGATCGCCATGATCAGGCCGAACGCCACCAACAGGCCGTTTACGTAGCTTTGCCACATGGGAGAGATCCTTGAAAGAGAGTGCTTGCTGGCTATTCTCCGGTGTGACGCTGTATAAGAAAAACCAATAGTGCTGATCGCCCATTAGGAAAACTGATGTTCGACTATAAATTGCTTTCCGCGCTCGCCGCAGTGGTCGAGCAGGCCGGATTCGATCGCGCCGCACAGGTGCTCGGCCTGTCGCAGTCGGCGATCTCCCAGCGCATCAAATTGCTTGAAGCGCGGGTCGGCCAGCCAGTGCTGGTGCGCGAAACACCGCCATCGCCGACCGAGATCGGCCGACGCTTGCTCAACCATGTGCAGCAGGTGCGTCTGCTGGAGCGCGACTTGCAATCAGTGGTGCCGGCGCTGGACGAAGAAGGCCTGCCCGATCGCCTGCGCATCGCCCTCAACGCCGACAGCCTCGCCACTTGGTGGGCCGAGGCCGTCGGCGATTTCTGCGCCGAGCAGCATTTGCTGCTCGACCTGATCGTCGAAGACCAGACCGTTGGCCTCAAGCGCATGCGTGCCGGTGAAGTGGCCGCATGCCTGTGTGCCAGCGAGCGGCCGGTGGCCGGCGCACGCAGCGTATTGCTCGGCGCCATGCGTTATCGCGCCTTGGCCAGTCCAGCCTTCCTCGCTCGGCATTTTCCCGATGGCGTGCGCGCCGAACAGCTGCCGCGCACCCCGGCGCTGGTGTTTGGTCCGGACGATTTCCTTCAGCATCGCTATCTGGCGCTGTTGGGTGTCGACGGCGCGTTCGAGCACCATTTATGCCCGTCCTCCGAAGGCTTCATCCGCCTGACCGAAGCCGGTCTGGGCTGGGGCCTGGTGCCGGAACTGCAAGTGCGCGAGCAATTGCAACGCGGGGTGCTGCGGGAATTGCTGCCAGATAAACCGATCGACGTGCCGCTGTACTGGCATCATTGGCGCAATGGCGGCCAGTTGCTCAATCTACTGACCGAGCAACTGCTGCGCTCGTCAAAGCAATGGCTAGTGGCTTGAACGCAGCATCAAGCGTCAAGCTGCAAGCGGCAAGAACACGCACCGTTTCAACTTGCAGCTGAAAGCTCGAAGCTTGCAGCTGCTTCCCTGGAGTTTTTGATGAAGATTTTGGTTACCGGCGCCAGCGGCTTTATTGGCGGGCGCTTTGCGCGTTTCGCCCTGGAGCAGGGCCTTGAAGTGCGGGTCAACGGTCGCCGGGCCGAGAGCGTAGAGCATCTGGTGCGCCGGGGCGCGGAGTTCGTGCCAGGCGATCTGAGCGACGCCGATCTGGTGCGCGACCTGTGCCGTGACGTCGAAGCCGTGGTGCATTGCGCCGGTGCGGTTGGCGTGTGGGGGCGTTATCAGGACTTTCATCAGGGCAACGTCGAAGTCACCGAAAACGTCGTCGAAGCCTGCCTCAAGCAGAGGGTGCGGCGGCTGGTGCATCTGTCGTCGCCATCGATCTATTTCGATGGCCGCGACCATCTCGGTCTGACCGAAGAGCAAGTGCCCAAACGCTTCAAGCATCCCTACGCCGCGACCAAGTATCTGGCCGAGCAGAAAGTCTTCGGCGCCCAGGAATTCGGTCTGGAAACCATCGCCCTGCGCCCGCGTTTCGTCACCGGTGCCGGTGACATGAGCATCTTCCCGCGCCTGCTGAAGATGCAACGCAAGGGCCGGCTGGCGATCATCGGCAATGGCTTGAACAAGGTCGATTTCACCAGCGTGCAGAACCTCAACGAAGCCATGCTCAGCAGCCTGTTGGCGCAAGGTTCTGCGCTCGGCAAGGCTTACAACATCAGCAACGGTACGCCGGTGCCGCTGTGGGACGTGGTCAATTACGTGATGCGGCGGATGGACGTCGATCAGGTGCGCAAATATCGCTCCTACGGTCTCGCGTACAGCGTCGCGGCGCTCAACGAAGGCGCGTGCATGCTCTGGCCGGGACGCCCGGAGCCGACACTGTCGCGCCTGGGCATGCAGGTCATGAAAAAAAATTTCACCCTCGACATCAGCCGCGCCCGGCATTATCTCGACTACGATCCGAAAGTCAGCCTCTGGGCTGCCCTCGATGAGTTCTGTGCGTGGTGGAAAGCCCAGGACATCCGTTGAAACGATTCGGCCGGGCGGCAATGAACCGCCTTGCGGGTTGAGGGTCAATGCCTGCGGCTGCGGCGGTTATACTTCGCAGCATTTAGCCATCACCGCGTTTGCCAAAGGTTGCCTCAATGTCCATGCGAAACGATGCCCACGACGACGATTTCGATAACGTGCCAAGCCTGCGCGCTGACCCGTTCGACGACGATGACATCGCGCCCGGCCCCCGCACTTCCGTGCATTCGCGCACGGCGCCAGTGGTCAAGGTCAAGGCCGCCAGCACCGGGCCGCTGTGGGCGCTGGTCGGTGCGTTGTTTTTCGCCTTCATCGGTCTGGCCTGGTGGAGCTTCCAGCAGATCTCGCTGATGGAACAGCAACTGGTCGCCACCCAGGAAAGCTTCGCCCGCATCAGCGAAGAAGCGGCGGGGCGCCTGCAGGATATTTCCGGCAAGGTTGTCGCCAGCCAGAGCAACGTCAACAGTGACAGCGAAGCGCTGAAGCTGCAGATCAAACAACTCGAAGGCAAGCTGCTCGACCAGAGCAAGCAGCAGCAAGGCGTGGCCGGTCAGGCCAGCGAACTGGACAAGCGGCTGGCGCAAATGACCGCGCAGACCACCGAACAGCAGAACGCCAATACGCAGTTGCAGGCTCAGGTCAAAGCCTTGAGCGCCGAGCTGGCGACCATCAAGAGCACCCCGGCCGATACCAGCAAGGTCGATGCGCAGTTGAAAGCCTTCGACGCCCAGTTCAAAAGCCTTGGTGCCGATATCGCCGCGCTGAAGAAACAGGGCAACCCGAGCGCGGCGATCGATCGTCTGGAGCAGGACATCGTGGTGCTGAAAAGTCAGCAGGACAATCGCCCGGCAGCGCCGCAGGGTGGCGGCAATACCGCCGAGTTCGATGCGTTCCGCGCGCAGATGACCCGCAACCTCAACACTTTGCAGGCGCAGATCCAGAATCTCCAGCAGCAGATCAATTCCCGCCCGTAGCGACTGATCTGTTGCCCGGAGGGCTTTGTCCCCTCACCACAGGGGCCTGTAATCCCCTGCATCATTCTGAATACTCGTACATCAGCCCAAGCCGTCTACGCTCTTGAGACACCAAAAAGAACGAGGGATGCGCTATGGGGTTTTTGCATAAAGTGGCCTGGCTCGGCCTGATTCTGTTGGCCGGTTTCGGCCAGGCCAGCGCCGCCACCGCCGCCAAGGATGACAGTCAGGCGGCCATCGCCCTGCTGGAAAAAGCCTTGGCCTACTACCACGACAATGGCGACAAGGCCTTCGCCGCCTTCAGCCGCCAGGGTGAGTTCGTCGACAAGGATCGCTACGTGTTCGTCCTCGACACCAAAGGCGTCATGCTTGCCAGTGGCGGGCCGTCATCGGCGCTGATCGGCCGTGATGTCAGCGAAGTGCTCGGGCCGGATCTGCAGAAGGCGTTCAAGGATGCGCTGAAAGTGCCGGAAGGCAACGGCATCCAGCAGGCCGAATACCGCTGGCAGAATTGGGCCGACGGCAAGGTCGAGCGCAAGCATGTGTTTTATCAGCGCGTCGGGCTGCGCATTCTCGCGGTGGGTTACTACTTGCCACGGGCTTCGGCTGAGCAGGCCAAGGCCTTGCTGGACAAAGCCGCGACGGATCTGGGCAAGGACGAGAAGGGCACGCTGGTTGCGATCAACTCGCTCAAGGGCGGATATCTGCAGGATGACCTGTATGTCTTCGTGGTCGATCTGAACAACCAGCGTTATGTCGCCCACGGCACCAATCTGCGCTTGATCAACACTGATTTTGGCAAGGTCAAGGACCCGGAAGGCAAACCGGTGGGCGAGCCGATTCTGGCGCTGATCGGCAAGCAGGATGAAGGCGAATATGAATACCGCTGGAAAAACCCGGTAACCGGCAAGATCGAGGACAAGCATGCGTACCTGAAAAAGGTCGGGCATTTCCTCGTCGCGGTGGGCTACTACAGCCCTTGAGAGAACACCGTTCCCTTGTGGGAGCGAGCCTGCTCGCGAAGCGGTGTGTCATTCAGCTATGTGTCGGCTGACACCGCGCATTCGCGAGCAGGCTCGCTCCCACAGTGGTATTTGTTGCGGCAATTATTTCGCGCCGTGCTCCCGTCCGCGCAGCAGGTTGTTCGGCATGGCAATCGCCGCTGCCAGCCCCAGCAACGACACTGCCGTGCTGACCCAGAGCAAGTGGCGGAAGGTCACCAGCAGCTCCGCGCGCAAAGCGTTCTGCGCTTCACCGGGTGCGGCGTTCAGGCCATCGAGCAGGACGTTGCCCGAATGCCCTTCGCTGATCAGCGAACTGTTCGCCAGGTGGGCGAAACTGGAATGGTGCAGCAACGCCAGCAGCAGCGCCGACATCAAAGCCACGCCCACCGCGCCGCCCAGTGAGCGGAACAGGTTGGTGGTGCTGGTGGCGACGCCGATGTCGCGTTGTTCCACCGAGTTTTGTGTGCCGACCAGCGAGGTCGGGAACTGCATGCCGCCGGCGATGCCGCTGAGCAACATGAACAAACCGCTGAGCAAGGTTGCTTGGGGCGGACTGAAGGCCATGCCGAGAATCGAGATCGGCATGAGGATCGCCCCGGTGAGAATCTGCGGTTTGTAGCGTCCGGTAATCGAGGTGCGGCGACCGGCGAAATAGGCGCCGATCGGCAAGCCCATCGCCAATGGCAGCAAGTGCAACGCCGCACTGTCGGCGCCAGCCCCGGTGACGCTTTGGAAACGCAATGGCATCAGCACGATCAGCGAGATGGCCTGGAAACTGGTGAAGAAAATCGTGCACCAGCACAGCAGCGCGCTGCGATTGGTGAACAAGTGCATCGGCAGCAACGGCTCCCGCGCCCGGCGTTCATGCCAGACGAACAGCGCCAATACCACCACGGCACCAGCGAACAGGCCGAGCACTTCGCTGCTACGCCATGAATGGCCCTGGCCGACTTCGGTGATACCGAGCAACAACGAGGTCAGGCCGATGATCATCAACACCGTACCGAGATAATCGATCACCGGTTTGCGCTGCGGAATCGGCAAGCCGCGCAGGTTGCGCCGTGCCACCCACCACGCGCCAAGCCCCAGCGGCAGGTTGATCAGAAACACCCAGCGCCACGACAGGTATTCGGTCATGTAGCCGCCGAGCACCGGGCCGGCGACGCTGGCCACGGCGTACATGCTGCTGAAGTAACCCTGATAGCGCCCGCGTTCACGTGGCGGGACGATGTCGCCGATGATCGCCTGACTCACCGAAATCATGCCGCCGGCGCCGATGCCCTGAAGGATCCGCGCCAGCACCAGTTGTTCCATGCTCTGCGCCATACCGCAGAACAGCGAGGCGAGGGTGAACAGGCCCATGCCGAACAACATCAGTTTGCGCCGCCCGTACAGGTCGCCGAGTTTGCCGTAGATCGGCACCGCCACGGTCATCGCCACCATGTAACCGGAAATCACCCAGGCCAGCAGGCTGACGTCCTTGAATTGCGCGGAGATCGCCGGCATCGACACGGCGACGATGGTCTGGTCCAGCGCACCGAGGAAGATCGCCATCATCAAGGCGACCAGCACGCTGCGAATGGCCGGTTTGGGCGTTTCAGGTTGATTGAGAGTGGTCACGGGCGAGCCTGCGGGCATTGATGGACCCGCGCGGCCATCGCGCGCGGGTGGATGCTCGCAGTGTAAGTCGGTAGGAAGCTATTCGATAGCCTCGTACGGAAGCCCGACGTAATTTTCTGCAATGGTTTTTTGCCCGGCTTGCGAGCTGACAAAATAGTCCAGTTCCGAAGCGCAGATGCGCTGGCTGAATTCATCGTGCTCGTCGAAGCGATGCAGCATCGACGTCATCCACCAGGAAAACCGTTCGGCTTTCCACACCCGGCGCAGGCAGATTTCCGAGTATTTTTCCAGCAGATCAGTGCGGCCTTCGCGATAGACCTTCAGCAGAATATTGAACAACGTGCTGACATCGCTGGCCGCCAGGTTCAAGCCCTTGGCGCCAGTGGGCGGGACGATGTGGGCGGCGTCGCCGACCAGGAACATCCGGCCGTATTGCATCGGTTCGACGACAAAACTGCGCAGCGGCGCGATGCTTTTTTCGATCGAAGGGCCGGTCACCAGTTTTTCCGCGAGGGCATCCGGCAGGCGTTTTTTCAGCTCATCCCAGAAACGCTGATCGCTCCAGTCATCGACGTTTTCATCTGCCGGGACTTGCAGGTAATAGCGGGTGCGGGTGGCCGAACGCATGCTGCACAAAGCGAAGCCACGCTCGTGGCGGGCATAGACCAATTCGTCGTGGACCGGCGGCGTGTCGGCGAGAATGCCCAGCCAGCCGAACGGGTAGATCCGCTCGAAGATCTTCAGGCAATCGGCCGGAATCGACTGCCGCGCGACGCCATGGAAACCATCGCAACCGGCGATGTAATCGCAATCGACGCGCCAGCTTTCACCGTCCTTTTCAAAGGTGACGAAAGCTTCGTCGCTTTTCATGCCGTGGGGAACGACATTGCTTGCCTGATAAATTGTCAGCGCCCCCGCGTCCCGACGAGCGGCCATCAGGTCGCGGGTGACCTCGGTCTGACCGTAGACCATTACTGTTTTACCGTCGGTCAGAGCGTGCAGATCGATGTGCACCTGACGCCCTTCCAGCGCCAGATCGAAGCCGCCATGAACCAGACCTTCGGCATCCATTCGCTGACCGACGCCGGCCTCACGCAGCAGCTCTACCATGCCTTGTTCAAGCACGCCGGCACGGATGCGCCCAAGAATGTAATCAGGCGTCTGGCGTTCGAGGATCAGGGTTTCGATGCCAGCGTTGTGCAGCAACTGGCCGAGGAGCAGTCCGGAAGGACCGGCGCCGATAATGGCGACTTGGGTTTTCAGGGTTTTCATTGTTTTTATGACTCGCAAGCTTCACGCAGCAACAGCCGGTGAATGATTTTATGGATCGAGTGCTTGCATTTTTCCCTTGCGGGTCTGTCAATTGAAGGTGAAAACTGAGCCGATACCTGTACATTCTGCCAATCGGTGCGATTATCGCCCAAAAACCAGAGGCCTGGATTGAAGTATGAACAAGCCTGCCCTGCCTTCTATTCCGGTGTTCAAGCTCTACGGTGAAAGCCTGGACTGGCCGACCCCGGACTTGCTGCACTGTGAAACCATTTCCTCGCGCAGTCGCGAACATCAATGGGAAATCAAACCTCACCGCCACGCGGATCTGTGCCAGCTGCTGTTCGTTTTCAAAGGTCAGGCAGAGCTTGAAATCGAAGGCCAGCGCACGCAACTCGAGACGCCAGCGATTCAGGTGCTGCCACCGTTATCGGTGCACGGGTTTCGTTTTTCCGAGGATGTTGAAGGCTTCATCGTCACCTTGGCCACGCCGCTGATCAATCATTTGCAGGCGCAATTGGGCGATTCGGTACACGCGCTGGCCCGGGCGGAGAACTACCCGGCCGGCAAGGATGGCGATTATCTCAACAGCCTGTTTTCAGCCTTGCAGGCCGAGTACAACGGTCATCAACCGGCGCGGGAAATGCTCATGCATTCGCTGGTCAGCGTGATCATGGTCTGGGTCAGCCGCCAGGCGATCGTCCGCCACAAGGCCAGCCAACGGCCGCAACGCCAGCGCGAATACCTCAACGGTTTCATTCAGTTGGTGGAAGAGACTTACCGCCAGCACGTCAAGGTCGAAGACCTCGCCCATCGCCTGGGCATCTCCGTGTCGCATCTCAACGGCACCTGCCGTGAACTGGCCGGGCAACCGGCGTTGCAGATCATGCACGAGCGTCAATTGCTGGAAGCCAAGCGCCTGCTGACCTACACCAGCATGACGATTTACGAGATGTCGGAGTTGCTCGGTTTTTCCGATCCGACCAACTTCACGCGCCTGTTCCGTCGCCGGGTGGGGATTTCGCCAAAGGCATTCCGCGACCGCTTGAAGGCCGAGCAACAATCCTGATGCGCTGATGAGCCCTGTGGGAGCGAGCCTGCTCGCGAATACGGTCTTTCATTCAGCAACTAGGCTGGCTGACACAGCGCATTCGCGAGCAGGCTCGCTCCCACAGCAGTTGCATTCCAGCGCAGGTCTATCAGCGCAATGCGTTCAGCGTGGCATTGTGCGGAATACACCGCTCATAGTTGCAGCTCGCATACTCACGCGGCAGCTGGCGCAACTGCTCGACCCGCCAGGCAGCGGTGCCGTACAGCGCCAGCGTGGCGGCGCAGGTGATGAAGATGGCGGCGTATCTTTTTGTTTTGATGTTCATGGTGTTCGACCTCTGAACGTCTACCTTGCGGTATTACTTTGAGCATAGGTCAGCGGCGCGTACTTGCCAGCGAGTGCGCTTGAGGATTTAGCCGGCCATTCAGCGAATTGATGCCTATGTGGGAGCGAGCCTGCTCGCGAAGGCGGTGGTCCAAGCGACATCAATGTTGAATGTACTGGCCTCTTCGCGAGCAGGCTCGCTCCCACAAGGGATCGGGTTTACAGGCCGGCATCCCAGGCCGGGGCCTCGGGAAAGCGCTGCACAAGAAAGTCGAGCATGCTGCGCAGTGCCGCCGGCATGTGTTTGCGTGAGGCGTACACCGCGTAGATATTCATCTGGCGCGGTTCTGCGTGTGGCAGCAAACGCAGCAGTTCGCCGCTGTGAATATGCACGCCAGCCTGGTAGGTCGGCAGCATCGCCACGCCCGCGCCGGCCAGGGTTGCGCGCAGGAGGGTGCTGGCCTCGTTGGCGCTGATGTTGCCCTGCACCGGCACCGAAACCGGTTCGCCATCCTCCTCGAAATGCCACAGGCTCTTGCCGAAATAGGAATGGGTCAGGCAGTTGTGTCGGCTCAGTTCCTCCACCCGCAACGGCGCCGGATGCTTAAGCAGATACGCCGGTGCTGCGCAGACCACCGAACGGCACACGGTCAAGCGTCTGGCGATCAGATTCGGATCAAGATCGTTGCTGGTGCGAATCGCCAGATCGATACGCTCATCGACCAGATTCACCGTGCGGTCGAGCATTTGCAGATCGATACTCACACCGGGGTAAACCCTGACGTACGCCGCCACCGCATCGGCCAGTTGCGCCTGGCCAAACGAGGTGCTGACGCTGATCCGCAGCAATCCGCGCGGCGCGTCATGGGGTTCACTGACGGCGGCCTGCATGTCGTGCGACAGGTCGATCATCTGCCGGCAGCGCGGGAGGATTTCGCTGCCGGCGGCGGTCAGGCTCAATTTGCGCGTGGTGCGGTGCATAAGCCGCGCGCCGACCCAGTCTTCCAGCTCCGCCAGATAGCGCGACACCACCGGCCGCGACAGGTCGAGGTGGTCGGCCGCCGCCGACTGGCTGCCCAGGTCCACGACCGTGACGAATACCCGCATTGCTTGAAGCCGATCCATGATTTGCCCGCTTTCAGAAACAAACTATGTCCAAGCATCGCATTTTTTGTACTGAGTCTGGCAACTAAGCTCTGTTGCATCGCCAGACTGGCATTCGCAATCCGGAGCAACACATGATCGGCTTTACCCCCTTCAAACGCGTTCTGCTCGCCGCAGCATTTTTCGGCTTTGCCGCCCATGCATCCGCCGCCGAGCTGAGCCTCGATGTCTACAACCCGGGCACCCAGGCGATTTTCCCGGTCAGCTCGGTGCTGGTCAGCGGTGAGAAAGAAGCGATTCTGGTCGACGCGCAATTCGGCAAATCCCAGGCTGAGCAGGTCGTGGAAAAGATCCGCGCCAGCGGCAAGCAATTGACCACCATCTACATCAGCCATGGCGACCCGGATTACTACTTTGGCCTCGACACCCTGACCAAGGCATTCCCGCAGGCGAAAGTGCTGGCTTCGCAGCCGACTGTCGATCACATCAAGCACACCGTCGACGGCAAACTGGCCTACTGGGGGCCGAAAATGGGCGCCGACGTGCCGGCGAAAACCATCGTCCCGGACGTGCTCAAGGGCGACAGCCTGACCCTCGAAGGCAAGCAATTGCAGGTGATCGGCCTCGACGGCAAGCAACCGGATCGCAGCTTCGTATGGATCCCGTCGCTCAAAGCAGTGGTCGGTGGCGTAGTGGTCGCCGAGAACATTCATGTGTGGATGGCCGACACCCAGACCGCGCAATCCCACGCCGATTGGCTGCACACCCTGCACACCATCGAAAGCCTGAAACCGCAAACCGTGGTGCCCGGTCATTACCTGGGTGACAGCAGCCGCTCGCTGGCCAGCGTGAAATTCACCGCCGATTACATCAAGGCCTTCGATGCCGAAACCGCCAAGGCCAAAGACTCCGCTGCACTGATCGCGGCGATGAAAAAACGCTACCCGCAGCTGGGCGAGGAAAGCTCGCTGGAGCTCAGCGCGAAAGTCGCCAAGGGCGAGATGCAGTGGTAAGCCGAACCTGAACACGCAGCATTTTCAAGCCAACTGGAGAATGTCATGAGCAAGATCGCAATCATTGGCGCCACCGGCCGTGCCGGTAGCCAACTGCTGGAAGAAGCCCTGCGTCGCGGCCACAGCGTCACCGCCATTGCCCGCGATACCTCAAAGGTCGGTGATCGCGCCGGTGTCGTCAGCAAGAGCCTCGACGTGCTGGATTCGGCGGCGCTGCAAGCGGCGGTGGCCGGTCACGACGCAGTGATCAGCGCAGCGCATTTCGCCACCGTCCCGGCCTCGGCGATTGTCGGACCGGTAAAACAGGCGGGCGTGAAGCGCTTGCTGGTGGTCGGCGGCGCCGGTTCGCTGTTGCTGCCGGATGACACGCGAGTGATCGACAGTGCCGGTTTCCCGGCCGAATACAAAGCCGAGGCGAGCGCAGGTGCTGAGTTTCTTGATGCGTTGCGTCACGAGCAGGAACTGGACTGGACCTTTTTGTCGCCGTCGGCGGAGTTCGTCGAGGGTGAGCGCAGTGGCACATTCCGCGTCGGCAAGGATCATCTGTTGGTCAGTGCCGAAGGACGCAGCTGGATCACATTTGCCGATTACGCGATTGCGCTGATTGACGAAGTGGAAACGCCGAAGCATTCGCGGCAGCGTTATACCGTCGGGTATTGAGTCAAGCCTTTTCCCCTCACCCCAGCCCTCTCCCGGGGGAGAGGGAGCCGACCGAGTTGTCTTGGGTCACACATTGACCTGAACGACCGTGTCGATTATGGATTCGGCGTGGCTGTGTCAGGTCGATGAATTTCTTGAGTATCCCCAATCAGTTCCCTCTCCCTGGGGAGAGGGAGCCGACCGAGTTGTCTTGGGTCACGCATTGACCTGAACGGCCGTGTCGATTATGGATTCGGCGTGGCTGTGTCAGGTCGATGAATTTCTTGAGTATCCCCAATCAGTTCCCTCTCCCTGGGGAGAGGGCTAGGGTGAGGGGAGAGGCTTCAGCGCAAATGTGCCTGCTCAACCAGCCAGAGCATCAGTTCCTCAAGTTGCGGCGAGGGTTCGGCTCCAGCAGGCACCACCACGTAATACGCCAACCCCGTCTTCACCTTCAACGCAAACGGCATCACCAGTCGTCCAGCGTTCAGATCATCACCAATCAGCGACCAGTCCCCGATCGCCACCCCCGTGCCGTGCGAGGCCATCGACATCGCCTGATCCAGCGTTTCGAAATGCTGCCCGCTGCCAAGGTTGCCCAGTCGCAATCCCGCCGCGTCGAGCCACACCGACCAGTCCTGAATGTCGTGGGTCGGGTGCAATAACAAGTGTTCCTGCAGGTCCTTTGGTGAATTCAGCGCCGGCGAGCCTTTGAGCAGTTGCGGCGAGCAGACCGGTGTCAGTTGCTCGTCGAACAGATGCAGTGCGCCTGGCGAATTGTCCGGCGGCGGACCGTAGATCACCGCGGCGTCGAATTGCTCGCGCTGGAAATCCACACCGTGTTGCAGTGACGCCGTCAGTTTCACCGGCACGTCCGGGCGTTCCTTCTGCCATTGCAGCAGGCGCGGCAGCAGCCAGCGCATCACGCAGCTTGGGGCCTTGAGTTGCAACGTCTGGTGTTTGAGCCCGATCTGCTCGGTCGCTTCACTGATCAGCCCGAAAACCTTCTCCACTTGTGGCAGCCATTCGCGGCCTTCGGCCGTCAGCGCCAGACCTCGGGCCAGACGAATGAACAACGGATAACCGAGCTGTTCTTCGAGCCCGGCGATCTGCCGGCTCACCGCGCCCTGAGTGATGTGCAACTGCTCGGCGGCGCGAGTGAAATTGCAGCATTGCGCGGTGATCCAGAACGTATGCAGAGCGGGCAGGGGTGGCAGGCGTTTCATGGCGATCCGAGGTATGACGTGGGGACATGGCTAGTATGACTTTTAATCGATTGTTGCTGCCAGTTGCGCACCGTTCCAATGGGCACTCCACGGACCCTGTGGGAGCGAGCCTGCTCGCGAAGACGGTTCAAGGTTCGACACGGATGTTGGCTGGACCGCTTATTCGCGAGCAGGCTCGCTCCCACAGGGAGTGTTCAGTGAATGAAAGGGCAATCAACATGGCAACGTGCGGCGAAGTACTGGTCAAGCTATTGGAGAATTACGGGGTCGAGCAGGTGTTCGGCATTCCCGGTGTGCATACCGTTGAGCTGTACCGAGGCCTTGCCCGCTCAAGCATCAACCACGTCACGCCTCGTCATGAACAAGGCGCCGGGTTCATGGCTGACGGCTACGCGCGTACCAGCGGCAAACCCGGTGTGTGTTTCATCATCACCGGCCCGGGCATGACCAATATCACCACGGCCATGGGCCAGGCTTACGCCGATTCGATTCCGATGCTGGTGATCTCCAGCGTGCAGTCGCGCAGTCAGTTGGGCGGTGGGCGCGGCAAGTTGCATGAGCTGCCGAACCAGAGCGCACTGGTCGGCGGCGTCGCAGCGTTCTCGCACACGCTGATGTCCGCTGCCGAACTGCCGGTGGTGCTTGCTCGCGCTTTCGCGCTGTTCCAGGCCGGGCGACCGCGTCCGGTGCACATCGAAATTCCGTTGGACGTGCTGGTGGAAGAGGCCGATGAATTGCTCGCCAGCCTGCCGGTGAATATCGATCGCGCCGGCGCCGCACCGGCTGCCGTGAGCCGCATGAGCGAAATGCTGGCCAGCGCGCAACGTCCACTGATTCTTGCTGGCGGCGGTGCTATCGACGCGGCGCCGGAGCTGACCCGACTCGCCGAACTGCTCGACGCTCCAGTGGCGCTGACCATCAACGCCAAAGGCATGCTGCCGACCAGCCATCCGTTGTTGATCGGTTCGACGCAAAGCCTGGTCGCCACTCGCGCACTGGTCGCTGAAGCCGACGTGGTGCTGGCGATCGGCACGGAGCTGGCCGAGACCGATTACGACGTGACCTTCGCCGGCGGCTTCGAGATTCCCGGCAAGCTGCTGCGCATCGACATCGATGCCGATCAGACCGTGCGCAACTACCCGCCGCACGTCGCACTGGTCGCTGATTCGCGCAACGCCGCGCAAGCCTTGCTCAGCACGCTGACGCAAAAGCCGCTGGCCGAGCGCCGTAATGATTGGGGCCATGTTCGCGCCGCGCGCCTGCGTAATGAATTGGCGGCGAGCTGGGATGCACCGACGCTGGCGCAGACGCGTTTCCTCGAAACCGTGTTGCACGAGCTGCCTGACGCGGTGTTCGTCGGCGATTCCACGCAACCGGTGTACACCGGCAACCTCACGTTCAACCCCCAGCGTCCGCGTCGCTGGTTCAACGCATCCACCGGTTACGGCACCCTCGGCTATGCGTTGCCGGCGGCGATAGGGGCGTGGCTCGGTGGACAACTCGATAACGGCGCGCGCCCGCCAGTGGTGTGCCTGATCGGTGACGGCGGCTTGCAGTTCACCCTGCCGGAACTGGCCAGCGCCGTTGAAGCACGGGTGCCGGTGATCGTGCTGCTGTGGAATAACCAGGGTTACGAGGAAATCAAAAAGTACATGGTCAACCGCGCCATTGAACCGGTCGGCGTGGACATCTACACCCCGGACTTCGTCGCCGTGGCCAAGGGCCTCGGTTGCGCCGCGCAAGCCATCAGCAATATCGACGAATTGCGCGCAGCGCTGCGTAAAGCGACGGACCGGCAAGGCCCGACGCTGATTGAAATCGACCAGAACCAGTGGATGCAGGCGGTGGCCCAATGATCAGCTTTCCAACCACACTCGACGGCCTCTACATCAACGGCCAATGGTCGTCAGGCCGCGAACATCTGCGGGTGATCAACCCCGCTACCGAAGCGCTGCTGACCACCGTCAATGGCGGCGACGAACAGGCCGTCGACCAGGCGATCAGCGCGGCGACCGAGGCGTTCAAACACTGGTCGACAACCACCGGCGCCGAACGCGCTGCGATCCTGCGCAACATTGCCAACGGCGTGCGCAACGGTCGCGATCACTTGATGAATCTGCAGTCGAGTAATAACGGTAAACCGCAGTTTGAAGCGGCCATCGATGTCGATGACGTGATCGCCACTTTCGACTATTACGCCGAACTCGCCGAAGGCCTCGACGCCGGGCAGGACAGCAACGTGCCGCTGCCCAGCGATGATTTCAGTGCGCGCCTGCGGCGCGAGCCGTGCGGAGTGGTCGGGCTGATCGTGCCGTGGAATTTCCCCATGGTCACCACCGCGTGGAAACTGGCGCCAGCGCTCGCCGCCGGTTGCTGCGTGGTGCTGAAACCTTCTGAAGTGACGCCGTTGCCGGAGCTGGAACTGGCCGCGATCATCGCTGCATCCGGTTTGCCCGACGGCGTGTTCAATCTGGTCTGCGGCACTGGTCTGGCGGTGGGCGCGCCGTTGTCGGCGGATCCACGCATCGCCAAGATTTCCTTCACTGGCAGCAATGCGGTTGGCGTGCAGGTAATGCAACGCGCTGCTGAAACCGTGAAGGGTGTGAGTCTGGAGCTGGGTGGCAAATCGTCGTTGCTGGTGCTGGCGGATGCCGATCTGCAGCTGGCGGTGGAACTGGCTTGTGGTGGGGCGTTCTTCAACGCCGGGCAAATGTGCTCGGCCACCAGTCGGGTGCTGGTTGCCGAGGAATTGATGGACGAATTTCTTCAGCGTCTGCAAAAGCGCGCAGAGGCGATTCGAGTCGCTGATCCGTTTGATGCGGATATGGAGATGGGCGCGCTGGTCAATCAGGCGCAGTACCAACGGGTGCTTGGGCATATTGATCGCGGTTTGAGCGCCGGGGCGAGGTTGGTGTGCGGCGGTAATCGTCCGGCGCATTTGCCGCGCGGTTATTTCCTGCAACCGACGGTGTTCACCGACGTGTCGCTGGACAGCGCGTTATGGCGTGAAGAGATTTTCGGCCCGGTGGTGTGTGTGCGCGGTTTCGCCAGTGAGAACGAGGCGATTGCGCTGGCCAACGACACGCAGTTCGGCCTGGTCGCGAGCGTAGTGACACGCGATGCCACAGCGGCGGATCGTGTGGCCAATGCGTTGCAGGCAGGGCTGGTGTGGATCAATGCTCCGCAGGTGATCTTCCCGCAGGCGGCATGGGGTGGGTACAAGCAGAGCAGCGTCGGCCGCGAACTGGGGCCTTGGGGGTTGGCGGCGTTTTTGGAGATCAAGCACGTCGTGCGCGCGGTGTAGAAGCCTGCCCTCACCCCAGCCCTCTCCCGGGGGGAGAGGGAGCTGACCGAGGTGTCTTGCGTTCTCCGTCGACCTGAAAAACCGAGTCGATTATGGATTTGAAGGTCATCAACCCAACGCTGGGTTGGCCTGGCTTGGCTGATTCCGGATTCAGCACCGATATCGCAAGTCGCTGAACCTCTCCAATATCCCACAATCGGTTCCCTCTCCCTCTGGGGGAGAGGGAGCTGACCGAGGTGTCTTGCGTTCTCCGTCGACCTGAAAAACCGAGTCGATTATGGATTTGAAGGTCATCAATCCAACGCCGGGTTGGCCTGGCTTGGCTGATTCCGGATTCAGCACCGATATCGCAAATCGATGAACCTCTCCAATATCCCACAATCGGTTCCCTCTCCCTCTGGGAGAGGGCTAGGGTGAGGGGCTTCTATGGAGTCACACCGAAAGCCGCAACCTCGCCAGATCCCGCAACGGCGGCGCGCCAAACAATCGGCTGTACTCGCGGCTGAACTGCGAGGGACTTTCATAGCCCACCCGATACCCCGCCGCCGACGCTTCCAGCCCTTCAGTCAACATCAGCCGCCGCGCCTCTTGCAGGCGCAGCTGCTTCTGATATTGCAACGGACTCATCGCGGTCATCGCCTTGAAACGGTGATGCAACGTCGACACGCTGAGGTTCACTTCCCGCGCCAGATCATCGATGCGCAGTGGTTGTTCGAAATTGCCGTTGAGCCATTTGATGGCCTGGCTGATGCGATGGCTCTGACTGTTGGCAATCGCAATCTCATACAGACGATGGCCCTGTGGGCTGCGCAGCAGGCGATAGAGAATCTCCCGGCGAATCAGCGGCGCGAGCATGGCGATGTCTTTCGGCGCGTCGAGCAGCCGCGCCAGCCGCAGCACCGCGTCGAGCATGGCGCTGTCGATTTTTTCCACGTACAGACCGCGTCCGGTCGGCCGCGTCGGTACGCCCATCGGGCCGGCGTCGGCGATCAGCGCGGTGATTTCGGTCGGATCAATGTCGAGGCGCACGGCGAGGATCGGTTCTTCCGGCGAGACATTGACCACGCGCCCGCTGAGCGGCATCGAGACCGACACCACCAGATAATTCAGCGGGTCGTAGTTGAAGAACTCGTCGGCCAGGCGCACCTCTTTGCGCCCCTGCGCCATGATGCACAGCGCCGGCTGCGCGAGCACCGGGGCAAAGTCATGGGACTGGGTGTGGCGCGACATCACCAGCGAACCGATCGCGGTCTGGTAGCTGCCATCGTCGCTGGTGTTGCGGCGGATGATCGCCGCCAGCTCCGCGCGCTGCTTTTCCATGTCGGCGCTGGGTTCGGCTTGAAAACGATCGAATGACGTCATGCACGGCATCCTCGGCAAGTGAGGGGGGAATGCAGCAGAGCATATGTTTGTGCAAGCGGCGGCGGTAGACACATTCTGCCAAATGCTTGCCTGATTCTGCCCGCAGGTGCGCACAGGTCTCCCGCCATACGATTCTGTAGGAGCTGCCGAAGGCTGCGATCCGTTGATCTTCGAGGCAAAAGCACAAGATCGCAGCCTTCGGCAGCTCCTACACAAAACGCGTATGACAGACGTGTTGCGCGGGTTTACAGGTTGTTACAGGTCGTCTGCGCAGTCTCGCAGGATTGTGCAACGCGAAGGCAGGAATCGACTAACGGCGCAGCCGGCCCGGCCCTTAATCTTTGCTTCAGTCGCAGCCCGTCCCCCGGCTGCCACGCGATTTCATGGAGGGTTGATCATGTCCAAGCAAATGCCTGTCAGTCATATGGCCTTCGTTCGTGCCCAGGCCGGGCGTTCGGCGGAACTCGGTGTGCGCCTGAGCGCATTGATCGAAGTGTCGCGCGCGGCGCCCGGTTGCCTGAGTTTTTCCCTGCAACAATCGCAGTGCGACGCCGACCTGTGGCTGGTCAGCGGCTACTGGAGCAGTCAGCAAATGATGACGGCGTATTTCAACAGTCCGTCGATGGAAGTCTTCGCCGAGCTGGTGCAGGACCTGGTGGTCAACAGCCTCGACTTCCACACGTTCAGGGACGTTTCCGCCGCGCAGGCCCTCGGTCAATGCGCGGCGCCGATACACAAACTCGCCGGTTGAGGGTTTAATGTCCGGCTTATTTGATTGAGCCAGGATCCGCGACATGGCACGTAAAGAGTTTGAACGCTTCGAAGCAGTCTCCGCAGTCGTCCCCGTCGAGCTGGGCGGCAACAAGGGTTATTACGCGGCGATCGCGGTCAAGGCCCTGGTCGATGGCGGCGCCCCACGCTTTCACAAATTGCTCAATGAGCAGGTGTTCCCCGGCGCCATTGCTGCCGATGATGCAGCCATCAACGAACTGGACAAGCTCAAGGGCGTCACTGACGACGCCGAGCTGATCTGGTAATTACTTCTGTGCGCCCGGGCGCCACATCTTGAACAGCGCCTCAGGCCCCAGCTGGAAATAATCCGCCGGCCCGCCGCCGCGCAGAATCGGTTGTGCGGCGGCGGTGTCGTAGATGCCATCCTTCAGCAGCCATTTGGCGATGTGCACCGCGACCACCTCGCCGAGGATCAGCCAACTCGGCACCGTTTCGCCATCGGCGCGTTGCAGCTGGACGATCTGCGTGACCTTGCACTCGAAGGACACTGGACTCTCGGCGACCCGTGGGACCGAAATCACCTTTGACGCCACGGTGGTCAGCCCCGCCAGTTCAAACTCGTTGACCTCAGGCGCGACCATCGCGCAGCTCTGGTTCATCTGCTCGGCCAACGGGCGGGTGGCGAGGTTCCAGACGAACTCACCGGTCTGCTCGATGTTGTTCAGACTGTCTTTGCGCCCGACACTGGAAAAACCAATGATCGGCGGCACGTAGTTGAAGGCGTTGAAGAAACTGTACGGCGCGAGATTGAGTCGGCCTTCGGCATCCTGCGAGGAAATCCAGCCGATGGGGCGCGGGCCGACGATGGCGTTGAACGGATCGTGAGGCAGGCCGTGGCCGTTGGCGGGTTCGTAGAAGTGGATGTCATCGGGCATGGGGAGCGGATTCCTGAGCTGCATTCGGATGCAGCCATAGTGCAAGGACCCAGCGCATATTTCCAGCCAGACGCGAGACCCCGTAGGGTTCGTGGCAGGACACAGATTTTGTGGCCTGCCAGCGATGCGGTGCGATCAGTCAGTGACGATCCGCGAATGCTTCTGGGTATCTTTCATGGTGATGTACACCAGCAGCGACACGGCAATGCACGCGGTGACGTACCAGTAGTAACCGGTTTCCATGCCGATGCTCTTGAACCACAGCGCGATGTATTCGGCGGTGCCGCCGAAGATCGACACGGTCAGTGCGTACGGCAGGCCAACGCCCAGGGCGCGGATTTCGGTCGGGAACAATTCGGCTTTGACCACCGCGTTGATCGAGGTGTAGCCGCTGACGATGATCAGCGCCGCCATGATCAGGAAGAACGCGCCCCACCAGGTCTGGATGGTGTGCAGGGTCATCAGGATCGGCACGGTGAAGATCGTACCGAGCACACCGAAGGCGATCAGGATCGGGCGACGACCGATCTTGTCCGACAGGCCACCGATGATCGGTTGCAGGCACATGAACAGGAACAGCGTGGCGGCGGAAATGGTGGTCGAGTCGGAGATGCTCATGCCGACCGTGTTCACCAGGTATTTCTGCATGTAGGTGGTGTAGGTGTAGAACGCCAGGGTGCCGCCCATGGTCAGGCCGACCACGGTCAACAGCTCTTTCGGGTGGCGCATCAAGGTGCGCATCGCGCTTTCCTTGGATTTCTCTTTTTTGGTGAACGACTCGGTTTCTTCCATGCCGCGACGCAGGTACAGCGCCACGACCGCACACAGCGCACCGATGGCGAACGGGATACGCCAGCCCCACGCGTAGAGCTGTTCGGTGGTCAGCATGTTTTGCAGCACGATCAAGACGCCAAGGGCGATGAGCTGGCCGGAGATCAGGGTCACGTACTGGAAGCTGGAGAAGAAGCCGCGACGTTCCTTGGTCGCCATCTCGGACAGATAAGTCGCCGAGGTGCCGTACTCGCCACCGACCGACAGGCCTTGCAGCAGGCGGGCGAACACCAAGAGGATCGGCGCGCCGATGCCGATGGTTTCATAGTTCGGGCTCAGGGCAATCAGCAGCGAGCCGAAGCACATCAGGTACACCGAGGCCATCAGCGCTTTCTTGCGCCCGACCTTGTCGGCGTACATGCCCATCAGCCAGCCACCGATCGGACGCATCAGGAAGCCCACGGCGAAGATCGCTGCGGTGTTCATCAGTTGCGCAGTGGTGGAACCGGCGGGGAAAAAGGTTTTCGCGAAGTACAGGGAGAAGGCGGCATACACATACCAGTCGTACCACTCGACCATGTTGCCGACAGAGCCGCTGAAGATCGATTTGATCCGGCTGGCGGTGGTTCTCGGTTTGGCCGGCACGGCAGCCGACCCAAGGGGCAGGGCGTTGGAGTTATCCATTGAAGGATCCTTCGTTTAATTGTTTTTGTGGAGCGCGTCGGAACGCAGCCTGCCAGGGCTATAGCAGGAGGTGTGCCAAGGGGTGAGGGGCCGGTTTAGAGGGGGTAGCGGGGAGGAGTGAGCGGATTTGTGCCGACTGATTGGGCTGAGTGAGCGGATTTCCGCTTACCGCGTGAAGATCAAAAGCCCCTCACCCTAGCCCTCTCCCAGAGGGAGAGGGGACTGACCGAGGTGTTCTCGTGGGTTACATCGACCTGCAATATCGAGTCGAATACAGATTCGGGAAAGCATGGAGATCGGCTCCCTCCCCCCTCGCCCCCCTGGGGGAGAGGGCTGGGGTGAGGGGGATGGATTTCAGCTACACCACAAATCTCTGCCTCACTCCGCCAGAAACATCTCCCGACTCAACCCATGCCGCTGCATCTTTTCATTGAACGTGCGGCGCGGCAGTTGCAGTTCTTCGAGCACGGCTTTCACATCACCTTTGTGCCGGGTCAACGCCGCGCGCAGACATTGCGCTTCGAACGCTTCCTGCTGCGCCGCCAGCGATTGCCCCGGATCGATTCCGGCGACCGGTTCATCCAGCCCCAATACCTGACGTTCCGCGACGTTGGCCAGTTCGCGCACATTGCCCGGCCAGTCATGGCTGAGCAGGTGACTGAGCTGCGCACCGGTCAACGGCGGAAAGGTCCGGCCCAGACGCTGAGCGGCATTCTGCGCGAAGGTCTCGAACAGCAACGGAATGTCTTCGCGGCGATCGCGCAGCGGCGGCAGGCGCAGTTCGGCGACGTTGAGGCGATAAGCCAGGTCCTCACGAAAACGCCCGGCGCGGGCTTCGTCGAGCAGGTCCGGTTTGGTCGCCGCGACGATACGCAAATCAACGCGAATGCTCTGGTTCGACCCCAGCCGCTCAAGCTTTTGCTCCTGCAAGACCCGCAGCAATTTCACCTGCTGGGCCAGCGGCATGCTTTCGATCTCATCGAGAAACAGCGTGCCGCCATCGGCGTATTCCAGCTTGCCGATGCGCTTGCCCGAGGCGCCGGTAAACGCGCCGCTCTCATGGCCGAACAGCTCGGCCTCGAACAGTTGCTCCGGGATCGCCGCGCAGTTCAGCGCCACGAAAGGTTTGCCGGCGCGCGGGCCGAAATCATGCAGGCAACGCGCGACCAGTTCCTTGCCGCTGCCGGTTTCGCCACGAATCAGCACATTGACCGGCAACGTCGCCAGATCCAGCACTTGCCGACGCAAAGTCTGCAAACCTCGGGACACGCCGAGCAATGTTGCATCGAGCTTCGCGCGATTGTCGGCCAGTTCGTGCAGGGCGCGGTTTTCCAGGACCAGGCGGCGTTTGTCCAGCGCCCGGCGCAGACTGCCGAGCAGGGTCTCCGGGCTGAACGGTTTTTCCAGAAAGTCGTAGGCGCCGTCGCGCATGGCTTCGACCGCCATCGGCACATCGCCATGGCCGGTGAGCAGAATCACCGGCAGATCGGCGTCGCGCTTTTGCACTTCGGCGAGCAATTGCAAACCGTCCATGCCGGGCATGCGCACGTCGCTGAGGATCACCCCGGCAAAATGTTCCGGGAGCGCGGCGAGGCATTCTTCGGCACGGCTGAACAATTGCACCTGAAACCCCGACAGGCTCAGCCACTGTTCAACGGCGTCGCGAATGCTGCTTTCGTCGTCGACCACCATCACCGAATTGAGCATCAGATATGTGCCTCCAGATCGATTGGCAGGGTCAGGCTGAACACCGCGCCGTGGTCGCCATTCTCGACGCTCAGGCGTCCGCCGGATTCATGCACGATGGCGAAGGATACTGCCAGCCCCAGGCCCAGACCGTCACCCACCGGTTTGGTGGTAAAGAACGGATCGAACACCTGGCCGAGATGTTCCTCGGCAATGCCGCCGCCGTTGTCGCTGACGCTGAGCCGCCACAATTGCTCATCGGCCTCCAGACGGATTTCCAGACGCTTGCAGGCTTTACCCTGCATCGCATCCAGCGCGTTGCGCAGCAAATTGATCAACACCTGTTCCAGACGAATCGCATCACCGCGTACCCACGCCGGGCGGGTCAGATGCAGGACCAGACTGACCTGTTCGTCACGCAGTCGCGCATCGAGCAGTTGCAGCGATTGATCGACCACCGTCGCCAGATCCAGACGTTCGCGCAAGCCGCTCGGGCTTTTGCGGGCGAAGGTCTTGAGGTGGCCGGTGAGGGCGGCCATGCGCGTGAGCATGTCGTCCACCGGTTTCAGCGCCTTGTAGGCGTCATCGACGCGGCCATTTTCGAGCAGCAGGCGCAGGGTTGCCAGTTGCATGCGCTGGGCGGTCAGCGGTTGATTGATTTCGTGGGCCAGCGCGGCGGACATCTGCCCCAGCGCGGCGAGTTTGGCCGACTGCACCAGACCTTCCTGCGCGGTGCGCAAGTCGCGGGTGCGCTCCTCGACCAGGCGCTCGAGTTCTTCACGATTGCGCTGACGGACCTTGGCCAGCCGCCAGCGCTGATTGAGGAACAACAACAGGAACACCAGCGCCAGCCACACGCCAGCGGCGGCCAGCGCGGCGTTGCGCAAATCCTCGAAGGCCACTTGCGGACGGCGCAGCAGATGCAGGGTCCAGCCCTCGGTCGTCAGCGGCAGCGATTCCCACAGATAATCCGCCGTGCCTTGTGGACCTTCGACCCGGCGCAGATCGCTGTTGTCATCGAAGCGCCGCAGCGGCAAATGGGTCAGCGGCAGCAGCGATTGCTTGTCGTACTGGCGGGTGGTTTTGATCTCGGCCAGATCATCAGCGCTCAACGGCCGCAAGGCGCGATAACGCCAGCCCGGCTGATTGGCGATAAAGATGATCCCGCGTGCATCGCTGACCAGCAGCGTGTCGCTGCCCTGGCTCCATTCGCGCTCCAGTTCGGGAAACTCCAGCTTGACCACCATCGCGCCGAGAAACTCGTCGTTGTCGCCAAGTACGGCGCTGGAAAGGAAATACCCGGGAATGCCGCTGGTCACGCCTACCGCGTAAAAACGCCCGGTGCCTTGGGTGCGGGTCTGGCTGAAATAGGGGCGGAAGCCGTAATTGTGGCCAACGTAACTGCTGGGCAAGCGCCAGTTGCTGGCGGCCACGGCCAGGCCGGTGCGATCGAGCAGTTCGAGGGTCGAGGATTGCGCGGCGCCGTTGATCTTTTCCAGCTTCACATTCAATGCCGCTTGCTGCGCTGCATCGACCGGGCCGGCGAGGGCCGAACGCAATTGCGGATCCAGCGCCAGTACGGCGGGCAGGGCGCGATAGCGGTCGATCAGGGTGTGCAAGGAGTTGGCGTACAACCCCAGTTGCTGATTGGCGCGGGCGGCGTCTTCTTCCAGCGCCTGACGTTCCGCGTGGCGCATCGCGAGCGTCGCGGCAATGACCGTGCCGGCGATGATCAGCAGGGAATACAACGACAGACGCAGGGTACGGGAAGTCGGCAGCATGCTGGATGAAAGGTCGGCAGGACGGGCGGGCACGATAGCATGGGCCGAGGTGGCCGGGCGCGCTGTTCGCGCCGGCCGTGTCTGCTAGACAGCTGTCTCCTGTACCTGACGTCGATGCACAAGATTCAACCTCGGCTTCGGCACCGGTCTTGGCTTAGGTTCGGCAGCGAGCGAGCGCTCCAGTTGCTGCAGGCGTTCAGTCACGCCTTGCGCCTCGCTTGGCGCTTCGATAGTCGCCTGGGCGGTTTGCATGACCTTGTCGATGGCTTCGAACGGGTCTACACCATTCCTGGACAGCTTCATGACCTGACGCTGTTTTTCTGCATCCAGTGCGTCCAGTTGGGCGTAGAACATCTTCTGGATGTGCTCGGAGTAGCTGTTGAGGTTATCCGTGAAAGTCTTGATGCTGTCGATAAGCGCAGCACCTCCATCGAGAAGAGCCCCCGCGCCGTCGACGGCTTTTGCAGCGCCGTCGCCCAGCGTTTTCAGCCCGTCCTTGAGCTCTTGGGTGTGCAGTGTCTGCGCTGCTTTCAAACCCTTCTTGAAAAAGTGGTAACGCAATACCGGAAACACTATTGCCCCCGCGATTGCCCCTGCGCCGGAACCGATGGCGTTGCCGATTCCGGGTACCACGGTGCCGATGACACTGCCGATGGCGATGCCTTTGCCGATACCGTAAAAGACCGATTTGATGCCGGCCCGTGAGGTGATGAATTTGCCGAACGTCATGCTTTTGCGCACCTCCTCGATGTTCTGGCCTTCAGGAATCAGGCCATCGAACTCGGTAGTCAGGTTGTGCAATTGCTCCGCCGCAGTTTGCGCTTGATCAAAGATACCCACCGCTTTTCTGATCAGGTCAAACACCACTTTGAAGGCACCGGTCTGGTCGACATGGACGATCGGGTTGTTACCGACAAAACCATACAGATTCAAACCGTCCACATCCCCCGCCGGATCCGCACTGACCCAGCGCTGCAACCACGGCGCGTAATAACAGAATCGGGTTGTTACCGACAAAACCATACAGATTCAAACCGTCCACATCCCCCGCCGGATCCGCACTGACCCAGCGCTGCAACCACGGCGCGTAATAACGGGCGCCGTAGTAATACAAACCGCTGACATCCATTTCCTTGCCGGAATAACGGATAAAGCGGTATTCGATTTCCGATTCCGGCGCCATCCATGCGGTTTCGCCGAACGGGTAATAGCCTTCTGCGCTGGTGACCACAGCGTCTTCATTGAGCTCCATCACGCAAGAGCCTAGGTGGTCTTCGAGGGTGTAGCGCATCTGGTCGTCTATCGGYGCTGAACGTTGCGCCCAATGCAGGCAGCGCGCGTTACCGAGGCTGATGATGTGCAGCTCTTCGCCGTTGTCYTTGCTGCGAATTTCCAGCCCYGGCAGGTARCGCACCTGGTGGAAGTGGCGGACCTTGTCGGTRAACCATTCATGACATTTGAGGACCCGCTGGCCCGCGCTGTACTGGTAATACTCGGCATCGTTATCGCTGTCCTGACGGATAACCAGATCCACGCGCTCCAGTTCRTCACGGCTGTTCCAGTGCAATGACGGACCGTGGYGCAGCTTGCGTTGATTGCCGTGCGGGTCGAACCAGATGTCGAAGTCCGGCGGCTCGTCACCTGTTTGCCAACGCACCCCGCGATTGCTTTTGTCGTCGATGCGCATSGTGCGGGTACGACTGTTGCCGTCGCGCTGATGACGCAACTCGGTCAGATTGCCGCCATCGTCGTAGCTATACGTCTGGGTGTAATTGAGGCGGTTTCGCTCGTCGGGCGGTCGCGGCAGGCCGGGAATGTCCGGGGGCAGGGCGTCGTCATGATCCATGCCGCCCATGCCCATGTCGTCCATGCTCACCAACGGACGCGGATCCNTCAGATTGCCGCCATCGTCGTAGCTATACGTCTGGGTGTAATTGAGGCGGTTTCGCTCGTCGGGCGGTCGCGGCAGGCCGGGAATGTCCGGGGGCAGGGTGTCGTCATGACCGGTCGCACGAATCAGACGGTACAGGGAGTCGTAGTCGAATTCACGGTGGCCGTCGACCCGTTGATTGGCGAACCAGGTTGGCTCGAAGGCGTGGTCTTCGATGCGGATGATATTGCCGACGCGATCGTAGAAATATTGCAGATCCTGCAATCTGGGGTGAGCGGTTTTCTGACTGGTGCGCGTATGCAGGCGTCCATCGGCCGGGTCATACGTCCACTGACTCAGGACACCGTTACCGGCCAGTTGCGAGATGATCTGATTGTTGGCGTTGTACTGCGCATCCAGCAAGACCTGCGTGACTTTCGTCTCGACTTGCAGCTCCATTTGCCTGAGTTGCCCGGCAAGACCATAGCGCGATGCTCTGCGATGGCCGCCGGCATCGGTTTGCTCCAGCACCGTGCCCAGCGGGCTGAACACCTGATGGCTGGTGAAAGCCTGTGTGTCCTGGAAAGTTCGGGTTTCCTGCATCGGCTGGCCGGCGAGGGAATAGCTGGATATCGCCAGAACACCAGACGCATCGGTTTGCTTGATCAACCGTCCGCGCAGGTTGTGGTTGGTGGTGTCGGCGCCACCGGCGTAGAGGAAAGTTTCGACCTCTTCCTCTTCCTCCTCATCCTTTCTGGTGACCTGGAGTCTGACGACACGCAGCTGGTCGTCAAAGGTCGATCGCCAGACATGGCCGCGCTCGTCCCAACGTTGCCGAGGCTCACCGGCCAGTCCCGGCAGTACCAAACGCCAGCCGGCATCGACGCTGTCGATTTTCAACACGGTGCCGTTGAGCGAGTAGTGAGTAGTGAGGTTGGGTGCAGATAAGCGCGGATCCCGTTTTTCTAGCAGGCGCCCGGCAGGGTTGTGAGTCTGGCAGGTGATCAGGGGCTTGATTTCTCCATGCGTCGTTGCACACAGATAGGCAATATGCCTGACAACCAAAGCCCGAGGATCCTTGACCTGCACGCTTGGCGTATGGATATGCGTTGATCTATTCAAGGGCCAGGTGCTCATGATTTATCCAGGCGCAGAACCACGGCAAAACTGCCTGAAGGTAGGCGAACTTGTTTACGCCGTCTTTTGACCGCTGTATTGGCGATACCTGCCAATCAACTCAATACCGCGCCTTGCTTCAGCCATGCGCACGGAAATTTCTTTCTTGATCCGATCCCGGCTGATTGAGCTGGAGTTCTGGGTTCCGACGCTACCTTTTGCAAGGTCCAGCGCAAAACCGAATGAGCCCACCAGGCCTTGGTCATAAAATTCGTTGACTCCGATTTCACTGAAAGCCGCATTGATGTCGCTTTGGTCCTGTTCAAGCATGTCGATAATCAAACCCAACGCTGTCTCGAGGTCATCAATTTCGATATCCCTTAAACCGGCCAGCGCTGTGGCTGTGTCCTTCCCCGCGTAAGCAATGGCCATCATGTCACTCGCAGCGGGTACCTGCGCAAACTTGCTGAGCGTTTTCTCGGCTACTGTTCCGATCAGCTTATTTGCTCCCTCGGAAGTCCGAGGATCATAAGATCTGGCTATTTTTTTTGCGTATCTCAGAGGGGTTAAAATGCTTGTTGTGGCATTGCTGTGAATGCTCTCGGGGTTCAGTTTTTTGGCATCGGGCAGGACGGGAGTGGAAACAGTTGTAATTTCGCCGAGTTTGTCGATTGCCGCGCCGGAGATTTTTGAGGCGACGATCCCTCCGATAAATGTCCCGACTCCGGGCAATATCAGCGTCCCAAGTGCTTCGCCGCCTTTCCCTGCTGTCGTGGTGGCAACTCCCTTGCCAATGTTGAAGCCGGTGTTTATGGCCATGCGTTTGGAAATGTCCGTAGCGCTGAACAGTCCGTTCAATTGCCGATTGTACGTTTGCAGCTCATTGCCCAGGTTATCCAGGACTTTTGCGTAGGTCGCGATGTCCTGCCTGACGTCAGACGGTAAGTCTTTTTTGTTACCGTCGTTATCGATGAACAGAATCGGGTTGTTACCGACAAAACCATACAGATTCAAACCGTCCACATCCCCCGCCGGATCCGCACTGACCCAGCGCTGCAACCACGGCGCGTAATAACGG